>NZ_CP031700.1:0-1211846 GCF_008807015.1 Neisseria zalophi | reverse complement strand
TGTACAAAACGGGCTTTCACCGCACTTGCCGCAACCCCTAAATTATATACGGCGGTACTGTTCACTGCGAATGCCGCATCTTGCTCTTTTTCCGCTTTATCCACATCGGTATAAGCAGCCGTATTCACAATCACATCGGGTTGGAAATTCTTTGCCATATTCATAACAGCTGCTGCATCGGTAATATTAAGTGTGGCTGAATCGGCGGCGATAAGCTCCCAATCTTCAGGCAGACGGTCTTTAAAACAGCGGCCAAGCTGACCTTTGGAGCCGGTAAGCAAAATTCTCATTTTCAATCATTCCTTACAAGTTCTTTTATGAATTGGCACAACAACTTCAGGCTAACCAATATCAGCCTTTATTTTAGCAGTTATCATACCATGATAAAACAAAGCTGAAACGCCTTGAATTTTGCCTTATCGCAAATAAAATGTTGGCGAGTTTCATGGTTTTGAAAAAATAAAATGTAATAAATTGTAATAATTAAAATAAATGAAACAAAATATAGCTCTGTTTATCATGAATTCGCTAAACCATATATGATTTTGGTTATACTATAATCTTTTCAGACGGCCTTTGCCGAACCCTTAACCGATTTTTAAACGGAGTAATCTATATGTTGAAAAAATGGCTGGCCTTTTTGGCCGTATTCACTTCTCTTTTTGCTTTAAGCGGCTGCGGCTATAACACCATGCAGACGCAAGACGAAGCAGCCAATGCGGCCTGGTCGGAAGTGCTCAACCAATATCAACGCCGTGCCGATCTAATTCCCAATCTGGTGAATACGGTGAAAGGCTACGCATCCCACGAAGAGCAAGTGCTTACCGAAGTCACTGAAGCACGCAGTAAAGTAGGCAGCATCCAAATGACAACCGAAGATGCGACCAACGAAGAAAAAATGAAGCAATATGCACAAGCGCAAGGCGAATTAAGCAGCGCCCTTTCCCGTTTGCTGGTAGTTTCGGAAAACTATCCTCAATTAAAAGCCGACCAAAATTTCCGCGATTTGCAGGCACAATTGGAAGGTACGGAAAACCGTGTTGCCTTGGCACGCAATAACTATATTAAAGCCGTGCAAACCTATAACACGACCTTACGCCAGTTTCCGCAAAATATTACCGCGAAAATTTTCGGCATGAATGCCCGCCCACAATTTACGGTAGAAAATGAAGGCGCCATTTCCAATGCACCTAAAGTAGAGTTTTAATCTGTTTCAGACGGCCTTAGCATCATGATAACCATATAGATGACAAGGCCGTCTGAAAAAATATTTTTTTAAACAAATATTTATGCTCAAAACCTTACTATTGTTTACCGCAACCGCTTTGGCCGAAATTACCGGCTGCTATCTGCCCTATCTCTGGCTTAGGCAAAACGGTTCGCCGTGGTTGCTACTGCCCGCCATATTAAGCCTGACGGTATTCGTTTGGCTGCTAACACTACACCCTACTGCCAGCGGGCGGGTTTATGCGGCATACGGCGGTGTCTATATCGGTACCGCGCTATTGTGGCTATGGGCTGTTGAAGGCATCAAACCGCAACTCACCGATTGGATAGGCATCGGTTTATGTTTGAGCGGCATGGCTGTTATTATGATTGGTGCACGGCATTAAATCCTGCTGCCAACAACCACAAAATATCCGCACCCACTACTTTATTATTTAAAAGGCCGTCTGAATACTGATTCGCCTTGAAATAGAAATAAGGAAACCCATGCAATCTGCTCTACAACGTTTAGGCATCTTTTTTGCCATGATGCTGGCGTGTTTCAATCTGTTTGCCGCCGATTTGGCCCCCGTACCGGCACTTACCGCTCCGGTGATGGATACGGCCAATATGATGACGCCCCAAGCACGGCAGGAGTTGAATACACATCTCTTGCAATACAGCCGTGAAAAAGGCAGCCAAATTATGATATTGACGGTTCCGACTATTGAACCGGAGACCACGTTCGATTATGCAACCCGTGTTATGCAAACATGGCAGCCAGGCCGAAAAGACATCAGCGACGGCGTATTGCTACTGCTTGTGCGTGACGAACGCAAAACCCATCTGGCCGTCGGCCGAGGTTTGGAAGGTGCGATTCCCGATGTGTATGCGAAAAGAATTCTCGAAGATGTATTACGCCCTTATTTGCGTGAAGGCAAAACAGACGAAGGCATTACCGCCGTTGTCGTGCAACTGGAAAAACTGATTGCCGGCGAAGAATTGCCCGAATTCAATACATCAGACACTCATAAAAGCAGCGGTGGCAATAACTCGATATTATTACTGTTTGCCATATTATTTTTCGGTAATTTTTTTAAAGCCATCTTCGGCCGTATACTAGGCAGTATCGCTTCCGGCGGCGTTCTGTTCTTACTTTCCCTCCTCTTGGGTTTCGGTCTTATCACAGCACTAATTTCCGCTTTTATTGCCGTTATCCTCTCCCTCATTATCGGCAGTAATACATTTATTTCCGGTGGTGGCGGTGGCTCAGGTGGTTGGCGCGGCGGAGGCGGATTTGGTGGCGGCGGCGGATTCGGCGGCGGCGGTGGTTTTAGTGGCGGCGGCGGTAGTTTTGGCGGCGGCGGTGCATCGGGAGGATGGTAAGAATATGGAACAAAATAAATTCAAACGTTTATGGCAACACTGGCTACACCCTAAACTCCGAGTGGAGCGTTATTTCCCGACAAGCGATCTGCAACGTATCAGCCGTGATATCAGCCTGTCCGAACAAAATCATCAAGGGCAGATACGTTTTGTCATCGAATCGCGCTATCCGAGCAATGCCGTTATTCAAGGCTTGGAACCGCGCACCCGTGCCTGGCAGTGGTTTGGTGAGTTAGGCGTATGGGATACCGAAATGAACAGCGGCGTACTTATCTATATTTCTTTTGCCGACCGAGTGGTTGAGATTGTCGCCGACCGTGGCATTGCAGCTAAAGTCAGCCCTGAAAACTGGCAACACACCTGCCAAGTAATGCGCGAATCGTTTAAGCAAGGTGCATTTGTTTCCGGCTTGGAAAGCGGTTTAAAGGAAGTCAATCAAATCTTAACCACTTATCTGCCGAATACCGGCAATGGCCAGTCGGAAAACGAACTATCGGATGAAGTGATATTGAGCTGAGTGCCTCTCAGCTATTGTGCGGTTATCGCCATCAAAATAAGCACGGATAATTTGCCGTGCTTATTTTGATTAAACCAATGATTGTTCCTTTAAATAAACCATACCGTATTCAGTCGATATATATTTAAGGCCGTCTGAAATAATAAAACGCCACATATACAATGTGGCGTTTCTTATTTCAAACTTTCAGACGGCTAAATTTATTGGTTCAATTCTTTTGCCAAATACAGCCAAGTTTCAATCACGGTATCCGGATTCAACGATACGGTTTCAATACCCTCTTCTACCAACCATTTAGCAAAATCAGGGTGGTCAGACGGGCCTTGTCCGCAGATACCGACATATTTATTGTGTTTGCGGCAAGCAGAAATAGCCAGATGCAACATCACTTTAACCGCAGGATTCCGCTCGTCGAAAGTACCGGCAATCGGGCCGCCGCTGTCGCGGTCGACACCCAAAGTCAATTGGGTCATATCGTTCGAACCGATAGAGAATCCGTCGAAGTATTGCAAGAATTGCTCGGCCAGCAACGCATTACTCGGTAATTCGCACATCATAATCAAACGCAAACCGTTTTTACCGCGTTCCAAACCGTTTTCTTTCAATGCTTTAACCACTGCTTCGGCTTCAGAAAGCGTACGAACAAACGGAATCATGATTTCCACATTGGTCAAACCCATTTCATCGCGAACGCGTTTCAAAGCCTGACACTCCAGTGCAAAGCAGTCTTTGAAGTCTTCAGAAACATAACGTGCCGCACCACGGAAGCCCAACATCGGGTTTTCTTCATGCGGTTCGTATACATTACCGCCGATTAGGTTGGCATATTCGTTTGATTTGAAGTCGGACATGCGCACAATCACTTTACGCGGATAAACCGATGCGGCCAGTGTTGCCACGCCTTCGGCAATTTTATCGACGTAGAATGAAACCGGAGAAGCATAACCGGCGATACGATCGGAAATTTCCGCTTTCAAATCCGCATCCAATTGATCGAATTCAAGCAAAGCTTTCGGGTGAATACCGATTTGACGGTTAATAATGAATTCCATACGAGCCAAACCGATACCTTCGTTCGGCAGACTAGAGAAGCTGAACGCCAACTCAGGATTACCCACGTTCATCATAATTTTAACCGGCGATTTAGGCATGTTATCCAAAGCCACATCGGTCACTTCGACATCCAGCAAGCCTTCATAAATCAAACCGGTATCACCTTCCGCGCAAGATACGGTAACTTCTTGACCTTCTGAAAGTACGGAAGTGGCATCACCACAACCGACAACAGCCGGAATACCCAATTCACGGGCAATAATTGCGGCATGGCAAGTACGGCCGCCACGGTTGGTCACAATGGCTGCGGCACGTTTCATAACCGGTTCCCAATCCGGGTCGGTCATATCGGTTACCAATACGTCACCCGCTTGAACGGTATCCATTTGAGAAGCATCTGTCACCAAACGCACTTTACCTTGACCGACTTTCTGACCGATAGCACGGCCTTCGCACAATACTTTTTTATCGCCGCGAATAGTGTAACGGCGCAGGCTGCGGGTTTTATCTTCTTGAGACTTCACCGTTTCCGGGCGGGCTTGAAGAATATAAAGTTTTCCATCCAAGCCGTCACGACCCCATTCAATATCCATCGGACAGCCGTAGTGTTCTTCAATAGTCAGGGCATAACGTGCCAATTCGGTAATTTCTTCATCAGAAATAGAGAATACCTTGCGATCTTCCTCCGGCACATCCACCACTTTTACAGATTTACCGGCCTGAGCCTGATCGGTAAACAACATTTTAATGAGTTTGGAACCCATCGTTTTACGCAAAATAGCGGGTTTACCTGCTTTCAAAGTCGGTTTGTGTACATAAAACTCATCAGGGTTTACCGCGCCTTGTACTACGGTTTCACCCAAACCATAAGAAGCAGTAACGAATACCACATCTTCAAAACCAGATTCGGTATCGATTGAGAACATTACGCCGGAAGCACCGCTGTCAGAACGCACCATGCGTTGAACACCGGCAGATAAAGCGACGATATCGTGCGCAAAGCCTTTATGCACACGATAAGAAATAGCACGGTCATTATAAAGAGAAGCAAAAACATGTTTCATTGCTTCTTTTACATTGTCCAAGCCATTGATATTCAGGAAAGTTTCTTGCTGACCGGCAAAAGAGGCATCAGGCAAATCTTCTGCGGTAGCGGATGAGCGCACGGCTACGGGAATCTGATCGGTTCCGGCATCGGCAACCATTTTATCCCATGCCGTTTTAATATCTGCATCCAGTTGCTCGGGGAACGGAGTGTCTAAAATCCATTGACGGATTTCTTTACCGACGCGAGCCAGTTCGGTCACATCTTCCACATCCAGAGCAGCCAGTGCTGCGGAAATACGTTCGTTCAAGCCGTTATGCGCCAAAAAAGCACGATAGGCATCAGCAGTTGTTGCAAAACCACCCGGTACTCGCACGCCTTTTTCGGTAAGCTGACTAATCATCTCACCTAAAGAAGCATTTTTACCGCCTACGCTGTCGACATCAGTCATGCGTAAGTTTTCAAACCAAATCACGTAATTTGCAGCCATGTTCTCAATCCATTAAACAAGTTAAAAAAAGAATAAATCTCGGCGGCTATTCTAACCATTCAATTCGGCAGTGTCATGTATTTTTATTGCCAGTAAATGTATGAAGCCGTCTGAAAATTGCGGTATAGGCAATATGTAGTCCGATGAAGCAATATAACAAGATTTTCTATATTTTTTATTAGCCATTGTTAAATATAGAGTTTGTAATGCAGCAAACTTTTTCAACCAATATACAATACTCAATTAATTGAAATTAAATATCACTTAATCTCTTAACTTTAAAATAAAATTGCATATTGAATAATATAATATTTATTGTAATACTATGTAGCAGAACATATTTTGTTATTGTTCAAGCTTTCTAGCTAGTAAAATTATAAATTTAACCGTAGACAGCCAATTTAAAAAATGGTTGCAAATATTACTTAAATTCAAATGTATTACTTAATACATAAAAAATATCTCAACCTATAGCAAAGATGACTCGGCTAAAACAGTCTTGTATTATATCGGGGATTTTTTTAAAGTCTGTCTATTAGCAATCATATAATCTATCTAACATATAATCTACCTAAGGAATCACTATGGCACGCCGTTCCGCTTTTTTTATCTCCGACCGCACTGGTATTACCTCCGAAAGCATGGGTGAAGCTTTGCTCGATCAATTCGAAGGGGTTCATTTCAAACGTGCCACCTACCCTTTTGTCGACACACCGGAAAAAGCCCGCGCAATGGTACAGATTATTAATGCGGCAGCCGCAGATAGTGGACTACGCCCTTTGGTTTTCACCAGTATCATCAATGATGAAATCCGCGATATTATTAAAAACTGCCAAGGGCTGCATTTGAGCTTTTTTGATGCGTTTCTCGGCAAAATCGAACGGGAACTCGGCCTGACTGCACGACATGCTGTAGGCCGTACCCACGGCATCGGCGACACTGAACGTTATGATGCACGAATGGAAGCGGTTAATTTCACGCTCAATCACGATGACGGCATCAGCGGTAAAGACCTTAAAGATGCCGATGTGATTCTGATGGGTGTATCCCGTTCAGGTAAAACACCGACCTGCCTTTATCTCGCCTTGCAATACGGTATCCGAGCTGCAAACTATCCACTCACTCCGGAAGATTTGGAAAGCACAGATTTGCCGCGTATGGTTAAAGCGTATAAACATAAATTATTCGGCCTAACCATTATGCCCGAACGTTTGCAGGCAATTCGTCAGGAACGTCGTCCAAATTCAAATTATTCACAATTAGCCACTTGTCGTCGCGAAGTTTCCGATGCCCAGACAATGTTTCGCGCACATGGTATACCGTTTACCAACACTACCGACAAATCAGTAGAGGAATTGGCCGTTAATATTATGCAGGCATGCCATTTAAAACGGCGATTCTAAATTTCAATATATGGATAAACAGGCCGTCTGAAACAGGCTCACCCCATATTTTTCAGACGGCCTCCTTGACCGAACGGATAAAACAAGTGTATTTTTGTTAATTCATACTTAAATGTTTTTAAAACTTAATCAGGAACGTATTCAATGAATATCAAAAAATGGATGTCAGCAGCAGTAGCCTGCTCCGTATTAGCATTGAGCGCTTGCGGCGGTCAAAATACAGACAACAAAGAAGCTGCTTCTAATGGGGCTGCCTCAGAAAAAGTTTACCGCGTTGCCACCAATGCCGAATTTGCCCCTTTTGAATCTATGGATGCCGATAATAAAATCAACGGTTTCGATATTGATTTATTAAATGCCATGGCTAAAGCCGGTAATTTTAAAGTGGAATACAAGCATCAACCATGGGACAGTATTTTCCCCGCCCTAACCAACGGTGATGCTGACATCTTGCTTTCTGCAGTTACCATTACTGACGAACGCAAACAAACAATGGATTTTTCCGATCCGTATTTTGAAATTTCACAAGTTATCCTCGTGCAAAAAGGTAAAAGCATCAAATCGGTGGAAGATCTAAAACAAGCTGAAAAAGTGGGGGTAGTAACCGGACAAACCGGCGACTTTGCCGCCTCTAAAATTCTGGGTAATGACAGCCCTAAAATTGCACGCTTCAAAAGCCTTCCGCTTGTTATCAAAGAACTTGAAAATGGCGGCTTGGATGCCGTAGTATCTGACAGTGCCGTTGTCGGAAATTATATTAAAAATAATAACGATAAAGGCTTTACCATGGTTGCTGTTCCTGATTTTGAAGTAGAGCATTACGGCATGGCTGTTAGAAAAGATGATACAGAGACTTTAAATATGCTCAACGAAGCCTTGAAAAAAGTACGTGAAAACGGTGAATACGACCAGATTTCCGACCAATATTTTGCTAAGCAATAAAACTACTCTCTATGTCAAAAGCCCGATATTTTTATCGGGCTTTTCTCTTTTAATCATTTCAAAATCAATCTATTAAAATATATTAAATCTATGTTTAACACTGCCTGCCACATTAATATAAATGATATATGAGGTTGATTTATCATAATTGCACCACCCCATCAGCTATATCTGTATGCACCACTTATTACACGTGATAACATATGGCTTCCGATTTCTTAGAACAGGCCGTCTGAAACACGGTTTTATCATATACTTTCAGACGGCCTAAACGTCAACAGTCAGGATGACACTATGGATGAGTTAATCAAAGAAGCTGCTCTTAATTTTCACGAATACCCGACTCCGGGTAAAATTCAAGTTGCTCCCACCAAACCTCTTGCAACACAATACGATTTATCATTGGCTTATTCGCCCGGCGTAGCTGCACCATGTATGGAAATCTACAACGACCCACTTGCGGCATACAAATACACTGCTCGTGGTAACTTGGTTGCTGTTATTTCAAACGGTACTGCCGTATTAGGCTTAGGCAACATTGGACCATTGGCCAGTAAGCCCGTCATGGAAGGTAAAGGGGTTTTATTCAAAAAATTTGCCGGCATTGATGTATTCGATATTGAAATTAATGAAACCGATCCAGACAAACTCGTTGATATCATCGCCTCCCTCGAACCTAGCTTCGGCGGTATCAACCTCGAAGACATTAAAGCACCGGAGTGCTTTTATATTGAGAAAAAACTACGCGAACGCTGCAATATTCCCGTCTTCCATGACGACCAACACGGCACAGCTATTATTACCGCGGCCGCCACTCTGAATGCCTTACGCATTACTGGTAAAAATATCGAAGACGTCACATTAGTATGTTCCGGTGCTGGTGCAGCTGCTATCTCCTGCCTTGATTTGCTGGTTGCATTGGGCATGAAACGCGAAAATATGACTGTTTGCGACTCAAAAGGCGTTATTTATGCTACAAGGGAAGACCGCGAACGTATGGACGAATCTAAAGTACGTTATGCCATTCAAGATAATGGACAACGTACTCTAGGTGATGCAGTTAACGGTAAAGATATTTTCTTAGGCTTGTCTGGTCCCAATGTTTTGAGCACAGAAATGCTCAAAACCATGAATAAATCACCTATCGTTTTTGCTTTGGCCAATCCTGCTCCCGAAATCTGGCCGCCTGAAGCAAAAGAAGCTCGTTCTGATGTGATTATCGGAACAGGCCGATCAGACTTCCCCAATCAAATCAATAATGTATTATGTTTCCCATTTATCTTCCGTGGTGCTTTAGACGTAGGTGCCACCACCATTAATGAAGAAATGAAACTGGCCTGCGTTCGCGCTATTGCCGATTTAGCCATGGCAGAATCAAGTGCCGAAGTAGCGGGAGCCTATGGAGATGCTGAACTAACTTTCGGCCCCGAATACTTGATTCCGAAACCTTTCGATCCTCGTCTGATTGCTCAAATTGCAGCTGCCGTTGCTCAGGCCGCTATGGATTCAGGTGTAGCAACACGCCCAATTACAGATATGGCCGCTTATATAGAAAAACTGAATCAGTTTGTTTATAAAACCAGCCTATTTATGCGCCCTGTTTTCAATCAAGCACGCAAACAAATCAAACGTATCGTATTAACTGAAGGTGAGGACGAGCGTATATTGCATGCCGCACAACAAGTAGTCAGCCAAAAACTGGCTTTTCCCATTTTAGTAGGCCAACGTAAAATTATTGAAGAGCGACTACAAGCACAAGGTCTGACGATCCAGCAAGGTAAAGATTTTGAATTAATCGATATCGACAACAACCCGCATTTCGAGGCCAGTTGGAAAGAATATTATCAATTACGCAAACGCAAAGGCGTTACCGAAGAAATGGCACGCCGACGTCTTCGCGCCAATAGCACACTGATTGGTGCATTGATGGTTCGACTTGGCCACGCAGACGGTATGCTTTGCGGCACCATGGGACGGTTCTATGACCACTTCAATATTTTTGAAGAAGTTATCGGTTATAACAATCCCGAAAATCATGCTTTTGCTATGAATGCTTTAATTTCCAACAAAGGTAACTTCTTTATCGCTGATACCTATATTAATGAGGATCCTGATGCCCAACAATTGGCTACTGGTACTTTAATGTGCGCTAAAGAAATTAAGCGCTTCGGTATCAAACCCAAAGCAGCCTTAATCTCCAACTCAACCTATGGTTCTCGCACTGACAAAGATGCTTTAAAAATGCAAAAAGCATTAGAAATGATTCGTGAGCTAGATCCGACACTGGAAATTGATGGTGAAATGCAGGCCGATGTGGCTATGGATGAAGCGATGCGTAAAAGCATTTATCCGGAAACCACACTTACAGGATCGGCTAACTTATTGGTAATGCCTAATGTAGAAGCAGCGAATATCAGCTATAACCTACTACGTGTTAACGCAACCAATGGTATCACTGTAGGCCCTATTCTTATGGGCATGAACAAACCGGTGCATATTGTGACACCGATTTCTACAGTACGTCGTATCGTTAACATGATTGCTTTAACTGCGGTAGATGCCCAACGTTAATTAAGTAATCAGCGGCGACAGAAATAAAAAACGGATACATTTGAACAATGTATCCGTTTTTTAATAAGCGATTTAAAGTTATTACTAATCAATAATCATATTTTAAGCTTAATTCTTTGGATATTAATCTACCAAGTTAACCGTACCGCGCATTAAGCCGATATGACCAGGAAATGAGCAGAAAAATTCGTATTTATCGCCCTCTGCTAATTTACTGGTATCAACAGTAACTGTCGCCTCTTCACCGCCACCGATTAATTGAGTTGCAGCAATAATGCGCTCATCACCTACCTTTAAATAACCATTATCAACTTGTGCAGCAGCGCCATCTTTAACAATACCATCAACGTCTTCTGTTTTTGCAATCACAAGATTGTGCCCCATGGCTGCCTTAGGTATTTTACCGACATGTTTTAAAGTAATCGTGTACTCTTTACATGCTTTACTAATGTTGATTTCATTGGTATTAAACTTCATAGCATCATCAGCCTCAACAACCATATCGCACACTGCATCTTTAGTATCCGCAGATGCAGGCACTGCCTCCGCTTCTACTACATTAGCAGATGCTTCCACAGCAGTTTCCGCAGGTTGCTCTGAAGGCGCTGGGGATTCCTGAGAACAAGCCGCCAAGCTTAAAACAGCAGCAGAAAGTAAGGCTAAATAAGTTTTCATATATACTCCTGGATACAGGTTGTTCAAAATTTAACTAAATATTTTAGTCATAAAATATTTTACAACCACTATACACTATTAGGTATTTTTTAGATAAAAAATTTGTACTATGTCAATCTTTACTATTTTTAATCACTATTAAATTTATAGCTATTTATTGTGCATTTTTTTAACACTGACTTTGGCTTTCTTTTTAAAACGGCTCTTTTCTTCTTTTCTTCCTTCCCGCTTTTCAATGCGGTTACTTAATGCTACTCGACGTAACGGTTTTTTAGTCGGTTTATCGATTGATTTCTCATAAGGATTTTCCGAAACATTGTATTGGATGCGTAGCGGTGTACCTTGAAGATGAAATGCTTTACGGAATGTTTGTGTCAGATATCGGGTATAGCTGTCTGAAATCGCACCCAACGAATTGCCATGTATCACAATCACCGGCGGATTCATGCCACCTTGATGGGCATAACGCATTTTAGGCCTAACCAATCCGGAACGTGGTGGAGCCTGACGCTCTATCGCAGACTGCAAAACCCGGGTAATTTTCGGTGTAGGCATTTTAATCATTGCCGCATCATAAGCAGCCTGAATACTGTCAAATAGCCCATCAATGCCTTTTTCTTTTAATGCAGAAATATAATGGAACTTGGCAAAATCAAGAAAATATAACTTACGGGCAATATCACGTTTTACTTGCTCACGTCTTTCTTCGCTAATACCATCCCATTTATTCACAGCAATCACCAAAGCACGACCGGCTTCAAGCGCAAAACCTGCAATAGTGGCATCTTGATCGGCAATATCTTGCTGTGCATCTAATACTAAAACAGCCACATTAGATGCTTCAACTGCCTGCATGGCCTTAATCACCGAAAACTTTTCTACCGCTTCCTCCACTTTACCGCGACGGCGCACGCCTGCGGTATCGATAATCGTAAATGGCTTGCCATCACGCTCAAAATCAATGTGAATACTGTCTCGGGTGGTTCCTGCCATATCAAAGGCAATTACACGTTCTTCTCCAAGAATAGCATTAACCAGAGTGGATTTACCCACATTCGGTCGCCCAATAACGGAAAAAACCGGATGTTTGGGTTGTTCCGCCTCTTCTTCTGCATTAGGGAAGTTTTCTAAGATTTCTTCAATCAGATAATACACACCATCACCATGCGCACCTGAAATCACATGGGGTTCCCCCAAAGCCAATTCATAAAACTCCGCTGCTAATACGGCACGGTTACCACCCTCCCCTTTATTAACAGCCAAATAAACCGGCCGCGGACTTTGGCGAAGTCTGTCGGCAATAATTTTATCTTGTGGTGTCAGCCCGTTACGGCCATCTACCAAAAATACAACGGCATCTGCCTCATCAATAGCCTGCAGGGTATGCTTGGCCATCTCATGGAGAATACCACTATCAACAACAGGCTCAAAACCGCCTGTATCTACAACCAAATAAGGCTTGCTGCCGACCTTACCTTGTCCGTAATGACGGTCACGCGTTAGACCCGGTAAATCTGCAACTAAAGCATCTTTAGTACGTGTTAACCGGTTAAACAAAGTAGATTTACCGACATTAGGGCGGCCGACGAGGGCAATGGTGGGTTTCATAATATAACTCTATTCATATAATTACTGCATTGTACGCTTAAAATACAACGGGCTTGCAGAAGATTTTTCCGCAAGCCTGTATTTACACTTAATTCAGACGGCCTTATTGCAATTGGTCGGCTTTAAATTGTATGGTTTCTCGATTGAAAGCATCTTTTGGCAGCTGTGCCAAAGCCTGTTCATAAGCTTGCACAGCCTCTTTATTTTTACCTTGTGCGGCATAAACATCACCTTTAGTTTCTAGCAATAAAGGTTCAAATGCCTTATCGACTGTGGTTTCTAAAACCGCTAACGCTTCATCAAATTGATTTTGCTGCAATTTCACGACGGCCAAACGTTGTACTGCCAATGCCTGAACAGGAGGAGACTTTTGATTTTTCAACACCCAATTCAGATGGCCTGCCGCTATATCATATTTACCGTTATCAAATTCTTTAGTAGCAGCCATTAATGTCGCTTGAGCCGCCGCAATACTATCGGGATAGTTTTGCTGTAAATTTTGCAAATCGGCATTGGTATTGGCATTTTTTGATTGTTGTTCTTTCTCTACCATTTGAATCAGTACACCGGCAGCTTCCTGATTTTGCTTATTCTGTTGCGATTGATAGAAAACGTAGCCAAGATACCCTAACGCGGCCAATAGCAATATACCAAACAGCCAACGCCCCCATTTATTCCAAAAATATTTGAAGTTCTCAAGTTCTTCTTGTTCTTCAATATGTGCAGCCATTTAATTATTCTTCCATTGTTCTAAAGTATCACTTAATAAAGCGGCATCAACAGTTACCTGAGCATGCCGCCCCGACATATCTTTTAATGTAACCGTGCCGTCTGAAAGCTCGCTTTGCGCAACGATTAACGCAAAACGCGCCCCACTGGCATCGGCTTTTTTCATTTGTGTTTTCAAACTTTGATAGCCCGAATGTTGTAACACCCGCCATCCGTCTGAACGAAGTGCTTGCGCATACTTCATCACTTGCAAAACAGCACCCTCTCCCTGATGAACGGCATAAATATCAGGAGCCGTCTGAAAAGCCAATTTACCGTACTCACGCACCAACAACAGCAAGCGCTCTACGCCCATAGCAAAACCGATTGATGGCGCAGGTTTTCCGCCTAGCTCTTCAATGAGTCCGTCATACCGGCCACCGCCGCAAACTGTAGCCTGAGCACCGAGTTTATCTGTCGTCCACTCGAATACCGTTTGATTATAATAGTCCAGCCCACGAACCAAGCGCGGATTCTCAATATAATCAATATTCAAGCCATCCAACATGGCTTTGAACTGCTGATAATGCGCACGCGATGATTCACCCAAATAATCGGTTAAGTGCGGCGCGGCATTGCAAATTTCCTGCAAATCCGGGTTTTTACTGTCTAACACACGCAGTGGGTTGGTATAAAGGCGGCGTTTGCTGTCTTCATCTAATTTATCTTCATAACGGCTAAGATAAGCCACCAAAGCAGCACGGTGTGCCGCACGCTCTTCACGATTACCCAAGCTATTGATTTCGAGCGTCAAATAATCACGAATGCCCAATTCTTTCCACAAGTCTGCCGACATGGCAATAATTTCGGCATCAATATCCGGCCCTTCGAATCCCAATGCTTCGATACCGACTTGATGGAATTGGCGATAACGGCCTTTTTGCGGTCGTTCGCGGCGAAACATCGGCCCCATATACCACAATTTTTGTGGATTGTTGTAAAGCAGATTATGTTCGACAACCGCCCTCAAGCAAGATGCAGTCCCTTCAGGACGCAAACTTAAACTCAACTTATCGTTGGAATCGGCAAAGGTGTACATTTCTTTGCCGACCACATCGGTTTCTTCACCGATGGAACGCACGAATAATCCGGTTTGCTCAACAATCGGCGTACGAATTTGCTGATAGCCAAATCGACCCGCCCAACGGCTGACCGTATCTTCAAATGCCTGCCAAAAAGATGCAGTTAATTTGAAATCTTTTTGCTCTACCGGCAGCAAATCATTCATGCCCTTAACAGCTTGGATTTTTGTTCCCATATATATTGTGCTTTAATTTTTTCAGACGGCCTGTTTATACCAAACCACCGTTAATAAACTGTCTTAACATGCTGGTGGTTAATCCGGTAAATTGTTTGTATTTATCCGATTGGCTGATACTTTCTTTATTCAGATCAATCGATATTAAAATACCGTTTTTATTACCATACAGCATAATATTTTCAACTGCCCAATCAGATTTACGGCCGAAGTCTCCGACCGGTGAAATAAAAGCCTGAATCATTTCGCCCGAAGGCAGATTTTGCAAAATCACGCTTTTTTTAACATGCTCCAGCAAATCCGCACTGACAAATTGAAACGGGTTAGCTGCAATATCACTAACCCCCAAATAGGTATAAATAAAGACTTTATGTTCCACCTGCGCATTATTGATCAAATAAAGACGCAGTAGTAATTCACGTAAATCAGAAGCCATATTCTGCCTTTTCTTATATCTTTAAAATATTTTTTCTTATTATATAGACATTATGCCATCTGAAACACTTCAATAGATAAAAGTAAGTTAAGCAGACCTAATTGGAATAACTTTGGCTTCATTACGTTTTTTACCGCCCGCGCCATAATTAGCCTCGACATACTCTTGTACAATAGCTAAAAATTCACTCGCCATATTATCCCCTTTCAGGGTAACTTTGCGCTCACCGTCTACATAAACCGGGGCGACTGGTGTTTCGCCCGTGCCCGGTAGGCTGATTCCGATATCAGCCAGCTTACTTTCACCCGGCCCGTTCACCACACAGCCCATAACGGCCACATTTAAAGACTCCACACCTGGATATTGCGTACGCCATACAACCATCTTATCGCGCAAATAATGTTGAATATCTCGGGCTAACTCTTGAAAAACTGTACTCGTTGTACGACCACAGCCCGGACATGCGGTCACCAAGGGCGTAAAAGAACGCAGCCCCATGGTTTGCAAAATTTCCTGAGCAACCACCACTTCCTGAGTTCTCGGACTTCCCGGTTCGGGTGTCAGTGAAATACGGATGGTATCGCCGATACCTTCTTGCAATAAAACAGACAATGCAGCCGTAGAAGCTACAATACCTTTACTGCCCATACCGGCCTCAGTCAGCCCTAAATGTAGCGGATATTGACAACGGCTGCCTAAATCACGATAAACTTGAATCAAATCCTGTACGGCACTAACCTTACAAGACAAAATAATTTTGTTTTCCGGCAGCCCTAAATCCACTGCTTTTTGTGCTGATTCCAGAGCTGAAACTATCAACGCTTCCTTCATCACTTCTTCAGGCGCTTTAGGATTGGCAGAAGTCAAATTAGCATCCATCATACGCTTGGCAAGACTTTGATCCAAAGAACCCCAATTCACGCCGATACGGACTGCTTTATCATGTTCTGCCGCCGTTTGGATCATATAGGCGAATTTTTCATCCCCCTTAACACCTTTACCGACATTGCCCGGGTTAATACGATATTTTGCCAATGCTTTGGCACAATCAGGAAACTCTTTTAATAGTTTTTCACCATTAAAATGGAAATCGCCTACAAGCGGTGTCAAGCACCCCATATCATCTAAGCGGCTTCTGATTTCCGAAACTTTAGAAGCTGCTTCGGGGCTGTTGACTGTAATCCGTACAATTTCCGAACCGGCATCACTCAATGCCTTAATTTGCTCTGCTGTTCCCACTGCATCGGCTGTATCGGTATTGGTCATAGATTGAACCACAACAGGTGATTCAGATCCGACCATCACATGGCCGACCTGTACTTGATGAGTTTGCCGACGCTTTAGAGTAGAATGACTCATTACTGACCTACAATAAATGATGAAGTGGTTTTACCCACCATATTATTTCGAACGGAAACTTCCTGCCCACCATAATTAACGGTCGCTCCTAATGCATAGCCAATCCAAACATTATAAGGAGCTCCGCCTTGGAAACGATGCTCACTACCGGCAGGAACAATCTCATTGATCACCAACTGTTCATCTTTGTCTCTAATAACCAGTTTGGAACGATAACGCACTTTAACAACCAATTCACCGGCAATCGGTACAGAACCTTCGGCAGGTGTAGAAGCCGCCTGAGCTGTTGCTGAAGCAGTATTTGACGTATCTTGGGTAGAGCCGGGATTAAGAATAGCAGATGCTACAGCATCGCTACTCATCGCCACAACAGAAATATTGTCTGCCTCTAAATCTGTATTTGATGCATTTTCTAACTGGGCAGAAGGTGTCGAATCATTTTGCTTGGCATACTCTAAATTAGATTTGCTTTGCCAAACATACACGCCGCCGCCAATCAATACCAACACCAACACACCAAAAATCCATTTCGGGAATGATTTTTTAACTTCGGTTTGCTGATAATTAAATGATTGACCGCCATTTCGCTCAACAGCATAAACATTACTGCGGTTTTGCGGGATAATTCTATCCAGATAGGAAGACATTTCTTCATCGTCTATGCCCAAGAACCGACCATAGGTGCGTAAAAAACCACGCACAAAAACCAATTCCGGCATATCTTCATAATTGCCGCTTTCCAAACTTTCTATTTGGCGTGCTGAAAGCTTCAAACGCTCGGCCACTTCACCGATAGAATAGTTTTTCTGCTCCCGTGCCTTCCGTAATTTTTCTCCCAATTCTATTGCAGCATTATTCAGTGTGTGTTGTTCTGTTTGTTGATTGTCAGTCATTACAGGCGTCCTGTTGTAATTGTTTGCAATTCTTCGGAATAAGGATAATTAGCGCGCAACTGGGCTTCATATTCATAAGCAGCCTGTGTATCTCCTAAAGCATTATAAAGCTGCCACCCCAGCAATAAATCATCGGCACTCAACAAATCGATTTTACTTTGATACTGTCTGAAGTAATAATCGGCATCACTTAGATTACCAGCCAGCATTTTTGTTCGTGCCATTTCTTTTAATGCCGGGAAAAACTGCGGCTGTGCAGCCAATGCACGTTCGAAGTATGCTTCGGATAGCGAATACTGTCCCATCTTCGCACTACATATCCCTTTATTTAGATTAGCAATATAGGGCGACGGATATGTGGGATCAGAAAGTGCTTTGTCAAAATATTGAATAGATTCATTTGGCCTGTTTTGAATACTACATAAAAACCAGCCATAGTTATTATTAATTTCCGCACTATCAGGCTGTATAGCCAATGCCCTTTGGAAACTTTCCTGTGCTTTATCATTAACTTTAAGATATTGATAAATTTGCGCACGAATTAGCCAGGCATTTTCATTTTTTGAATTTGCGGCCAATGCTTCATCAATACTGTTAACAGCCTGACGGTAATCTTTGGCTTTCATATACTCCAAAGCCAATTGCGTTTTAATATTGGCAATCTGATCAGCTTTATCATGCGCACTTGGACGAGCCCCTCCCGTGCCGGCACATGCACTTAATACCAATACTGAAGACAATACCAAACCTAATGTTTTCAATTTCACAGACTCCCCCTTTGTTCCAAGACAATTTGCTGCCATTTCTGCTGCCTGCGTGTTTTATCTTTAACCTGCCCGGCCAGTTGACCGCAAGCAGCATCAATATCATCACCACGGGTTTTACGAACGGTTACGACAAAGCCCGCCTGTTGTAAAACATCACGAAATATACGGATATTTTCATTACGGGAACGGTTATAACCAGAATTCGGGAACGGGTTAAAAGGAATCAAATTAAACTTACATGGTACATCACGCACCAACTCTACCAATTCCCGCGCATGTTGTAGTTTATCATTAACACCATCAAGCATTACATATTCAAAGGTAACGAAGTCCCGCGGTGCTTTTTCCAAATAACGACGGCAGGCCGCCATCAATTCTTTTAACGGATATTTTTTGTTTAACGGCACAATTTGATCACGCACAGCATCGTTTGAAGCATGTAGCGATACAGCCAATGCCACCGGCATTACTTCTTTTAACCTATCCATTTGAGGAACCATACCGGAAGTAGATACGGTAACACGACGGCGCGACAGCCCGTAGCCGTGATCATCCAACATAATACTTAATGCGGTAACCACATTATCAAAGTTGGCTAACGGCTCACCCATCCCCATCATCACTACATTGGAAATTACCCGCTCGTTTTTAGGCGTCACACCCATAGCTTTGTTGGCCCACCAAAGCTGACCGATAATTTCCGCCGCAGTCAGGTTGCGGTTAAACCCTTGTCTGCCGGTTGAGCAAAACGTGCATTCCAGTGCACAGCCCACTTGTGAAGAAATACACAGCGTACCCCGTTCGGATTCAGGGATAAACACGGTTTCCACACCATTGCCTGTGCCGACATCCAATAACCATTTGCGCGTACCGTCCGAAGACTCTTGCGAAACCAATAAATCCGGCACGGCGACCACAGCTTGATCATTTAACTTTGCGCGCAAGGATTTGGCTAGGTCGGTCATCTCATCAAAACCAGCTGCACCCGATTGATGCATCCACCGCATCACTTGTTTGGCACGGAAAGGTTTTTCGCCCATTTGTGCAAAATGTTCGGTTAAACCGTTTAAATCAAAATTTAGTAGATTCGTTTTCATGTTCTCTCGGAAAGCTTTTAAATGAAAGCTTTATATATTTATTCAGCTTTTAAAGAAAAGCTGCCATTTAAAAACCTTCAGGCCGTCTGAACGTTCAGACAGCCCGAAGAACAATACTGTATGATTATTAGCGGGCACAAATCTCGCTGTTATCAAAGAAGAAAGCAATTTCTTTTTCTGCATTTTCCAAACTGTCGGAACCATGCACGGCATTGGCATCAATAGAATCGGCAAAGTCTGCACGAATCGTACCGGCAGCAGCTTCTTTCGGGTTGGTCGCGCCCATTAATTCACGGTTTTTGGCTACAGCATTCTCACCTTCCAACACTTGAATCATAACCGGACCGCTGGTCATAAAAGAAACCAAATCGGCAAAGAAAGGACGCTCTTTATGCACGGCATAAAAACCCTCCGCTTCTGCCTTGGTCAAATGTTTCATTTTAGCAGCAATAATACGTAATCCGTTATTTTCAAAACGGGTGTAGATCTGACCGATAACATTTTTCGCAACTGCGTCGGGTTTGATAATAGAAATAGTGCGTTCGATAGCCATAAATAGTTTCCTTTAATTTTTTATTGATTTATAAAATCAGGGATATACATTCTAACAAAAACCCTGAATATTTTGTTAAATACTATTATTTTTTTTACTGTCCGCACCCAATGTAAGATGTGGCTGTGCCAAATATTCTTCCGACTGCATTTCCACCATACGGCTGACGGTACGCACAAATTCATTGGCAAAATCACCTTCCAAATAAATATCTTCGGCAGGCACCTGACTGGTCGCACAAAGCTTTACACGATAATCATAAAGCACGTCTATCAACCAAGTTAACCGACGGGCTTCCGCTCGCTCGGCTTCGCTTAATTTCTCAATACCCGACACGAAAACCATCTGATAATGCTCGGCCAAATAAAGATAATCTGCCTGCGAACGCGGCCCGAAACATAAAGCACGGAAATCAAACCAAATAGCCTTGTCATCATAGGCATTACACAAGATTTCACGCCCGTTAATGGTGATCGGTTGCGGATTACGTTTCTTCTCATGTGCAACACGGGCAAACAATGCGGCTAGTTTTTGTTCATTGGCTTCATCGTTCGGCACATAAAAAACTTCGGCATGATTTAAGGTTCTTAACCGATAATCTTCACCACCGTCTACATTTAAGACTGTAAGCTTTTCTTCGATTAAAGCAATGGTTGGTAGAAAACTGCTACGGTTTTGACCCTGCGGATACAGTTCGGAAGGTGCATAGTTGGAAGTTGCTACCAAAACCACGCCGGCATCAAACAGATTTTCCAATAAACGCCCTAAAATCATAGCATCGGCAATATCGCTCACATGAAACTCATCAAAACACAAAACCCGTGTTTCTTGTGCAATTTCAGCAGCCACTGCTTTTAAAGGATTCGGTTCGCTTTTTAAGGCTTTCATGCGTTGATGCACTTCTGCCATAAACGCATGGAAATGGACACGACGTTTGCGTCGGTAAGGCAGGCAGCCGTAAAACACATCCATCAAAAAGCTTTTACCCCTTCCGACACCGCCATAGAAATATAAGCCTTTCGGCAACTGGGGGGAACGCAAACTACGGCCTAAAAAACGGTTACGTTTACGCTTGAACATCATCAGCTCGGTCCAAAGCCGATCAAGATATTCAATGGCTTTGGCTTGTGCTGCGTCGCGGATAAATGCCGGCTGCTCCGCAGCGGCCTGATACCAAGTCAGCGGACTATGGTTGCTGAAGTCAGGTGGAACAAACCGGTTTTCTTTATTATTCATCATAACCATTTGAGTAAAAATAAGGTTGCCATTATATCGTTAATCAATTTAAGAACCAAATCGAAACACCCGCCAATCATACTGTACACATAAATCAAACAGATATAGATTTATAAAAATGACAAACATATACTATAACGATGTTTCAAACTCAGCGCATGATGTGGGTGTTTCCCATAATTTAATACCGGACACCGGTAATCCGGCGGCTTTCAGACGGCTATACATATACACCACCATATTTTCCGCTGTCGTACGGATATCCAGCCTCATGGTTTTCATTTGCCAACTTTCCAATAATGCGGCAATTTTACTTTCACGCTCATTACCACCATGATAAATAAACGCATGGTCAAAAGGCTCGATAATCTCTTGTTTAACGATAGTTTTTAAATCAGAAAAATCCATCACCATACCGTCTTTAGCGCCTCCGCTTATCAGGCCGTCTGAAACCGTAACTTCGAGTTTATAAGTATGTCCGTGCAAGTTTTTACATTTTCCGTCATGCCCGTCAAGCATATGGGATGAATCAAATGTGAATATTTTGGTAATTTTCATATTTTTCTTAGTAGTGTGGAAGTGTTTCCAATTGGTTTGAGGCCAATCTATGTGGTAAAAGCAATATATTTTCATACTACTTACTTATACTTCAAAGGCCGTCTGAATATTTTAAGCATAAATTCCAATGACTTATATCATAAAACAGCTTATTGCCCGATAAAACATCATTAGACAGAAACATGGTTTTTGCTTGCCAAATATTCAGCCAATCCACGCTCCCGCAATATACAGCTCGGGCATTCGCCACAACCACCTTCAACACCATAGTAACAAGTATGGGTTTTTTCACGGATATAATCTAAATAGCCCATCTCATCGGCAAGCGCCCATGTTTGCGCTTTGGTCAGATACATTAAAGGCGTATGAATTTGAAATGAATCGTTCATCGCCAAATTCAAAGTAACGTTCATTGATTTAACAAAGATATCCCGACAATCGGGGTAGCCTGAAAAATCGGTTTCACAAACGCCGATAATTATATTTTTAATATTCTGGCTTCTGGCATAAATAGCCGCATAGAGTAGAAATAATGCATTACGCCCGTCTACAAAAGTATTCGGCATACCGTCTGTGGCCGTCTGAATATCGGTTGTATCGTCCATTAACGCATTGTGTGTAATTTGTTGAATCAGATTTAAATTCAATACCGTTTGCGGCACACCCAGATCTGCTGCAATCCAACGCGCCCGCTCTAATTCGATAGCATGACGCTGTCCGTATTCGAATGTAATGGCTTGAACGTTTTCACGCCCATAAGCATGAATCGCCTGAAGCAGGCAAGTGGTAGAATCTTGGCCACCCGAAAAAATGACCAATGCTTTTTGAGATAACATTTACGTTCCTAGTTTTGGTATCGCGGGAGGATTTCGAACCGCGGTGGATTAAAGATAAAACGCGGATTATAACTTATTTTCTACACATAATAAGTTTCCGATTGAAATGCTTTTGATTTTGATATGCGTATTTTAAGAACCACTCAGAAATAAATTTGCCTTACCTTCCATCTCTTAATTTAGTTAACCATTAAAATAAAAAGTCATCTGAATATTTCAGACGGCCCAATATTTTTAACTCAATATTTCCTATACTTTTTAAAATTTATAAATCATTATGAAATCAAATCTATACTTACAAAGTATTAGTCAGATAATTCACTTTATTTATTCCATATTCAATTAAAATGTTTCATAGTAACAAATTGGGATAACCATTTTGCTTTATTTCTTGTTTTGTATACGGAGCATTTCTATTGCCTAAATTATTTCCTAAAAGCTTATCATCACGACTAAAATTTCTCACTATATTATGGGTAACGATAGCAATGGCCTCTATTATTTTTACCCTATTATTGTCGTGGCGGTTAGAAGGCGGTGGTGCAGCCATCAATGATGCCGGTAGCTTGCGGATGCAAAGCTACCGGCTAGGACTATTATTAAGCAACCATCCCCCTGAAGAAGAAATAGCACATAAAATCCAAGAATTCGACACCACATTAAATAACTTAGAAGCAGGGGATCCTGCGAGGCCGTTGTTTCTCCCTGGCACTCCTGAAGTAATGCACCAGATGGCCAAACTAAAATCTCAATGGCAGCAACAAATCAAACCGGCACTACAAATATCGCTTCAACAAAAAACAGCTTTTGATGAAAAGTACTTACAAAATTTTGTTACATCCATTGATAATTTGGTTTTAGCAATAGAAACCGTTAATACCCGCTACACATACTGGTTACGTCTTTTTCAAAGCGGTTTGATCGCCATGGTACTTATTGGTGCCAGTGTCATGGTGGTTTTATTGTATTTGTGGATTATTCGCCCTTTAGACGAACTACAAGAGGGTGTTTATCATATTCATGACGGAAACTTGGGTGTACAGGTTCCAATCAATCAATTAACAGAATTTGCCCAACTTGATCGCGGCTTTAACCAAATGAGTAGCCGCCTACAACAACTTTATACCAATCTTGAAGATGAAGTCATTAAAAAAACCCATGATTTAGCTGAAAAAAATTATACGCTAAAAACACTTTATTCCTTTTCACGCTTACTCAACCAAACACAAACAACCGCAGAAGCTGGCAATATATTTCTAAAAAGAATTATGCGACTGATACCGGCACAAGCCGGCAGCATACGTCTTATCGACAACAAACGCCGCCGCATAGATTTAATCGCGCACTGCGGCTTGCCCGAAAATCTGCAAAATGCCGAAGCCTGCCAAAAGCTAGAAGACTGTTTCTGTGGTCAAAGTGTAAAACAAAACAGCTGGCAACCGATTTACTTTAATAACGAAGCTAAAATACCGAAACAATCCTTTACCGACTGCGAAAAGTCCGGATTCCAATATTTAGAAGTGTTCAAGATCCGATATAACCAGCAGGATTTAGGCATAATGACGCTATATTTCAATCAAGAGTATACGTTCACAACCAATACCACAGGGTTAATAGGGGCTTTGTGCAACTTATTAGGGTTGGTACTGACTAATATTCGTCTGGCTGATGAAAGTCGACAATTGGCTGTTTTACAAGAACGTAATTTTATTGCACAAGGTTTACATGACAGCATTGCCCAAACACTTACTTTTTTAAACCTACAAGTTCAGATGCTGGAAAGTGCACTAACAACACAAAATCAAGAACAGATATCGGAAAACCTTCAATTTATTAAAAGTGGTGTACAAGAATGTTATGAAGATGTTCGAGAATTACTGCTTAATTTCCGTACAAAAATCAGCCGGAAAGAATTTGCAGATGCCGTACATACTTTAGTTGAGCGTTTCGAACAACAAACACATGCCAGAGTTCGAGTAGAGTGGCAAGGAGATGGTCCTCACTTGAGCAGTGAACAACAATTACAATTTATTTTTATTTTGCAAGAAAGTTTATCTAATATCCGCAAACATGCACAAGCGACAGAAGTCGATCTGACTTTCAATAATCAAAACGACTTTACTATGATAATAACCGATAATGGCAAGGGATTTGATACTGTTTCACTGGAAACATTATCCGGAAATCATGTCGGGCTTCAAATTATGCGGGAACGTGCACGGCGTATTCATGCACAATTAAAATTAGATTCTCAACCAAATCAATATAGTAGGATATCACTGATCCTTCCCAAACAAGAAAGAATTTTAATATGAATGATAAAATCAGTATCGTATTAATAGATGACCACACCTTGTTCAGAAGTGGCATCAAAGCCCTACTGGCACGTCAAGACGAATTTAAAGTGATTGGTGAAGCCGCAGACGGCTTAAGTGGAGTAAAGCTGGTTGAACAATTACATCCTGATGTCGTACTTCTAGATCTGGATATGCCAACCATGGATGGCCGTGAAGCATTAGAACAGATTTTTAGTAGCAATCCCGAACAAATTGTTATTATGTTAACAGTGTCTGAAGACGGAGAAGATTTAACCGAATGTATGCGTTTAGGTGCACGCGGTTTCCTATTAAAAAACATTAATGCTGAATTTTTAATAGATGCTATTAAAAAAGCTGCCAATGGTGATAATGTTTTTTCTCCTGAAATGACAGCTCGCTTAGTTCAATCATTAATCCGCCCCAACAAACCACCTGTAACCAATACATTAGACACGCTAACCCCTCGTGAAATGGAAATTCTCGGTCATTTAGCAGCAGGTCACAGTAATAAAATTATTGCCCGAAAACTTGATTTGGCCGAATCTACCATTAAAGTACATGTACAAAGTATTTTACGTAAATTAGAATTAACCAGCCGGGTTCAAGCTGCAGTTTATGCAGTACAACACAACATCCCTTTGCCATAAAATTCTATATTATCAATATTTTATAATTAATTTATTAAAAATCTAATTATTATCTTAGAATTCATATTACCGAATTAGATTAATATATTGAAGCTATCCTAGATAACTAGAGTTATTCAAAACATATAAAATAACTTTTATAAAGAAAAGTTGAGACCTTTGCGAAATAGTCCTTCACCCGACAGCCGAACTCCAAACACAGGATTTCGGCTGTTTTTGACCGCAATATCCCCTTTATTACTCCTCAGATGCCTAATTAATAGGCATCCGGCTGCCTTTTAGGCAGCAATAGGCGCACGTAGCCTGTTGGCCGCCTTCAACAGGTTCAAACATATCGCTTTCAGATGACTTTGCGCCGCTACTTTCTCCAGCCCGAAGTAGGCTGCCCGGGCATAGCGGAATTTACGGTGCAGCGTACCGAAACTCTGTTCCACTACATAACGGGTTTTCGATAAATATTTGTTGCGGCGGGTTTGCGCTTCCGTCAGCGGACGGTTGCGATGGGATTTACTCATAATGCCGTCTTTCAGTTTATATTCTTCCAGATACTTTCTGTTTTCCGCACTGTCATAACCTTTATCCGCATAGACCGTTGTCTCTTTGGCAATGCCTGCCAATAAAGGCAACAGATGTTTGCACTCATGGGCATTGCCCGCTGTAATATGCAGCTTCTCAATGTAACCTTCCGCATCGGTACGGGTGTGCTGCTTATAGCCTAATTGATGATGACCGTTCTTCTTCACCCAACGGGCATCTTTATCTTTGCTCGGTGTGGTTTGACCGGTTATCTCTCCTTCGCTATCAACCTCTATGGACTGACGTTGTTTACTGCCGGCCGTCTGAATAATCGTCGCATCAATAACGGCAGCCTGTGCCTTCTCTACCTTTAAGCCTTTCTCAGTCAGTTGGCGGTTAATCAAATCCAACAGTTCGGCCAAGGTATTGTCTTGTGCCAGCCAGTTGCGGTAACGGCAAAGGGTACTGTGATCGGGAATATTCATCTCGTCAAAATGACAAAACAGGTTGAAATCAATACGGGTAATGAGACTGTGTTCGAGTTCGGGGTCGGAAAGGCTATGCCATTGGCCGAGTAAAACGGCTTTAAACATAGCCAATAAGGGATAGGCGGGACGGCCGCGGTGATCTCTGATATAACGGGTTTTCTGACGATTCAGATACTGCTCTACCGGCTGCCAATCAATTACCTGTTCGAGCTTTAATAAAGGAAAGCGGTCAATGTGTTTGGCAATCATGGCTTGGGCGGTTTGCTGAAAGAACGTACTCATGAGAAATCCCTTAAATATCTTTGGTGAAGAATTTAAGGGATTTTTAGGGTTTTTGCAAAGGTCTCAAGCCGTTTAAATCAGTATAAACAACACAAGTTAATCGAGCTGTTTGTTGCACGGGTAACAACCAGAACAGCAGCACAATTAACAGTTATTCATAGAAATACTGCCGTTTATTATTTTTACCGACTACGTTAGCTGATTTATCAAAATAGCCCGCATTTGGAAATATTCGATTTATTCGAGAGCAGGTTAAGCCTGACAGTATTGTTTATACGGATTGCTACAAAAACTATGATGTACTGGATGTCAGCGAATTTAACCATTTTTGTATCAATCACAGTACGCATTTTACTGATAAGCAGAACCATATAAACGGTATTGAGAACTTTTGGAATCAGGCGAAACGTCATTTACGTAAGTTCAATGGCATTCCTAAAGCCAATTTTAGCTGTATTTGAAGGAGTACGAATAGCATTTAACGACAGTAAAATAAAGTTTTAATTGTCCTTTTAAAACAATTGGTAAGAGACAATTGATCTAGTTACCAGAGCATCCCCAAATACTTTCATCACCGATTCTAAACAAAGCTAACAAAAAGGCCGTCTGAATAAATTTCAGACGGCCTTTCCATATCATTTTCCGACATTAAAGCAATTATTTGGCTTCTTTATCGGCTTTCACCAAAATATCATATAATTGATCTTTTAAATGCAATTTTTGTTTTTTTAATTCTTCAATTTCATCTAAACCTTCAGTAACAGGATTGTTGGTCAAACCGGTGATTTTGTCATCCAACTGATTGTGTTCTTCAAACAAACGGGCAAAGTGCGTATCTTCTTGTTTTAATTTAGAAATTAAATCACGGTATTCTGGGAACATTTCGTTTTCCTCTTACAATACAAATTAAAAATTAAGCAATTATCTGCTTACCTGAGTCGGATGCATTCTATAACAAATTAGGCAGATTTATCCAGTTTTTTCAGCTTTCAGACGGCCTGTGTTGCTTTCCTATACTGGCGAAATTATTGATAAACTATGCCCTTATGTTTAAGCCATCCGTCGGCATGCCTTCCTTGCGGATCGTGATGCGTCCAATGGATCACACCACCCTGTTTCGACCATTCGTATTCGCCGTAAAACGACACGGTATCGCCTTTTTTCAGTCCTTTAATCTTAGGAGCTAAATCGATATTGTGTGCCACCAATAAAGTTTGACCGCTAGCCAGCTTTAAAATAAAACGCTGGTGCCTCGAGCCTTTATTATCATCAGGCAACGTTTTAGTCACTTGGCCGCTGCCTTCGATTTGAATATCGCTTTGTTGCCGTTCAAACGCTGCCTGAAGAATGTCTTCTGCCGAACTTGGTATTATACCGGGTTGCTGTATTTCAACGCTATGATCGCTTTTGTTTATATAGGGTTGTGACTTATTCCATATTTTATAGCCACCGGCAATCAGAGCAATGGCGATACCGATCCAAGCACGTTTATTCATTTGATTTAAACTTAATATCTTTGACTGTCTCTATACTTTGCTCTATTTTAGCTTGATAATCACTCTTTTCCACATGGCGTTGGTACTTATTCCATATTTTATAGCCACCGGCAATCAGAGCGATAACGATGACAATCCAAGAACGTTTATTCATATCATAAATCTCCATTATATATGCCATATAAAAACCGCCCTAGAAATTTCAATATTTCAGACGGCCCTAATCATACATTTAACGCTTGTATTTTAAACTGTATTTGATATCAGACATCACAGCTTTAAGGTTATATTCTAATATTTCATCCACCAACGCGGGGGTTTGTTCGTGTAATGTTTGCTGAAGCTGATAAGTCAGTGTAGCCGCCTGTTTTTGGATAGCTACGCGCACCATTCCGGCAACGGCATCGGTTAAATGTGGGCGCAGACGGCGGGTTAGGTGTTCGAGCAATTCCTGTTCGGAAAGAAACAACACGGGTTTACGCGGATCAGCCTGAGGATTGATAACTTTCACGGTTACCGGCAGCCATTCTTCCGGTTGTACCGCTTCTTCAAGCTGGTTTTCTTGTTCGCCGTTTTCTTCACTACTCTGCTTCGGCTGTTCGGGTATCGGATTTTCAAATGCCACATTTTGCCGCTTCGGATTCAACCATACCGTGCGGGTACTTTGTATTTTACTGTCGTCAATACGCGCACTTTGCAACGCTGTTTGAGCAGCCAACCAATCTTCCTGCAATAATACGGTTGCATCTGTTTCCGCCGTCATGGTGTCTGCCAACGGATCATTATGTTCTTTCTGCCACTGTTGCAAATATTCGCGCAGCAATTTTTCGGCAGCGGTATGATTGAGTTGGACTTCTTCGGATAATGATGAAGTTTTAGCCTCCGGTTTCGGTGTCGAAGCGGTTGCCGAAACCTTAGCCGGTTTATTATGGCCTGCATTGCGCTGTTCGCGTAATTGCTCTAAGCCGCGTTCCCAATCGAACTCGTCTTTACTGTTATCGGAATTGGTATGACGTTGGTGTTTCATTATTATTTTCTCTCTATGATAATACGGCCTACTCCCGCCGTTTCGGATTGTCTTTTTTCAGCGTGTGCCTAAAATAATTAGCAAGCACACAAAAACCACAAAGAAGCACCGGTAAAGGCTGCGGGCTTCTTAAAAAGTATGCGGTATAATGCTGCATTTTATCAGATTATGAAAGGGAAAATCATGAACGGTATGGAACAGCGACTAGAATACCTTGAAGAAGCCTATGAGGCCGTCCGAATGCAAAATCATGTATTGGCTACCGCCTTAAAAGGCATGATTCGCGCACTGCCCGCCGATATCGCGCAAGACGTGGTCGAATCGGTGCAATTGGCATTTGAAGATGCATTGGCCGAACTGACTTATGAAGACAGTCCGCACGTAGATTTGTTTCACGATGTGACTTATGCTTTTTTCCGTGAAAAAGAACGTTAAGCAGTCTTTTCCCGTATTCACAGTAAAAAACGCCCTTTAAGGGCGTTTTTTATACTCTGTTTTTTACAGATATTTTACTCGACAACGGTAACACTCCGTATTACTACCGGCTCTACCGGAACATTTTGGTAAAAAGAATAATTCGTGGTGCCGACTTTAGCGATTTTATTCACCACATCCATACCGGAAACCACTTTACCGAATACGGTATAGCCATAGCCCTGTATGGTTTTATTTTTAAAATTCAAGAAATGATTATCTGCCACATTGATAAAAAACTGGCTGGTTGCCGAATGCGGACCGGCTCTTCTGGCCATGGCAATGGTACCGACGGTATTTTTCAAACCATTGTCTGCTTCGTTCACAATGGCTTTATCGGTTGATTTTTCTTTCATATCCGCGGTAAAACCACCACCCTGAATCATAAAGCCATCGATAACGCGGTGGAAAATAGTGCCGTTATAAAAGCCTTTATGGGCATAGTTGGCAAAATTGGCCACGGTTTTAGGGGCTTTTTTTTCATCCAGCGACAACTCGATTTTACCCATATTGGTGTCGATCACAGCACGGGTTTCTGCATGTGTGTGAAAAGCAGCGGCAAGTGCTATACCTGTGAATATTATTTTATTGATATGTTTCATAATTTTTTAATTAATGATTACCTTTAATGTTGGGGAAAGGCATATTACGATGCCTTATGGTTATTAGCATCAAGATTAATATGTTTTTGAATACTTATAATCTTCAACGGCTAACCAGCATATAAGGCCGTCTGAAAAATAAACAATATTATTCAGACGGCCTATTTTACAGTATCCGATATTACCATACCGAATCACCAAAACCTAACGGTTTGCTGTTATTTACGTTGTGTTTCAACAGCTTCCATTGCACGCAGAGCGTAAGTATAGGCGGCACCGGCGTTCAAAGAAATTGCGGTAGCCAATGCACCGGCGATTTCACCATCGGTTGCCCCCGCTTTAATCGCTCTTTCAGCATGAATACTGATACAGCTTTCGCAACGGGTGGTAATCGCTACGGCAATGGCAATCAGCTCTCTGGTTTTTTCGTCTAACGCTTCCGCTGCTTCCGCCTGCTCCAATGAAACATAAGCTTGAATCATTTTCGGGTGTTCTTTACCCAATTTGGCGAAAGACTTTTTCAACAAGGCGGTATGTTCGGGCCAATCTTTAAACATGATATTGTCCTTTTATCCGTTTTATCAATAAGTAAGATCCTGCATTATATAACGAAAAGCAGAATCTATTGATTAAAACCAATAATCTTTATGATTTTAACATATTTTATACTATATCGCATCCAACACAGCATCACCCATTTCCATACAGGAAACTAATTTGCTGCCTTCTTCAAAGATATCTGCAGTACGATAACCTTGTGCCAACACCTTTTCTACCGCTTTTTCAACACGGCTGGCGCGTGCTTCATCATTGAGACTGTAGCGCAACAACATCGCTAACGACAAAATCGTCGCCAACGGATTGGCTTTGTTTTGTCCGGCAATATCAGGGGCGGAGCCGTGCGACGGTTCGTATAAACCTTTGCCGGTTTCATTCAGAGAAGCAGACGGCAACATGCCGATTGAGCCGGTGAGCATAGAGGCCTGATCGCTGAGTATATCGCCGAAGATATTGCCGGTAGCGATCACATCAAACTGCTTGGGCGCACGCACCAGCTGCATGGCGGCATTATCCACATACATATGGCTGAGTTCGACATCGGGATAATCTTTGCTCATTTCGGTAAAGATTTCTTTCCATAGCTCGGTGGTTTCCAGCACATTGGCTTTATCGACCGAACACAATTTTTTATTACGCTTTTGCGCCGCTTCAAACGATACTTTGGCAATACGGCGGATTTCGCTTTCATTGTATCTCATGGTATTGAAGCCTTCGCGCTCGCCGTTTTCCAAAGTGCGGATACCGCGCGGTTCGCCGAAATAAATATCACCGGTCAGCTCGCGGACAATCAAAATATTCAAGCCTGCCACCACTTCGGGTTTAAGCGTCGAAGCATTGGCCAATTCGGGATAAAGAACAGCCGGGCGCAGATTGGCAAACAAATTCAAATCCTTGCGGATAGCCAATAAACCGCGTTCGGGGCGCAACGGGCGGTCGAGTTCGTCATATTGCGGGCCGCCGACGGCACCGAGCAACACCGCATCGGCTTGGCGGCAGAGTTTTTGGGTATATTCGGGATAAGGATGGCCGTATTCGTCATAAGCGGCACCACCGAGCGGGGCATACAAATATTCAGCATCCAGGCCGTCTGAAATCAATTTATCCAATACACGAACAGCTTGTGCGGTAATTTCCGGGCCGATACCGTCGCCGGGCAGAATCACGATTTTTTTAGACATTGATGAGTTCCTTGTAGACAAAACAGACTAAAACGGTTTCGATTGTACCTTTTTTCCCCTATACGGTTAATATAAATATCGCGCAATCACAACCGCTCACTATTTTTTTCAGACGGCCTGTTTATTCAGGCGGATACAAGGCCGTCTGAAAACATTATAATGCCGCCTATGGAAACGATTACCTCTGCCAAAAACGAGCAACTCAAACACTTATCGAAGCTGCTTTCGCAAGCCAAAGCACGCCGCTTGCACAAGCAAACCGTCTTAGAAGGCGTGCATCTTCTGCAAGCCTATCTGCAAGCAGGCGGCATGCCTATTCGGGTTTATATACCCGAACACAAACGGCAGACACCCGAAATCAGCGCCTTACTCGCCAAGCTGTCTGAAAACCAACAAATTCCCGTTGCTTCGGGGATATTGGCCAAAATCAGCGGCCTAACCGATGCCGAAGAAATCCTCACTTTAATTGATATTCCTACCGCCCCGCCATTGCCAGAACACGGCGATTGCGTGGTGCTCGACCGCGTACAAGATCCCGGCAATGTCGGCACGGTGATGCGTAGCACCGCAGCGGCAGGAATAAAGCAATTGATATTGAGCAACGATTGTGCCGACGCATGGTCGCCGAAAGTATTACGCGCCGGCATGGGAGCGCATTTTCTGCTGACCATCTGCGAACGAGTCGATTTATCCGCATGGTGCCCAAGCTATCAAAACCCGATTTGGGCAACCGCCCTTTCGCAACACAACGAACACCACCTCTATGACATGACGCTAACCGAACCGGCCGCATGGGTGTTCGGCAACGAAGGCAGCGGCATCCGCCCCGATATTCTCGATAAAGTCGACGGTTGCGTCAGAATCCCGATGGCCGGGCAAACCGAATCCTTGAATGTGGCAATGGCGGCAACCGTCTGCCTATTCGAACAACTGCGCCAGCGCCTGCCCTAAACCAATCCCATCACAATAAGGGATAGGCGTGGCAACAACCTCAGCGGTTTCGGATACAACGGGTTTTCCGGTGGTTCTGATACTATTCAAGCGGCTGCTCCGGCTTTAGAAAAGGAAAGCGGTCAATGTATTTGGCAATCATGGCTTGTACGGTTTGCTGAAAGAAAGTATTCATGAGAAATCCCCCTTAAATATCTTGATAGAGAATTTAAGGGATTTTCGCAAAGGTCTCGGTCTCTTAAAATATCAAACGATATTTATTGAAAAACCATACCGAAACTTAATAATAACGATAAAATAAGTGAATTTGTGAAAAGCAATTCACATTCACTATAAACCGCCGGAAAGCGACCCACTAAAAACAACCACACCACCGCTTTCCGCCCAACCGATTTTTATTTGAAGGATTTATCCGATATGACAAGCCAACAACAACGCGCCGAACTACAACGCCGCATCTGGCAAATCGCCAATGATGTTCGCGGCTCGGTAGACGGCTGGGACTTCAAACAATACGTTCTCGGCACTTTGTTTTACCGCTTTATCAGCGAAAACTTCACCCACTATATCGAAGCCGGTGATGACAGTGTCAATTATGCCGCCCTGCCAGATGATGTGATTACCCCCGAAATCAAAGCAGACGCTATCAAAACCAAAGGCTATTTTATTTACCCCAGCCAACTGTTTCAAAATATCGTTGCCAACGCAGAAGCAAACGAAAATTTAAACACCGATTTAAAAAATATTTTTAACGATATTGAAAACTCCGCTAATGGCTACCCTTCCGAGCGCGATATTAAAGGGCTGTTTGGCGATTTCGACACCACCAGCAACCGCTTGGGCAATTCCGTTAAAGATAAAAACCAACGTTTGAGCAAAGTATTAAAAGGCGTGGCAGACCTCAACTTTGGTGACTTCCAAAACAATCAGATTGATTTATTCGGCGATGCCTATGAATTTCTGATTTCCAATTATGCCGCCAATGCCGGCAAATCCGGTGGCGAATTTTTCACCCCACAAAACGTTTCCAAACTCATTGCCCGCCTAGCCACACACGGGCAGCAAAAAATCAATAAAATCTACGACCCCGCCGCCGGCTCCGGCTCATTATTATTGCAAGCCAAAAAACAATTTGACGAACATCTGATAGAAGAAGGTTTTTACGGGCAGGAAATCAACCATACCACCTACAACCTCGCCCGTATGAATATGTTTCTACACAATATCAATTACGATAAATTTGAAATTGCTTTAGGCGATACGCTCCTAACCCCTCAATTTCAGGAACAAAAGCCCTTTGATGCCATCGTTTCCAACCCACCCTATTCGCTCAAATGGATAGGCAGCGACAACCCGACCCTGATTAATGACGACCGCTTTGCCCCGGCCGGCGTATTGGCGCCGAAATCCAAAGCCGATTTTGCCTTTATTATGCATTCGCTCAGCTACCTTTCCGCCAAAGGCCGCGCCGCTATTGTTGCCTTTCCCGGTATTTTTTACCGTGGCGGCGCAGAGCAAAAAATCCGCCAATATCTGATAGACAATAATTATATTGAAACCGTGATTGCACTCGCGCCCAATCTCTTCTTCGGCACCAGCATTGCCGTGAATATTGTGGTTTTGTCTAAGCACAAAACCAATACCGATATTCAATTTATTGATGCCGGCGGTTTATTTAAAAAAGAAACCAATAATAATGTGCTCACCGAAGAGCACATTGAAAAAATCATGCAGGTGTTTGCCGATAAAGCCGACGTTCCCCATTTTGCCCAATCGGTTAATTACGATACCGTGGCCGATAATGACTACAATTTGTCGGTAAGTGCTTATGTGGAAGCGGAAGACACGAGCGAAGTGATCAATATTGCCGAATTAAATGCCGAGATTCAAAGCACTGTTGCCAATATTACCCGTTTACGCAGCGAAATTGATGCCATTATTACGGAGATAGAGCAATGAATACTAATCGGATAATGGAGAAATTGCTTCAGGGGGCTGAAGTAAAATGGAAAATTTTAGAAGAGATAGCTGATATTGCCAATAATGCAAGAAAACCAGTTAAAGCATCTTTTCGAGTCAATGGCAAAATACCTTACTACGGTGCTAATAATATTCAAGATTATGTAGAAGGGCATACACATGATGGAGAATTTATATTAATTGCAGAAGATGGATCATCCAGCCTTGAAAACTATTCCATTCAATGGGCAACAGGAAAATTTTGGGCTAATAATCATGTGCACGTTATTCGCAGCAAACCCATATTACAAAATCGTTTTTTATATCACTATTTACGAAATATTAATTTTATTCCCTATTTAACAGGTGGAACTAGAGCAAAATTAACAAAAGCAAAAATGTTACAAATTCCTATTCCTATTCCCCCTTTATCAGTCCAAACTAAAATCGTACAAATTTTAGACACACTAACCTCCCTTACAGCCGAGCTTACAGCCGAGCTTACCATGCGGAAAAAGCAATACCATTATTATCGCAACAAATTACTTAATTTTACAAATCAAGAAGTTAAATGGAAAGAATTAGGAGAAATTGGTGAAATTCGTATGTGCAAACGAATCTTAAAGCATCAAACTTCAAACTCTGGAGATATACCATTCTATAAAATAGGTACTTTTGGAAAAAAACCAGATGCTTATATATCAAAAGAATTATTTGATGAGTATAAAAATAAATATAGTTATCCTAAACTCGGAGAAGTTTTAATTTCCGCAAGTGGCACTATAGGCAGAACTGTAATATTTGATGGAGAAGATGCATATTTTCAAGATAGTAATATTGTATGGATTGGAAACAATGAAGATGAAATATTAAATAAATTTTTATACTATATTTATCAAGTTGTTAACTGGAATATTGCTGAAGGTGGAACTATTAAACGTCTTTATAATAATAATTTAAGAAAAATAAAAATCCCCATTCCACCACTTGAAGAACAAGCCCGTATTGTCGCCATTCTCGACAAATTCGACACCCTCGCCCACTCCATTAGCGAGGGCTTGCCGCGTGAAATCGAATTGCGTCAAAAGCAATATGAATACTACCGCAATTTATTGCTTGATTTTCCACACCCACAATAGGCCGTCTAAACATTGCCCGATACAATATTCAAGATTTAGAGAAAGAAAACGCTATGACCGAAACCCAACCTATCGCCGAAACCAATCATTTTATTATTCTAGATAAATATACCAAAATCGAACAAAGCGGGTCTTATCAAACCGAAAGCCAATTGGAGCAAGAGCTGATTAGCGATTTGCAAAACCAAGGCTATGAATACCGCAAAGATTTAAATAGCACGGAAAAACTATTGGCCAATCTGCGCGAACAGGTGCAAAAACTCAACCATATTACTTTCAGCGATAATGAATGGCAGCGTTTTTTAGAAGAATACCTCCATAGGCCGTCTGAAAACCTGATTGAGCGAACCCGTAAAATCCACGATAACCATATTTATGACTTTATATTTGATGATGGCCATATTAAAAATATCGCGCTCTTAGATAAGAAAAATATCACCCGCAACCATGTGCAGGTGATTAATCAGTTTGAGCAAAAAGGCAGCCATGCCAACCGCTATGATGTCACCATTTTAATCAACGGCCTGCCTTTGGTGCATGTCGAATTGAAAAAGCGCGGGGTGTCTATTCGCGAGGCGTTTAATCAGGTACACCGTTATAGCAAAGAGAGCTTAAACGATAAACATTCGCTGTTTCAATATGTGCAGATGTTTGTGATTTCCAACGGCACCGATACGCGCTATTTTGCCAATACCACCCAGCGCAATAAAAACAGCTTTGATTTCACCATGAATTGGGCGAAAAAAGATAATTCGCTGATTAAAGATTTAAAAGACTTTACGGCAACGTTTTTTGAAAAAAAATCGTTGTTGAGCGTATTGCTTCATTATTCGGTGTTTGACTCAAACGATACCCTGCTAATTATGCGCCCTTATCAAATTGCAGCCACCGAGCGCATTCTCTGGAAAATCAAAAGTGCTTATCAGGCAAAAAATTGGCGGAATGTCGAAAGCGGCGGCTATATTTGGCATACCACAGGATCGGGCAAAACCTTAACCAGTTTTAAAACAGCACGGCTGGCCACGGAATTGGATTTTATTGATAAAGTATTTTTTGTGGTTGACCGCAAAGACCTTGACTATCAAACCATGAAAGAATATCAACGCTTTTCACCCGACAGTGTAAACGGCTCGACCAACACCGCCGGGCTGAAGCGCAATATTGAAAAACAAGACAATAGAATCATTGTTACCACGATTCAAAAACTAAACAATCTGATAAAAAGTGAAGAAGACCTACCGATTTATAATAAGCAGGTTGTGTTTATTTTTGATGAATGCCACCGTTCGCAATTTGGCGAAGCGCAAAAAAATATCAAGCAAAAATTCAAACGCTATTATCAGTTTGGCTTCACCGGCACGCCGATTCTCAAAGACAATGCTTTAGGCAATAAAACTACGCAAGATGTATTCGGCGAGCTGCTACATACTTATGTGATCACCGATGCTATTCGCGATGAAAAAGTATTGAAATTTAAAGTGGACTACAACAATGTTCGGCCAAACTTTCAGCAGATGGAAAGCGAGAAAGACGAGCATAAACTTTCTGCTTTGGAAACGAAACAGGCTTTATTGCACCCCAAACGTATTGAAGAAATTTCGCAATATATTTTAGATAATTTTAATAAGAAAACACACCGCCGCAATGGCAACCAAGGCTTTAATGCTATGTTTGCCGTGAGCAGCGTTGATGCGGCCAAACTCTATTATGAATCTTTTAAAAAGCTTCAAGCAGACAGCCCCAACCCACTGAAAATCGCCACTATTTTCTCATTTGCCGCCAATGAAGAGCAAAGTGCCGTCGGCGATATTCCCGATGAAAATACCGACCCGACAGCAATGGACGCCAGTGCCAAAGAGTTTCTCAATGCGGCGATTCAAGATTATAACGCTCTGTTTAAAACCAATTTCAGCGTAGACAGCAAATCATTTGAAAATTATTACCGCGATTTATCTTCGAAAGTTAAATATCGGAAAGTGGATCTGCTGATTGTGGTCGGCATGTTCCTCACCGGCTTCGATGCGCCAACATTAAACACTTTATTTGTCGATAAAAACCTGCGCTATCACGGTCTCATACAAGCTTATTCACGTACCAACCGCATTTATGATTCAACAAAAAGCTTCGGCAATATTGTTACCTTCCGCGATTTGGAGCAAGACACCATTGATGCCATTACCCTATTTGGCAATCAAAATACTGCCAATGTGGTGCTGGAAAGAAGCTATCAGGAATATATGAACGGCTATACCGATACCAACGGTAAAGAACATCCGGGCTATGCGGATATTGTGAAAGAATTGCAAGAACGCTTCCCTACTCCCGATGCTATTGACACGGAAAAAGACAAAAAAGATTTTGCCAAATTGTTTGGCAAATATCTTAAAGTAGAAAATATCTTGCAAAACTATGATGAATTTACTGTTTTGCAAACATGGCAACAGATTGATCAAACCGATGCCGATGCAGTAGCCGAATTTAAAGATAAATTCTATTTGAATGATGCCGATATTGCAGCGATTCCCGCAGTTGAAATACCTAGTGAACGGACTATCCAAGATTATCTTTCTACCTACCGCGATATCCGCGATTGGCTACGCCGTAAGAAAGAAAGTGAAAACCCCGAACAAACCGAGCTTGATTGGAATGATGTAGATTTTGATGTGGACTTGCTCAAATCGCAAGAAATCAATCTGGATTATATTTTAGAATTGATTTGGGAACACAATCAGAAAACCAAGAATAAATCGGCATTGGCAGAAGAAATCCGCCGCACTATCCGCGCCAGTGGCAACGCGGCGAAAGAAAGCATGATTGTTGATTTTATCAATCGAACCGATCTGGATAAGATTGTCGATAAAGCAGGCATTATTGAATCTTTTTATGCTTTTGCCCGCGATGTACAACAACACGAAGTTCAAGCATTGATTGATGAAGAAGCACTCAATATTGATGCCGCCAAACGTTATATTTCCGCTTCGTTAAAACGTGAATATGCCAGCGAACACGGCACCGCGCTGAATGATATGCTGCCGAAAATGAGCCCGCTCAATCCGGCATACCATACGAAAAAACAAAGCGTTTTTGAAAAAGTTTCCGCACTGGTTGAAAAATTTAAAGGTGTAGGCGGCGATATTTCATAACACAGATGCACGTAGCCTGTTGGCCGTCTGAAACCTTTCAGACGGCCTTATCCATACTCAAACAAACACAAACCACATTAATGCCCTTTGCCCGCATATTGTGCTTTATAGGCCGTCTGAACCGGATTAATTTCCGCCAAACGCGCCTTATCAATGGCTTCGGCGATTTTCTGCGGCGTTTCCGCATAAGCCGCGGCAATCGCTGCCGTGTCGATATTATTAGCCGCATGCAGCAGTTCGAGCCAGTGGGCACGTTGCGGATACGGGGCATTTTCACGATGCAAGCGGCCGCGCGTATCGGCGACACACACATTCAAAGCCGCTTCAAAACGCTGCGGACGGCGGAAAGCATCTACTTTTTTTAATGTTTTCAACACCGTCGCCGGCTTTAATTCGCCCACGCTATGAAAAATAATATGCCAACGGCACACCAATTCCGCCAACTCAGCGCAGGCTTTCGGCACTTTCCAACGCGCGTTTACCGTGCGGACGGGTTCTACTCCTGCCATATCGTGGCCGTGATGGCGCGGCAGAATATCGGCCGGGGTCAACGCCTTGCCCAAATCGTGCAACAGCGCGGCATAGCGTTCGGGCAGGGTCAAACCGCTGTCTGCCGCATATTGCAACACCATCATGGTGTGGATACCGCAATCGATTTCGGGGTGATAGTCGGCACGTTGCGGCACGCCGAACAAGGCATCCACCTCCGGCAGCAATACCTTTAAAGCGCCGCACGCACGCAACACTTCAAACATACGAACCGGCTTCGGCTCCATCAACCCTTTCGCCAATTCCTGCCACACCCGTTCCGCCACCAACGCATCGACTTCGCCGTTTTCCACCATCTGCCGCATCAATATCATGGTTTCGGGGGCCACTTCAAAATCATAGCGGGCGGCAAAACGGGCAGTGCGCAAAATCCGTACCGGATCTTCGGCAAAGGCGGGGGAAACGTGGCGCAACACCTTATGCTGTAAATCGTGCTGTCCGCCGAAAGGGTCGATAATCAGGCCGTCTGAATCCTGCGCCATCGCATTGATGGTTAAATCGCGGCGCATTAAATCCTGCTCTAAGGTGACGTCTTTTTCGGCATAAAAATCAAAGCCGGCATAGCCTTTGGCCGTTTTGCGTTCGGTGCGCGCCAAAGCATATTCTTCCTGACTTTGCGGATGCAGAAAAACCGGAAAATCCTTGCCGACCGGCCGAAAACCCGCCGCCATCATTTCTGCCGCATCCGCCCCCACCACCACCCAATCGCGATCGGTAACCGGCAGATTCAATAAACGGTCGCGCACGGCGCCGCCGACCAGATAAGTTTTCATCATAGCTTTCCATCAAACGTTTCAAAATAAACCCGATGCTTATTCACGGGCATAAAGCCGTTCTAACCATTATGCCCAATATACGATGCACATTGTATAGCAATCCGAATCGCCATGCTTTTTCAGACGGCCTCCGGATAAACCCTGTATAATGTCGCCTTAAATATTAATACAAAGTAAAAACATGGCAAACCAAAGACTTATATACGGCTTTCACGCTGTAAACGCCCGCTTGTGGCAAAACCCGAAAAGCATTACCGAGCTTTATATCCAAGAAGGCCGCAACGATGCCCGCACCCGCGACGTGCTCGAAAAAGCGGCTACCGAAAAAGTGCGCGTTCATTTCGCAGCGGCGGATAGATTAAACACCATCAGCAAAGGGGCACGCCATCAGGGCGTGGTCGGCTTTATCGACGCTTCTAAAAACCATGTGCATCTGGAAGACGTTTTGGAAAACCTAAGCGAACCGGCCCTATTATTGGTATTAGACGGCATTACCGACCCGCACAACCTCGGTGCCTGCCTGCGTACCGCCGACGCAATGGGCGTACACGCCGTTATCGCGCCGAAAGACAAAAGTGCGGGGCTGAACGCCACCGTTAGCAAAGTAGCCTGCGGCGCGGCGGAAACCGTGCCCTATATTACCGTCACCAACCTTGCCCGTACCCTGCGCGAGTTGAAAGAATACGGCATTTGGGTGGTCGGCACCGATATGGAAGGCAGCAGCGACCTATACCACTGCGACCTGCCCGAAAGCGTGGCGTGGGTAATGGGCAATGAGGGCGAAGGTATGCGCCGCCTTACCCGCGAACATTGCGATTTGCTGGTTTCAGTGCCAATGTTTGGCACGGTGGAAAGCATGAACGTATCGGTTACCGCCGGTATGGTTTTGAGCGAAACACGCCGCCGCCGCGTGTTAGCCACTGAACAATAAGGCTTTAAGACCGTCTAATAATAAGTTTGCCATGCGTTCAGACGGCCTATTAACCGTTTCAGGCAAACCGGTTGAATTTTTTGGAACCTTCGTTATGCTTATATCCAAAATAAAACATAAAAGGGAAAGACAATGATGCTATGGTTTATTGCTGCCGCACTGATTTTAATTCTCGAATTATTCATCGGTACCATTTATCTGTTAGTGGTCAGTGCCGCCCTATTCGGTGCCGGTATTGCCGCACTTTTATTTAACAGTCTCAGCATCAGCATCTTGGTGGCTGCAATACTTTCCGCCGTCGGTATTTGGTGGACACACGGTTGGATTAAACGCCGCCGCCATTCCGATAACGAAGAATCCGCCCGCAATGATTTGGACATCGGTCAAACGGTAAAGATTACCCGCCACCTGCACGGTGCAAACTATGAAGTGCATTACCGCGGCACACTCTGGCAGGCTCAGGCGCAAAATGCCGCTTCTTCCGATGCACCGGTTTCGCAAACTGCCGTTATTGTCGGGAAAAACGGCAATACCCTTCTTATCCAACTACATTAAGGAATCATTATGGATCTTGGCTTTTTATTAAATTTTCCCTTGTTGATTTTAATTGTCGTGGTGGTATTCGGCTTCAAATCGTTTACCGTTGTGCCACAACAGGAAGCCTATGTTGTCGAGCGTTTGGGGCGTTTTTATAAGGTATTGAACCCCGGTTTGAATATTCTGATTCCGTTTATCGACCGTATCGCCTATAAACATACCCTAAAAGAAATCCCGCTTGATGTGCCCAGTCAGGTGTGTATCACCCGTGACAACACCCAATTAACGGTGGACGGCATTATTTATTTCCAAGTAACCGATCCCAAACTGGCTTCTTATGGTTCGAGCAACTACATTATGGCCATCACCCAACTGGCGCAAACCACTTTGCGTTCGGTTATCGGCCGTATGGAATTGGATAAAACCTTTGAAGAGCGCGATGAAATCAACAGTATTGTCGTATCGGCTTTGGATGAAGCCGCCATATCGTGGGGTGTAAAAGTATTGCGCTACGAAATCAAAGACTTGATTCCGCCGCAAGAAATTCTGCGTTCTATGCAGGCGCAAATTACCGCCGAACGTGAAAAACGTGCCCGTATTGCCGAATCGGAAGGCCGCAAAATCGAACAAATCAACTTGGCCAGCGGTCAACGTGAAGCGGAAATCCAACAATCCGAAGGTGAAGCGCAAGCGGCTATCAATGCGTCCAACGGTGAAAAAATCGCCCGCATCAACCATGCCCAAGGTGAAGCCGAAGCCCTGCGTCTGGTGGCCGAAGCCAATGCCGACGCCATCCGCAAAATTGCCGAAGCCCTGCAAAACCCCGGTGGCAATCAGGCCGTGAACCTAAAAATCGCCGAGCAATATGTAGAAGCCTTCAGCAAACTGGCGAAAGAAAGCAATACCTTGATTATGCCGGCCAATGTCGCCGATATCGGCAGCTTGGTTTCTGCCGGATTGAAAATCGTAGAAGGCAACAACAAACCTGCCCAATAAGCGATATTGCTTATATAAAAGGCCGTCTGAAATCTTTTCAGACGGCCTTTTATCATTAAAAACAAACCTTTGTGCTACACATATTCCAATAATGCCGCAGGCGTAGCAATACGCCGGTCATATAGCCATTCTTCGGTTTTATCGGTCGGCGCAATATAGCCCCAATCCACCAACACGGTTTTCATACCGGCATTTTTTCCGGCTTCCATATCCCGCTCGGCATCGCCGACATAAATACATTTTTCAGGCACTACGCCGATTTGTTCGCAGGCATAAAACATCGGCTCGGTGCTCGGTTTGGGTCGGCTGCATGTATCGCCGCTCACCACCACGGCGGGCGGATGAACGAGTCCCAGCTTGGGCACCAACCGGTCGGTAAACGTTTTCGGCTTATTGGTAATAATCCCCCACTTGATGCCGCGTGCCGCCAACTCGCTAATCAATGGATTAATACCCTTGAATAATACGGTTTCTTTATCGAAACAACGCTCATATTCGTCCAGATATTCCCGCCGCCAATCGGCATGTTCGGGATGCTCTTTGGTGATGCCTGCCCCCAACAAAATCAGGCCGCTGGCACCATGGCTGGCAACGGGGCGGATTTCGTCCATACTTTTTTCAGGCAGGCCGTGACGGCGCAACAAGGTGTTGAGTGCACCGCCCAAGTCTAGCGCGGTATCGGCAAGGGTGCCGTCCAAATCGAATAATACGGCTTCGGTCATAAATTTTCCTTCTTATCAAACAGCCTCAAGGGTTGTCTGCACTATCAACGGATTAGGCCGTCTGAATGGTTTTCAGACGGCCTGAATTCTAACAGATTTAGTGATGGTGTTGATGGTCGTGGCTTTCGGCACTTGGCTCACTAATCGAACACAACACGCTGTCTTCATGCGGGTGTTTGCTGCTTTCGGTTTGTATGGTGGTATGGCGGATATTTTCGTGTGCCAAAGTATGTTCGATGCGGTACACAATCTGCTCGGCCTCGGCTACGCTCAAACGGCCGTCCACTACAATATGGCATGACAATACATGCACATTGCTGGTAATCGTCCACACATGCAAATCATGCACCGATAATACGCCGTCGGTTTTTTGGATAATCGCCAGCAATTCGCCGGTATCGATATTTTCCGGCGCACCCTCCATCAGAATATTCAGGGTTTTCTTGAATACCTGCCAACCGCTGCGCCCCACCAAAGCTGCCACGAGGATACTCGCCAACGGATCCGCCCACTGCCAGCCGAACGCCATCATCAAAATAGCCGCAGCAACGGCACCGAGCGACCCGAATAAATCACTCAACACATGCAGATACGCCCCGCGCATATTGATATTGCCGTCGGTATCGCTGCCGCGCAGCATATACCATGCCACAAAAACATTCACCAACAGCCCGACCAAACTAATCACCAACATGCCGGTAGTGGCGATTTCCGGCGGATGGCGGAAACGGTCGGCCGCTTCATAAAAAATCAAGGCCGCAATCACCATCAGCGAAATGCCGTTAAATGCCGCCGTTAGGATTTCAAAGCGTTTGTAGCCGAATGTTTTTTGCAGGGTGGTGGCTTTTTCGCCGAGTTTAAACGCCAACAAAGCCACGCCAAGCGAAAAAGCATCGCTAAACATATGCCCCGCATCCGACAACAACGCCAGCGAGTGCGTCAGCCAACCGCCGATGGCCTCGACCAACATAAACGCAGCAATCACGGCAAACGATACCGCCAATACCCGTTTATTGGCGGTATGAGCATGGGCGTGATGTGAATGATCGTGTGCCATAAACGTGCTTCCTTACTATCATTAATAAGGCCGTCTGAAAAATATACGGCAATAGTGTTTCAGACGGCCTCGAACTCAAGCGGTTGGGTAATGCGGATAAAACATATACCTTCCTTAATCGGTTAAGAACGTTCCGCCGTATCCTGTTCGGCCAATACCGCGCGAATCAGATCTTCCGCGCCATCGTCCGCCAATTTTTTGGCAACGGCACGGCCCAAAGCATCGGCATAAGCTACCGGTGCTTCGGCTTCGGCCTGCAAAATCACCGAACCGTCGGGGTGGCCGACCAAGCCGCGCAAGGTTAATAAACCGTTTTCTTCGGTACAATACGCCGCCAACGGTATCTGGCAACTGCCGTCCAACGCCCGCGCCAGCGCACGCTCTGCGGTCACACAGGCATTGGTCAGCGCGTGATTGAGCGGGTTTAAGGCTTCCAATAAATCATAACGGTGGGCGGCGATTTCAATCCCCAGCGCGCCCTGCCCGGCAGATGGCAGGCTGTCGGTCGGCGGCAATATCATACGGATACGGTCGTCCAAACCCAAACGTTGCAAACCGGCAGCCGCCAGAATAACGGCATCGTATTCGCCCTTATCCAGCTTGGCCAAACGGGTTTGCAAATTGCCGCGCAACGGCTTCACATTCAAATGCGGATAACGCGCCCTTATCTGCGCTTCGCGGCGCAAACTTGCCGTGCCGACTACCGCACCTTCCGGCAGCTCTTCCAAGCGCCCGTAGTTTGAAGAAACAAACGCATCAAAAGGATTGGCGCGCTCACAAATAGCCGCCAAAGCAAAACCCTCCGGCAATACCATCGGCACATCTTTAATCGAGTGTACCGCCAAATCGGCGCGGCCGTCTTGCAATGCCTGCTCCAACTCTTTAATAAACAAACCCTTGCCGCCAATTTTTGACAGCGTTTTATCGAGAATCTGGTCACCGCGCGTAGTCATCCCCAAAATGCTGACTTCGCAATCGGGATAAAGCTGTTTCAGACGGCCTTGAATATGTTCGGCCTGCCACATGGCCAACGCGCTTTCACGGCTGGCGATTACAAGTTTTGTAGGAGTCATAGAAATATATTGAAAAACGTTGTCAAAACAACACAAGTCTATCATGTTTTTCAGACGGCCTTATGCTATATTTCAGCCTGAACACTTTCCTACCTGAATTTATGAAACGCGCTAAAAAATTTCCTTTTCTCAAACTACAAAAACAACGTTTTCATCTACATTTCGACAATCAAAGCAGCTTAAACGGCCTACCGACGGAACACGATTTCTACCGTTGGGTCTGGCATGCTTTGAAAAACGACTACCGCCGCGCCGATATCAGCATTATCCTGCTTGATGAAGAAGACGCCCGCGCCTATAACGCCGACTACCGCGGTAAAGACTATGCCACCAATGTATTGAGTTTTGCCCTAAACGAAGGCGATATGATGCCCGGCAGCTTTTCAAACTGCCTCTACGGCGATTTAATTATCTGCCCGCCGGTTGTGCTCAAAGAAGCCCACGAACAAAACAAGACACCGATACAACACTTTGCCCACCTAACCATACACGGCATCCTGCATTTGATGGGCTACGACCACATTGAAACAGACGACGCCGAAATCATGGAAACACTTGAAATCCGCCTGCTGAATCAGTTAGGATATACCAACCCCTATTTACAGGATTAAATACGAAAATGGACGACAGCCAGTCGAAACCCTCATTTTTTGAACGTTTGGTCGCCCGCATCTCCGGCGACGCTCCCGAATCTGCCGAAGAAGTACTCAACGTACTGAGACAGGCGCACGAACAAGAAGTATTCGACAGCGACACCCTGCTGCGACTTGAAAAAGTATTGGATTTTGCCGAACTCGAAGTGCGCGACGCCATGATAACGCGCAGCCAGATGGACGTAGTCAAAGCCGAAGAAAGTATGGAGCGCATTATTTCCTATGTGATCGAAACGCCCCGTTCGCGCTTTCCCGTTATCGGCGAAGATAAAGACCATGTTTTAGGCATCCTGCACACTAAAGACTTGCTCAAGTATGCCCTCAATCCCGATCATTTCAATCTGCAAAGCATTATCCGCCCCGCAGTTTTCGTGCCCGAAGGCAAATCACTCAACACGCTTTTAAAAGAGTTCCGCGAACAGCGCAATCACATGGCGGTTGTCGTGGATGAATATGGCGGCGTGTCCGGCTTGGTCACCTTTGAAGATATTATCGAACAGATTCTCGGCGACATCGAAGACGAGTTCGACGAAGAAGAAGGCGACAATATCGCCCCCGTATCTGCCGAACGCTACCGTATCCATGCCGTTACCGAAATCGAAGACATCAACGAATATTTCGGTACCGATTACAGCGACGACGAAGTCGATACCATCGGCGGCTTGGTGATTCAGGAAATCGGCCACCTGCCCGTTCGCGGTGAGAAAGTGGTTATCGGGCCGTTGCAATTTACCGTTGCCCGCGCCGACAGCCGCCGCCTGCACACCCTAATGGCTATCCGGGTTAAAGATAAAGAGTAACCCGCGACCGACAGCCAATTAAAATAGTCAAACCGAATGATTCAAATACTTAAAATTTGAATCATTCGGTTTTTGTTTTGTTTCGACTCTACCCCGATTGGTCGTTTGCCATCACAACCCGGCAGCAGAATCATACTTAAACCAACTGCTCGCCCCAATGTAGTTTCTGGCGCAGGGTTTTGTAATACTGATAGTCGGTCGGGTGTAAAACCCTGAGCGGATGGCGGTAGCGGTGGATTTTAATGCGGTCGAAATTTTGTACATCAACAAAAGACTGACCATCGAAATGTACTCGGGCATCGCCACTTTTAGTGATAAGAATTTCAATTTCACAAGTGTCGGCAATCGCAATCGGTCTGTTTGTCATTGATTGCGGGCAAATCGGCACCAATGTAAACGCACGCAGACTGGCCTGCATAATCGGCCCGCCGGCTGCCAGAGCATACGCGGTAGAACCTGTCGGTGTGGAAACAATCAAGCCGTCTGATCGCTGCGTATACACAAATTCCCTATCGATAAAAACCTCAAATTCAATCATCTGCCCCGCACCGCCGCGCGAAACCACAACATCATTTAATGCAAAAGAAGTGGTTGCCACCTCACCGTTACGTATTAATGAAGTTTCCAACAAAATCCGCTCTTCCGGCAAATATTTTCCGGTAAGCATACCGTTTAGGGTTACCACCATTTTTTCACGCTGAACCTGCGTTAAAAAGCCCAAATGGCCTTGGTTAACACCGATAATCGGCACACGGAAAGGCGCGATAATACGGGCAACGGAAAGAAAGGTACCGTCCCCACCCAGCACAATCACCAAATCGCATTGCTTGCCCATATTGCTTTTATCACTGATATGGCATACTTCGATATCTTCGTCGCAAGCCGAACCGTCTTTAACTGCAGATTCGTCAAGATAAATATCAAGCTGCTTTTCTTTTAGAAAAGTCACCAAAGTATGGATGGTTTCCTGAATGTGCGGCGTTTCCGGTCGGGGTACGATTCCGATGTGTTTAAACTGGCTGTTCATGTCGCAATATTGGGCACGCTAAATAAGAATGATTGATTATAGCTTTTTTTATACTGTTGCCGAAAGAGATTTACCCAAAACTTCCTTAGCATCCATTTGTTTTTTAATATCATATAGTTTTATACACCAGTCCTGTCTGTTTATCGTCAAGGCCGTCTGAAAAACAGCTGTTTCCTATTTTATGACTAATAAATCATATATCATCATTTTCTTAGTTTATTATAAATGATATGATTATTTTATATAAATCAGAAAAATATTTGAATCATGAGCATCAAACAATGGCCGGAAGGCGAACGCCCGCGTGAAAAATTAATGGCTAGGGGTGCGGGTGCATTAAGCGATGCCGAATTATTGGCTATTTTGCTAAGGGTTGGCACAAGGGGAATGAGTGCGGTGGATTTGGCACGCTATCTATTGGGTGAATTCGGCAGCTTGGGCAAATTAATGAGTGCGGAAGAAAAACAGCTTTCGGCTTATAAGGGCATGGGGCAAGCCAGTTATACCCAATTTGCCGTGGTGCGCGAAATCGGACGGCGCCTGTTGCGTGAAGAATTGCAGGAATCGGTATTAATGAATCACCCGGAGGATGTGGCTGATTTTCTCAGGCTTCATCTGGCGCACGAACGGGTTGAAGTCAGTTTTGCCCTCCTGCTCAACCGCCAAAACCAATTAATCGCCCTACATGAGTTGGCGCGCGGAACGGTTTCAGAAAATACCGTTTATACGCGCGAAATCGTGAAGCTGGCGCTTGACGAATACGCCAGCAGTATTATTCTCGCCCACAATCATCCGGGCGGCTCACCCGAACCTTCCCAAGCGGATATTGCATTTACCCGTAAACTCTCGCAAGCGCTTAATCTGGTTGATATTACTTTATTGGATCATTTTATCGTCACCGCAAGGCAGGTGACTTCATTTCAACAACGCGGCCTGATGATGCCCGTCTGAAGCCTTTACCCTACGGTGAAACCATTAGCTTAAAAACAGTTTATAGGCCACATTATGGGTTTCTTCTTCATAAACGTAGCCCAAACCGTCTAAGAAAGCAGTAAACGCATCATTGTCTTGCGGCGGTACATCCACACCGACCAATACCCGACCATAATCCGCGCCGTGATTGCGGTAATGGAATAAGGTAATGTTCCAATCGGTTTGCATATGGTTCAAAAAGCGTGCCAACGCACCCGGGCGTTCGGGGAATTCAAAACTGACCACCCGCTCATCAGCCACTTTATGCGTACGCCCGCCCACCATATAGCGGGTATGGATTTTTGCGATTTCGTTATGGGTCAGATCCGTGCTGGGTAATCCTGCCGCATTCAGCTCTTCACTGATTTTGGTCAAGTCCTGCACGCCGGCCGTCTGGATACCGACAAAAATATGCGCGGTTTTGTCGTCGCCGTAGCGGTAGTTGAATTCGGTAATATTGCGGTTGCCGATAATGTTCACAAACTGGCGGAAGCTGCCCGGTTTTTCGGGAATGGATACGGCGAAAATCCCTTCGTTGCCCTCGCCCAATTCGCTGCGTTCGGATACATGGCGCAGGCGGTGGAAGTTAATATTGGCACCGCTGGTAATCGCCACCAGATTTTCGCCTTCGGCTTTGGTGCGGTTAATGTAGGCTTTCAAGCCGGCCAATGCCAAGGCGCCTGCCGGTTCCATAATCGAGCGGGTGTCGTCGAAAATATCTTTAATCGCGCTACAAATGGCATCGGTATCCACCGTAATAATATCGTCGAGCAAATCGCGGCAAATGCGGAAGGTTTCCTCACCTACCAATTTAACAGCAGTGCCGTCTGAAAATAGCCCCACGTCTTTTAAAGCAACCCGTTCACCTTTGGCAATGGAAACTTTCATAGCGCAGGAATCATTGGTTTGCACACCGATAATTTTAATTTCGGGGCGGATTTGTTTGATAAACGCAGCCACACCCGCTGCCAAGCCGCCGCCGCCAATCGGCACGAAAATGGCATTAATATCATCGGAAGTCTGACGCAAAATTTCCATACCGATGGTGCCTTGTCCGGCAATCACATCGGGGTCATCAAATGGGGCGATATAAGTCAAACCCTCTTTTTCTACCAGTTCGACCGCATGATCATAAGCATCGTTAAAAGATACACCTTTGAGCACCACTTCGCCACCACGGTTTTTCACTGCATCAATTTTGATCTGCGGCGTAGTTTCCGGCATCACAATCACGGCACGACAGCCCAAACGCTGAGCGGATAAAGCCACACCCTGTGCATGATTGCCCGCACTGGCGGTAATAATACCGCGTGCCAGCGCATCTTTGGGCAGCTTGATCATTTTGTTGTAGGCGCCGCGTATTTTGAATGAAAATACGGGTTGTAAATCTTCGCGCTTCAGTAAAATATTATTATTGGCGCGCTGCGATAAGCTGCGTGCTTTTTCCAAAGGGGTTTCTACGGCAACGTCATAAACGGAAGCGGTTAGGATGCGGATAAGGTAGTCGGAATAAGATGGCGTATTCATAAGTTAATTTTTATTGGAAACAGAAAGATAACAATCAAAAAAAGCCTTGTAGCATTCTTGCGCCCGGTCGGTAAAGCCTTGGAAAGCCGAATTTTACCTGCTTCCAAAGCCGGATAAAGCGCGATCGCGATGTAGCGCAAAGCAACAAGGATAAAGGCAAAACCATACCCCTCAGGCCGTCTGAAAGCAAGAAAAATCTTAGCAAATGAACACATTAATAGGTATAATGCCTGCTCAAAATATTAAGCACCACCGCCTATCAGCAACAGGATATTAAATACCAAATAGGCCGTCTGAAAAACAAAGCTGTTATACTTTTTACAATCTATTCATCTATTCACAAAGATAAAATATGCACATGAAGAAAACTTTACTCGGCCTGATAGCGGCCGCTTTTATTTCAAGCAGCGCGCTTGCTGCACCTGAACAAGCTGCTTCTGCGGTAGTCACCGCACCGGCTGCCACCCCTGCTGCTGCATTAACACCGGACACGCCTGCCGTTCCCGTTCCCGATATTGCGGCCACAGCCTATATTATTAAGGATTTGCAAAGCGGTCAGATTCTTGCAGAAAAAGGCTTGAACGAACAAATCGAGCCGGCATCACTCACCAAACTGATGACAGCCTATCTAGCTTTCAAAGCACTCGACAACGGTACTTTAAAACCGAATCAAATGCTGACCGTATCGGATAAAGGCTGGCGTGCGGAAGGTTCACGCATGTTTCTTGATCCGAAAGTGCCCGCCAGCGTCAGCGATTTGATTAAAGGCTTAATCGTACAATCCGGCAATGATGCCGCTATCACCTTGGCCGAAGCCATGGGTGGAAGCGAGGAAGGCTTTGCCAATATGATGAATGCCGAAGCCAAACGCTTAGGGCTCACCCAAACTTTTTACCTCAACAGTACCGGTTTACCCGGCGAAGGCCATTTAACCAGCGTAAATGATTTGGCAATTTTAGCCGGTGCCATTATTCAAGATTTCCCCAAGTATTATCCGATTTACTCTATGAAATCGTTTAAATACAATAACATCGAACAACCCAACCGCAATCTGCTGCTCTATCGCGATTCCAGCGTAGACGGCCTGAAAACCGGCCACACCAGCAGCGCCGGCTATAATTTGGTCGCCTCCAGCAAACGCAACGGCCGCCGTGTTTTATCTGTCGTAGTCGGTACCGAAAGCACCGAAGCCCGTGCTTCGGAAAGCAGCAAATTATTAAACTGGGCACTGCAATCGTATGACACTCCCAAATTATACGATGCCAATCAAACCATTTCCCAAGTAAAGGTTTATAAAGGCAGCAGCAATGCGGTGAACGTCGGTTTCCTCAATGCCGCCTATGTCACCATTCCGCACGGCGAAGGCCAAAATATCAAGCCGATACTCGAAACCGTCCAACCCGTATTGGCGCCGATTGAAAAGGGTCAGGTTTTGGGTAAACTCAAAATCATGAACGGCAGTACCGTGTTGGCGGAAAAAGAAGTGGTTGCCCTGAACGAAGTGGAAGAAGCCGGCTGGTTTGGCCGCGTTTACGACAGCATCGTTTTATGGTTTAAAAACTTATTTGCCGATGAATAACCGTTTTTGATACACAACGTGCTTTATGCTATATATAAAAGCCGTCTGAAATATTTCAGACGGCTTTTATTACGCAGATATAACAACCCAAAAGCAGACACTTTGCTTTATCGGCAAACAATCTTAAAATAAGCACCGTTCACATTAAAATACGCCGTACCGCTTAAACAAACTTAAATTATATTACGGCCGTCACTCTACAAGGAGAAATCTATGACTGTTTTACCCCGCCCCGAAGTTGATGAAAACGGTTTACTCGAATATTCCGTCGTCTATACCGACCGCGCTCTCAACCACATGTCGCAAAAATTTCAGACGGCCTTACGCTATATTTCCGCCACGCTGAAAAAAGTTTACAACGCCCCCCATACCGCCATGATTCCCGGCAGCGGCACTTCGGGCATGGAAGCCGTAGCCCGCCAATTGGCCCGTGATGAAAAATGCCTGATTATCCGCAACGGCTTTTTCAGTTTCCGCTGGTCGCAAATTTTGGAAAAAGGCCGGATTGCCGCCGACACAAAAGTCTTAACCGCCCGCCAGGAAGATGCCGCCCAAGCACCGTTTGCCCCTGCGCCGATAGACGAAGTATGCGCTGAAATCGCCGCCTACCGCCCTGCCCTCGTATTCGCTCCGCACGTTGAAACCGCTTCCGGCATTATGTTGCCCGAAAGCTATATCCGTAAACTGGCCGATGCCGTGCATAAAGTAGGCGGTTTATTAGTGATTGACTGTATCGCCTCCGGCTGTATCTGGCTGGATATGGAACAGCTCGGCATTGATATTCTGATTTCTGCGCCGCAAAAAGGCTGGAGCGGCTCGCCCTGCTGTGGCTTGGTGATGTTGAACGAAACAGCCTATCAGAAAGTACAAAGCACTGAATCAGATAGTTTCGATCTTGATTTAAAAAAATGGCTGCAAATTATGGAAGCCTTTGAAAACGGCGGCCATGCCTATCATGCCACCCCGCCGACCGACGCCTTGCTAAAACTGCATGATGTGATGAAAGAAGCCGAAGCCATCGGGTTCGACAAACTCAAAGCTGCCCAAACCGATTTGGGCAATAAAATCCGTTCACTGTTGGCTGAAAAAGGCTACCCGAGTGTGGCTGCAAAAGGTTTTGAAGCGCCCGGCGTCGTGGTTTCCTATACTACCCGTGCCGATATTCAAAGCGGCAAGGCCTTTCTGGATAAAGGTGTACAAATCGCTTCCGGCGTACCGCTACAATGCGGCGAACGCAGCGACTTCCAAACCTTCCGCATCGGCCTATTCGGCTTAGATAAGCTGCAAAATATCAATCAGGCCGTCTCATCATTTGCCGATGCTTTAGATAAGGTATAAGTCAATCTAAGCCATTATCTTATTAAAACAGGCTAAGTTTGTAGCAGCTGGTAGGTTTACCCTGTGTCTGTTCGATTTCGCGGTGCAGTTTGTCGCTTTCGTATTGATTACAATAAAGAATGTGTGTGCCTAAAAGGGCACACACTCTACACTTTGAATAAACATTTTATATAGATGACAATTTGTTATTTGTTTTTAAAAATACCGTATAATCATTTGTGTGATCTGGATTTTCTGCATGATTATCTATATCAGAAATATCTATTACTGTATTAAAGCTAATATCAGATATGATTAAAGTGAAAAAATCTTTCTTTTTTATTAAACTCGACCAATAATCTATTAAATTTTTATAGGTTACCGAAAAAATAGGGTATGATTGTTCTGAAAATCCAAATTTATTTAACGCTGATGTATTACCACAATAAAGAATATAAAAAACTTCATCTTTACGATAATACTTTCTCATAAGTTCTATAAACTCATCATAAAATTTATCTTTTGACAGATAAGATTCATCTTTTTTAGACGAAAAATGATTATATATTTCAATAGATTCAGGTATAAGAAAAACATCAATAGTACTATCTAGTGCTTTTTTCATTTCATCATCTATTTCCCATAATTTTAGAATCCGATGTTGATTTAATTTACATTGTTCTAAATCAGGTTTAAATAACATGATCAATATCCTATATATTTCCACTCAACCTATAAAGGATACTATTCTATCAATGATAAAATAAAGAATCATCTTATCCAATATAGCATTAACTTAATTATATTATTTTATCATAAAGAATATTTATTAGTTAAAATAGGAAATATATATTAAGAACATCTAAAGTTTCTTACAAACAATATTTTTTAAATATATTTACTTATCTAATAAAAATATCCTAACTATTTCACAACCAAAGTCGTCATCAAATTTCGAATAAACTATTTTAAAAGTATTTTTATAGCCTAACTCAGTTAAAGATTCATTGAGCCACGGTACATCATCTAAATTTAATAATTTTTTTGCTCAAAAGACTCTTTATATTTTGATTTGGAAATACATAAATTTGGTATATAAAATCCATATAATTCAAATAATTATAATCCCGGATATGTTATACAAAAAAACAAATTATCAAATTCATTATTGTTCAATATATTTTTTGCAGTTAATTTTATTTAAATAAAATATAGTCGTATTCAAAAAAAGAATTTAATTTTCCCTTAGGTAATATTTCCAAAAAAGGACTTTCTCTTCCAGTTCTAGTGATCAATGGGACTTCCTCTAATTCCTTTTGCCCCCTTTAATATTAACTATATTAAATGCTTGCCGAGGTCCTCCCTGCTCCCACTTTTTACAACGTCTTTTTCGTTCTTTCTCTTACTCACATTTTCCAATACAGATATCGCTTGCCGATGAAGCAGTCGCACCGGTAGTTGATTCAGAGCGTGATTTAAACTGAGTAGCTTCTATTACTTTACTACTAACATACCCTGCACCTACTACAGATCCTGCAATTAAAAAAACCTTGTATAATCTTACCAACCTCTATAGCGGCAAGAAACAAATAAGCATAAAGCTCTAAAGAGTCTATCTACTTTTGTGTATTTGGCACAAACTGATATAAATTCAGACTTCCCCATAACCCAATCGGATCCTAATTCACAAACCGACCATAATCCGACTCGTAATACCTAAAGAAGTTATAATGCAAGCCTGTTTCTTGGTCACAATACTGCTCTCTTGGTCTAACTTTCCCAAACCTTTATATTTTCTAAACCACAATAAATTCCCATCTCTATCAGTCATCTTTCACGGGGTACCAATTTGGTCGCAGTGGAAATAATTAATATATTGGTAGCTTTTCCCTTCTTTATTTTGTCCAACTGCAGATTTGTGCTATCGGTATAGATATAGGTATACAGGCCGTCTGAAAGGACATTGTGAGCGGGATTGGAAGAAAGAGACGAGTGGTCATGTGATCGCACAGACCATATGCTTTAAATAAGCACTTTATTTAAGCTAAAACTTACTGTCTAGACACTAATATCCTATACAATAAACAATTTCATCTAATTCGATTGCTTTTTGAAAAAAATTAACTAAGTTTAAATATTGATTCGGATAGTTTTCCAAAAATACAATAATCAACTTTTGATGTGATGGGTATAATTTGGTATCCGAATAAGGATCAATATATATACCGGTTTTCTTTTGAATAACCTCAATCATCTTATTAATATTTTCATCATCTGTATTTATAAAAATATTTTTTTCATTATAAAAAAGTTCTAGCATTTACCCTTTCCACCTTAGTTATTTTGATATACTTGGTTTTAGACAATATGCCAAATTTGGTCAAAGCAAAAAATAAATATCTGGATTTAAAATTAAATGGTTAGCTAATATAACTAGCTAAAATTAATTTATATTCTTTCCAATCATTTTCAATTTTTTTGTATAGTTTGTTATTTTATATAAATCATTTTATCATGATGGCTAGAAAAACACATATCTACACTAGATATAATCCATTTTATTATCTCTAATGATTGTTGTGTTTTAGGAATATTGGGTAATTCGAATAATAAATCTTGGCATAGTTTAAGATTGAAAAATGAATTTTCAAAAAGCTCATAACAAAAAGTATCTTCAATTTCATCATTTTTTTGTTTTTCTAGAATGTTCATATTTAAAATTCCTACTAGTTAGTTAATGAGCTAATTCTATTTTTTTGCTTTTTTGGTTTTACTTTTATTTAACTATTTTTTTATTTAATAAGATTAAATCAACATGACGTTTATGGCTAAAATCATTAATTTCATCTTGTAAATGTTTATGTTCTAAACCATAATCTTGCATTGCATAGGCTGTTTTTATCATAAACAATCCAATTTCTAAAAAAGTTTCTGGATTTGCCAAGATTTTTACTTCATCTAGCTTTAAATCAACTGGCTTACCAACTTCATTTCCATAAGCTACAAATTTTTTCATATCCCAAAACCTTTATTTTTAAGAAATTTCTTCTACTTAATTTAATATATCGGCCTCACAAGATAAGAAATAAGCATAATTATTTATTTCTAACTCCCCATCCACACATCCTTTTATTTTTTCTGCTATTTCTTCTGTTATCCAATACTCATAATACATTAGGCCGGTTTCATTAAAAATTTTTTGTAAAAAACCAAGAGAAGGTTGGTTTTTAAAATTTAAAACCCCAATAAATAACTCTCCATTCTTTTCATATTTTGATATAAATCTTATGGATTTTTTCATGGTTGAACTCTCCTAGTTTTAATAGGCCCTTTATTTGATTCCCAGTTATTGGATCAAAAGCCCCTAAGTGCTTTCCTTTTTTATTATATTTTTCGCCGTCAGCCAGTTCACGGTGAATCAGGTTATCTAAATCATCATAATAATAGCTGATGCCGTTATAGGTTTTTAAACGATTGTCGGCAATCTTATCTTTAAGGTTGTCTGAAAGGTTATTGTGGGCGGGGTCGAAGGCAAAAATTTCTTTGTCAGCTTTGGTGATTTTGCAGAGTGTGTCGTATTCAAATTTTGTTACACCACATCTTTGGTCGCTGCTGTGAATCAGATTACCAATTTTATCGTAGCCTTAGCTACGTTTTACGGCAGTCTAACCCGTAGCGGCTGGTGAGTTTACCCTGTATCCGTTCGATTTTACGGTCAGTTTGTCGCTTTTGATGTCGGTGATGATAAAGAAAAGCGTGCACCCCCCCAAAGGTACGCACTCTACGATTTGAATAGATATTTTATGTAGGCTACAGCTTACTTTTTACTTGAGCCAATCATTGACTGCAATCTTGATAATCTTCAAATTCCCACAACCCTAATTGGCTAAGTTTTATTCCTATTTCTTCCCAGTCATCTCCAGTAATATTTTCTATAATATTCTTTAACCTACTAAGAATCCTTTTATAATTAAACTCAAAAACAATAATATACGACCTACCAATGATAATATCAGATTTAGAGTAATTATCTTGCAACCAAAGTGGTGTACAAAGAAAAATATCTATACTTTCTTCACCGCCCAAGTCTTTTTCTCCTACTATTAATCGAATATTAAATCCAAAATTATCTGCTATTAAAGGGGTGTAATCTTCTAATTTTTCATCAATATCATAACTATAAATATCTTTTAAAATAGCTTTCATCTCTCACCTTTTCTAAAAATTAAATTATGGAATAATATCTAAATGTCTATTTCCTTGCTATGGCTCTTTATTTACATTTCTCCATTCAAAATTGGCTGCGGGCGGGTATATAACCCTATCTCTTGCATAAGTATTCAATACAAGCTATGGTTTACTAGTCATCTAAGGCAATCTTTTATTTTTAATCCATCTCAAAGCATGATGTAACATTTCATCTAAATTATTAATCCCTCCATGGGCTACAAATTGATTGCGATTGGCTTCTATTGACACCCAATTCTTATCAGATCTCTCAAGGAAAATATTTATACTTTCCTAGATAACTAGAATTATTCAAAAACATATAAAATAACCCTTATAAAGAAAAGCCATTTAAATCAGTATAAACAACACAAGCTAATCGAGCTGTTTGTTGCAGGCGTAATAGCTAAAATAGCAGCACAATTAGCAAGCATTTATAGAAATACTGCCGTTTATTATTTTTACCGACTACGTTTGCTGATTTATCAAAACAGTCTGCATTTGGAAAAGTTCGATGGTGAAATCAAAGCTGATGAAAGCTATTTAGCGGCCACAGAAAAGGTAAACACGGTCGCGGTGCAGCCGGAAAGTACTGGTATTCGGGCTGTTAAAGCGAAATGGCAAGGTTTATACCGTAGCCGTTGCGAATACCCAAACGATTACTCTACTACCTATTATTCAAAAACAGGTTAAGCTTGACAGCATTGTTTATACAGCCGGAGATTTTTGCAAAATATATTATTCACGAAATTTGACGCATAAAAATACGTTGAAATATTTCAACTAACTAAAAATTTTCTAAATTTAAATGAAAAGTAGATAAAATCGGAAAAAATTTTATTTTGAAAATTTTATTGAGCATAAATTTTTAATAATTTATTTTATTAAAAAGACCTTAGGCCGTCTGAAAAATCAGACAGCCTTATTTTTATCATATTAAGCCGTTATTAAAATAATTAAAGTCAATCAATTATTAAGCAGATAACGTACCTTTCGTTGAAGGCATACGCCCAGCCATACGATCATCAAACTCAACGGCCATACGCAAAGCACGGCCAAATGCTTTAAATATAGTTTCAGCCTGATGATGGGCATTCTTACCCTGCAAGTTATCAATATGCAAGGTCATCATACTGTGATTGACCAAACCGGCAAAAAACTCACCAAACAGATCCACATCAAATCTACCGATTATTGCACGGGTATATTCCACGTTATAAGACAAACCCGGACGACCGGATAAATCAATCACCACGCGGCTCAAAGCCTCATCCAGCGGCACATAAGCATGACCATAACGGCGGATTCCGGCTTTATCACCCAAAGCCTGCTTCAACGCCTGCCCCAAAGTAATACCAATGTCTTCTACTGTATGGTGATCATCAATATGCACATCACCTTTGCATGTAATATCAATATCAATCAAACTATGACGTGCAATCTGATCCATCATATGTTCTAAAAATGGTACACCGGTATCAAAATGACTCTGTCCTGTTCCATCCAAATTAATGGCAACCGAAATTTGTGTTTCGCTTGTATTGCGGCTAACCATTGCCACACGCCCTTCGGCAGATTGGAAATCCAATACAGGCTTATTGGTATGCTGCGGTATGGCGGCAGATGCGGCCGCTTCTTTTTTACGCTGTTCGGCTTCCAAATCATGTTCGCGATTCATCCAGCCTTTACGTTTACCCATACCGCTTTCAAGTTTTGCCAATAATGAGGCTCTAATCCCCCGTCCGTTTTCATCATCACTTTGTATTTCCAAGCGACGTTTGATTTGCGATAGCGATGCCGAATTATCATAACCGCAACGGCGGGCTAATTCGGCCATAGAGCCGGCTTCTTTAATCAGCAATAATAAATTTTGCAAATGAAGTTGTGTTTTGTTCATAACTGTTTCCAAATATGTTTCATTAAATTAATAAAAAATCAGCAATGTTATTTTTCAAACTATAATTTGAAATTAACTTTTATCTTTCGTCATATAGTTTATTAAAAACATTGATTACGGCATTATTTTCCTCAGGTGAGCCTACGGTAATACGCACACATTCATCCAAAAGCGGATGTACGCCGTGCAGTTTTTTAATCAAAATTTTATTTTGTTTTAAGGTTTCATACAGCAACGCGGCATTAGGTACTCTTACCGTAAGAAAATTAGCATCGCTGGGAAAAACGTTCAGACGGCCTATGGCAGATAATGCCGCAAACAACCTTTCCCGCTCTTTTTTTAGTTTTTCAATAGTCTCCGCAATTTTTTCAGCATGCTGCAATGCAAACTTAGCTGTTGCCAGACTTAATTGATTCATATTGTAAGGCGGCGTAATTTTTGCTAACTCATTAATCACCGTAGCAGCGCCAGAAGCATATCCGATACGCAAACCGGCAAAGCCGATTTTGCTGATAGTTCGCATCACAATTAAATTTTCAATACTCCCCGCCTGAGAAAGAAAACTATCACGACTAAAGGCACCATATGCCTCATCGACCACCACAATACCCTTGGCAGCACGGATAATTTGTTCCACTTCTTCACGCTGAAAACACACACCTGTCGGGTTATTCGGATACGCAATAAAGATCAAAGCCGGATTATGCTTTTCAATTGCTGCCAAAACTGCGGGTAAATTCAAGGTGAAATCATCATTCAACGGAACACCGACATAATTCATGCCATACAATGCGGCATTATGTTTATACATCACAAAACTCGGCTCCACCGCCAAAACCGTTGCATCAGGCTTGGCAACCAACATGGTAAGCAACTGAATTAATTCATCAGAACCGTTGCCCAATGCAATTTGAGCAGCATCCGGAATATTAAAGGCCTGCCGAAGCGCTTCTTGCAATCCGCTAGTAGCCGGATTGGGATAAAGGTGGATAGGCGCTTGAGACAATAATTCCAACCATTTTTTTTTAAGTGTCTCGTCACCTGAAAACGGATGATAAGGGCTTTCCATTGCATCCAATTTCATAAAGCCTTCCGGCAATTCGGCAACCTGATACGCCGTTAATGCTTGAATATCGGCACGTATAAAGTCAGATAATATTGTCATATCTGCATTATTCTTTCCATAATTATCTTTATAAAATACTTATACAGGCACCTAAAATAAACATACCCGAAAAGTAATTTCGTTATTATATAGAAAAAATTACTTCTATTGCTATATTTATTATAGATTATCTTAAATAATTCACATTTTTTTACTAAACCTATATAAAACAAAAGCATCACTTTATATTTATTATGTTCTTTATGCTAAAAATAGTGAAAAATAATAAAAATAAATAATCGATAAATAAAAAATCAATATGCATCATTAAATTTATTGTAGAAAACACCACATTTAATCTAAAAATTTATTGCTATTAAAGTTTTTCAGTTAGCGAATACCAGTAAACAAACGGGACAGAATATCATCTGCCCCGTATCAAACTGCTATATTTAATATTTAAGAATATAGCCATACACAATTTTTCAGACGGCCTCAATAACTCAAGTGCCAAAATACACCGTATCACCATCATCAATACGGCGTATCTGCCAATGATATACCGCTTCCAAGCGCTCCGGCTGCATCACTTCCTCCGGCGTACCGGCAGCAACGATGCCGCCTTTATCCAACAGTACGACATATTGGGCATAACGGGCGGCAAGGTTTAAATCATGCAAAACCATAACTGCACTAAACTCATTCTGCCGAGTATTCAAATAATGCATTAAACCATGCTGATGACGGATATCGAGATGGTTACACGGCTCGTCTAGTAGTACGACAGGCGCTTTCTGCAATAACGCGCGAACAATATTGGCACGCTGCCGTTCACCGCCAGAAAGCGTTTGAATCCGTTTGCCGGCCAAATCCTGTAAATCAAAATAGGCTAATAATTCAGTGATATCTTCCGAAGATTTCGAGGCCGTCTGAAACGGCCATGCCGCGCCATTTTGAACACCCAGCCGTACATATTCTTCCAAAGTCAGCGGCATTTGATATTGACCATGCTGCCCTACCCACGCCACTTTACCCTGCTTTAATTGGGGCGGTACGGCATGATCGAATAAAGTGATTTCACCTTTGCCCGCCAAGCCGATTAATGCCTTCAATAAAGTAGATTTACCCGCACCATTCGGGCCGATAACAGCAGTATGGCAACCGGCCGGAATATCCAACTTATCAATAGCCAACAGGGTTTTATTTTTGGTTTCGACAAGCAGGTTACGGATACTGAAAGCAGTCTGCATAGTCATTTCCTCATAATTAAAACAGGCATTGCCTGATTTTTTTATTCAACAGACCTTATACACGGTTGCGCAACGGCTTTAAAAACAGCCACATAAAAAACGGACCGCCCAATAGAGCAATCACAATACCCACCGGTAGATCAACCGGATAGGCAAACCATCTGGCCGCACTATCCACTACCAACAAGAAGACCGCACCGAGCCAGCCCGAAAGCAAAATCAGCTTACTGCGCCGCCCGCCGACTGCCTGAGCAACCACGTTCGGAATCATCATGCCGAGAAAGCCGATAATGCCCGATAGCGAGACCGCCGCACCGGTTAACAAAGCCGCACCCACCACCGTTTGCACGCGTACGCTGTTTACCGAAATGCCCATACTCACCGCTGTTTCTTCGCCCAGCATCAAAATATCCAGTTTTTTACCCACCAATACCAATAACAGCAAGCCGGCCAACATCACGGCAAAAGCATACCATTGCGAAGTAAACCCTGCCTCAGACAAACTGCCGGAGAGCCATACCGTCGCACTACGCAACACCATATCATCCGACAAAAACAAAATCAGGCTCACAATGGCGGCGGAAAAAGCACTCAACACAAAACCTAAAACCAACAAGCCCAATGTGCCGCCGCCGATAAAGCGGTGTACCCCCAAAATCAATAAGCAAACCGCCAAAGCCCCCAAAAAAGCCGCCAATGGTACACCAATAGCACCGCCGCCTAATGCCAATACCGCAATCACGCCCAAAGCCGCACCGCCCGAAGTACCGATCAGACTGGGATCAGCCAAAGGGTTTTCAAATAATGCCTGCAACGCCGCACCCGCCGCCGCCAAAGCCGCCCCGACCAATAAAGCAGATATCACCCGCGGCAAACGGATGGCACGGATGGTTTCATCCATTTCATGCGGCATCTGCCAATCGCCGAAGCCGATACCGGCACAAAACCAGACAACCGCAACGGAAACCATCAATAAAAGAATAAGTGTTCGAGCTTTCATTATTTATCCCCACCGAATTCAATAAGGCCGTCTGAAATAATTTCAGACGGCCTCCGATTCGGATGGCCGTATTATTTTGCCAAAGCGTTTAATTTGCGTACGATTTCCGGCGTATCCAAACCATAACGGAACATATCGTTGGCTTTCCAGAAATAGATTTTGCCGTTTTTAGCCGCATTGCTTCCTGCTATTTCAGGACGGGCGGCAAACTGTTTGGCACTGCCGACCATCTTCATATTATGGTCGGCGATAATAATCACATCCGGCTTAGCTGCAATCCACGCTTCGCGTGTTAACGGTTTCATACCGTCGAGATTGGATGCCGCATTAATACCACCCGCACTTTTAATAATTTCATCGGCTGCGGTATTTTTGCCTGCAACAATACGGCCGTCATAACTAAATAAATAACGTTTGCCGTTTTTCGGCTGTTGCTTCATCTGAGCCTGCCATTTACCGGCTAACGCGTTGGCTTGCGCCGTTTTATTCATTAACCGGCCTACGGTACGAATAGCTTGCGGATAAGAAGCCAAGTCGTCTTTGGGCGCCACATTAACCGCATTGATACCGGCGCCTTTCAAACGGTCGAAAACACTCGTAGGCTGAACCATCCACGAGCCAATAGCCAAATCCGGTTTGGCCGCAATAATCGGTTCTACATTCAATTGGCGGTAAATACCGATAACCGGCTTATTTTTTACCGCCGGATTTTGAGTCGTTTGATCACGGCCGACAATCTCATTGGTACCGCCCAAAGCCACCACAATATCGGTCACATCCGGCGACATCACCACAATGCGTTGCGCATAGGCAGTTTGAAGCGCCGCGCACAAAACGGCAGCGGCAAATATGGTTTTTTTCATCTCTTTATATCCTTTAACTTTTAATTTGAATCGGTTTCAGACGGCCTCTGCCATAACGTATCGGTTATTTCACGCCATACCGCTTGTTCCTCTTCACCTTCTTTGCGCTTGCCAAATAGCTGAATGACGGTTTTACGGCGGCTGTCGAAGCCCTCGATACAAGTAATAAAGCCATCGCGTGTCGGACGGCGCACAATCCAGCTTTCAACGATTTCATCATCTTTCAAATGCATACTGAAGCCTTCTTCTTTACCGTCGAGCACATTCAAATAACCACGGGCACGGACAATATTATGCACTTTGCCGGTTTGAATCTGTACGATACCGCGGTTGCCCGAAAAAATCATAATTTCCATGCCTTTATCCCGCGCTGCCTCCAGTGCGGCCTGCCAAACTTCCACGCCGACCTGCTTGGCTCCGCCGGACGGGGCATGACGATAAGATTCCTGACGGTCGATACCGAATGTTTCCAGAATACCGTTAAAATGATGTACATCTTTTAGTTCGTTCCAACGCTCCTGAAAAGCTTTTTCATGCCCCTCAGCTAATCTGGGCACGGATACCTCAGGCAATTCACCCTTTTGGAATACCGGTTTATCAGCCGTTTTAAACGCTTCGATAAAAGCATGCCACTCGGCATCCTTATTTTCTTCAATTAAGAAAACCTTTTGAAGCGCCGTGCCGAACTCATCATAAAATTGAATCGAACGGCTTACTTTGCCATGTTCGCCCACACTTTCCACCGCCAACACATGATGCCAACGGCCGGCGAAAATACGCAGATCGATACCCCCCGGGTTTACTGCAATACCCGAACTTTCAGATATGCTCACATTTTCATATAAACCCTGCTTTTCATGCACGCAAACACTGTTGCGGACAATACTCTGTATCTGCCCCAACGTATGCAATTTCAACACAATACCACGCACATTGGACTTGCCGCCCAAATAAACCGTTTTAGGGGCATCGGCCATTAATTCGCCCTCGCTCACACCTAAATCAGCCGCAGCCTCACGCGGGAAATACATACCTTGTTTATTTGCCTTATTCTCTTGGTATTGTTGCCAAAGATTTGCCATTATTTTTTCCTTTTCTTTTCTCATCTATATTTTCAGACGGCCTTTTATACTGCACAACCACTATATAGTATTAAACATGATCGAACAGGCCGTCTGAAACACATTATCTTTATCTTTGCCGATATCAAACCAACTGCTATAAAAAATCATTGCCTCATTATCATCACTATTCTGAAACTTTAAAATAGAACAAACAGCCTTTGATAATGATTTGTATTTAACAGTAGGTATTTATAGCACAAAATCCCATCCTATATGGCAGGATTACATAAAAATTTTCCTAAATTATTTGTCATGTACATTTATACACTGTTAACCAACATATCAACAACCTTTCCGATTATGAAAACCATATGAGATAAATGTATAGGAAGAAGTTCGATAAATGGGGCAAAGTTAGATTTGGCTGAATAATATGAGATGGTAAATTTAGAAACTTAATGTACACAGTACAGCAAAATAAACGGGGAGGGGTTAGCCTGTTTCTTTGTCGTCATAATTATCTGCCAAGGGATTTAATAGCGATATCTAATAATGCCGACTTAGCACTCGGCTGATATTAGTCATCTCCGCTTATGGATAGAAATAAACCTACCAAAATGACCTTTTTTGCCCCCTTCCCAAGAGACATTTCCAAATAGTATGTGCTTTTCCATGATTACTTAGAAACCACCCATGGATTGGTAATAATACATCTAAGGTCAGTGTAATTAATACCTTTTTTCATTTTTTAGCCCCCATTATCTACTAATGTGTGGATAAGGTTTTACGCGACCAGCCGCCCGAAAGTGGAAAACGTGCTCAATTGGGTGTAAAAAATTAACCGCTGGACGTTAAACCGCAGTAATACGTCGTTTTCTGGCATCGCCTTAATGGCCGCCAGACTGAGATTGCCGATAATGCCGTCGTCTGCTACGCCTACTGCACGCTGCAGCATACGGGCGGCATTGCCGGAGCCGTGATTGATGCAGGTATCAAAAAATTGATAGACCACCGCACCGAACATTTGGTCGGAGACCTTTGCGAAATAGTCCTTCACCCGACAGCCGAACTCCAAACACAGGATTTCGGCTGTTTTTGACCGCAATATCCCCTTTATTACTCCTCAGATGCCTAATTAATAGGCATCCGGCTGCCTTTTAGGCAGCAATAGGCGCACGTAGCCTGTTGGCCGCCTTCAACAGGTTCAAACATATCGCTTTCAGATGACTTTGCGCCGCTACTTTCTCCAGCCCGAAGTAGGCTGCCCGGGCATAGCGGAATTTACGGTGCAGCGTACCGAAACTCTGTTCCACTACATAACGGGTTTTCGATAAATATTTGTTGCGGCGGGTTTGCGCTTCCGTCAGCGGACGGTTGCGATGGGATTTACTCATAATGCCGTCTTTCAGTTTATATTCTTCCAGATACTTTCTGTTTTCCGCACTGTCATAACCTTTATCCGCATAGACCGTTGTCTCTTTGGCAATGCCTGCCAATAAAGGCAACAGATGTTTGCACTCATGGGCATTGCCCGCTGTAATATGCAGCTTCTCAATGTAACCTTCCGCATCGGTACGGGTGTGCTGCTTATAGCCTAATTGATGATGACCGTTCTTCTTCACCCAACGGGCATCTTTATCTTTGCTCGGTGTGGTTTGACCGGTTATCTCTCCTTCGCTATCAACCTCTATGGACTGACGTTGTTTACTGCCGGCCGTCTGAATAATCGTCGCATCAATAACGGCAGCCTGTGCCTTCTCTACCTTTAAGCCTTTCTCAGTCAGTTGGCGGTTAATCAAATCCAACAGTTCGGCCAAGGTATTGTCTTGTGCCAGCCAGTTGCGGTAACGGCAAAGGGTACTGTGATCGGGAATATTCATCTCGTCAAAATGACAAAACAGGTTGAAATCAATACGGGTAATGAGACTGTGTTCGAGTTCGGGGTCGGAAAGGCTATGCCATTGGCCGAGTAAAACGGCTTTAAACATAGCCAATAAGGGATAGGCGGGACGGCCGCGGTGATCTCTGATATAACGGGTTTTCTGACGATTCAGATACTGCTCTACCGGCTGCCAATCAATTACCTGTTCGAGCTTTAATAAAGGAAAGCGGTCAATGTGTTTGGCAATCATGGCTTGGGCGGTTTGCTGAAAGAACGTACTCATGAGAAATCCCTTAAATATCTTTGGTGAAGAATTTAAGGGATTTTTAGGGTTTTTGCAAAGGTCTCGGTCGGCGTGATAACACCCCCAAATGCCTTGCGGTAGATATTGATAGCTTGGATTACGGGTCATACTGCGCATAGAGCCTGTATAACCATTAGCCAAGGCCGTACGTTTGGTGATGCTCCAATTAGTCTCTCCGCCAGGGTCTTTGGGATTGTTAACATAACCGTCCTCATGCGACAGTACCCGATTGATAAATTGGTTAAACCTATCCATACGAAAAATCCCTGTAACTGATGTCGTTACAGGGATTTTGAAGCAGTTTATGCTTTTGGACTTTTAAACGGGTTTAAAAAATTAATTGCTTGGAAATGATGTTAAAATTACTTTTTTAGGTTTACGAGATCCATTTTTCTTTAAGTCGTATTCAATAGTTACATTTGCTCTAATAGTTGCATTATTCGCTAGCATATTTAAATCAATATCATCAGGTAATTCTAAGCGTACACGTGATGGAACGATTTGGTCTATGACTGCATACCATCCTGTATTTTTATCACGGTCAGTAGCACGAATTTGAACATCTATATCATCGTAATCTTCCGTAAGCGGTGTATTTCTTAAATCAACTTCCTTAGGCAAAGTTACCACAGTTTCTTGAGCAACCGGCTCAATTCGGGTATCGTCTGCACCAAGAATAACGTTGCCATTATTTTTATTTGCTGGTGCATATACCTTCGCCACATTATCTGCAGTTTTTTGTTTGCTGCCGCCGGTTACTTCTTTTACAACTTGAACCAAATGCTCACCATCCAACCTAATAGAATCATCTGCATTGATTACAGTAATGATATTGTTAGTCACAGCTTGCTGTTTCTCCTGTGGGCTTTGGAATAAAAGGTAACCTGCGCCTACCCCTAAAAGTGTACCCATTGCAAGCATAATAATTCTAGACATATTAATGTTTCCATCTTGGTTTTCAGTCCCTAGGAATTTTCGTATTTTAAGACAGAATTCATTAAAAGCAGCTTCATCTTTAAAAAATAAATTGAAAATCAGTTTTTCAAGAAAAGAGCCTCTTTCTATTTCAGAGACCGCTACTTGGATTTTCTGGATTTTGACTTCAAGTAAGTTATTCAAAATAGCAGGAAGATAGCTACTCGTTAGTGTCTCATAGGCTTTTAGCGAAGTAATTAAATCTGCCACTAATACAGGTTCATCAAAGGTGTAGCGAAATTCGTGTTTAACAGAAAAAACGGAATATTCTTTCTCATCAACAACAGAGAAACTTTTAGTAATCATTATTTCCCTTTCTATCTTTAATTATTAATTAAATCGTCTGAATCTTTCAGACGGCCTGAGTATGCTGTTTATTTCAATGCCTCAATTAGCTGCTTTCTGTTATTGTCTTTATAGACGCCGAAACTTGATAATGCTGTTTGTATTTATCCAAAACTGCTTGAGATGAATTTGTATAGGTTGCTTCTGAAGCATTATCTGCCTGTGTAGATGAAGTATTGGGTGTGCAGGCCGATAAGATGATAGCGGCAATGAGTAATGAATTTTTTTTCATACGCTCCCCTTTATTTTAAATGTTTAGTAAAAGATAAAAATATATCACAAATTATCACATATTCAACTGAAAAAATACCCGACATTACTATCGGGTATTTTTTAATTTAGCTCTTTTGAGACATTAACCACTCTGCCTATTATTTCTATATCAGGATGGTCTTCTAAACGTAGTTGCATCGGAGGATAAGTGTGGTTATCTGAAATTAATAATAAGCTGTTATCAGGTTGCTGCTGAACTCTTTTAACCCATAAGGTATCACCGAAACGTATCACATAGATATGGCCGTCACGGGGGGCACTACGAGCAGTATCTACCAATAACGTATCTTTATTGCCGATGGTAGGTTCCATACTATCGTCACGGGCGATAACCGCATGTAGAAATAAAGACTTTAACCCTCTTGAGGTTAACCAATCTTTTCTGAAGGCCAAACGGCTTTCCGGCTCAGATACTCCGTAAGCGGTGGAGCCATGACCTGCTGATACTTCCACATCATACACAGGAATATAAGCATATTCACCCGATTCTCTATCATCTACGAAATACATATTTCTATCGCCTGTAAGCAGCCAGTTTAAATTTATACCTACTTGAGTGCTTAATTTAACTAAAACTTTCTGCATTAGGTTCCCTTTCACCACTCAAATAGTTTTGAAAGCCTCTATAAGCAACACCTGATCTATCTGAAAATTCTTTTATTTTCAAATTTATATTTTTTAGAACTAAATTTACTCTTTCGGAAATGCTCATTTGCTCAAAAAACCTATTAATTATGTATAGTCTGTCATATAAAATACACACATGGACGCAAATATAGAGATGTAAAGTATTGGATAGTAGCCATTGGGTTAGGTTTAAATTTAAACGCAGATTATCATAGGCCATTAGGAAATTTTTCAGACGGCCTTGATTTTTCGGCATTTTAACCTTATAACCTATATCTATTTTTAATTTTATGAGAAATATAAAAACCGCATGACCCACACCGTTCACCTTCAATTCGACGATATCGACAATACCGTATTGCAACGCTTATGCGGCGCACTCGACCACAACCTCAACACCCTTGCCCAAGCGCTGGATATTGAAATCAGCCGACGCTTTTCCAACTTTACTTTTTTAGGCGAACTGGCACATGCAGGCCGCCGTGCCCTCGTTTCACTGGCCGGACTTGCCGAAAAACGCGACTTGGAAGACAACGATATCCGGCTTGCCGCCGTCGAAGCCAAAACCGCCGACGAACAATATCAGGAAAAACACCACGATCAACAATATTATTTGCGTACCAAACGCGGCAGTATCGGCGGGCGGACGCCCCGTCAAAACGGCTATATCCGTGCCCTGCTCAACCATGATATTGTGTTCGGTTTAGGGCCTGCCGGTACGGGCAAAACCTATCTGGCCGTTGCCGCCGCCGTCGATGCGATGGAAAAACACCAAATCGAACGTATTATCCTCGTCCGCCCCGCCGTTGAAGCCGGTGAAAAACTCGGCTTTCTGCCGGGAGACTTGGCGCAAAAAGTCGATCCCTACCTGCGCCCGCTTTACGACGCACTTTATGATTTAATGGGCTTCGACCGTGTCGGCAAACTGCTTGAAAAAGGCCTAATCGAAATCGCCCCGCTTGCCTATATGCGCGGCCGTACACTCAACGGCGCTTATGTGATTCTCGACGAAGCACAAAACACCACGCCCGAACAAATGAAAATGTTCCTAACCCGTATCGGATTCGGTGCCAAAGCCGTGATTACCGGTGATATCAGTCAAATCGACTTACCGCGCAATATCAAATCCGGTTTAAAAGATGCCAAAGAAAAACTGGCCGGAATCGAAGGCTTGTATTTCCACACCTTCACCAGTGAAGACGTTGTGCGACATCCGTTGGTACAAAAAATTGTCGAAGCTTACGATGCGGCGGATGAAGCGGAAGCATAACATTCCTAACCTATCTGTTTTCAAAGCAGGCTGACTGCTTGCGTAAAATTTTATTGATAAGAATTTATCGTATATTCAACAATAAAAGAGAGTAAAACACGCCGATGCGTTTTACTCTCTTTTTTTAATTTATCCCTTTGAATCCAATCGAATTCAAAGGGATAAATTTATATCAGTGTGTTATCCGATTAAGCGGCAGTTTCACCAAACTGACCACTTTGATAGTCTCGCATTGCTTGAACAATTTCTTGCTCTTTGTTCATCACAAACGGGCCGTATTGAACAATAGGTTCGTTTAACGGACGACCAGTAACAAGAATCAATTTAGTCGCCTGATTTTTATCCGCCTCGATAACGATACCATCGGCATTATCATCATTTTTTAAGACGGCCATATGTTTGATCGGTAAATTTTGACCTGCAACAGTCGCACTGCCTTCATATATAAAGAGAAAGCCATTGTGGTTTGCCGGAATGTTATGTTTAAACGTTGCACCTGCCGGCAAATGAATATCCAAATAGTTAGGTTCTGTCGTTTCGCGCGTTACCGCACCTTGGACACCATTTGACTCACCGGCAATTACAGTCACTTTAGTACCATTTTCAGTTTCGAATTTAGGCAGATCCGCACTTTGGAAATCTCTGTACCAAGGATCTTTCATTTTATCTTTGGCGGGCAGATTTAACCAAAGTTGGAAACCGTCCATTTCGCCATCTTCTTGTTCCGGCAGTTCTGAGTGAATAACACCTCTTGCCGCGGTCATCCATTGAACACCGCCATTTTCCAATAAACCTTCATGACCGGCACTGTCTTTATGACGCATACGTCCGGTTATCATATAAGTGATGGTTTCAAATCCACGGTGCGGATGGCTGGGGAAACCGGCAATATAATCGTCAGGGTTATCGCTTTTGAAGTTGTCCAACATCAAATACGGGTCTAAACGTTTTTGTAATTGATGGGTTAATACACGGGTGAGTTTTACACCTGCACCATCTTGAGTTTCTACACCGGCATATAAGAATTCAATTTGACGGGATTGATTCACAACCACATCATTTTTCACTACATTTGTCATAATTATCTCCTAAAATGGTATGTATTCATTACTGATTAATTATAAGCCTCTTTAAATGGCTCTCTAGTATTGCGTATAACATATATCCGGAATCTTATTAAACAAGAGGCTGAGAAAGCAAAATCACAAAAATTAACGATAAGATACTGATATAAATATTAAAAATAACATTTATTTAAAAAAGACAAGTAAGTTTCAATATACTTCAATAAAAAATCTTTATTAAAAATAAATAGATACATCTACCAAAGTAAAAATTATTGCATATAGCATTTTTACTTATTCACAAATAATAAACTAATCAATAACTTAAAAAAATACCATACATAAAATATTGACTATAATTTTTACTTTACATAAGATGATAAAGATTTTCATTTGTATTTAATGCTTTATTATCAACAAGTATAATCATTACAATAATAATGAAAATATTAAAATAAAAATCAATCATCTATTGATTTTTCACTTTGTATGTTGTTGTCACTATTACTTTCCTCTATGCATCAGGAGTTTACCTCTATGAAGAAAAAAACCAATGTAATACTAACCAGTACCCGCAAAGGCTCTATGGCTTTAGGTGTCGGCTTGCTGGCAGCTGCCATGAATCCAGCCTTAGCAGCAGACTCTACAACAGAACTTGATACGGTTGATGTACGCAGCAACAGACCCATCCGCAGCGGTTATAAAGCACCGGATACTACTATCGGCAAACGCTTGCAAGATATACAAAATATTCCGCAAAGTGCAACAGTTATCAATCGTCAGGTCATGAAAGACCAGGCAACTTCCGATCTGAAAGATGCATTAAAAAATGCAGGTATTACCTTCCAAGCAGGCGAAGGCGGACAAACAGAAGTACCGATTATCCGTGGCTTTCATGCCGGTGGCGATGTATACGAAGACGGTATACGCGGTTCTTCTACTGAATTTAATAATGACACTTTCAATACCGATCATATTGAAGTACTCAAAGGTAGTGCTGCTGTATTATTTGGCCGCGGTGCTTCAGGCGGTGTAATTAATCAAGTCAGCAAAATGCCTTATTTAGGTACTGGTGGTGATATTGCTGTCGGCTTTGGCAACCGCAAATATAAACGTATTACAGGTGACTTCAATCATGCGTTTAATGACAATGTTGCCGTTCGTTTGAATGTGATGGGTGAAGATAAAGACTCTTTCCGAAAACCCGCCGATACTAAAAAATTCGGCATTGCGCCTGCCATTTCTATCGGTTTAAGTGAAGATACCCAATTTGATTTCAATTATAAATATGAAAAAGTAGACGGCTTCCCCGACTTAGGGATTCCATATCGCCGTACCGGAGATAGAACAGCTGAAGCCGATGAGCGCCTAATTGATAAAAACTTCGGTCACCCAAATGTTGATTATGAAAAACGCCGCAACCATTCAGCAACAGCCAAACTAAGTCATAAATTCAATGACAATGCTAATATCAGCAACACCTTACACTATGCTAAAACAAAATATGATTATTTGGTGATGGCACCACGCTGGAATAGCAATGAAACGCAAGTACGCCGCCGCTTTAGAGATTATAAGCACTCTCGTTATGATTCAGACGCATGGAGTAACTTAACAGATTTCAACTATAAATTTGATACAGGTAATATTAAACATGACTTATTGGCAAGCTTAGAGTTAACACAAGAAAAACGTAAAAACTATAGCGCCAATACCACTTTCTATTTAAATGGCAATCAAGTAACAGGTAACGAAGGTTTACCATACAACGTAGCTACAGGTACCTTTGCGCAAGGTAATGTTGGCTTTACACGTAACCCGCAACGGTCTTCTGATTTAGAAACCCGCACTATCGGTATCGGCCTGAACGATATTATAGAATTGACCCCAACGGTGAAAGCCATTGCCGGTGTACGCTACAACCATATTAAAACCGAACATAAACCTATTCCTAGCGGCAAAATCACTTCCCGTTCAGACGGCCTGTGGACTTACACCGGTAGTTTAATCTGGGACTACAAACCCGGCCATAATGTTTATGCCACTTATGCCACCGCCGCCACACCGGTTACTTACCGTGTAACGGGCCAACCCGCTGCTATAGATGCTTCACAATTGGTTGCTGCTCCGGAAAAAACCCGTACAGTAGAGGTTGGTACCAAAAATGCATTCTTCAACGATACACTGACTGTGAACGCCGCCCTATTCCACACCCGTAAAACACAGCAATATTACCGTGATGCCGGCTTCATTGATGAAGCAAAAGTTTATGGTTTGGATACTGAAGTGGCCGGCCGTATTACCGACCGCCTCAACTTGATCGGTAATGTCGTAATCAGTAACGGTAAAATGAAAGCATCAGACCCCGCAACTGTGCAGTTAGACGGCCATTTCCCTGAAACAGCCGCCAAATTCACCGCCAATGCATGGGCAAATTATCGTATAACCGACGACATTAATACCGGCTTAGGTATACGCCATATCGGTAACCGTTATACCCATTCACCTTCTGCAAACGGTGGTATTGTACAAAAACTACCTGCTTATACCGTAGTTGATGCGATGGCCAGCTACGAAAACCGAAATTACCGTGCACAGTTAAATGTCAATAATCTGTTTGATAAAAAACATTTCACAACAGGCCACCGCCGTCAGGCTATCCCGGGTGATCGCCGCACCATCTTGGCTACATTCGGTTATAAATTCTAAGCATCAGGTATAACCTTATGAAAACCGGTTCGGCATAAGTTTGGCGGTATCGAACCGGTTTGTTTCATCAGGAATAGGCCGTCTGAAAACAACCGGATAACGGCAACTTTTTCAGACGGCCTAAAATAAACAAAACACTCTTTCAAGCGAAATCTTTTAAACAATTGGCAACCCAAACCAGTAAGGAATACCATTATGTTGCTGCATATTGAAAACGTATTGACTGCCGAAGAATTGGCATACGCACAAAACCTGTTGGCAGATGCTCCGTGGAGCGATGGCAAAATCACCGCCGGCAAACAATCCGGACAGGTGAAGAACAACCTGCAACTGCCTCAAACCAGTGAGATTGGAATGGCTATGGCCGAACTGGTGAAAAGCGCTGTATTACGCAATGCCGAATTTTTTGCTGCAGCACTGCCCCATACGGTTTTCCCGCCCTTAGTGAATTGTTACCGTGAAGGCCAAAATTTTGGCAACCATATTGATAATGCTATCCGCCAAGACCCTTATACCCAACGATGGGTTCGGACCGATGTTTCCAGCACTCTGTTTCTCAATGATCCCGATGAATACGATGGCGGAGAGTTGGTGATTGAAGACAATTACGGCAGCCACAGCGTCAAACTGGCTGCCGGCGATATGATTGTTTATCCTGCCACCAGCCTGCACTATGTCACTCCGGTAACACGGGGGCAACGCGTTGCCAGCTTTTTTTGGACACAATCTATGATTGCCAGTGATGAAAAACGCACGATGTTGTTCGATATGGATCGCGCCATTACTTCGATACGTGCCCAATACGGCGAAACCGATGAATCAGTATTATTGACCGGGGTGTATCACAACCTGCTCAGACAATGGGCTGATATGTAATGACATACAGCCATCCAGATGAAAATATTAACAAATTGAATATCGCCTAAGTAACACCTAATCGATAAACCCCCTGCTTATTCATAATAAAAGCAAGGGGTTTTATTTTCTTAATCTACAACAATAAATAAATTATAATTTATGCATAAATAAAAAAGCCATCCATCAAATCATTCAATGATTTGAAACGACAAAATCGTATACATTATTTGATTGTTTTCCATAAAGAAAAAAGCCTAAACAGTTGTTTAGGCTTTAGAATTTGGCTCCCCGACCTGGGCTCGAACCAGGGACCTGCGGATTAACAGTCCGTCGCTCTACCGACTGAGCTATCGGGGAAGAAGTCGCTATTATAGCTGCAGAATAATTTGTGTCAACGCTTTTGTGATAATATTTTTTAGATAATTTATAGTATATTGAATTTAAATTATATTTATTTTAATTTTTTATTTGTAAGTTTTCGAGCTTACAAAAAAAGCTGCCTGTTTGAAAGCAGGCAGCTTCTGACCGCAGGATATTAACAGCAACGTCCACCAGAAGAACCGCAGCGCCGTTTACTGCAATAATCCTGAAATTGTAATTTAGTCATTACAGGTGCATTAGGATTATTTTTACGTTGGCGTGCTACATAGTTATCATAATCGGGCACCCCGACCATCAAACTGGTAGTCAATCGTACGGTTTTCCAAATATCCTTCATGCGGCTTAATCTATTACGACTCATTTTGTTGAACCTCGTTGCGGTAAACAGGCGGTACTTCTTTAGCTGTAGGCCAACCTACTTTACGCGCACTTAGTGCCATTTTCAAGCCATATATTGCTACGATCACAACTACAGAAAGGAAGAGTACAGTTAAGCTGGAGTTCACATAGTCATTGAATGCAATACGACCCATTTGCTCCAGATCTTTAGCAGGTGCTAAAACTTCACCTCGATTTGCCGCATCATTGAATTTGGCAGCATGTGCCAAGAAGCTGATTCTTGGATCATCATGGAATAATTTTTGCAACCCTGCATAACAAGTGACAAACAATACTAGAACAGCAGGAACCAAAGGAACCCATATATACCGTTCGCGCTTCATCTTCACTAATACAACCGAACACATAATTAATGCGACTCCCGCCAACATTTGGTTGGCGATACCGAATAATGGCCACAGAGAGTTAATGCCGCCAAGAGGGTCTGTTACACCGGTATACAGGAAATAACCCCAGAACGCTACCGCTAAGAAAGTTGCAATCAAGTTAGCAGGTATAGAATCTGTATTGCTGAAAGGCTTATAGAAAATACCGCCTAGATCTTGAATCATAAAACGGGAAACACGGGTACCCGCATCAACGGCAGTCAGAATAAACAATGCTTCAAATAAGAGCGCGAAGTGATACCAGAATGCCATCATGGCTTCACCCGGAATCAATTGGCTCATAATATGTGCCATACCGACAGCTAAAGTTGGCGCACCACCTGCTCTAGAAAGAATAGTATTCTCGCCCACCTCTTTGGCCGTATGCAGCAATGTATCGGCAGTTACGGGGAAACCAAGTTGGTTGGTAATCACTTGCGCAGCTTGTGTGGCATCTGTACCAATTAAAGCAGCAGGGCTGTTCATAGCAAAATAAACACCTGGTTCAAGCGAAGTAGCAGCAGCCAAAGCCATAATAGCCACAAAGCTTTCCATCAACATACCGCCATAACCGATCATGCGTACATGGGTTTCGTTTTCCAACATTTTTGGCGTCGTACCGGAAGAAATCAGCGCATGGAAACCTGAAACTGCACCACAGGCAATGGTAATAAATAAGAACGGGAATAATGCACCGGAGAAAACCGGGCCGGTACCATCAATAAATTTGGTTACGGCAGGCATTTGCAAAGACGGGCTCACAATCAAAATACCGATTGCCAACGCCATAATAGTACCAATTTTTAAGAAGGTAGACAGATAGTCGCGCGGTGTAAGCAATAACCATACGGGCAAAACAGAAGCCACAAAGCCGTAAATCATAATGGCCCATGTCAATTGAACACCGTCTAAGTCAAAGAAATGGCCGAAGGAACTATGAGCAACATCTTCGCCATAGATAACCGCCAACATCAATAAGATAAAGCCGACAATGGAAATCTCGCCGATTTTGCCCGGACGGATATAGCGCGTATAGATACCCATAAACAAGGCAATAGGCATTGTGGCGGCAATGGTGAACGTACCCCATGGGCTGTGTACCAAAGCTTTAACCACAATCAGCGCCAATACAGCCATAATGATGACCATAATCATCAAAATACCGATAGAGGCAATCAAACCGGCGGTTGTACCGAGCTCTTGTTTCACAATATCGCCAAGTGATTTACCGTCACGGCGCATGGAAACAAACAAAACCATCATATCTTGAACGGCACCGGCAAATACCACACCGAAAATAATCCATAGCGTGCCGGGCAGATAACCCATTTGTGCAGCCAATACTGGGCCGACCAACGGGCCGGCACCTGCAATTGCAGCGAAATGGTGACCAAACAAAACACCTTTGCTGGTCGGTACATAGTCCAAGCCGTCGTTATGGCGCTCAGCCGGTGTCAGACGATTGGGATCCAACTCCATAACCTGTTTGGCAATATACAAGCTATAAAAGCGGTAAGCGATACAGTAAACAGCAACGGCGGCAACAACCATCCATACTGCACTTATCTGTTCACCGCGGCTCATGGCAAGCGTGGTAAATGATGCTAATCCAACCAATACCACAATGCCCCATATCAGAAACGTTTTTAACTGTTTCATAGAGACCTCGTAAGATTATTAAAAATAGAAAAAGACTGATTAAGTTACTCCTGAGAGTATAAGCAAGTAAAAGACATTTAATTTTTCTAAACAGTAGATATTTAAATTTAAAACAACCTGACAGTATGAAAGCAAAATATAAAGATTACATACCAAAATACCTATGTAAATTATATATGATGCGACATAAGCAATCATGTTGAAGATTAGCACAGTTATGCCTGCAAGAGTATCTGCCAAGCACCTTAAATTCAAATAGCATTGAGAAAAGTCAAATACCTTTGTGAAACATAAAAAATTATTGGTAAAAACTCATTAATATTATATTGGAAAAGCAACACTGCCAGAATAAAAAATGATAAAAAAATCAAATATTTTTAACAAAAAAGCCGTCTGAAATTCCTCAGACGGCCTATCAAACAATATTATATTAATCAAATATTTAATTTATCTGTTTTTTCACCCCAATGAAACCATTTCAATCTGATCCATACTACGCCCTAAAAAACGCTCGCCAATGGTTCGGAAACGCAAAGGAATATCGCTCACATAAAAGCGGTAATCTGCCGACGGATTATCGGTATTCAGCAACCCGGCTGCCATAAGGGATTGAGCAGTTGCCTCCGCGGTGGTGATAGCGGAATCCACCAATGAAATACCCGGTGCTTCCTCTTTAAGCAAAGGCTTCAATAGTGGGTAATGAGTACATCCTAACACCAACGTATCAATATCTTCAGCCAGCAACGGACGTAAATATTCACGTGCAGTTAAACGGGTCACTTCATGATCCAGCCAACCCTCTTCAACCAGAGGCACCAACAACGGGCAAGCCTGAGACTGTACTCTTGCAGCCGGATTACGGCTGTGTATCGCACGCGCATAAGCATTACTGTTCACCGTTGTACTGGTGGCCATAATACCGATACGGCCATTACGGGTGGTTTGCCATGCCGCTTCGGCACCTGCGGTAATCACATCTAATACCGGCATATTGCCCGCCATAGCACGAACCTTATTCACGGCCACAGCCGCAATCGTATTACACGCTACAACCAAGGCTTTTACTTCATGCTGAAGCAGAAATTCAACAATTTGTGCCGTAAATGTTTCAATGGTTGCACGGGATTTCACACCATAAGGTACCCTGGCGGTATCGCCGAAATACACAATATTTTCCATCGGCAAACGTTCCATTAATGCACGTACATTGGTCAGGCCGCCGATACCTGAATCGAAAACCCCGATAGGGCGTTGTTTATTATCTTTCATCATATATTTTAATTAACTGTTCAGGCCGTCTGAAAACCTTTCAGACGGCCTAATATTATTCTTTAATAGAACTGATAATTGTACACTGTTTCAACACAAACGAATGCATTATCATATAGTGTAAAAGCCAAAATCCGATTATTTTAACCTGATTTCTCAAGCAATAAGGTTTCCAAGCCTCTTGAATTCCAGCATAATACGGACTTAACATATCCGAACCAAGCGCGTATAAACCATGCAAACCGCACCGATTACCCGATTACTGCCTGATGAAAATGCTACCCTACAATTGGGGGCTGACTGGAGCAAAAGTATTAAACCGCCTTTAGTCGTTTATCTGCAAGGTAACTTAGGCGCAGGCAAAACGACTTTTGTCCGCGGCTTGCTACGCGGTATGGGTTATGATGGCGCGGTGAAAAGCCCTACTTACAACATAGTCGAAACCTATCCTTTGCCAAATGCTGTATCCCTAAATCATTTTGACCTCTACCGTTTCACCACACCTGAGGAATGGGAAGATGCCGGCTTGGATGATATGTTTACCGCTAACAGTATTTCGTTGATTGAGTGGCCGCAACAAGGTGGAACTTTTGTTCCATCTGCCGACCTTACCATTACATTATCTAATGAAGGCACAGGCCGCCAATGCACAATCTTTGCACATACCGAACAAGGCCAGAAAAGTTTAGAAATATGGTTAAATTAACACGTCGCCAAATTGTCCGCCAAGCCTCCGCAGGCTTATTGTTTACTTTAACCCCGATAGCGGCGTTTGCCAAAGCGGCACCGCCCCAGTTTGTTGCCGTGCGTATTTGGCCGGCCAGCGCTTATACCCGTATTACTTTAGAATCCTCGAAGGCTTTGAAATACAATCATTTCACTTTAGACAACCCATCACGTTTGGTGATTGATATTGAAGGCGCATCACTCAACAATGTGCTTCAGAGCATGTCTTCTAAAGTACGCAGCAACGATCCTTATATCAGAAATATCCGGGTCGGACAGAATACAGCTACTACTGTACGGGTAGTTATTGATTTAAAACAAGCTGCCAATCCACAGGTATTTGCTCTTGCCCCGATTGCTAATTTCCGCAACCGTTTAGTTGTTGATTTGTACCCGTCAGCCGCTTCCGCACTGGCAGCAGAAGCTAATGATCCACTCATGGCTCTGCTCAACGATTATTCACAAGGAAAAATCCAAAACGACGGTACCGGTTCGACACCGCCGGTTCGCAACCGCAATCCGGCCATTGTCAATACACCGCCGCCAAGTACGCCCAATCACCGTAATCGCCGCCCAATTATTGTATTGGATCCCGGACATGGCGGTGAAGATCCCGGGGCTATCAGCAAAGGCGGTCTTCGTGAAAAAGATGTGGTACTTTCCATTGCACGCGAAACGAAGAAACGTTTGGAAGCGCTTGGTTATAAAACCTATATGACCCGCAATGAAGATGTATTTATTCCATTAGGTGTACGCGTTGCCAAAGCACGACAATTGAAAGCTGATGTATTTGTTTCCATTCATGCCGATTCTTTTACCAGCCCAAGTGCGCGCGGAACCGGTGTTTATGCCCTCAGTACCCGTGGCGCCACCAGCTCTGCGGCAAAATTTCTGGCACAAACACAAAATAATGCCGATTTGGTCGGCGGTGTAAAAAAAGTAGGTAACCGCAGTATTGATAATGCTATTTTGGATATGACCCAAACTGTTACTATTAAAGACAGTATGTCGCTTGGGAAAAATGTATTATCGGAATTAGGCAAATTAAACAAACTCCATAAAGGCCATGTCGACCAAGCCAATTTTGCCGTATTACGTGCTCCCGATATTCCTTCTATTTTGGTTGAAACCGCATTTCTTTCCAATCCGACCGAAGCACGTCTACTGGCCAGTTCGTCTTTCCGACAAAAAAGTGCGCAAGCCATTGCCAACGGTGTGAAAAGCTATCTCAACAATGCCGTATTGGCACGCAGATAACTTTCAGACGGCCTCAATCCAACCAGCCCTGATGTACTCAGGGCTTTTTAAGTCTGATGGCAGATACATAATGATATTTAGAACACTCTTTACCTTTATTCTTTTCATTGTTTTCAGTGCCGTCGGAATTGCACAAGACAAACCGGACGCCGAAACATTTCTTTGGAAAGCCACCAAACAAGGGCAGCCGGATACCTATCTGCTCGGTACACTGCATATCGGCAAAATCAACAGCACACTGCCGCCGCCCTATCTCGAAGCTTTGAAAAAAAGCCGGCAACTCATTATCGAATCCAACCCCGACGATTTATTACAACCCCAATATAGCGATGATGCCCAACGGCTTCAATTATTGGCATACAGCCAACAAACCCTTAATGAAACACTAGGTAAAAAGAGAATGGACGCCATCGCCGAGATGACACGGCAAAACGAACCGCCGTTTCACATCAACGGCGACAGCCACATCCGCCCCTGGATGCTTTGGATTACCCTACAAACCCTGTATTCACCCAAAGGCTATTCTTTTCATTACGGCATAGACAACTTACTGATTCAGCAAGCGAAAGAACGTAACAAAACCATTCTTTCCCTCGAACGCATGGAACCTATCTATTATCTGAGCAATATTCCGGATGATGTTCTCATGCGCAGTTTGGATATGATGATCACCCATCAAAACCATGCCGATAAAGAACAAGAAATGCTGGTCAGCTTATATGAGCAGCAACAAGCCACAAAAATATGGATGAAAATCAACGACGACCAAGAACTATTGAAATTTCTCCCACCGCAAGATTACGCCGTTTGGAAATATTTCCTCCATGAACAATTATTAAACGAGCGAAATCAGCAATGGTTGAAAAAACTGGATGATTTATTACCCGCAGCCCCCTCTTTGGTTGCCGTCGGTTCAGGCCACTTATTCGGCGAACAAGGCCTGATTCAACAATTGCGCCTGCGCGGCTACCAGGTCGAACCGATTCTGATTTCAGCAACACAATAAGCCGTTTTTCCCAAGCGAAATGATTTGAAGATAAACTTCAGGCCGTCTGAAAAAACCGATAACGGTTATGCCGCTATTTCAGACGGCCGCCATACCGGCTCATCTTATCTGCCACACCCCTGCCCACTTATATCCCAAAGATAAAAAACGTATAATGATAAAAGTTTAAAACCAAACAGGTGCTTATCATGAAATTCCCCCATCGTTCCATGCCCCATTCCCGTATGCGCCGTATGCGTAAAGACGATTTTTCACGCCGGCTGATGCGCGAGCATACCCTCACCACCAACGACCTGATTTATCCGGTTTTTGTTTTGGAAGGCAGCAATGCCGAAGAGGCCGTTCACTCTATGCCCGGTGTCAAACGGCAAAGTCTGGACAAACTTCTAAACACGGCCGAAGAAGCCTTAAAACTCGGTATTCCCATGTTGGCACTTTTCCCCGTTATCACACAAAACAAAACCGAAAAGGCAGAAGAAGCCTACAATCCGGATGGGCTGATACCGAATGTGGTTAGAAAACTGCGGGAAACCTTTCCCAAATTGGGGATTATGACCGATGTCGCGCTCGACCCCTACACCATTCACGGCCAAGACGGATTAACCGATGCCGACGGTTATGTATTAAATGATGAAACCGTGGAAGTGCTGGTCAAACAAGCGCTATGCCATGCCGAAGCAGGCGCACAGGTCATCGCCCCTTCCGATATGATGGACGGCCGCATCGGTGCCATCCGCCAAGCTTTAGAAAATAATGGCCACATCCATACCCGAATTATGGCCTACTCCGCCAAATATGCTTCCGCATTTTACGGCCCGTTTCGCGATGCCGTCGGCAGTGCCGCCAATTTAGGCAAAGCCGACAAATATAACTATCAAATGGATCCGGCCAATACCAACGAAGCACTTCAAGAAGTGGCGATGGATATTCAGGAAGGCGCGGATATGGTGATGGTGAAGCCGGGATTACCCTATCTGGATGTTATCCGACGTGTAAAAGACGAATTCGGCGTACCGACCTACGCTTATCAGGTATCGGGTGAATACGCCATGCTCCAAGCAGCCATTCAAAACGGCTGGTTAGACGGCAATAAAGTGATTTTAGAAAGCCTGCTGGCATTTAAGCGAGCCGGTGCCGATGGTATCCTGACCTATTATGCCATTGAAGCCGCCAAACAATTGCACGCATCCGGTCGGTTCTAGCATCATACAATCAGCAAAATAATTAGGCCGTCCGAAACCTTTCAGACGGCCTAATTATTTTTGTAAATCTACTTTTAACATAGCAAATTATGTTTGGTAATCATGATTAATACGGATGACTGAAAGATATTCATGAGAAATGTCCTAAATATCTTGATAGGAAATTTAAGCAAATTTTACAAAGATCTCAGCCAATCGTATCGGTTTTTAAATAGTTAGCTATTTTGTTACATATCAGCCCATTGTCTGAGCAGGTTGTGATACACCCCGGTCAATAATACTGATTCATCGGTTTCGCCGTATTGGGCACGTATCGAAGTAATGGCGCGATCCATATCGAACAACATCGTGCGTTTTTCATCACTGGCAATCATAGATTGTGTCCAAAAAAAGCTGGCAACGCGTTGCCCCCGTGTTACCGGAGTGACATAGTGCAGGCTGGTGGCAGGATAAACAATCATATCGCCGGCAGCCAGTTTGACGCTGTGGCTGCCGTAATTGTCTTCAATCACCAACTCTCCGCCATCGTATTCATCGGGATCATTGAGAAACAGAGTGCTGGAAACATCGGTCCGAACCCATCGTTGGGTATAAGGGTCTTGGCGGATAGCATTATCAATATGGTTGCCAAAATTTTGGCCTTCACGGTAACAATTCACTAAGGGCGGGAAAACCGTATGGGGCAGTGCTGCAGCAAAAAATTCGGCATTGCGTAATACAGCGCTTTTCACCAGTTCGGCCATAGCCATTCCAATCTCACTGGTTTGAGGCAGTTGCAGGTTGTTCTTCACCTGTCCGGATTGTTTGCCGGCGGTGATTTTGCCATCGCTCCACGGAGCATCTGCCAACAGGTTTTGTGCGTATGCCAATTCTTCGGCAGTCAATACGTTTTCAATATGCAGCAACATAATGGTATTCCTTACTGGTTTGGGTTGCCAATTGTTTAAAAGATTTCGCTTGAAAGAGTGTTTTGTTTATTTTAGGCCGTCTGAAAAAGTTGCCGTTATCCGGTTGTTTTCAGACGGCCTATTCCTGATGAAACAAACCGGTTCGATACCGCCAAACTTATGCCGAACCGGTTTTCATAAGGTTATACCTGATGCTTAGAATTTATAACCGAATGTAGCCAAGATAGTGCGGCGGTCACCGGTGAATACATGCGGACGCAAACCTGATGAGAAGTATTTTTTATCAAACAGATTATTGACATTTAACTGTGCGCGGTAATTTCGGTTTTCGTAGCTGGCCATCGCATCAACCACAGTATAAGCAGGCAGTTTTTGCAATAAATTCGACCCATAAGTGTAACGTTTGCCAACATAGCGTACACCCAAACCAGCATTGATCTCATTGGTTACACGATAGTTTGCCCATGCATTGGCGGTTACTTTAGCGGCTGCTTCTGGGAAATGACCGTTCAATTGGGATGTTGATGGATCATTTGCCTTCATTTTACCGTTGCTCAGTACAACATTACCGATCAAATTGAGGCGGTCGGTAATACGGCCGGCCACTTCAGTATCCAAGCCATAGACTTTCACTTCATCAATAAAGCCATCATTACGAACATATTGTTGGGTTTTACGGGTATGGAACAGCGCTGCATTTACAGTCAGCGTATCATCAAAGAAAGAGTTTTTGGTACCAACTTCCACTGTACGGGTTTTTTCCGGAGCGGCAACCAGTTGGGATGCATCTAAAGTGGCAGCGGCACCTGTGACACGGAAAGTAACCGGTGTGGCAGATGTGGCATAAGTAGCGTAAACATTATGACCGGGTTGGTAATCCCAGATCAAACTGCCGGTATAAGTCCATAGGCCGTCTGAACGGGAAACTTGCGCAGCATTAGGTGTCTGACTTTTCGTTTTGATATGGTTATAGCGTACACCGGCAATGGCTTTCACAGTCGGCGTTAGCTCGATAATATCGTTTAAGCCAACACCAACGGTATTGGTTTTGACGACAGTTGCAGATAACGGATCACGTACATAAGTCACATTACCCGGTGCAAAAGTGCCTGTGGCGATATTATAAGGTAGGCCGTCATTACGTGATGCGGGGGTACCATTGATAGAAAAAGTAGTGCTGGGTCTGTAACTATCACGTTTTTCTTGAACCAATTCAAGAGTGGTTAACAAGTCATGTTTAATGCCACCCGTATCAAATTTATAGTTAAAATTCGTCAGGTTGCTCCATGTGTCGGCATCATATCTAACATTTTTGTAGTCCCCGAAATTACGGCGTACTTCGCTTCCATCAGCATTCAAACGCGGAGCCAATGCTAAATAATCATATTTTGTTTTATTGTAGCGCAACGTATTGTCGATATTGGCATTCTCGCTAAATTTGTGTGTTAATTTAGCTGTCGCCACGTGGTTACGGCTTTTCTCGAAATCAATACCGGGATAACCAATATTTTTATCAAAGTAACGATCATCGGCGACGGCAGTTGTCGGCCCAGTGCTTCGGTAAGTGACACCTAAATCAGGGAAGTTGTCATCTTTAGTGTATTTATAGCTTAAATCAAGCTGGGTATTGCCACCTAAACCGATAGAAATAGCAGGCGCAATACCGAATTTTTTAGCATCGGCAGGTTTACGGAAAGAGTCTTTATCTTCACCCATCACATTCAAACGAACGGCTACGTTGTCATTAAACGCATGATTGAAGTCACCTGTAATACGTTTATATTTGCGGTTACCAAAGCCGACAGCAATATCACCACCTGTACCTAAATAAGGCATTTTGCTTGCTTGATTAATTACACCTCCTGCAGCACCACGACCGAATAAGATACCGGCACTGCCTTTGAGTACTTCGATATGGTCAGTGTTGAATGTATCACTATTGAATTCGGTAGAAGAACCGCGGATACCGTCTTCGTACACATCACCGCCGGCATAAAAGCCGCGGATAATCGGTACTTCTTTTTGACCGCCCTCACCCGCTTGGAAGGTAATACCTGCATTTTTTAATGCATCTTTCAGATCGGAAGTTGCCTGGTCTTTCATGACCTGACGATTGATAACTGTTGCACTTTGCGGAATATTTTGTATATCTTGCAAGCGTTTGCCGATAGTAGTATCCGGTGCTTTATAACCGCTGCGGATGGGTCTGTTGCTGCGTACATCAACCGTATCAAGTTCTGTTGTAGAGTCTGCTGCTAAGGCTGGATTCATGGCAGCTGCCAGCAAGCCGACACCTAAAGCCATAGAGCTTTTTCGAGTGCTGGTCAATATTGCATTATTTTTCTTCTTCATAGAGATAAGCTCCTGATGTGTAAGGGGTAAAAAATACATTGACAACAACATATAGAATAAAAAATCAATAGAAAATTAATTTAATAATTATGATTATCATTGTTATTATTTGAATTATTATTATCATAATAAAACTTAAATAAAAATGAAAATCTTTATCATTTTAAGAAAGATAAAAAAAGTAGTCAATGACTACCATAAAAAATATTTTTTCAACCAAATGATTATTTTAATTATTTCTTTACATTACATCGGCACTCTATAATTTTGGATACCATCTATATATTTTGAATAATTTATTGGCTAGATAAATTTATATTCAACGCTAGTTTAATATAAATAAGTTAATGAAAATTTTTTTGAAAGTATGTAAGAATTTTGATGATTTCAATAAACAACGGGTAATTCCCAATAAACAAGGAAGGTGTTTAATAATTAAAACTTTTATTAGACACTCACTCTAATCAATAAGCCAATCAACAATCCACTTCCATTTTAATAAATAAGAGAAAATGATGGATATTTTAAATAGCTGTACTGTTTACTAAAAAATAGGCATAAAAAAATCCCTTAAATATCTTAAATAAAGAATTTAAGGGATTTTTTACAAAGGGTTCTGCCAATTATTTAGTTACCAAACCAATTTATTTGTTTACTATTGATGCTTATTCAACTATCAAAGCAAACAACTGCTATCTATAACAGACTACTGAACATTATCTGATGCATTCTGCCCAAGTATTTTTTCCACTCTGACAGCAGAATGTTTCTCTATAGTATTGGTTTGATTTTCACGTGCCGCATTTGGAACAACTGCACCTTGCGCTTCAGCATTAGCCACCGGATCTGTTTGAACCGAGTCGGTTTGGCTACCCACAGGCACAATACCCTCCTCGACATTATCTGCAGGCATATTTTTTTGTACAACTGACGAGGCCCCACCAGTATGGCTATGCGGCCAGAATTGCCACAATCCGACAGCTACTGCCAAAACACTGGCTGCAACAGCAAATCCGTAAAATGCCTGATTTGCAGCTGCTTTATTTTCGATGATTTCAGGTTTGTGTATGTGTTGTGATTTGTCATTATCAATATCGTTAACCACTATATTTTTTTCAGTTGCCATGTCGTTTGTGTTCACACCGGCATCAGAAACTGATTTCGCATATCGCATATAGTCTCGGATAACATGATATTCATGCCATTTTTTCTGTGCTTCACTGTCGGACAACAATTTATCAAGCATTTCGTCTGATAAATCATCATCGTCCATGGCGGCAGAGACAAATTCAAAGTCTTTGTTTTGGTTCATTTTATTACCACCTTTGGTTTTCAGACGTATCCAACAACGGCCGTAAATCTTTGGCGATTACCTCGCGTGCTCTAAAAATTCGCGAGCGTACGGTACCGATAGGACAGTCCATAATCTGAGCAATTTCCTCGTAAGACAAGCCTTCTATTTCCCTAAGAGAAATGGCTTTCCGTAAGTCTTCCGGTAGTTTGGCTATAGCAGCCTCCACCGTTTCTAGTATTTCCCGATTCATCATTTCTGCTTCCGGCGTATGATCATCCGCAAGCTGATCTGCTAAATCGAGAATATCCCCTTCATCATTGGCAACATCTGCACTTACAAAAGGCCGTTTGCCGGATGTTGCTAAAAAATTCTTCGCAGTATTAATACCGATTCGATAAAGCCAAGTATAAAATGCACTTTCTCCTCGAAAGTTTGGTAATGCGCGATAGGCTTTTATCAAAGCTTCTTGTGCGACATCATTAACTTCATGCTCATCTTTAATAAACCGGGACAGCAGCCTAATCAAACGGCGCTGATACTTGGATACCAAGAGTTCGAATGCTCTGTGTTCACCTTTTTGCGCCCGCTCTACCAGTGCCTGATCGATCTTACGATCATTCATAATCAACCTTTATTTCTCATTAACCAGATTACAAACACAGAAAAGGTAAAGCGTGCAGATAGTAGTCTGACACTTCACCCTTACTTTGGTTCCAAAACAAACCGATTAAATTTATCAAAATACGGAATAAATCCATTTAAACTGGCATAATGAACGCTTACCATAATATTGGCAATAGCTATACACTGGTTTTGGGTGTTGATAACCACCGGCCAATGTTTTCTCATAAAAGTCGGAACCTTGTGTTCTTGTAAAACTTTCCAAACATTTTTATGACCAACGGCCGTTTCAATAACATCTTCGGTACTTACCGCTCGAATAATACACTCATTATTTAACACTTCTTCACTTATACCTAACGAATACCGCTCAAGGGTAAAATTATTTTTTTTTAAAAGATTTTTCAGTTGACCACTTTGGTTTTCGCTTTTATCCAACCACAAACAAGCTTTATCCCAACCATTTTCCAATGCAAACAAACGGTCTCGATAAGCATAAATTTTACCCTTCGGCAACGGCCATTCTGCCGATACCGATCGCTTGGTTTCCAACACTCTAGTAAAATCGGCCAATCCTGCCGGCGTCGGCACACCCAAGCCATTTAGTTTACTATAATGCAAAAGTTGCTGCCGCCGCCGCGGTACACTCAAGTGCTTCCAACGTGTCAGGTCAAAAAAACCACCTTCACAAATCATCTCAAAATCTTGCTGTACAACTTCGTCTAATAAAGCCAGCTCATCCTGCAACGCCCGCACACTACCGATAATATGTTTATCCAGATGCGGCAAACGTTTCCGCCATACCGGCAATCCTTGATGACGCAACCAATTGCGTAAAAATGCGGAATCTTGATTGCTTGAATCTTCCATATAATCCAATCCGTGCTTATTGGCATAACCTTCCAACTGTTCGCGCGAATAATGCAGCAAAGGCCGCCAAATGGTGATTTTAGGTGTTAACGGCCGTGTTTCAGGCATAGCAGCCAATGCCCTCAAACCGCCACCACGCAACGCAGCCAACATAAATGTTTCCACCTGATCATCCTGATGATGTGCTAAGGCTACGATATCGCAAAGGCCGTCTGAAAATATCCGATAACGCGCTTTACGGGCAGCTGCCTCAATACCCAATTGACTCTGCCGATCAATATCCACATATTCTACCCGCAACGGCACCGACAAACGGCTGCATAACGCCGTACAAAAAAACACCCATTCATCTGCTTTTTCATTTAAACCGTGATGCACATGCACTGCTTGCAAAGTAAAATCAAACTCTCCCCGCAAAGCAGCCAGCAGGTGCAGCAAAACCACCGAATCCAAGCCGCCGCTCAACCCTATCTCAATCCGTGCACCCGCAACCCAATCCGGCCAATTCCGACGAATATCGTCCGGCAGGTATTCCGATGACGTGCCTTTATTCATTTTATTTTTCATATCGTTAAAACATACTCATAAGAAAGGCCGTCTGAAACACTTTTCAGACGGCCTCTGCATCCGCCCTATTCTTTTTAGGCTGCTTCGGGCTGTTGTTCTACTGAAAACTCCAAGCCTTCCGTATGGACAATTTCCTGCAAACCCCAACCAATCCGACGGGCATAATTAATATCATTCATCAGCGAAGAAGCCTCCCATCCGCTGATTTGTTTACTACGCAACTTCACCAATGCACGCCCACGAAAAGTTTCTAATGAATCAACATGATTGGCAAACGCTTCGCTTTGTTGGTTTCTTTCCTCTTCCGTCAAACCCGATACGGTCATTTTACGGAACAACAACAAGGTTTTAAAAAGATGGCGGCGCAAACGCATATAATCTTGAAACATGGGAGAATCCGGTTTTGCCAAATAAAGCTGCATATTTTTTTGCAGGTGTTTGCTTTCTTTCACAATCTCAATCATTTGAAAAGCCGCCATGTGGGCAGTAGCCAATTTTTTCTGTAGTACTTCGCCATCAATATCGATTTTACTCGTGAAATCTAGGATATCACTGTATAGCGGCTTTAGCTGACTTTCATAATAGGCTTGGGCATCCAATTGCAAAGGTAATGCCGGCGGCGGCAGCTCTTTATCATCTTCTTGAGTTTGATACAGTTCATCGACAGGAATAAATAGAGTGTGGCAAATCACTTCCAAACTCACTGCATTCAAGTGACCAACTTCTTTAAACACCGCCCTCAGCGCCGTATCACCCGCACGCAACATATTATTACTCAGGTAAAGCGACCGTACCGGTTTATGGCCTTCGGGCAACAACTGTCCTGCTTCAGCTTTTTCCGGCAGCCATTTCAATAACGAAACCGCAAGGCGATCTTGCAACCGCCAGAATACCAATAATCCCAAACCGTTGAATAATGTATGGAATAATGCCAACTGCAACAAACTACCCATACCGGTCACCGATGCCAGCCATGTTACCAACTTGGTAAGCGGTAGCCAAAATAAAAAAGACAGTGCCGCAGTCACCACATTAAACAATAAATGCGCCAATGCCAAACGCTTACCACCTCGGTCACTCCCCAACATGCCCACAAAAGCAGTCGATATACTACTGCCCACATTCGAGCCAACCGCAATAGCAAAGCCTTGTAGCACGGTAATCTGTCCGGCGGACAATGCCGCCAAGGTTAAAATCAATGTAGCATGAGAAGATTGCAAAACAATTGTCAGTAATAAACCGATAATAGCGAAAATCGCTATTTCGGTGACCCCACCCGCATGAACGGATGTAAAATCAAACTGCCCGCCCAAAGCTTGAAAACCGTCTTTAATTGCATCGATACCGATAAAAATCAAAGCAATACCAACCAAAACCCTACCAATTGCTTTGGTTTTACTGCCGGTAAAGCCCACCAAAATGCCAAACACCAGCATAGGCACGGCAATCGGGCTCAGGCTGATACTCTGCCCGGCCAGAGCCAACAACCAAATACCGCTGGTTGCACCCAGATTGGTACCTAAAATAACCGCAATACCACCGGCAAGGGTAATCAGTCCGGTACTTAAAAAAGCAATGGTTAACAATGACACCAGCGTACTGGATTGCAAAATAAACGTTGCCCCCAAGCCGAAAAACAACCCTTTTGCAGGAGTTGATGTGCTTTTGGCCATCATCCGTTCCAGCGTACCGCCGGCAGCATTACGCAAACCTTCTTCGATACATTGCATACCGAATAGAAATAATGCCAAACCGTAACACAGCTTCAACCATGATCCGCTATACCAGAAACTATATCCCAATACAGCGGCGATACCGATCATCAGAATGGGTTTTATCATGTTTTTATTCATATCCGCCCCGAAAACAACCTTCTTATGTTTTTCTTATCTTTTCCGCAAACACTTCATGAACAATCCAAACAATCATGATTGGCAACGGTTCTATACTCATCCACAACGTTAAAAAGTAAGTGTACGATTTTTTATTATATTGTATTGCAGGCCGTCTGAAACTGCCTGAATAGAACATACACTATATACAAATCCATATCTACCAATACAAAAAAACTACTGTTGAGTTTTATATTACTTATTCTGATTGGTAGCTATAAATCAGGCCGCCTGAAAAAATATTCAGACGGCCTGATTTACATTTAAATAACCGAATAGTTATTAGAATGCAACAAATCGGGTCGGATTAACCGGTTTACCTTTTTCACGCACTTCGAAATGCAATTTAGTGCGGTCGGCATCACTACTACCCATACGGGCAATGGTTTGGCCGCGTTTAACGGTTTGACCTTGTTTCACCAATATATTTTGGTTGTGTCCGTAAGCAGTCAGGAACGTGTCGTTATGCTGAACAATCACTAAGTTACCATAGCCGCGTAAGCCTGATCCGGCATAAACTACTTTACCGTTCGCCGCTGCAACCACAGCCTGACCGGCAGTACCGCCGATATCTACGCCTTTATTGCTACCGCCGAACGAAGAAATAATATTACCCGCAGTCGGACGCTGCCAAGCAATCCCTGAAACGGTACGCACGCTGCCGGTGGATACGGTCGGCGTAGTAGCGGGGCCGCTGGCTGTCGGAGCCGGAGTGGGCGCAGACGTATTATTAGATGCCGTCGCTGCCGGAGCGGTATAGCCCGTCGGCTTCACACGCAGAACTTGACCGACACCGATGGTGTTATCGGCTAAATTATTCCATTGGCGCAGATCGTCTTGTTGGATATTGTAGCGTTTGGCAATATTGTAAACCGTATCACCGCGCACAACCGTATGGGTTTCCGCATTGATATCCACCGGTGCATTAGACGGAATATAAGCACCGCCCGAAGAAGAGGTTGAAGCAGAGGCGGGCGGGGTGTAAACGTTTGATGAAGCGGCGTTACCGGCCGCATTCGGTTCGTAAGGTGCAGCACCGTAAGGATTGGTTTGGCTTGTCGGCGCGGTTGTCGGAGCAGACGAACCGGCGGTTCCCGCCACAACGGGTGCGGCAGGCTGCTGTAACCATGAGCATGCGCCCAGCATGAAAACAAGTGCAGCCGAGCTGGTGCGGAATGCGGTGTTTTTCAACATATTATTACCTTCTGTTTGGTTTGAAGTTTCAATCGCGATATATCATAATCAAAATATATCGCATTCTCAAGTCTTTAGGAATTTAAGTATCCATACCGCTGACCAACGGTACGAAGTTGGCTTCCTGTACGCAGGTTTCGCGATACCCCTGTGGTGTTTTTTCAATCAACCACAAATATTGTATGCCGCCTTCATCCAGCGGCAACACCATTCTGCCGCCGATAGCGAGCTGTTGCAAGAGTGCAATCGGTATTTCTGCCGGCGCCGCCGTTACCAAAATGCCATCGAAAGGTGCCACTTCCGGCAAACCCAAATAGCCGTCGCCGCATACTGTGCGCGCTTTGGCCAATAAGCCTGCCGAGCGCAGATGGTGTTTGGCACGTTCGTGCAGCGGGCGCAAACGTTCTACCGAATAAATTTCCGGCAATTCGAGTGCCAACAAAACAGCGGTCTGATAACCGCAACCCGTACCGATTTCCAGTACCCGCCGCATATTTTGTGGGGCATTACCCAATAATAGTTCCGTCATTTTCGCAACGGTATAGGGTTGGGATATGGTCTGCCCCAATCCGAGCGGCAGCGACATTTCATCATAGGCACGGGATTGGAGCGCTTCTTCGACAAAAAGATGGCGCGGCACACGGCTCATCGCCTGTAAAACATAATCTCCGATACCCATCCGTGCCAAGCGCTCAATCATACGGCGGCGGCGGTTTTCAAAGCCTGTCCAATTCCCATGCATTACGGCGCGACCTCCTGCCAAAATCCGGCCACATGAGCCATATTGCCATAATCGGTCAAATCAATCTGCAACGGTGTTACCGTAATATACCCCGCTTCGCTTTCGGCAAAATCGGTACCGCCTTCACGGTCGGAAATATCGCCGACCGGGCCTATCCAATATACCGACTCGCCACGCGGATTACGGGCGGGCACGATACTTTGAACATGATGGCGGCGACCCAAACGGGTAATCCGGCAGCCCTGAATATCTTCAGGGGCAACGGCAGGAATATTGATATTCCACAAAACAGGATGATTCGGAGGATTTTTCAACAGATGCGCCAACAGCATCCACGCTGCTTTTTCGGCCGTTTCCCAATAACGCCCGCTAAAATCGTTGAGCGAAAACGCAATGGCGGGAATACCGAGCAGATAGGCTTCCGTTGCGGCCGCAACCGTACCCGAATAGAGCGTATCATCGCCCATATTGGCGCCGTTGTTAATCCCTGAAAGCACTAAATCGGGTTTAAAATCAGGTAAAGCATGCAAAGCCAGATGAATACAGTCTGTGGGCGTACCGTTTACATAGTAAAAACCGTTGTCGGCTTCTTTCAATTGCAGCGGGCGGTCTAAGGTCAGCGAATTGCTGACGCCGCTACGGTCGCGCTCGGGGGCGACAACCCGCACATTGGCAAATTCACCGGCCACCCGCGCCAACACGGCAATGCCGGGTGCCAGATAACCATCGTCGTTACAAATCAGAATATTCATGCTTTCCCTTTTCAGATGGCATGGATTTTACCGATAGCGGCCTGAAGTGTCTATTTTGCCAATCAAGATATTCAGGCCGTCTGAACAATTTTCAGACGGCCTGTGCCAACATAAACCGCTATTACAGTGAAATTAATCGCAATTATATATCGCCTTGGGCTTTCATTCTTTCACCGCCAAACTCCAATTTACTCAAAGCCGACAAATAAGCCTTAGCGGTTGCGGCCAATACATCGGTATCCGCCCCCTGCCCGTTTACAATACGGCTGCCGCGTGCCAAGCGTACTGAAGTTTCACCTTGGCTTTCGGTTCCTTCCGTAACCGCATTCACCGAATAAAGCTGCAAAACCGCACCGCTTTTCGCCACGCTTTCAATTGCTTTGAAAATAGCATCAACAGGGCCGGAACCGGTTGCAATAGCCCGATGTTCCGAACCGTTGGCGGTAAACACCACTTCGGCAGCCGGCTGTTCGCCGGTTTCGGTGGTAATTTTTTGGGAAACAAATTTGTAATGGTCGTGCGACAAATGAACCATTTCATCCGATACCAAAGCATGCAGATCTTCATCGAAAATTTCACGCTTTTTGTCTGCTAACTCTTTAAAGCGAGCAAAAGCGGCATTCAGCGCTTCTTCGCTGCCTAAATCAATGCCGAGATCGGCCAGTTTGGTTTTAAAGGCATTGCGGCCGGAAAGTTTGCCCAAAGTTAGACGGTTAGCCGCCCAGCCGACAGACTCGGCCGACATAATTTCATAAGTTTCACGGTGTTTCAATACGCCGTCTTGGTGAATACCTGATTCATGGGCAAACGCATTGGCGCCGACAATGGCCTTGTTCGGCTGCACCGGATAACCGGTAATGGTGGAAACCAATTTGGATGCCGACACAATTTGGGTAGGGTCGATACCGGTTTCGAAACCGAATACATCATGGCGTACTTTCAAAGCCATCACGATTTCTTCAATCGAGGCATTACCGGCACGCTCCCCCAGACCGTTTACGGTACACTCCACCTGTCGCGCACCGCCGCGCAAGGCAGCCAACGAATTGGCAACAGCCAAGCCCAAGTCGTTATGGCAGTGTGCCGACCAAACCACTTTGTCTCCGCCCGGTGTTTTAGCAATCAATTCACTGAAAAAGGCTTCGGTACGGTGCGGAATCGAATAGCCGACGGTATCGGGAATATTAATCGTAGTGGCACCTGCTGCAATAACGGCGCCACACACTTCCGCTAGAAAATCAATTTCAGAACGCAACGCATCTTCGCAGGAGAATTCGACATCATCGGTATATTCTTTCGCGATTTTTACTGCCTTAACCGCCGCTTCAATCACCTGTTTGGGCTTCATTTTCAGCTTGTGTTCCATGTGAATAGGGCTGGTGGCGATAAAGGTGTGGATACGGCGGTTTTTAGCCGGTTTCACTGCTTCACCGGCCGCACGGATATCACGCTCAATAGCGCGCGCCAATGAGCAAACGGTGGCGCGGGTCAGTGTTTTTGCAATTTCATTCACAGCTTCAAAATCACCCGGGCTGGCCGCGGCAAAGCCCGCTTCAATCACATCCACGCCCAATTTTTCCAACTGGCGGGCAACACGGATTTTTTCTTCTTTGGTCATAGCAGCACCGGGCGACTGCTCGCCATCACGCAGGGTGGTATCGAAAATAATAACGCGGTTATTTTGGGGCATGGTTTGTTTCTCCAGGGTATTTTGTTGTTGTAGAAAAGCATTTAAATCCAACGGACGGCCTTGTGATTCGGCCAACGCAGTTAGTTTTTGCAACTGCGCCAACGGCAGAGAACCACGGGTACGCCACTTATAAATCGCTGCCGTACTGGCGGCATTTTCGGGGTCGTGTTCTTTAAGGGCTTCGGCTAAGGCGTTCACACCGCCGAAATAGGCGATCAAACGATCAATGTCTAATTGCATGTCAAACCTTTGTCTAATTTTTATTAAAGCAGTGGTAAAGATGCTGCCAATTATACTCAAATCAGACAAAATGGCAATAAATTATTAAAAAAATTGAATATAGGTTATTTATAAAGTAAAAATATATACATTTTGTCTAAAATAAATCATGAGAATAGCCGATAAAGGCCAAAGAGAAACGGAATAAAATCAAACCATCCGATTGAAAATTAAAGAAAATAATGTATTCAATAACAAGGCCGTCTGAAAACCTATTTATCTATTTTATAAACCGATAAATAGGTTTTCAGACGGCCTCCTATCATTTTATCCGAATCAAACGCCCAACACCTGCCACACCCTCAAGGCATCGACCGTAGCTTTCACATCATGCACGCGGACAATCTGCCCGCCGCGTGCCACTGCCGCAATCGCACCGGCCACGCTGCCGTATACCCTATCTGCAGCATTAGCTTCACCACTTAATTCGCCAATCATACGTTTGCGGGAAATACCTATTAACAACGGCATATCTGTTTGTTTCAGCAACAAATCCAAATGCCGCATCAGGGCAATATTATGTTGCAGGTTTTTACCGAAACCGAAACCGGGATCCAACACAATACGGCGGCGCTCAATACCCGCCACTTCGCACACGGCGGTACGCTCACTCAAATAGTCGGCCACTTCTTTAACCACATCCTGATATTGCGGGTTTTCCTGCATGGTCGCCGGCATGCCCAGCATGTGCATCAGGCAGATGCCGATATCGGGCTGTTCGGCCAACAATGCCACCGCACCCTCATCACTCAACGCCGAAACATCATTAACAATATCCACACCGCCTTGTTCCAACGCCTGCCGCATCACCACCGTACGGCGCGTATCCAAGCTCACGGGGATATTCCACGTTGCCACCTCTTTCAATATCGGCGACACCCGCGCCCATTCGTTTTCAGGTGAGACTTCCGCCGCACCCGGCCGGGTCGATTCGCCGCCGATATCAAGTATATCGGCACCCTCGCGAACCAACTGCTCGGCATGTTTCAAGGCCGTCTGAACATCTTTGGAATACACACCGCCGTCTGAAAACGAATCCGGCGTCACATTCACAATTCCCATGACTTTCGGCTCGGTCAAATCCACTTGAAAACGACCTGCCTGCCAATATGTCGCTACCATTACCCATCCTTAAAAATATCAGGCCGTCTGAAAGCAATACGGGCTTTTCAGACGGCCTTTTTGTTGCCGTTATTTTTGCAAAACAAAAAATTCTATCAATATATTTTTGAATATAAAGCCGAACACGCCCAGCCCCAATACCAAAAACAATACAAACATACCGAATTTTCCAGCTTTCGATTTTTTACCGAGATCCCATACGATAAAGCCGAGAAAAATCACCAACCCTGTTAACAGGATTTTCAATGCCCACTCAGAGAAAACCGCTTCATCCATTTTCTTATCCTCAATAGTGTGTCGTTCAGACGGCCTTGATAATATGTATTGACTATCAGGCCGTCTGAAATCATCTGAAACTTAAGCCAGCGCCTGTTGCAAATCGGCAATCAAATCTTGTACGTTTTCCAAACCGATCGACAAACGCAGCAACCCTGCCTCAATACCGACCGCTTCTTTAGCTTCGGGGGTCATTCTACCGTGCGTGGTTGTCCAAGGGTGGGTAATGGTCGAGCGCACATCGCCCAAGTTGGCCGTTTTCGAAAACAGCTTCAGCGTATCAATCACTTTCCATGCCGCTTCTTTGCCGCCCGCTACTTCAAAGCCGATCACAATACCACCCGATACCTGCTGTTTGCGCACCAAATCGGCTTGCGGATGGTCGTCAAACCCCGCATAGTAAACCGCTTTTACCCGCTCATGGCCGCGCAGCCACTGTGCCACCTGCAAAGCATTGGCCGACTGCCGTTCCATGCGCACAAACAAAGTTTCCACGCCGCTGAGCAATACCCATGCGCTAAACGGCGACAACGCCAGCCCGGAAGAATTGACATACATCGCTATCTCTTTGATTAAATCGGCGCGACCGCATACCACACCGCCCAATACGCGGCCTTGGCCGTCAATCGCTTTCGTAGCCGATTCGACCGCCAAATCCGCCCCGAACTTCAGCGGCTGCTGTATCGCCGGCGAACAAAAACTATTATCCACCGCCAACAATGCGCCCACACTGTGCGCAATATCGGCCAACGCCTGAATATCGGCAATCTCGCTCAACGGGTTCGACGGCGTTTCGACAAACAGCATTTTGGTGTTTTCTTTTACCGCCGCTTTCCATGCCGCCAAATCGGTTTGCGGCACCAAGGTAATTTCAATACCGAATTTCGATACGATGCCGTTGATAAATCCTGCCGTCGTGCCAAACAAACTCTGCCCTGCCACCAAATGGTCGCCTGCTTTCAAAAAGGTAAGCAATGCGGCCTGAATCGCCGCCATACCGGTGGCAACGGCCACCCCTTTTTCAGCGCCCTCCAAACAGGCTATGCGCTGTTCGAAAGCTGCTACGGTCGGATTGGCCGTGCGTGAATAGGTAAAGCCCTCGATTTCTTTGGCAAACAAAGCCGCACCTTGTGCAGCATCGTCAAACATAAAACTGCTGGTTAAAAATACTGCCTGATTGTGTTCCCGATATTCGGTTTGGCTTTTTGCACCGCGAATAGCCAGTGTTTCCGGATGAAGTTTATTATCGCTCATGATTCCTTCTCTACACTCAAATACTGTCAACAACAAAGGCCGTCTGAAAAAAGTACGGCCCAAAAATTGTCAACATTTTGCGCCTATTTATCTTGGCTTTCAACCTTCTTAAGTGATTGCAAACCGATATCGCCCTCACCCATTTTCAAAAATACCGGCTGCTTTGCTATATAATCATCCGAATACTTTCAGACGGCCTTTTCATTATTATGCTTGATTCCCATGCTTTAGATTTCGACCGCCGCCATATCTGGCATCCTTATACATCGATAAGCACCCCCTTACCTGTTTACCCCGTTGCCCGCACCGAAGGGGTCTACCTCGAACTTTCAGACGGCCGCCGTTTGATAGACGGTATGTCGTCTTGGTGGTGCGCCCAACACGGCTACAACCATCCCGAATTAGTGGCGGCGGCCAAACGGCAGTTGGATACCATGCCGCATGTGATGTTCGGCGGCATCACTCACGAACCGGCCATTCGTTTGTGCCAAAACCTGAAAACCATGTTGCCCGACAACCTCGACTGCATTTTTCTCGCGGATTCAGGCTCGGTGGCGGTAGAAGTTTCATTGAAAATGGCCTTGCAATACTGGCATGCACGCGGCAAACCGCGCAGCAAATTCCTCACCATAGCGCGCGGTTATCATGGCGACACTTTCGGTGCGATGAGCGTATGCGATCCGGTTAACTCGATGCACAGCTTATACCGCCATTTTCTGCCCGAACATATTTTTGTTTCCCCGCCGCAAAGCCGCTTTGACGGCGAATGGCAGGCCGAAGACATCCTGCCTTTTCAGACGGCCTTGGCACAACACCATACCGAGATTGCCGCCGTGATTTTAGAGCCGGTGGTGCAAGGTGCGGGCGGGATGCGCATTTATCATCCCGAATATTTAAAACAGGTGCGTTCGTTGTGCGACGAATACGGCATCCTGTTGATTCTCGATGAAATCGCCACCGGCTTCGGCCGCACCGGCAAACTGTTTGCCTGCGAACATGCCGGTATTCAGCCCGATATTATGTGTATCGGCAAAGCCTTAACCGGCGGTATGATGACACTTTCGGCAACAGCCACTTCCCGCCATATAGCCGAAACCGTTTGCAGCGGCAAAGCAGGGGTTTTTATGCACGGCCCCACTTTTATGGGCAACCCGCTTGCCTGCGCCGTTGCCGAAGCCAATATGCAGATTTTGCAGCGCAACGAATGGCCGCAACAAGTTGCCGCTATCGAACAACATTTTCAGACGGCCCTTACCCCATTGCGGCAACAGGAAAATGTGGCCGACATCCGCTTTATCGGTGCCATCGGCGTAGTCGAAGCCCGACGCCCTGTCGATATGGCCGCCATACAGCGCTTTTTTGTCGAACACGGCGTATGGATTCGGCCTTTCGGCAAATTGATTTATCTGATGCCGCCGTTTATTAGCACGCCGGCTGAATTAACACGGCTGACCGACACCATTGGTGAAGCGGTCGGCCATAACGACTTATTTCTCTAAATCATATTGAACGGATAAAGGAAAAATGATGGATTTAAAAGAAACGCAATTAAGCTCCGAGCCGATTTTTCAAGGCACTTTTGTTACCATTGCCCGCGATGCCGTCCGCCTGCCCAACGGCAACGAAGGTACACGGATTGTTATCCGCCATCCCGGAGCCGCCTGCGTATTGGCCGTAACCGATAAAGACGAAATCGTTTTGGTACGGCAATGGCGCTACGCCTGCGACCAAGCTCTGCTCGAATTGCCCGCCGGCAAACTGGATGTGGACGGCGAAGACCCTGCCGAATGCGCCCTGCGCGAACTGGCAGAAGAAACGCATTACAATGCCGAGCGCGTTAAACTGCTCCACACCTTCTACACCGCCCCCGGTTTCTGCGACGAGTTGATGTATCTTTATCAGGCCGAAGGGGTGAAAGAAGGCAGTATTTTGGAAAATGATGAAGACGAGTTTACCGAAACTGTGCTACTGACCCGCGACGAAGTGAAAGCCGCATTAAAAAACAATGAAATCCAAGATGCCAAAACCCTTATCGGCTTGCAATATTGGCTACTGAACAGTTAATCCCTCTGCAATGGAATTAATAACACAAAGGCCGTCTGAAAGTTTCAGACGGCCTCTGCTTGTAATTTAAAAGGCGATTACGACCCGTTCAATAATTTAAGCGGAATTTCACAAACAGGGATTGGATTAATCTTATGCTGCATAGCCTGATTAAGGCGTGTATAAATTTCCAATACTTCACGCTGGCGGCCTTCAAAATCTTCAGGGCGGTTCCAGCCGTGTACGCTCATCGCCCATTCCAATTCCGGATAAGTCGCACCCATTTGTTGTTCGTCGGTGCGGTCGGTATCCCACAAGCCGTCGGTCGGCTGGGCTTTTTGAATAGACTCAATCACTTCCAATTCGGCCGCCAATTCATATACCTGTGTTTTCAATAAATCGCCAATCGGGCTGATGTCCACACCGCCGTCGCCATATTTGGTAAAAAAGCCGACCCCGAAATCCTCAACCTTATTGCCGGTACCGGTAACCAAAAAGCCGTTGAGTTGCCCGTAATAATAAAGCGTCATCATACGCAGGCGTGAACGGGCGTTGGCTAAGGCAAGCTGTTTGGCCGGATATTCGCTTTCGTCGACCTCAACCGTTTCGGCAAAGGTATTAAACGACGGCGTTAAATCCACACTGATGGCTTTTACATTAGGAAAACGCTGCTTCAGGTCTTCAATATGCGCCAGCGCCCGCTCGCGTTGGTCTTCTTTCTGGCGGATAGGCATTTCCAACAAAAGAGTCGGCAATCCTGTACGGGCGGCCAAAATAGAAACCACAGCAGAATCAACCCCACCCGACACACCGACAACAAAACCTTTAGAATGGGCTGTGGCATGATAATCTTTCAGCCAACCGGTAATATGGTCGATAACGGCGTGTGCTTGCATGGTGTGTCCTTTGCTGTATTTTTAAATAATAAAGGTTTGTTATTCGAAATATCAGGCCGGCAATTTACATTTTCTAAAGTTTATCCGGCATTGATTTTTACGATAAATAAATAATTTCTAAAAATGCAATATAACTTGATTTAAGGCCACCTGAAAGTAAAGTTTTCAGACGGCCTTGTTTATGGCTGGAATACATGAAAAAATGTTGCATCTACTGCACAAAATTCGACACGGTTAGAATCTAATAAGTTTCAGACGGGTACGTTTTATATCTTTTTTTTACAGTCGTGCGCACTACCAACCATTACCTTGAATGCCGGCACAGAAGTCCTGTACACACCGGCAACGCAAGTAGAGAAAATGTGTTTACCAGTGCGCACCTCCTGCTTTTATACTTAAAGGAAGTTCATGTCTTTTTTAGATAAATCTAAAACCATAGCCGAACCGGGATTCAACCGTTGGCTTGTTCCACCTGCCGCTCTGGCCGTCCACCTTTCTATCGGACAAATTTACGCTTATTCCGTATTTAACGCCCCGCTCACCAAAATCATCGGCATCACCGAATCTGCGCCGGACGATTGGCAACTGACCACCGTCGGCTGGATATTCAGCATCGCCTTGGCCGTATTGGGTGCGTCGGCGGCTTTATTCGGCACTTGGATGGAACGTGTCGGCCCGCGTAAAGCCATGTTTGTGGCGGCATGTTGTTTTGGTTTGGGTTTTTTGGTGTCGGCACTTGGCGTATCGCTGCATAACTTATGGCTGCTCTATCTGGGCAACGGTGTTTTAGGCGGCGTGGGCTTGGGTTTAGGCTATATCGGGCCGGTATCGACATTGATGAAATGGTTTCCCGACAAACCCGGTATGGCGACGGGATTGGCAATTATGGGGTTCGGCGGCGGCGCTATGTTGGCTTCGCCGTTATCAGTAACGTTAATGAATGCTTTTTCCAGTACCTCATCTACCGGCGTTGCCGCTACGTTTGTGGTATTGGGCATTTTTTATTTTATTTTTATGATGTTTGGTGTGTTCACCATCAAAATCCCCGCCCCGAATTGGAAACCGGCCGGATTTGTCGCCCCTGTTAAAAGCAAAAAATTAGTCAGCCAAAATCATGTGAATGTGAAACAGGCGATGAAAACACCGCAATTTTGGCTGTTATTCGGCATCTTGTGTTTGAACGTGACCGCCGGTATCGGCGTACTCGGGCAGGCATCGGTGATGATTCAGGAGTTGTTTTCTACCACATCAGTCGGCGCAGATGCGGCTGTCGGCGCTGCCGCCGCCGCAGGATTCGTCGGTCTGCTCAGTCTGTTTAATATGGGCGGGCGGTTTTTCTGGTCGAGCATTTCCGACAAAATCGGCCGCAAAACCACTTATATGCTGTTTTTTGTACTCGGTGCGATTTTGTATTTTGCCATTCCCACCATCGGCGAAAGCGGCAATAAAGCGCTGTTTGTGATTGGATTCTGTGTGATTATGTCGATGTATGGCGGCGGTTTCGCCACCATTCCGGCCTACTTACGCGACTTGTTCGGCACATTCCAAGTCGGCGCGATTCACGGCCGCCTGCTGTTGGCTTGGTCGACCGCTGCGGTTTTAGGGCCGGTATTGGTGAATTATATCCGTCAAGGGCAGATCAACAGCGGCGTACCAGCGGCACAGGCGTACAGCATCACCATGTATATTATGGCGGCATTATTAATCGCCGGCTTGGTATGTAATATGCTGGTGAAATCCGTACATGAAAAACATCACGATAAAAGTATCCACGATGCAGCACAAAGTCATAACCCCAAAGATGAAACCACGCTTTCCGATGCTTATCTGGCGGCCGAAGAAGTGTCACACGGCGGTATCAGCGTATGGTGGCGTTGGGCGGTCGTAGCTATTCCGTTGGCCTACGGTGTGATTATGGTATTTGTGAAAGTGGTGGATTTATTCCGATAAACCAACAAAAGTTTATACAAGGGGATTTCAGGCCGTCTGAAATCCCCTTTTTATGGACAGCACCCGACCCAGTAAGCGCTTATTGTGTTGCCATTGTCGATTGATTATGGTTATAAAAAAGCCGCCTGAAAACCATTCCAAACAAACAGACGGCTTTCAGACGGCCTTAAATAATCATATATTACTCGGCGTTAGTCTGCTGCTTTAATTTATCTTTTTCCAACTGCTTCACTGATAAATATGTTCCGCAGAAATAACAGCGTTTCCTAAAAGGTGTAAAGCCATTGCCACGAGACAGGCCAACCCCTTCACCGCCCACCTCTGCTCCTCGATAACCACCAGGCTGGACTTTTCTGCATTTAGGGCAACGGCCAAAGATTAAAATATGGATAGGACAAAAGAATGCCACGATAAATAATAATACAAATAGGCCTGATCTTACTTTACTGTAATTGATAATCCATACGCTATACCATCTGTCTAATGACCATATAATGATAAATAAAACATAAATACTCACAAAAGAAGCACGTCCCAAAAAGCTTTTTTTACGATACAGTAAAGCATATTGCAGCTCCCGTTGATAAACGGCATCATCTTTTAAATCGAAATTCATTTTGATTGTTAATCTACCTTAAAAACCATGTCTTATTGCATCAATATATATTGGCAAGAGCCGGCATTACCGACCAATTGTCATATTATATTCCCTTTGTTTTTTAGCGACTATAAATATCCCATTCAAGCGGTTTATGCCGTATAATTAGCAGGCTAAAAAACCACAACCGAAAAACCTTGTAAACCGCTGGATAGCGGCGCGGCGCTGCTTTACAATACTGTTTCAAGTGAGAAACGGAGTGTATTTATGGCAAAAAAATATTTTGGTACCGACGGTGTGCGCGGTGAAGTGGGTACTTTTCCGATTACCCCTGATTTTGTATTGAAACTCGGTTATGCGGCAGGCCAAGTATTGGTTCAGCATGACAGCGAACACAAGCCGACGGTATTAATCGGCAAAGACACCCGCATTTCAGGTTATATGCTTGAAGCTGCCTTGGTAGCGGGCTTTACCGCTGCCGGCGTAAATGTGATTCAAACCGGCCCCCTGCCGACACCGGGCGTTGCCTACCTGACCCGAGCCCTACGTTTGTCGGCCGGCGTCATGATTTCGGCTTCACATAATGTTTATTCGGATAACGGTATCAAATTTTTTGCCGAAGGCGGCGTGAAACTCAGCGACGAAATCGAATTGGAAATAGAAGCCAAGCTCGATGAAGAGTTAAAAACCCTGCCCTCCGACAAACTCGGCCGTGCCCGCCGTATCAGTGGTGCCGACGACCGTTATATCGAATTTTGCAAATCAACCTTCCCTGCCAATCTTGATCTGCGCGGGTTAACACTGGTTGTCGATACCGCCAATGGTGCGGGTTATCATGTGGCACCGAAAGTTTTCCATGAATTGGGTGCTAAAGTCGTAACCATCGGCGACGAACCGAACGGCTATAATATTAATGAAAAATGCGGTGCAACCCACCCAAAAGCCCTGCAAGCGGCGGTTTTGCAAAATGAAGCCGACTACGGCATCGCGCTCGACGGCGACGGCGACCGCCTGATGATGGTGGATAAAAACGGCAAGGTTTACGACGGCGACCGCCTGATTTATGTGATTGCCAAAGCCCGTGCCGCCGAAGGCATAGAAATCGGCGGTGTGGTCGGCACTGTTATGACCAATATGGGAATGGAATTGGCGCTCAAAGAGCAAAATATTGCGTTCTGCCGTGCCAAAGTCGGTGACCGTTATGTGCTCGAACAGCTTCAACAACGCGGCTGGTTAATCGGTGGTGAAGCCAGCGGCCATATTTTGTGTATGGATAAACACAATACCGGCGACGGTATTATTTCCGCGCTGCAAGTCTTGGCGGCTTTACGCATCCTTAAACAAGACCTGCCGACTGTATGTGCCGACTGGCGAGCTTTTCCGCAAACCATGATCAATGTGCGCATACGTAAAGGTTTGGACTGGGAAAGTGCTTCCAAAACGGTTTTAGCAGAAGTTGAAAAAGAATTGGAAGGCAAAGGTCGCGTAGTCTTGCGCGCTTCCGGCACCGAGCCCGTAGTGCGTGTTATGGTGGAAGCCGCTGATGCCGAATGGGCGAAAAAAGGCGCTGAACGTATTGCCAAAGCCATCCAAAGCGCTGCTTCTGCCGACAAGGCGTAAAAAATAAAAATAAGGCAAGATATCATCAAAGTATATAATTGGTATCCACCCTATTTCAGACGGCCTGTTATCAGCAAACTACTAATAGAGCCGTCTGAAAATTTATTTTATAAATAATGAAGAACTCAAGGGAAATGTTAAGTCAGTATATCAATATGATTCAGACGGCCTGATTCGGATAGAACCCTACTATATTCCATATAATCAAACCAATAAGGAACACAAGCTATATGCTTGCGATTTTAGAAGCTTTTTTCATTCAATACGGTTATGCAGCGGTATTTTCTGTACTACTCGCTTGCGGGCTGGGCATACCCATCCCCGAAGATATTACCCTCGCAGCAGGCGGTGTCATATCCGGATTAGGATATACCAATGTCCATCTGATGGTTTTAGTCGGCTTACTCGGTGTATTGGCAGGCGACGGCTTAATGTTTATGGCCGGCCGTTGGTATGGCCATAAAATTTTAAAAGTACGTTTTATCGCCCGCGTGATGACACCGAAGCGTTATGCCCAAGTACAGGAAAAATTTGATAAATACGGAAACCGAGTATTATTTGTCGCCCGCTTTCTACCCGGTTTACGTACCCCTATTTTTATTAGTGCCGGTATCAGTGGAAAAGTTTCCGTATTGCGTTTTATTATGATGGATGGCTTGGCCGCCTTAATTTCCGTACCAATATGGGTCTATCTCGGCTCCTACGGTGCAGAAAACCGGGAATGGCTTATGCAAAAAATCCACCAATTCCAATACGGTTTATTTGTGGTTATCGGTATTGGTCTTCTGGTGTTATTGTATTTTTGGTGGAAAAAACGCCGCCGTCTGAACTTTTATCGTGAAAATATCCGCATCATACGCCGCAAACGGAAAGAATCTAAAATCCCGCCCAAATAAAACCTGATAGCTTTCGGCCAACCTCGGATTGGTCGAAGATAATTTATCTCTCTTCGCAAAACAAAACCGAGTATTACAACAATCTAAGTAATATATTGCTTTATAAATATAATTTTATCCCCATATAAAATTATTGATAATCTAAAATCACATCACAGGCTCTATTTTTCAGACGGCCGTATATCTGAATCAATAAGGCCGTCTGAAAAAATAATCAGGGACACCAATATGACTGAACATATCTACGGCGATGGCGCATTCCGACGCACATCCCTACAAGGCTCTACCATAGAAAATACTTACGCCGGTGCATTATCCTTTATGCGCCGACGCTACACCCGTGATTTAAACGGCGTTGACGTGGTTGTGTCAGGCGTACCGTTGGATTTAGCGACCACTTTCCGCCCCGGCGCACGTTTGGGCCCCGCCGCCATCCGCGCCGCCAGCGTACAGCTTGCCGAGTTAAACCTATTCCCTTGGGGCTTTGATCCTTTCGACGACTTGGCCGTTATCGACTACGGTGACTGTTGGTTTGATGCGCACCAACCGTGGACAATCCGCGAAACCATCGTGCAACACGCCCGCGACATTATCAACAATAGTTCTGCCAAAATGCTCACATTCGGCGGTGACCATTTTATTACCTATCCCCTGTTGCAAGCCCATGCCGAAAAATACGGCAAACCTTTGAGCCTGCTGCATTTCGATGCCCATTGCGATACATGGCCGGATGATGCGCCCGAATCGCTCAATCACGGCACCATGTTCTATAAAGCCATTAAAGAGGGCTTGATTCAACCTGAAACTTCGGCACAAGTCGGCATCCGCACATGGAATAGCGATTTCATGGGCATGAATATGCTGTTTGCACCGTGGGTAAACGAAAATGGCATAGAGGCAACGGTAAAACGTATTTACGATATTATCGGCGACAACCCTGTCTATATCACTTTCGATATCGACTGCTTGGATCCCGCCTTTGCCCCCGGCACCGGCACCCCCGTTCCCGGCGGCTTAAACTCCCATACCGCCTTGGGCATTATCCGCAGTTTGGGTGATTTAAATATTGTCGGTATGGATGTTGTGGAAGTTTCTCCGGCTTATGACAATGCCGAAATCACAGCTATTGCTGCCGCCCACGTGGCTGCTGATATGCTTTGCCTAATGAGGAATAAAAAAGTAGCCGGTAATCTTTAAACTATTCTAGCTCAATAAAAGGCATCAGCTGTTTGATTCTAGCAACCGATGCCTTGTTTCTTGATAAAAATATCCCTTATTGATAACCAATTATAGACACCGTACATCATAAGTTTAGAAACTACTCCTCTTTCAATATTCAAATTTTAGTATACAAAAAATACCCATGAAAAAACTTTCTAAAAAATACACAGGCATCGCTTTTTCATTTTATACCTCTGCAATTATGGTATTTATCGTCAGCAGCATATTAATTATATTAAACAATGGATTAACAAATTTTCCTTACCGGCTTTTCCACGCTTATATTGTGGCTTGGCCAATTGCCTTTTTCAGCCTATTGGCTATCAAGCCATTGGTTTTAAAATTAGTCAATTTAACTGTTGAAAGCTAAAATTTAAAGGATACTTGCCTTCTACCATCTATTTTTCAGACGGCCTTTTCTTGAATAATAAAAAGCCTGCTTTAGTTGAAGCAGGCTTTTTTGCGGTTATCCAATTAATTTAACTTACCATGACAATGTTTGTATTTTTTACCGCTTCCACAAGGGCAAGGATCATTTCGATGCACATTCAATCCTTGTGCCGCCAATGCCTCAGGGCTGAAATCATTGCCGGTAGGGTCAAACGCTTCGGTTGCCAACTCTTGGCGTGACTCACCCAATACATCTTCCATAGTCGGCGCACCGGAATGAATCGTTTGCATCATAGCCGGTTCCTGCGGCTCGCTTTCGGCAACAATATTGTCAGACTGCTCAACCTCAACACTGGTCATCAAAGAAGCAGCACTTTGTTTGATGCCTGCCCACAGGTTTTCAAACATAATAAATGCTTCACGTTTGTATTCCTGCTTGGGGTTTTTTTGAGCATAACTACGCAAATGAATACCCTGACGCAAATAGTCCATCGCAGCAAGATGTTCACGCCAATTGCTGTCAATCACCTGCAACAAGACATTGCGCTCAAAACCACTCATATTTTGCTTACCGACCAATTCAACTTTAGCTGCATACTCTTTCTCTACCTGCTGAACCAAGCGCTCCTTAACATCCTGATTATCCAAAGTATTGTCTTGCTTTAACCATCCTTGGATATCGGCCTGAATTCTAAATTCTCCAGCCAATTGCGCCTCAAGAGACGGAATATCCCACTCTTCTTCCATGGTATCCGGCGGCATATAAATATTTACCAAATCTGCCACGACTTCATCACGAATACTTTGAGCCAAATCGCCGACATCTTTATTGGTGAGAATTTCATTACGATAATGATAAATGACTTTACGTTGATCATTTGCCACATCATCGTATTCCAAAACCTGTTTACGCATATCAAAGTTGCGCCCCTCCACTTTGCGCTGCGCTCCTTCAATTTGTCGGGTCAGCAGGCTGTGCTCAATCGCTACCCCGCGCTCAGGGGCTAAGCGGTTCAAAATGGCAGCGGCACGGTCTAAAGCAAATAAACGCAACAATGGATCTTCAAACGAAAGATAGAAACGGCTGGAACCCGGATCACCCTGACGACCGGCACGGCCACGCAGTTGGTTGTCGATACGGCGGCTTTCGTGCCGTTCTGTACCGATAATATGTAAACCGCCCGCTTCTAAAACACGTCGGTGCTCGGTCTCCCAGTTATTTTCCAGCGATGAAATACGCGCTTGTTTTTCTTCATCGCTTAAGGTTTCATCTGCCATAATGGCATCGCTTAAGTGCTTAACATTACCGCCCAACACAATATCCGTACCCCGTCCGGCCATATTGGTAGCCACAGTAATCATACTGGTTTTACCGGCTTGTGCCACAATCAAGGCTTCACGCTCATGCTCTTTCGCATTCAAAACATTGTGCGGCAAACCGGCTTCGGTCAATAGTCGGGATACCAACTCAGAATTTTCAATGCTGGTTGTACCAACCAATACGGGTTGGCCTTTATCAAAGCAAGCTTGAATATCGTTTACTACCGCCTCGTATTTTTCTTCGGCGGTACGGAAAATCTGATCGTTGTAGTCTTTCCGCTGCATCGGACGGTTGGTTGGGATAATCACAGTTTCAAGGCCATAAATACTTTGGAACTCAAATGCTTCAGTATCGGCCGTACCGGTCATACCGGATAATTTGTCGTATAAACGGAAATAGTTTTGGAACGTAATTGAAGCCAAAGTTTGGTTTTCACGTTTGATTTCCACGCCCTCTTTCGCTTCAACTGCTTGGTGTAAACCTTCTGACCAACGACGACCGGCCATCAAGCGGCCAGTAAATTCGTCGACAATCACAATTTCACCATCTTGAATCACATAATGTTGATCTTTATGGAATAAGGTGTGGGCACGTAATGCTGCCATTAAATGGTGCATCAGCATAATATTACCGGCAGAGTAAAGCGAATCACCCTCTTGCAGCAAACCCATGTCGGTTAAAACCTGCTCGGCATGTTCGTGGCCCGCTTCACTCAAAATAACCTGATGGGCTTTTTCATCTACCCAGTAATCGCCTTCACCCTCTTCTGTTTCTTGGCGGTGCAATTTCCCCGGAACCTGATCAATAACTTGATAAAGCTGAACATTATCATCGGCTTGTCCGGAAATAATCAACGGCGTGCGCGCTTCATCAATCAGAATTGAATCCACTTCGTCCACAACGGCGAATGCCAAATCACGTTGTACTTTATCGTATTGGTCGGTCACCATATTGTCACGCAGATAATCGAAACCGAATTCGTTATTGGTACCGTATGTAATATCTGAATTATAGGCAGTTTGTCGGAAAAACGGCTGCATATCGCTGACAATCACACCCACCGTCAGCCCAAGAAAGTTATACAGCGGCTCCATAATACCCGCGTCACGCGAAGCCAAATAATCGTTCACGGTCACAACGTGTACGCCACGTCCTGTTAACGCATTCAAATAAACGGGAAGTGTGGCAACCAGTGTTTTACCCTCGCCGGTACGCATTTCGGCAATTTTACCGTTGTGTAACACCATACCGCCGATAAGTTGTACATCAAAATGACGCATACCCAACACCCGACGGCTGGCTTCACGACAAACAGCAAACGCTTCTGGAAGGATGCTATCCAAGCTTTCGCCGTTGGCAATACGTTGCTTGAATTCCGGTGTTTTGGCTTTAAGCTCATCATCGCTCAAAGCTTTTATTTTAGGTTCCAGGTCATTGATTTTTGATACGGTTTTCCGATATTGTTTCAGTAGGCGGTCATTACGGCTGCCAAAAACTTTTTTAGCTAAATTAGTAAGCATGAAATTTCCTGTGACGAAGTGTTTCCACACACTCCGTAATAGATTCGATAGAGTCGGTATAAAATAATGTGAATTTTAACACAAGCCGCTTATCAGGGTTACAATGCCGTTTGAAATAGCGGCAGTTTTATCGGATTTCAACTGATTACGCCTTTCTTTACTTATGAAAACAACACTAGCATTGACAATAATATGAATTTGGAAAAATTAGCCTGGCGCAACGGAGGGCTACTGACATTATTGCAACAGTCACAACAATGGCAAAAATTAGACCGGCAAATCAAGCAGGTTTTGCCGGCCAATCTGCGCGAACACTTTCAGACGGCCTGTATAGAAGAAGGAACGTTGGTTTTATTGGCAAACAACAATATGGCCGCCTCCCGTTTGCGTATGATTACCCCGAGTCTGCTGCCGAAACTACAAAATCTGCATCCGGATATCGTTAGCGTGCGCATTAAAACCATTCCCACCCGCCCGTTACCGCCCCGTGAGAATCATTTAAAACTGAGCAAAACAGCAGTGCAAAGCTTTCGTCATTCAGCTGAGCAACTACAACACCACCCCAAATTAGCCGAAGCTTTGCAGAAACTAGCGGAAAAACACGATAAAAAATAATTGAGTAGTTATCAGATTATCAATACCATATTTGATTCCATAACATTTTTTTGCATATCTCCTCCCCTTTTTGAAACTTGCATTTTGAAAAATCATCATTATTTTATAAAGAGTTGTCATACAGAGACAAAATAAATTTTATTGACGGCAATAGAAAACCACACATCTGATAAACAGAAAGGATTAGCTGAAAATGATGAAGAATAAAACTTCTCCTGAAGAATTTATCCCTAAATTTCGCCAAAGAAATCTGGACGAACCGGGTTTTCTGAAAAAAATCATACGTTTCTCCGGCAAATTGGGCAAACCGGTTGTGAAACAACTCTATGCTTTGTATTTTTTATTTAAAGATCCGGCCACACCCAAACGTTCCAAAATGATTATTTTGGGTGCATTGATTTATTTTTTCAGCCCTATCGACAGCATTCCGGACTTACTCGGCCCATTAGGCTTTAGCGATGATATTGCCGTGATTACCTTGGTCTATGCACAAATGAAAAGCCACCTGACCGATGAAATACGTGAAAAAGCACGGATTGCCGTGGATAAAATTTTCGGCTAACCCATTTATTGTTTTATAAAACAAACCAGATAAATAAAGGCCGTCTGAATCTATTTTCAGACGGCCTTTATTTATCTCAAACTTAATCTTTAAATTTTAATCAATTATTTTAAAGGATCCATACCCATGACTTCCATCAGGAAGTTGGTAAACGCGGGATTAGACGGTTTATTGCTCATATTCGGCCAACGCTGATGCCAGCCGCGTAAAGCATTTTGGATATACAGTTTAGACTGTTCGGTTGTAATCGCACCACGTTGGCTATCCACAGCAGAACGCAGATAAACCTCATACATACTGTCGTCTACCTGATTGCGACCGACCTGGCGGATACGGAAGCGATTAAGGTATTGCGCAGCTTGAACTTTGGTAATCTGTCCGCCACTAACCTGATAACTCAGCCGCGTAGCCTCTTCACGAATTTTAGAAACATCCGTCCAATGGCTAGCCGCCAGTTTATAAGGCGCTTTCGCAGGTTCATTCTTAACATTAGTAGGTTTCAGCGGTACTTCTTTCAAAGAAGGAAGATAAATTGTTTCACAACCTGCCAATGCAACCGATAATAATAAGAGGGGAATATGTTTTTTCATATTTCCATTATAATCAGATTTAACAGATAATCCAACAATGAATTGCACCATAATTTTTCATATTTTTTAAATAAATAACTTATAAACACGGCATTTGCAGGCAACCATTACCGAATAAGCCGATTTTCAGGTACAATCTTTTTTCTTTCCCGCCTCTTTTTCAGTTACGCACACCATGTCTAAAAAAAGCAAACAACAATTAGAAAACAATAAATTAAACAAACGATTGCGCCATGCAGTCGGCGATGCCATCAACGATTTCAATATGATTGAAAACGGCGATAAAATTATGGTTTGCCTTTCAGGTGGCAAAGACAGCTACGCCCTGCTCGACATCTTGCGTCAATTACAAGCCAGCGCGCCTATTGATTTCGAATTGGTTGCCGTTAACCTTGATCAGAAACAACCCGGTTTCCCCGAACACATCCTGCCCGAATACCTCGAAAGTATCGGCGTGCCCTACCGTATTGTAGAAGAAGATACTTATTCTATTGTTAAGCGTGTAATAGAAGAAGGCAAAACCACCTGCTCGCTATGCAGCCGCCTGCGCCGTGGCGTGCTATACCGTGTGGCGAAAGAATTAGGCTGCACTAAAATCGCACTCGGCCACCATCGCGACGATATTCTGCAAACCATGTTCCTCAATATGTTTTATGGTGGCAAACTCAAAGCCATGCCGCCCAAACTGGTTTCCGACAATGGCGAACATATTGTGATCCGGCCTTTGGCTTATGTGAAAGAAAAAGACTTGGAACGCTATGCCGAATTGAAACAGTTTCCCATTATTCCCTGCAACCTTTGTGGTTCACAGCCCAACCTGCAACGTCAGGTAATTAAGGAAATGCTACAAGATTGGGACAAACGCTTCCCAGGCCGTATTGAATCAATGTTTTCAGCGTTACAAAACGTTGTACCCTCACATCTTGCCGACACCGAACTATTTGACTTTACCGGCTTAGTACGCGGCCAAACCTTAAAACACGGTGGCGATACCGCTTTTGATTCGGAAACCGTACCCGCCCGTTTTTCAGACGGCCTATCCGAAAATGATAGTGAAATCACACTATCCCCGCCCACCCCTAAAAAGGTGATTAATATTCTAGCCAGCAAACCCAAAACCGCATAACACGCCGGCTTACTAAAAAAATACCAATCAGCCCAATATAAAAGCTGAGGCCGTCTGAAACATCATATTCAGCAATATCGATACCATATTGATATTTTATTGATTAAAAGATAACCATGACCGAATTCATCCGCCTACCTGCCGTTACGCTCAAGCCTTCCTCTATCGCCTTACCCGGCTCTAAAAGTATCAGCAACCGTACACTCTTATTGGCGGCTTTATCCGACAATGTGTGCGAAATTCACTCTTTGCTGCAATCCGACGATACCGAACGAATGCTTGAAGCATTAGAAAAACTGGGAATTCAACTAGAGTTTTTTTCAGACGGCCGTCTGAAAGTACACGGCAGCGGCGGACAATTTCCCAACCGTGAAGCAGATCTCTTTCTCGGCAATGCGGGTACGGCATTCCGTCCACTCACCGCCGCACTGGCTATTTTAGGCGGAGATTATCGTCTTCACGGCGTACCGCGTATGCACGAGCGCCCCATCGGTGACTTAGTAGATGCCTTACGGATAGCCGGTGCCGATATCCAATATTTCGGCAATGAACATTATCCGCCGCTACACATTAGCAAACGTACAGACAACGGCGAACGGGTGATTCCGATTAAGGGCAATGTTTCCAGCCAATTTCTCACCGCCCTGCTGATGGCTCTGCCCCTCACCAAACAAGCGTTTGAAATTCGTGTGATTGGCGAATTGATATCCAAACCCTATATCGACATTACGTTGAAATTGATGGCACAATTCGGTGTAGCGGTTGTTAACGAAGATTACCGTGTTTTTAAAATTCCGGCCGGATCGCAATACCATGCCCCAGATCGGTTGTATGTGGAAGGTGATGCTTCAAGCGCCTCTTATTTCTTAGCCGCCGGCTTGCTGTCCGGTGAGCCCATCCGTGTGACCGGTATCGGTGCCGACAGTATTCAAGGCGATGTGGCTTTTGCCCGCGAATTGGAGAAAATCGGGGCGACCGTTGTGTGGGGGGGAAACTTTATCGAAGTTTCCCGCGCCGCAAACCAAGCGGTTTTGCCGTTTGATTTAGATGCCAACCATATTCCCGATGCCGCTATGACCTTGGCCATTGTTGCCTTGGCAAGCGGCGGCACTTGTACATTGCGCAATATCGGTAGCTGGCGCGTCAAAGAAACCGACCGCATTGCCGCTATGGCAAACGAGCTGCGTAAAGTCGGCGCCACCGTGGTCGAAGAACCCGAAGCCATCCATATCACACCACCGGCATCACTAACCCCTGGTGCCGAAATCGACACCTACGACGACCACCGTATGGCTATGTGTTTTTCATTGGTGTCATTATTGGGTGTACCGGTGATTATTAACGACCCCAAATGTACCTATAAAACATTCCCGACTTATTTTGATGTTTTTGCATCGCTGCAAAAATAAAAAGGGCTTTGCCTGGTAGCAAAGCCCCGATAATGTATCCATTTCAATTATCTAGTATCGACAATAACCGGCCTGCCATTGTAATCCAATACCGTAACATTAATACCATACAGCGCCGATATGCTGTCACGGTTAATCACTTCGGCAGGATGTCCCGTTCGTACGGCCCACCTGATAAGGTTGATAAATTAAACCGATTTATCTAGGAAAACGGTCGCGATCATGTGGTTTGCTAAAGTCTTGCACCGGGCCTACCGGAATAATCCTTGTCGGGTTGATGCTGGTATGCGAACCATAATAGTGTGCTTTGGTATAAGGAATATCCACGGTTTTAGCAACATCCTGATATTGATATAAATCGCGAACATAATTTGATAATGCCGGATAATCTTCTATTTGCCTGATATTGCATTTAAAATGCCCGTAATAAACCGCATCGAAGCGGAGCAGAGTGGTAAACAAACGCCAATCGGCTTCGGTTAAGCGATCACCGGTTAAATAACGTTGTTTGCTCAAAATGCCTTCCAGCCTGTCTAATGATTCAAATAAAGCGCCAACCGCTTCGTTATAAGCAGATTGTGTTGTAGCAAACCCTGCTTTATATACGCCGTTATTTACAGTGTCATAAATCCATTCGTTGAGTGAATCAATCTCTTCACGCAATTCAACCGGATAATAATCTCCCGGTTTCGCACCAATACCGTCAAACGCGCTATTAAACATGCGAATAATTTCTGATGATTCGTTGCTAACGATGGTATTGGTTTTTTTATCCCACAATACCGGCACCGTTACACGGCCTGAATAATCCGGCATGGCCTGAGTATAAATCTCATGAAGTTTGTTTTTATGGTTCACCATATCGGGAATCACCCCGTCACCCTCTTCAAAAGTCCAGCCATCATCAAGCATAAAAGCATTGACAACAGAAATCGGAATCATCTCTTCCAAACCTTTGAGATGTCTGAATATTAAGGTACGGTGTGCCCAAGGGCACGCTAAAGAAACATACAAATGATAGCGATCCGGTTCGGCTTTAAAGCCATCTTTACCACTGGGGCCGGCAGAGCCATCGGCAGTGACCCAATTACGAAAAGCAGCTTTACTGCGGACGAATTTTCCGCCGGTAGATTCAGTATCATACCAATCGGTATGCCATTTACCATCAACCAACAATCCCATATTTAATTTCCTTACATTAAGTTATTCTAATCTTTCGCACCATACCACATCGATAGCGTGGGCGGTTTCTGCGGTTTCTACATCAATATCCATAAACATTTTGCCAAGTCTCAGCCCCGCATCTATAAAATGGAAACAATCATCTTGAACCAAAGAGCCATTTAATATCTATTTAACAGTATTTTTAACAGCGCATTTCAAGCTTTATTTAAAAGAATGAGAACGGCATTTTAACAATTGCACAACAAAATGTCAGATTTCTATTTTAAAACAATTAGTCAGAATCAATTTGGTCTAATTGCCTAAAACAGTAATGAGTGTTCTACTTTACCATTACTATTTCATTAAACAAACAATCATACATTTAAAGTCAATCAACTGACATTAAATTATTTCCAACCGATAAAAAAAATAATGCAACCTGACGATTGCATTATTTGTGATACTGGTGGAGGCGGGGGGAATTGAACCCCCGTCCGAAAGCCCTCTACAAAGCGTTCTACATACTTAGTCTTGCCTACTTAAAATCTTATTCCCATTCCGCCGGCAGACGGGCTGTTTGGAAACCAGTTACCTTAAATCTTATTTCCTGCCAAGTAACCCGACAGAAAACCAGCCAATGTAAAATGACGTTGCTGTAGGTTTGACCCTACGCAGCCCATCGGCCAACTGCTGCAACGGCTAGCCTTAAGCGGCTAAAGCGTAAGTTTCGTCGTTTGCGACTATTTTGTTTCAGTGTTTTACGGGAATCTGAGACCCCGGTATGCCCGCATCTGCTTCGCAACCCCCGTCGAAACCAAGATCGCCCCCAGATAGGAATATTCGATTATACGCAGGTTATTTATAAATTACCATATCTGCTTAAAACGTTTTCAGACGGCCTTATCGGTTATAATGGCCGTCTGAAACCATATCGGGATTTGAAAACTATGTATGACGTCAATACCCACGACGTGCGCCGCTTTTTTGCCGGTGTCTGGCAACAACGTATGCTGCCGTTGCAATTGGACGCCCTGCAACAAAAAGCTTTGCGCATTATTGAAGCGCATCCTGAATACCACCACTATTTAGAACACATCGAAAACTATCTGGATAAAAACTGGACGCCCGAAGAAGGGGAAAGCAACCCGTTTCTACATATGTCGCTACACCTTTCCATCCAAGAGCAAGTGGCTATCGACCAACCGCCCGGCATCCGTGCCGTTCATGAAAATTTGTGCGGGAAATACAGTGGTGATTGGGTGAAAGCCGAGCATGATATGGCCGATGCGTTGGCGGAAACGGTTTGGGAAGCGCAACGTTTCGGGCGCGGCTTGGATGTGAATGCTTATATGACCCGTTTGCGCAAATTGGTCGGTTTGGGACAGGAAGACAATGCCCGTATTAATCCGCATGAAGTGGAAGTTTCCGATAAAATCAGCGGGCGGGAATAATAACGCTATCAAAACCGATTGAATATTCACTCCGCTTGCTTATCTACTTTAAAGGCCGTCTGAAACCATGCATTATTTCAGTATCCATACGCAACAAGGCGAACATTTGGGCTTTTTTATTATGCTGCCCGATGATGAATCCGAAGCACAACCGCAAAGCGGACGGTTTGCGGTGAAGCTGCAAAGTGAAACAACGCCGCAAGACAAAGCCGCCGTCAACGCATTGGCACCGCTTCAAGATAGCGATACGCCTTTATATTGGCAGATTGAAAAAGATTATGTGATCTTATCAGACGATAATGCCGTTATCGGCCGCTTGCGTAACGAATATTTAACGGTTAACGGCCAAACTTTGGTTTTAACCGATTTAACGGGAATCATATAATGGAAAGTGTATTTATCCTGATACCGATCAGCATTATTTTGGCCTTTCTGATTGCTTATTTTTTTTGGTGGTCAGGCAAAAACGGGCAATTTGATGACTTGGAAGGCCCGGCGCACCGCATTATTATGGATGATGATTCCACCGAAAACACCAACGACAACAACACAACCACCGACCCGGAAAAGCCGCAAGATGAGCGTAAAAGATAATCTGAACTTTGCCACCCGCCGCCGTTTTATGCCGCTTTTCGGCACCCAGTTTCTCGGCGCGTTTAACGACAATCTGTTTAAAACCGCGCTGTTTGTGATGATCAGTTTTTATGGTTTGGGTCAAAATAATACGATTCCTGCCAGCCAGATGCTCAACTTAGGCGCGTTGCTGTTTATTCTGCCCTATTTCCTTTTTTCCGCCCTTTCAGGGCAATTGAGTACCAAATTCGATAAGGCCAAACTGGCAAGCGTTATCAAAGTATTGGAAATCGTGGTGATGGCGGTGGCGGCGGTCGGTTTTTATATCCAATCTGCGCCTTTATTGCTATTTTGCCTATTTTGTATGGGCACGCAATCCACCTTATTCGGCCCGTTGAAATATGCCATTCTGCCCGACTATCTCAATGATAAAGAACTGATTATGGGCAACAGCCTGATTGAATCGGGTACGTTTATCGCCATTTTATTCGGCCAGATACTCGGCACGGTCGTTGCCGGTATTCCCCCTTATATTGTCGGCATCTTAGTATTGGCCGTCGCGGCTGCCGGAACGGCTACCAGCCTGTTTATGCCGCCCGTTCCCGCTAAAAACCCCAACACCCGACTAGACCCGAATATTGTTCGCAGCACCCGATTGTTATTAAAGGAAACCTTTGCCCAGCGCGAACTTTATGCGGCCATTATCGGTATTTCATGGTTTTGGTTTATCGGCTCGGTTTACACCACCCAACTGCCTACCTTTACCCAAATCCACCTCGGCGGTGACGATAATGTTTTTAACCTCATGCTCGCGCTGTTTTCCATCGGCATTGCCACAGGTTCGGTTATCTGCGCCAAAATCAGCCATCACCGCCTACATTTGGGTTTGGTTGCCGTCGGCGCATTCGGCCTCACAGTATCGGGCTTATTGTTGGTATGGCTGACACACGGTCGCTTTTTCGAGCAACTGCAAGGTATCGGTTGGTTTCTTACCCAAAGCACCACCTATCCGGTTATGCTGACCATGATTGCCATCGGCTTCTTCGGCGGCTTTTTCTCCGTGCCTTTATATACATGGTTGCAAACAGCCAGCCATGAAGCGTTTCGCGCCCATGCCATTGCTGCTAATAATATTGTGAACGGTTTGTTTATGGTTTCCGCCGCACTTATCAGCGCTGCTTTATTATGGCTGTTTGACAGTATCACCCTACTCTATTTGGTCGTGGCGCTAGGCAACCTTATTCTGATTGCCTATCTGCTCAAACTGGATCCGCGCTTTCTACAAGACTTAAAAATATATATCGGTATAAAATAAACCGAACATGCCGTCTGAACGTTTTCAGACGGCCTATCTCTGAATATGCCCAATTATGTAGCCGGCGGTATAATAGCGGCTATCATATCGCAAATACCCAAAGGAACCCGCCATGCGTTGGCAAGGAAGACGACAAAGCACCAATGTGGAAGACCGCCGCGGCAAAAGCCGTATAGGCGGAAAAAGTACCGGCATTCTCGGCATTATTATTGTATTGGTAGGCGCATATTACGGGGTCGATTTATCCGGCATTACCGGCGCGCCAACCGTATCGCCTGCTCAACAGACGCCGATAGACAGCCAATTGGAAGCACAACTTAACGAGCTCTCCAGAGTGGTTTTGGCCGATACCGAAACCGTTTGGGGCAATTATTTCGCCCAACACGGCAGCCAATACACGCCGGCAACGCTGACGCTCTACACCGCCGGCACCCAAACCGCCTGCGGCACCGGCCAAGCGGCAATGGGGCCTTTTTACTGCCCGGCCGACCGTAAGGTTTATTTGGATTTATCATTCTATGAAGATATGCGCCAAAAACTCGGCGCTTCAGGCGATGCTGCTTTTGCTTACGTTATCGCGCATGAAGTCGGCCATCATGTTCAAAACCTACTCGGTATTTTGCCGCAAGTGCATCAGGCACAAAGAGAAGTCAACCAAACGCAAGCCAATGCGCTTTCCGTTAAACTGGAATTACAGGCAGACTGCTTTGCCGGTATTTGGGCACACTATGCCGTCAATCAAAATATCTTGGAAACCGGCGATATTGAAGAAGCCGTTCGCGCTGCCGAAGCCGTGGGCGACGACCATTTGCAACAACAAGCCCAAGGCTATGTTGTGCCCGATAGTTTCACCCACGGCTCTTCCGAACAAAGGATGACATGGTTCAGGCGCGGCTTGAACAGCGGCGATGTAAACCAGTGCAATACTTTTGCCGCCAATTGATTGTTTTTTTACTTTTTATATATAAGAAGATATTCCAAATATAACCAATATAAGCATAAGGCCGTCTGAAAAATAATATTTCAGACGGCCTTATGCTTATTCATTCAAAGTAGTTCGGAATACAGCACAACCTGTTTGATGGCTTACATATCCGCTAAGATAATCATTCACTCACTTTTCAAATATTTCAGACGGCCTCTCTATATCGTAGGCCGTCTGAAATCATGGTTTATGCTTCACAATCCCATTTCTATGGCGCCGAAGCAGCAACTTCCGGCACCATATCCGCATCGGTAAACTCAGGCTCTGGCTCGGTTTTAAAAACCTTGCCGTTCAGTTTTAACTGCCCTTGTTCCAATTCGATTTTGGTTTGGATATTGCCTTGATCTAAACTCAGATACTGTTCACCTGCCATGGATCTGATGGTGCTTTCAACCATCAATTGCAGTGTTTCGTTAATATCATCCATACTGGCGCGCCCTGCCGCCAAGTCTTCCGGATTCACACTAAACAGACTGCTGGCCTGATTCACAGCCAAATCTTCCAATAGTTTTTGCGGTACTTTCATATCAAATTCGGCATCGATTTTTTTCACCAATGCAGTGATATCGTCCATATCCGCCTGAGTCAGCCCGTTAAAACGAACTTCGCCTTTTACATCCACATCGCCCTGCGGCATGGTGAAATGGAAAGTTTCCACTTTGAGAACAGGGTTTTTGGTAAACAAACCGGCCGCTTCGTTTTTCACCGTTTTTAATACTTCGTTTTGAACTTGCTCTTCAGTCATTTCCTGAGTTGCCAGTTCGGCCATTTTATTTTTAATAGCCAACAATCCTTGGGCATCAAGATGCTCGGCAGCAACATTAATATCCAGCGGGCCGTAGCGGTCTTCGCCATAAACTAAGGTTTGGAATTGGAAACGCCCCTTGCTGTTGACCCACCCTTCCACTTCTTGCGTGTCGGTATTAAAGCTCAGTTTTTCCACTTCGACTTTAGAAGGCGGCACCGTGCCGGTCGGGTTGATAAAGGCACCGATTTGCAAATCGGTAACCAAATTCACCAACTCATTCGCTTTAACATTGTAGTCAAAGCCTTCCTGCCACTGCATAGAAAATTTATCCAGTGTCAAACTGCTGCTGCCCAAGGCAAGTTGGTTGCTGCTGTCAGCCGTATCTGCCCGAACATGCAGGTTTTCCATTGCAATATCGCCTTTATCGGCCAACTTAATATTGATGGCAGGTATTAGATAATCTTGAATATAAGATGCAAAATCAGCTTGATAATCCACCGTTCCGGTTAAACCTTGCCAATTCAGCTTGATACCCGACAATTCTTCGTAATCAAAAGCAGGAACAGTCATATCCAGCTTGCCGCTGCCGTTCAAATACACAGTATTGTTCATCCGCACCGGCTGTTGTTTACCAAAAAATCGGGTTAATACTTTTTCAGTATCGGGGTGATATCGAAATTCGGTCTCCACATAAGCACGAACGGGGGAAATACCTGAAGCAAACGGGCCGTGCTTAATATGGTTAACAATGGTTACCGGCTCTTTTAATAATGTTTTGATATTATCCGGCAGATATTTTTGGGTGTTATGAAACAATGTCGGATTCAAACGAACCACCATGGTTTCCGTAGCACCAAACCAACCGCGTTCATATTGATAGGATTCAACTGTTAAAACACCGGATTGTGAAAGCATCTGCTGTTGGGCATTCAGACTTTCTTCGGCCTTCAGGCCAAGATAATAAGGCATACCCGCAAACACCAACACAATGATGACAAGTAAAGAAATGAGGAGCTTTTTCATTGCTTTCACACAATAAATATAAAGTTTGAAGCATAACATTATTTAACTTTTTTGTCTTTGCCATACAGCAACAATAACGACACCCGTTAGTGCCGCTTGCCTGAAAAGATTATTGCATGCTATCTTTCAAAAAATTTAATTTTAAGTGAATAAAAATAAAGGGAATCACCCATGAAAAAATGGATTGCAGTATTGATTGGCGCATGGTTGGGGTTGCAATTGTCTGCGGGCTATTTGTTTGCTCCCCTGTTATTCCAACATTTAGATAAAATGCAAGCCGGCAATATCGCCGGAATTTCATTTAATATCACATCTTATATCGGCATTGTGGTTTGGCTACTGGCCTATATCGCCAATAGGAAAAACACTCGACACAATTATGGCCGTTCATTCAGCGGTAAAGCCATTATGCTCTTGTTGCTTTTGATTATTGCCAATCAATTTTTGGTCACCCCTGTTATCGAAGCGTATAAAACCAATACATCAAATTGGCTGCTATCATTGGTAGGCGGTTCATTTGGTCTATGGCATGGCACTTCCAGCATTATTTATATGGCATGCAGTCTGCTTGCCTTAATCCTGGTATTCCGCCTAACTGCATTAGAAGAGCGTTAATCAATTTTATGTATAACAATAGGCCGTCTGAAATATTTTCAGACGGCCTATGATTTTTAAAGCAAGTATCTATCAAACTTCCTTATTAGGGCGCCACAATACCAAAAGCTTACCGATATGTTGTACCAACTGCGCCCCGACCGCTTCGCATAAAGCATCACTGATGGCAACACGTTCGGCACGGTCGTCTCCGGCAACTTTTACTTTAATCAATTCATGAGCTGTCAACGCGGTATCTGTTTCCTGAATAACGGCATCGGTTAGGCCTTGCTGCCCTACCATAACAACAGGATGTAAATGATGCGCGCGCGCTTTGAGCGCGGCAATTTCTTGAGTAGTTAATTTATCGGTCATTTTCTTACACATAAAACTATAAATAGATTAAGCAGCGTATTCTACGCGAAACAACCACCTTACGGGGAAAAATCACGTACAATCCTATTTTTTATTTGTGTGGTTATTTCATGTCTGTCCGTTCAAAATCTTCTAAAGCTTGGTTAAACGAGCATGTCAACGATCATTATGTGCATAAAGCCCAAAAAGACGGTTATCGCGCCCGCGCAGCCTATAAGCTTTTAGAAATCAATGAAAAAGACAAACTCATTAACTCCGGTACAGTTTTAGCCGACCTAGGCAGCGCCCCGGGAAGCTGGTCTCAAGCCGCCGCACAATTAGTCGGTTCGAGCGGCCATGTATTTGCATTAGATATCTTGCCAATGGAACCCGTTGAAGGTGTGTCGTTTATTCAGGGTGATTTTCGCGAAGACAGCGTCTTGGCCGAATTCGAATCATTATTAGATAACCGGCCGCTGGATCTTGTAATTTGCGATATGGCACCCAATATGTCAGGAAACGCCGTAACCGATCAGGCGCGCAGTTTTTATTTATGCGAACTGGCTTTGGATTTTGCCGCCAACCATTTGAAACAAGGCGGGAATTTTCTAGTCAAAGTTTTTCAGGGCAGCGGTTATCAAGAATATATGGCGGCCATGCGCGAAATTTTTACATCCGTGCAAACCCGAAAACCGCAAGCCTCTCGCAATCGTTCCAGTGAGATTTATTTATTGGGCAAAAATAAACGCTGACAACACATACCGCCTGATTTACAATTTATTTGTCTTTTACCCTTTTATGGAGCCTGTTTCTGTGGGGAATATTTTTAAAAACGTTTTGGTTTGGCTGGTACTTGGTGTCGCCCTGATGGCAGCATTCAATGCCATTAGTGACAAACAAGAAAGCAACCAACAAATCGAATATTCGCAATTTATCGAGCAAGTCAATAAAGGTGAAGTCGCCAATGTGAACATTGAAGGTTCCGGTTTGGCAGGCTACCTGATTAAAGGCGAGCGCACCGATAAAAGTCAATTTTTCACTAACGCACCGTTAGACGACAACCTTGTTCCGACGTTGTTGGATCATAAAGTACGCGTTAAAGTCATTCCTGAAGAGAAACCCAGCATGCTGGCTAGCGTTTTCTTCAGCCTGTTGCCCGTTATCTTGCTGATAGGCGCATGGTTTTACTTTATGCGTATGCAGGCCGGCGGCGGCGGGAAAGGCGGCGCTTTCTCTTTCGGCAAGAGCCGCGCCAAGCTTCTGGATAAGGATACAAACAAAGTAACCTTTGCCGACGTAGCTGGTTGCGACGAAGCCAAAGAAGAAGTTCAGGAAATTGTCGACTATCTGAAAGCCCCTAACCGCTATCAAAGCTTGGGCGGACGTGTGCCGCGCGGCATCCTGCTGGCAGGTAGCCCGGGTACCGGTAAAACTTTGCTCGCTAAGGCCATTGCCGGCGAAGCACAAGTGCCGTTTTTCAGTATTTCCGGTTCGGACTTCGTTGAAATGTTTGTCGGCGTAGGTGCAAGCCGTGTTCGCGATATGTTCGAACAGGCCAAGAAAAATGCCCCCTGTATTATCTTTATCGACGAGATTGACGCTGTCGGCCGCCAACGCGGTGCCGGCTTGGGTGGCGGTAATGACGAACGCGAACAAACATTAAACCAACTTTTGGTGGAAATGGACGGTTTTGAAAGCAATCAAACCGTGATTGTGATTGCCGCAACCAACCGCCCAGACGTACTTGATCCTGCTTTACAACGCCCCGGACGTTTCGACCGCCAAGTGGTCGTACCACTGCCGGACATCCGCGGCCGTGAGCAGATTTTAAAAGTACACGCCAAAAAAGTGCCGTTAGATGAATCGGTAGATTTGGTTTCCCTGGCACGCGGTACACCAGGCTTTTCCGGTGCCGACTTGGCCAACTTGGTAAACGAAGCCGCTCTATTTGCCGGCCGCCGCAATAAAATCAAAGTCGACCAAAGCGATTTTGAAGATGCCAAAGATAAAATCTATATGGGTCCCGAACGCCGTTCCATGGTAATGCACGAAGATGAAAAACGTGCAACCGCATACCATGAGTCAGGCCATGCCATTGTGGCCGAGAGCTTGGATTTCACCGATCCTGTTCATAAGGTTACCATTATGCCGCGTGGACGCGCATTAGGTTTGACTTGGCAGCTGCCGGAACGCGACAGAATCAGTATGTATAAAGATCAAATGCTGAGCCAAATTTCGATTTTATATGGTGGACGTATTGCCGAAGATATTTTTGTCGGCCGTGTATCTACCGGCGCCTCCAACGACTTTGAACGCGCAACACAAATTGCCCGTGAAATGGTGACCCGCTTCGGCATGAGCGATAAAATGGGCGCTATGGTCTATGCGGAAAACGAAGGCGAAGTCTTCTTAGGCCGCTCCGTAACCCGCTCGCAACACATTTCCGAAAAAACCCAGCAGGAAGTGGATGCAGAAGTACGCAGAATTTTAGATGAGCAATATGCCGTTGCTTATAAAATTCTGGATGAAAATCGCGATAAAATGGAAACCATGTGTAAAGCACTGATGGAATGGGAAACCATCGACCGTGATCAAGTTTTGGAAATTATGGCCGGCAAGCAACCCAGCCCGCCTAAAGATTACAGCCATAATATCCGTCCGGAAGATAATACTCCGTCCCAACCGACTTCTTCGGAAGATGAAGAAAAAAATACGGATAATATTATCGAGCCTACACATGAATTACCGGCTTCGGGCAGTATCCAACGAAATAACGATATTCCATCTGATAGCCAAACCCAATAAGTCGCTTGCCACCGGGGCTGCATAAATCTTCAATTATTCTGTCTCGGTTTCTCAATAAAGGCCGTCTGAACAATATTCAGACGGCCTTTATTTTAAAAGAAAAACAAACATATATTGTTCTTCATTAACTAGCCACTAAGCCAATAACACTTAAACGTATTATCTGTTTCTAGCAGAATATCCTCCGTATTTCCATTACTTTCTATTTCCAATATCATAAATGTTAATTGGCGTTATTAAAGATTGATACTTGTAAATTTTTCCACCTACTGGCATGATGCGTAACAACAACCTCCGGTTTTGTCGGCATCATCTTTGCGATATTCAACCGAAGCTGTTTCAAATCAGAAAAACAGGATACAAAAAAATGACTAGCAATCATAAACATACGCATGCCCAGTGGGGTTCCCGTTTGGGCTTTATTTTAGCGGCGGTAGGTTCCGCCGTCGGCTTGGGTAATATTTGGAAATTCCCTTATATGTTGGGTAAAAGCGGGGGTTCTGCTTTTATGTTTACCTATTTGGCCTGTATCGTTTTAATCGGCTTGCCGATTTTATCGGCCGAATGGCTAATCGGCCGGCGCGGGCAGCGTAACCCGATTGATGCCATGAAAACAGTTGCTCAACAAGAAGGCCGTAGCAAAGCATGGGCGATTATCGGTGCTTCCGGCACTTTGGGCGGCTATCTGATTTTGTCTTTTTATAGTGTTATCGGCGGTTGGTCGATGAACTACATTGTTAAAGCAGGTTCAGGCTTGTTTTCCGGTATGACGGGTGAGCAAACCGGAGCTGTTTTCACATCTATGCTCGCCAACCCCACCGGCTTACTGATATGGCATACTATTTTTATGGCTGTAACAATTTTTATTGTAGCGGCAGGCGTTACAGGTGGTTTGGAAAGAGGTTCTAAAATCATGATGCCGCTACTGGCCGCATTTTTAGGTGTTTTGGTTATATATGGTGCGAATACCGGCCATTTTGGCGAAGCACTCAGCTTCTTGTTCAAACCCGATTGGGGTGCAATTAATGCCGATGTTTTACTGTCTGCGCTAGGCCACGCTTTCTTCACCCTATCTTTGGGTATGGGTATTATGTTGGCCTACGGTTCTTATCTTGGTAAAGAAGTCAATCTGTTGCGCTCTGCTGCTATTGTGGTGATTTTGGATACGGCGATTGCCGTCTTGGCAGGCTTGGCAATTTTCCCAATTGTATTTGCCAACGGTTTGGATACCGAAGCAGGTCCCGGCCTTGTTTTTGTTACCCTACCAATTGCATTTGGTAATATGAGCGGCGGTACGGTTTTAGGTTTGATTTTCTTCCTTCTATTAAGCTTTGCTGCATTAACATCATCTATTTCCCTATTGGAATCGTCTGTTGAATTTCTTGAAGAACGTACACGCATGAACCGTGTCGGTAGTACATTGGTTGCCGGTATCGTGGTTTGGCTGTTGGGGGTAGCTTCCGCATTGTCATTCAATGTATGGAGCGACGTTAAGATTATGGATTTGAATATTTTTGACTTGTTAGATGTCTTTACCAGCAAATTCACTCTACCCTTAAGCGGCTTTGCCATTGTGGTCTTTATGGGCTGGTTTATGAAGCAAGACAGTATTCGCGATGAGCTGCGTTTGGGCGGTGCTTTTAAGATCTGGCAGTTTATTTACCGTGTGATTGCCCCTGTCGGTGTGATTATTGTATTTGTGCAGCAACTTATCGGCTAATTAAAGCATAGACTATTAACCACTATATGGCATAGACAAGCAGGCCGTCTGATAATATTTCAGACGGCCTGTTAATTAGGTAAATTATCCGTTATCGGTTATTCGCTATATAATAGCCATTTTTGACTCAGAATTTATTATGAAACATATCCACATTATCGGTATCGGCGGCACTTTCATGGGCGGTTTGGCCGCGATTGCAAAAGAAGCCGGATTTAAAGTAACGGGTTGCGATGCCAAAATGTATCCGCCGATGAGTACACAGCTTGAAGCTTTAGGTATTGACGTGCATGAAGGCTTCGATGCTGCCCAATTAGACGCGTTTCCTGCGGATGTTTACGTTATCGGTAATGTGGCCAAACGGGGTATGGATGTAATCGAAGCCATTTTAAACCGCGGCCTTCCCTATATTTCCGGCCCGCAATGGCTGTCGGAAAATGTATTACAAAGCCGCTGGGTGCTCGCCGTGGCCGGAACACATGGCAAAACCACAACGGCTTCCATGTTGGCATGGGTGTTGGAATTTGCTGGTTTGGCGCCCGGCTTTCTCATTGGCGGCGTACCGCAAAACTTCAGCGTATCCGCGCGTTTGCCGCAAGCCCCCCGCCAAGATCCTGCCGGCCAATCACCTTTTTTCGTGATTGAAGCCGACGAATACGATACCGCCTTTTTCGACAAACGTTCGAAATTTGTTCATTATCGACCACGTACCGCCATCTTAAATAACCTTGAGTTTGATCATGCCGATATTTTTGCCGATTTGGCTGCCATTCAAACCCAATTCCACCATCTTGTCCGCACCATTCCTTCAGACGGCCTGATTGTTTCCAACGGCAGCGAACAAAATCTAAACGATACTTTAGAAAAAGGCTGTTGGACACCGGTAGAAAAATTCGGCATAGAAAGCGGTTGGCAAACAGGCCAAGTGGCCAGCGACGGCTCTTTTGATGTTGTGCTTTCCGGCCAAAAAGTCGGCCATGTCGCTTGGGATATTATCGGCGAACACAACCGCATGAACGCCTTAGCCGTGATTGCCGCAGCCCGTCATGTGGGCGTAGATATTCAGACGGCCTGCGAAGCATTGGGCGAATTTAAAAATGTCAAACGCCGTATGGAAACCAAAGGCACGGTGAATAATATTACCGTATATGATGACTTTGCCCACCATCCTACCGCCATTGCTACAACCGTTGCCGGGCTGCGTCAGAAAATCGGCACTAACGGACGGATTCTTGCCGTTTTGGAGCCACGTTCCAATACCATGAAACTCGGCACCATGAAAGCCGCCCTACCGGAAAGCCTGCAAGATGCCGATTATGTGTTCTGCTACACAGGCGGCGTGGATTGGGATGTTGCCGCCGCCCTGTCCCCTTTAGACGGCAAACTCCATACCAATAAAGACTTTGATGCCTTTGTTGCAGCTATCGTTGCCAAAGCACGTAGCGGCGACCATATTTTAGTAATGAGTAATGGCGGCTTCGGCGGCATACACGATAAGCTATTGGCCGCACTGGCTGTGTAATCACCATCCATATAAAAACGGTTCGGATAATTTTATCCGAACCGTTTTTTATCTATGAGCATTATGCATAACAATATTATCGGCTGGCTGCCGCTTTAACCTCAACTTGAACCGTTTGCGGTTGGGCTTTTTTAAATCTTAATGTTAACGGGAATGTCTCGCCTGCTTTCAACGGGGCTTTCAAGCCCATAAACATAATATGGTAGCTACCCGGCTTCAGTTCGACTTCTTTATTTCTAGGCAGAGCGACGCCGCCTTGAACCTCACGCATCCGCATCACACCGTTATCATTAATATGCGTGTGCAATTCGACCTTTTCAGCCACCGGGCTGGAAGCACCTACCAAAACATCATCGCTACCGGTTTCATTGGTAATTTCCATAAACGCACCACCCATACTCATGCCGGCAACCGTTGCACGCGCCCAAGCATCATCGATATCCATACCGGCCGCTGCGGCCACTTGGCAAAAACCGGCCAATACACATGCACCTAACCATTTTTTCATATTCTTTATGCTCCTAATTGATTTATTTTCAATTTAAATATAGAAAAACCATATCGGCCAATCGACCGACTACCAAATATTCAAGCCGTACTCCCGCCAAAGTGCCATAAACCACAAAACCGCCAACAAGACCAGCGCCAGCATTTGCGCAGCCGAGCCGGCATCTTTCGCACGCTTGGCCAGCTCATGATGCGCGGTAGAAGTATGATCAACTGCTGCTTCAATAGCGGTATTGAATAACTCGACAATCAGCGATAAAAACGAGGCAATAATCAACATCATGCGGGTTGCCGGGCCAAAATCCAATATCACTGCCACCGTCAACAAAACCACATTTAACCAAATAAGCTGGCGGAATGCACGTTCATGTCGGTATGCGGCACGTAACCCGTCTTTCGAATAACCGACGGCCTTCCGGAGGCGGCCGAAGCCGCTTTTCCCTTTTACTTTTTGCGCGTATTGTTTATCCGACATAATTTATCCTATCAAAACCATTTCCGCCGTTAAGCCACATATTTCATTACGACCTTCATCCATCACCTTACAATTAGCGATTAAATTATATGATAATTTATTCGGCCTGTTAAACACCGGTCTTCGCTTTAAAAATGGAAATAACGATAGAAAATGACAGACAGAAAATTGTAAATTTTCTTATAAATTATGCGTAAAAGATTTAAACATAATTTGAATTTACTTCTATCTAAATAATCTCTACTAACCAATAAAAACAATTGTTTATATATAAACAATCAATTTATCTACAAAAAGGCACTGTAAAAATCGGCTACTGCCTATACCTTGTTTGCTGCATGTAGCAAGAGTAAATTATAACTTTTACCCAGCCAAATCAGTTTTTACCATAACACAAATCAGGAGGTCATAATGAATAAAATCAGCGGCTCTGATGCCATGATGAAAGTCTTACACGAATGGGGAATCAAACGGATTTACGGTTTACCTGGCGGTTCTTTCGATTCGACAATGAATGCGATTTATAACTGGCGCGATAAAATTCAATATATCGGCGTTCGCCATGAAGAAGTCGGCGGTTTGGCTGCTGTTGCCGAGGCAAAACTCACCGGCAAAATTTCCGTGATGTTCGGCTCGGCCGGCCCGGGTGCAGCGCATTTGCTCAACCCGATTTATGATGCGGCTACTGACAATATTCCGGTGTTGGTGCTGGTCGGTCAGGTGCCCAGCTCACGCATGAATACCGATTATTTTCAGGAAATGCCGGAAAACCCGATGTTTGCCGATGCGGCGGTTTATAACCGCACGGTGATGACGGCGGAGCAATTGCCGCAAGTTGTCGATACCGCCATTCGTAAGGCGTATGAGAAAAAAGGCCCTGCCGTGGTGGTGATTCCGAAAGATTTCGGTTGGACTGAAATCGACGATAATTATGTTTCTTCCGCACAAAAATACGGTACGCCGCAATGGCAGTTGCCGGCAAAAGAAGAAGATGTCGAACAAGTGCTCAATCTGCTTGAAAAAGCCAAACGTCCGATTGTCTATTTCGGACAAGGCGCCAAAGGCGCGGCAGACGAATTGCGCGAGCTGGCGAAATTATTGAAATTGCCCATGCCCGCCACTTATCTGGCCAAAGGGATTTTAGAGGGCGATGAAGAATTTTATATGCTCTCGACCGGACGCGTTGCCACCAAACCGGGTGTGGATGTTGCGCGCGCGGCGGATTTTGTATTGTTTGTCGGTACCAATTTTGAGTTTCCGATGTTCTCACCGGAAGCGACGTTTGTCGATGTTAACCTAAGGCCATCGGTTATCGGGGCGAGACACCAAACCAAATTGGGCATTATCGCCGACGCTCCGACTTTCTTGCGCCAGCTTATTGCCGCAGCGAAAAAACGCTATGGTGAAGACGGCGCAGGTTACAATAATAAAGGCGTCAACCACGATGCTTGGTATGCGGCAGCAGTAGAAGATAAAGAACAATGGAACGCATGGCTAGATAAACGCGCAGCCAGCACCGCCAATCCGGTCGGCTTCGAGCGGATTTATAAAGCGATTAATGCCATCGCTGCGAAAGATGCCATTTTCGGCGTTGATGTCGGCAATGTGAATATCGCCGTGGCCCGCCTGTTGGATTTAGGCGGCGGACGCCGTCAGGTTACTTCGCCGCTGTATGCCACTATGGGCTTCGGTATGCCCGCTTCCATTGCCGCTGCATTGGAATATCCGGATCGTGAAGTTTGGAGCTTATCCGGCGACGGCGGGCTGGCGATGGTGGTACAGGATTTGATTACCCAAGCCGAGCACAAATTGCCGGTGATGAATCTTGTGTTTACCAATCAATCCCTCGGCTATATTGAGGCGGAACAAGATGATACCCATCAGCCGCATTCGGGCGTAAAACTACAAGACGTTGATTTTGCTAAAGTGGCGGAAGGCTTTCAAGTCACCGGATTTACCGTGCGCACCGAAAGCGAATTAGAGCCGACCTTGCAAAAAGCCCAGCAGGTAACCCGTGAGGGCAAGCCGGTACTTGTGGATATCAAAATTTCCAACGAACGCTTATTGCCGGTTGAGCAATTCCCGCACCGTCGTTCCGGTCATCCTGCCGTGATTGGAGATTTTGATGAGTTTATCAAACACTTCCAAGCAGAAGCACTTGAACCGTTCGGCGAAATTCTCGACCGCCACGGTGTCGAAAACTTCTAATCAAAGCGAATCCCCACAAAAAACCGGCAGTGTGATTGCACTGCCGGTTTTTATCTGATACCAATCATTCAAGTATGGTTGCTTATCCCACTAAAGCCATAATCCACAATACAATCACCCCGGCTAAAGTAAGGTATTGTGCTGCCGAGCCGACATCTTTGGCTTTTTTGGCCAATACATGCATTTCTTCCGAAGTATGGTCAACCGCCGCTTCCAATCCGGTATTAATCAATTCCACCACAATGGAAAGCAGTGATGCCAACAATAAAATCATACGCACCGGCAAAGTGAAATCTAATACCACTATGCCGATAAGCAATACCGCATGTATCCATAAAAGCTGACGGAACCCCTGCTCTGCACAAGCTGAACGGATACCGTCGGCAGAATAACCCAAGGCTTTGATGATTCGGTGGACACCCTGCCCGCCTTTCATCGTTGCGGCATAGCTTTGCGGTTTATCCTTTATCTTTTCAGACGGCATCTTTTCAGACGGCCTCAGACCATTCAGCTACGGTATCGGCAAACACCGCCGCAACATCATAATCTTTCTGTTTCATGATTTCTTGGAAACCGGTCGGGCTGGTCACATTCACCTCAGTCAGATAATCGCCAATCACATCCAAACCCGCCAATAAAATACCGCGTCGTTTTAATTCCGGTGCAAGCGATTCGGCAATTTCGCGGTCGCGGGCAGACAATTCCTGCGCCACACCCCGTCCGCCGGCCGCCAGATTTCCCCTTGTTTCGCCTTTTTGCGGAATGCGGGCTAATGCAAACGGCACCACTTCGCCGCCAATCACCAAAATCCGTTTATCACCGTGAACGATTTCGGGAATATATTTTTGCGCCATAATCGTGCGCGTATCCAACTTCATCAGGGTTTCCAATATACTGCCGATATTCGGATCAGATTCGGTTAGGCGGAAAATACCCATGCCGCCCATACCGTCGAGCGGCTTCACAATAATATCGCCATGCGTTTTTAAAAAAGCACGCACATCTGCCGAATGGGTAGAAACCAAAGTAGGTGCAGTAAACCGGCTGAAGTTTAAAATCGCCAGTTTTTCATTAAAATCGCGCATGGCCTGACCGCTGTTAAACACTTTCGCACCTTGCGCTTCGGCTAAAGTCAGCAATTGGGTAGCATACAGATATTGCATATCGAAAGGCGGATCAGTACGCATAATCACGGCATCGTAGTCTTTTAAGGCCGTCTGAACCGCCGATTCGGTTTGAAACCATTGTTTATCGTCATCACTTTTCACCCCGTTGAATACAAAAGCCGATGCTTGTGCCACCACATCGCCGTCTTTCACCGATAAGCTGCTGCTCAAGGTATGCGACAAACGCCAGCCCCGTTTGGCCATTTCGCGCATCATCACATAAGTGGTATCTTTATAGGTTTTAAAAGTTGCCATCGGGTCGGCAATAAACAAAATATTCATAAGTTTTCCTTATTATCAAACGTCATTATCATACGCCGTCTTCAGGCCGTCTGAAAGTTTCAGACGGCCTTTAAACCTGCCAATTGATTGGCATAATGCCGTGTTCTTGCAGATACTGATTCGTGCGTGAAAAATGCTTACACCCAAAAAATCCGCGATGGGCGGATAAGGGTGAAGGATGCGGTGCAGCAAGCACCAAATGACGGTTGCGATCGATAAACGCACCTTTTTTCTGGGCATGACTGCCCCATAACAGAAATACAATATGTTCGCGGTGGTTATTCAATTGGGCAATCACACGGTCGGTAAACTGCTCCCAACCCAAAGCCGCATGAGAATGCGCCTGTCCGGCACGAACAGTCAGCACGGTATTCAACAGCAATACCCCCTGATCCGCCCAAGATTGCAGATAACCATGATGAGGGATTTGGAAACCGGCAATATCGTCGGCCAATTCTTTATAGATATTCACCAGCGAACGCGGAATCACAATATCGGGGCGAACCGAAAAAGCCAAACCATGCGCCTGCCCTGCGCCGTGATAAGGATCCTGCCCTAAAATCACCACTTTCACCTGATCAAATTCGGTGGCCTTAAAAGCATTAAACACATCGGCGGCCGGCGGATAAATAATCTGTCCGGTTTCACGCTCCGCGCGCACGCTTTTTAAAATATGTTGAAAATAAGGCTGCTCTTTTTCCGAGCCGATGGCCTCATGCCAAGTATGCATAAACCGCACTCCGTTGGGTTTTCATGATCCGCATTATATAAGAGATAAAAAAGGCCGTCTGAAAAGTTTCAGACGGCTTCCCTAATATCGCATAGGCGGATACGGTCAAACAGTAAAAACCGCTTGCTTTATTTGTTATAATCATACGTTTCTTTTATCCCGCACCACCACTATGCTCAAATTTACCCTACACAAAACCGACGGACACGCACGCCGCGGCACGCTGGAATTGAATCACGGCACCATCGAAACCCCGGTTTTTATGCCGGTCGGCACTTATGGCTCGGTGAAAGCCATGACACCGCAAAACCTGCACGACATTCAAGCACAGATTATTTTGGGCAATACCTACCATTTGTGGCTACGCCCCGGGCTTGAAGTCATCGAACAATTCGGCGGCCTGCACGATTTTATCGGTTGGAACAAACCGATTCTCACCGATTCGGGCGGCTTCCAAGTTTTTTCTTTGGCAGAAATGCGCAAACTCACGGAAGAAGGCTGTACTTTCAGAAGCCCGATAAATGGCGACAAGCTGTTTCTTTCGCCTGAAATTTCCATGAAAATCCAAACCGTGCTCAATTCCGACATTGCCATGCAGTTAGACGAATGCACGCCGGGCGAAGCCGACCACAAACAGGCACAAAAATCCCTACAAATGAGCCTGCGCTGGGCGGATCGTTCGAAAAAAGCCTTTGAAGATTTAAAAAACCCTAATGCCTTATTCGGCATTGTACAAGGTGCCATGTTTGAAGACTTGCGCGAAGAGTCTTTAAAAGGCTTGGAAGAATTCGATTTCCCCGGCTTGGCCATCGGCGGCTTGTCGGTTGGCGAACCAAAGCCGGAAATGTACCGTATGATGCGCGCCGTCGGCCCCATGCTGCCCGCCCATAAGCCGCATTATTTAATGGGCGTCGGTACGCCTGAAGATTTGGTATACGGTGTGGCACACGGCATTGATATGTTCGACTGCGTGATGCCGACCCGCAACGCCCGCAACGGCTGGCTGTTTACCCGTTTCGGCGATATTAAAATCAAAAATGCCAAACACAAACTCGACAACCGTCCGCTAGATGAAAGCTGTACCTGCTATACTTGTCAAAATTTCAGCCGCGCTTATCTCCACCATCTGCACAAAGCCGGTGAAATTCTCGGTGCACAACTCAACACTATTCACAATCTGCATTTTTACCAAACCATTATGGCCGAAATGCGCGAAGCCATCGAACAAGGCAGATTCAGCGATTGGCAGGCAGAATTTCATGAAAACCGTGCCCGAAAAGCAGATGCTTAAACCATAAGCACCGACATAATAGAAAACGGCAGCCACTTAAGGCTGCCGTTTTCTATCTGTATGCTACATGCCGTCAATCATTACATGGCGGGAGCAGAAGCATCGGTTGCCGCATCTGCTGCAGGTGCTGCACGGTCAAAACCTTTGTCTCTCATGCAGGCATCAAAAACAGCACGGTCTTGGTTATCACCCACGCTGGCCTGACATTCTTGAAGCGCTTGATCAACAGTCATAGGAGCCACTTCGGGCGTTGTTTCCGTATTGCTGGAACAAGCACTCAACATCAAACCTGAAAAAGCGGCAGTGATTAATAATTTCTTCATAAAATAGTATCCTTTCTCTCAATTGGATTTCTTACATTTTCTCAATGGCTGCCGTATTAAGAACCGCAGCCGTTTCGGCCTCAAACCGATAGATGCAGACATAGCCACATTGTGTAATAAGAGTATCTGCCACCTGATAAGTTTCTCAAGAAACGCAAGGGTATGCTAATATTTATATTAAAAATAAAATTTATTTTAACAAAAATTATTTTTAAATTATAAAATGCCGAAATCATTTTATAAAATTGACAAATTCAATACCGATTATCTGAGAAAATATCCGTTTGTTTCTTTTGCAGCCTGCCGTTTCCGTATTTTTATTCAAAATACTGGCAAGTTGTAAAAAAACATTTTCAATCTGTTATCTCTGCCCAATCACACGTTTTTTTATAAAAAATGGTTTAAATATCGGGCAGATATGGCACAATGTCATCTTTTTTTCGGAGTAGTGCGTTTATGGACACGGCACTTTTACTATCCGGTGTATTGGCTTTAGGTATCGGTGCACAATGGTTGGCTTGGTATCTGAAACAGCCGTCGATTTTATTCTTACTCTTAATCGGCATTATCATCGGCCCTGTTTTAGGCTATTTCCAACCTGATGCGGTACTGGGTGAATTACTCTTCCCCTTTATTTCACTCGGCGTGGCCGTGATTCTGTTTGAAGGGTCGCTCACACTTGAATTTCATGAAGTCAAGCAACACGGCCGTATGGTACAAAATCTGGTTACCATCGGTGCCTTCATTACCATTATCGTTATCTCACTGACAGCCTACCTGCTGTTTGATATTGATCCGCAAGTCGCACTTTTATTCGGTTCGCTGGTTTGTGTCACCGGACCGACGGTGATTACGCCTTTATTACGCAGTGTGCGTCCGAAAAAAAACATCAGCAACATCTTGAAATGGGAAGGGATTATTATCGATCCCATCGGTGCCATTGCAGTGGTGTTGGTGTATGAATATATTATTTCAGGCGGCCATAACAGTTCTTTATTATTATTTGGTGAAATTGTGCTGTTGGCCTTTGTGATCGGTATGGTTGGTGCAGCAGTTTTAGCGTTTCTGATTAAACGGTATTGGATTCCGGAATATCTGCGCAATGTCTTTACCCTCGCTTATGTTTTATTTCTATTCTCATTCTCAAACCATTTGGAACATGAGTCGGGCTTACTGACGGTTACCGTGCTCGGCGTTGCATTGGCCAACTGGAAAGGTTTCCCACGCGACCATATTTTGGAATTCAACGAATCGCTCACGGTTTTGCTTATTTCCATGCTGTTTATTATTCTGGCTGCCCGCATGGATTTGGCCGCATTGGCAACCGTCGGCTTCAGCGGCATTGTATTGCTGTTGATCGTGATGTTTGTGGCGCGGCCGTTGGCTGTTTGGGTCTCTGCCAAAGGCACATCCCTCACCACCAATGAAAAACTGATGATCAGCTGGATTGGCCCGCGCGGTATTGTTGCTGCTGCCATTTCTTCTTTGTTTGCCATCCGCTTGGAAGATCAAAACCTACAAGGTGTCGAGCTTTTAGTACCGTTGGTATTTCTGATTATTATCGGCACGGTATTGATTCAGGGCTTGGGTGCGAAATTGGTTGGTACCATTTTACAAGTCCGCGAACCGGGTAATAACGGCGTATTGATTGTCGGTGCCAACCAAGCTGCATTGACGGTTGCCAAAGCCATTAAAGAACAAGGTTTTGAAGTATTGGTTGCCGATGCCAGCTATACCAATATATCCAAAGCACGCATGATCGGTTTGCGCACTTATTATGGCAATCCGGTATCGGAACACGCCGAACTGCATATGGACTTAATCGGCATCGGCCATATGTTTGCCATGAGTACCGACCGTGAATTAAATACTTTATGCGAAATGCACTACCGCCACGAATTTGGCGAACGTAATGTTTACCGTTTACAGCTTCCTGATGAAAAATCTCGGCCGGAGCGCCACCGCAGCCAACAGAGCTTTTCCTCCAACTATCTGTTTGGTAAAGACATGACATACAGCAAACTGGCCAGTATGGTGTCTAAAAATGCGCGTACAAAAACAACCAACATTACTGCCACCTATAATTACACCCAATATCAACAAGACAATAAAAATGCGATTCCTTTGCTGGTTATTGATAAAAACGGTGTAATGCGCGTGATTACCACAGACTTTAATTCAAAAAGCCAAACTGGGTATAAACTGGTTGCTTTAGTAACCGACAACGAAGAGACTGAAATGGCGAAAGCTTAACCACCCCTATCGTAATTTTAGCAATCTTATAAAAAAGCCGTCTGAAGCATTATTCAGACGGCTTTTTCTAATTATGCGCTATAAGCTATTCATCTTCACCGCTATACTTATTCCGCTTCAACAAAATCCGTACCGCACCGTCATTACCGGCACGCGGTTCGGCATAAGCCAAGACATCAGGATGCTCCATTAACCAACGGCGTACCAATGTTTTCAACACCGGTTTATAGCCGGACGAACCTAAGCCGCTGCCGTGTATGATTTCACCGCACACCCCGCGCTTGCGGGTAAATACAATAAACTCATTCAGGACCTGCTGCGCCTGCTCCTGCGTATAACCATGTAAATCCACATCGGCAACCACCGGCCAATGCCCGCTTTGCAAACGGCGGATATCGTTTTTACCCTGTCCGTTTTTGCTAAACGAAGAAGGCGGCTCATCCAAAATAGAATCGCCGACATAAAAATAATTTCCCTCGCCTAACGCTTCTTCCTGCTGCCGGCGCGGTTTAAGCGGCGTATTATCACGTGGTGGTATATAACGGTTATCCTGTTTTAAAGGCACCACACCGGCCATTTCTTTGGCGAAATCCGGTTCGGCAGTTTGTTTTTTACGTGCTGCTGCTTCCTCGGCTGCCAACCTTTCTTGCTTGGCCTGCTTACCTAAAGCTTTAAGAGTGTTTTGAAAATTATCGCTCATCTTACTACCTTATCCGGTTCAGGCCTTTAAGCATTATCAAAGCGGCGGACATCATCAATGGTTATCTTGCCAAAATCTTTATCATCAATAATTTTAGCAATACGGGCAGCGGTTTCACTCGGGCTGCTCAACAGGCCTTTCTCTTCCAAAGCTCTAAGGTTTTGCAACATCGGGAAGTCCTCAGCTTTGGCAGCACGGAGTAAATCCTGCATTGGTGTATCCACCACACCCGGTGCGATACTGGCAATCGCCACACCCGGATGCTGCTCAGCCACGATACAACGGGCGTGATGATCTAAAGCAGCTTTTGTACCACCATATACGCTCCAACCTGCATAGTTTTCACGACCGGCACCACTGCTGATATGGATAATTTTCAATAAGGTTTCAGACGGCTTAATAGAAATCAAATGGTTCGACAATAAAAACGGCGTGGCAATATTCAGCGATACCGCCGTTGCGATTTCCGCCGGATTCTGTTTGCCGGCCACCGCATTTGGCATGGTTGTGCCGGCATTATTAATCAAGATGATTTCTTTGGCATCTGCCACAAAATCTTTTAAAAGGCCGTCTGAAAGCAATTTGGCTACCGCATCGCCATCACTCAAATCAATACGGTATTGCTTCAGATTTTCAGACGGCTGAGGCTCTGCCTGCCTTCTGGCCAAGCCCAAAACTGCATAACCTTGTTTCAAATAATACTCGGCCAAAGCAAAGCCTAAACCGCTGCTGTATCCGCTGATAATGACTTTTTTATTCATCATATACCTCTCTTTTTTGTGCTTAAAAATATGTATTGATTTTATCGCAAACACGCGCGGCTATCTCAAATTAATACCGTTTTTCACATTTATTAAACCACCTGTTTGCCGACCAAATAACTTAGCCCGTATCCAGTTTCTTTATTTTGCGGTATATTAAAAACCTATTTGCCGCCTACTTTCAGACGGCCCCGAGACGATACATCAACATCATCAGTTATGTTTTAAAAGGAATTTCCGAATGTTTAAACGCCCCGAAGAATTAATTGTCGCCATACTTGCTGCGCTCTGGGTGGTTCTAACCTATCTGATAACCGATTATTTCGGCGCACCGACCCAAACCAAATTACTGATTAGCGCCTTAACACTTATTTGCGCAGCCGTTTGTTTTATTTTATGGCAACGCCATCTCAGCCGTGCTATTTGGCCGTTTTTCTTCGGACTGCTCGTTGCCTGTTGGTGGCCTTATCTCGATTGGGTGGCTGTTCGCGATATTTTGGTTTCCAATGGCAATGTTTCCAACACGATCGTAATTGCCAAACCTTGGTATGCAACATGGACTTTCAAATGGATTATCGCCATCATTCCGGTGATTTTAGGTTATGCCGTCAAATGGAAACTACACAATAAATATAAAAAACAACAAATTACCGCTTAATCTTACTTAATAGGCCGTCTGAAATATTTAGACGGCTTTATTCAAACCAAACCTCTTCATGCAAAGCTGTCGGGTTTGTATTACAATAGCGCGCTAACACTGTGGTTCGAAAACCTCCCACATAAAAAAACTAAGGAAAATCAATGACCAGAAGCACCCAAGAGCTGCAAGATATCACCTTGCTCGGCAATCAAAACGTTGTCTATCAAACCGAATATGCTCCCGAAATTTTAGAAGCATTCGACAACAAACACCCCGATAACGATTATTTCGTTACCTTCACCTGCCCCGAATTCACCAGTCTATGCCCCATTACCGGACAACCGGATTTTGCAACCATTTATATCCGCTATATCCCCCATATTAAAATGGTAGAAAGCAAATCGCTGAAACTGTATCTATTCAGTTTCCGCAATCATGGCGATTTCCATGAAGACTGTGTCAATATTATTATGAAAGACCTCATTAAACTGATGCAGCCTAAATATATCGAGGTTTTCGGTGAATTCACCCCACGCGGCGGTATTGCCATCCATCCTTTCGCCAACTATGGCAAACCGGATTCGGAATACGAACAACTCGCCAAAACCCGCCTATTTGCGCACGAGATGCGTTCCTAAGGCATATCAAAACCAAACAAAGCAGTGTAATCAGGCCACCTATAAAATATAGGCAATATTGACTATATCCGGTACTCAGGCCGTCTGAAATATATATCCGACAATTATTGAATGAAAGATAACTCGTGTTCCACTTTACCGATGCACAATTGAAAAAAGCCTTAATCCGACTGTCTTTTTTCCATATTCTGATTATTGCATCCAGCAACTATCTGGTTCAGTTCCCCTTTGAAATTTTCGGCTTTCATACCACTTGGGGTGCTTTTACCTTTCCGTTTATTTTTCTGGCCACCGATTTAACCGTGCGTATTTTTGGCCAAACCCCTGCCCGCCGTATTATTTTCCGCGTGATGTTTCCCGCACTGTTGTTGTCTTATGTATTATCGGTTTTATTTCACGAAGGCCACTGGACTGGCTGGGCTTCACTCTCGTCATTTAACACTTTCACCGGTCGCATCGCTTTGGCCAGCTTTGCCGCATATGTGTTCGGCCAACTGCTGGATATTCTTGTATTTAACCGATTACGCAAGCTTAAATCTTGGTGGATTGCCCCTACCGCTTCCACTATCCTAGGCAATGCTCTAGATACGCTAATCTTTTTCGGTATTGCTTTTTATGCCAGCAGTGATGCCTTTATGGCGGCAAACTGGCCTGAAATCGCTTTGGTAGACTATCTGTTCAAACTGATTATCTGTACCCTTTTCTTCCTGCCTGCCTACGGCATTCTATTGAATATCCTAACCAAAAAACTAACCGCTTTAAATCAGGGCACACCCAATCAACAAACCGCGGTTTACGAATCGTAATTCCCCTCACACCAATATAAACAAAGCCGTCTGAAATATTTCAGACGGCCTTTCTTATATTGGCCCCGCCGACAGGAATCGAACCTGTATTTTACGCTTAGGAGGCATACGTTCTATCCGTTGAACTACAGCGGGAAATCTATATCTGATATTGAAACCTTAAGACACACGTGCCAACGACTCTTCAGCCAAAGAACGCATCGCCTGCGTTACCTCGTTATCCGGCAGTTTATCCAAACACGCCACCGCTTTTTCTACGGCTTTTGCCGCTTCCGAAACCGAATAAGACAGCGCATCCGAGTTCATCACATATTGATAAATTTTATCAAAATAGCTTCTATCCGCATTTTGTAATGCCGTACGTACATCATCCGCCACTTCTTGGCTGCCCTGCCTCATCAGATAAATCAGCGGTAAAGTAGGTTTACCCTCTGCCAAGTCATCGCCCACATTTTTACCGATTTCATCGGCATGGCCGGAATAATCCAACACATCATCAATAATTTGGAAAGCCGTGCCGACATACATGCCGTAATCTTTCAATGCCTGTTCCTGCTCGGGCGAAGCACCGGCCAAAATTGCCCCCACTTGAGCGGCAGCTTCAAATAATTTGGCCGTTTTATATTGAATCACACGCACATATTCTGCCTCGGTGATATCGGTATTGCCGATATTCATCAGCTGCATCACCTCACCTTCGGCAATAATATTGGTCGCATCGGCCATCACTTCCAAAATCTTCATGCTGCCCGAACCCACCATTAATTGGAACGCTCGGGTATATAGAAAGTCGCCAACTAATACGGCCGCCGCATTACCGAATAAATTATTGGCAGTTTTACGGCCTCGGCGCAATTCGCTCTCATCGACCACATCATCATGCAAAAGCGTGGAAGTATGGATAAACTCCACCATCGCGGCAAGCGAATAAAGCTTATCATCATCATAATCCAAAGCCTTGCCGGCTAAAATCGTGATAATCGGGCGCAACCGCTTACCGCCCGCGCTGATGATGTAAGTACCGATTTGCGAAATCAAAGCCACTTCAGACTGTACCGCACGATTAATCACTACATTGACCCGTGCAAGGTCGTCATTAAGATGGCGTTGGAAATAAGGCAGATTTTCGAGCATGACGTTTGGTTTTCGTATAAAAAACAAAAAAACGGAAAAAGAATGAATTTGAACAACGACAGGCGATTATAGCAGTTAATAGCCGACAACTGCACTGCTCTAAAGCGTATTTCAAACAGCATGATGTTATTACACATAAAAACTTTGACAAAACAAAACAATAAAATTAAAATTCATCGTTTCGCGCATGGTGCGCGGAAATAACCCTAAAAATTTAATGGAGTTGAGTATGTACGCGGTCATAAAAACCGGCGGTAAACAATATAAAGTTACCGTTGGCCAAAAATTGAAAGTAGAACAGATACCAGCCGAACTCGACAGCCAAATCGAACTAAACGAAGTTTTGATGATTGCTGACGGTGAATCTGTAAAAGTAGGCACCCCTCTTGTTGAGGGCGCAAAAGTAACAGCCAAAGTGGTCGCCCACGGGCGCGGCGAAAAAGTACGCATTTTCAAAATGCGCCGCCGTAAACACTACCAAAAACGTCAAGGTCACCGCCAAAATTTCACCCAAATTGAAATCGTGGCAATCGCTTAATTAATTAGGAGTAATTCAAATGGCAACCAAAAAAGCTGGTGGTAGCTCTAAAAACGGCCGCGATTCAGAAGCCAAACGCTTGGGTGTAAAAGCATTCGGTAACGAATTGATTCCGGCAGGTTCTATTATCGTTCGTCAACGTGGTACCAAATTCCACGCCGGCGATAATGTAGGCATGGGTAAAGATCATACCCTGTTTGCAAAAGTAGACGGTTATGTAGAATTCAAAACCAAAGGTGCTTTAAACCGTAAAACAGTAAGCATCCGCCCTTTTACAGGCGCTGACGAATAATCTGTTTGCAACAGTTTATCGACATACAAAAACCGCATATTAAAAGCAACTGCTTTGATATGCGGTTTTTTTTAATATTAGGCCGTCTGAAACCTTCATTGACCGATATTAAAAGCATGTTAAAAACCCACACACTATAACGATATTTCGGTTATCCTTATGGCTGTTTTATTTTCTCTAATTTGTCATTAAAGGAGTTGTCATGACACCTGACAGCGACATTATCATTATTGGTGCCGGCCCTTCAGGATTAAGTCTTGCCGGAGCACTTGCCGACAGCGGTTTGAATATCACCCTTATTGAAAAAAGCCCGTTGGAAGTCCTGCAAAACCCGCCTTATGATGGTCGTGAAATCGCCCTCACTCACCTTTCCAAAGAAATTATGCAACGGTTGGGCATTTGGCAACGCATTCCCGAACATGAAATCTATCCTTTACGTGATGCCAAAGTGCTAAACGGACGATCCGATTACCAATTACACTTTCCGCAACCTGCTTATGCACGTGGAGAGCCTGCCGACTGCTTAGGCTATTTGATTTCAAACCACAATATACGCAAAGCCAGCTATGAAGCCGTAGCGGAAGCCGAAAATATTACATTTATCTGCGGCGAAGGCGTTAAACATGTGAAAACCGATACCGAAGAAGCACAGGTAACACTAGAAAGCGGCCGTACGCTAACCGCCAAACTACTCGTCGCAGCCGACAGCCGTTTTTCACAAACCCGTCGGCAACTCGGCATTGCCTCCGATATGCACGACTACGGCCGAACCATGTTTTTATGCCGGATGAAACACACACTTTCCAACCAGCATACTGCCTATGAATGCTTCCACTATGGACGCACCATCGCCCTGCTACCTTTAGAAGAAAATCTCACCAATACCGTTATCACTGTTGATAGCGACCGGGTTTCCTCCATACAGAATCTGTCTGATCAAGAATTGGCTGCTACAGTGCAACAGCAATTGGGTAATCGTTTAGGTGATATGGAGCTGGTCAGCACCCGTCATGCCTATCCCTTAGTCGGTGTGCTAGCCGAGCGTTTTTACGGCGTACGTAGTGCCTTAATTGGTGATGCTGCTGTCGGCATGCACCCTGTAACAGCACATGGTTTCAATTTAGGACTTGCTAGCGCAGATATTCTGGCAGGCTTAGTTTCCGAAGCAGTCAAACAAGGCAAAGATATTGCCTCACGAGATTTACTTTCCCAATATGACAGTAAACATGCGCTACATGCCCGATCACTTTATTACGGCACCAATATGCTGCTGAAGCTCTTTACCAACGAAGCGCCACCGGCAAAACTGCTCCGTGGCTTGGTATTACGTGTCAGCAATAACCTGCCGCCGTTGAAAAAACTGATTACCCGTCAGCTTACCGGTTAAACAAATAAGCAAAGAATAAAGGCCGTCTGAATGATTCAGACAGCCTTTATATATGTTGATCAGATACCGAGTCACTATAACAAAATAAAAAAACATACCTCTACTTGATTTATTGTGCAACAGGTTTGCTTACTGCCTGCACACAACCCGTTGCCTTATATAAAGCAACAATAATTGCTGCCTGTAGTTTTTCCCATTCCAAAGGAATCACAAAAGACCGTCCCTCCCGAGGCAACATAATTTCATCTGGAGCTCCCCTTATCACAACAGGTACAGAAATTTCGAATTTTTCACCAAATTGACTTCGTGCATTACCGGCAATTGTGTTGGCAACCTCACCAATCAAATCCATAATATTTTCTTCCGAAGTGTCTGTTTCACCCATTAACACCAGTAAACGTCTTGCCATTTGTTGAGGGCAAGTAAAATATACAATACCTCTGGTACATCCAGATACTGCAATCACACCTGAATAATGCTGTGCGGCAGGCATCTTGTTTTCCACCAAATAAGGGGTTCCGATAAATACTTCTTCCCCTGCCACTTGGGTAAAATATTTGCGTACGCCTTCTAAAAAAACTTGTATTTTATCTTCTTTCATTTACAACCTCTGCCGCCATTTCACGAAACGCTTCAAATAAATCCTCATCGGTAAAAGGTTTATAAATAAACCCGCGTGCACCATATTCCAACGCCTTAATACCTGTGGCCTTATCTGCCAATGCGGAAATCACCAGAATATTGGCATTTTCATCTAAGTTGATAATATTACGGATACAAGCCAAACCGTCCATTTTCGGCATCGTCAGATCCATCGTGACTAAATCCGGCTTCAATATTTCATACAACTGTACGGCATCCACCCCGTTGGCTGCCGTAGCCACCACCTCAAACCCCTTGCTTTCAGAGCTGCGTGTAATACGGTTTCGGATAACATTAGAATCATCCACTACCATAATAGTAATCATCATTTTCCCTTTTTATAATGTGTTGTGATTAATTCTTAAAGCCATATCCGATATAGTAAAAAATATCATATATGGCTTTTATCGCCCCAATAGAATATTAAAATTTATTCGGTATGCTTAAGGTAATACATGTATAAGCACCTACCCGAGTAGAAATAGATATTTTACCCTTCAACTTTTTGATTCTATCGTTTACCAGATCCATACCGACACCTCGCCCCGCATCTTCATTTTTATCAGCCATAGTAGAAAATCCGGGCATAAAGATTTTTTGAATCAATGCCTGTTTATCCAACTTGGCAGCCTCTTCCTCAGAATACATATCTTGTTTCACCAAGGCCGCACGGATTAGCTCGGTATCAATGCCGCTACCGTCATCTTGTATATCAAGACGGAAAGTATTTTCTGTTTCTTCTAAAACCAAACGTATATGACCCGACTCCAATTTATGCTTTTGTTTGCGAACCTGAGGCACTTCAATACCGTGCACAACAGCATTTCTTAACAACTGTACCGCCAACTCCTTAAATTGACTTCTTACCATCATACTGATACGTGGGTTGTCCATACCTTCACAATTAAAATCTACTTTTTTACCATTTCGTTCAGCCAGTTCCTGTACATACTTATTGAGCTGTGTTTTCATTGGATCGGACTTTTTAATATGACGTGCGGCAAGTGACGAACGTCCCCCATTTTCGGTAGCTTTATTAATCCGGTTATGTAAATCTTCAATGGTTTGAGTGAGGTTGAACAATTCTTCCAGCGACACAGTCAACATGAGGAAATCCTCTCCGTTTAAAGTGTTTCTTTGCTGTAAATCTTTAAGATTCTCTTCTAGTCTTTCCGCAATAGTCACAAACCCATGTAAACTTAAAGAACTGGCATCCCCTTTCAAACCATGCACTTCTCTAAAAATCATACGTAATTTATCAAAGAAATCTGTTTGAACTTTTACCGGTCGCTTTAAAACCTCGTTAATGCTGTTATTACGCTTTTTAGCTGTATCAATAAAGTCAGTCAGCAATTTGGCATCCGCATTTAAAATGAAAGACAACATTTCCATCTGTAAATCATTTTGCTTACGTTCTTTGGTAATTTTATCGGCCAATAATACCGAATTAGTTTCATCTGTTACGCTAACCAATACACGGGCAATCTCATTATCGTGATATACCCTATTAAATTTAAAGTCTAAATAACGGGTTTCCTTTACCCCTTTCTGATTGGTCACGAGCATAGGGGTACGGTTTAATGGGTTCAAACTACCGATTAATTTTTCCTTAGTTCTCGGATTGTACAGCTGACGCACAAAACTACCGGCAACTTCCAAATCATCGGGATTGCTCACCATGTCAGACAAAACACTGAGCATATTTTGTCCACCAAAGTTTTTTTTACCCCACAGATGCTCTAATTCCTGAGAATATTGTGAACCAATATTTAAATTTTTATCTAATAAAAACAAACCACTGTTTACAGTTTGTAAAATTTCTAGATTCTCACGGCGAACCATAGCCGCTTCTCGGTCGGATTTTGTCAGCCGCCGCATGAAGAACCCTATAAAAAATAAAAAATACAATAGAGATAAAGTGATACCTGCTATCTGAATATTTCTTTGTAAGGTCGCATATTCGATAATATTTTCATTCAGAACGACAATAATCTCATCAATCTGATCATAAATTTCTTCTTGATTTTGTGCTGCGAACTCCGATACTTCTTTCGCAAAGTCGGCATTAGCGCCTGAACCAGCCGGATAAGCAGTTGCCTTGCTCAATAATGATTGGTACTGCCCCCAAATACGCTCAACAACATCCAAGGAACGTCTGGTTTCTTCAATTTCTAAAGGCATGATGTGTTCGACACCTTCCACCACATCATATGCACCACCTTTATCTAAGATGTGAAGCAAACTTTCCGCCGTTTTATGGCGTTCTTCCAACCATTTTTGTTTTTCTATTTGCCGAGTGACATAATGAGCATCTTCAAGCTGCATTTCAGCAGGGTTAGTTGCCGATGCCATTTTTGCCGCATTCTGCTCCAAACTTGAAATTTGCAATGCTTGGGTGGCTGTCAAAATATCGTAGAAAGTATCGCTCAGCGTGCCAGCTGCATCAATTTGGACTTGATTTCTTTGAATTTTGACCGAGATACTGTAACTGTAATACATCAACCCGGAAACTAAAGCCAAGAATATAGCTATGGAAATTGTTACATTACGGTATCGTTTTCTAAGCGAGAAACTCTGTTCACATGACGGTTGAGCAACATTACATGTGGCATTACCCATAAACAGCCCCTTTTTAATAAAGTATGTTAAATATTTTTAATTATCAGAAGCTTTAAAAATGCTTCTTTAGGTATGTTTTCCCAAAAAACTTTCAATAAAGAAATAATATACCAAATAAATTTCCCAATTACATTAATTTACTGAATATGTGTATTAAGCAACATATTATTCAAACATGCTGTTTATATATTTTCTTTCTATTTATAAATACTTAACTATTTATATAGCATGTTGCAAAACTAACACAAATTAAAATTATTTAACAAATAAAAAATAATCTGGAAGAAAATATTTAGCAGACCATTCAAACTACATAATAAATATAATAATCAGCCATTGACTTATACAGCTTAAAGTTGAGCTTACGGGTGTTTTACTGACTATTATGCAATAATAGAAAAAGGTTAAAAATATATTGAATTCATAGACCAACTATCTCAAGATGATGAAATTAATGGTACTTCCATCCATTTATCAGGTATGCTTAAACAATGAAAAAAACCATTTTAATTACAGGGTGCTCGAGCGGAATCGGGTATGACACCGCCAAACAATTACATCAGGCCGGTTGGCGTGTCTTTGCATCCTGCCGTAATCAGGAAGATGTTGACCGTTTACAACGTGAGGGACTATCCGATGCGCTCCGCTTGGATGTCACCGATATCGGTAATATTCAGACGGCCTTTGAAAGCATCTTGGCACAAACCGGCGGATCTTTAGATGCTTTGTTTTGCAATGCCGGTTATGGTCAAGTCGGCGCGGTAGAAGATATTCCAAACGAAGCATTACGCGAACAATTTGCAACCAATGTATTCGGTGCATGGGAATGTATCCGTTTGGCAATGAAAGTATTCCGTAAACAGCAAAGCGGGCGTATTTTAGTCAACAGCAGTATTTTGGGATTTTCCGCCATGCCTTGGCGGGGTGCTTACAACAGTACTAAATTTGCCTTAGAAGGCATGTGCGACACTTTAAGGCATGAAACCTACGGCAGCGGTATTTTTGTCAGCTTGGTCGAACCCGGGCCGATTGCTACCCGTTTCCGCCCGAATGCGTTGAAAAAATTTCTTCAATATATTGATATGTCGGCTAGTGTTCATGCAGACAGCTACCAGCGCCAGTTGAACCGTTTGAAGATGGAAGGTGCTGCCGCACCCTTTACCATGTCGTCTCATGATTGTGCGGCAATTTGTGTGAAAGCATTAACAGCCGACAAACCCAAGCCACGCTATTTGGTTACTTTCCCCACGGTTTTATTTTGGTATTTACGCCGCCTGCTGCCGATTTGGCTGCTTGACCGTATGCAGCGCGGAGCGGTTAAGGGACAGGGTAAAAAATAAATGCACAAGATTTATTTGGCATCCGGCAGCCCGAGAAGACGGGAAATCTTAGAAAACTTAGGCTATACCGTCTTAAAACTGCCTGCCGGTATTGACGAAAGCCCTTTGCCAAACGAAACAGCAGCAGATTATGTATTGCGCATGGCTTACGAAAAAAATGCAGATGCGGTTAGGCGTTGGCAAACGGAATATTCAAACGAACCCGAATATCCTTTGCTCAGCGCAGATACGGTTGTCGCCCTCCGCAACCATATTCTGGGCAAACCCGAATCCGCCGATCATGCTTTTGAAATCCTAAGCCAACTTTCAGGCACGACCCATCAGGTGCTGACCGCCGTATGTATTTATTGGCAAGGTCGTACCTATCATCTTGTGCAACAAAGTGATGTGGATTTCAAAATATTAAATGATGCGGAAATTTCCGCCTATATTGCCAGCGGCGAGCCGATGGATAAGGCAGGTGCCTACGGTATCCAAGGTACAGGCGGTATCTTCGTTGAAAACTTAAAAGGCAGTTTTACCGGCGTGATGGGGCTGCCGGTTTTTGAAACCATCTCTTTATTAAAGACACTAAATATAGAGATACCCCCTTTCAGACGGCCCACATAACCCCCAAATAAAATATAAAGATAGAGACTCAGCAGAACAGTGACAGTGCGACTCTAAAGCCACCTATCTTTAATGTGCCCAGCTGTATATCAAACTGCAGCAATTTATAATTTTTATAAGGAGGACTTAGACAATGAAACTTTATATTTACGATCATTGCCCGTTTTGCATACGCGCCCGCATGGTTGCCGGCTTTCATCATATGAATATAGAAAATATTATTCTGCAAAACGATGACGAAGCCACCCCTATCAGCATGATAGGTGCCAAACAAGTTCCTATTTTGCAAAAAGATGACGGAAGCTATATGGGTGAAAGCCTAGATATTGTCCGATACCTAGACGAACAAGCAGGCAAAGGCCGTCTGAACGAAGATATCCGGCCTGAAATACAAACATGGTTTGATAATGTAAGTAAATATGTAACCCGACTTGTTCATCCTCGTGATGTACTGGTTGATATGCCTGAATTTGCGACACAATCTGCTATTGATTATTTTGTTCGCAAGAAAGAAAAAAATATCGGTAGTTTTCAAGAAAACCTTGATAACACTGATGAATATATGCAAAAAATCAATGCTGATCTAGCCGAACTGGAAAAATGGATCGTTTCCCCAGAAGGATTAAATGGCACATTCAGCATGGAAGATATTCTTATATTTCCAATATTATGTATTCTGACCATTGTGCGCGGGCTGACATTCCCTACCAAGACCCAAGCCTATATTGACCGCATCAGCAAAATGACCAATGTTCCTTTATTTACCGATAAAGCCATTTAATCCAATTGCTTTTCAGACGGCCCTAATGAATACATTTCAATACTTGAGGCCGTCTGAAAACATTGATCACATACTTTATACCAAAGCACAAAAAACTTTTTAAAATTAAAAATTCATAACAAAAAATATTGTTTTCCCTTATTGGAAAACCGTACATTTTTTATCTACCCTACTACCCCCTCTAAAAAAATCCCTTTTATCATTACAACTACTCGAAGTTTTCTCGCAAATCGTGACGATCAAAGATTCATCAATTTTTAAACTTCTCGGCTCATTGTTTTTATCGAATGCTACCGCTTTCAAAGTAAATTGATCATCGTGCGCACCTCTGGCATTGCCCTGCGGAAGGATACAAAAATGGCCGGTACTGCGCTCAGGCAATATCGGCCAAGTTGTTGATGTTTGTTTAAAACTTCGGTTTTGCTGATAGAAGCGCTCCATAAAATTCGCATTTTGCAATAAAGCCGCGTGTACTTGTGACAAGCGTGCATGGCGGATATAAGTTTGATAACCCTCAATTGCAACAACCGCCAAGATAGCAAATACTGCCAAAGTTATCATTAACTCAAGCAGCGTAAAGCCTTTATATTGTTTCAACATACTTTCTCCTTCTATTATCCATAATGAATAGAAAGAGTATGTTTATTTTTCAAGAAATTGTAAATTAAGTTATCAATAAATCTTGCTATGTGTCTTTATTTATACACATAACAATTTTCATCTGTACCTGCTGACTGTTCGCAAACGCTGACAATCCCATCGCCATTAATCTGCATATAACGATTTTCATTGGGATTATTACTTTTATTCGGCTTGGCAATTAGTCTGAAATTATCGCCACTTACTGCTTCATAGCTAATGTCAAAATAGGTATTCTGCTCCAAATCGGCAGCGGCAATCGTGCTCGGAAAATGATGTTGCTGGCTATAATACCGCTCCATTTTCTGAGCATTTAACAATAAACTTGCACGCACGTTTTCCAAGCGCGTTCGGCGGATATAGGTTTGATAGGAAGGATAGGCAATAGTTGCCAAAAGTGCCAATGTTAAAACCACAATCATCAGCTCAACCAATGTAAAACCTTTTTGTTGTTGTTTCATCATATTCGTTCGTTAAAAGAAAGTAAGCGTGTTAGCCGAATGTGTCTTTATCAGACAATATTTTTAAAGTGCCGGATTTAAAATAAAGCAGCTATTCAGACAATCATATTATTTTTTATTTACTGCCTGATTATCAACTTTTCCAACTATACTTATTCAACTTAGAAGTATAATTGTTTCATGTGCTACATATTATATAAAAAGATATTTGGCATCATAAATATGATAAACGGAATAGTTTTCTGATAAAACTGTTGTAATTTATTTCATAAAAATCAAAGCCGGTGGAAAGTTTTGTGAAGAAATAATGTTTAATGAGTAAAATATTTTTATAAAATCTGTTAAATAACAATATATTAAATAAAACAATACTCTTCATTCCACTTGGAGCACAATTACTTTTACAGTAAACTGCTCCTTTCGATTTCATCGGGTATCTCAGGTATCCTTTTTCTCAGTATTATCAAATAAACGATTAAAATTTTTAAAGTAAGTGGAAAACAATGGCAAAAGCAAAAAAATGGATTGCCATATCGGCAGCTATATTAATTGTAGGGGTAGCGGCTTGGTTATACTTCAAGCCTGAACAAAAAATTAATTATCTGACACAAACGGTTAGCCGTATGGATATCCGTAAAACAGTCAGCGCCACTGGTGAAATATCGGCTGCCCAATTGGTCGATGTCGGTGCGCAGGCTTCCGGCCAGATCAAAAAACTTCATGTCAAATTAGGGCAACAGATAACTAAAGGTGATTTGATCGCTGAAATTGATGCCACCACCCAATTAAACTCTTTAAATACATTCAGAGCCAGATTAGAAACCTATCAAGCACAATTGCGCTCGGCCGAAATCAGACGCAATACAGCCGAACGGAAATATCGGCGCGAACAAGCATTATGGGCTGAGCAGGCAACTTCCAAAGCAGAATTGGAAGATGCCGAAGATGCTCGTGCTGCTGCCCGTGCTTCGGTGGCAGAGCTACAATCCCTAATTAAACAAACCCGCATTTCCATCAATACCGCTGAAGCAGATGTTGGCTACACACGTATTGTTTCCCCCATCAACGGTACGGTGGTATCTGTACCTGTAGAAGAAGGGCAAACAGTTAACGCCAATCAAACCACACCCACTATCGTACAAGTTGCAGATCTAAGCAAAATGCTGAATAAAATGCAGATTGCCGAAGGCGACGCCAATAAAGTACAGGCCGGCCAAAAACTGATATTTTCTATATTGGGTGATACCGAAGAAACACCACGTGAAGCCGTTATCGATTCGATTGATCCGGGTCTGACAATTCTTTCACAAGGTGCTTATTCAGCCAAAACCGACACAACCGATACCGCCGTTTATTACTATGCCCGCTCGTTGGTCCCCAATGAAGACAATATGTTACACATTGGCATGACCACGGAAAACAGCATTATTATCAACGACGTTAAAAACGTATTAAGCATCCCGAATCTAGCCGTTAAAACCAGAGAAGGTAAAAAAATTGTGCGTATTCTCGACGATAAAAACCAACCCCAAGAACGTATTGTCAAAACCGGTTTGAGTGACGGCACCAATATCGAAATAACAGAGGGTCTGAAAGAAGGAGAACAAGTGATTCTTTCAGAGTCGGATCCTTCTGCCCCTAATAACAACCGCCCCCGGTTCTAGCAGGGTAACGGAGCGGGTTATGAGTTTAATCGAATGTAAGAATATCAATCGTTATTTCGGTGAAGGCAACAACCGTGTTCACGTATTGAAAGACGTCAGCCTTTCTATCGAAAAAGGGGATTTTGTTGCCATTATCGGCCAATCCGGTTCGGGAAAATCCACGCTGATGAATATTTTAGGGTGTTTGGATACAGCCAGCTCGGGTTCGTACACCATAGACGGCATCGAAACTGCACAAATGTCTGCCGACGAATTGGCCGCTTTACGCCGTAAACGGTTTGGCTTTATTTTCCAAAAGTACAACCTACTTGGTGCGATGAGTGCCCGTGATAATGTAGCCCTGCCTTCCGTTTATGCAGGAACAGGGCCTGCCGAACGCAGCCGGCGCGCAGACAACATTTTGAGCGATTTGGGTTTAAAGGGAAAAGAAAATAATAAACCCAGCGAACTTTCAGGCGGCCAACAGCAACGTGTAAGCATTGCCCGCGCCCTGATGAACGGTGGTGAAATTATTCTTGCCGACGAACCGACCGGTGCTTTAGATACCGAATCGGGCGAAAACGTGATGGAAATCATTCATAACCTACACGAACAAGGTCATACCGTAATTTTGGTTACCCATGACCCTAAAATTGCCGCCCGTGCCAACCGTATTATCGAAATCAGCGACGGCAAAATTATTAACGACACCAGCAAAAACACTGATATTCCAAGCGGTAATGTAAACAGTATTGCAGAAAAAACTTCATGGCTGTTTTTTAAAGATCAATTTTTAGAATCTTTTCGGATGTCGGTACAAGCCATTATGGCGCACAAAATGCGCTCGCTGCTGACCATGCTCGGCATCATTATCGGCATTGCCTCGGTAGTATCGATAGTGGCACTCGGTAAAGGCTCGCAAGAAAAAATTCTCGAAGAAATCAATGCGATCGGCACCAATACCATCAGCATTTACCCAGGGAGCGGTTTTGGCGACCGCAGAGCAAGGCGGATACGTACCCTTACCATTCAAGATGCCACAGCCATCGGTAGACAAAGTTATATTGACAGCACCACACCGATGACCGCTTCCGGCGGCACACTGACTTACCGCAATATGAATCTTTCCGCCCAACTTTATGGTGCAGGCGAACAATATTTCGATGTCCGTGGGATTAAACTGGCCAAAGGCCGTTTTTATGATGCCGACGACGTGAAGCAAAACAATCAAGTGGTGGTGATTGACTACAATACCGAAAATAAACTGTTTGCAGACGGCACCGATCCATTGGGTAAAATCATTTTTTTCCGTAAACGCCCACTGCGGATTATCGGAGTAACAGAACAAGATGACAGCCCTTTCGGCGACAACGAAAGCTTACAGATGTGGGCGCCCTACACAACAGTACTTAACCAGATAACCGGCCAGCGATACATAAGTTCTATCACCGTTAAATTAAAAGACAATGCCAATGCGCAAGCTGCAGAAAACAGCCTGACCGAACTGCTAACTGCCAGACACGGCACCCGCGATTTCTTTATGCAAAACAGCGATAGCATTAAGCAAACCGTAGAAAGCACCACCGAAACCATGACCTTACTGATTTCCAGTATCGCCCTGATTTCCCTGATAGTCGGCGGCATCGGCGTAATGAATATTATGTTGGTATCCGTTACCGAGCGTACCAAAGAAATCGGTATACGCATGGCCATCGGCGCCCGCCAATCAAATATCTTGCAGCAGTTTCTGATCGAAGCCGTTTTAATCTGCCTGATAGGCGGGCTGACCGGCGTACTGTTTTCTTTTGCCATCAGCGTATTGTTTAATCATTTTGTAACCGATTTTGCAATGGCATTTTCAACCATGTCGATTGTTGCCGCCGTTTCCTGCTCCACCATTATCGGCGTGATATTCGGTTTTATGCCGGCCAGACGCGCTTCACGTTTAAACCCGATTGATGCGTTGGCACACGATTAAACCATTCGGACGGCGAAACAAGCTGTCCGAAAACCATCGGAACCGTTTTATGAAACCACACACCTCTTTTCAGACGGCCTTTACCTTAGGAGCGGTTTTCCTACTTGGCGGCTGCGCTATTCAGCATAGTGCCGATCAAAACCTGACTCTGGCGGCAACAGGCAACGTGATTTCCGCCACCGAAACCGCCCAACGCTACCATATCCAGCCCAATTGGTGGGAAGGCTACCAAGACGACCAACTCAATGCCCTTATTCAACAAGCATTCGAGCGCAATATCGATTTAAAGAAAGCCGCCATCCGCATTAACAAAGCCCTTTATCAGGCCAATATTTTAGGGGCGGACTTAGTGCCCGACTTCAACGCTTCCTTGGGCGCCACCAATAATAAAAATCTCGACACCGGCAACAGCAATACCTCATACAGCAGCCAACTCGGTTTGAGCTACGAGCTTGATTTATGGCACAGACTCAATGCCAGAGCCGATGCGCAAGTGTGGGAATATCAGGCAACCGCCCAAGATATGGCCGCCACCCGATTAACCCTGGCCAACAATATTGCCGATGCCTATTTCAATATTGCCTATCTCAACGAAGCCATCAACCTAACTGAAAAAACCATTCAGCAATATCAAGAAATCAGCCGCATTATGTCGGCCAAATACCGCTATGGCAAAGTAGATGCCGCCAGCCCGCGGCAGGCCGAGCAATCGCTCTTAGCCGCACAAAGCAGTCTGACGCAATTGGCCACGCAAAAAGAAACCGCCGAAGAAGTGCTTAGAAATCTATTAAACCTCAAACCCGGCGAATCACCCGCCGCCGACCCCGCCGATTTCCGCCTGCATGATGTCATCGGCGTAGATTTAAACGTTCCCGTTGCCACACTGGCCAACCGCCCCGATCTGCGCGCGGCCGAATACCGGTTGCAATCGGCCTTGAAAAATGTTGATGCGCAAAAACGCAGCTATTATCCGAGTATCACCATCGGTGCCAGCCTCAGCACCGCTTCCGACACGGCCGGCACCTTATTTGATGTGCCGTTCCTAGGCAGTTCGGTGAGAATCAACCTGCCTTTTTTGGATTGGAAAACGCTGAAATGGACGAATAAAAATGCCGAAGCCGATTTTCAAGCGGCCAATCTAGATTTTGAACAAGCCGTGACCTCCGCATTAAACGAAGTCGCCGCGAATTACCAAAAATACCGCAATGCCCTGCAAACCTATGCCGACAGCCAACAACAATATGCCCTACGGCAAAAAAACAGCCGCTATTATCAAATACGCTATGAAAACGGTAAAAACGAATTAAGAGTCTGGCTGGAAGCATTAAACGATGAATACGGCGCCGCCCGCAATCTATTAAACCAGCGCTATGAAAGCCTGCAATACGAAAACATGATCTATAAAGCCATGGCCGGCCGTTACAGCAGCAGCAATAGTGTGAGCAATACGATGGCAAAATAAGTGTCTCCCCCCAAAACACCATTCTATTGAAAACCAAATAAAACAAACAGTTGATTATCATCGCCAGGCCGTCTGAAAAATTTTCAGACGGCCTTATCTACACCTGATTGGTTTAAAAGAAATTTAACGCTACAATAACTGTTCCACATTCGTTGTCTCGGGAAACGCCATGACCAATATCGCACAAGCCCCCAGCAGCATTGCACCGAATCTTGACGACTATCACCAATGGTTCAACGGCTATGTTGCCAAACTCGGCGACAAAGATGCACAGCTATTGCTTAACGCACGCAAACTGGTTCAAGAATATTATCCCGTTGACGGCCTCACCGTAGACGGCGAACCTTTGATGAGCCATTTTCTCGGCGCCGCACAAATGGTTGCCGAAATGGATTTGCTGCCGGACGCCGTCGCCGCCACCATACTCACCCAAATTCCATCTTTTTATCCTGAATGGCAGGAAACGGTGACCGAAAAATGCGGTGCGTCGGTATGCAATCTCGTTAAAGGCATCGACGAAGTACAAAAGCTGACTCATTTTGCCCGCGTTGACAGCTTGGCAACACCCGAAGAGCGGGCGCAACAAGCCGAAACCATGCGCAAAATGCTGTTGGCGATGGTAAGCGATATCCGTGTAGTGCTGATTAAACTGGCACTGCGTACCCGCACCATGCAATTTATCGGCACCCTGCCCGATAGCGAAGAAAAACGCGCCCTAGCAAAAGAAACACTCGATATTTTCGCCCCGTTGGCCAACCGTTTGGGGGTTTGGCAGCTTAAATGGCAACTCGAAGACTTGGGTTTTCGTCATCAAAACCCTGAGAAATACAAAGAAATCGCCACACTATTAGATGAAAAGCGTACCGAACGGCTCGAATATATCAAGAACTTTCTCGGTAATTTACGTACCGAATTGGATAAATACCATATTCATTACGACGTAGCCGGCCGCCCCAAACATATCTATTCCATTTATAAAAAAATGGTGAAGAAAAAAATTGGCTTTGAAGGGCTTTACGATATCCGTGCCGTGCGTATTCTCGTTGATACCGTTGCCGAGTGCTATACCACATTGGGCATCGTCCACAGCCTTTGGCAACCTGTACCCGGCGAGTTTGACGACTATATCGCCCAACCCAAAGGCAACGGCTATAAAAGCCTGCATACCGTAGTCATCGGGCCGCAAGACAAAGGTGTGGAAGTGCAAATCCGCACCTTCGATATGCACCAATTCAATGAATTCGGGGTAGCGGCACACTGGCGCTATAAAGAAGGCGGCAAGGGCGACAGTGCCTACGAACAAAAAATCGCATGGCTGCGCCAACTACTCGAGTGGCGTGAAAACATGGCCGACCACGATAGTGAAGACTTGGCCGGCGCATTCCGTACCGAATTGTTCAACGATACGATTTATGTGCTCACACCGCACGGTAAGGTTTTATCACTGCCCACCGGCTCGACCCCCATCGACTTTGCCTATGCATTGCACAGCAGCATCGGCGACCGCTGCCGCGGTGCGAAAGTAGACGGACAAATTGTGCCGCTGTCTACCCAACTCGAAAACGGCCAACGGGTGGAAATCATTACTGCCAAAGAAGGCTCGCCGTCGGTGAACTGGCTCTATGAGGGCTGGGTAAAATCCAGCAAAGCCATCAGCAAAATCCGAGCGTTTATCCGCCAGCAAAATGCCGATTCCGTGCGTGAAAATGGTCGTACCCAGCTTGAAAAACAACTGACAAAAGTTGTGCCGAAGCCTAATTTGCAAGACTTATCCGAAAAACTCGGCTTTAAAAAAATCGAAGATTTATACACCGCCGTCGGTCAGGGTGAAATCTCACCGCGTGCCATTCAAAAAGCCTGCGGAAAATTGGTCGAACCACCGCCTGTGCCGGTAGATGAAACCACCATTATCAAACAATCGAAAATCAAAAAAGGCGGTAAAAACGGCGTATTGGTAGACGGCGAAGACGGCTTGCTGACAACCTTAGCCAAATGCTGCAAACCGGCGCCGCCCGATAATATTGTCGGCTTTGTCACCCGCGGGCGCGGTATTTCGATACACCGCAGCAACTGCCCGTCATTCCAACACTTGGCCGAACAATCTCCCGATAAGGTATTGAGCGCCACTTGGGCGCAAGCACAAGAGGGGCAAGTTTTTGCGGTGGATGTAGAAGTCCGCGCTCAAGACCGCAACGGTTTGTTACGCGACATTTCCGATGCCTTTGCCCGCCACAAACTCAATGTAACCGCGGTACAAACACAAAGCCGCAATTTGGAAGCCAGTTTGCGTTTTACGCTGGAAGTGAGGCAGGTGGATGATCTGCCGCGCGTATTGGCCAATATTATGGAAATTAACGGCGTATTGAGTGTTACCCGCCTTTAACTCTAAATCTGCCAATAGGCCGTCTGAAAGCATTCAGACGGCCTTATTCATCATTTTGCCCACTTCTTAAAAACAGCCATACTATTAAATAACCTTAAAAACAATTTCAAAAAAATCAAATAATCAGGCAGTATTGTATCGAACCTATTTTTTTATTGTTTTTAAACCATTCGCCCATACATAGCGAAAAATGCTTAACGAATAAAACAATGCTTTCATCTAAAATATTTCTCACGTGTGCATAAAGATAATAACAATGAGTAAACTATTTTCTTTTCAAGCCGTCTGAAAAGGTGTGGCAGCAATAAACGAGCTATAACGCAAACCGACCTGACAAATAAACCGCATCGGTCAAATGGCTTATTTTTTTTAATATATTTTATTCAGACGGCCTATAAAACTTCACACATAAATTATGAATACACACCCAAACAATACCGAAACCAACACAGCTTATCGGGCAGCCGTTATCAGCCTGTGTGCACTCATCGCCATCAGTCTGGCATGGGAACTATGGCTTGCGCCCCTGCGCCCGGGCGGTTCGTGGTTAGCATTGAAGGCTCTGCCTTTATGCCTGCCGTTAAGCGGAATATTAAAAGGCCGGATTTATACTTTTCAATACAGCAGCCTGTTGGTTTTACCTTATTTTGCCGAAGCAGTGGTCAGGTTGTTTGATGCTTCTACCGTCAGCAAAGCTTGTGCTGCATTTGCTTTGATTTGCTCGCTTGTTTTTTTTAGCGCCTGCCTGATGTATGTACGCCGACAAAGAAAGGCGGCCGAACATGTATAGCCGCTTTTCAGACGGCCGTGAAACGGTATGGGCATGGTGCTTATGGCCGCTATGGCTTTGTTTTCTATGGATAGGTGCGGGGCCTTTTCTCTCGCTTTACCGGGTCGGCCCGCTGTCCAGCTTTTATTTGGAGGCCGCTTCTTTATCGGGTGCGGCGGTGTTGCTGTTGCTCACTGCCCTAACAGGACGTCTGAATGTGAAGCTGCCTGCCGCTTCGGTCTATTTTTTGGTATTGGCCGCATTTTGGTGGCTTCAGGCAAGGGTGATGAATCTGGTTTATCCGGGCATGAGCGATATGGCCGTATCGGCTTTTATTACTCTTGCACTGACCGCATGGGCATGCCGCGGTTGGATAGCGGATGTCGGACAAGAGCGCGTGGTCTCGGTATTCGCTTGGGCATTGGCTATCGGCGCACTGATACAGGCCGCCGTCGCCCTCATGCAGTTTACAGGTTGGGCGTCGGATAGCATGTTCCGCGGCATTATTGCCTACCGCGGTTTGCGTGAAGTCAACGGCCAGCTCGGCCAGCGTAATCATTTAGGGCATTATCTGATGTGGGGTGTGTTGGCGGCTTCTTATTTGTGGTCGCAACGCCGAATGCCGGGTTGGTTGGGATTAATTTGGGTACTAGCACTGACATTTGCTTTAGGGTTGGTGAACTCGCGCACAATTTTCACTTATGTGGTCGGTGTGGGTTTGCTGCTGCCGTTATGGCGTTTATATGCCGGACGTGCCGCCAACCGTATTGTTGTGATTATCGCTTTTGCCCTTATGTGTACGGTGGCGGTTCAATTCGGCATGAGCTATTTGCTGGATTGGTTATCCGGAGTGCAATACGACACGGCGTTAGCACGGGTGGAAGGCGGCAGCTTCGGCGGCTCCGCCCGCGATATCGAATGGCATAAGGCATGGACAATATTCTTATCCGCACCTGTTTGGGGACACGGTTGGGGCAGCTATGCACAGCAAGGCTTCTTAATAGACGGTCAGGCAGACGGCTTCAGCAATAATCTATTGAATGTTCTGTTTACACATTCGCATAATTTAATATTGCAATTATTGTCTGAAATGGGTTTGGTCGGCACCTTAGTGGTGGTATTGGGCTTTTTGGCCGTTATCAAGCGTATGTTCAGACGGCCTGCCAATATGGCATCACTGCTACTATTATCTTTAATGGCAGTATCGCTTTGTCATAGCATGCTCGAATATCCGCTTTGGTATATCTACTTTTTGGTGCCGTTTGCAGTTATGGCCAGCCTTTCACCGGCGCAAGAAAATGATGTGGCCGATACCCATGCCGTTGCACGCCGATACAATATCGGTGGCTCGGTATTGGCCGTATTGATACTGGCGGCGATTGTGCGGCTTGGCTTTGCCTATACCGATTTAACCGCATTCGACCGCCGTTTAAAAAATGAAACGGCCGCACAAGCGGCAGACAAAATAAACGGCTTGAGAGAAATTGCCGCAAACGAACCGATGCTTCGCTATTATGCGCAGCTGTCGTTAACCAGAAAGGTGAACCCCGCCGACAGCGCTATTTATTCATGGGCGGCAGAAGCGGCGCAACAAGCCTTGATGTACCGCCCCTATTCCAGCACTTATCAGGTCGGTTTGTACCGCTACCGATCAGGAGAAACGCAACAGGCCGAACAATGGCTGCATCATACCTACCGTTATTATCCTTATATGATGCCCCATTATGCCGACAAAATCCGCAGCAACGCGGTATTGAAGCCATTGGAAACACAAATTGCTGCCGATTGCACAACCTTTCGTCGGCAATATCCTGAAGCCAAAACATGTGAAGAATAAAATACCGCCGATTACAACAGTAAACAGGCCGTCTGAAATGTAAAGGCCGCCCGATGCATTGCAAAAAAGCGCAAAAGCATAGAAGTACATGCTATCAAGAAAGCTGATTTGCATGTTAAGATTAACAATCATTTCGGCTGCATATTTTTTTATTAAGCAGCCATAACCAGAAAAGGTAAAGGACAAACCATGAGTCGCGTATTATTGGTAGATGATGATGCTTTGTTAACCGAATTATTAACCGAATACCTAACGGCCGAAGGTTTAAACGTCAACAGCGTACCCGACGGTGAAGCCGGTGTTCAGGAAATTCTTTCCGGCCAATACGATGTGGTCGTATTGGACTCCATGATGCCGAAAATGAACGGCTTGGACGTATTGAAAAACGTCCGCAACCAAAGCAAGGTGCCCATCATCATGCTAACCGCCAAAGGCGATGATATCGACCGTATTATCGGCTTGGAAATGGGTGCCGACGATTATGTACCAAAGCCCTGCACACCACGCGAGCTATTGGCACGTATCAACGCCATCTTGCGCCGCGCACAACAATCAGGCGAGCAAAGTGCCAGCCCCAACAGCATTTCCGTTAGCGATGTGGTGCTTTATCCGGCCAAACGCCAAGCAGCCATTAAAGATGTTCCGCTTGAGCTGACCAGCACCGAATTCAACCTGCTTGAAGTGCTGATGCGCCATGCCGGTCAGGTAGTGAGCAAAGAAACCTTATCGGTAGAAGCGCTCGACCGCAAACTGGCTAAGTTCGACCGCAGCATTGACGTGCATATTTCAAGTATCCGCCACAAACTCGGTGATGCTTCGCTGATCCAAACCGTGCGCGGCTTGGGCTACCTGTTTGTTAAAAACTGATTTCTTATAAAGATAAAACAGCTAAATGAAACTGTTTCAACGTATATTCGCCACATTTTGCGCAGTGATTATCTGTGCCATCTTTGTGGCGAGTTTTTCTTTCTGGCTGGTGCAAAATACTATTGCTGAAAATCAATTCCAGCAACGCCGCACCATTGAAACCACCCTAATGGGCAGCGCCATTTCTGCATTTAAAGTGCGCGGCGAACAAGGGGCGCGTGAGATTCTCAACGAATGGCGGGACAACCCCGTCTCCGAAAACGTATTTGTGATTTCCGGCGACTTGGTTCAAGATATTCTCGAACGTCCGATTGATGAGCAAACCATACATACCGCTCGTGAATTTGCTTTAGAAAATCCCGATTCGCACTTAGCTCATATCGAATTCGACCGTTGGGGTGAAGAATATCTGTTCTTTATCCGCAATTGGGACAGCCAACAGATTCAACGCCTACCCAGCCCGCTGTTTATTCCCGGCTTGGAACTGGCACCTATCTGGCACGAATTTATTATTCTTTCTTTCATTATTTTAGTCGGCCTGCTGTTGGCTTATATTCTGACCAACAATATTACCAAGCCCATTAAAATTCTCGGATCCGGTATGAACCGTTTGGCTTCAGGCGATTTGGAAACCCGTATTGTTCAGCAAATGAATGATCGTGATGACGAGCTTTCCCATCTGGCCGCCCAGTTCGACAAAATGGCTGCGCAACTGCAACAGCTGGTTTCCAAAGAACGTCACCTTCTGCACCACGTATCCCATGAGATGCGCTCGCCGCTGGCACGGATGCAGGCCATTGTCGGCCTGATACAGGCACAGCCGCACAAACAAGAGCAATATCTCAAACGCCTTGAAGGCGAACTGACCCGGATGGATACATTGGTCGGTGAGTTGCTCACGCTGTCGCGTTTGGAAACCTCTAATGTGCCGTTGGAAAAAGATAATCTGGCTCTGGTGCCGTTTTTTACCCAACTTGTGGAAGACAGCCAAGCTGTTGCTCTGCAAAATCATCAGAAGTTATTGCTGCAAATCGAAAAAGTGGCCGACACCGCCTCTTTGCCCGCCAACGAAGGCTTTCTATATCGTGCATTCGATAATGTCATCCGCAATGCCATGGCATACAGCCCCGAAGGCAGCACCATTACAGTAAAACTGTATCAAGATGCCAAAAACTGGCTAATTGATGTTACCGACAACGGCTCCGGCGTGGATGAAATGCAGCTGCCGCATATTTTCACCGCTTTCTACCGTGCCGACAGCAGCGCCCACAAACCCGGCACAGGCTTAGGCTTGGCAATTACCAAGCATATTATCAACCAACATTCAGGCAAAATTATTGCCGAAAACGTGAAGCCCAACGGTTTGCGGATTCGCTTTATTCTGCCGAAACAGAAAAAATTAGCCGAATCAAAATAAGTTTGTGCCGATTAAAAACAAGACCGTCTGAAACATTTCAGACGGTCTTGTTTTGAGATAGACACGCTTAACGGCGGCGGCTTCCCGGCAGCGGCATATCCGCCCACTTCATAATATTGGCAACCTCGGCAGGGTTCAATTCATAAAACTGCCCGCGTTTTAAACGATTCGGCAATCCAATCGGGCCAAACCCGACGCGCACTAGCCGGCTCACGGTTAAACCTTGGCTTTCAAAAATGCGCCGCACTTCGCGGTTACGGCCTTCTTTAATCACCACGTTATACCACTTGTTCGCCCCTTCCCCGCCTTGCTCGTAGATGCGCTCTACTTTGGCTAAACCGTCTTCCAGCATGACACCTTCTTCGGTGAGCATTTTCATCTGTTCGGTGGTCAGGCCGCCCAACACGCGCACGGCGTATTCGCGCTCGACTTCAAAGCTGGGATGGGCAAAACGGTTTACCAATTCGCCCGAAGTAGTCAGAATCAGCAAGCCGCTGGTATTGATATCCAAACGGCCGATAGCCACCCAACGGCTGCTGGCCGCCTGCGGCAAGCGGTCGAAAATACTCACTCGCCCCTGCGGATCATCACGCGATACGATTTCACCTTCCTGCTTATAATACAAAATAATGCGCGGCAGGCGGTCGGGCCATTTCAACTTAATCACATTGCCTTTTACCAACACATGATCATCGGGGGAAACTTTATCGCCAAGCTGCGCTTTTTTACCGTTCACCGTAACCAAGCCTTGTGCAATCCATTCTTCCATTTCACGCCGCGAACCGACACCGGAAGCGGCCAAGGCTTTTTGCAGGCGCACGGGCTCGAAGCTGTCTAAATCGGAGCGCTTTTCTTTTAAATCGCGGGCACGCTCGACAATTTTCTGATTGGGGCTGCGCACAACCAATTTTTTCGCACGGGTTGCCTGAGTTTTAGGCGCCGCGCTTGTTGCGGCAGCCGCCGCTTTACGGTCGCTTTTTTCCGCCTTACCTTTACGGCCATCCGAATGTTTAAGGCCGTCTGAAAAACGGGTTTCAGGTTTACGACGGGTAACCTTTTTCGCGCTGCCGCCGTCACGCCATTCGCGTTTACTACCGGTATTTTTTTTACTACTCATCAAACTCTCCTAACACGCCGCCCCAACAGGCAACGGTTCTTCTGCGGCTCATGTTTACCAAACCGAATACAACGTTTATTAGCGATGACAGGCCGTCTGAAACATTTCAGACGGCCTCATATATTCATCATTTCTATAAACCCATGTATCCGGCTTGTTGCCAATCTTGCGGCAGGAATCCATTAATGAAAAACAAGATAAACCCTAATCGCAGGTCTATCGGGTAATATTATTCCCTATCATAACAGCTTATGAACTTTTCGGGCGAAATGCTTTGCAAACTGCCTCATCTGTTTCGATAAACGCGCCGCCGATTAAATCAATACAATACGGAATCGCGCTAAACAGCCCGTGCACCTTCATATTGCCGCCCTCGTCACGCACACCGCCGAGTGTTTCGGCTATCGCTTTCGGGCGGCCGGGCAGGTTGACAATCAGGCATTTGCCCCGAATACCCGCCGTTTGCCGCGAAAGAATTGCCGTCGGCACATAATAAAGGCTGATTTGACGCATTTGCTCGCCAAAACCGGGCATTTCCTTATCGACTACGGCTAAGGTTGCTTCCGGAGTAATATCGCGGACAGCCGGGCCGGTACCCCCTGTAGTAAAAACAAGATGGCAGCCATCTCTATCGGCCATTTTGCATAGCGCCGCTTCGATGGTATCGCGCTCATCCGGCACCAGTGCCTCAACAAAACGAATCGGATTGCAAACAGCCGACGCCAGCCATGTTTTCAAAGCGGGAATTCCCTCATCACGATATACGCCGCTACTGGCACGGTCGCTGGCCGAAAGCAGGCCGATGGTTACGGTTTCCAAGTTTGCATTCATTTTATCCCCCACTTTCAGACGGCCTTTTTCAGACGGCCTATAAATCCACCAACAGACGGCGGATTTTCTCAATCGCACCGAGCGCATCCAAACTACAGCTATCCGCATTACCATTACCTGTCGCCACACAAGCCATACCGGTCACACCGCAAATATGTGCATAAGGCAGTGATAATTCCCGTGCCAATACTGCTTCGGGCATACCGGTCATACCGATAATGTCCACACCGTCTTGGCGGTAGCGGCGCGCTTCGGCGCGGGTCGGTAGGCGCGGCCCTTGAATACAGCCGTAAACCGCTTGGTTATATATCGGCGTGCCGTGTGAAGCCGCATGTTCCAATAATGCATTTCGCAATTCACTATCATAAGGATAAGAAAAATCGGTATGCACCACTTCTTGCGATTTGCCTTCAAAAAATGTGCTGGCACGGTTAAATGTGTAGTCAATCAAATCATCGGGCATCACCAAAGCGCCCGGCTCGAAAGATTCGCTCAACGCGGCAACGGAAGACACGGCCACAATATTTTCCGCGCCAACAGAATCCAAAGCCCAAATATTGGCGCGATAGTTGATTTCATGCGGCGCCAATGAATGATTCAGCCCGTGGCGGGCAAGGAAAACAATATCCCGGCTGCCCAGTTTGCCAAACAATAACGGGCTGCTGGTTAATCCGTACGGGGTGCGCACAATACGGCGCTGAGTGATGTGTAGTTCCGGCAAACGGGTTAGGCCGCTGCCACCGATAACGGCAATCATGGGCTGCTTTCATTAGGTTAAAACGGGGCTATTGTAAGGTATTCGTTCTAAGATGTGTATGGCTTGCGGCAATTATTGCAGGCGATAAAAAACACCCGGCTTGAATAAGCGGGTGTTTTTTAGGCTTAATCCGATTTTATTTCACAATTTGCGCCAATTCGCCTTTAGCGTATTTATTCGCCATCACTTCCAGCGAAACCGGTTTAATTTTGCCGGCTTGGCCTTCGCAACCGAAAGCCAAATAGCGGTCGATACAGATTTGTTTCATGGCTTCTACGGTTTTAGCCAGATATTTGCGCGGGTCGAACTCGGCCGGATTTTCCGCCATAAAGCGGCGGATGGCGCCGGTGGAAGCCAAACGTAAGTCGGTATCGATATTCACCTTGCGCACACCGTGTTTAATACCCTCTACGATTTCCTCAACCGGTACGCCATAAGTTTCGCCAATCGCACCGCCGTGTTCGTTAATCACTTTCAACCATTCTTGCGGCACCGAGCTGGAGCCGTGCATCACAATATGGGTATTCGGCAGGGCTTCGTGAATTTCTTTAATGCGGTCGATACGCAATACATCGCCTGTAGGCGGACGGGTAAATTTATACGCACCGTGGCTGGTACCAATCGCAATAGCCAATGCGTCCACACCGGTATCGCGCACAAAGCGGGTAGCATCTTCCACGCTGGTTAACATTTGGTCATGAGAAAGTTTGCCGACCGCGCCGACGCCGTCTTCCTCACCGGCTTCACCGGTTTCCAAATTGCCCAAAACGCCGATTTCACCCTCTACCGACACGCCGCAAGCATGGGAAAACTCAACCACTTTACGGGTCACTTCTACATTGTATTCATAAGTAGAAGGGGTTTTACCGTCGGCCAATAACGAACCGTCCATCATCACCGAGCTGAAACCGAGCTGGATAGAACGCTGGCACACATCGGGCGACGCGCCGTGGTCTTGGTGCATCACCACCGGAATATGGGGAAACTCTTCAACGGCTGCCAAAATCAAATGGCGTAAAAAAGGTGCGCCCGCATATTTACGCGCACCCGCACTGGCCTGAACAATCACAGGCGCATTCACCTGATCGGCGGCTTCCATAATCGCCCGCATCTGTTCAAGATTGTTTACATTAAAAGCAGGCAGGCCGTAGCTGTTTTCGGCAGCATGGTCGAGCAATTGGCGCATGGAAACGAGAGCCATAAGGTGAATCCTCCGAATTGATAAAAAAGAAATAAACGTTAAGCATGAATTATAGCAGTTTCGCCGCCAAAACTACATGCAGCAACAGAAATCAGACATTCGCAAAGCCGTGTTGTTCCATATAGATGACAAACATCCCCCAGCCTGCCCAAGAGGCCGTCTGAAAACCACCGCCGCCCACCGCCCAACCAACCGAAACAACACCGCACCATAACACCCTTATTTCAAACACTTATTTTTTTCAGACGGCCTCTTAAGCAGCCGATTCAATAAAACCGGAAACACAAAATCCGCTACAATAACCCACCCCCTTATTAAAGAAAGCCTGATTATGGCCAGAATCCAAGTGCCCCTACCCGCCGCCGTTTTACTCCGCACCCAAATCCGCGTGCGCGTTGGCGATATCAATTACGGCAACCACCTTGCCAACGATGCCGTGCTGGGCTTATGCCATGAAAGCCGTATGCGCTGGCTGGCGGCACACGGTTTCACCGAATTAGACGCCGGCGGCGCCGGCCTGATTATGGGCGATGCCGCCGTGCAATATCTGGCGCAGGCGCATTACGGCGATATCCTAGAAATCGAAATGGGTTGCGGCGACATCGGCCGCAGCGGTTTTGAATTGCGCTACCACATCCGCCGCCAAAACGACGGCAAAAGCATTGCCAAAATACAAACCGGCATGGTCTGCTTCGACTACACCGCCCAAAAAATCACCCGCCTGCCAACCCGACTGGCCGACATATTAAATCAAGCCGAACTGCTTTCAGACGGCCCGCTTTTATAAGTGGTTATCAGTTATAATGACACCCTTTGTTTTCCCTAAAAATTACCGCCGCCATGCCCCAACCCGATTTATCGCAAACCCTCTCTAAAGACCGCCATTTTCTACGCAACGCCTTTAAAAATCCCAAGCGTTTCGGCGGTATGGCCTCCGTTGAGAAAAAATACCAAAAATCACACGACATTTTTCTGAAACGCCAAGCCGCGCTGCCCACACCGCAATACGACGGCACCCTGCCCGTACACGAACGTTTAGACGACATCAAAGCCGCCATCGCCGCCAATCAGGTCACCATTATCTGCGGCGAAACCGGCTCGGGCAAAACCACCCAGCTGCCGAAAATCTGCTTGGAACTCGGGCGCGGCACCGCCGGGCTCATCGGCCACACCCAACCGCGGCGGCTGGCGGCGCGCTCGGTTGCCGAGCGGATTGCCGAAGAACTCGGCAGCCCCATCGGCCAAACCGTCGGCTATAAAGTGCGCTTCAACGACAACACATCGCGCGATGCCTATATCAAACTGATGACCGACGGCATTCTGCTTGCCGAAACCCAAACCGACCGCTACCTCACCGCCTACGACACCATTATTATCGACGAAGCGCACGAACGCAGCCTCAATATTGATTTTCTGCTCGGCTACCTCAAGCAGCTACTGCCGCGCCGCCCCGATTTAAAAGTGATCATCACCTCGGCCACCATTGATGCCGAACGCTTTTCCCGCCATTTCAACAACGCCCCCGTATTGGAAGTGAGCGGGCGCACCTTTCCGGTCGACATTGTTTACCGCCCTCTGCATTCGCAAGATGAAGACGAAGCGGAAATCGAAATCGCCGATGCCATAGTCGATGCCGCCGACGAACTGGTGCGCTTGGGCAAAGGCGATATTCTGGTATTCCTACCCGGCGAGCGCGAAATCCGCGAAGCTGCCGAAGCCCTGCGCAAATCGCCCCTGCGCCGCAACGACGAAATCCTGCCCCTGTTCGCCCGCTTATCGGCGGCCGAACAGCATAAAATTTTTCACCCGAGCGGCAACAACCGCCGCATTGTTTTGGCCACCAACGTCGCCGAAACCTCGCTTACCGTGCCCGGCATCAAATACGTAATCGATACCGGCTTGGCAAGGGTAAAACGCTATTCAGCCCGCGCCAAAGTCGAGCAGCTTCATGTAGAAAAAATTTCCCAAGCCGCCGCACGCCAGCGCTCCGGCCGTTGCGGCCGCGTATCCGCCGGCGTAGCCATCCGCCTCTATTCCGAAGAAGACTTTGAAAGCCGCCCCGAATTTACCGACCCCGAAATCATCCGCAGCAATCTAGCCGCCGTCATCCTGCGCATGGCTGCCTTAAAACTCGGCGACGTCGCCGCCTTCCCTTTTTTAGAAGCGCCCGACCAACGCTATATCAACGACGGCTTTCAGGTGTTGCTTGAGCTCGGGGCAGTGGAAGAGAATTTTAGGTAGTTTTCAGACGGCCTGAAATGTTTGTCTGGAAAATAAAATGCCGTCTGAAACTTATTTTTCAGACGGCATTTAATTACCTAATTCCCTAACTAGATTCCTGCCAAATATTTTGAAGTTCACTTTTGACTGCTGAATACAAAACTCTTTTCCAATGATTTATTCTACTTTCCTTTTGAATAACAGAATCTAAAATGCTTTTTTCAAAAATATCCATATCCATACCATAAAGTTTAGAATTTTCTATTTGAACTAACAAATCCGATAAAGTGCCTACTGCATTTTGAGCAAATCTTTCTTTAAGCTTAAATATTTCAAAATGAAAAAGTACTTTTTCTTTTTTATCATTTGACCAATCATTAGGAGGTTCAACGCTATATTCTATAGTGCTATTAATATATTTAGCATATAACCATTGCTGATTGAAAAAGCAATTATCATCCAAATAAGGATGGATTAACTGCTTACCTTTTGTCGTTGGAAGGAATTCTTTCTTATACTCGGTATTACAATCCTTGCATATTGGAATTAAGTTATAAGGGAAGACAGCAAAATGCCCATATCTTACTTTAGGTAAAAAATGGTCTAATTGAGATGGAATACTAATGCCGCCACAAAAAGGGCACTGTATTTCTGGAGATTTTGCTAGGTTAATAATTGTGTCATATATATTCCCACACCTACAATCTCGTAAGCAATAATTATATAGCTGAACCATATATTCATTTTTTAAATTTCCATTTATATTTTCTCCTTCAGGCAATTTATCATTTAGCAGGTACAAATCATTGGTAGCAGAAAGATCGTTGTAACAATTTCCCGCTGCCAGTAAAAAATTTTTATTAGTCAATATATCTGACTTATATCGAATATTTTTTTCACAACATAAATCAATGATTTTTTCATGATCCTGTATGTTTTCTGGTAAAGTCAATCGAATCATTTATAATCTATCCATTATTTTGATTATCTCGTAATTTAATTAATGTTCGTAGGAGAATTTTTGCTTCAGAACCCAGTTGTTCCTGAAACTCAGAAACAATCTCATCATAGCTACCTCCTTCTTCTACTTTTTTGGTTAATATCCTATGAAATCCCGATTTCATTACTTCCAAACCAAATACTTCTCGTGTCAGAACCCCCACATTTTCCCCAAAAGTTTCAATCTTTGGTCTAAAAGGATCTGTTCGTCTTCCTGTCCGCTCAATTTTCCATACGCATGATTTAGGTATTTCTTGTAAAACAACAGGAGAGTGTGTCGCAATAATTGCAATTCCATTTCTGTTATCCAGTAATTCTGACAAGGCCCGAATGAAAGCCGATAGAAGAGGAGGATGTAGATGGATTTCAGGCTCATCAAGTAAAACGAGTGTTTTTTCTTCAACTCTTGCAACTAATTGTGTAATGATTAATAAAACAGAAGCATGCCCAGAACTCATGCGCTTGATAGATTTTAAAATTTTCTCTTCATTAAAATCATTATTCATCAAGTTACTTAATTGCATTTCAGCAAAATTATTATCAGATTCTAGAGCTCTAATTGCATTAAGCCAGCGTTCTTTTTTGGCTGAAAAGCTTTTACATTTACTAAATGATTGCCAAAAATCATCTTTAAAATATGCTTGTGGCTCTTTTAGTTTTTCATTTGATTCCTTCAAACCAATATACCAATAATATTGGAGATTTTCTTGGTTAGGAATAAATGGGTCAAATATGCTAAAAGATACAGCAATTAGATAACTAAAATAATCGTCACTAATTTTTTTAACCCCTTTAGAAAAACCAAAATGCTTTTGATAGAACGCCCCTTCTTTATCATCAGATTTATCTATAAATGATTTAATCATTCCATTTAATAATGTTGTTTTACCAACACCATTTCTACCAATAATGGCATGTATATTTGAACTTGGCATAGAATTTGGAACAACATTAAATTCAAGATTTATTTTGCCCATATTTTCTTCTTGTTCGGTACGAATAAAATAAAAGTGAAACTCACTTAATGGAGATTTATCTTCTAAAATGCGGCTAAATTGATCTTTTATTGTTTGTTCTCTTAGATCTCTCATTAGAGAAGTTTCAAATACAGGTTCGTTATTAAATTTATTTACAAGCTCAGGTTTATAAACAACATCATTTAAATTTTCTAAGATAAATCTTTTGATATGATTAGGTAATTTCCATATCTCAATATAAAAATCAACATCTTGACCAAGAGAAAAAAATGTTTCTGGTAATCTATCAAATATTTTTCCACTGAAAATTTCTTGTATTTTTTGATAAGTAGATATATCAATTGTTTGCTTCTCAAAGCCTATTTTAATATTCCCTATATGACTCTCTTGACCTTCTTCATCAAATACGGTCATATAAAACATTGTTACAAAAGAATAATCATTCCAGCGATCAATTGCCAAGCATACTAAATTTTTAGCATCAATAGGTAATTTTTCTCCCCTATCCAATAATATAAATTGCATATCCATTCCTTAAATTGATGAATCAACCCCATACAACGGAACATTCACCAACCAATCCTGTTCCCGATAATCCGCCATTGAAAAGCGAACTGCCTTTTCAGGCTGAAACTGTTCCACATACACTTTTAAACTTTTGGCTTTCAGGTTTTCTTCCGCTTTCACTTCAATCGGAATAACCGACTGCCTGCGTTGCAACACAAAATCCACTTCTGCCGTGCCGCGTTCGGCAGCCCAATAAAACACGGGGTTTTCCTGCGTGGCAACCAATTGCTGCAAAACATATTGCTCAGTTAATGCGCCTTTAAATTCGGTGAATATACGGCTGCCTTCCAGCAAAACGCCGGCGTCTAAATGGCTTTGCGCAGCAAGCAGGCCAACATCTAAGCCATACAGTTTAAAAGCGTTGTCCTGATATGCGGAAAGTGGCAGATGCGGTTTTTTAATACGCGGCACGCAATACACCAAACCGCTGTCTTTGAGCCATTGCAGGGCAATTTCATAATCTTTGCTTCGGGCGCCTTTTTGCAGTTGCGAGTAGATAAATTTTTTGTTTTCTTTCGCAAGCTGCTCGGGAACGGACGACCAAATCGACCGCACTTTTTGTATGGTTTGTCCGTCTTTAATATGCTTGGAAAAATCTTGTTCGTAGGCCAACAACAAATTGCGCTGCACTTGGCGAACCGCATCAAAATTTTGCGTATCAATAAACGTTTGCACCGCTTCAGGCATTCCGCCGATAAAATAATATTGGCGCAATAAATCGATGTAGGTTGTTTTCATGGCGGCTATCAACGCCCAATCCTGCGTTTCGAGTAGCTGCCTCAAATCCTGTTTGCCCAGTGCGGTTAGAAATTCCTGAAAATCCATCGGATACATCGGCAGAAAATCCACCTTGCCTACGGGAAACGAAACCTGATGATGCATCGACACGCCCAGCAGCGAGCCTGCCGCCACGATATAAAACTGCGGCGCATTTTCATAAAAATATTTGAGTGATGACAAAGCTTGCGGCACTTCTTGAACTTCATCAAAAATCAATAGGGTATTTTCTGCCTGGATATCCACTCCGCTTTCAATTTTTAAGCCGAGTATCAGTCGGTTGATGTCGTAATCGCCTGCAAACAATGTTTTCATTCGTGGGTTGTTGTCAAAATTAATATAGGCAACTTGGGCGAAACGCTGCTCACCGAAGTGCCTCATTGCCCACGTTTTGCCGACTTGCCTAGCCCCTTGAATAATCAATGGTTTACGCTTATGCTGGTTTTTCCATTTATCTAGGGATTGGATAATATTGCGTTGCATAAGAAGAGCCTCACAAGAATTTACTTGTTATTTTAGCCGGATTAAACATTTTTTCAAACGAAAAATAGTTATTCATATACATTTTTTCAAAGGAAAACAAGAAACCCTGCTTTCAGGCTGCTTTTGTATGCGATAAAATATTTCGGTAAAATCCAAAAATATAAGACAATACCTCTAAAAACCAACGGTGCGCGTGGCGTTCCTTCCTCATTAAAAGCCATCATGCAAAACATCAAAAATAATCAACCGGAAAATACAAATAGGCCGTCTGAAAACTTTTCAGACGGCCTGAAAACGTCTATGCCTAATAAACCGCGTTACCGCCTAACCAAACTCGGCGAACAGATGGCGCGCCTACCCATCGACCCGAAAGTTGCACGCATCCTGCTGGCGGCACAAAAGCACGACTGTATGGCGGAAATACTCATTATCGTATCCGCCCTTTCCATCCAAGACCCGCGCGAGCGGCCTTTGGAAGCGCGCGAAGCGGCCCAAAAAGCCCATGAACGCTTTACCGACAAACAATCCGACTTTGCCGCCTATCTGAATATTTGGGACAGCTTCCAGCGCGAGCGCGACAAGGGCTTGAGCAACCGCCAGTTGGTGCAATGGTGCCACCAATATTTTCTTTCCCACCTGCGCATGCGCGAATGGCGCGAATTGCACAAACAACTGGCCGATATTGCCGTGGAAATGGGATTGGTCAGCAAAGAAAACGCTTTCAGACGGCCTCCGCAGCAAGCCCAGCTTGCCCCGTCTGAAAACACCGCCGATCAAGATTTATCGGCCAAACTCAAGCAAAAGCAGCTTGATAAAAAGCAGCACCGCGCCCAAATCCGCGCCGCCAAAGAAGCCGGCTATGAGCAAATCCACCGCGCCCTACTCACCGGCCTGATTGCCAATGTCGGCCTCAAATCCCCCGAAGGGCACGACTATATCGGCGCCCGCGGCAGCCATTTCCATTTATTTCCCGCTTCCGCGCTGTTTAAAAGCAAACCCAAATGGGTGATGGCTGCCGAGCTCACCGAAACCACCCGCCTCTATGCCCGCGATGTCGCCCAAATCGACCCCGAATGGATAGAAGCCGAAGCCCCGCATCTGGTGCGCTATCATTATTTCGAGCCCCATTGGTCGCAAAAACGCGGCGAAGTCGTGGCCAGCGAACGCGTTACCTTCTACGGCCTCACCGTTATCCCCCGCCGCCCCGTGGCCTATGGCAGGGTTGCCCCCGAAGAAGCGCGCGAACTGTTTATCCGTGGCGCATTGGTTGCCCAAGAAAGCCATATTCAGGCTGCCTTTTTCCAGCACAATAAAAAGCTGATTAAAGAAATCAGCGAGCTCGAACACAAATCGCGCAAGCAAGATGTATTGGTTGATGAAGAAGCCTTATACGAGTTTTACAACCAAAGGCTGCCGCAGTTTTACAGGCCGTCTGAAAAAAAAGCCGCAAACGCCGAAACCGTTTCAGACGGCCTCAATAAACAACAAACCTCACAAGGCCGTCTGAAAGAATTGCCCTTTGCCGATATCCGCACCTTTGAAGCATGGCTGAAAACCGCCGAGCAAGAAAACCCGCGCCTGCTCTTCCTCAGCAAAGAAGACCTGATGCAACACGCCGCCGCGCACATCACCGAAGAGCAGTTTCCCAAATTCTGGAAAACCGAAGACGGCAAATTCAAACTCAGCTACCGCTTCGAGCCGAACCACCCCCTCGACGGCGTTACCCTCACCCTGCCGCTCACCGTGCTCAACCGCCTGCACGCCCCCGCGCTCGAATGGCTGGTGCCCGGCATGTTGCGCGAAAAACTGCAACTGCTGATTAAAGCCCTGCCCAAACAAATCCGCCGCATCTGCGTGCCCGTGCCCGATTTTATTACCCGCTTTTTAGAAAGCCATCCCGACCAACAAGCGCCGATAATGCCCCAACTGGCGCAATTCATCGCCAAAACCGCCGGCGACATGCGCCTGCTCGAACAAATCGACCTCGAACAATGGGCCAACACCCCCCTGCCCCCGCACAACTATTTCAACCTGCGCATTATCGACGACGGCGGCCAAGAGCTCGCTACCGGCCGCGACCTCGCCAAACTCCAACACGAACTCGGCCAAGCCGCCGCCGTCACCTTTCGCGACAACACCCAAGAATTCGAGCGTGATAATGTCACCACATGGGACATCGGCACCCTGCCCGAATCCATCAAATTCGCACGCGGCAAACAGCAGCTCACCGGCTATCTCGGCCTGCAAAAAGAAAAAGACGGCCACATCGCCCTGCGCCTGTTCGACACCCCCGAAGCCGCCGAACAAGCCCACCGACAAGGTGTAATCGCACTCATGCAACGCCAGCTTAAAGAGCACATGAAAGACCTCAATAAAGGCATACCCGGCTTCACCCAAGCCGCCATGCTGCTCAAACACATTCCCGCCGACACCCTGCGCGACGACCTCACCGCCGCCATCTGCGACCGCGCCTTTATCGGCGAAGACGAACCGCCGCGCAGCGAAAAAGCCTTTAAAGAACAAATCAAACGCGCCCGCAGCCGCCTGCCCGCCGTAAAAGAAGCCATGAGCCGCTATTTGCAAGACACCGCCGCCGCTTATGCCGAACTCAACGGCAAATTGGGCAAACACCCCCTCACCCCGCTGCTGCGCGAACGCGTGCAGGCACTGCTGTCCGCCGGTTTCGCCAGCCGCACCCCATGGGCACAATGGCCGCGCCTGCCCGTTTACCTCAAAGCCATGACCCTACGCATGGAAAAATACAGCGCCAACCCCGCCCGCGATGCCGCGCGCGAAGCCGATATTCAGGAATTAGAGCAAATGTGGCGGGAAAAAACAGACAGCCTGCTCAAACACAACCAACCCCTTTCAGACGGCCTGAAAGGGTTTAGATGGCAGATAGAAGAATTGCGCGTGTCGCTATTTGCGCAAGAATTGAAGACGCCTTATCCGGTTTCGGTTAAAAGGTTGTTGAAGGAGTGGGATAAGTTTAAATAAATATAATCAAATACTGATATTTATTATAAATAATATTTAAAGCCATCTGAAAAACTTTTCTTTCAGACGGCTTTTATACTACCGCTAATTGATATAAATTTAATAGTAATTATTTTGATAAACCCATCCCAACATTCTTGAAAATTTTATTATCATTCTTATATTAATTTAGTTGTTTACAATAAATAAATTAGGAGAATATATAATGGATCTACCCATTTTAATTGATTATATTTGGAATAACCCTTTGGCAACTGGTGTAGCCGGAAGTGCTGCATATGATGGAATTAAAAACCTATTAGGAAATGTTTGGGACAAGCTAGAGGTACATAAAGAGAATAATGACAAAAATAAATTTACAGAAGAATTAATAAACCTATTTCAAGATACCCCCCAAATAAAAAGCCAATTAGAAAATCTATTATCTAACACAAACATTACCACCAATATTCAAACAGGAAATATTAATGCAGGAGGTAATGTATCTATAGGAAATATTAATAATGCGTAATACATCTATTCAAACGGGTGACATCAATAGCGGCGGATATGTATCCATTGGAAATACAACTCAAAATAATTTCTATAAATCAATTGAATGGAAAGATTTAGAAAATAAAAGAAAAAAGATTCAAGAACAAATAAATACTTGTCGAAAAAATATTGAAAAATATCCTGAAGATGATGATTTTAGAAAGGAATCGGCAAAACGTGAGCAAGAGTATCATGCTTGCTTGGATGAAATACAGCAGTTTCAAAATGAAGTTACCCAGCTTGCTGAAAAATTTCGTCAAATTAAAATAGACAATGAACGGCTAAAAAAGGCATATGAGGCTTTTCAAAATGGTGAATATTCAAAAGCAAGAACAATATTAGATACAGAAGAAAGCTTACAAGAACATAATAATTTACTAGAACAACGTACTAAATTACAGCAAGAAACCGCAAAACATAATGAATTATCAAAAAAGAAAGCTAAAGAATGGGTATTATCAGCCCATCTTAATGCAATTGATTATTCAAAAGGCGATGAAAGAATCAACAATGCGAAAAAATTGTTTGAACGAGCAATGGAAGTAGATAGCACCCCAGCATCTTCAATTGAATATGCTCAGTTTTTATCACACAACAATGACCTTCAAAAAGCAGAAGAAATTTATACCAACACTCTAAAAAAGTGTGAAATATTAGTTTCAGAAAATCAAAAAGACAATCTAATGTACTTAACACTCTGCTTAGGAGGTTTTGCAATTTTACTTAACAAATATGCTCATAGATGGAATGACGCAGAACATTATTACCGTAGAGCAATAGAGGCATTTAACCAAATTGAAAATAAAACGAAAAAACACATTTACATATATATTCAATTATTAGTAAGCTTTGCAAACTTGTTAGATCTGTGCTATCGGCATAGTGAGGCAAAATCTTTATATGATAAATGCTTAATAAAAATGGATGAAATCCATATGCCAGACAATATTTTAAGAGCAAGTGTTTACTCTGATTTAGGACTTATGCTTAAAAATATAGGTCAATTTGAAGAATCTAAATATTTTCTTCTAAAATCATTAAAAATACAAAAAATATTTGTAAAAGAAGATTCAAAAATACTAATTCATTTAATTTCTACCCTTAATATCTTAGGAAATTTATTGTGCTCAAACATCAAAAAAGAATCAGATAGTAAAGAAGCTCAAAAATATTATCAAGAATCCTTAGAAAATTTAAATACTTTAATCAAAAGAGATGGAAGCATACACAAGAAATTAGAGATGGAAATATATGCTAGCTATGCAACATTTCTCAATGATATATGGGAAAAAGATAGAACTAAAGGCGACATACAACAAATAGAAAAATATTATAAAAAAGCAATTTCATCCTATCAATATTTAAATATATTAAACCCTAATGTAGATAAGCAACACTTTGGATTAATACTCCAAAATTATGGGACTTTTAAGTCCGCACTAAATAAAATAGTTGATGCAGAAAATCTTTACAAAAAATCTTTAGAGATTCTTGAAGAAATTAACAAAAACATCTCTAAAGAAAATAACATTGGAATTCAAGATCTTATTACCTTAACACTAACTAACTTAGGAAATCTATATAGATCTAAAACTGATAATGGATACCTGAAAGCTAAAGATTTTTATGAAAGAGCTTTAGACATTCAGATAATCTTAACGCAAAAATCATCTACTTATCCTTTAGAAACATTATTCTTTTTAATTAAAAATATAGATCTATTTCTTAAGCTATCAAAACAACAAAATATAGAAATAGATAATCAATTTATAAAGAAACATAAACAAGCTATTAACTTATTAACAAAAAGTATAAATACTAAAAAAGCTATCTGAACCCACCCTTTCAGACGGCCTTTAAACCAACCAAATGAATTCACCCCCTATCCCCACTAGGCGCCACCCCAAACTGCCGTTTATATTCCCTGCTAAACTGGCTCGGGCTTTCATAGCCCACCTGCATGGCGATTTGGGCAATGGATATATTGCCGGCTTTATTGAGTTTGCGGGCTTCGGTGAGGCGTAGGTGTTTGTGGTATTGCAGGGGGCTGAGTCGGGTGATTTCTTTAAACTGCTGATAAAACATCGAAACACTCATGCCGCAGGTTTTGGCTAGGTCTTCCACCATAATGGGCTGGTCGAGATGGTTTTTTAGCCATTCGGTTGCCTGGGCTATCTGTCGGGTATGGCTGCTGTTTGCCGCCAATTGTTGCAACTTCCCGCCCTGCTCGGCGGTGAGCAGGCGGTAGTATATTTCTTGCTTAATGAGGTTTGATAAAACGGTAATGTCTTCGGGCCGGTTTAATAAATCAATCAGCCGTTCGAATACGGCCAGCAATTGATCGTCTAATGTCCACTGAATACCTTTGTGGGCATGGTTTTCTTTTGGTTTCGGGGGGATTTTGGCCAACATATCCCGAATCATCTCTATTTCCAATTTCATAGACATAACAATCACGGGCTGCTCGGCCGTGGCCTGTTCGATATGCATGCGCAGGGGCAGGTTAACGGGGCAAAACATTAAATGGCTGCCATTAAAATATTGGCAGTCGGAGCCTAAATAAATCTTGCGCTCGCCTTGCAACACAATACAAATACTCGGCTCTTGAATATAGCCGAGTATTTCGCTCGGCCTGTCGGCGCAATAAAAATACAGGCCGGGAATCGCGGATTCAACTGTTTGATTTTTCGGCAACATCGCTTTCAATTGTGCAATCATACTTGGTTTGATCATATCCGGTTTCATACCCAAATAAAACAAAACGAAGCCCGACTATACCCTGCTTTATGCCCGAATGCCATTAGCCGGAATCGGGTTTTCAGACGGCCTAATCGGATTAAGACTTATGGTTTAGCTATCTGCGGTTTGCAATTAAGGTGCAGTTGAATTGTGTAGAAATAGGCAAGAGAAAAATAGGTTTGTTCTAATGCTTTGGCAATGAAAGGCCTATAATAAATTCTTCAAAAGCGTTATTGGTTGTTGCGCTGTTTTCCGGCAATTTCGTCCGAGCAGAAAAAAGTAGGCAATCACGGTTGTTTTTAATAAGGAGTTTTTTTATGAATAATTTTGAATACTACAATCCGGTGCGGATTATTTTTGGCGAAGGGCAGATTAAAAAGCTGTCGGAATTGGTGCCTGAAAAAGCGCGGGTATTGATTACTTATGGCGGCGGCTCGGCCAAACGCACCGGCACCTTAGACGAAGTGAAAGCGGCTTTAACGGCCAATGGCGCGCGTACGGTTTTTGAATTCGGCGGCATCGAGCCCAATCCCGAATTTACCACCTTATTAAAAGCCGCCGATATGGTGAATCGGGAGCGCATTAATTTTATTTTGGCCGTGGGCGGCGGTTCGGTGATTGACGGCAGTAAATTTGTGGCGTTGGTGTCTTCGTTAACGGAAGCCGACGGTACGGTATCGCGCGATCGGGCTTGGGCGGCGTTAACCAGCTATGCCGTGAAAGTGGATCATGCGGTTGATTTGGGCGCAGTGCTAACCATTCCGGCCACCGGTTCGGAAATGAATCCGGGCGGCGTGGTGAATTATAGCGAACGCCACGCGAAGCTGCCTTTCCGCAGCCCGTTGGCTTATCCGAAATTTTCTATTTTAGACCCGGCCAAAACCCTCACCCTGCCGGAACAACAGGTGATGAACGGCATTGCCGATGCTTATGTTCACGTGATGGAACAATATCTCACCTATCCCGTGAATGCCAAAGTGCAAGATGCTTTTTCGGAAAGCCTGCTGAAAATCTTAATCGAAGAAGGCCCTGCGGTGAAACAGCAGCCAGACAATATTGAAATACGCAAGAATATTATGTGGACGGCCACCATGGCATTAAACGGCCTGATTGGTGCGGGCGTGCCGCAAGATTGGACCACGCATATGATCGGCCACGAGCTCACCTCACTTTACGGCATCGACCATGCCCGCACCCTCACCATTGTATTGCCCTCGCTCATGCGTGAATTGAAAGACAGCAAAAAAGAAAAATTATTGCAATATGCCCGCAATGTTTGGGCGATAACCAACCCTCAGGGCAATATGAGCGAAGACGAAATCATTGAAGCGGCCATTGTTGAAACGGAAAACTTCTTTAAATCATTGGGCCTGCCTATCCGTTTGGCAGACGCAGGGCTAGACGAATCGGCTATATCCGCTGTTTTAAAACAATTAGAAGAACACGGCATGGTTGCATTGGGCGAACATAAGCAAAACGATTTGACCGTATCCCAACGTATATTGGAACGTGCCGCCGACCGCGCCAGCTAAGCCTAGCCGCCCAAGCCGTTCACCATCCGAACATCCGCATTCTTAAAAGGAGGAAGCCATGACTTTCAACCTCACCCAAAACAATCAGCAAAACCGCCAAATCAGGCTCGCCAGCCGTCCGCACGGCAAGCCGACGGATAGCAATTTCGAATGGGCCAGCACTGATATCCCCCAGCCCAATCAAGGGCAAATGTTGTTGCGAACCCTTTATTTATCGCTCGACCCCTATATGCGCGGCCGTATGAGTGATGCGCCGAGCTATGCCCCGCCTTTGAATATCGGCGATGTGATGATAGGCGGCACGGTTTCGCAAGTTGTCCGCTCGAATATTGAGAGTTTTCAGGCAGGCGATATTGTGGTCGCCCAATCAGGCTGGCAGGATTACAGCCTCAGCAATGGCGAGGGCGTGTATAAACTGCCCAAAGATATGCCGCATCTTTCCTATGCCTTGGGCGTATTGGGTATGCCGGGCTTCACCGCCTATATGGGGCTTACTGATATCGGCAAACCGCAAGCGGGGGAAACTTTGGTTGTGGCAGCGGCGACCGGCCCGGTGGGCGCAACCGTCGGCCAAATCGGCAAACTGAAAGGCTTGAATGTTATCGGTGTGGCCGGCGGCGCCGAGAAATGCCGCTTTGCCGTTGAAGAATTGGGCTTTGATCAATGCCTCGACCATTATGCCGATGATTTTGCCCGGCAGCTGGCCAAAGCCTGCCCGAAAGGTATTGATATTTATTATGAAAACGTTGGCGGCAAAGTATTCGATGCCGTGATGCCGCTGCTAAACACCCACGCCCGCATTCCCGTTTGCGGCTTGGCCTCACAATACAACCGAACCGAACTGCCCGACGGCAAAGACCGCCTAAGCGCATTAATGGGGCTGATTCTCGTTAAACAGCTAACGGTGAAAGGTTTTATTATTTTTGAAGCCTATCCCCAACATTTCACACCGTTTTTAGAAACCATGGGCAACTGGCTGGCAGAGGGCAAAATCAAAACCAAAGAACACATCATCAACGGTTTGGAACACGCCCCGCAAGGCTTTGTTGATATGCTTTACGGCCAAAACTTCGGCAAAACAGTGGTTAAAGTAGCGGATATAGATTAACCGCTCAACCATTACTAAAAAATTCAGCATTAATATGCCCGAATAAATATCGAAAAGGAAACATCATGATTCGTTTACATCATTTAAATCAATCGCGTTCACTCAGAATCTTATGGCTTTTAGAAGAATTGGGCGTGCCCTATGAAGCCGTTCCTTATCAGCGCAACGCCGAAACCCACCTTGCCCCCGACCGCCTAAAAGCCGTTCACCCTCTTGGCAAATCTCCGGTGATTGAAATCGACGGCAAGGTATTTGCCGAATCCGAAGCCATTACCCAGCTGCTTATCGAACGCTTCGCCCCCGACCGCCTGCGCCCTGCCATAGATAGCCCCGAATACGGCTATTATCTGCAATGGATCGCATTTTCCGAAAGCTCATTGATGCTGCCGCTGCTATTGGAATTGTTTACCCATGCCGCAGGCGTGGGCGATAATCCTTTCCTCAGCCAATATATCGGCGGCGAAAAGCAAAAACTGCTCAGCTATCTCAACGATTCGCTGGCAGGCAAACGCTATATTGTCGGCGACCGCCTCAGCGGAGCTGATTTTATGCTCAGTTTCGATCTGGTTATTCTGGAAAGCAAAGGGCAATTGGAAGACTATCCCCATATCAAACAATATGTTCAGCATTTATCCCAGCTCGAAAGCTATCAACGCGCTATGCAAATCGAAGCCAAACTGGATACATCGAAGCAATAACGGTACGGCTTAATATACCGTTTTGAATAAACAAAAGGGCGGCTAAAAATATCTTTAGCCGCCCTGCTTATGAATATCGGGTTAATGCCATCCAACCTAGTTGAACCTGCTCTTATAAAGGGTAAGGACGCTGCTTGGTTTGCACCGATACCCATTGGTAAGTTGTAAACTCATCAAAGGAAAGATGACGTCCAATAATGATATTTCTTTGAATATTTAAAGAAATATGAAGCAGATTATCCCTAAATGCCCAACTCAGCCGGCAAAGCATTGCCCGCCGTATCGCCCCTCAACGTTAAAACCAAACACATATTTATTCAAGGCCAATATTCCGTGTTTACAAGTAATTTCCTAAACTTGCACTATGATTAATATAGTATCTACTTCAACAAAGCCTTATTGAAAATACAAACAACAAAGGCCGTCTGAAAAGTTTTCAGACGGCCTTTGTTGTTTTCTGATGTTTGAATGGTTAAATTCGTAAAGTATGTTCTATCGGTATTGTTTTGAATAGTTAGAAAAATAAAAATGAAGCATAAATTAATTTTAATATGAAAATATCCCTCTAATTAATGATATAATTTACATGCTTATTCTGATTTTGGGAATAAGGAATTCAGTAAACTGTCAAGTTCTACGCAGGCCTCTAGACCCGCGTAAAGCAATGACACGACTATCAACAGGAAACGAATGGCATAATTTGTCATAGTGACCTCTCTGGTTGACTGATAATAAATCATCTCTAGTATGTAGCGGTCCGCATAAAGCCGTATTAACACGGTGATATGTAAAATGGCGCTTCTTTCTCAAAAAAGAGAGTGTCGGCTATACTAAGAGGCTAAACTGAAAACAGTTAGGATCACCGCAATCCCGCCTCTTAGTTTTGCTAATCTAATTTCAAACATAATAGAAAATATGAATGACTATCCTTGGTTTAAAAAACGTGGGTATCTACATTTCGATTCCCCTATGAATGAAGAACAAGCGTATAAGCTTGTTTCATCTCCTCGAAATGTTATAACAAATAGTTTTTATCCATTTATTTCACATAAGTTATCAATTCCAAAATTAAAAAAAGACGAAGATGGAAAATTAACTCGTGATCCTAAACCAAGAGAAATATCCTATGCCTCTCATAAAGATAGCCACATATTTAGCTACTATGCATATTTACTGAATGAAAAATACGAAGAATTACTAAAGAATGAGTTTAAAAGCATCAATAATTCTGTATTAGCTTTCAGAAAATTAGGGAAAAATAATATCGATTTTGCTTTTCAAGCATTTAAATATATTAAAGAAGTGAAGAATTGTACTGCTATTGCTCTTGATATATCTAATTTTTTTGGTAACTTAGATCATAAAATATTAAAGGAAAAATGGTGTAAAGTGTTAGGTAAGGAAAGATTACCCGATGATCATTTTTCTGTATTCAAAGCAATTACTCAATATACTACTATCTCTAGAGATAAAATATATGAAGAATTCAACATTTCTCTTCATACACCTCGAAGCAACAATAGAAAGAAAATTTGCTCACCAAAAGAATTTCGGGAATTGCGAAATAAAAATCGCACTTTATTTGAAAATAAATTATTTATTTCAAATAAAAATAAAGGAATTCCTCAAGGCTCTCCAATCAGTGCATTACTATCTAATATTTATATGATTGATTTTGATATCAAATTAAATAAAAAAATCATGGAATTACAAGGTTTATATTTAAGATATTGTGATGATATTTTATGTATAGTACCAACATCAGAAATACATAATATCAAAGAATTTATTGAGAAAGAAAAAGAATTTATTGAGAAAGAAATTGATAATCTAAATTTGAAAATCAATTCCAAAAAAACAGAAATTATATCTTTTGAGTATGATCTTAATAAGCAAAAAATCATCAACGAGAAAAGGTTACAATATTTAGGCTTTATTCTTCATAATGAATCTATTACTATTCGCCCAGCTGCATTTACAAAATACTCAAGAAAAATGAAAAGAGGGGTAAGTTTAGCAAAGCAGACTCAAAGGAAATATAATAGAATCCGTCAAAAAAATAATCAAGATAATAAAGAATTATTTAAGAAAAAGTTATACACAACCTATTCCCATTTTGGAAAGAGAAATTTTATTTCTTATGGAAAAAAAGCTGCTAAAACTATGAACTCACCACAAATTAGAAAGCAATTAAAACCATTATGGAAAAAACTTCAATCCAAAATTGAATCAGAATAAATCTATAAAACATATCATTACAATTTTTTAAGCGATGCATATTAAATACTACAAGGCCGTCTGAAACCCTTTCAGACGGCCTTTGCCATTATCCCAATACTAAATCAAGGATTAGCTTCCAAAATCGTTTGCGCCTGCTGAGAAATAGTATCCAAGTCAAACAATCCTGTGCCGACAAATGCGCCCATTAGCAATCCGCCAATCAATATTGTCGCGATAAAATAAACAATATAACCGAGCAACGTCTGCCAGCCGGTTCTGCCGCTGAGTTTTATCAGGCCGATCACTTGTACCCAGAATACCCATATCTGCCAAAATAGGCCGAATGTTGCCAGTGCGGGGATATAAAACAGAATCAGCAGCGGTGCGGTGAGGGCTTCCGTAGCTAATATAAAACCCCGCCATGAGATTTGAGGGGCACCGTAATAATGCAGTACACCGCCCATCGCGCGGGTGAGTATCAGGTATTTTAATACGGTCAGTAAAACGGCAAAAACAACGGCGGCGCTGCTTTTTCCGAAGATGGGCGCCATAGAGGCGGCGTTAACAAAGCCGAGCAGCAGCAATACGGCGATATAAACAATTAGGGTGTAACGGTATTCGGTCGGGGCTTTATAGCGCAGGCGCAGTAAATCCAACATATCCCGCAAAAGTTGATACAGCATAATCAGGTCGTTCTATATAGAGTGAAGATAGAATGCGCATTGTAGCCTAAAAACGGCTGCTTATACGGCTTTGCAGATAGATAAATCATTTTATCTGGCTGAGGCCGTCTGAAAGAGAAATTACACCGGAATCTGTTTCAGACGGCCTAACGGTATGGTATATATGGTCGGATACCTTATAATAACAAGCATATTTTTCATACCCTATTAAAAACAAAATACAAAGGAGAAACTTTCCATGAACTACTCCCCGCAAATTAAAATCGCTGCGGTGTATTACCGTGGTGGTACGTCTAAAGGTGTTTTCTTCAAACTGGGCGACTTGCCCGAAGCGGCGCAACAGCCGGGCGAGGCGCGCGATAAAATTTTATTGCGCGTATTGGGCAGCCCCGATCCTTATGGCAAGCAGATCGACGGTTTGGGCAATGCCAGCTCTTCCACCAGCAAGGCGGTTATCTTAGATAAAAGCACGCGGCCGGATCATGATGTCGATTATCTGTTCGGCCAAGTGTCTATTGATAAGCCGTTTGTCGATTGGAGCGGCAATTGCGGCAACCTTACCGCCGCCGTTGGCGCGTTTGCGATTGAAAACGGTTTGGTCGATACGGCCAAAATTCCTGAAAACGGCGTTTGTACGGTGCGTATCTGGCAGAAAAACATCAGCAAAACCATTATCGCCCATATTCCCATCACCAACGGCCAAGTTCAGGAAACGGGAGATTTCGAGCTGGACGGCGTCACCTTTCCCGCTGCCGAAATCAAAATTGAGTTTTTGGATCCGGCCGACGGCGAGGGCGATATGTTCCCCACCGGGCAGATTGTGGATGAATTGGATGTGCCGGGTATAGGCCGTCTGAAAGCCACTATGATTAATTCGGGCATTCCCACCATTTTTGTCCGCGCCGCCGATATCGGCTATACCGGCACGGAATTGCAGGATGATATCAATAATGATGCCGCCGCTTTGGAAAAGCTGGAAACCATCCGCACTTACGGCGCATTAAAAATGGGCTTAATCAGCGACCCTGCCGAAGCGGCCACCCGCCAACACACCCCCAAAATCGCTTGGGTTGCCGAGCCGAAAGACTATACCGCCTCAAGCGGCAAAGCCGTGCGCGCGGCCGATATTGATGTTTTAGTACGCGCCATGAGCATGGGCAAACTGCATCATGCCATGATGGGCACCGCTTCCGTCGCCATTGCCACCGCTGCCGCCATTCCCGGCACGTTAGTGAATCTGGCCGCAGGCGGCGGCGAACGCAGCGAAATACGCTTCGGCCACCCTTCCGGCACATTACGCGTCGGCGCAGCCGCCGAACAGCAAAACGGCAAATGGACGGCCACCAAAGCCATTATGAGCCGCAGCGCGCGCGTGATTATGGAAGGTTATGTCCGCATACCGGGCGACAGTTTTTAAACTGCTTAAGTGAGCAATATGAAGGTTCATACCCTTGCTTTTATAGCCTATCCGGCATTGCCCGCCCCATGCCCTATTTTTTGTATGGTTGGAGTGCCGGATAAATAACCCTACAAAAAAGGCCGTCTGAAAGATAATGTTTCAGACGGCCTTTGCAATCATTCAATCAACTAATATTTAAGCTTTCAATACTGCGCTGATTTTGCGGATAATTTCATTCAAAGCTACGGCTTGCGCTTGATTTTCACGGCGGTCGGCATATTCTACATTGCCCTCTTTTAAGGCGCGGTCGCCGATAACGATACGGTGTGGAATGCCCAATAATTCGCTGTCGTTGAGCAATACACCGGCGCGTTCGTCGCGGTCGTCTAGCAACACATCAATACCTTGTTCGGAAAGTTCGGCATAAATCTTATCAGCCGCTGCTTTTACCGCTTCGGATTTTTTATAGTTCATCGGCACAATCACCACAGCAAACGGCGCCATAGCTTGCGTCCAAATAATGCCGCGCTCGTCATTGTTTTGCTCGATGGCGGCGGCCACAATGCGGGTGATGCCGATGCCGTAGCAGCCCATTTCCATTACTTGCGATTTGCCGTTATTGTCTAAAACCGTGGCATTCATGGCTTGCGAATATTTATCGCGTAATTGGAACACATGGCCGACTTCGATACCGCGCGCCAGTTTCAGACGGCCTTTGCCATCGGGGCTGGGGTCGCCCTCAACCACATTGCGTAAATCGACAAACACCGGCTCGGCCGCATCGCGCCCGAAATTAAAGCCGGTATAGTGATAGTCGTCTTCATTGGCACCGGTTACCCAATCCGCTGCTTTTTCAACGGCATAATCGGCATAAACTCTGCCTTTAAAGCCAACCGGGCCGAGTGAGCCGCCGTTGGCGCCGAACGCATTGCGAATGGCTTCGGGCGATGCCATCGTTAGCGGTGATTTTACGCCTTCGAGTTTTTCGGCTTTGATATCGTTAAACTCATGATCGCCGCGCAATAGCAACAGAACCAAATCACCCTCTTCTTCACCCGCCACCACAATGGATTTCAGTGTTTTTTCGGCAGGAATATTTAAAAAGGCGGCCAAATCGGCAATGGTTTTGGTGTTCGGAGTGTTCACTTTGGTGAGTGTTTCGGCTGCGGCAGCACGGTCGCCTTGAAGCGGCAGCGTCGGTGCCAATTCAACATTAGCGGCAAAATCCGATTCGTCGCTGTATGCAATCACGTCCTCACCGCTTTCGGCCAACACTTGGAATTCATGCGAACCGGTGCCGCCGATACTGCCGGTATCGGCCGCAACCGGGCGGTAGTTTAAGCCCAAGCGGTTGAACACGCGGCAATAGGCGTCATACATCGGCTGATAGCCGTCTTTCACCAAAGATTCATAATCGGTATGGAATGAATAAGCATCTTTCATCACAAATTCACGGGCACGCATCACGCCGAAACGCGGGCGCACTTCGTCGCGGAATTTGGTTTGAATATGGTAGAAATTTTTCGGCAGTTGTTTGTAGCTGGTGATTTCCTTGCGCACAATATCGGTAATCACTTCTTCGCAAGTCGGCCCCATACAGAAATCGCGGTCGTGGCGGTCTTTCAGGCGCAGCAGCTCTTTACCGTAAAACTCCCAACGGCCGCTTTCCTGCCACAGCTCGGCAGGTTGCACCACGGGCATTAGCAATTCCACCGCACCGGCGCGGTTCATTTCTTCGCGCACAATATTTTCAACTTTACGCAATACGCGCAAACCCATCGGCATCCATGTGTATAAACCCGATGCGTTGGCTTTAATCAGGCCGGCACGCAACATCAGTTTATGGCTGGCAAGCGTGGCTTCGGCAGGTGCTTCTTTTAAGGTGGAAATAAAAAATTGGCTGGCTTTCATTTTGGCTTTACAGATAGAAAAATAAAAGAGGGATTGTACCGCAAAGTGTCTATGCGGCGGGGGATTTACAGCGGATTTTTATTGCCAAACACAATTCATCCGCATATTCCAAAACCGATTACTTATCAGGCCGTCTGAAATTTTCAGACGGCCTAATGTTGTTTTTTTAGACATTATAAAATCTATGCTGCCATTAATATTTAATGTTACAAAAAATAATTTCTATAAAAAAAATTTCAATAAGAAATACTTATAAAAATAAAATTTCAAATCCTCGAAATATCTTTTTTTTGCTTACAAATATCTTTACATATTTAATTTTGGTTAAGAATTGCTTTTTAATGCAAACAATAAGATAATAACAATATCTTGATAGTTATTATTTCTAAGTTTATATGCTTAATAAATATACTGAATCCGCACTATTGGGGAATATCGGTTTCAGACGGCTTCAAGATTATTTTCTTTTTTGTTTATATTAATAAAACAAGCTTTTATATCCCAAAGATATCAAAAGCACCATAAAAGGACTTAACACATGAAAACGGTAAAAAACATTTTTGTACTCACTTCTACAATGGCTGCTTTACTGGCTTCTGGTAATGTTGCGGCTGAAGAAAAAACAGCAGATTTCTATGTCACGATTCGAATCACTCCGGTTTGTGAAGTTGTCACAAGCACAGGCAGTAAACCAACTCAAGAAGCAACCGCACCGTCGGCAGGCGCAGACATTGATTTTGGAGAATATCCATCTAATCACACAAACAATGTAGACAAACAAAGTAAAGGCAACAGCACTTCAGCAATTCAAGTTAAATGTAGCCAAGGTTTGCCATATAACATCGCACTGACCCCTGAAACTGAAGATGACACATCAGGAGGCGGGAAAATGGTTTCAATAACGCCTACGACAAACTCTGAAAAAATCGCCTATAAATTATTTCAAAATACCGAAAGAAATCAGGCTTGGGGGAATCAACCTACCAATATGTTATCCGCTCAAGGACAAGGTTTCAAAACAGCGGTTAATCATATCGTTTATGGTCGTGTAGCAGGCGATCAGTTTGACAAACCTGTCGGCCGTTATGCGGATAAAGTAACCGTAACGGTTAAATATTAATAAAAAATACTTAATACAAGCAAAAATATGCAATGGTCTAAACTCAAACCCGTTCTCACCGGCATCGCGCTAAGTGCTTTCGCATTCGGTAGCCATGCCGCCGGGCTGCAAATCAGCCCGACCGGGCTTTCCCTGCCCGCCAAACAGCGGGCGGGTATTTTCACCCTAACCAATACGGACAGTGCACCTTTAACCGCGCAAGTGCGTGTTTACCGTTGGACTCAAGACGAAAACGGTCAAGACGTGCTCACGCCTACCCGTGATGTGATTGCCAGTCCGCCTATGGTGAAGTTGGCCGCAGGCGGCGTACAGCAATTCAGGGTTATCCGTGCACAACCGGCGAAAGCGGCAGAAGAAGCCTACCGTTTGGTAGTTGATGAGCTGCCCGCACCGGATAAACAGCCTCAAAAAGGTTTGCAGTTTGTATTGCGTTATTCCGTACCATTGTTTTTAAACCAATCTGAAGACCCAAACACACAGCTTCAATGGGAGGCTGAGGCATCCGGCGGCAAAGTTATTCTGAAAGCCAAAAATATCGGTGCCGCCCATGCCCAACTCAGCCATATTGTTTTCAACCGTGCGGCCGACAATACCGATAAAAATCTGGTTGCCGGGCTGGCAGGCTATATATTGCCGGGTAAAACCGGACAATACACCTTAGATATATCACCCGCCGCTCTGCGCCAAGGTCAATTATCCGTTACCGTTAACGGCCGCCCTACCCGACCGGAGGTTCGGTTTGCAGCCCCTTAATGCTGCCTTTCCTTTAAAGCAAACTGTTTACGGCATTTTGTTGTGTTTCTGTACATCGGCATTCGCCACACAACAAAATCTGCCGCAAACAGCTGCATACTCTGAAGAGTGGCTACCCGTCTATCCACAAGTATCGGTAAACGGTCGTGTTTCAGACGGCCTGTTTCCTTTTATGTCGGATAACGGACGGATTTTTGTACAAACCGACACATTATACGCATTAGGCATAAACATTCCTGAAACTGTTTTACAACAAGCAGTTACGCGTAAAAAAAGCCTAAACAGCAATACCGAAACCACCACAGCAAACGAGCCTGTTCTATCGGCAGCACCGTCTGAAACCCAAGGCCAAACTGAAGAGGCAGCAACATCTGCCGCATCCGAACCCACCCAAACCATACCGAAAAGCAACACGGCCGCATCCGATACCCAATCCCATGATATAGAAACATGGGCAGAATTAAATACGCTTACAGGGTTGGATGTTAAATATAATGCCGCCCAACAAACCCTTGCCCTAACCGCACCGCTTGACTGGCTAAACCTGCCCACCACCGTTATCGGCCAAAAACCAGAACGGGCTTATGATATTGCCAAGCCCGGCTTTGCCGGCATTCTTAATTATGATGCCAATATCACCCGCAACAGCAACGGCGGCACAACTCAAGGTATATTGGCCGAAGCACGTTTTACCACACCTGCCGGCTATTTAAGCCATCAACAAATCTGGAGCCGTACCCGCTTTTCAGCGGAACGCACCAACACCCAAAACCGTAATGTCCGTTTGGATACTTTTTGGCGTAGCGTGTGGCCGGAACGGGGTTTGATTATGACTGCGGGCGACCTAACCACCGGCCAAACAGGCATTTCCGGCAGCGCCCGTATCGGCGGTTTCAAACTGGAACACTCCTACAGAACACAACCTTGGCGCAATACAACGCCGTTACGCGCTTATGTCGGAGAAAGCACACTGCCCGGCACGGTCGATTTATATTTAAACGGTGTCAGACAATACAGACAAGATGTAGCTGCCGGAGAATATGAAATTACCCTGCCGCCCTCTATCAGCGGCCGGGGAAACGCCCAAGTTGTCGCTACCGATATACTGGGGCGCACCGTTGTGGTGGATATGCCCTTATACGGCGGCAGCGGCATGTTGGCCAAAGGTTTGAACGAATGGTCGCTAGAAGCCGGCTATCTGCGCAAAAACTATGGCCTGAAGTCTTTTGATTATGATAAACAACTTGTCGGCAGCGGCACATTACGCTACGGCCTCACTAATTTTGTTACTACCCAACTTCATGCCGAAGGCGGTGGCGGCTACCGCCGTTTCGGGCTCGAAGCCAACACGGTATTGGGCTCATTAGGGCAACTGAATCTCAGCCATGCACAAAGCTTTTTCAAGCAACACAAAGGCAAACAAAGCAGTATTTTCTTCAGCACCCAATACGGCAATTGGACGTTTGGTTCCGGCTGGAGCAGCACCGACGATGCTTTTACCGGATTCAACGCATTGCTCGCCCCCTCGGAATACCGCCCCAAACCGCTGAAAAGACACACCGCTTCCGTATCCGTCGGCTGGCACAATGAATCTTTAGGATCGTTTAATCTTTCCTATCTGCGCCTCAAATCCGACCACGATCAAATCGATAAAACCGGCACATTCAGTTGGAGCCGCAATATCGGCCGCCGTGCCAGTATTTTTATGAGCGCTTCCAAATATTCCGGTGAAAACAGAAACCATCACAGTGTTTACGGCGGTATTTCACTGAGCTTCGATAAAGGTTACTCAGCTTCCATCAACGCACGCAAAGAGAGCGATCACGGCAACAGCTACCGCGTGGCTTTAAATAAATCAGGCAGCGGGGTCGGCAGTACTTCATGGAATATCGGTTGGGAACAACAAAATAATACCAATGGCAGCAATAGAGGCCGTCTGAATGGTTTTATCCGCCATGAAACCCAATACGGCGATGCCCGTGCCGGCCTTTACCATACACCTCAATCCACCCACTGGGATGCCGGTTGGCGCGGCGGCTTGGTCTGGATGCGGGGCGGACTGTTCCCCACCCGCAACATTTACGACAGTTTTGCCGTTGTCAGCACGGCAGGCATGGCGAATATACCGGTATCGCTTTCAAATAACTATATCGGCAAAACCAACCGCAACGGTTTATTGCTGGTGCCTAGTTTATCGGCCTACCAAAAAAATATGCTGAGTATCGACATTACCGATTTACCGCAAGATATCCAAACCGAACGCGCCCGTATCGAAGCGGTTCCGTCGGAACGTTCCGGTATGGCGGTAGACTTCAAGCTCAACCGGATGCAGGCCGCATCTATGATTTTAAAAGATGAAAACGGCAGTGTGTTGCCCGCCAACAGCACCGTTTTTCATACGGACGGCACCCCTGTTGCCGTGGTAGGTTTCGACGGCCAAACCTTCATCGAACATTTGATATCCGGCAACAATACTTTCGAAGTATCGCTGCCGGAAGAAGGTGGAATATGCCGTTTTAATATTGACTATCAGGCAAAAAGCCATCTCGGCAGCCTGCCCGATTTAGGTGAAATCTTATGTATCAGACAATAAAGCAACAAATGAACAAACAAAAAATACGCCAACATTTGCGTAAAACTTTTTCGCAACGTCATATCATTATGTCTTTAGCATGTGCATTAAGCTTATTCTCAGCACAAGAAACATGGGCTCTAGCATGCAAAGCTTCAATGTCCGATATCAATTTTGGTAAAGTGAATGTTATAGACCCCAATCAATCAGCAGTAATTTCAAGCACTATAACAGTTAGTTGTACCAGCGATAGCTGGTTTGAATTTGGCACAACTAAAGCCAACGTTTGTTTGGCGATTGACAGTGGCAGTGCCGTACAACAAAAATCACAAATTAATCCGCGTTTCCTGTGCGAAAACGGTTCGTGTAATACTAACAATAACCGCTTAGCTTTCAACCTATATACCGATCCTAATTACAACAATATTTGGGGTTCGCCCAACTATGCTATCAAAAATACAATCAATACAATTGTCTCCGTACCAAGATATCAAACCAAAGAAACTGAAGTTACCGTATATGCTAAATTAACTGAGCCTTTATCAAAAGTGCACCCTGGCATATATAATAATTTGTTTTCCGAAGGTTCTACCGCGTTGGTATACGAGACAACCAATAGCGATACACCCAAAGACTGCACTACCAACCTACAACCTATCCGCTTTACTTTCAACGTCTTAGCAGAAGTAGAAAAAAACTGCATTATCAACAAGCCGCAAGATATTGCTTTCGGCACGGTTAATTCTTCTGCTACCAATCTTCAAGGGCAGACTGCGGTTAATGTTACCTGTACCCAAGGTGTGCCCTACAACGTTAAATTGGAACCGTCTAATAAAAATACAAATGGCAGCGGTGAAATGGCATCAACCCGCGCCGGCAATCCCGATAAAGTCCCCTACCAACTCCGTTCAGGCAGCGGCATGAACGGTAAGATTTGGGGGAATATTGCACTTGGTGCTTCTAGCAATACCATTAGCGGTAATGGCCACGGCTCGGCAACCGAACATAAGATTTATGCTACCGTTCCTTCTACCGACTACCGTGCCGGTGATTATCGCGATACGGTCACGGTTAAGGTGGATTATTAACCGTTTTACAAATGGCCGTCTGAATATTTCATCACCCGAACAAAACAAGGGCGGATATATATCCGCCCTTGTTTTATTAATCGCTTAGAGATTAAAAAATTTATATCCTATCAAAGGTATTTCCTCATTAATTCGCATTCCACCGTCACATCACGGTTTAAGGGTAATTCGGCACTGCCGAGCGATTCATAGCCGTTGAGTTGGTAAAATGTTACCGAATTGAGCGAGGCATAAAGTTTTACCAAACTCAGCCCTGCGTTCAGTGCCAATTCTTCCGCCCGTTGCAGCAATGCCGTACCTAAGCCGTGATTGTGTACAAAAGGGTGTACATAAAGCGCATCTAACTGGCCGTCTTTCAAATCCAACTGGAAAAAGCCCTGAATATGACCGCGATATTCCGCCACCCATAAAGCCTTACCGGGGTCTGTCATGGTATCAAGATAGCCCGACGGATTAAGCAGTTTGCTCCATGCTTCCAATATCTGTTGGTTATAGCTGCGGGTACAGGTATATTGCACCGAATATCGATGGGCATTATAAATATGCTCGCAATCTTGCGGTACAGCCGGGCGGAGTACGGTAATCAGGCTCATAGTGCATAGTCTTCGGTAGGGTTTTGGAATATGGGAGGCCGTCTGAAAAAAACGGCAAGCAGATATTTAGCGATATCGCTATAGTTTATAAGATACGTTATTTAGCACAAACTGAAAAGTGCCTGTAAACAAACGCGCATTTTTTAAGGCAAGCGGATTGATATTGTCATAGCCATTTTAATCGGCCAAGATGCTGTTTTTATTCTTTTAACATGCGCCGTTCATATACCGCTTGCGCCAATGTGCCGGCATCCACATATTCCAATTCGCCGCCCAACGGAATGCCGCGCGCCAAACGGCTGACTTTATAAGGCAGATTTTTAAATAATTCGGCCAACACATAAGCCGTAGCATCGCCTTCGGCGGTAAAATTGGTGGCAATAATGATTTCTTCCACTTCGCTGTCTTGCAAACGCGCCACCAGTTTATCCAAGGCAATATGGCTCAAATCCATGCCCTGCACCGGATTCACCTGCCCCATCAACACAAAATACAAGCCGTCGTGGCAATTGGCCGCTTCCATACCCGACACATCGGCCGGCATGTGCACAATCATCAGGCGGCGCGGATCACGGCTGCTGTCGGCGCAAATATCGCATAAAGTGCCTTCGCAAAAGGTATTGCAGCGGGCGCAATGGTGCACTTGTTTTAAGGCGTGTTGTAACGCTTCGGATAATTCCTGCGCGCCGTCCCGATTATGCTGCAAAAGCTGGTAAGCCATACGCTGTGCCGACTTCGGCCCGACATTGGGCAGAATTTTCAAAGCATTAATCAAACGGGTAAACGCATCCGGATTTTTAGACATGGTTTCAGACGGCCTAAAGGAATAATTCAATAGAAAGCGGAATTATAGCCCATATCAAAAACATTGGCTTGATGCACGCAACACCTGCAAAAAAACCGCGCTCAAGCCAAACAGCCCGAACATGGTTTTTATAAGGGCGGCCATCTATCCGACAGCCCGCCATTAGCAAAATTATTGCTGTATCAATTCCAATTCAACCGGAATAGAAGATTCAACGGTTTCACCGGCAATCACTTTTTGCGCGGTATCCACACCGATTTGGCCGATTTCAGCCGGTTTTTGAGCAATTGTCGCCGCCATTTTGCCCGCTTTCACTGCCGCTTGGGCATCGTCCGTCGCATCAAAGCCGACCACAATCACATCGTTTTTCTGCGCCGCTTCCAATGCTTTTACTGCACCCAATGCCATCTCATCATTATGGGCAAAAACGGCTTTGACATTCGGATGGCTTTGCAAAATATTTTCCATTACCGTCAGGCCTTTGGTACGGTCGAAATCGGCCGGCTGCTTGGCAACGATTTTAATGTTTTGCTGCGCATCCATCACCTGATGGAAACCTTCGCCGCGTTCACGTGCGGCCGAAGAACCGGGAATCCCTTCCAATTCAACCATCTCACCGCCGGAAGGCAGTTTCGATACGATAAATTCGGCCGCCATTTTACCGCCGGCTACGTTATCCGAAGCCACATGGGAAACCACTTCCGCACCTTGTACGGAACGGTCGATAGAAATCACCGGCACACCCGCCTCATTGGCACGTTTCACCGATGCCGCAACCGCTTCGGAATCGGTCGGATTAATCAGCAACACTTTGATATTTTGTTGTAATAAATCGTCTACACCGGCGGCCTGCTTGCCGGAATCGTCATTGGCATCCACCACAACCAGTTTCAAACCCAACTTATCAGCCTCTGCCTGCGCACCGTCTTTTAAGGTGACAAAAAACGGATTGTTTTGCGTGGAAATCGCCAACCCTACGGTATCGCCGTTGGCAGCTGCCGGCGTTTGGTTTTCTGCCTGTTGCTGGCCGCAGGCAGACAAGATAAGACCGGCAATCAGCAAACCGGAAGCTTTACGTAAAAATTTCATTATGTTCTCCATAGAAACGGTTGGGTTAAAACTTAAGTATTTTTGCGGTCTAACAGCACGGCAAACAGAATCACCGCACCCTTGATAATCAATTGATAATTGGCCGACACATTAAGCAGGTTCAGGCCGTTGCCCAATACACCGAGCAACACCACGCCGACCAAAGTGCCGAACAACCAGCCGCGCCCGCCGGAAAGGCTTGTGCCGCCCAACACAACGGCGGCAATCGCATCCAATTCATACATTACCCCCGCATTGGGGCTGGCCGAAGAAAGACGGCTGGTCACCACCAAAGCCGCCATACCGGAAAGCAGGCCGGATAAGGTATAGACCCATAATTTCAGGCTTTTCACTTTCAAACCGGAAATCCGCGCCACCTCTTCGCTGCCGCCCAAAGCATAAACGTAGCGGCCGAAGCGGGTTTTTCTTAATACAAACCATAATACCGCATAAACCACCAACATCAACACCACCGGTGTCGGCACCGTGCCAAACAAATAGCCCGAACCTATTTCGTTAAAAAAGCCGTCTACATTAATGGTAATCGGTCGGGATTGCGAATATTCCTGCGCCATGCCGCGAAACAGAATCATGGTTGCCAACGTGGCGATAAACGGGGCGATACGGCCGATAGACACCAATAAACCGTTTGCCGCACCGCAAAGCGCACCGAGCAATACGCCGGCAAACGAAGCCAAGATAGGATCCATGCCGCTCTGAATCAGGCTGGCGGTAATAATCCCCACCAAAGCCAAAATCGCGCCCACCGATAAATCAATGCCGCCGATTAAAATCACAAAAGTCATGCCGAACGCCAGCAATCCGCTATAAGTTACCTGCCGCAACACGCTGAATAAATTACTGGATGTTAAAAAGTTGGGGGTCGCCACACTTAAAACGGCCGATAAAACAATCAACCCCAATAACGGCCCCATTTTTTTCATGGTTGCGCCGATTGCCAATGGTTTCATACTGCACTTCCTCCGGCTGCCAATGCCATAATTTTTTCTTGGTCAGCTTCTTTGGTATTCAAAATGCCGTTCAGACGGCCCTCATTCATCACGGCAATCCTATCGGACACACCGAGTACTTCCGGCAATTCAGAAGAAATCATCATAATGGCAACACCTTGTCGGCTCAATTCGTTGATAATCCGATAAATTTCCGCTTTACCACCAACATCGACCCCGCGCGTGGGTTCGTCCAAAATCAGCACTTCGGGTAATTCGACCAGCCATTTTGCCAACACGACTTTTTGCTGATTACCACCGGAAAGCCGCCGAACCGCCTCTTCAGAATCGGCCACTTTGATATTTAATTTTTCAATGGCTTCACGAATGTGTTTTTGCTCGGCAGCATGATCAATCATACCGTTGCGGGTCGGCAGATAAACCAATGTGCCGTTTTCGCGCACGCTCATATCTAAAATCAGCCCTTTGGCTTTGCGGTCTTCGGTTACATAAGCCATGCGGTGGCCGATGGCATCGGCAGGCCGTTTAATCCGCACCGGTTGGCCGTTAATCGCAACCGTTCCCGCCGTTATCGGCGAAAGCCCAAACAAGGCATTGGCAATTTCGGTACGTCCCGAACCAATCAATCCGGCAAACGCCAGAATTTCACCGGCACGTATATCAAAACTGATATCGCGAACAGTATGGCCGTCTGAAAGACCGGACACCTGAAGCTTCACTTCGCCGATACGGCGGTCCCGTTCGGGGAAGCGCTCGTCCAACGCCCTTCCCACCATCATGCTCACTACATCGTCAAAATGCGTATCGGCAATATCTTTGGTGCCGACGGATACGCCGTCGCGCAATACGGTGATGCGTTGGCAGATTTGGAAAATTTCTTCCATCCGGTGCGACACATAAACCAAGCCCACGCCCTGCTCCGCCAACTGGCGCACAATCGCAAACAATTGTTGGATTTCAGGCTCGGTTAAGGCAGCGGTCGGCTCGTCCATAATAATGATTTTGGCATGAACGGAAAGCGCACGCGCAATTTCCACCAATTGCTGTTGGCCGACCGAAAGCGATTTCACTAAAGTATCCGGTCCGAAATTGGCCTGTAATGCGGCCAATTGGTCGGCGACTATCCGCTTCATTTCCTGCTTTTGCAAAATACCGTAGCGGACAATCTCACGGCCTAAAAAGAAATTTTCCGCCACCGTCATTTCCGGCAGCAGGTTTAATTCCTGATGAATAATGGCAATACCGAGTTTTTGTGCATCTACCGGCGTTTTAATAATCTCTTCGCGCCCTTCTATCCGCACGCTGCCGCTGTCGGCCTGATAGATACCGGTAAGGATTTTCATTAATGTGGATTTTCCGGCGCCGTTCTCACCCATCAAGGCATGCACTTCGCCGGCACGCAAATCAAAATCGACTCCACTCAGCACTTGAACAGGGCCGAATGCTTTATTGATTTGCCGCATTTCCACCAATAAGCGGGGTTCGGTAGTCAAAACGGTACTCCGGAATGAAGAATAATATTGGTATAAGGCGTGTTATCACCGGTGCGTACTACCGCACGGGCATCTTGCGACAACTGCTTGAGCTGCTCATGTGAAATTTTATTCAGCGACAGGCTGTTCATACGGGCATAATCATCGGTAAAGCGCCATAATGCCTGACTATGGGTTTCGGTTTCTTCCGCCAGCGTGATTTTTTCCAAACACACTTCATCCAAAACCGCTTCTAAAACCTGTTGTAAAGTCGGCACGCCGAGCGATACGGCCAAATCAATACATGGCACTTGCGGCGGCACCGGCAACCCTGCATCACCAATCACCAACATATCGCCATGCCCCAGCGAAGCAATCAGTTTGGACAATTCCGCATTTAATACGCCCGTCTTCTTCATACCCTATCCTTTACATCTGTTTCATACTAAAAAGCCTTGCCTTCATACCGCCGAATAAAACATTGCAGCAACGGTAAAGCAGATTGTGCCAAATGTAGGGTATTCATTACAAGGTTTAACGATAAAAGAATTTAACCGCTATCAAACAGCCGCTAAAAAAACAGGCAAATCCTTTAAAAAATAATATATAAATATAGAGACAGGCCGTCTGAAACATTTTCAGACGGCCTAAATATCATTGCATCAAAAAATATGGCTTAACCATGCCAAAAGTAGCGCACGATATGGAAAAACACCGGAGCGGCAAAACAAATCGAATCGACACGGTCAAGCATACCACCATGTCCCTGAATCATATTGCCCCAATCTTTCACACCATAATCACGCTTAATGGCCGACATCACCAAACCACCGAAGAAGCCCATCAGGCAGATAATCAAACCGATCAAACCGGCCTGCCAAGCCGAAAACGGCGTTAGCGGTGCCATCAGCACGGCAACCAAAACAGCCGAAGCAATGCCGCCTACCGTTCCAGCTACGGTTTTACTAGGCGATAAAGATGGCATAATCTTGCGTTTGCCTAAGGTTTTGCCCCAGATATATTGTAAAACATCGCTGGCCTGAACCACGCCGATCATAAAAATCAGCAATAAAATATTCTGCTCTTGCGGGAAACCGTCTAAATTCAATGTCAGTAAAGCGGGCACATGCGACAGGCAGAAAACAGACACCATCGCCGCCCATTGGGTTTTGGCCGCCCGCTCGAGAAAATGCTCGGCTCTGCCACTCAAGCTGCCGATAATCGGCAGGATTAAAAAGCCATACACCGGAATAAAGATGGAAAACATGCCATACCATTCGGTGAACACAAAATAATACTGAACCGGCAAGAGAATATAGAAACACACCAACATCACGCTGTAATCGCTGCGGTATTTATAAACCAACGTGAGAAACTCGCGCAAGGCAGCAAAAGAAATCAGGAGAAATAAAATTATCGTGCCCGTTTTGCCAAACCAAAACGCCAGCAGCAACACCAGCGTCATCACCCACCAAGCATAAACACGGGCATTAAGATTGGCAACGGTTGTATTATCACTGCCTTTTTTATATTCCAACCACTGCCCGATTACGCCGGCCACAATCAACACGCTAAAAATAGCCACAAACACCCAGCCGGCCTGAAGCGGCATATCGGGTGCATTAGAAACAACCGGATTCATAATAAAGCCTCCCCATCATGCTCACTATTTTCAGCAGCTTGTTGTTGTTTTTCAGGCGGTGCCAATGCCAACAAAGCATTGCGGCTGCGCTTTAGAAAAGCGTCTTTATCTTCGTTTTTCTGTAAATACACCACCTCGCCGATATTCACATCGCACAACAGCGGCACCGGCAGAAAAGTACCTTTCGGCAGTACGCGGTTGATATTATCAATCCACATCGGTACAAAACCAACATCAGGATTTTCCCTCGCCAGATGATAAATACCGCTCTTGAAAGACAGCAGTGTCACTTGGTCGTCCGTATTGCGGGTACCTTCAGGGAAAATAATCAGTGAATCACCGTTTTGCAATGCTTCGGTCATCTGCTCGGTAATCGCTTGCGGATTACCACTGTTGCGCGGAATCAGCAACGCATTGAATACTCTTTGAATAATGAAACGTTTTAAGCGGTTGGTGAGCCAATAATCGGACCCGGCCACCGGCCGCACACAGGCACGCCAGCGTTTGGGCAGGGAAATCCATACCAATACGAAATCACCATGGCTGCCATGGTTGGCATAATAAACTTTACGCTCCGGCGTAAAGCCCAAACTTTTGGCCGCTTTCGGACGCACGCCCGTTAAAAACGAAACAAACAGACAAAGTGCTTGATCGGTCAGCCATGCCAACCGCTGCTTTATCCACTCCATTTTTCTCCCTCCTTGCCGAATATCCAACTATCGGCACCCACATTAAAACAAATAATTTTTAAATATTACATTAGGTATAGTTATCTTAATTAAAATTACTCTTTAAAATCAACAAGAAAATATTCCTTTACGATTGTTTTATGACATTTTAATCATTAAAATAGCATTTTTTAAAAATGGTAACACAATCTATATGGGCAGTATTTTAAACAATCTCCAATTTTTGAGCATAGCGGCGGTGATTCCTGCCGCGCTCCTGCTGATATATTTGGGTATCGTGGTTTACCGTAACACACAGCGGGCAAACCAACCCACTTACCAATTGTCTTTTCATAGCAGCAGCCATCCGCTCGCCCCGCAGGTTTTTGCCGATACTCGCCACAGCCTGAACATCTTTACCCAGCAAAACAACCATCAAGACAAACATTTTCTAACGCAATACCCAATAGGCCGGACATTAGCCTACGGCGGCGAGAGCTATTTAATTTCCCGCGTAAAAAAATATCTGACCCTCGACGACAGGCAACAACCCCAATTCGGCTATGCCGTTTATTTTCAGGCATACGAAAAAAGCGAATTTCCGCTACACATCAGCTTTACCGATCAAAAACGCTATATTGGCATAATGCTTGATGAAAAAGGCTGCACGGTGATTCAAACCGACGGCAAAATCAGCCGCCTGCCCTATGCCGAATTATGCGTAAAAATTAGACGGCAACGCTTTACTCTGAAAACACCGCGACACGAACACACCATAAAACGCAGTGATTTAAGTTTGACCGACGGCGCACTTTTAGCAGCCGTCTTGCAAAAATACGCAGCCACCTTAGATCTTGATGCGACTGATATCGCATAATATTTTTTCACATCACAACTTTATAGGCCGTCTGAACAGCCATAAGCTTTCAGACGGCCGTTTTCAAACCGTTACGTACGCGACGCACACAGGTATAGATCAATACCGCCACCAACAACCACATCACCCATACCGTCCAACCCGGCAACACACCTGCCAGCGCATACCACAAACCCAAAGCGCCGAATAAAAAGGCACGGTCGCTTTTACCAGCCGGGCCGTCATAGCGCCGCCCGTTCTGACCGTGTACCTGCCCCAACACCCCACAAAACTCACTTATCGCTGCCAACCAGATAAACAAAGCGATTTGAAAGCTGTTAAAAGGCAGTACAAAAGCAAACGGCAGATACAAAGCCGCATCGGCAACCACATCGGTGATTTCATTCAAATAGCCGCCGAGTTTCGACTGATGACCGAATTCGCGCGCCAACATACCGTCAGCCGCATTCAGCGCCATGCGTACAAACAACCATATCGGCAATAGCCAGAATAAAGCGGGAACATCGGCAAATCCGGCCAATAACACACCGATAAAAATAGAAATACCGCAGGCGGCAAGCGTTACCTGATTGGCGGTTACCCCGCGATTATGTAACTTGCGTACCAGCGGGCGCAGCAGATTTTGAAATTTAGGTTTGAGTGCGTAGATGCTCATCATTAGGCCGTCTGAAAAAATAACGATTCGGATTATACCGCATATAGCCAAACCCATTTGTAAAGGCCGTCTGAAAACATTTTCAGACGGCCTTTTAAACCTTGCGGCTTTTTAACTTACTTATCTTTATCCGACAACGACAAACAACCGTCATGCATCGTCAGTACACGGTCGAAGCGGTAGGCCAGTTCGTCATCATGCGTCACCACAATCAAACTGGTGCCCAATTCGTTTTTCAAATCCAGCATCATATCGAGTACGTTTTGGGCGTTTTTACGATCTAGATTACCCGTCGGTTCGTCGGCCAGCAGGCATTTGGGTTGGGTCACCAATGCACGGGCAATAGCCGCACGCTGGCGTTCGCCGCCGGAAAGCTCGCTCGGCCGGTGCAGCATACGCGCTTTCAGGCCGACTTTATCCAACATCGCCGTGGCACGTTCTTCCGCTTCCGCTTTCGGTTTTTTACCGATTAACAACGGCATCATCACATTTTCCAATGCCGAAAACTCAGGCAATAAATGATGAAACTGGTAAACAAAACCCAGATAGCGGTTGCGCAATTCGCCCAATTGCTTCTGATTCATTTCGCCCAGATTGTGTCCCATCAGGTTCACACTGCCTGAAGTCGGCATATCCAAGCCGCCCAAAATATGCAGCAAAGTGGATTTACCGCTGCCCGAAGCACCGATAATACTCACGCTCTGCCCTGCGGCCACCTCCAAATTCAAGCCGTTGAGCACCTGAACGTTTAAGGCGCCGTCTTGATAACTGCGATAAAGGTTATCGCATTTCAAAATAATCTGATTATTCATAACGCAATGCCTCCGCAGGTTGGGTTTTCGATGCCCGCCAGCTCGGATACAGCGTTGCGATAAAGGCCAATGCCAGCGAGATGCAGGCAATCACCGCCACATCGCCGGCATTTACATCGCTGGGCACATAATCAATAAAATAAACTTGGGAATTAATCAGGTGCGTACCGGAAAGGCGCTCGAAAAACGCAATCCAATGGCCGATATTCACGCCGGTAAACACCCCGGTTACCACGCCGACCAAAGTACCCATAAATCCGGCAAACGCCCCCTGAACCATAAAGATTTTCATCACCCCGCCCGGTGATAGCCCCAAAGTACGCAAAATAGCAATATCGGCCTGTTTCTCGGTTACCGCCATCACCAAAGAAGACACCAGATTAAACGCCGCTACGGCAATAATGAGCGTTAAGATAATAAACATCATGCGTTTTTCCAGTTCCACCGCTTCAAAATAACTGCGGTTAGAAAAGGTCCAGTCGCGCGCCCAGATGTTATCCTGATCGGCGAGCGGTATCAGGTTGCGGATAAAGTCGGGCGCATTTTGCGGATCGGCCAGCTTGATACGCAAACCGCCGACATTGCCGCCCAAACGGTACAGCACTTGGGCATCTTGCATGTGAATCATCGCCAAGCTGTTGTCGACTTCGTAAACCCCTGTTTTCACCACCCCGACCACATTAAACTGTTTCAAACGCGGTACCACGCCGGCGGGGGTCACATTGCCCTCAGGCGTAATCACGGTAACTTTACCGCCTACTTCCGCACCTAAAACTTCGGCCAAGCCTTCACCGAGAATAATATCGAACTCACCCGGTTTTAAATCATCGAAGCTGCCCTGCGGCATATCGTTGCCATAATCGACCACATTTTTTTCTTCTTCGGGCAACACACCGCGAATCTGAACGCCGCGCACTTCACCGGAATTGGCCAACAAAGCCTGATCGGCCACATAAGGTGCGGTAGCCAACACGCCTTTTTTGCCTTGAACCATGGCGCGTAAATCTTGCCATGTTTCGCCGTTTTCAGCCGTGTAATAACCGATTTCGGCATGCGGCGCCACATTGAGCAGCTGGCCGCGGATTTCTTTTTGAAACCCGTTCATCACCGACAGCACCACAATCAGCGCCCAAACGCCTAATGCAATGCCCAAAATCGAGATGACGGTAATAAACGACATGAATCCGTTGCGTTTTTTTGCCCGCAGATAGCGCAGGCCGATCCAAGTTTCTAATGAAGCCATGTGCGGAAGCACCCTTATATTCAATCAAAATAAACGCGCATTGTACCGTATTTCAAGCTAAACCGCTTTAAGGTATACCATTGCTTTGTTAAGAAATTCAATAAACATAACCGCCTGTCGGCAAGAACAGGCGGCGTTATGAAAAAAGCAGCGGCGTTTAAAGTTTTAAAATAGCAATATGCGACCGCCGGTTAAGGCCACAGCCAAGCCCAAACGCGACGGCCTTCGCTTTGCAAAATCATAAACGTACGGCAGGCGGCGGCGGTAGACATACATTCCAAGCCGATGCCTTTTGCAGCCAAAGCAGCCGCTATTTTCGGATGCAGAAATACCTGCTTTTCACCCGTGCCCACCAAAATCACTTCGGGCGGCACCCCTTCGGATACGGCCTCAATAAAATCTTGCGCCGATAACGCCGCAGGCTCTGCCTGAGTCGGTTTTTCGATACCAGTATCTTTTAAAACAACGGCTTCGGTATAAGCCCGACTATTGATTTCGATTTGGCCGGGAGTGTAGCCGTTAATCTCATTTTGCCCGCCCGACGGGGTTTCTTCAATCAGCATAAATATTCCTCTTTTTTTATCGATACAGGCCGTCTGAAATTCAGATGCAGAAGCAGCCGAATTCAGGTAGGATAACAGCCTTTGCACCGAATAACAGTGCTTGCAGAATACTAACATACAACGGCTTAAGGAGACAGAATGAAGCCCGTGAATATCGGAATCTTAGGGTTGGGCACCGTAGGCAGCGGTACCGCCCGCGTTTTACAGGATAATGCACAAGAAATCAGCCGCCGTCTCGGGCGGGATATACACATTGCCGCCGTTTGCCATAGAAGTGAAGAAAAAGCCCGCCAAATCTGCCCCGATGCGGTTTTCGTACAAGATCCGTTTGCATTGGTAGCGCGTGATGATGTGGATGTGGTGGTCGAATTGTTTGGCGGCACCGGCGTTGCCAAAGAAGCCGTAATCAAAGCCATCGAACACGGCAAACATGTGGTTACCGCCAACAAAAAACTATTGGCCGAATACGGCAACGAAATCTTCCCTTTGGCCGAACAAAAAAACGTGATGGTTCAATTTGAAGCGGCCGTTGCCGGCGGCATTCCGATTATTAAAGCCCTACGCGAAGGCTTGGCCGCCAACAATATCCGCTCTATTGCCGGCATTATCAACGGCACCAGCAATTTCATTCTGACCGAAATGCGCGAAAAAGGCAGCAATTTTGCCGACGTTTTGCAAAAAGCCCAAGAGTTGGGCTATGCCGAAGCCGATCCGACTTTCGATATCGAAGGCCATGATGCCGGACATAAAATCACCATTATGAGCGCATTGGCATTCGGCACCCCCGTAAGCTTTGAATCCTGCTATCTCGAAGGCATCAGCAAACTTGAAAGCCGCGATATCAAATATGCCGAAGAACTCGGCTACCGCGTGAAACTGCTCGGCATCACCCGCAAAACCGATAAAGGCATCGAATTGCGCGTTCACCCGACCCTGATTCCCGAATGCCGCCTATTGGCTAATGTAAACGGTGTCATGAATGCCGTGCGCGTCGATGCCGATATGGTAGGCGAAACGCTTTATTATGGTGCCGGCGCAGGCGCCCTACCGACCGCCAGTGCCGTAGTGGCTGACATTATCGATATCGGTCGCCTGATTACCGCCGGCACCGGCAACCGTGTACCGCACCTGGCATTCCAACCCAGCCAAGTTAAAGCCCAACCCATGCTGCCGATGGACGACATCACCAGTAGCTATTATCTGCGCGTACAGGCACAAGACGAACCGGGTGTATTGGGCAGGATTGCCAACCTTTTAGCTCAAGAAGGCGTTTCCATCGAAGCCCTAATTCAAAAAGGCGTTATCGATGGCACTTTGGCAGAAATCGTTATCCTCACCCATAGCACCATTGAGAAAAACGTCAAAACCGCCATGAATGCCATCCAGGCACTCAAAGAAGTAAAATCCCCTATTGTGATGATACGCATGGAGAGTCTGAATGGACAAAACGGATAAGCCCGAAGACACGCCGCAGGCACAACGGAAAAAAGCCCGCGCTAAAATCCGCACTGTCCGCATTTGGGGATTTGTGGTTTTAGGCTTGCTGGCCGTGTTCGGTTTATTGTCTAATTGGGCGCTTTCCAAACCAAAAGCCAAGCAGGCAATCGTGGATTCGTGCATTAAAAACGTACCATTTTCTGAAAAATGGCAAAACGATTTACAAACAGCCGGCTTGGCGGATAAATCAGACCAAGTGATTCAAGACTACTGCATTTGTATGTGGGATGAGCCATTGGAAAAACTAAGCGAAGAGCAAATCCAATCACTCAGCTCGCTCGGTCCACAGGAGCAACTCAACCTACTCGGCGGCGCGGAAGCCTTCGAAGCACGCGACAAACAGTGTATCGCTTCGTTAAAACCCTAAAAACCAGCTTTATGTATAATCAAGCAAAAGGCCGTCTGAAAGGTTGATCTGACCCCCAAATCTTGGACAAACATAAAAGCCTTTTCAGGCTGCCTTTTCGAGCTGGGTTCTGTATGCCACAGGACTCAGCTTTTTCAATTTCAAACTACATCTGTCATGATTGTAGTATCGTATATAGTCATCTATTGTCTGCATCAGCTCTGTTGTCGAAACTTTGCCTTCCTGATAAAAGCATTCCGTCTTCAGTATCGCAAAGAAGCTTTCCATCGGTGCATTGTCCCAACAATTGCCTTTACGCGACATACTTTTCACTATGCCGTGTTCTGCCAACGTGCGGCGGTAGGCTTCCGTACGGTACAGCACACCTTGATCGGAATGCAGCAGCACTTTATCTGCCTTTGTCAGTTTGCAGACCGCATCATTCAGCATTCTTTCCACCATCTCGCTGTTCGGGCGGCGGCTCATCGCATAAGCGACGATTTCGCGGTTAAATACATCCAATATCGGTGACAGATACAGTTTGCCATTGCTGCACTTGAATTCGGTGGCATCCGTCAGCCATTTCTCATTGGGCTTTTGCGCCTCAAAGCGGCGGTTCAGAATATTATCCGACGGTTCGCCCATTGCCGGATGGCGGTAGGCTTTTTTCGGACGCACTTTGGCTTTCAATTGCAACAGTTTCATCAAACGGATAACCTTTTTCTTATTCCATGACAAAGTGGCGGCAATCCGCCTGTATCCGTAACGCCCTTGATGGCGGGCATAAACTTCGGCAACGGCGGCTTTGTCCTGTTCGTCCGGGTCGGGACGGCCGTGGTGGTAATAAAAGCTGCTTTTGGGCAGTGCAGCACTGTGCAGCAGGTATTTAAGCGGATGTTTTGCCCTCAGTGCTTGGACGGCTTCGCTTTTTTGGCGACCGCTTCTTTCTGCCTGAGGGCTTTTAATTCCTTTAGATAGTCGTTCTCCGCCCGCATATAGCGCAACTCTTCGATTAGTTCCGCCTGTGTTTTTTCGTGGTCGGGTTTATCGACGATAAAGGGGTTTTTGCGTTTGATGATCATAATGGCCTGCGGATGCTCAAGTGCGCGGATGCCGCCTTGGTTGTATGCGGCTATCCAACGGCGTAAATGGGTACGGGAAATATTAAAGTGATCGGCAGTACGCTGTTGGCTGCGTACGCGCTGATAATATTGCACGGCTTGGTATTTAAAGTCTAATGTATATTTGCTCATAAGAAAACTGCACCTTAATGGGTTGGAGGAGTGTCCAACTTTTGGGGTGCAGTTCAAGGTTTCAGACGGCCTTTTTATATAAAACATAGTGATGCAACTACTTCCGAAGAGCCTCGCTCATATTAACTAAAACAGTTCAGATTCTAGAGCATTAAAATTTTCATATGCTTATGACAATTTAATTTTTTTACTATTTATACAATCGCTTACATTTAAATGTTACTATATATCCGTCGATTAATACTGATGAATATATAAGCTTGCCCATTAATCGAAAAGGTAATATTTTGGGTCGTATCATTTGTAATAGGAGTGAAATATGCGTTACTTATCTATGCTAGGTTTAGTGTTTTTGTTAGGTGCTTGTGCAGGTTTAGGAGGCAGGATATATCAGGGCAATAGTACAGCCTATGGCAGCCGCACATTACGCAACGATGTAATGAATAATATCAAACAGTTTGAAAGAGGGGTTTATTCTTGTAACAGCATTCAGTCGGTTAATGCCCAAGTGTTAGATTTAAAAGAGGTACGAGGGCTGGTTCAAGCATTGGAATCATGGCAGGTACAAGCTTGCGGTCAAACACACACCTACCAGGTGAGTTTACGTCAAAGCGGCGATGGTGGTACCAATATCGGTGTAACCTTTAAAAAAGAAGAACAATAGCAAGCAAACGCATAATATTATTTATACCTCATATATCTTGAATAGATATTATTTTAAATGTTTATATGATATAAAAAATTAACCAGTAAAAATACAATGACAAAAAGACCTTATTTTAAAAAATCAATCGATGAACTTGAGGCACTGTTTGCAACATCTAATAACAACCCAAATACTTTGTCTCTTTTGGAACATGAACTACAACATCGTCATACAAAACGTGCTAACTCACTTCTTTTTAAAATAGAAGCTGTTAAGCTCACAGAAATTACTAACACCACCCGCGCACCTCAGGTCATAGATCAATCTCAAGAAAAAAATGAGGATTTAGACACTAAAAACTACAGTACTATTGCTAAAGAAATAGCACCAGAATTAGATATAAATCCTCAAATACCTATTACCAATGATCCTCAAAATATTCTGCGCACTTGGACTGCCCTTGAAGTACTTTCCCCGCAAAGTTACCGCAGAGAAACAGATTTAGTGGCAGGCAATCATTCTCGTATTGCGCGATTTGAAAAATCCGACCTTCCATGGCAAAAAAGTGAAAAATCCCTACCCAAAAAAAGGCTTTATTATGAACTCATTCTTGGCTCGGTTGCCTTAGGCCCGGCTGTAGAAAGCTTGCTCAAAGTCTACGCCGACAAGCGCCCCGATCAACCGAGTATGCAGGGATATTGCCCCATTGCCAGTATCCTTCTTGACAAAGAAGGGTGCCCGCTTACAGAAGACAATAGTTTTGCCATTTCCAGCTTTGCTTGGGGTGTGCCGATTGCACTTCAAGGCGATCTACAAGCGCTAGCAGAATGGCCTGATCATGAAAAGAATCTGAAAAGCGCATTCCAAAAACTTCTATTTCAACGCGATGCTCAAGAAAATGTATTACCTCTCACTAAGGAGCATATTTCCCAACTTTTCAACTTTTTAGTTAATAAGATGAATCTTGATGTATTGGAATTGAAGCAACCCTATTTTGCATTGCGGCGCTATGAGCATTTCTACAGTAAAACATCACCTGAGCCGAGCTTGCTTAACTCATTTTTTCTGGATGATCTCTCTATTGCACGAAACCATATTAAAAATGGTACGCTGCCGCATGCCTTGCGCCATTATTTAGGGATAGAAAAGCCCACACATAAAATCAATCTTCTTCAAGACACTTTAAAATTACAGCAACTGCTTCAGCCATCTCAAACACCATTAGGCAAATGGCCGGGTAACGGTCGCTTTCCTCTCGCTCTATTGCAACAGGCTGCCGTAAACGCAGCAACACCTGCATTAATGGAAACAGGGATACTGGGAGTTAACGGCCCACCCGGTACCGGTAAAACAACATTGTTACGAGATGTTGTGGCTGCAAGGATTATCGAGCGCGCAGAAGTGATGTCCACCTACACCAATCCGGCAGATGCCTTCTCCCCCACATCTCAAACTTTGCAAAGAAACGGAGCAAAAATCACGCTCCATAAGCTTGATGAGAAGTTGAAAGGTTTTGAGATGGTCGTTACATCTTCCAACAATAAGGCGGTGGAAAATGTTAGTGCCGAACTCCCTGTTATTGGGGCGATTGCCAGCGATGCGCCTGAATTGCGTTATTTTAAAACGATTTCTGATAACCTTTTGGAATGTGATACTTGGGGAACCATCTCTGCCGTGCTGGGAAACGCCAGCAACCGCTATATATTTTCGCAAAAATTCTGGCGAGATGATGAAAATGGTTTATCAACCTATTTAAATCATGCCTGTGGCATTCCTCAGATAGCCTTAGAATTTCAAGATGATGGCACATCAATAAAACGTTATCGAGATATTGTGAACCATGAATGCCCGCCTGCAAACCCTAAAGAAGCTGGCGCGCGTTGGAAAGAAGCCTGCACACATTTTAAACAAGCACTGAAAGTGTCTCAGGATAGCCAAAAAATACTGCAAAAACTGCATACCCAACTGCAACGTTTGCTTGCTATCGCTGCTAAAATAAAGGATATCGAATCAACGCAATCAGAATTAATTGATAAGATAGCCTCATTTCAATCAGCGTTATCAGAAGCTCAGCAACAACTTAAAATGGCAGAAGCCGATAAAACGCAAAAACAAAACCTCAAAGAAACACATCTTTCCGCACGCCCAGGATTTTTTGCGCGTCTGCTTCAGACACGTCGTTTTCGAGAATGGTCAGCCGAGATTAACGAGCTGGAAGAAGAAGTGCGTGCATCCGATAAAATTCATGATACTTGCCGAGAACAGGTTAATACGCTTCACAACAAGCTCATAAAACAACAATCTTTAAGCAATGAGTCTGCAAAAGAGATTGAAAAATTAAAAGAAGAAAAGAATCATTTGGGCACTCAGACAAAGAAAATACGTGAAGATTTTGAAGTTCCGGTATTGGATAACGCCTTTTTCACCAATACACATGAAGACATTCAAAAAGCCAGTGTGTGGTTTAATCAGACTGCCAACAAACTCAGAGACGATTTGTTTGAAGCCGCTATTCACTTGCATCGCGCTTTTATTGATGCCGCAGCCGATCCGCTGCGTCAGAATTTATCCATTTTCATTGAATCATTCGGTACCCGATCGCTTGGAACGGCACAAAAAGATGCATTAATCACTGATCTATGGGCCTCATTTTTTCTTGTAATACCTATAGTTTCCACAACCTTTGCTTCAGTCAATAGAATGTTTTCCCGTCTCCCTCTGGAGTCGCTCGGATGGTTATTGGTAGACGAGGCAGGTCAGGCTGCTCCACAGGCTGCCGTAGGCGCCATGCTGCGTACAAAACGTGCGGTCATTGTTGGCGATCCACTCCAAATCGAGCCCGTCGTAACCTTACCAAATAGTTTGACCGAAAAAATATGTACTTTCTTTGGTGTTGATCCAATTAAATACAACCCGCCTGAAGCCTCGGTACAAACCCTAGCCGATATGGCCAGCATGTATTACGCGCGCTTTCCTATCGGTAGCGGTTATAGAGATGTAGGCGCTCCCCTGCTTGTACACCGACGCTGTAACAGTCCAATGTTTGAAATTTCAAATGAGATTGCTTATTCAAACCTAATGGTACAAGCCAAAAAACCTTCTCCGGTAAATACTATTCTCGGCCCTTCTGCTTGGATCAATGTACAAGGCAATCCGGGCCCGGATAAATGGTGTGCAGATGAGGCGGATGTACTCATTGACAAACTATACCAATTGCGGCGTGGCGGCATGGATGCCGATTTATATATCGTAACGCCTTTTGTCATCGTGCAAGATAACTTGCGACAGGAAATCTTAAAAAGCCATGTCCTAAATGATTGGGTAGACAAACCGGATGCTTGGGTTCGGGAACATGTAGGAACAGTGCATACAGTGCAGGGACGCGAAGCAAAAATTGTATTTTTCGTACTCGGTGCCCAAATGACCTCACAAAATGGTGCCCGCGCTTGGGCCGGAGGAAAGCCGAATCTTGTCAACGTGGCCATCACCCGTGCCAAAGAGTCTCTTTATGTTATTGGCAATAGACATCTTTGGAAATCTGCAGGTGTTTTTGCCGTATTAGATCGATATCTTCCCAATCATTAAGCGTTTTTTACGAGTCAGAATGTGTTAATGTCGGATTCGAGAATCTAACCTACTGTTAGTAGGTGCGGATTACATATCCGCCTGCCATTTAGCATTGCGCTATCGGTACAATATAGCCGCGATTGCGTGGCTTTGATATGTGCAGTAAAAGATGGCATTGTCGAACAGATAGACACGAGCGGATATATAACTCGCACTAACCAAAGGCTGTCTGAAAGGTTTCAGACAGCCTGAGACCTTTGCAAAAACCCTAAAAATCCCTTAAATTCTTCACCAAAGATATTTAAGGGATTTCTCATGAGTACGTTCTTTCAGCAAACCGCCCAAGCCATGATTGCCAAACACATTGACCGCTTTCCTTTATTAAAGCTCGAACAGGTAATTGATTGGCAGCCGGTAGAGCAGTATCTGAATCGTCAGAAAACCCGTTATATCAGAGATCACCGCGGCCGTCCCGCCTATCCCTTATTGGCTATGTTTAAAGCCGTTTTACTCGGCCAATGGCATAGCCTTTCCGACCCCGAACTCGAACACAGTCTCATTACCCGTATTGATTTCAACCTGTTTTGTCATTTTGACGAGATGAATATTCCCGATCACAGTACCCTTTGCCGTTACCGCAACTGGTTAGCACAAGATAATACCTTGGCCGAACTGTTGGATTTGATTAACCGCCAACTGACTGAGAAAGGCTTAAAGGTAGAGAAGGCACAGGCTGCCGTTATTGATGCGACGATTATTCAGACGGCCGGCAGTAAACAACGTCAGTCCATAGAGGTTGATAGCGAAGGAGAGATAACCGGTCAAACCACACCGAGCAAAGATAAAGATGCCCGTTGGGTGAAGAAGAACGGTCATCATCAATTAGGCTATAAGCAGCACACCCGTACCGATGCGGAAGGTTACATTGAGAAGCTGCATATTACAGCGGGCAATGCCCATGAGTGCAAACATCTGTTGCCTTTATTGGCAGGCATTGCCAAAGAGACAACGGTCTATGCGGATAAAGGTTATGACAGTGCGGAAAACAGAAAGTATCTGGAAGAATATAAACTGAAAGACGGCATTATGAGTAAATCCCATCGCAACCGTCCGCTGACGGAAGCGCAAACCCGCCGCAACAAATATTTATCGAAAACCCGTTATGTAGTGGAACAGAGTTTCGGTACGCTGCACCGTAAATTCCGCTATGCCCGGGCAGCCTACTTCGGGCTGGAGAAAGTAGCGGCGCAAAGTCATCTGAAAGCGATATGTTTGAACCTGTTGAAGGCGGCCAACAGGCTACGTGCGCCTATTGCTGCCTAAAAGGCAGCCGGATGCCTATTAATTAGGCATCTGAGGAGTAATAAAGGGGATATTGCGGTCAAAAACAGCCGAAATCCTGTGTTTGGAGTTCGGCTGTCGGGTGAAGGACTATTTCGCAAAGGTCTCAGCCTTTTTATTTTAAAGATACTGAATAGCTACAACTATCTGCCCATTCTTTAAGCAAACCAGTCCGCCAGCCAAAGTCGGCCGCGTAAGCCCCAATAACTGCTCAATCCGGTTGTGGTGTGTACAGCCTGCCCATTTTTCACCATAACAATCGTCGGCGTTACCGCAACCTGCCAACGGTTGGAAATATCGCCCTGCGGGTCGTTTAAAGTTGCGAAATATAAATGCTGTTCGTCCATATAGGCGCGTACGTCTTGTTCCGCACCCGACTTCAGGGCAACCCCCAATACGGGCACGCCTGCTGCGTGCAATTCTTGGATAACAGGCGAAGTATATTTACAAATACCGCACCAGCTGCCCCAAAAATAAACCACAATGGTACGGTTGTGGCTCAATTCCGCTAAAGAAACTGCCTGTTGCCCGACAGTTTGAAACTGCTGTTCGGCAAAACCAAGCGGTTGAATAGGTTTACGCCACCAATCGACAGCCAACGAAACCGCCGCAATGATTAAGGCCGTCTGAACCGCTTGTTTCAGCCAATAAATAAGTTTAATACGCATCGACAAGCCGCTCATACTTCGGCAGTCGGCATCAGCAACGGCCGGACACACGATAATACTTGGTCGGCAATATGATGATCATCACCATAGCCGTGCGACCACCAATACAGCTCTAAAGTCGCCGCCGTATCGGAAAGTGCGGTCATCACTACTTCGGGGTCTTCAATATTTTGGCAGCCTTCCGCCAAAACTTTCAAAATATCTTGTTTCACCTGTTCGGGGTCGCGCCCTGCCGGTAGGGTTAACGTGGTGCTTTGGCGATATCGGCGGCCGCTGGTGTTCACGGTTACCGGCGAAGTAAACAATTGTGAATTTGGAATCACAATCCGCCGCCCGTTGCTCGTACGCAGTGTGGTGGCACGGATTTCGATATTTTCCACTGTTCCCTCAAAATCACCCGAAACAATACGGTCGCCGATTTGAAAAGGCTCGCTCAACAATAGCAGAATGCCCGACAACATATTTTGAAAAATATCTTTAAAAGCGAAGCCGATAGCCACCGATCCGATGCCTAAGGTACTAATCAGCTTGGTCGGCGTAAAATCAGGCAGTGCAATCATCATGGCAGCCAAGAAACCGGCAAATACAATCAAGGATGCGCCGATGCGTTGCAATACCAGCAATAGGTTCATGCGTTTAGCCAAGCGGTTGGCCAACAGTTTGCGTACCGCCAATTTAAACAAGCGCGAAATAAACCAAAAAATAATAAACACAACCAGCGCCGTCATCATATAAGGCACCCGCGCCCAAAAAGCCGCGACCATACTCTGCACCCCTGCCGTCATCACGCCATAAGGTACATGATTTACCGTTTGTTCAATTACTTGCTCTGTATCCATAATCTATAATCGATTTGATTTTTATCATCCAAAAGCGCAAAGAGGCCGTCTGAAAACACATACCCGTACGCTTCCCCATTCCGGCGGCAACGGCAACCCGGCCGCATAAAAAACGGCAATATATACCATATTGCCCGGCTTTGGAACGGCAACCGATAAAGCTGTTAAAATACCCCTTTATCTTTGCCGACGGCACACACCGCCGCTGTTTATCCAATCAAGGAGTTCCCTGCCATGAACCGCAACGAAACATTATTCAACCGAGCCAAAAACATCATTCCCGGCGGGGTTAACTCGCCCGTACGCGCATTCGGCAGCGTCGGCGGCGTGCCACGTTTTATCAAAAAAGCCCAAGGCGCGTATGTGTGGGATGAAAACGACACCCGCTATATCGACTACGTCGGCTCATGGGGCCCCGCCATTGTCGGCCATGCCCACCCCGAAGTGGTCGAAGCCGTGCGCGAAGCCGCTTTGGGCGGGCTGTCGTTCGGTGCGCCTACCGAAGGCGAAATCATTATTGCCGAAACCATTGCCGAAATCGTGCCCAGCGTCGAACAACTGCGCCTAGTCAGCTCCGGCACCGAAGCCACCATGAGCGCCATCCGCTTAGCACGCGGCTTTACCAAGCGCGACAAAATCATTAAATTCGAAGGCTGCTATCACGGCCATTCCGACAGCCTGTTGGTCAAAGCCGGCAGCGGCCTGCTCACATTCGGCAACCCCAGCTCCGCCGGCGTGCCCGAAGATTTCACCAAACACACGCTGGTTTTGGAATACAACCATGTCGACCAACTTGAAGAAACTTTCGTCCGAATCGGCAGCGAAATCGCCTGCGTGATTGTCGAGCCTTTTGCCGGCAATATGAATCTGGTAAAACCTTCCGAAGCATTTATCCGCGCCTTACGCAGCCTCACCGAACAACACGGCGCAGTATTGATTTACGACGAAGTGATGACCGGATTCCGCGTTGCCCTCGGCGGCGCACAATCCCTACACGGCATCCGCCCCGACCTCACCACAATGGGTAAAGTTATCGGCGGCGGCATGCCCTTAGCCGCTTTCGGCGGGCGCAAAGACATTATGGCCTGCATTTCCCCGCTCGGCGGCGTTTATCAGGCCGGCACCCTTTCCGGCAACCCCGTGGCCGTCGCCGCCGGATTAAAAACCCTCGAAATCATCCGCCGTAAAGGTTTTTACGAACAACTCACCGAACACACCCAAAGGCTGACAAACGGCTTCCAAGCAGCTGCCCAAGAAGCCGGCGTTACCTTCAGCGCCGATTCGGTCGGCGGCATGTTCGGCCTATATTTTGCCGACAGCAAACCGCAAAGCTATGCCGATATGACCCGTTCCGACACCGAAAACTTCAAACGCTTCTTCCACGGCATGCTCGAACGCGGCGTTGCTTTCGGCCCCTCCGCCTACGAAGCCTGCTTTATGTCTGCCGCCCACACACCCGAACTGATCGACGAAACCATCGCTACCGCACGGCAAGTTTTCCAAAATATGGCAGCTTAAATTCATTATCAGCAAGCATGTGTTGATATGATTAAAGGCCGTCTGAAAGATAAACTTCAGACGGCCTTTAATACAAATATCAGCTGGCCGCTTACCATATCGCCTAAATTAATTTGCGCTACAATGGCAACGTTTGCGATGCCTAAAAAGGAATGGTTAATGAACAATATTTACGGCTTTACGGTTAAAAATACACAAGGTGCGGATATTCCGTTGTCGGATTATGCGGGCAAGGTCGTATTGATTGTGAATACGGCTACGCACTGCGGTTTCACACCGCAATATCGGGAATTACAAACTTTATACAGCCGCTATGCCGCCGAAGGTTTTGAAATCTTGGATTTTCCGTGCAACCAATTCCGTGGGCAGGCGCCGGAAAGCGGCAGTGAAATCGCGCAAATATGCGAAACCCGTTTCGGCACACAATTTACAACGTTTGAAAAAATCGACGTCAACGGTGCCGATGCCCATCCGCTTTATGTTTATTTGAAAACGCAACAGCCGAAAGACGAAGGCGGCCGCCTGATAACGGACGGGCTGTTAAAGCTGGCCTCTTTGGGCAGCAAACGGGCACACGGTGATATTCAATGGAATTTCACCAAGTTTTTGGTTAACCGCGAGGGGTTGGTGACGGCACGTTTTGCGCCGTCGATTGCACCGCTTGCTATTGAAAAGGCTATCCGCGAATTGCTTTGAATGGTAAACGGATACGATTGGGAAAGGAATAAAATGGAAAAACGCGAACTGGGCAGAACCGGTATTCAGGTAACGAAAATATGCTTGGGCACGATGACTTGGGGCGAACAGAATACGGAAGCCGAAGCGCACGAGCAATTAGACTATGCATTGGCCAACGGTGTGAATTTTATCGACACGGCCGAAATGTATCCGGTGCCGCCGAGCAAGGAAACCTATACCCGCACCGAGCAATATATCGGCAATTGGATCAAACGGCGCGGCAAGCGCGATGATTTTGTGTTGGCCAGTAAAATCGCGGGGCCGATGCGTTCGAATAATGCGCCCAGCTATATTAGAAACGGCAATGATTTTTCACGCGCGCAGATTATCGAAGCATGCGAAGCGAGCCTGAAGCGTTTGAACACCGATTATCTGGATTTGTATCAGCTTCACTGGCCGGAACGCCAAGTTAATTTTTTCGGTAAATCCGGTGTTTCCGCACTGCCCGATACCGAGCAATTTACGCCGTTTGACGAAGTGTTGGATGCTTTATCGCTATTGGTTCGACAAGGAAAAATCAGAGCGTTCGGGCTGTCGAACGAAACCCCGTGGGGTACGATGCGCTATTTAAACGAATATGAACGCAATAACGAATTGCCGAGAGTGGCGACCATACAAAACCCTTATAACCTACTCAACCGCAGCTACGAAACCGGTATGAGTGAGATTTCCCTACGCGAACAGGTGCCGCTATTGGCTTATTCGCCGCTGGCATTCGGTATGCTCACCGGTAAATACCGCAACGGCGCCATGCCCGAAAAAGCCCGCCTCACCTTATACAAACGTTTCCAACGTTATAACAAGCCGCTGGCGTTTACCGCTGTCGATCGTTATGCCGAAATTGCCGAACGATACGGATTAAGCCTAGCCCAAATGTCGCTTGCTTTTGTGAGCAACCGTTCTTTTGTAGCCAGCAATATTATCGGCGCGACCACAATGGAACAGTTGCGTGAAAATATTGCTTCCGCCGATTTGGTATTAAAAGACGAAGTGGTTGCCGCCATTAATGCGGTACATGAAGAAATTATGAATCCCTGCCCTTAAGCGACCACTGTTAATATTCCGGCCGTCTGAAAAGCCTTACCTGCTTTCAGACGGCCTTATTTTATATAGCCGAATGACCCGCCGGTAAAGACACATGCAGCCAAACCGTTTACAATATTAAAAGGTGCTTACTCAAAGTCTGAATAGGACAATACATCATGAAAATCACGACCCAATTTGATGCCGGTTCCGTTATCGTTACCGATTTAAGCAATCCGGCCAATATCCGCCTGAAACTCCGCCCCGACAATGCCTCCGATTTTGCCCAATGGTTTTATTTCCGTTTACAGGGCGCCGCCTATCAAAATTGTGTGATGCATTTTGAAAACGCCGCTTCATCGGCCTACCCCGCCGGTTGGGAAGATTATCAGGCCGTTGCTTCTTACGATCGTCAAAACTGGTTCCGTGTGCCATCCCGTTATGAAAACGGCGTGTTCACCATTGATCACACCCCATTGGCCAATAGTGTTTATTATGCCTATTTCGAACCCTATTCCCACGAACAACATTTAAACCTGCTCGGCGACGCCCAAGGCAGCGGTTTATGCCAGATTGACGACTTGGGCAGCACCGTTCAAGGCCGCGACATCAATCTGCTGACCATCGGCAATCAAGTGGCCAGTGACCTTAAAGTTTGGATTATCGCCCGCCAACACCCCGGCGAAACCATGGCCGAATGGTTTATCGAAGGCTTGCTCGGCCGCCTGCTCGACCCGCAAGACCCGACCGCCCGCGCATTATTAGACGGCGCAACCTTTTATATCGTCCCCAATATGAATCCCGACGGCGCGGTATTAGGCAATCTGCGCACCAATGCCGCCGGCGCCAACCTCAACCGCGAATGGCTGGAACCGACAGTAGAACGCAGCCCCGAAGTATATTATGTGCGTGAAAAAATGCAGGAAACCGGCGTGGATTTATTTCTCGATATCCACGGCGACGAAGCCATTCCTTTTGTGTTTGCCGCCGGCACCGAAGGTGTACCCTCTTATAACGAACGTATGGCCGCGTTAGAAACACAATTCAAAACCGCTTTTCTCGCCGCCAGCCCCGATTTTCAAGATGTTCACGGCTACGATAAAGACAAACCCGGCGAAGCCAATCTGAGCATGGCCACCGCTTGGGTCGGCGAACATTTCCGCTGTTTGGCCTATACGTTGGAAATGCCGTTTAAAGACAACGACAACCTGCCCGATAGTGACTTCGGCTGGAACGGCCAACGTTCTTTGCGTTTGGGCGAATCCATTTTATCGGCCATCTTAAACGTATTGCCCGATTTACGCGCCTAACGGTACAGCCAAATAATCTTAAAAAAAGATATTAAAGAGAAACGGTATAATCCATCCTTGTAGTGCAACAATGGTATTTGTGTATAACTCAATTACCATCCATACAAAAGTTTATAACGACTTTAATCGTAATGGAGACAGTAATGACGCCATTAAATGCTTTATTGGATAGTAGGGAAACCATTATTTGGCAAGGGAAACCCAGCCATTTGCTCTATACCATCGGTACAAGACCTTTGTTCTACGTTTTTGCCATATTATGGGGTCTTTTTGATTGGCAGTTTTTTCGTGCTTTTAACAGCTTTGGTACTGCCATTCATCAAGACCCCATTTTCCCTATCAACCTATTTATGCTGATTCATCTTGCTCCGGTGTGGTATGCAATATTCTCACTTATTTACCGTTTTTTTAACTGGTATAGAGTAATTTACGCACTAACCGACCGACGTATTTATCTCACTTCAGGCTTAGTAGGCAACGATATAAAAAGTATAGAATGGCCGGAAGTTAAAGATCTTTCGGTTAATGTCGGCTTTTTGGAAAACATGATGCAACGCGGCACAATATCGGTATCCGGATATAAGTTAATGGGTGTAGAAAATCCATATGATTTGTATAAGAGAATTAAAGATATGGCTGTAGATATCAGTAGCGACCGTACCTTCCCCAATGAATTCCGCCCAGCAGAAAACCCCGGTTATAACACACGCTATAAAGCATAGTATAGAATCATCATGCCGCATCTAAGATGCGGCATGATGCTATAAAGAATGACTTACTATCAAAGAAATAAAACAACTATGAATTACGCCCTTGATGCCTTATGGTGGCGGCTGACCGATCCTTATGTACGCGATTTGGCCGCTATTCTGACCGCCCCGCCGCTATGGCACAGCGGTTTCGAATTATCGGTACGCGCTTTATTGGGGGAAACGGGCTTTCGCTATCTGCTGGATTTAAACGACTATCCCGAACAACTGCAACAATCGGTGAACAACAAACAACCGTTTGCCGGACGTTTGGGATTTTATGCGGAACATTTATTGGCATTTTGGCTAGAAAACGCACCGCACACCGAATTACTCGGCCACAATGTTGTTTTAAAAAATGCCGAAGGGCAAACCGAAGGCGAGGCCGACTTTATCGCCTTATTCAATGGCGAACCTTATCATCTCGAACTTACCTGCAAATATTACGGCTGCCTTTCCGGCAGGCCGTCTGAAATGGTAGGACTCAATCCGAACGACAGCCTGCTACAAAAAGCAGCCAAGCTAAAACACCAATTGGGTTTGCTCAATAGCGAATCCGGCAGAAAAATCTTATCCGGCCTGCGTGTAGATCCGCAAAAAATGAAAACCGCTTCGATTGTACGCGGCGTCGGCTTTTCCGCCAAAGCACAACCCGTACCAACCGAACCGTTAAACGCCTACGGCTGGCACGGCCAGTATGTGGAACACTGGACAGACGATATATTTTCAGACGGCCACGAGCACCGATATTATGTTTTCCCACGTATGAACCTGCTCGCGCCGGCCAGAGTACGCAGTCAGGATACTGTCGGGCAGGCCGAAATCTGTGCGGTAAAAAGCGGTATCGTTGCAGTATTGACACAACGGCCGGACGGCTACTGGCATGAGAGCCAACGCATTATGAAGACGGATACCGATGTATCATAAAGCTCAGGCCGTCTGAAAACAGTATCCATGCAGGAAAATTTTCTATCGCACACCGGCCGAATTCGTGATGGTTATCAACTGTCTATAAAATTTATATTTCATAACACTCTTTACATAAATTTTAAAGTAGGCAGCCGTGCAATTCGTTATAAAAAGGCGTACATTAACCAATAGAGATCGATAACCTTTATCAACAAGGAGTGCAAGATGAATATCATTCAAACAACCGTTATTTTATCTGCCGCCTTATCACTTGCCGCCTGTGCCATTACGCCCGAACAAAAAGCCGCCCGTGAAGCTGCCCGCATACGATATGAGCAAGACTTGCAAGTTTCTCTTGCCGCCCAATGCGACAGAGACGCTGCAAACCTGATGCGCGAACAATTTAGCAACCGGCCACGAAGCGAAAAAGAGCAAAAAGAATTTCGTGCACGCTATGTCGATAAAATATCCGATCCGCTCTTCCAAGCCTGTTACAAATTAGCATGGCAAAACCATATTGCCCAACAACGGCTTGAGCGTATGCGCTATTACCACGATTGGGACGACTTTTATTATCCCTTCCATAGACGCTACTGCTACTACTGTTGGTAAATTTTTCAGACGGCCTCAAGGCCGTCTGAATGTTTATCTACCTTAAAAATTATCATATCACCGCATCATTACAATATGCCTTAATATTCAAAACGCCCATGTAACCCATTTTTAACAATACATGTCATTATTTACTATGATGATATTCATATTTTTTATCAGACAATCATCAATTTCCTCTGCATTTCAAACAATCATTCAGGCATAATACACACTTTTCTATCTGCCCGTTTTTCTTACAGTTCAAACTGCTTTTAATTATTTCGCGGCAAAACAAAAACAAACACTAGCTGTTAGGATAAAGGAAATATATGTCTGCCCAAAATCCGTCACTTATCGGTGGCGCATTGATTATCGCCGGAACCGTTATCGGTGCCGGTATGTTTGCCAATCCTACCGCCACTTCAGGCATATGGTTTACCGGCTCGCTGGTTGTACTCCTCTATACTTGGTTTTCTATGTTATCCAGCGGTTTGATGCTACTGGAGGTGAATACCCATTATCCGCACGGTGCCAGTTTCGACACGATGGTGAAAGACTTACTCGGCAAAAGCTGGAATATTATCAATGGCATTGCCGTCGCTTTCGTGCTCTATCTGCTCACTTATGCTTATATTTTTGTCGGCGGCGATTTAACGGCACAAGGCTTGGGCAACCTGCTGAACGGCCAAGTCGGACTGCCTGCGGGGCAGTTAATCTTTTTTACCGTGCTGGCGTTCTGCGTTTGGGCATCAACTTATCTGGTCGACCGGCTCACCAGTATTTTAATCGGCGGCATGGTCATTGCTTTTTTCTGGGCAACCGGCGGATTATTATCCGAAGTGAAACTGCCCGTTTTATTCGACAGCCAAGCCCAAGCCGGTACGCAATACTGGATTTATACCGCATCCGCCCTACCCGTCTGCCTTGCTTCATTCGGCTTTCACGGCAATGTTTCCAGCCTGTTGAAATATTTTAACGGCAATGCCCGAAAAGTCGCCCGCGCTCTGCAACTCGGCACACTGATTGCCCTAACTATTTATATCGTGTGGCAATTGGCTATTCAGGGCAACCTGCCGCGCAGCAGCTTCGCCCCTGTAATTGAAGCAGGCGGACAGGTATCGGTGTTGATTGATACGCTATCTAAATATGTGCCTACCGGCAGCATGAATACCGTTTTGTCGTTCTTTGCCTATATGGCGATTGCCACTTCGTTTTTAGGGGTTACTTTAGGCTTATTCGATTATCTGGCCGATCTCTTCAAATGGGACGACAGCACGGCAGGGCGCACAAAAACCGCCGCGCTCACTTTTCTACCGCCTTTAATCTGCTGCCTGCTTTTCCCCACAGGATTCGTAACCGTTATCGGCTATGTCGGACTGGCGGCTACGGTTTGGACGGCATTGATTCCGGCCATGCTGCTGTTTAAAGCACGCAAAAAATTTCCGGACAACGAGGGCTACCGCGTTTATGGTGGCCTGTGGTTAATCGTATGGGTGTTTGCGTTCGGCATGATTAATATTGCCGCACAAATATTCAGCCAACTCGAAATCGTGCCGGTATTTAAAGGTTGAAAGCCGTCTGAAATCTTTCAGACGGCCTTAGGAAGTTAGAAAATCTAACAGCTATTCAAAATCTTACAATAGAATCAGCGGCTATACCACAACAACACCGGCAAGCACGGCAAAAATCGTGCAAACGGCGGCCGTTTATGGCATAATCGCCCATTCCGTTACCAACGGATTTCAGGAGTTTGTACAGGTTAAGGCTTGGCAAACTTGTCCGAACCGCAAGGTTCTTTATTTTTTCGGAGTTATCCATTATGGCATTAAGCGTAGAACAAAAAGCCGAAATCGTTAAAGATTTCCAACGCAAAGAAGGCGATACCGGCTCTTCTGAAGTACAAGTTGCTTTGTTGACTTTCCGCATCAACGATTTGACCCCCCACTTCAAAGCCAACCCTAAAGATCACCACAGCCGTCGCGGCTTGTTGAAAATGGTGAGCCAACGCCGCCGTTTGCTGGCCTACTTGCGCCGCACTCAGCCTGATACTTATCGCAATCTGATTACCCGCTTGGGTCTGCGTAAATAATCTTGCTGTTTTAAGTTGCTTTAAAACGCTGCTTTATATAAAGCAGCGTTTTTGTTTGGCTTGCCAACACGCAACCCTGTCTCACCCACTATCAATATAATGATTGCCATGCTTCTTTAATACGATTCCCGATAATACTCGACAATACGGTACAATCATCAGCTTTCCATCACCGTATGATGGCTTAAAGGCCGTCTGAAAACCATATCTCCATTATGCAACTCTTTAAATACCTACAAGCGCAAGGATTAGGCAGCCGCAAAGAATGCCTATGGCTCATTGAAAACGGCTGTATCGCCATTAATGGCGAAGTACGCGCCCAAGCACGCGATACAATCAGCCCCGATGAGGTCAAAACGCTTGAAGTAGACGGCAAATCGTTTACCGTTATCCCGCTGCCCTATTTTTATATCCTGCTCAATAAACCCACAGGCTATGAAACTTCGCACAAGCCTCAACACTACCCCAGCATATTCAGTTTGTTTCCCGCCAATATGCGCAATATCGATATGCAGGCAGTCGGCCGTTTGGATGCCGATACAACCGGTGTTCTGCTGATTACCAACGACGGCCGCTTTAACCATAAGCAAACCTCTCCCAAACACAAAGTCCCCAAAGTCTATCGGGTAACCTTAAAACACCCAGCCGATGAAACCTTATGCAACCAATTAAAACAAGGGGTGTTGCTCCATGATGAAAACGAAACCATTGCCGCTGCCGATGCTGTACTAGAATCACCACACATACTGATACTGACGATAACCGAAGGAAAATATCATCAAGTAAAACGTATGATTGCCGCAGCCGGAAACCGTGTGGAATACCTACATCGCAGCCATTTTGGTGAATGGCATATAGAAAATATTCCGGAAGGTGGTTGGAAGTTTATAGATATGTAAAGATAATACAGAAAAAATAAATCAAAATGTATTATTTTTATTTTTTAAAACAATAAAATATAAAAAAAATTATTATGTTTACAAAAATTAATACAAAAACTTATGAACTAATATATAATTCTTGTGTCTGAGTAACACTTGCTCCGAAAGGAGTAAGTAAGTGAGTAAGACGTTTTCCCCGTAATGTGTTTGGCCATCTATACTTTTCCCCTTAGTGTAGATGGTTTTTTTTGTTTATAAAAAATTAATTATTCAATATATATTAAACATATTTATTATTTATAATAAAATATTATCATAAGTTTTATATATTTTATCGTCATACTTATATTTGTTATTACAAACAAGCTAATATTGTCTTCATTTTTATTATCTTTAATACAGCCTTATAAACTTTTTTCACATTAATCTTATAAAAAACTGATAGTAATATCTATAAAAGTAATAATAGATAAAATGACAATGTCAAATAAAATTTACTTATAAATACAATTAGAGCTTCTCATCCATTGTATTTTTCAGACGGCCTTTTAATTAAAATAAAATTATTTACAAAATAACAAATAATCAACTGAACAAGACCGATGTATAGCCAATACATCAATCTACCAGTTATTCAAAATCATTAATTTTCTTTAAAAAATATTTATACAAAGCACTTCAATCAAGACCTATAAAATAAAAACACTATTTTCATTTCGATATAAACAACCAGCAAGATAGCAAATATATCAGAAAATATTCTATATAAATAGTTAATAATGACCTCCATCAAAAAATAAAACTGCTTATTCAACTTAAAATCATCTTGATATCCTTCGTTTCACACAATAATATTCAATTTTGCCAAACGGAGAAAAATATGTCGATAACATCAAAACATCATGATCCTTATGCCGGATACCGTGAATTAACCTTACGCGGTATGATTTTGGGTGCGTTGATTACCGTTATTTTCACGGCATCCAATGTTTATCTCGGTTTAAAAGTCGGTCTGACTTTTGCCTCTTCCATTCCTGCTGCCGTGATTTCCATGGCAGTTTTGAAATTTGCCAAAGACAGCAATATTCTGGAAAACAATATGGTGCAAACCCAAGCTTCTGCGGCGGGTACGCTTTCTACCATTATTTTTGTTTTACCCGGTTTATTAATGGCGGGCTATTGGAGCGGATTCCCGTTTTGGCAAACAACGCTGCTGTGCATGGCCGGCGGTATTCTAGGGGTGATTTTTACTATCCCCCTACGCTATGCGATGGTGGTGAAAAGTGATTTGCCCTACCCGGAAGGGGTGGCTGCGGCAGAAATTTTAAAAGTCGGTAGCGGCGAGCATGATGATGAAACCATTGGTAATCATGAAAGCGGTATTAAAGAAATTGCCGCAGGCGGTATTCTCGCCGGCTTAATGAGTTTTTTCAGTAACGGTTTACGCGTGATCGCCGATAGTGCGAGTTATTGGTTTAAATCCGGCAATGCCATCTTCCAATTACCGATGGGCTTTTCACTGGCTCTACTCGGTGCGGGCTATCTGGTCGGATTAACAGGCGGTATTGCTATTTTGATCGGTATTTTTATTGCATGGGGTGTAGCAGTACCCTACTTTTCCGCTACTGCGCCCCAACCGGCCGATATGGAAATGGTGGCCTATGCCATGGATCTTTGGCAAACGAAAGTACGCTTTATCGGTGCAGGTACCATTGGTATCGCCGCTGTATGGACGCTTATTTTGCTCTTTAAACCGATGATGGAAGGGATGCGCCTCTCTTTCCAAACGTTTAGCGGCAAAGCTGAAGCTTCCGAACACCGTGTCGAACAAGACCTTTCACCCAAATCCATGATTCTGTGGGTTTTGGGTATGATGCTGATTTTGGCGTTTTCGTTTTATCATTTTATTGAAAATGCCGGCATTTCCTCTGGATTGGCTTGGTTGTTGGTAATTGTCTGTACTTTACTAACTTCCATTATCGGCTTTTTGGTGGCTGCTGCCTGCGGTTATATGGCCGGTTTAGTGGGTTCTTCCTCCAGCCCGATTTCAGGTATCGGCATTGTGTCTATTCTAACCATTTCCATTGTATTACTGCTAATTGGCGAATCTTCCGGCTTGTTTGCCGATGAAGGCAGCCGCCAGTTTATGCTGGCATTGGCGCTATTCTGCGGTTCTGCCGTTATTTCGGTAGCGTCTATTTCCAATGACAACCTGCAAGATTTGAAAACCGGTTATTTGGTTCATGCAACACCGTGGCGGCAACAGGTTGCACTGATTATCGGTTGTGTGGTCGGTGCCGTTGTGATTGCACCTGTATTGGAAATTCTTTATCAGGCTTATGGTTTCACCGGTGCTATGCCACGCGAAGGTATGGATGCCGCTCAAGCACTGGCCGCACCGCAAGCCACACTGATGACCACAATCGCACAAGGTATTTTTGCACATAATCTGCAATGGACTTATATCTTCACTGGTGTGGCTATCGGCATTGCATTGATTATTGTAGATTGGCTGTTGAAGAAAAGTTCGGCATCCAAATTCAGCCTGCCTGTTTTGGCAGTGGGTATGGGTATCTATCTGCCTCCTTCCATTAATATGCCGATTATTATTGGAGCGGTTTTAGCGGCTGTTTTAAAATCTATCGTACGCAAACGCTACCCTTCGGATACCGAACGCCGTCTGAAACAAGCCGACCGCACAGGTACGCTGCTTGCTGCCGGTTTGATTGTCGGCGAGAGCCTGATTGGTGTGATTATGGCGTTTATTATTGCCGCCTCCGTTACCAGCGGCGGTTCTGATGCGCCACTGGCACTCAATTTGGAAAACTGGCATACCACCGCTTCATGGTTAGGCTTGGCGGTATTTATTGTCGGCATGCTGATTGTGGCGAAACGGGTATTGGCTTCTATACGTTAACTGTATAACAGCAGAATATCGGACTACCTTAAACAGTAGATAAGTTTATACCGAACAGGGGATTTCAAGTCATGTTGAATCCCCTTACTATTTAGCACAAACTTTATTTTTTATAAAAAAATAAATGGCTTAACCATCTAAAAATATATAAAAAGGCTTACCAATTTGGTAAGCCTTATACGGGGAAGAACCCTTGATTGCTCTTTCAAGCAATCAAATTTATATTATTTCAATATTTTTGCAACCTCTGCCAACAAAGGTGGCACATCCAGTGTATCCATCATCACTTCGATAAAGACCATTTTATCTTCGGCTTCCCTTGCCGCAGTTAATGCCGATTTCAGTGTTGCAGGAGTATTCACTTTCACTATTAAACTGTTATCTTCATTCGCACCAAACGCCCTCGGCATTACCTGCCAATCACATTTAGGAATGTCGTTATATAAAGCCGTTTCGCCATGAATTACTCTTTCAACAGTATAACCATCATTATTAATTAAAATAATAATCGGATTCAGTTTTTCACGAATCATAACGGCCAAATCTTGTACGGTTAATAATGCCGAACCGTCACCGATTAACAGTACTGCACGTTTATGTGGCGAAGCAATACCTGCTCCTAAACTTGCCGGCAGAGTGTAACCGATAGAACCCCACAATGGTTGCCCATAAAATGTTGTACCTTCTTTTAAACGAACATCGGTAATACCGAAATAAGACGTGCCCTGTTCGGCAAAAATTACACTGTTACTATCTAAATTTTCAGCAATAATATGCCATATATCTTGTTGTAATAGCGCAGCATCCTCTCCGCCCTCTTGCTGATATTCGCTAACTTCTCCAATAAGCGGTTTGGGAACAATATTAATACCTGAAACCAGCACTTCATGTAATGCTTTTAATGCGTCTTTCATCGCAATCGGAGCAAAAGTTTTGCCGGCCAACGTTACCCGTTCTTCTTGAATATCGACGGCTTTTTCTTTATCAATACGTTGAGAAAACCCAGCAGATGTGGTGTCTGTGAATGCAACACCCAATTTAATCAAACACTCGCTGTTTTCAACGGCATCCTTCACCACAGGATGTGAAACATTACCGACATACACCCCGGCCCAACGTTTATTGTTTTCATTTAATAATGTTTTGCCCCACGTTAAAGTGGCATAAGGAATATCCGTATCAGCAACCAGCGCTTTCAACTGAGATTGCAAACCCAAACGGTGTACCATTAAATCTGCAATTAAGGCAGTCGTTTTACCTTCGATAAATTGGCTGAGGGTTTGTTTGAAATCCGCCAAAGCCACTTGACTGGTAATATCTTCTTCAAAATCGGTAAGTCTGGTGGTTGGCGGATAAATCGCCATTTTAGCTACATCGGGAGACAGTAATAAATAACCCGGGCGTTGTTTCTTCATAATCATACGAATCACTCGGTCGATTTCCGATGCCGCATTCTCCGGTGTAATATTTGCTTGTGCAACGCTCACAGGCTCTACCATTTTCATAAAATGGTTGAACATACCGTCACCCAAACTATGGTGAATAATATATTTTCCGTCTTGTAGTTTTGTATTGGGTGCGCCGACAATATGCAAAACAGGTGCATACTCCGCAAAAGAACCGGCCGTAGCATTAATGGCCGACAATTCCCCCACACCAAAAGTGGTAACCATGGCCGCAAATCTACGCTCGCGAGCATAACCATCGGCAGCATAACCCGCATTCAGCTCATTGGTATTGCCCACCCAACGTAATTTATCCGAATCAAGGATATTATCTAGAAAGGGAAGGTTGTAATCCCCGGGCACACCAAAAATCTCGGTTGCCCCAGCTTCCGCTACGCGATCGAATAAATAGTCTGCAATGGTGTATGTTTTATTTTCCATATTGCTGTCTCCTATTTTGATGTATGACACATATTGAAATAGATATTGATGAATGAGGTTAAACATTACACCAAAATAGACCGGTCGTCTATAATATTTATTAATCCATATTAAATTAAATATATCATTATTTATAAAACAAAAATTTAATAAAATGGGAACCGAATATACAGAAAAAAACTATTGAAATTTTTTGTAATCACTATACAAAAGTTGCTGATATGAAACAGATCCAAGCCTCATATCATATTTTTGATTGTGAAGTTTATTGACTTATCCACCACTATTTCACTATCAGAATTCAATCATACCCTAGTTCGGATAACATCATCTGCCATACTTCCGAAAGCGGATTATCTGATTGGCTAATCTTGGTGACCAAACTTGCTCCTAACCAAGTGTAGTACCAACGACTGGCAAGGCTTTCTGCCGAAATGTCGGTTTTAGGCGTTAGCGAGCCATCTTCCCAGCCTGCTTTAATTTGTTCACAGAGCCAATCGATAATGACTTGATATGTTTTCGCCAAAGCCTTCCGCATCACATCCGAACTGTCTGCTACTTCACCGCTCAATTTAACAATTAAACATTTTTCTCGCGAAGATACATTTTTCTGAGAGTCATACCAATATTGGAAATATTCATAAAGTTTTTGTCGGGTAGTAATCTGTTTTTTGGAAATAGTATCAATATGTTTTTGATGATTAAACAAATAATATTCGATTATTTCCTCACCAAAAGCTTCTTTTGACTCGAAATAATGATAAAAAGAGCCTTTCGGTATACCTGCGGTATCCAGTATTTCCTTCAAACCAACCGCGGTAAAACCCTTGCGGGCAATTAATTGATAACCGACATCTAAAATATGTGTTTTAGTATCCGAATATGTTTTTTCCGGCAATTGAACTTCACTCATTTTTAATACTTTCTTCCGGCCAATCTTATTTATATATGATAATTTTCTATAAAAAAGAGCCGATATTTCGATGAGACTGATTTGGCTACTATCCGCAATCTAAGCCAATCATACTGACAAGCTAATGCTTGAAATATTCTAGCACACAACCCAACATAAGCTTCCATATTCGGCAAGTATAACCAGCTATATTCCTTTCGTTATCTACCCTCCTTCGTCAGTCTGTTTTTAAATGGCACTAAATTTCAGACGGCCTCATCAGATATTCCTAGCCAATAGGCAGGTTCAAACTGTTTTCCAACCGATGAAAACTTTTTCGGAATACGGCAAATTATGCGATAATCTTTATCTAAACCCTTAATATTCCACACAGGAACATTCATGTCAGACGAAAAAAGCAAAGCATTAGCAGCAGCACTTGCACAAATTGAAAAAAACTTTGGCAAAGGCTCCATTATGAAAATGGACGGCAGCCATAAAGATGAAAATTTAGAAGTGATTTCCACCGGTTCGCTCGGTTTGGATTTGGCACTCGGTGTCGGTGGTTTACCGCGCGGCCGCGTGGTTGAAATTTTCGGCCCCGAATCTTCAGGTAAAACCACTTTATGTTTGGAAGCCGTTGCCCAATGCCAGAAAAACGGCGGTACTTGTGCCTTTATCGATGCCGAAAATGCCTTCGATCCTATTTATGCCCGTAAATTGGGCGTGAAAGTAGAAGATTTACTGGTTTCCCAACCCGATACCGGTGAGCAAGCACTGGAAATTTGCGATATGTTGGTTCGTTCCGGCGGCGTGGATATGGTTGTGGTCGATTCCGTGGCTGCACTGGTGCCGAAAGCCGAAATCGAAGGCGAAATGGGTGATAGCCATGTCGGCCTGCAAGCGCGCCTGATGAGCCAAGCCTTGCGCAAACTCACCGGCCATATCAAAAAAACCAACACACTGGTGATTTTCATTAACCAAATCCGTATGAAAATCGGCGTGATGTTCGGCAGCCCCGAAACCACAACCGGCGGTAATGCCTTGAAATTCTATGCTTCCGTCCGCTTGGATATCCGCCGCACCGGTGCGATTAAAAAAGGCGATGATGTTTTAGGTAATGAAACCAAAGTCAAAGTGATTAAAAACAAAGTGGCGCCACCGTTCCGCCAAGCCGAATTTGATATCCTCTACGGTGAAGGTGTGAGCTGGGAAGGCGAACTGATTGATTTAGGCGTTAAATTCGATATCGTTGAAAAATCAGGTGCTTGGTATAGCTATAATGGCGCCAAAATCGGCCAAGGCAAAGACAATGTGCGCGTATGGCTGAAAGAAAACCCCGAAATTGCCAATGAAATCGATGCGAAAATCCGTGCCAAAGCAGGCATCAATGTTCAAATCACCGAAGGTACGCTAGACGATACCGACGGCGAACAGCCTGAAGAATAAAAGATTTTCCATATATAAACAGAGGCCGTCTGAAAACTTTTCAGACGGCCTCTGTTTATATGCCTATTACGGCGTTTGGCTGCTTTTCGCTTTTGAAGCCAACATTGCCCTCAAACCGGCCAGATTGCTTTTACCCTCTTCTTTGCTCACAATCGGTTCGCCGCCTTTTCTACCTAAAATCTTCAAATCGTCTTGCGGCATTTCGTCGATAAAGCGGCTGGGATCGGGAAACTGCCAAGTGCCCTGCCGTTTTCTTTTCACACAGTGGGTCAGCGTTAATTGACGTTTGGCGCGGGTAATGCCGACATACATCAAACGCCGCTCTTCCTCTACATTGGATTCTTCGATACTGTCGGCATGCGGCAACATCCCTTCTTCGCAACCGACTAAAAACACATAAGGATATTCCAGCCCTTTGGAAGCATGTAGTGTAGAGAGTTTCACCGCATCTACTTCGTCTTCGTTTTTTCCTTCCAATAAGGTCATCAAGGCAATGGTTTGGGCGATTTCAATAATATTTTTATCGTCTTGACTGCCTTTGCGCGCCAACCAGTCGGTTAAGTCGGTTACATTGCGCCATTTGATTTCGCCTGCCTTGCCCTCTTCGCTGTTGAGCAAATGGGCTTCATAGGCAATATCGCTAAGCAAATCGTTCACCAATACACCAGCCTCATCACGTTCGGCACGGGCGCGGTATTGCTCCATCAATGCCATAAACTGCTGCAAATGTTCGCGGTTTTGCGTGTTGAGTGTCGATAAGGCTTCCGGTTTTAAAGCTGCTTCATAGAGGCTGCATTCGTGATCATGAGCATAGGCGTTCAGTTTACCCAGCGTCACCTCGCCGATACCGCGCTTGGGTGTGGTTACTGCGCGTAAAAAAGCAGGGTCGTCGTTAGGATTGGCCAATAAACGGATATAGGCCAAAACGTCTTTGATTTCCGCCTTATCGAAAAAACTCTGGCCGCCTGAAAGCTGGTAGGGAATGCGCGCACTGCGTAGCACTTCTTCAAAAATCCGCGCCTGATGATTGCCACGGTAAAGCACGGCAAAATCGGCATATTTGGTTTTATCGCCGCCTACCAGCTTTTGTTTCACAATCTGACTGACCACCCATTCGGCTTCATGCTGCTCATGCTGACACGCCACTACTTTAACGTGCTCGCCCATGCCGAATTGCGACCACAAGGTTTTTTTAAACAATTTGGGGTTGTTTTCAATCACCTTATTGGCCACTTTTAAAATCCGCGCCGTGGAACGATAATTCTGCTCCAACTTAATCACCTTCATTTGCGGATAGTCTTCCTGCATACGGCGCAGGTTTTCAATATCGGCACCGCGCCAAGCGTAAATAGATTGGTCGTCGTCGCCCACGGCGGTAAACATGCCCTCTGCCCCGGTTAACAGCTTCATCAACGTATATTGGCAGGCATTGGTATCTTGGCACTCATCCACCAACAGATAGCGCAGCCGCAACTGCCACTTATGGCGGATATCGCTGTTTTGCTGCAATAAAACGGCCGGCAGGCGGATTAAATCGTCGAAATCCACCGCCTGATAACTTTCCAAAGTCGCCTGATAACCGGCATATAGTTTGGCTGTTTGGCTTTCCCATTCATTTTCGGCCGTCTGAAAAGCTTCTTCGGGGGTTTGCAAATCGTTTTTCCACAAAGAAATCTGATGGCGGGCTTTATAAACGGCTTCTTTGCCCGCACTGCCCAACAGCTCGCTGATAATTTTGGCGCTATCGGTGCTATCGAGAATGGAAAAGTTTTTTTTGTAGCCGATATTGGCCGCTTCTTCACGCAAAATCCGCATACCGAGCGAGTGAAAGGTACAGATAGTCAAGCCGCGGGTCTGGTTTTTCGGCAACATTTTCCCCACCCGCTCCTGCATTTCTTTGGCGGCTTTATTGGTAAAAGTGATGGCGGCGATTTGATGGGCAGGATAGCCGACGCTGGTAATCAAATATTTGATTTTCTGCGTAATCACACCGGTTTTGCCGCTGCCGGCACCGGCTAAAACCAGCAAAGGACCGCCGAGATATTGCACGGCTTGCTGTTGTTGCGGATTGAGTTTCATGAAGAATAAGGCCGTCTGAAAAAATGCGGACTTGATTATAACATTTTGCACTCTGCCCCACTGCCATAGCAAACGCTGAGCATAGGTTTTCCCGATTGGCTTTATTTATTTTTGCACAGCGGCGCTACTTAAGCGCAAGGCTTCGGGTTAAAATACGGGCTTTGCGGCGTGCTATACCGTATTCATAAACGGATATATGCTGCGGTTTCCCCATACTGTTAAGGCCGTCTGAAAACAATCGGCATTCAGACGGCCTACTATTTCCAAAGGATATTAAATGACTGCTATTCTGGTTGCACTCGGCCTGATTGCCCTCATCGTCGGCCTGCTTGGTACAATTTATCCCGCCATTCCCGGCTTGGGTTTGATGTTTGGCGGGGCATGGCTGCTGGCCTATGCGGACGGCTATCATATTATCGGCACCAATACGCTGATTTTTCTCGCCGTCGTCACCATACTAGGCACAGCAACCGATTATGTGGCGGGGATGCTGGGGGCCAAATTTACCGGTGCCAGCAAAACAGCCATCTGGGGTGCGCTCATCGGCGGTATTATCGGGGCATTTTTTTCACTGCCCGGCCTGTTATTAGGCCCCTTGCTTGGTGCAGGCATTGGTGAATTTTGGGCGCGCAAAGATTTATGGTCGGCGGGCAAAGTCAGCATTGGTACGTTTATCGGCTTTATTATCGGCGTTATCGCTAAGGTTGGCTGTGCACTCACTATTTTGATGACACTTATCGTATTGGGTATTATCAGCCTGTTTTAATATCAATATAGCCAAAGGCCGTCTGAAAAATTTTCAGACGGCCTTTGGCTATAACATACTTTATTTCATTAAGTGCCCCAACACACCCGCCGAAACCACACCGACCAATACCGTCGGCAGCATCCCCCAGCGGCTGGCAGCAAAAACTGTTAACGCCAGCGCAATCAACTCACTCGGTTTGTCGGACACAAAATACGGTGCAATCACGGCAATCAATACACAACCCGGCGCCGCATCAGCAACCGCTGCCGCACGCTTGCTTAAGGTTCGGTTGCGCAAGGCAAAAAAGCCGATTAAACGGGTGAAGTAGGTCACCGCCATCATGCCCAAAATCGTGAGCAGCGAAGCCCATGAAATCATGATTTACCCACCTGAATATAGGTTGCCAACAGCCCCGCCAGTGCACCTGCGGGCACATACCAAGCCCCGTCTATATTCACATACACCACAATCGCGGTAAGAAAACTCACCAGCCACGGCAAGGCAGCAGAAAAACCTTTCCACAAACTGCGCAGCAACACCAAAAACACCGCCGGAAACGCCATGCCGAAGCCCCATGCCGCCACATCGCCGAATTGCGGCCCCACCGCCGCACCAATGCCGGCAAACGGAAACCAGACAAAATAAACCGTTAGGCTCACGCCTATGTAATAAGCCAAACTAAACGGCTGCTCCCCCGATTTTTTACGCTTATTGATATCGGCCAAACTCAACGCCCAGCTTTCATCGGTCATAAAAAACAAGGCCGGCAAAACTTTCTTCAGCGGCAGTCCTTTTAAATAAGGCGTTAAGGCCGCCCCCATCAGAATATGGCGGGTATTAATCATGAGCGTTACCGCAATAATCAACAGCACCGGCAACGGATCCGCCCACAAACCGACGGCGGCAAATTCCGATCCGCCGGCAAAATTCAATCCCGTCATCAGCATCATTTCCAGCCAGCTTATTCCCTGCTGACTGCCCTGTACGCCCAAAATTAAAGCAAACGGCAATAATCCGATGGTAACAGGCAGGCATTCTTTTATACCGCGCTTAAACTCCGCCACAGGGGAATCGGAAACATTCATAATCAATACTCGGAAAAATAAAGAACAACATGATAATAAGGCCGTCTGAAATATTTTCAGACGGCCTATACACCCTTAAACCGCTTAACCGTAGCGGCGTTGGAATTCTTCCATAAACGCAATCAAAGCTTCCACGCCTTGCAAGGTCATGGCATTGTAAATGCTGGCACGCATACCGCCCATGGTTTTATAACCGCGCAGCAACTGCAAACCGCGGGTAGTCGATTCTTGTGCAAACAATTCATCCAAACGTTTGTCGCCGGTGGTAAAAATCACATTCATTTTAGAACGCGCACCCGGATGAACATTATTGATATAGAAACCGCCGCTGTTATCAATTGCTTCATATAATGTTTTGGCTTTCAGCGTATTGATGGTTTCCATATGCGCCACCCCGCCTTGCGACTGCAACCAGCGGAACACCAAGCCGGAAATATAAATCGGATAAGTAGCCGGCGTGTTATACATACCTTGTTTTTGAATATGAGATTTGTAGTTCCATACATCGGGAATGCGGTCGGAACATCTGTCTAATAAATCTTCGCGAATAATTACAATCGTCGCTCCAGACGGGCCGATATTTTTCTGAGCACCGGCATAAATCACACCGAAATCAGAAACATTAATCGGGCGCGACAAAATTTCGCTCGACATATCGCAAACCAGCGGCGGCATATCGTCGCCCAGTTTGGGCACTTCCCGATACTGCACACCGTGTACGGTTTCGTTAATCACAAAATGTACGAACGCAGAATTTTTATCAATATCCCAAGAGTTCACCGGCGGCAGGTTGGTGTAGTTAAACATCTTCCCACCATCGGCCGCCAGGTGAATTTCCGCATCGGACAATTTACCCATTTGAGAATGGGCGATAGCAGACCAATTGCCCGTTACCACAGAATCCACACGCTTAAAACCATTCGCAAAATTCATCACCACCATATTAAATTGCGCGCTGGCACCACCTTGTAAAAACAATACCTTATAGTTATCGGGAATATTTAACAATTGGCGCAAGTCTTGTTCGGCATGATACAAAATGCTCATAAACACTTCGGAACGGTGACTCATGGTCATCACCGAGAAACCCGTGCCGTTGTAGTCAAACATTTCATTTTGAGCCGTGCTCAATACGGAATCCGGCAAAATGGCCGGGCCGGCGGAAAAGTTATAAATCGGGGGTAACATATTGGTTGTGCCTTTTTCTTCTGATTGGGTTGCAAGCCGGCATACTCCGGCAATATCACGGAAAATATACGGTTGACGCTGGATTCTAGACGCTGAAAGGGCTTTCCGCAAGATGGTAAACGGTATTTTGTACTGAAAACTCAATTTTTTTATTTAGTGAATTTTATTAAAAATATATATTTTAAAGATATTAAACAGTTTATATCACTAAAAATATATTTATTTTTATATTTATCCACTAAATAAATAGATTAACACAAGATATATCGATAATAATAAAACAGGCCGTCTGAAAGCTTTTCAGACAGCCTGTTTTATAAGATTCCAAGTACTATCCCGCTTCTTTAACGGATAGATTGCTATTGTCAGATTCCGGTGCATCTTGATTAACCGATACCAACAACTGATCGATTTTAAAATTCTCCGTATCGATAATTTCAAATTTATATTTATCGAAAATCACAAAATCGGTTTTCTTTGGAATCTTCCGCAACGAATACATCATAAAACCGCTTAAGGTTTCATAATTTTCCGCATCTGGAAATATAGGAATATCCAATGCCCGCATCACATCTTCCATAGGCGTGGCACCGTCTATCAGCCAAGAAGTTTCATCACGCCGGATAATCTGCGGTTCTTCTTCTGTCGCCACCAATTCGCCCATCACAATATTCATCACGTCTTTCAACGTCACCACACCCACTACCAAAGCGTATTCATTAATAATCACCGCAAAATCTTCACCGGCATTTTTAAATGTTTCCAATACTTCGTATAAAGACAAGGTGTCGGGAATAAACAAGGCTTTGCGCAATACCCTACGATCAATCGGGCGGATATTTTTTTCTTTCAGATAAAGCGTTAGAAACGTATGCGATTCGATATAACCAAGCACTTTTTCCAATTCGCCGTCGCACACCAGAATTTTGGCGTGCGGCATTTCATCCATTTTGGCCAACACGCTGTCCATATTATCGTCTTTATCGACATAAACAATATGTTCGCGCGTGTTCATGGTTGAAGTTACCGTGCGCGTTTGCATATCGAAAATATTTTCAATCAGATAATGTTCCTGCTGCTTTAATACCCCCGCCTGCGCGCCAGCATCCACTACCGCATAAATATCTTCTGAAGTCAGTTGATCCGTGCGTACCGTTGAAATTCTCAATGACCGGAATAGCAGATTAGCCATACCGTCGAATAAAAATACCAACGGCTTCAAAATAAAAATCAACAACATCACCGGACGCACCACGCGCACTGCCACGCGTTCGGGGTTAATCATGGCGAAGCGCTTGGGCATCAGATCAGCGAATAAAATAAACACCGCCGTAACCAATAAAAAAGACAATAAAGATGCCGCAGATTCCCACCCTGAAGATATGCCGTAACGGCTGAATAATTGACTGAAAAAAGGACGGATAGCCGCTTCACCGATAATACCGCCCAAAACCGCAACCGCATTCAGGCCGATTTGAACAATCGTAATAAAGCTGCCCGGCTGCTCCTGCATCGCCAACACTTCCAATGCACGCACATCCCCTTCTTTACCCATCACCTGTAATTTGATTTTGCGCGAAGATGCAAGTGCTAACTCGGCGGCGGAAACAAACCCACTCATTAGAATCAATAAGAATAAAACAAAACCGGCTTCGAGAATACTCATAAAAAATAATAATTTGTTTTAGATAGTTGGAATTGTAGCATTTAATCCGCTACTCGTTCTAAGCTTTATAAAATAATAATCACCATAAAATGATTTGTTTATTGCTTGAATATGAACTTAACACATTAAACACATTAAAATTTATTAAAACCCAATAAGTAGATATCATCAACCAATCTTTTTTATTTGACTGCTTATCCTAATAACACAAAAAACCGCCGTAATCCGGCGGTTTTTTCTAACAAATATTACCGATTTATTTATCAATAGTACCCGGTTGTAACACAATGTGTTTCACTTCTACGAATTCGCTAACGCTGGTCATACCGCGCAGACGGCCGACACCACTTTGTTTGTAACCACCTTCTTCAAATTCGTCACGCATAACAACCCAGTCGTTAATCCAAACGGTACCGGCTTCGATTTCACGACCAACGCGTAAAGGACGGTCAACGTCTCTGGTCCAAATACTTGCTGCCAAGCCGTATTCGGTTGCATTGGCTTTCTCAACGGCTTCACGCTCTGTTTCGAATACTTCCAAAGTCAACACGGGGCCGAAAACTTCTAATTGAACGATATCGGCTTGACTGTCATTCACTTCCAACAAAGTAGGACGGTAGAACGCACCTTTAGCCAATTCACCTTCAGTGTAAGGACCGCCGCGAACCAATGCTTTCGCACCTTTGGCAATCGCATCTTCCACCATGCCGTTCACACGTTGAACATTTTTCATGTCAATCAAGGCACCCATATCGTATTGCGGATCCATTGCCGGGCCGACTTTCACTTGAGACAATGCTTCAGACAGGCGTTTGCGTACTTCGTCGGCAATACCTTTTTGTACCAAAATACGGCTACCGGTCATACAGAATTGTCCTGAGAATACAGTCAGTGCTTTAACTGCTTTAGGAATCAGGGCATCCAAATCGGCATCATCAAACACGATTAACGGTGTTTTACCGCCAAGCTCCAAGCTTAAGCGCTTGAGGTATTTCGCACCTTCCACTTGCAAAGCGCGTCCGGTGCTGGTGCTGCCGGTAAAGCTGATAACGGGAACGGCTGGATTGGAAATCAGAGGCTCCAATACTTCATGGCCGCCGGTCACCATATTAATCACACCTTTGGGCAATGATTTTACGCTGGCTAAAACTTCAGCGATCAAACCGTTGGTTAATGCAGTTTGATCCGGCATTTTCAATACAGTTGTACAACCAACAGCCAAAGCAGGTGCCAAAGAACGGATTAACAAAGCAAGCGGTGAATTCCAAGGTGTGCTGATACCCACCACACCAACAGGCTCTTTCACCAACATAGAATATTTACCAGCACCCCATTCTGCGGCACGACCATAGTCTGTATAAACCGTAGCGGCGGCGAAGTGCAAACCGGGTTTGACAAATTCTGCTTCAAAGCTGGCTTCAGCAAATAATTTACCGTTTTCAGTGGCAATCATAGTAGCCAAATCTTCTTTGCGCGCTTCAAAAGCCTCTGCCATTTCCAACAGAACTTTATGACGCAATTCACGATTGGTTCTCCAATCCGTATTAGCAAATGCTTCTTGAGCGGCTTTGATAGCCTGTTCCGCTTCTTCTTTGCCACCCTTAACGTAGGTGCCAATGACTTCACCGGTAGAAGGGTTAATGGTTTCCCGGTTGCTGCCGGTATTAACCCATTCGCCATTTATCCAATGTTGTGTATGATTTTTTGATGCCATTTTTTCTCTTCCTATTTAACTTACTTCAAATTTACCATAAACGGCCAAATAAATTTAAAAAAATCAAAATGATTAAAAAACTAAGAAATCATATTTCTAAATTTTCATAAAATTAAATTTTATCCGCTATGGTGATATTCCTTCCTTAAAATAAAGAAAGGTGCATTTAATAAACTCAGTATATTTTCTATACAAATAATGGTGAATTACAATATTTTGCTAAAAAAATATAGGTAAAAAAATAATTTTTCATAACAATAATGCGTTATTTATCTTTAAATCTACGTTAACTTTTTTATTTATTATTGTTCACTACACTTATATAAATAATAGCTATATCACTCAATATATCTGTATTTAGGTAAATCACATTAAAAATATACTCAAGGTGATAATATTTATTCTAAATCAACTAAACCATTCCGATACCGGAAACTTCTCGCGCCATCTTAGCCGCTGCGTTATCCGTCATACCGCCGACAAAGTCTAGAATTTTCATATATGCCTGATAGAGTGAATTTTCAAGTGTGACCGGATCATCTTGTTTCAATAATTCCAAAGCCAAAGATTGCCGAGTACTCACTTGGCCTTCCACAATCAAAGCATACACTGCCGGAACCAATAAATCCAATACCGAACCCAAGCATGGGAAAGCCGCAATCTCAGTAATCAATTTGCTTTGATGACGGAAAATACGCGTACGTGCCAATTCTTTGGCTTTTTCAAGCGTATTTTGAACCTCAGGGCTACACAAGGCCAATAAATCTTTTCCTTTAAACGTGCCGCCAAGTAAATCTTGTTGATGTGTCATAAACGTTTGTGCCACATCGTCAATCGCACGTCCGATAGCCATACCGCGCAACATAGCGCAACGTTGGCGGCTGCTTTGTGCCTGCCATGCACCTGCGGTTTCGGTGAACGTTAATTCCGATAAAATGCTTTCCACTTCCGCGTCACCCAACAGCCCGATTTCTACCGCGTCTTCCAAATCCAGCAAGGCATAACAAATATCATCTGCGGCTTCCATTAAATAAGACAAAGGATGCCGTGCCCAACGATCACCACCCTGCTCTAGTAATCCTAACTCTTCCGCCACTCTACGGATAAAAGGCAATTCGGTCTGATAAATATTAAATTTTTTCACGCCGGCAGGGTCAAGTGTTGTCCACGGATATTTCAATAAAGCACCAATCGTTGCTGCCGTTAAACGCATGCCGCCTTTATTGCGATACATTTCCAAGCTGGCCAAAATCCGCAAACTATGTGCATTTCCTTCATAGGTCTGAATATCATTGCGCTCGGCCGTTGATAAGGTATTTAAATAATGACTGTTTGCCGGATTGCGAAACCAATCGCGCAACGCATCTTCACCGGTATGACCGAAAGGCGGATTGCCTAAGTCATGTGCCAAACAAGCCACCTGCACCACCGCACCGATATCGCTCGGGGTATTGCCTTGCGGTAAAAAGCCACCGGCCTGAAGCATAACACCGACACGGTTTCCCAAACTACGCCCGACACTGGCCACTTCAACACTATGCGTTAAGCGGTTATGGGTATGGTCGTGCTCGGCAAACGGATGAACTTGTGTTTTGCGCCCCAAGCGGCGAAATGCGCCGGAAAACACAACCCTATCATAATCAATATGAAAATCCGTGCGTAACGCATCGGCACCCTCTTGGGTTGACGGCGTAATAGTCGGAACGATTTCTCCATCTTTCAAACGGAACCGACGGGTAGAAAGCAATTGCTGCCAATTCATCACACTCATTGTTTATCCGGCCTTCTATAATTTCATAACGAATACAAAATATTCTATTGAATTTTGTTATTTTATCGGGATGACAATCATATTGAATAATAAGGCCGTCTGAAATGTTTCAGACGGCCTTATGGTTTACTTGCCACGCATTAACTCAAAAAAATCATTGTTGTTTTTGGAATCTTTCAGCTTACCGATTAAAAACTCGGTTGCTTCGATTTCATCCATGGGGTGCAGGAATTTCCGCAACAGCCACATACGTTGCAATTGGTCATTCGGTACCAATAATTCTTCGCGACGGGTACCCGATTTATTGATATTAATGGCCGGGAACATGCGTTTTTCAGCCATACGGCGGTCGAGATGCAATTCCATATTACCCGTACCTTTAAACTCTTCATAAATCACATCGTCCATACGGCTGCCGGTTTCTACTAATGCCGTTGCAATAATGGTTAGAGAGCCACCCTCTTCCACATTTCGTGCCGCACCGAAAAACCGCTTCGGACGATGCAATGCATTGGCATCGACACCACCGGTCAAGATTTTTCCGGATGCCGGGACAACCGTATTATAAGCACGAGCCAAACGGGTAATCGAATCAAGCAAAATCACCACGTCTTTCTTATGCTCTACCATGCGTTTGGCTTTTTCCAAAACCATTTCGGCCACCTGAACATGGCGCGAAGCCGGTTCGTCAAACGTAGAAGACACCACTTCACCACGCACGCTGCGTGCCATTTCGGTAACTTCCTCAGGGCGCTCATCAATCAGCAGAACAATCAATTCAACTTCGGGATAATTTGCTGTAATCGCATGGGCAATATTTTGCAGCATTACGGTTTTACCGGTTTTCGGAGGGGCAACCAATAAAGCACGCTGACCGCGACCGATAGGCGAAACCAAATCAATAGCGCGACTGGTTAAATTTTCTTCTGCTTTAATATCGCGTTCGAGCTTGAGTTGCTTTGTTGGGAAAAGTGGAGTGAGATTTTCAAAAAGAATTTTATGTTTGCAAACTTCGGGGTTGTCACCATTAATCGTATCAAGGCGGACAAGGGCAAAATAACGTTCGTTGTCTTTGGGAACACGCACGCTGCCTTCAATCGTATCGCCTGTATGCAGATTAAAACGGCGGATTTGACTTGGCGAAACATAAATATCATCCGGCCCTGCCAAATAAGAAGTATCTGAGCTGCGTAGAAATCCGAAACCGTCGGGTAGGATTTCCAAAGTACCGGAACAGGTGAAAGACTGCCCCTGTTTCATCAGTTGACGGACAATGGCAAAAACAAGATCTTGTTTGCGCAGACGGTTACCATTTTCAATACCGTTCTGTTCGGCCATTTCCAGAAGTTTGGATATATGTTGGGTTTGTAATTCGGAAACGTGCATAATGAATAATTTAGTTGAATAGATAAATCTGATGCCGACAATTATGCCGAAAAAATAATGATGTTAGAAATTTCGGGAACAAGAGTGACGGGATAAAGAACGACAAAATGCTTGTCAGGTTTGAATTGTAGGTAATTGCTTGTAGTGTGTCAAATGAATTTGTATGCTAACAATCAATACTTAATAAACTATTTTTATTAAGATTAAGGCCGTCTGAAATTTTTTAAATTTTTTCAGACGGCCTGAGACCTTTGCGAAACAGTCTTTTACCAAACAGCCGAATTCCAAACACAGGATTTCTGCTGTTTTTTGATTGTAATATCCTCTTTATTTCTTATTAGATGCCTAATAATTAAGCATTTAGTTGTCTTCAACAGGTTCATATTGCTTTCAGATCCAGCCCGAAGCGGACGATTACGATAGAATTGATTCATAATGCCGTTTTTACTTTTTGAATCTAATTGAATCTAACTTTTTTGCCAATCTACGTCAGCCTCAAATTTTTATTCCTTGTTAAAAACCATCTTGAAATTATTTAGACATTAAATTTCAATAGCATATTTTATGCTTGAAATATTTGAGAATAATAAAAACGCTGTGACAAAGCACAGCGTTTTTATTATTCTCAGAATTTAATGGAAGACCATACCACCATCAACAACAATTGTTTGACCAGTAATATAATTAGAATCTTCTCCAGCTAAAAATGAAACGGCATTAGCAACATCTTCAGGTTCTGAGAGTCGTTTTAAAGTAATATCTTTAGCAAATGACTCCATGCCCCATTCGTCGTCTTTACCTGCATTTTTTCCAACTTGATGAGCAATATCAAACATCATTGGTGTTTTAACAATACCAGGCGCATACGCTGTTACAGTAATACCCTCAGGAGCTAGGTCACGAGCAAGTGTTTGAGTGATACCGCGAATAGCAAACTTGGTGCCACCATAAACAGTTAAGTTGGGATTACCCACGCAACCTGCTTGAGAAGAAGCATTGATAATTTTGCCGCCATGATTAAATTTTTTAAAGTATTTATAAGCAGCTTGACTTCCCCAAATAACACCACCAACATTGATTGCAAAAGTTTTTTGAAACACTTCTTCTGTAATTGTATCTAGTGGTGTTGTCGGTGCTATACCGGCATTGTTGACAACAACATGTAGATCACCAAAATTCGATACAATTTTATCAAATGCTTCAAATAATTGATCTCTCTTTGAAACGTCTGCTATAGCGACAAAGGCATCATTTTCAGGAAAATTCTTAGCAGCTGCGTCAGCTGTTTTTTTATCATAATCAATAATACCAATTTTAAAACCATCTTTATGCAGTCGTTTTGCGATAGCAAGGCCAATTCCTTGGCCAGCGCCAGTTACAATAGCTACTTTAACCATATGAACACCTCTTTTGTCCTTGTTTGTTCATTTTAAGTGTAGCACTTTTTAATAGGCTATTCAAATAAATATTAATAGATTATTAAAATAAAAATGGGTTAATTCAAATAAAAACAGGTTAATTTATAAGTAATTTTATTAGATGATTATTCATTTACAAATCAAAATCAAACTCATGATTTTAATATATAAAAATAAAATCCCTTCTCTTTGAAATAATGATTAAGTCTGAGACTCAACCTCTCTCTCTATCTATTTTTCTGAAATAATGGAGCAAAATATTCTCCCATTATTAACTCTTTAACTATTTTGATTTGGAAAACCGTAATCCAAAGTAATACCTTGCTATAGTGTACCTTTGTATCGACCTTCAATTCAGTCAATCTGCTATATTTTCGGGATAAGAATGTACTCGAGTTCGGAAGCGAAAGACTATGCCATTAGCCGAGTAAAAAGGCTTTAAACATAGCCAATAAAGGATAGGCGGGACGACCGCGGCGGCGGTCTCGAATATAACAGGTTGTCTGGCGGTTTAGGTACTATTTTACCGGCTGCCAATCAATCCCCTGCCCAAGCTTTAATAAAGGAAAGCGGTCGATATGTTTGGCAATCATGGCTTGTGCGGTTTGCTGAAAGAAAGCACTCATAAGAAATCCCTTAAATATCTTGGTAAAGAATTTAAGGGATGGGATGTTTAGTTTTTTTTTGCAAAGGTCTCTGCCTATAATAACATTCACATAGAGGCAATACTTTTATTAGTGCTTTTCAACTCAATGCCATAACCTAATAACCAAACTAGCTTGACTTGGGCTCAAGATGTTTTTTGCCAGGTATCTTTTAAGCTCACCGTACGGTTAAACACCAGTTGTTCTTTACTGTGGTCAAAACGATCGGTCACAAAATAACCCAACCGTTCGAATTGCCAACGGCTTTCCGGAGCCAGCGTAGCCGCGACGGGCTCGACATAAGCAGTCACCTCTTGCACCGAATCAGGATTCAGAAAATCGGTAAACGGTCGGTATTCGCCATCTTCGCCACGAATCGCATCGGGTCTCGGTTCGGTAAATAAACGATCATATAAACGAACGGTAGCCGTAACCGCATGCTCGGCCGAAAGCCAATGAATCACACCTTTCACTTTACGACCTTCCGGTTTTTTACCCAAAGTATCATGATCAATGCTACATTTGAGTTCAATCACTTTACCGCTGTCATCTTTTACCACTTCATCACATTTAATGACATAGCTGTAACGCAAACGAACTTCGCCGCCAGGCGTCAACCGTTGCCAACCTTTAGGCGGATTTTCACTAAAATCGTCGGCTTCAATATAAATGGTGGAAGAAATTGGTACTTCCCTCTCACCCATTTCTTCATGATGCGGATGATAAGGTGCACTACGGCTTTGGGTTTTACCTGCTTCAAAATTAGTCAATGTGACTTTAATCGGATTCAAAACCGCCATCATTCGTGGCGAAGAGTCTTCCAATTCTTCACGAATAGCACCCTCAAGCACGCTCATATCCACCACATTTTCTGATTTGGAAATCCCCACTCGTTTGGCAAATAAGCGCAAGCCTTCCGGTGTATAACCGCGACGACGCATACCGGAAATAGTCGGCATACGCGGATCATCCCAGCCTTTAACATGGCCGTCTGAAACCAACTGATTGAGTTTCCGTTTGGATGTAATCGAATACAGCAATTCCAAACGGGAAAATTCATATTGATGCGGATGATTATCGATAGGAATATTATCTAACACCCAGTCATAAAGCGGACGATGCGCTTCAAACTCAAGCGTACACAACGAATGAGTAACGTGTTCAATCGCATCCGAAATAGCATGGGTATAATCATACATCGGATAGATACACCACTTATCACCGGTATTATGATGATGTGCCCGGCGAATCCGATAAATCACAGGGTCGCGAAGATTAACATTACCGGCAGCCATATCAATTTTTAAGCGCAAAGTTTTGCTGCCATCCGGAAACTCACCGTTTTTCATGCGCATAAACAAATCGAGATTTTCTTCGACACTGCGGTCACGATACGGGCTGTTTTTACCGGGTTCGGTCAATGTACCACGATATGCACGCATTTCTTCCGGCGTTAAATCATCTACATAAGCTTTACCGTCACGAATCAAACCAACGGCATAATCAAACAATTGATCAAAGTAGTCGGAAGCATATCTCGGTTCGCCCGCCCACTGGAAGCCCAGCCATTGAACATCTTCTTTAATGGCATCAACGTATTCTTGGTTTTCTTTTTCAGGATTCGTATCATCAAACCGCAAATTACATAAACCGTCATACACATAGGCCAATCCGAAATTCAAGCAAATAGATTTAGCATGGCCGATATGCAAATAACCATTGGGTTCAGGAGGGAAACGGGTTTGAATAGCATGTGTTTTACCACTTTCCAAATCTTCCTCAATAATATTTCGGATAAAGTGGTGGTCTGCAAATTGGTCTTTATTCATCATAATATATAAGCTTATTTCAATGGTTTTCAGACGGCCTTTTAATTATATTAAGGCCGTCTGAAAAAGAATTAGATAAAGGAGGTATTGTACATTATTTCTAAGTGCTTTTCAGACGGCCTTTATATATTGTGATTATTTTATATTTTTTCACGACACCAAATGGCTAAATTAAAAAAATATCCCAGTAAGACTGGGATATTTTTCATTCCTTCATTTAACGCTCTCTCAATGCTTGTTTCATACGGGTAATCGGTTTGATGAGATATTGGAAAACAGTTTTTTCTCCAGTTTTCACATCTACTGTTGCTACCATACCTGGAATAATCGGCATTTCTTGTCCATTACGGTCTTTTAAACTGTTGGAATCCGTTTGAACCAAAATCCGGTAATAAACCTGATTAGGATCCAATTTCAAATCATTTGCCCTTGCCTGATTAGTATTACTCACTGTATCAGGGCTAATTAATGTAACCTTACCATCCAAACCACCATAAATCGAATAATCATAAGCACTCACCTTTACGACGGCAGGCAATCCCGGGCGCATAAATGCTACATCTTGAGGACGGATATAAGCCTCAACCAATAATTTATCATCCAACGGTACTATTTGCAGAATATCTTGACCGACATTCACAACACCACCAACCGTATTGATTTGAATATTTTTCACAATACCACGCATCGGTGCTCGAATTTGTGAACGCTCAACAGGGTCGGCACGCATCGCCATATTCTCTTTGGCTTGAGCAAGCTCCGATTCAGCCTGCACTAACTCGTTATTGGCATCTGCCATATAACGATTTTTCCGTTCGGAAATTTGCAATGCCAAATCACTTGACTCACGTTGCATACGTAACAACTCTACTTCTGAAACCACACCTTGAGCCACCATCGGTGCAGTAATACTGATTTCTTTATCCAATGTTGCCTTGCTAACGCTTAAATTATGGATAGCATCCGTTACAGAGCGGCGGCGAGCAACAAAAGCAGCACGTTCCCGTTGCCTTAATTCATCACTGATCCCATCAGGGAAATTTAACGGGGCGCCTAATGCTTCAGCTTTCAAACGGGCAATCATTGCTTCAAGGTTTTGTACTTTTGCTTCACTTTCACGCAAAATTGCCGAGCTTCTTGTATCATCCAGTCTTAATAAAACCTGATCTTTTTCAACCACATCCCCTTCTTTTACCAACATTTCGGTAATGATACCAGGATCAAGACTTTGTACAACCTGCTCTCTGCTACTAGGAATCACATTACCCTGTCCACGGGTCACTTCTTCAATCGGGCTGTTATACGCCCAAATCACAAAGACAACCAAAAATATAAAAAACAAAATAATGACCCAAAACTGCCCACTATGCTTTTCTTTTTGTAAAGCGGCATTCAAATCATTGACTAATGCCAAATCTTTAGACTTGATATTGTTTTCGCTACTCATAATGATAATTACCTTTACGGTTTGTTATAGGCCGTCTGAAACAGCTCGGCTTTATCATGTTATACGGCTAATAAATACGCCTTTATTGGTTTTATACTACTTTATGCGGCAGTCTCAAGCTGAGGGCTGTCTTTTTTCTCACTCTGCATTAATTTTTGCAATACCAAATCACGTGGGCCATCCATCACAACTTTGCCGTTATCCATAACAATAATCCGATTAACAATCTGAAGTACTTGCGGACGGTGAGTAACAACAACCATGGTGCGGTCTTTCGCCCATTCTGCTACAGAATTTAATGCCATACGTTCAGTTGCCTGATCTAACCCTGTAGTCGGCTCATCCAACAAGACAACTTTCGGATCTCTTAAGGTCATACGAGCCAATGCGATAATCTGTTTTTGTCCGCCGGACAATCCCAAACCATCTTCCCCTAAGGGCATATCCAAACCACGCGGATGGCTGCGGATAATACGGTCAAGCCCGAAACGTCTTAAGGCTACCAATAAATCCTGATCGGTAGAATAACCATCAGTACGCGCCAAATCCATATTTTCACGCAGCGTTCCCAAAAATAAACGTGGTGACTGGCTTAACAATACAACTTGATTACGCAGGAAATTCGGATCAATCTGTCTCATATCGACGCCATCCAACATCACGCTGCCTTTGGCGGTATCATATAAACCGCTAGCCAGTTTCAACATGGTGCTTTTACCACTGCCGATACGTCCTAAAATACCTATTTTTTCCCCGGGTCGAATATTCAAACGTAAATCGGTAACAGCAGCATTACCCTCTTCTTGATATTTGAAAGATACATTTTCAAAGGTAATATTGCCTTGAACATGATCTAACGTAATATATTGACGTTCAGGGCTTCTTTCGATGGGTCGTTCCACAATATTATTGACACCTTCCAAAGCCAATTTGGCTTGTTGAAAGCGCGTTGCCAACCCAGCTATCTGAGCCAACGGTGCTAATGCCCTACCTGATAGAATGACCGATGCAATCAGCGCACCCATAGTAATACGTTCTGCAGGATTGTCTGCATGAATTAAATAAGTGCCCAACAAAACCAAAAATACCGTATTAAGCTGTTGCATACCTGTTGCGAAATTCACCATAAAGTTACTGGTATCTTTCACTTTAATAGAAGATGCAGAAGTTTTAGCAGTATATTCATCCCAACGTTGTTGTGCCCAAGAAGTCGCATTATTGGTTTTTAACGTTTCAATCCCTTCAATCGCCTCTACTGCCAAACCGGAACGTTGGGAAGACTCTTTCATTGACTCATTAATATGCCGTGATAAAGGGCGTTGAACCAATAATCCGACGATGGCGACAATGGGAATAATCGTTAATGGAACCAATGCCAACTTTCCACCAACAATAGCAATAACGGTAATAAATAATAATAGGAAAGGTAAATCAACCAACGTTAATAAACTTGCGCTCGTCATAAACTCGCGCACCGATTCGAATTCACGTAAATTATTAGCATACGAACCGGCAGATGCAGGACGATCAGCCAAACGCAATGCCATCACACGACGAAACAAGGCAGAGCTAATAATCAAATCGGCTTTTTTACCTGCAATATCAGTTAAATGACCACGAATCAATTTAGCAGCAAATTCAAAAGAAATGGCTAATATCACGCCGATACTCAACACCCACAAAGTTTCATAAGCCTGATTAGGGATAACTCTGTCATAAACATTCATGACATATAATGAACTAACCAATGCCAAGAAGTTGATAATAAAGGTAGCTAAGATAACTTGATAATAATAACTTCTAAAACGCCAGATAACTTTCCAAAACCATGATTTCGGCAAATGGTATTCAGGCAACTCTGAACGCATATCTGAAACCATTTTCGGTTTAATAAACCAACAATAACCCAAGTACAAAATCATTAATTGTTCATGATCCAATACTTGAGACAGGCCATCAGCTTGACGTACATGATATTTTCTCTCTAAACCACTGCCTTCTATTTTAGTCACTACAGCAGCTTCTTCATTATGCAATATCACCACAACAGGAACAGCTAATGAAGGAATATCCTGCAAGCTACGTTTCGAAAGCGTATTTTCAAAACCATGGCTTTTCAAAACTTCGGATAGTGAATGAAAATTAACGTTTAGCTTTTTATCCCGTACAACTTCAGCAGAAAGCGCCGCCTCAGAAACAGGCACGCCAAGTAGGCGGGTTGCTAACGCAATGTGTTCTATAATAGATTTCATAATAATGTTTTCAAGTAAAGTAATTTATTGATTTTTTTGTTCTTAATGATTCACACCTGCCCAATTGGCAATTTGCGATTGTGAAACTAAATATTCCAAAGCAGCATCTCTAAAGTCATTACGAGCATTAATATTTTCTTGCTCTATTCCCGCCAATTCATTGTATGAACCTAATACATCGGTTAATGTACGTCTGGCTATTTTGAATTGTAGCTCATAGTTTTTAACGACTTCTTTTTGTGCTGCAATATGTTGAGCCGTAATCTCTATACGTTGTTTACTACGAGCCATATCTATTTCAGCTGTACGTGCTTTCTCTTCGACCTCACGCAAAATCTGTTCGGATTTAGAATCAGCTGCAATTAAAGCTTGGGCATTTTTTTCCACATTATGCCGCGAAGCCATATCTAATACATTCCAGGAAAGATTTAAATAAAGCTCTTTAGTATCCTTGGTTGCAACACCCTCCAAATTAATAGCAGGTAACCTTGCCGCTTTTGTTACATCAAGCTCAGCTTTAACACTTTCTCTTTCCGCTTTTTGTGCTAAATAAGAAGGATTTAGCCCTTTGTTTTGTAATTTATACTTTTCAATTAATGATATAGATGAATCAGAGGGGAAAGGGTCTTCTAAATCTTTGGGGGATACAGGCTTACCTGTATATTTTGATAAGCGGCTGAGCGCCAGTTCCATTGTTCTTTGAAACTGTGCCATAGCAGTTGCAACTTGTAATTGACGGGATCGCGCCTCAATTAGCTCTGAGCGGCGACCGCCATCATATTTAACAATAACAGTTAAGTCTTTCAATAGGTTATTATGTCTTTCAAAACTTTCCCGACTAACTTCTATGGATTCTTTCGCACGTAACGCAGTTAAATACAGCTTACCAATATCACCGCCCAACTGCTCTTGCGTTTCAAAATATTTGTGACCATAATATATTTCTTTATTTTTATCCCTTCTAATAGCCGCATTAATGCCGCCCCAAGAATAAACATTTAAACTTCCTCGAACCCCAAAACCATTATCTCTATCATTACTGTCATACTTATGACTTTGAGAAAGAAACTGTGTACCCGTTAACGCTAAAACAGGGTAATGTCCGGCACGTGTCGCTTTAGTTGTACTTTTAGCAGCATTTTCCGTTGCTTTTGCTTCCCTTAAAACAGGATCATTAACCAAAGACTGCCTCAGAATTTCTTTTAGACTTTGAGCATGAACAGGATGTATATTTAAAGAAAACAACATCAAACCGATCGAATATATTTTCAATCGGTTGCTCAAAAAAGAATTAGGGAAACTATTGTTCATTTTCACAGTTTAATCGTAATGTTTATGAATATATTATGTATTTGCAGCAGCTTATTAATTATATAAGTTTTAATTTTAAATTTCCTTACTAATTCTAGCAGCATAACATTATCTATAATATCTCAGTACAATTCAGTGACAAAAGGTAGATATAAGAAACCAAAAGAATAGAGCATTGATTACCATAAAAATAATAACCACAGTACTCAATATAATGCATCTCTAAGCTAAATTTAAAATCACAAATATTTTCACACAAAAATACTTAATTTACTTGCCAAATAGATATTTTTTTATTTTAAACAATTACTTAAAAAATATCAAGTAAAAACCATTTTCATTATATTTATATTTTTTTAACTTATTTCATCATTAAATAATATTTTGAAAAAAACTAAACCGCACCCAAATAAGATGCGGTTTAGTTTTTTAAATACATTTAAACATTAACGTTTTTTGCCGGTAACAGTAGCAACGGCCAAATCTGATTGACGTTTCAAAGCAACACTTTGCACACCTTCTGGGAATTTGATATCAGACAAATGCAAAATATCGCCGGCTACAACATTACCACAATCCAACTGCAAAGCTGCAGGAATATCTTTAGGCAATGCAACAACCTCAACTGTTGTATTCAACAAAGAAACTCGACCGCCTTGTAATTTAACAGCTTGTGAAGTCTCTGCATTAACAATATGAAGAGGCACTTTAATGCGCAATGGTTTATTGGCATCAACTACTTGAAAATCAATATGCTGAACTTGTTGGCGGTATGGATGCATTTGAAAATCGCGTACAATCACATCTTGTGTTTTGCCATTTAAAGTCAGTTTAATCAATGCAGTGTGGAAAGATTCTTTTTCCAATGCGTAATACATGGTTTTGTGATCAACAGCAATTGTAGTGGGCTCTTGGCCTTCACCATACAATACTGCCGGAATTTGTCCTTCCCGACGCAGGCGGCGGCTCGCACCAGTGCCCTGTGCATCACGGGAAGTAGCTTGAATTTCGTATGACATAATAAAATACTCCAAATATAAAGAAAAAGCGCTGTCTTTGCCGCGACCAGCTCAAGACAGCATGGTATTAAGGCAGAAAAACACTGCCTGTTGTCAACACATCTTCATTGAAAAGATATGAGACAGATTCTTCATTGCTGATACGACGTACAGTTTCAGCCAACAATCCTGCAATAGTAACCTGACGGATACGTTCACAATTCTGAGCAGCTTCAGATAGTGGTATTGTATCGGTAACCACAATCTGATCAATATCAGAAGAAGCAATACGTGAAACAGCCTCACCGGAAAATACCGGATGAGTGGCATAAGCCAAAACGCGTGAAGCACCCCGCTCTTTCAAAGCTGATGCAGCTTTGCACAAAGTATTAGCCGTATCGATCATATCATCAACAATAAGACAAGTACGATCTTGAATATCACCAATAATATTCATCACTTCTGCAACATTGGCCTTAGGCCGGCGCTTATCGATAATAGCTAAATCTGAATTTAGCATTTTAGCAACTGCACGAGCACGCACCACACCACCGATATCGGGGCTGACTACAGTTAGATTTTCATGGCGCTGGCGCTGAATATCGTTAATTAAAATCGGTGTTGCATAAATATTATCAACAGGGATGTCAAAAAAACCTTGAATTTGGTCGGCATGCAAATCAACAGTTAAAACGCGGTCGATACCTGCCGAATACAACATATTAGCAACCAATTTAGCAGAAATCGGAACCCGCACCGAACGTGGGCGGCGATCCTGACGGGCATATCCAAAATATGGAATTGCCGCAGTAATACGACCTGCTGATGCACGCTTGAGTGCGTCAGCCATCGTGAGAATTTCCATCAAATTATCATTTGTCGGCGCGCAAGTCGGTTGCAAAATAAACACATCACGCCCGCGTACATTTTCCAAAAGCTCTATGGCGACCTCTCCATCTGAAAACTTGCTTACAGAGGCATTGCCTAAAGAAATATCTAAATGCTTGACTACTTTTTCAGCCAAATCAGGATTGGCATTACCGGTAAAAACCATCAAACTGTCATACGCAGCCATATTATCACCTGGATCAATGTTGGGGTTGTGCTCGGAAAACATAATGCTTCCTTATGCTTTTTTGGCAACTCTGCCGGAACGCGCCATTATACCCATCATTAGGCTGTATTTAAAGCCCAACGTATATTTATGTTAACGTAATTACAATAAAACCTAACAATAACAAATAACCAAATCAAAAATATACAAGGCTTTAAGATCATTAAAGCCGGATAAAACTATTGCGTTAAATTCATTAAGGACAACTATTTTTTCAGACGGCCTCAACGCTTTAAACCGCCAACAATAATAAAAAGCGTGTAAGAAACCTTACACGCTTTTTATATGGCTGGGGAGGAAGGATTCGAACCTTCGCATGCTGGAATCAAAATCCAGTGTCTTAACCACTTGACGACTCCCCAATAAGGAGTTGGCTGGGGAGGAAGGATTCGAACCTTCGCATGCTGGAATCAAAATCCAGTGTCTTAACCACTTGACGACTCCCCAACACATCTTAAACTTTTATTTTTGAAGCAATGGATGTCGAATAAGACTTTCTACACAATATGCTTCACAAATATTCGAAATCTGATGATACGCAGCCAATGCATCTTTTTTATTTTCAAAAGATATAAATAAACAAGAACCTGAGCCTGTCATTAAAGGTTTACCGAATGGCTCGAGCTGTTTATATACTTTTAAAACTTCGGGGTATTTCTGAAATACCACCGCCTGCATATCATTTCTAAACGGCTGCAATGATTCGAAAGACGGCATTATGCTGGGTTCGGAATCACGTGTCAAGCCTTCATGTGAAAAAATAACGGCAGTACTCACCTCTACCGGTGGCCTTGCTACAACAAACCATTGTTTAGGTAAACTAATTGCTTGTAATTGTTCTCCAACTCCTCTTGCAAACGCATTTTTTCCAAAGATAAAAAACGGTACGTCCGCACCAAGCTTAAGACCTAAGCCCATTAAATCACTGAATGATAATTCGCATTTCCATAGCCGGTTCAATACCATTAAAACCGTTGCTGCATCAGAACTGCCACCACCTAAACCACCACCCATCGGTATCCGTTTTTCCAACCATATATCAACACCGGCAAATTCGATATTCGCATAAGGTTGTAGAACAGCAGCAGCGCGATAAGTTAAATCATCTTCTGCCAATACACCCGCTACCGGAGTATGCAATATTATTTTACTGTCATTTCGTAAAGCTAAATAAACAGTATCCTGTAAATCAATCAGACAAAAAATACTTTCCAAATTATGATAGCCGTCTGAACGCCGACCGGTAATTCTCAAATCTAAATTTAGTTTGGCCGGTGCGGGATAAGCAGGAACATTTTCAGGCACAACGATTTTCATAGATTAAATATCCTCACCCCCGTGCTGCACATTGTTGAGATGGGTTGGCAACTTTCAACTGCCGCATTTGATCAAACACCAGACGCAAGGTTAGTTTGGGGCTTTCTAATAATAAAATACGCGGGCTGCCGTCTTCGTTTAACAAACGGGAAACTGTCCACTCAAATTGTTGCAGCCGTCCATCATCTAATAATTGGTATGGGGCATTTTTTACCCATTGTCCGTTCGCCCAAACATGCAGATATTGAACTGGCAACTCAAACCCTAACAGCTGTCTACTTAATGCTTGTGGTGTATCCGCCTGATATATCTTACCGTCTCTGTCTACAGCCAGCACACCCAAACTATCCTGACAAAGCTGGCCTAACGTGCTACCCAGTGGTGTATTAATGCTAATGGTTTGTACCGGATTTTGATAGCTCCAATCAAAATTAGCATAAGAACCTTTGCCGTCAGCTTTAACTGCCAAACGACCGTCGGCAGTAAAATCTGCAATATCGCTTTGAGCTCGCCAACTTTCTTTAGCTGTCATTTGTGGTTGTGCACATGCTGCCAATATCACTGCGGAGACAGCATATAAAATCAATGTGGATTTTTTTTGTTTCATAATTTAATCACACCTATTTTATTTGAAAATAATTATTGAAAAGGCCGCCTGAAAAATCAAACCTTATCGATGGTTTTCAGACGGCCTTTAATGAGTTTATTTTTTTCTTACCGTTGTTTTAGGTAATGTTACCCCTAAACGCTGCAACGTTTTCTTAAGCAACGCAGTATCACCTTCTTTAGTTAAGCCCTCCTGCCATACTTTCCGAGCTTTATCTTTTTGTCCTAATTTCCATAATACTTCACCCAAGTGGGCAGAAACTTCAGCATCAGGATACTGTTCAAACGCATATTCCAAATAAGGCAAAGCGGCTTCCGCATCACCTTTCAGATAATACACCCAACCCAGACTGTCGTTGATAGCAGCAGATTCCGGCTCTTGCTGATAAGCCGCCTGAATCAATCTGAACGCCTCATTGATATTGTAATTAGGCAAAGACAACATCGTATAACCCAAAGCATTCAAACCTGCAGCACTATTGGGGCTCAGCGCCAAATAGCGGCGTAAATCCACTATCGCTTTTTCCGGACTTTTGAGCTGATCAGCATATAGCATGGCACGTTGATAAAGGATATCAGGCAAATATTCCCGACCATTAGGCTGCTGTTCGACCGTCGTGGCTAATGAATTTAATTCCTCCAATACTTCCTTTGGATTACCATGTTTGCTCAACGCAAACAAATATACTCTTTGGATATCACCCATATTAAAGAAACGACCTTCTTTATCAGGGAGTTGGCGAGCACGTCGCACCTCATCCAAAGCATTGCGGCCGTTACCCCGCTCTGCCTCTATAGATGCATTCAAAACAATTTTATCGAAAGCATATTCAGGTGAAATAATTTTTTCCACCCATGCTTTGGCTTCTTTGAATTTTTTGGCTTCTGCATAACGCATCGCACCAATAACGGCAGCACGGCTTTTCTGCTCACTGGTTCCGACCCGATAGGCTTTCTCTAAATAATTACCGACAACAGAAATATCTTCCTGCCGAGTAACGGATAAAATGGCAGCCTGAATATATAAATCTGCATTAGGGTTTTCATTTAATAAGGTTTGCAAACGTTGGTAGGCTTTATCCGGCTGACCTTGTGCAAGCAAGCTGCTGATTTCCAGCTCCTGCCATACAGGGGAAAGTTTAACCGTATCGGTTTCATCGAAAAACCGGCTTAAAATTTTCGGGTTGTGGCGGGCAACTAAGCGCAAAGTAACTTCAGTGGGCGGTAGAATTCGGGTATCTAATTTAGACAATCTCTGCAAAGCAGCTACTGCATCCCGCTCCCTATCCCTTTGCGCACTAAAAATCACATCGGCAATGGCTGCTTCCGGCATAGATTTGTATTTTTGTGCTGCCTTATGAATATCTTTACCGGCTTTTTGCGCTAAATCTGATTGTTGCAGACTCAACTGCGCCAACATTAAAAATATACGTCGCACCCTTTCTTCACCGGCATGATCCAAGATATCTTTCAATTCGCGGCCTGTTGAATCGTTTTGACCGGTAACTAAATTGCGCATCCATGCCATACGTCTTTGCGCTTCGCCCGGCTCGGGTTCGATTTCCCGCCATTTTTGAAAAATCTGTTCTGCCTGCCGATAAGCACGCAATGATATCGCCATCTCCATAGCACGCTCTGCAACGGCTGCATCTTTGGTACGGTCGAGCATCACGATATAAGTCGCCAACGCCGTGCCCGTTTCTCCCTTTTGAAGCGCCATTTCCCCGCCCAAAAGCGTGAATAATCCATTAGCCCTATCGACAATGCCAATACGGCGTTCATACTCCGAAAGCTGTTCATTCGAGCGATCCAGGTTAGAACCTGCTGTCACAGGAGTGACTGACCTCACATACTGTTGCGGATGTTTTGCTGCTTCACCCAATGCATGAGCATGAGCTGCAAACAACACCAATACCGCTGCAACAGAAGAACGGATTCGGATATTTCCAAAAAACATAATACTTCCTTCAATGTTGTATGTGGATAAACAGGCCATTTTTCAGACGGCCTGTATTCCGATATAAAGATGTGCGATACTTTTATTGATAAACATGAGTGATACTTTATCACAAGCTGCCGGCTTTGTTGATATTGCGACTATCATAATGATAAACAACCACCAGACAAAAAATTTAAACATACATGCCGTCTGAAACCATTGGCAACACCAGCATAATGACTTATAACGAATTAACTCATTTTTTTACACAAGCCGCGCACTATCCGGCCGAAACCGGCCGCCGTAGGAATACATTACTTAACAACATACCGATGCGCGAAGCGGCCGTTTTGTTGGCTGTGGTTTTCCGCGAACAACAATGGCAGGTTCTGTTAACCAAACGTTCCGCAGCCCTTTCAAACCATGCTGGGCAGATTGCTCTAGCCGGCGGCAGCCGTGATCAAGAAGATAACAGCATCACCGATACCGCACTGCGCGAAACATGGGAAGAAACCGGCATTCAAACACAATACTGGGAAACGTTTGCACCCTTTCCGGCTTATTACACCCCGTCCGGTTATGCCGTTTCGCCGATACCCGCCCTCTGTACGACCAGCCCGCAAACCACGCCGAACAGCGATGAAGTAGAAGAAATTTTTTACCTACCCCTCACATTGGCACTCGATAAATCCGCCTACGCCAAACGCAAACTTCAATATAGCGGCACACACATCAATACTCCGGCACTGCCCTATTTAAATTACGATATCTGGGGGCTGACCGCCATGATTCTTTACGATTTGGCAGACCGTTACAGCCAATACCGCCAAACCGCTTAAACAAATACTTTATAGCCGATTTTAAATTATCGAAACAAACCATAGGCCGTCTGAAACTTTTCAGACGGCTTAATGCTTTGTATTCAATACTCCCATCTACCATTCGCCCTGATCGTTTTGCCCCAATAACTGCTCGCGGGTCAAAAGGAATACAAAACCGTCGCCACCGCTGGTTTCCATCCAAGTAAACGGCAGTTCGGGATAAGCGGCTTCCAACACATCGCGGTTATGCCCGATTTCAACCAATAGCACACCTTTCGGGTTCAGGAATTTTGCTGCTTGTAAAAGAATTTCACGGGTCGCGTCCAAACCGTCCGAACCGCTGCCCAATGCCAATTCAGGTTCATGCAGATATTCCGGCGGCAATGCCTCAACCGATTCTTCATCCACATAAGGCGGATTGGATACGATTAAATCGTATGTATCTTCCAAACCCTCAAATAAATCCGTATGAATCAGGTTAATTCTGTCTTTTAAATCATAATCTTCAACATTAATAGCCGCCACTTCCAATGCATCCAGACTCAAATCCACCGCATCAATTTCGGCAGCCGGATAATGATAGGCCATCTGAACCGCCAAACAACCGCTGCCGGTACACAAATCAAGTGCACGGTGAACTAATTCTTCATGCTCTATCCACGGTTGCAAACGCTCGCCCAACAGTTCGTAAATAAACGAACGCGGCACAATCACCCGTTCATCCACATAAAAATCAAAATCACCCTGCCATGCCTGATGGGTCAGATAAGCGACAGGAACACGGGTTTTCACCCGTTGCTCAATCAACGCCAGCACCTGTTCTTTTTCACTTTGCAGCAATACCGCATCCAAATACGGATCTAATATATCCAAAGGCAAATGCAGGGTGTGCAAAATCAAATAAGCCGCTTCATCATGGGCATTATCGCTACCATGCCCGAAATACAAACCCGCTTCATTAAATCGGCTGACGGCAAAACGCAATAAATCGCGCACTGTCGAAAACTGTTTGGCTGCTTCGGCAAACATAAAAAATCTCTGTTCTATTTAGAAAAACGCGATTATATCGCCAAACAACTTAATGATTCTACAAAGTTTCAATCAACAGCCATTTCCCCGTTAATACTCAGCGAAACAATACCCAAAACCATACATCCTCAAACAAGCGGGGCACCGCCTTTCAGACGGCCTTATATCTTTTAATTCTATCTATAAAAAAAAACATTATTTCCAGAATTTTATTTCTTTACTTAATATCTGCCCCCAAACACTTAATAAAAACCATCTCAAAAAATAAGAAAGCACACATGGACTACCTACCGATTTTTACCAGTCTGAAAAACCGCCCCGTATTGGTCGTCGGCGGCGGCACTGTCGCCCAACGCAAAGTCGATATGCTGCTGAAAGCCGGTGCCCGAGTCAGCATCGTTGCCAAACAACTGAGCACAACACTCCAAACACAACACACATCAGGCAACGTGCAATGGCTGGGGCGGGATTTCAGCGAAAGCCAATTAGATAACGTTTATCTCGTGATTGCCGCTACCGACGATGCCGCACTCAACCGCCGCGTTTTCGATGCTGCCGAAGCCAAACAACGGTTGTGCAATACGGTAGACGACCAAGCCCATTGCAATTTTATCTTTCCGGCCATTATCGACCGCAGCCCGATACAGCTCGCCATTTCCAGCGGCGGCACCGCCCCCGTGTTGGCCAGACTGCTCCGAGAAAAACTCGAAGCCCTGCTGCCGCAAAATCTCGGCCAAATGGCACAAACCGCAGCAAGATGGCGGCAACGGGTTAAAGAAGCCCTACCTTCTATCAGCCAACGCCGCCGCTTTTGGGAACGCCTATTCGCCGCCCCGACTTTCCAACATCTAACCGCCACCCATCAGCCAGACGAAGCGGATGCTTTTCTAGCAGAGCAACTCAGTGCCCCCCAACCCAATCAGGGCGAAGTCACTTTGGTCGGCGCTGGGCCGGGTGATGCCGGATTGTTGACACTCAAAGGCTTGCAAAAAATCCAAGCTGCCGATGTGGTGTTGTATGACGCACTGGTATCCGAACAAGTATTGGAATTGGTTCGACGCGATGCCGAAAAGATTTTTGTCGGCAAACGGGCGGGCAATCATCACGTTCGCCAAGAAGAAACCAACCGTATGCTGGTCGAACTGGCTCGGCAAGGTAAACGTGTGGTGCGCTTAAAAGGCGGCGATCCGTTCGTATTCGGACGTGGCGGCGAAGAATTGGAAACCTTGAAAGCCGCCGGTATCACCTTTGAAGTCGTACCGGGCATTACTGCGGCCTTAGGCGCAACCGCTTATGCCGGTATTCCGCTCACCCACCGCGACCACGCACAAACCGCCATGTTCATCACGGGACACTGCCGTGTCGACGGCAAAACATTGTCTTGGTCGACATTAGCGCAAGGCAATCAAACTTTAGTGGTGTATATGGGCACCATCAAAGCTGCCGAACTGGCCGCCGGACTGATGGCAAACGGTCGCAGCGGCGACACTCCGGCTGCCGTTATCAGCAAAGGCACCCTACCCGAGCAAAAAGTTTACTCAGGCCGTCTGAAAGATTTACCCGAGCTTGCCGCCCAAGCCGAAAGCCCTGCTTTGATGGTTATCGGGGAAACCGCCGCACTCCGACAAGAGTTGGCTTGGTTTGGCACCGCGCAGGCGGAACAACCGGCAAGTCGTTCTAACGCCACTATTTTGGCCGCCTGAAAAATAATAACAACAGGCGCATTATCCCTCGATATTCTAAAACTTTAATTCAATATAAAAATACAAGGAAACGCCATGAATGCCATTCCTACGGAATTGATGCAAGCCCTACAAAACCTAACCCCGCAACAACTGGCTTGGCTTTCAGGTTGGTGTTGGGCAAAATCAGACGGCACTGCCTTGCCTGCTGCCGTAAATACCGCAACCCAAACACCAGCCACGGCTGCCGCACCCACTGCCGAAGCCTTAAAAATCACCGTTTTATCTGCCTCCCAAACAGGCAATGCCCGCCAAATCGCCGACGACTTAACCGCACGCTTAAAAGCCGCCGGTTTATCGGTATCGCATATTCACGCAGGTGACTACAAAACCAAACAATTGGCCGATGAAAAATTGCTCTTATTGGTTACCTCCACACAAGGCGAAGGCGAACCGCCCGAAGAAGCCGTTAGCCTGCACAAATTCCTAACCGGCAAAAAAGCCCCGAATTTAAACGGCCTCAAGTTTGCCGTGCTCGGCTTGGGCGATTCCAGTTATCCGCAATTTTGTGCGGCCGGCAATATCTTTGATGCTCGCTTAGCCGAATTAGGCGGCACACGCCTAGCCGAGCGTACGGATTGTGATTTGGACTTCCAAGCAACCGCCGCCGCCTGGCTGGAAAAAATCGTACCGATTGTCGAAGAACAAGCCGGCAGCGCAACCGCCAACAATAGTGTTGCCATTGATGCATCAAACGAGATACACACCCCAAGCTTATTCCATAAAGAAAACCCTTTCCCCGCCCCATTATTGGTTCGCCAAAAAATTACCGGCCGCTATTCAGATAAAGATGTCCGCCATATCGAATTGGATTTAACCGGCTCCGGCTTGCAATACCGCGCAGGCGATACTTTGGGCATATGGTTTGATAATGATACGGCCTTGGTCGACAGTATTTTGGCTGCCGTACAACTTGACGGTTCGGAAACCATCGAACTCAACACCCAAACCAAAACCATCCGTGATGCCCTGATTCACGATTTGGAAATCACACAAAACACACCGCAATTCACCAAAGGCTATGCCGAACTGGCCGGTAACGGTGAGCTTTCCGCTGCCGTAGCCGCAGACTTACACGGCTTTATTGCCACCAACCCGATTGCCGGATTGGTAGAAAAATATCCGGCCAAACTCACGGCCACCGAATTAAGCGGCTTATTACGCCCTATTTCACCGCGTTTGTATTCCATTGCCTCAGCACCGGAGGAAGCCGGCGAAGAAGTTCATCTTACCGTCGGCACACTTCGCTATAACTATAACGACAAAACCTATACCGGCGGCGCATCCGGCTATCTGACCGAGCGTTTGGAAGAAGATGGCTCGGTACGTGTGTTTATCGAGCACAACCCTTCATTCAGACTGCCTGAAAACCCGAACACCCCGATTATTATGATTGGCGCCGGAACAGGCATCGCCCCTTTCCGTGCCTTTATGCAGCAACGCGCCGCCACCGAGGCTGAAGGTAAAAACTGGCTGATTTTCGGTAATCCGCATTTTTCCGAAGATTTCCTTTACCAAACCGAATGGCAAACCTTGGCGAAAGACGGCTATCTGCACAAATACAGCTTTGCATGGTCGCGCGATCAGAAAGAAAAAATCTATGTGCAAGACAAAATCAGGGAAAACGCCGCCGATGTATGGCAGTGGCTGCAAGACGGCGCCTACCTCTATGTTTGCGGTGATGCCGCACGCATGGCGAAAGATGTGGAAGCCGCATTATTAGAGGTTATCAGCCGCGAGGGCGGCTTTAATGAGGAAGATGCAGAAGAGTATCTCGACAACCTCAGACAAGAAAAACGCTACCGTCGCGATGTATATTAATACGCACACCCTTGCCGAATGGTTATAACCGATAGCAATAAGCAATGAATCATAAATTATTTCTTTTTAATTTATCAATAATTTATGATTAAACCCATCTATAAACCAATATGATGAAAGTACAATAATGACGAAATCGCTATTAAACATCACCCCGATAAAACCTACTATCGGCGCCATTATTCAAGATATCGACTTAAACCGGATTGATGAAGACACCCGTGCCGCCATCAAACAGGCATTATTGGATTACCAAGTAATCTTCTTCCGTAACCAACAACTTCAGCCTACTGCACAAACGGCTTTGGCACGGCAATTCGGCAGCCTGCATATTCATCCGGTTTTCCCGCACCTGTCTGATGTTCCGGAAATTATCGTATTAGACAGCCATCTTTTGGACCTACGCGACAACGAACTATGGCATACCGATGTTACTTTCAGCAAAACCCCGCCGATGGGCTGCGTATTAAAAGCCGTCAAAATACCCGAACACGGCGGCGATACCTTATGGGCCAGCGGAACGGCGGCATTCGATGCGCTGGAGCCGGAGTTGCAGGAAAAACTGAAAACACTCACGGCCGAACACGATATCCGCTTATCTTTCCCTGCCGAACGTTTTGCGCGGAGTGAAGAAGAAAAACAAAAACTGGAAGCGGTTATCGCCAAAAACCCGCCGGTAACCCATCCCGTAGTCAGAACCCATCCCGAAACCGGCAAGCAGGCTTTGTTTGTCAGCGAAGGCTTTACCTCACGCATTAACGGTTTGCCCGAAGAGGAAGGCCGCGACCTGCTGAATTTCCTGACACAACATGCCATCAAACCCGAATTCCATCTGCGCTGGCAATGGCAGGAGGGTGACGTTGCCATTTGGGACAACCGCTGCACCCAACATAAAGCCTTATTCGATTATGGCGACGCACACCGCATTATGCACCGCGCCACCGTAAACGGCGGCGAGCCGTATTTTAAAGAAACGGCTTTAGCAGCTTGATACCATAGAGAAATAGCATGCCGTCTGAACAGGCTTCGGCTTTCAATATAAATAATAAATAGTTTCAGACGGCCAAGAGGATAATTATGGCCCAACCTACCAAGCAACAAAATATCTCTTTTTATGAAGCCATCGCCATCAGCCTCGGCGCCATTATCGGCTGGGGTGCTTATGTCATGCCCGGCGATTTGTTTCTAAACGCAAAATTATACGGTTCATCGGCTGCGATTCTTATTGGTACGTTCTTGATTGTTCTTATCGCCAAGCCTTATATCAACCTTTCATCAATGGAATCCGACCGCCGTTTGGGCAGTATCGGCTGGATCGCCACACACCTCAACCGCACACACGCCCTCATATATAGCTGGTGTATATTGGCAGGCTATATCGCCATCATTGCCCTGAATATTTCCGCCATCACCTTACTGATGCGCTACTTTCTACCCGCGTCATGGCAAATCGGCTACCTTTATACGATTTCGGGTTGGGATGTTTATGCCAGCGAAGCCGCCGTTTGTATGGCGGTTGTCTGCCTGTTTTCCTACACTAACTATAAAGGCCTTCGGGCCGGAGCAAGAACCCAGCTGTATATCGCCCTGCTGATGGTCTTGTCGCTGTTTGCATTATTGGCCGCCTCTTTATATGCCACACCGAACCATATCCTGCCCTCCGTTTCCGCCGAAACCAACCATGCGGTTTCCGAAAACGGTTCATGGTTGGCCGTGCTTGCCGTGATGCCTTGGGCCTATATCGGTTTTGAAACCACCCCCCAGCTTTCCAAAGTAATCAGCCGTTCAAAAACGCAGACTAAATTTATTATTTTATTTTCCATCGCTGCCGGCTGCTTTTTTTATTTGGCCATTAATTATCTAACCGCCTTGAATCTGAATTTCGATTATGCAGCCATTGCCCATTCGCCATGGGCAACCGGCGAAGGCATCCGCCATATAGCGGGCACATGGGGCATGGCTATTTTGGCAACAGCGATGGTGTGCTCGATTCTCAGTGGTATCAACGGCTTTATGTTGGCCACCGGCAAGTTGTTCGAATCCATGCATGATTTAGGTGCGTTGCCCACATGGTTGACCGCCCCCGACCGTCGTTTTTCTCAAAAACGAACCGGTTTGCTGATTTTAATTTTGTGTTTGTTTGCCCCGTGGCTGGGTAGAAACCACCTATCGGATATGGTGAATACCGCCTCTTTCGGTATTGCTATCGGCTTCTTTTATGTCGCCTTTGCCGATTTGGTTCGTTTAAGGAAAAATGCCCAACATCCTATTTCCGCTTATTTGGCCGTGATTACCAGTATCGTCTTTATTGTTTTGCTGTTGATGCCCGACGCACTCGACCACTTATCGATAAGTGGCATCGGCATCATCATTACCATACTCGGTTTATGTTTCGCATACCTTGCCTTACGATGCCGCCGGATATCTTGCTAACCCAAACCACACACCTTGCCCATACCAACAACCATATATACCGGCATCCTTATCTGTTGTTGCCGACTACCATTAAAGGAACACCATAATGAATGATAAAACCCCAAAACTTTCCGATAACGAACGCCTAAAAGGGCAAAGCGATTATTTGAAAGGCACCATCAAAGAAGACTTACAAGAACAGCTCACCGGCGGCTTCAAAGGCGACAACTTTCAGCTTATCCGCTTTCACGGCATGTATGAGCAAGACGACCGCGATATCCGTGCCGAGCGCCTCGAACAAAAACTGGAGCCGAATAAAAACGTGATGCTGCGCTGCCGCTTGCCCGGCGGTATTATCCAGCCCAAACAATGGCTCGGTATCGACCAATTTGCCGACGAGCACACACTTTACGGCAGTATCCGGCTGACCAACCGCCAAACCTTCCAATACCACGGCGTATTGAAAAGCGACATCAAACCCATGCACCAATGGCTGCACCACCTCGGCTTGGATTCCATCGCAACCGCCGGCGACGTTAACCGCAATGTATTGTGCACATCCAATCCGGTAGAAAGCAAATTGCACCGCCAAGCCTATGAATGGGCGAAAAAAATCAGCGAACACCTGCTGCCCAAAACCCGTGCCTATGCCGAAATCTGGCTGGACGGCGAAAAAGTGGAATCCACCGAAACCATGCCGCCCACACCGCTTAAAGACGGCGTGAAAAGCGGCGACCAAACCGAGCCGGTGCTCGGCAAAAACTATCTGCCACGTAAATTCAAAACCACCGTTGTCATTCCGCCGCATAACGATGTTGATTTACACGCCAACGATTTGAACTTTGTCGCCATCGGTGAAAACGGCAACCTGATCGGCTTTAATGTATTGGTCGGCGGCGGTCTTTCTATGGAACACGGCAACCACCAAACCTACCCCAATACCGCACAAGAATTCGGTTTTATCCCATTAGAAAAAACACTGGACTGCGCCGCCGCCGTCGTATCGGTACAGCGCGACTGGGGCAACCGCAGCAACCGTAAAAACGCCAAAACCCGCTATACGCTGCAAAACAAAGGTATCGACAACTTTATTGCCGAAGTGGAAAAACGGATGGAAGCCAAATTCCAACCGATTCGACCTTATGAATTCACATCACGCGGCGACCGTATCGGTTGGGTACAGGGTGAAGATAAAAAATGGCATTTGACCTTATTTATCGAAAACGGCCGCCTGCTCGACTATCCGGATCGCCCCCTGAAAAGCGGTGTGCGCGAAATCGCCAAAATCCATAAGGGTGATTTCCGTCTGACCGCCAATCAAAATCTGATTGTGGCCAACGTATCCGAAGAAGATAAAGAAACCATCGAACGCATTGCCCGCGAACACAAACTGATAAACGATTCCACCACGCCGCAACGCGAACACAGCATGGCCTGCGTTTCACTGCCAACCTGCCCGTTGGCTATGGCCGAAGCCGAGCGTTTTCTGCCGAAATTTATCGACAAAATCGATGAATTGTTTGCCCATCACGGTTTGTCTGAAGAGCATATTGTATTACGCGTTACCGGCTGCCCCAACGGCTGCGGCCGCGCCATGCTTGCCGAAATCGGTATGGTCGGCAAAGCGCCCGGCCGCTATAACCTGCACGTCGGCGGTAATCGCGAAGGCACACGCATCCCGCGTCTGTTTAAAGAAAATATTACCGAGCCGGAAATTCTGGAAATTATCGACGGTTGGCTGGCTGCCTGGGCGGCAGGCCGTCTGAAAGACGAAGGATTCGGCGACTTTGCCGTACGCACGGGCATTATCAAACCCGTTGTGAATGCACCGGTGGATTTCTGGGCGACAGAAGAATCTCTGCCTGCTTAAAAATCTAATCGTTGCGCCACAAACCTACATGCTGCCGTTGACTACAACAACGGCAGCATTATTGTGTAAAAACACTCTTTAATAATAAAGTTCGCCATAAAAAAACACGCCTAAAAACGTATTGATAGACTAAAATAACGCTTTATGATTTTTCAGACGGCCTCAGCTATGAGTAACGACGATACGCCCAAAAACTATATCACCCCCACCGGCTGGCAAGCGTTAAAAGACGAACTGTATCAGCTCGTGAATAAAGAGCGTCCTGAAATCGTACAAATCGTCAACTGGGCAGCCAGCAACGGCGACCGCAGCGAAAACGGCGATTACCTCTACGGCAAACGCCGCATGCGCGAAATCGACCGCCGTATCCGCTTCCTCACCAAACGGCTGGAAGCCGCGCAAGTGGTTGACCCCGAAACACGGGAAGCCACCGATCAGGTTTTCTTCGGCGCCACCGTTGGCCTGTTACGCGGCGACGGCAGCGAACAAACGGTAAAAATTGTCGGTATTGATGAAATCGATACGGGCAAGAATAAAATTTCATGGATTTCCCCGCTCGCACGCAGCCTGCTGAAAGCCCACGAAGGCGACGAAGTCGTATTGGCAGGGCCGGAAGGCAAAGAAATTATTGAAATATTGTCGGTTGAATATATCCGTATTGATTAAATTGAATCAAGCAATATCGTTTATCAAGCAAATATTGTTATAGGCCGAGGCCGTCTGAAAGTTTTTCAGACGGCCTCAATCTTCCGTAGCCATAACCGTGTTCCCACCCATGCCATACACAAAACAGCCGTAGATTTTGCTTTAGACTCAGTTGTCCGAAAAATATTTCAGGTACAATGCTGCTTTTATCCGGATATTTTCATACCATGCTTAAAATCATTTCAGCCAATGTCAACGGCATTCGTTCCGCCTACCGAAAAGGTTTTCACGAATATATCGCTGCTTCGGGGGCGGATATTGTGTGCGTTCAAGAATTAAAAGCACAAGAAGCCGATTTATCCGATGATATGAAAAACCCGCACGGTATGCATGGCGTGTGGCATTGTGCCGAAAAACGCGGTTACAGCGGTGTGGCTATATACAGCAAACAACGTCCCGATCATGTTCAAACCGGTATGGGTATTGAAGAATTTGACCGCGAAGGCCGTTTTGTCCGTGCCGATTTTGGCAATCTGAGCGTCATTTCGTTATACCTGCCTTCAGGCACCAGCGCACCGGAACGACAAGAATTGAAATACCGTTTTCTTGATGCGTTTTATCCGATGTTGGCCGAAATGAAAGCAGGCGGACGCGATATTGTGGTTTGCGGCGACTGGAATATCGCCCACCAAAATATTGATTTGAAAAACTGGAAAGGCAATCAGAAGAATTCCGGCTTTCTGCCCGAAGAGCGCGAGTGGATCGGCAAAGTGATCTCCGACTTAGGTTGGGTCGATATGTGGCGTACTCTTTATCCCGACGTACCGGGCTATACTTGGTGGAGCAACCGCGGCCAAGCATATGCCAAAGATGTAGGGTGGCGCATCGATTATCACATGGTTACACCCGAACTGGCCGCCAAAGCCACTCAGGCTTATGTTTATAAAGATGAAAAGTTTTCCGACCATGCACCGCTGGTGGTGGAATACAACTACTCTACTTAAAGATAACAAAAACTTAATTGATTATGCACAGCCAAGACCTCGAAGATTTAACCTTACTGTTGGTACGCGATGCCGACGAACCCAAAATGTGGATAGACCGTTGGGCCGTCAGCTATCCAACTACCCGGATGGCTGAAGTATCCCGCTATCAAAATATTCAAGAATGGCAAACTACTATTCAGGCAGTCTTTGCCACGATATACAGTAAAAATATCGCCGTGGTCGCACATGGTTCGGGCGTATCAGGCTGGCTGGCATGGCTCTATCTGGCCGGGGTTCATACACAAAAACGTATCTGCACCATGATGTTGGTATCACCCAATCCGGCTGTTTTTCCTGATGACGAGCAACATACGCTAATGAGGGTACGCTGCCACTGCCCGACCGCACTGGTTATCGGCAACCAAGATACTGTTTGCTCTGAAGAATGGGCACAGCAACATGCCGCATTATGGAGTGCACGGCTATTGATAGCTCCACAGGAAGGCCGTCTGAATCAAGGTTTAAATGGTTGGCAATGGGGGGCGAAACTGCTGCAGGAAATGTTGTTAGCCTAAATCTAACAGGGCTTTATTTATCGCAATCTTGATATCCAGAAATCAATAATCAAAAACAGCCGAATCAAACTTTAAAAATATGCCTATTCTATTTTCTTAAATATAAAAAACCGGATAGCCTGACTATCCGGTTTCTTTTTTTCAGACGGCTGCTTTAAATCCATTCAAAGGCCGTCTGAATTTCTGCCATTATACGTTTACTTTTTCGGCCACTTCGTTATAAGTGTCGATTTCATTAAAGTTCATATAACGGTAAATTTCATCACCTTGCTCGTTGATAATACCGATATTGGCTTGATATTCTTCAAGTGTTGGGATTTTACCCAATTTCGAACAAATCGCCGCCAGCTCGGCAGAACCCAAGAACACATTGGAGTTTTTACCCAAACGGTTCGGGAAGTTACGGGTTGAAGTGGACATTACAGTCGCACCTTCACGTACTTGTGCTTGGTTACCCATACACAGCGAACAACCCGGCATTTCCATACGTGCACCGGCACGGCCCAATACGCCATAATGACCCTCGTTGGTCAATTCTTGAGCATCCATCTTGGTCGGCGGAGCAACCCATAAACGTACCGGAATATCATTCTTACCTTCCAATAATTTGGAAGCAGCACGGAAGTGGCCGATATTGGTCATACAAGAACCGATAAATACTTCATCGATTTTCGTACCGGATACTTCAGACATGAATTTCACATCATCAGGGTCGTTCGGGCAAGCCACGATCGGCTCTTTGATGTCGTCCATATTGATTTCGATAACCGCAGCATATTCTGCATCTTTATCGGCTTCCAGCAACTGCGGATCAGCCAACCATGCTTCCATAGCTTTGATACGGCGCTCTAAAGTGCGCGGATCTTTATAGCCGTTGGCAATCATGTTTTTCATCAATACAACGTTAGATTTCATGTATTCGATGATTGGCTCTTTGTTCAGCTTCACGGTACAACCGGCAGCAGAGCGTTCGGCAGAAGCATCAGACAATTCAAATGCTTGTTCTACTTTCAAATCAGGCAAGCCTTCGATTTCCAAGATACGGCCGGAGAAGATATTTTTCTTACCGGCTTTAGCTACAGTCAGCAAGCCGTCTTTAATCGCATACAACGGAATGGCATTTACCAAGTCACGCAAGGTCACACCCGGTTGTAATTTGCCACTAAAACGTACCAATACAGACTCAGGCATATCCAACGGCATCACACCGGTTGCAGCAGCAAAAGCCACCAGACCTGAACCGGCCGGGAATGAAATGCCCAATGGGAAACGGGTATGCGAGTCACCGCCGGTACCTACGGTATCAGGTAGCAGCAAACGGTTTAACCATGAGTGAATCACACCGTCACCGGGGTTCAGAGATACACCACCGCGGGTAGAGATAAACTCAGGCAGCTCTTTATGGGTTTTCACGTCGATAGGTTTCGGATAGGCAGCGGTGTGACAGAAAGACTGCATCACCAAATCGGCGGAGAAGCCCAAACAAGCCAAATCTTTCAACTCGTCGCGGGTCATCGGGCCAGTAGTATCTTGTGAGCCGACAGTGGTCATACGCGGTTCGCAATAAGTACCCGGACGAACACCCTTACCTTCAGGCAGACCACAAGCACGGCCAACCATTTTTTGTGCCAAAGAGAAACCGGCATTACTTTCAGCAGGCGCTTGCGGCAGACGGAATTCGGTAGAAGCAGGCAAGCCTAAAGCTTCGCGGGCTTTGGCAGTCAAACCACGACCGATAATCAAATTAATACGACCGCCGGCTTGAACCTCGTCCAGCAATACTTCTGATTTCAATTCGAATTCGGCTACGGTTTCGCCGTCTTTTACGATTTTGCCTTCATAAGGCAGAATGTCGACAACATCACCCATTTTCAATGCTGATACGTCTACTTCAATCGGCAATGCACCTGAGTCTTCTTGAGTATTGAAGAAAATCGGTGCGATTTTACCGCCCAAGCAGATACCGCCATAGCGTTTGTTCGGCACATAAGGAATATCCAAGCCGGTATGCCAAATCACTGAGTTGGTAGCGGATTTACGTGAAGAACCGGTACCAACCACATCACCGACATAGGCAACCGGATGGCCTTTGGCTTTCAATTCTTCCAACAATTTAATAGGGCCGATTTCACCAGACTTATCGGGTGTAATACCGTCGCGCGGGTTTTTCAGCATAGCCAAAGCATGCAACGGAATATCGGGGCGTGACCATGCATCAGGTGCAGGAGACAGGTCATCAGTATTGGTTTCACCGTCAACTTTGAAAACGGTTACAGTAATTTTTTCAGGTACTTTTTCGCGTGCTGTGAACCATTCGGCATTGGCCCAAGATTCCATAACAGCTTTGGCATATTCATTGCCTTTTTCAGCTTTTTCCTGAACATCATGAAATGCATCAAACATTAATAATGTATGTTTCAGTGCTTCAGCAGCAATGGGGGCCAATTTTTCATTGTCAAGTAATTCGATCAGTGGGTGGATATTGTAACCGCCAAGCATCGTGCCTAATAATTCGGTTGCATATTCAGGTGTAATCAACGGAGTGCTGGCGCTACCTTCCGCAACGGCGGCAAGAAAAGACGCTTTCACTTTGGAAGCATCGTCCACACCGGGTGGTACGCGGTGGGCAATCAGTTCGACTAAAAACTCACCTTCGCCTTCCGGCGGATTTTTCAACAGTTCGACTAATTCAGCAGTCTGTTGCGCGGTGAGTGGGAGGGCGGGAATGCCCAGAGCTTCGCGCTCTGCGGCAGCTTTGCGATAAGCTTCTAACATCTCGTGGTTCCTTTTTAGTGATTTTTCTTCTCAGGGGTGGCATATAACACAAGTAATACGGCATTGATACAGACAGTCATTTCGATATATCCGCAACAATGGCATAATATGTTGTATACCGTAGTCTATAGATAATAAACCAAAATTGTATAAATAGGAACTTCTTTGAAACTTTTTATATAAAGAAGGCCGTCTGAAAAATATCTTTCAGACGGCCTGATGCTAAGTAATAAAAATCTTTATCAATCCCGTGACTTACCTGCTGTGAAAATCGACCATAGCAACAATATGTTCAATTGTCCTAACACAACAACAGCTGCTGCTTTGGACAATTCTTCCAATGTCCAATCACCAACAACAGGGTTATACAATAATGTTTGGTGTTCACGGATAATCAGATATGCCGTCAACAGCCACAAAGACCATGTAATAATAAAAATCAACATGCTTTGGGTACTAATAACCCGATTCGGATTGCGCGCTTTGTGGATCACCATTAATTCGCGTAGATCTTGCATCCGTTCCGTCATAAGATTCTCCTTTCTTATTATTTCAATTAGCAACAACTTTTATTGCACACCCCTATCAGGGCTCACCCAGGTAGCTTTACGATGCTTATCACGTAATAGAGCTTTCGGGAAACCGTGAATCAATGTAATGCTGTTCATCAACCAAAATGCGTATGGATACCAAATACAACTGATGAAATAGCGGAACAAATCCCGTTCATAGCGGCTATCGATAAATATGCTTACTGAAAACTGCAAAATAAACATCATGAATGTAATCAAGCTGGCTACTTTAAACGGGGTAAAGTCGTGCTGATAACCGAATATCCACCCGCAAATACCAAACAAAGTAATAATAAATAAGGTATAAGCCCAAAATAGCGTTAAAAAATATTCAATATAAAGCGGCCACAGTCGGATATTTTGTAACCTCCATATCTGTTTCAAATATTTCATAATGACTTCTGCCCCACCCTGCGCCCAACGGAGCCGCTGGCGGTATAAGCCGCGGATGGTTTCCGGCATCAGCACCCAACACAAGGCGCGTGGTTCGTAAGCAATGTTGTAGCCCGCTATCTGGGTTTTCCAACTAACATCAATATCATCAGTAATCATGTTGTCGCTCCAACCGCCAATTTCATTAAGCACATCTTTGCGGATACACATAATTACGCCGGATACGGTAAACAAGGTACCGACCACACTTTGCGAACGTTTAATCAACCCGATAATAGAGCTAAATTCCGCTACTTGAAGTTTGCCCAAAACCGTACTGCGGTTGCGGACACGCGGATTACCCGTTACCGCACCCAAACCGGGGTTATTCTCCAGATTCTGAATCATATATTCGATGGCGCTATAATCTAAAATGGCATCACCGTCGATACCGACGATATATTCACCTTGCGCATGGCGCGCACCCGTATTCATAGCAACAGCCTTACCATTGTTCGGCTGGTCGATTACAACGATTTTTTCAGCTTCCAATGCCCAACGACGAATAATTTCTAAAGTATCGTCGGTACTTCCGTCGTTAATAAAAATCAACTCATAGTTTGGATAAGTCAAATTCAGCAAATGTGGAATAGAAACATCAAGGTTATCTGCTTCGTTGTAACAAGGAATCAGTACACTGACCATCGGGGCAGCTTCTTGAAATACATATTCCGGTTCTTCCGTACGATTTTCCCAAAAGAGAAAATAAAATAGGCCGGACAACGTCCAATACACGGCCATAATGCCCGGGTATAACATTACGAAAACAGCTAAATATTCATACCAGTCCATTTAGTAAGGCCTTTATTGGTGTTGTTTGTATCGGGAGTATTCGGAATTATCATTTTCTTTAATCTTCCGTTTTATAAAGTCAGATACTATTATTTCAGCCATAAGCTTCCGATTGCGCCCAACCCTACAATGGGCTTAATCGGAACTCAGGCAATATACTCTTTCAGACAGCCTTTATTGCCAAAAACAAATGATATGAAAGTCTATCTGAAACGCTACAAATTATTGCTTCACTGAAATAACTGGTCTGATATTTTCCATCAAGGGCTTATCATTAAGATAGTCATCCGGATAATAGGCCAGATTTCTTACCCCTTCTTTTTTCAACAATTCAACCCAAGTAACCATTTCTTTAGTATCAATTGGTCGCTTGGTATGCCAATCTATAGATTGAAGTTCAAACACGGTTTTATCCAACGGCACACCACTGTTTTTAACATCTGTAACCAGTCCTTTCAGCCAATCGGCAGCAGCCTGACGGCTGAGGGTAGGCCCATTGGCCGTATAAGGCATGGCCATAATGGCGGTATAGTTATAATTTTTAGTAAACAATGGCAGGTATTTGGCAAATCTTTGTTTCAAGAATGTATTTGTTTCACCTGCATATAGATTTCGGACAGTCTTCAATTCCTCGACACCGTTATAACTGTATTTCAGTGCTGCATCTTTCAGTAGATTTGAATAACCGATTAAGTTATTGTCTGGTTGTGCTTCAGAAGCGCTATCAGGCATAGAGCTTATGGCCGCAATATTTCTTTCATCAGCAGCCATCAGGCCATCTTCATTGAAAACCAACCCGTTAAACCGGCTGGAGAATGCCAAATCTTCATAAATATCAATAACAGCCTGACGATTTTTGGTACCGAAAGGTGATAGGTATAATTTTTTCTGGGCAGTTGTTTGGCCGTTATTAGTTACGTATTCATAACCATCACCCAAATCAAATGCAGCCATTGGCATCTGTGCATATACTTTCACATTGGAGCGCGTCATCATCTGCCATGCAACACGGCTGAATAAATCAGCCTTCATTTTTAAGTGCCGATTGGGGAAATAAGCAGAATCAACCAGTCCGTCACCATTTTCATCGGAGAAGGCTTGCAAATAAACAGTGGTCACACCCATTTTGTAGACATGCTCGATCAACTTATCAAACTTACTTTCAAGCTTTTTCGGATCAGTGTCATAAAGTGAGTCCAAATCGATAGAGATAGCCCGCTGGTGTGGTGGCATATATATGGCTTGATCCAAATAATCTCTCATTAAGGCATAGCCGGTTTCATTATCAATCAAAGCCCTGCCGATACTTTGCTGCTCAACCGTATTCAGCTTGTTATCAAACAAAGTAAAGTCATTCGTCAGCCCCACACTACGGGCAATAGCTTGAGCTTCTTGGCTAAACTGTCCATAAGGCCACACCAATACATTCGGACGCACACCGGTACGCTTGGCAATGATATCTACTGACTTTTGTAAATCATCACGGATGCGTTTTTCATATTCGGCTTTTGTTTCATAGCGGCCGTTTTCATAAGCGGGGAACATAGCGGCAAACTGCGAACCATAAGGGTTGCCGATAACACTGTGATGCAAATCGTGTGTATGCGAAGCTACTTCAATCAAGCCGCTTTGCATCATTTCGCGCATTTGTGCCCAAGTAATAAAAGCCGAGCGCGGTAACTTTTTCTTACCATAAACGATCATGCTGCCTTCCGGCTGTTCCAACCAAGAAGTTACTAAAGCAAAAACGGCAGGATAGTTATAAGCTTTCAATAGGGGATAAATTTTGGTATAAAAACTGATATATCCGTCATCGAAAGTCAGCAACACAGGCTTTGGCGGCAACTCAGCTTTACCTGCACGCGCATCTTCAATTTGCTTGAAACTCACTGGTGTGTAGCCGTTGTCGCGCAGCCAGTTAAAATGTGCTACCAGCCGTTCAACAGTAATCGTTTGCGGGAAATATTGGCGTTTCAGTTCGCCCCGCATATCTGCCACATTACTTGATAAATTCACATCTTTAGCAGCTGACTCGCCATCAATCACATCGTGATAACACATCACACCATAGCGTACATCGGCAGCATAAACAGTTTGCAGACCACAAGCGAAGAGTATGCCGACAAGCAGATTGGTATATTTCATTTTGTTTGCTTTTCTATATTTAATCAGTTGACATTATGGATTGGTTTTCAGACGGCCTGACAACCATATAGGCCGTCTGAAAACTTTTGATTATCCGGTTATCAATATAATTTCAGCTTAAGGTTTAAACTGCCAAAGTTTTGATATTCGGGCGCACCATCGTATACAGCCTGACGACGGCCGAACTCATAACCTAATGTTGCACGGCGGCCGAAACTCCAGCCGTGTCCGTATTTAAGCTGCCAAGTGTTTTCGGTTTTCCGTCCCGTTTGACTGTAACGCCCTGCACCGCCACTCAAGGTTTGCCGGAAGATAATTTGGTTATCCATAGGAATCGTATAAGTCAACGCCAAAACACCATCAACACTCTTATTTTTTTCAGGGTTGTAATAAAATGCTTGGGGAATATCTTTATTACTGCCATAGCCGGCAGACAAAGAACCATCAAGTTTCCAACGGTTATATTGGAAAATGTCATGATTCAGCCAAACGCCGGCACTCTTACGGGTATTGCCATCATCAAATTTCAATATGCCGACACTTGCACCCACTGTTGTTTTAGGTGAATGTTTATACCTTGCACCCAACGTATATTCATCTGCATGCACATCCTGTTTCAAGGCTTTTACCGGCGTATTTTCACTATTAACAGCTGCACGGGCATTCAGGCTCAAAGCATCATTCACACGATAGTCCACACCTAAAGAACCGTATCCCTTATCATTGAGCTGGGTTCCCCGACCTGCCTCTGCTTGAACCATAAACGGATATAGATTCACTTCTACACCGGCACCGACACGGCCGCTTTCCAATTGGTCGCCATGATTAGGTACATGGGTGCGCTGTTGAATCACATAAGCACGATGCCCTTCGCGGCTATACGGGCTGTGTAATTGCGTTGTCTCACTCCACTCCGTACCGTCTTCAGGGGAAGTCGCTTTCATTCCCGTGCCGGAAATACTGAGCTGAGCCGCACGTTCCGAATCATATAAACGCCAAAACTCATTGTGGCCGATTTCCTCACGCGATAAGCCCGAAGCCAAATCATTAACAGCAGACCAATTGCCTGCAGCCATATAAGCTCTAGCAGATTTGGCATCTATAAATTGTTGCTCACGTTCAGGCAAATAATCGCGTGCCCGATCAAAATAGGCCACAGCCTTTTCTTCTTGATGGCTCGCCTGCATCAATTCACCTTGCAATATCATGGCCCACGGATCGGCGGGATGTTCATCAAGCCAAGTGTCCATCAATGCTTGGGCACCTTTAACATCACCTTCCCACGCTTTCAGACGCGCCTTCCAAAAATACACGGTGTCATAATACGGGTTTTCAATTTGAACATTATGTGTAAAATCAGGAATATATTTATTTGCATTCCATAGATTGACATTTTTTCTTGCCTCATCGAAATACATTAAATCGGAATTCTTACGGACTAACAGCTCAATCAACTCCGGGTTAACTTTGCCGTTTTTCGTACCTTCCTGCCGTTTTCTTTCTGCTTCCAATACCCGCCCTGCTTTATTAGGGCTTCCTGACATCAATAAAGCGCGGGCATACTGTTCCTGAACATAAGGCGGTTGCGTTCCTTGTTTCTCTAAAACACGGTAATCGGCCAAAGCCTGTTTTACTTTGCCCATCACAATGGCTGCTGCCATACGGTCACGCAAAGCTTGGGTATGCAGCCCTGTGCCCTCCTTAGTTTTTTCGACAACAGCACTTAACCGTTGATAAGCTTCCCGTATTTGTCGGGAATTAGTAGTCTCACGGGATGTACGCAGTAAAACAGTGGCTTCTGTAGCCTCCAGCCATAATTTATCTTGGCCATTAAAATAATCCGGATAACGCTCCATCAGCCGCTTTTGGAGTGGGAAGAGTTGCAGCCGCGATGCTGTACGGTATAACGCCAACACGTTGTCACGGTTATCAGGCTCGGCTTCAACTTGTTTCTGCTGTTGTACCAACTGTGCCGAAAGCGGCAAAATAAATTGATTCAGATAACTTTCAACCTGCCGTATATCCGCATCCGTGCCGAAATGTTTTTTATAAACTTCAATTTGATTTTTAGCCGCTGCATACTCAGCTGCATCGGTTGCTGCCAATGCAGCACCCAAATAGCCAACCTTACCTTCAGGCATTTTTACTTGAAGCTCTCGGTATAAATCATAAGCAAAACGGGGTTGGCGGACATTTCGTGCAGCCTTACCAAGGTTTTCCAATTCGTCCGGCGTATAATCCGTTACGGTGCATGTCGGGCAAACTGCCAATGCTTCGGCCGATTTATTCTGGCGCAACAATAAAGCAATTAAATCAGCCCTAACTTTCGCATCACCGCTTTGTGCATACAGTTTTTCCATCTGCGCGGTGGCTTCAGCCAATTGAGGGGCTCCATTACGCGCATGTAAAGCCCAACGCTCACGTTCGGCTTGGATATCTTGTGAAACAGCATAAGGCACGGACGCTAAAACAGCGGCCACACAAAATGATATTGGATAAATTCGGCTCATAATATAAGGGGCTTCTAAAACGTTTATATTTTAATAATCTGCACGGAATATGCTTTTATCATACAGGCAGTTATATTAAAAAGATTAAAAATAGAATATTTCAATCACACGAAAATACCCAAAACAAATAAATTGACTGGGGATTAATTATTAGAAAGCTTATATCAATTTAAATAAAGATTGCTTGAGTAACACTCAAACGGTCGAATTACTGACTTGGCGGAATCATGACTAATTTTGGTATAATTGCACTAAAATAAATTACTCATATATATATTCATTTTTCACAATATAATTATAAAAAATAGTTTCAATCAAAATATTAACAATATCACTTGTCCACACTACTGCTTAAGCGGACAATAGCTATTCGCAGTTAATCAAGATTGGCAATACTCCATTTTAAGATATAAAAATAATATTTATGCCAATGAAATATTATTTTTATATCAGCATAATAATCATTTGTCATTAAAAATAATTCGGATAAGGTAATTAGCCATCTGAAAACAAATGACCGAAATACTCTAGCAATAAACAAGGAGAAAAAATGATGTCTCTTCATCAAGACAACACCGTCTGTATCGTGATCGATATCCAAGAACGCCTGAACCCCGTATTGGCCGATGCCGAAACTATGGTCGAACGCAGCAGGATATTGCTGCAAGGTTTACAGGCCATCGGTATCCCGCTGCTGGCTACGGAACAATATCCGAAAGGCTTGGGACATACCGTTCCCGCCATCCGCCTGCTGCTCGACGGTGTACCGATATTTGAAAAAACCCTGTTTTCCGCTTTCCTGCCCGAAATCAAAGAAGCATTGGAAAAACACCATGCCGAAAATGTGATTCTGATTGGTGCCGAAGCCCATGTTTGTATGCTGCAAACCGCATTGGATATGCGCTCTGCCGGCCTGAACGTTTATATACCGTTTGAATGCACCACATCACGCGCACCGGCCAACAAAGCCAATGCCTTAGAGCAAATGCAGGCCGCCGGTGTCGTGGTATCCAATGTTGAAAGCCTGCTGTTCCAGCTTCTGGGTAACGCTAAACATCCCGTATTCAAAACCGTATCCAAACTGATTCAATAAAACGGCAAATCACAGGCAGGCAGCCCGCGATAAATATGCCGTATCCACCCACTTTCATTTTCAGACGGCCGCAAACATTGTTATGATAGGCCGTCTGAATCTTTTCACGCCTATGCCTTATGAACCCGATTGAAAACGCCCGCCGCCATTCTCTTTTTCTCGCCCGCCACCTCGACAACGGCAATCTCAAGCCCGAAATACTGAACCCGATGCTCGAAAAAGCATTATCCGAAACGGATTTTGAAAACTTTGCCGACTGGGCCGCCATCCAAACCGATGAAAACGAAGAAGAACTCGCCCGCCAATTGCGCCTGCTGCGCCGCTATGTCGTTGCACAAATTATCGTACGCGACATCAACCGCATCAGTGACTTGGCCGAAGTGACCCGCACCATCACCCTATTGGCCGACTTTGCCATCAATACCGCCCTACGCTTCGCCCATGCCTATTATCAAGATATGTACGGCACCCCAATCGGCCGCAACAGCGGCGAGCCGCAATTTTTAAGCGTGGTTGCCATGGGCAAAGCCGGCGGCTACGAATTAAACGTATCTTCCGACATCGACCTGATTTTTATCTACCCAGAATCCGGCGACACCAACGGCAGGCGCGAACGCAGCAATCAGGAATTTTTCACCAAAGTCGGCCAAAAGCTGATTACCCTGCTCAACGACATCACCGCCGACGGCCAAGTCTTCCGCGTCGATATGCGCTTACGCCCCGACGGCGACAGCGGCGCACTGGCATTAAGCGAAACCGCGCTGGAACAATACCTCATCCAACAAGGACGGGAATGGGAACGCTACGCATGGTGCAAAGGCCGTGTCGTTACCCCCTACCCCAACAGCATTGCTGCATTAGTACGCCCTTTCGTGTTCAGAAAATACCTCGATTTCAACGCCTATGAAGGCATGCGCCGGCTACACCGCCAGATACGCAGCGAAGTCAACCGCAAAGGCATGGCCGACAATATCAAACTCGGTGCCGGCGGCATTCGTGAAGTCGAATTTATCGCCCAGATTTTCCAACTGATACGCGGCGGTCAAATCCATGCCCTACAACTCAAAGGCACACAAGAAACCCTGCGCGTTCTCGACACGCTCGAAATCCTCGACCACAACACCGTAGAAACCCTACTGACCGCCTACCGTTTCCTACGCGACGTCGAACACCGCCTGCAATACTGGGACGACCAACAAACCCAAACCCTGCCCGAACAGCCCGAACAACAACAATTACTGGCCGAAAGCATGGGCTTTGCCGACTACCAAGCCTTTTCAGACGGCCTCAACCGACACCGCAACCAAGTCAACGCCGTCTTTAACGAAATCCTATCCGAACCCGAAGAACAAAACACCTCACAAAGCAACGGCTGGCAATGTATTTGGCAGCAAAACACCGACGAAGAAGCCCGCTTCAACCGGCTGGCCGAACACGGTTTTAACGCTTCCCTGATTTCGCGCCAGCTCAACCAGCTTCAGCAAAGCAGCAAATACCGCCACCTTTCCGCACAGGCACAACTCTGCTTCGATGCCGTTATCCCCCTGCTCGCCCAAGCAGCGGCCACCCAGCCCAACCCGACCGTTACCCTGCAACGCCTACTCGGTTTCCTAGAAAGCATCAGCCGCCGTTCATCCTACCTCGCCTTCCTCTACGAGCATCCGCAGGCACTCGATATCTTTGCCGGCATTATGGGACAAAGCTCATGGATATCCGAATATCTGGTGCGCCACCCCGCCCTGCTCGACGAACTGCTCAGCGCACAACTCATGGAAACCGGCAACGACTGGCCGAAACTGGCCGCCGAGCTTTCAGACGGCCTCAAGCGCAATGCAGGCGACACCGAAGCACAAATGGACATTTTGCGCCATTTCCAACACGCTCAAATCTTCCGCCTTGCCGTACAAGACTTGGCCGGGCTTTGGACAGTCGAAGCCCTTTCCGACGAACTTTCCGCGCTGGCCGACACCATCCTCACCGCCGCCATACCTGCCGTATGGGCCGACACCCCAAAAACCCATACCGACATCCCCAATATCGGCATCATCGGCTATGGCAAACTCGGCGGCAAAGAACTGGGCTACACCTCCGACCTTGATTTAGTCTATATCTACGATGATCCCAACCCCGCCGCTCCCGAAATTTACGCCAGCTTCGCCCGCCGCCTTACCAATTGGCTTTCCGCCGCCACCAACGCCGGCCAGCTCTACGAAGTCGATCTACGTCTGCGTCCCAACGGCGACAGCGGCTTTCTCACCCACAGCTTTGCCGCCTTTGAAAAATACCAACGCGAAAACGCATGGACATGGGAACACCAATCCCTCACCCGCGCCCGTTTTATCTGCGGCAGCCCCGCAATCGGTGCCGCCTTCGACAAGCTACGCAGCGAAATTCTCACCCGCAACCGTAACCAAACCGCCCTCGCACACGAAATCACCGAGATGCGCGAAAAAATGTTTGCCACCCATCCGCCCGAAGACAGTGATGTCAAATACGCACGCGGCGGCGTGGTCGATGTCGAATTTATCGTTCAATACCTTATCCTCGCCCACGCCCACCAATACCCGCAACTGCTCGACAACTACGGCAATATCGCCCTACTCAGCATCGCCGCCGATGTCGGGCTGATCGACAAACAACTGGCCGAACAATCCCGCGCCGCCTACCGCTTCTACCGCCAACAACAGCACAACACCAAACTGCGCGACGCCGAGAAAGTCGAAGAAACCGAAGAAGTCCTCGCTTACTACGACAGCGTTAGAAAACTTTGGCATCAGGTATTCGGCGAAGAAGTCCGCTTCGAGGCCGTCTGAAAACTTTAATAAGGTTTTATTCCATTAAATAAAATGGCCGTCTGAACGCTTTCAGACGGCCTTAATCATAATAACAAGCAATATTAGGGAGTTTATTGCCCCTCTACATCAATACCTTTAGTTTGATTCCCCAGCAACAACGCCTGCCCGGCAAAGTCATCACCCGCAGCTTCCAAGGCAAAACGCTCACTATCCAAATGGCGGACACGGGCACTGATTTCTTCAACCTCGCTATCGTCTGCACCCAAAATTTTTACGGCAGCCTCGCCCATATTGATAGCAGCATCGAATGTTTCGCGGATAAAGTAATCAGCTTCCGCTTTCAACAATGCCAACGCATGTTCGCGGTCATAAGCGCGGACAATAGTCTTCACATTAGGGCATAGACGGCGTACGTTTTCAACAATCCGGGTTGTGGTTTCTATTTTATCAATACAAATCAAAATACAATCGGCATTTTGTGCGCCTGCGGCATGCAATACGTCTTCACGAGCACCGTCACCATAATAAACTTTAAAGCCGTATTGTTCAGAACGGCGTATTACATCAGGATCCATATCGATAATTGAAATTTCAGCACCGTAGGCAATCGGTGCCTGGCTGGCAATCTGCCCGACCCGACCGAAACCGATAATCAATACATTGCCGCGTAATTCTTCATCTTGCACCTCATCCACACCCTGCATATCCGTTGGGCTGCTGTTTTTAAGAAAACGCTGCCCCAAAATCAATACCAACGGCGTTAATGCCATAGACAATACAACAATAGCAGTCATATTCGCATGCGTTGCAGCACTCATCACACCTTGTGATGCGGCAGCAGAGTAAATCACAAAAGCAAACTCACCGCCCTGCGCCATCATCATGGCACGGTTTAAAGCATCACGGTGTTTGCTTTTGGTTAAACGCGCCACCAAATAAATCATAGAAGCATTACCCGCCATCAGCGCCAACACACTGGAAATAACCATTAGTGCATTGTGCCAAACCACTTCCAAGTTCAAGCTCATCCCCACACCGAGGAAAAACAACCCCAATAATAAGCCGCGAAACGGTTCGATATCGGCTTCAAGCTGATGGCGGAAACTGGATTCGGAAAGCAATACGCCGGCGATAAACGCCCCCATCGCCATGGATAAACCGCCAATTTCCATCAAAAAAGCCGCCCCCAGCACCACCAACAACGCCGCTGCCGTCATCACTTCACGCGCTTTGGATTTAGCCAATATCCGGAATAAGGGATTGAGCAACCACAATCCGGCCGCCACCAAAATACCCAAAGAAAGTGCCGATTTGCCAATCTTCATCCAAATAGGCGTTTGATCTGCCAGTTCGACGGCTTCCGTTGGCGCCAGAAAAGCGACAGCTGCCAGCAAAGGCACAATCAATAAATCTTGAAACAAAAGAATAGAAACAATGCGCTGCCCTTCCGGCGAGGCCGACTCGTGCCGCTCTGAAAGCAACTGCATCACCACGGCGGTAGAAGTCAACACAAAACCCGAAGCGCTCACAAATGCTACTTGCCAAGGCATACCCAATACGGTAATGCCCACAAACGTGAGCATAGAAGCCGCCAGCACCACCTGCATACTGCCCAATCCGAAAATCTGACGGCGCAGGTTCCACAGATGCGAGGGCTTCATTTCCAAACCGATAACAAACAAAAACATCACCACGCCCAATTCGGCAATGTGAATCACCGATTCGGGATCATTAAAAAATTTCAATCCAAACGGACCAATCACCAAACCGGCAGCCAAATAGCCCAGCACCGAACCCAGCCCCAAACGTTTGAACAGTGGCACAGCCACCACTGCCGCGCCAAGCAGGGTGACCACTTGCAACAACTGATCCGAACCTTCTGCCGCCATATCCGATACTCCTTTGAAATGTAAGACGTAACAATAAAAAATATCACAAAGAAAAAAAGAATGCCTGATCCGCATACTGGATTGCGGCCCAAGCAGCATAATCAATTAGTTTTGTACACCAAACCATACAAGATAAGCTTCCGGCATCTTCCCGTCTTTATCCAAACAGGCCGTCTGAATGCGTTCAGACGGCCTGTTAATCCATCAACAACCATACCTGCCCTGTAATCCCATTTAAGGGCGGCGGAAACTATCATGGCAAGCTTTACAACTCGCTCCTACCTCACCATAAGCCACTTTAATTTCTTCAAGATTACCAGCTTGAGCTTTATTATTGAGCTCAGCCACTGCGGTATGGAATTTTTCTTCCGCCGCTTTAAACTCTTCCGGCTTTTCCCATATCACAGGCAATGCATCACCATCACCCTGCTCATCATGTTGGAAATATTGAAACGGCTTTTGGCTTTCTTCGGCAAACGCCGCAGCAGCAGTTTTAAATTTTTCGATATCGTAAGGCTCGTCGCCCTGAACCATTTTGCGCATGCTGCTGAAATTGGGCATCATCGATTTAAAAGCTGTTGTGCGGTTTTCCGAAATCGGGCCTTTGGCAACATCGGGTTCGGGCGCACCGCAACCTGCCAAAATCAATATAACCGCCAACGGCAAAAGTAATGTGCTTTTGCTTTTCATGATGTTGTGTTCCTTTTCTAATGGTATTATGGTTAATGTTATTTTATGTTTCTCAGTATCATACCCGAAACCTATAAGGGGAACCAGCCGCATACTGCGGATAATCCGGCGGGTCGGTATTTGTTTAATAGGAAACGGGGCAGTTTTATGCCTCGGAAATCAGGAGAAAACCATGGCAGTTTTGATTACCGGTGCATCGGCCGGTTTTGGCGAAGCAATGTGCCGCAGTTTTGTAGCGGCAGGTTATTATGTGATTGGTGCGGCACGACGTATAGAAAAACTCGAAGCCTTGCAAGCAGAATTGGGCGAACGTTTCCTACCGCTGGATATGGATGTTTCTTCCACCCAAGCCATTGATGACGCCCTTCAAGACTTGCCCGAACCTTTCAATATAATCGACGGCTTAATTAACAATGCCGGTTTGGCACTCGGTTTGGATATGGCCGATAAAGCCCATTTCGATGATTGGCACACCATGATTCAAACCAATATTGTCGGCCTCACCTACCTAACCCATAAAATCCTGCCGCAAATGGTCGAACGCAAAAACGGCTACATTATCAATCTCGGTTCGATTGCCGGCACCTACCCCTATCCCGGCGGCAATGTATACGGCGCCAGCAAAGCTTATGTGCGCCAATTCAGCCTAAACTTGCGTGCCGACTTGGCCGGTACTCATGTCCGCGTCAGCAATGTCGAGCCGGGCTTGTGCGGCGATACCGAGTTTTCCAATGTGCGCTTCAAAGGCGACAACGAACGGGCGGCCAAGCTGTATGAAAATGTCGAATTTATCCGTCCGCAAGATATTGCCGACACGGTTTTATGGCTATACCAACGCCCCGCCCATGTGAATGTAAACAGCATTGAAATCATGCCGGTGGCGCAAAGCTTCGGTGCTTTGCCGGTTCACCGCGAAGCACCGCCGCCCGCACCGGTTGAAGAAGATTTCGAACAACAAAGCACTTCGCTATTCCAAAAAATCAAATCATGGTTTAAATAAGCGCAGAAGAAGCATTTAAAACAAAGGCCGTCTGAAAACCTATTTCAGACGGCCCTTTAAGATTATTTGATACCCGATATCAGCTCGAACAACTCACACAAATACCACCAGCCCATTCAGGCGGCAAAACGGCAAAATCGGCAAATTCTTGTTGCTCGACAAACGGATTTTGCATACAGCGGTGCAACCGTTCAATCTCTCTGAAATCACCATTTTTCGCCAACTCAATCGCTTGCTCAAGCAGATAGTTTCTCAATACATACAACGGATTCACCGCATTCATACGCTCGGCACGCACCACCGGATCGCTGTTTTCCGCCCGCAGGCGGCCGCGGTAGCAGCCTATCCATGCCGTAAACGCTTCCATCGGCCCATTAAACAAAGCGGTTAGCCGTTCCGGCAACGGCTCACCATGCTGATTGCTCACTTCGCTCAAATATCGGAAAAACAAAGTGAAGTCCACTTTTCTGCCTTGCAGGGAAGCAAACATATCGCCCACCAACTCTTCGTCGTCTTTGTCTATGGTTTGCAAACCGAGTTTCGCCCGCATCCGGTTCAGATAGGCCGTCTGAAACATTTCCGGAAAGCGTTCCAATTCGGCCACCAATTCACTTTCCGACACCATCGGCAACAGGCAGGAAGCAAAACGCATCAGGTTCCAATGCACCACATAAGGCTGTTCGTTATAAGCATAACGCCCGCCGGTATCGGAATGGTTGCAGATATGATGGCGGTCGTAGGCATCTAAAAAGCCGAACGGGCCATAATCAATGGTCAGCCCCAGTGCCGACATATTGTCGGTATTCAACACGCCATGACAAAACCCGACGCTCTGCCATGCCGCCACCAATTCCGCCGTGCAGCGGCTAATCTCTTGAAACAAGGCCAGATAAGGATTTTCGGCATCGCGGCATGCAGGGAAATGTTGGTCTATCAGATAGTCGGCCAACAGGGGTAGGTTTTGATGCTGTCCGGTGTGATACATATATTCGAAATGCCCGAAGCGGATAAACGACGGGGCAATCCGGGTCACCACCGCAGCGGTTTCCACCTGTTCGCGGTAAACGGCATCGTTGCTACCGGTGAGTGCCAACGCTCGGGTGGTGGGGATACCCAAACCATGCATGGCTTCCGAACACAAATATTCGCGGATACTCGAACGCAATACGGCGCGACCGTCGGCAAAGCGCGAATACGGCGTTTTACCCGCCCCTTTGAGCTGCCATTCCCAACGCTTACCGTCGGCAGCAACCGAGTCGCCAATCAACATGGCGCGACCGTCGCCCAGCTGGCGCACATACACGCCGAACTGATGGCCGCTGTAAACCGTGGCTATCGGCGCAGGGTCGTATTTCTTGCCGCTGCCGGAAAGATAAAGCAGATTATCGGGGTTATCGAAAATTTCAGACGGCCTCAAACCCATTTCCGCCGCCAGCGTATGGTTTTGCGCCACCCAATAAGGCTTGCCCAACGGCTCGGGGCGGACACGGCTATAAAAGCTTTCGGGCAATACCATTAGGGATTGCAGTTGTAGCGGGAGTGTGTGTGACATAGTATTTATCCTATGGATGTGTGTGGTGTGTTATTTTGTTTTATATAAGGGCAGGCCGTCTGAAATACAGTAGCCATGTAAAACGGCTCAAACAAACTGCGCCGCGCCCTGATTGGCCAATTCATCGGCGCGCTCGTTATCGCGATGTCCGGCATGGCCTTTTACCCACACCCACGAAACATCATGCCCTTGTACCAATTCGTCTAGCTGCCGCCATAAATCTTCATTCTTCACCGGCTTTTTGGCAGCGGTTTTCCAGCCGTTTTTCTTCCAGCCGTGTATCCAGCTTTCCATGCCGTTTTTAACATATTGCGAATCGGTATGGATTTCCACGCGGCAGCGCCGTTTCAACGTCTGCAAGCCCTTAATCACAGCCGTTAATTCCATGCGGTTGTTTGTGGTTTCGGGCTCGCCGCCGCAAAGTTCTTTTTCATGGCTGCCGTAGCGCATCAACACGCCCCAGCCGCCCGCACCCGGATTGCCTTTACATGCCCCGTCGGTATAAAGATAAACGGTTTTTTCCATACCTGTCCTGCTTTCTGAAAAGAGAGCGCATCATACCACAAGGCCGTCTGAATCTTTTTTCAGACGGCCTCGAATACACTATCCGCCCGACACCCTATTGATATCGTTTATCAGTAGGACAACATCGGTTTTCATATCCGGCACGGCAGGGAATTTGTTATAATGACCGCCTTTCTTTTTCCTACCGCCCGATATGAACGCCCGCAAAATCTTCCTGCTCGGCATTGCCTTTTTTACCCTATTATTTATGGCGCTGGTGCTGTTGGGCAGTTGGCTGCTCCACATCGGCAGCAAACAGTTTGCCATTGCCAGCTTTTTGTTTGCTTTTGGTGCCGTATTCGGACAAGTTGCCTGCCTCGCGCTCTACATCCGCCAAACCGCACTTGAAAAAGCCGCCAAAGCGGCCGCGGCCGAAGAAACACCGTAAAACAGGATACCCCATGCTCAAACAAATCGTATTAGCCAGCGGCAATGCCGGCAAACTGAAAGAGTTTACCCGCTGGTTTGCCGCACACGATATCGAAGTCTTGCCGCAATCCGCATTCAACGTACCCGAATGCCCCGAGCCGCACCCCACTTTTATCGAAAATGCGATTGCCAAAGCGCGCCACGCCAGCAAACACAGCGGCAAGCCCGCCTTGGCCGACGACAGCGGCATCTGCGCCCCCGCCTTGGGCGGCGCACCCGGTATTTATTCGGCACGTTTTGCCGGAAGCAACCCTAAATCCGATGCGGCCAACAATGCCAAACTTTCCGCCGAACTGGCCGGAAAAGCCGACCAACGCTGTTATTATGTTTGCGTGCTGGTGTTGGTACGCCATGAAAACGACCCGCAGCCGATTATTGCCGAAGGCATCTGGCACGGCACATGGCAGGCCGAAGCGGCCGGAGAAAACGGCTTCGGTTACGACCCGCACTTTTATATCCCCGAATTGGGTTGCACCGCCGCCCAATTAGATCCCGAAACCAAAAACCGTATCAGCCACCGCGGCTTGGCTCTAACCGAACTCAAGCAAAAAATCGGCTTGCTTTATCCGCAAAACCCACCATATTAAAAACCATCTTAAAGGCCGTCTGAATAGCCAAACAGGCGGCCAACCAACACATACAGCGACAGCATACGGCATGATTAAAAAACCGAACCACCTGCCGCCACACACCGACCAAACTTATGCAAACCATTCATTTTTCGCAACCCGGCCACCTAACCGCCCTGCCCCCGCTGTCGCTTTATATCCATATTCCGTGGTGCGTGCGCAAATGCCCTTATTGCGATTTCAATTCGCATCAGGCCAAAACGGATCTTGCCGAACAGGCCTACATCGACGCACTGCTCACCGACCTGCAAACCGAGCTGCCGAATATCTGGGGCAGACCGGTAGAAACCATTTTTATCGGCGGCGGCACCCCCAGCCTGTTTCAGGCGGCCTCGATAGACCGCCTGCTCGGCGGCATCCGTTCGCTTGTCCGCTTACAGCCGCAAGCCGAAATCACCATGGAAGCCAACCCCGGCACCTTCGAAAAAGAAAAATTCCAAGGGTTTAAAGAAGCCGGTATCACACGGCTTTCCATCGGCGTGCAAAGTTTTAACGACAACGCCCTCAAAAGCCTAGGCCGTATTCACGACCACCGCGAAGCCTTATCCGCCATCGAATATGCGCTGAATATTTTCGACAGGGTGAACGTTGATATAATGTACGCCCTACCCGGCCAAACCGTTCAGACGGCCTTAAACGATATCCAAACCGCCATTGCCACCGGCGCCAACCACATCAGCGCCTATCATCTGACTATGGAACCGAACACCCCGTTCGGCCACACCCCGCCCAAAGGCCTGCCGCAAGACGAAGCCGCCCAAGATATTGAAGACGCAGTACACAATGCTTTATACGCAGCCGGTTTCGAACATTATGAAACCTCCGCCTTCGCCCGCGCAGGCCACCAATGCCGACACAACCTAAACTACTGGCAATTCGGCGATTATCTCGGCATCGGCGCCGGCGCACACGGCAAAATTTCCTACCCGACCCATATCGAGCGCACCACCCGCAAACGCCACCCCAACGATTATCTCAACGCCATGCAAAACAACCCGGCCTCCGCCATCGAACGCAAAGCCGTTGCCGCGTCGGATTTGCCGTTTGAATTTATGATGAACGCACTGCGCCTTACCGACGGCGTGCCCGCCGAATGGCTGCCCGAACGCACCGGCATCCCCGCCGCCCGCATTGCCGCCGATATTCAAACCGCACAACAACGCGGCCTACTGGATACCGATCCGCATTATTTCAGGCCGTCTGAATTGGGCAGGCGCTTTTTAAATGATTTATTGCAATGTTTTTTATAAAACAGCCGTACGCCATGGCTATGACGTATAACCGCCACACCCTGTAACCCTATCGTAAAATTATGATGCCGTTCGGCAAAAGCGCCCCCTTTCCCCAATATTCTTTATGCTAAAATCAAATTTTCATCCTGCATAATTTCACACAAACAAGGGGCTTTCATAATGGGTAGTTTACTGATTTTGGTTGTTATCGTGATATGCGTGGCCGTACCGATTGTGATTTATAACCGTTTGGTACGCGCCCGAAACGAATACCGCAATGCATTTGCACAAATCCAAGTGCAACTCAAACGCCGGCACGACCTGATTCCCAATTTGGTCGAAACCGTCAAAGCTTATCTGACACACGAACAACACACCCTTGAAAATGTCATACAGGCGCGCAATCATGCTGCCAACACCCTTGCTGCTGCTGTTGCCCGCCCCGATGTCAACACAGAAATCGCACAATTGGCCGAAGGCGAACACCAACTCAGCTCGGCATTGCGCCATTTGAGCGTGGTTGTAGAAGCTTATCCGGAATTGCAGGCCGATAGAGCCGTTCAATCATTAAGTGAAGAACTGGCCGGTGCCGAAAGCCGTGTAGCGTTCGCCCGTCAGGCCTATAACGACGCCGTGCTGGCCTACAACAATGCACGAGAAACCTTTCCCGCTTCGCTGCTGGCAGATTTTTTCGGGCATAAAAGCAATGCAGCTATGTTGCAGTTCGACGACCATGCCATTATCCGCCACGCCCCCAAAATCGATCTGAACCGATAAGCGGCCGGCTCATGCATTTTCGCCAATATCAAAAATATGCCCTGCGCCTCAGCAGCGGCCTGTTATGGCTGTATCTATTCGCCGTAGTCGCCATAGCCGGCATTACTGCTGCCATTACCGCTTTACTCACATCGCTTTATCTTGAGATTCATGACGGTGTCAGCATTGCTATGCACCCAACCGTTTTTAAGGTTGTTTTTATCATTATTTTAGCAATGGTAGCTGTTGCCGCATGGATACGCCTGCGCCAACTGTCACACGGCGGCCATGTCGTGGCAACGGCATTAGGCGGCAAGCAGGTTTCACGCAAACAAGCCCGTTTATCGGAACGCAGGCTGTTAAATGTGGTCGAAGAAATAGCGATTGCCTCCGGTATGCATATTCCCCGCGTCTATATCTTGCCCGATATGTCGCTCAATGCGTTTGCCGCCGGAATGGATCAGCGCGATGCCGTTATCGGGATTACACGCGGCGCAGTCGACGCTTTCAACCGCAGCGAGTTGCAAGGCGTTATCGCCCACGAATTCAGCCATATCCTCAATGGTGATATGCGCCGCAATATGCAGCTTTGCGGCGGGTTATACGGCCTACAGATGCTGAGCAGCTTGGGGCGTTTCTTTATCAACGTCGATTTTCTGATATTCCGCCGCAACCTGCTTACCATGATACTGGGCGGCTTTTTACTTGTTCTCGGCTTTACCGGCTCGCTGGTTGCCGGTTGGATACAGGCAGCCATCAGCCGTCAGCGTGAATTTTTAGCCGATGCATCGGCAGTTCAATTCACCCGCCACAGCGAAGGATTGGCTTCCGCATTGTGTAAAGTGGCTGTTGCGCCCACCCACAGATTGAACTCGCCGCATGCGTCGGAATACGCTCATTTTATGTTTGCCGGATTGGATAAAGCCGATATCTTCGACCGCCTCGCCGCCACCCATCCCGATATTTACGAACGCATACAACGGCTCAGCCCTTCTCATGCACGCCGTTGGCGCCATAAAATACGCAAAGCCAAAGAAAACCGGGCAGATTTTGTGTATCTTCCCTATTCCACTTTTTCCTTTTCAAACCAAAACGGATATTCCGATATGGCCGAACAAACCCACCCCAACGAACACCAAGGCAGGTTATTAGCAGAAAATATCCGTCGGTTTGATACCCATGCGGAAACCGATAAGGCGCAACTGCTACAGTTCAACCCCAAACACTGGCTGAGTGCCGAAGGCGACAGCGAGCGGCTTACCATTACCCTATCCGCACTACTCACCCCCACCGCATTGGCCGAAACCGAACACATTTGGTCAACAAGGTTTCCATTGCGCACCGCTTTTTATCAGCGCCTGCAACAACACCCGCTGCCGCAACCGCTACACCGCCCGCTGCTAATGCACCTGTTACCCTCCGTCGCCGCCCTGCCGCCCGAAGAACAACAAAGCCTGCAAAATGAATTAAGCCACTTTGCCGGTCTAAACGGCTTAGACGCCCCCGCCGCCTTATTGTGGCTGGAAACCGCCGCATGGCTGAAATGGTTTGCCGAGCCGGAATCCAACCCACAAGAAACCCAAGAACATAACAGCCAAACCATTCTCGCCGCACTGGCACAATGGACAGGTGAAGCAGGCCGTCTGAATACATTAGGCATCAAAGGCTTGCCGCAAATACTGCACACGCTCCAAACCTACCCTGAACACAAACGCACCGAGCTTCTCGCCAAATGCCGCCTGATACTGGCTGCCGGCGGCAACTCCGACTGGGCAGAAGCCGCTGAAAACGTTGTTGCCTTATATGGCAGAACATAACGGCTTATCGTCGAAATCAAACCGTTAAAATATACGTACCGCTACAAACTTTTAGGCCGTCTGAAAAATAAAAAGGGGTAAATAACAACGTATTTAACCCTTTTTTATTTAATCACGTATTTCTATTTTCTATCCGATTCAAACTTTATCAGGCATAATCTATTCATAATACTATTATCTTGTTTACCCGATAAATCGAGCTTGAAAAGATTATCTACCTGATAAAAGGAATGACATTATGAAATACCTAAAGCCTGCTTGTATTCTATTGGTTGCCGCTACTTTGTCGGCTTGTGCACAAACATCCCATTGGAGAGGACACCGTAATATGCCTGACCATCCCCATCATCAGCAAGCTATGCAGTTTACCCATACGGTAACCAGCAAATACAGTTTTGATGATACGGTTTCCCGCCTTGAAAATACCATCAAAGCCAAAGGGATGACTATTTTTACGGTAATTGATCATCATGCAGCCGCCCGTGCCAACGGTTTAAACATGCAACCTGCCAAAGTGATTATTTTTGGCAACCCTAAAGCAGGCACGCCGCTGATGGTGAAAGACCCCGAGTTCGCCATCCGCCTGCCTTTGCGCGTTTTGGTGACTGAAAACAACGGCACGGTTCAAGTGGTTTTCCATAACACACGCGCCCTGATTCAAGGTACGCGTATTCAGTTTAATGACGTTGAAAACACTCTGGCCAATGCAGAAAAACTGATTGTTCAAACCGTAACCCAATAAATACTGTACACATTGAAAAAACCAAACCGAATAACGGTTTGAGCTCAACCACACCATCCCTTTATAATCAGGCCGTCTGAAATAAAGGGATGGATACTTTCGGTATTGCCGCCAAACCCATTAATTTACTATCACGGCTGCGGCTTTTAAAAAATACAGGCGTACCCGATTTTGACTTATGGAATACCGCCCGGCTTAATGGGCAGTATTTTAGTTTAGCCTGTAGCTTGGTATTCATGCTTTTACCATACCAGCTACACACTATTCATTTTTAAGCTACTATGCTTTATTTTTTTGTCTTTTTGCTATGTACAAACAAAATAATCGACACGATGCACACCACAACACCCAATAATGCCGGTTTTACAATAGAAAATCCGCTCTCACCGCTAAATAGAACACTATGAAAGACTTTTAGTACCGCACTTCCGGCAATCACAATTATCAGAAATTTCCATTTTCTTTGCCAAGCCGCATAAATCAAACCGACAAAAAACAGCACAACTGCGCCGGCGACAAAAAGTTTATCGACCGACCAACCACTCACTAGATAGTTCTTTTCAAAATTCAAAAACCCTACAACATCCGCATCAACATCGCTTGGTATTGGAAACCAAAACATGCTTGTGAACAATGCAAAGATTGACGCAAAAATAATAGTAAATGATTTTTTATACGCACCAATCACAATTAGAATGATAAACAACGGTCGAATATACCAGCTAAGAACGTTATGGTGCCGTGCAAATACCCATTCAAAGAACTCATCGCTGATAAAAAAGTAGCACACAATAACTATCGTCGCCATGGCGAATATACTGCCGAATAATCTATCCCATTGTGTATTCATAACCAACTCCTCGATTCCATCCACCTCCGTTGCATTATTTTTATTTCATGCCGAATACTATAACTATACCTAGCACAAGGCTACAATGGCCACCGTTGATAATATTGAAAACACCTTTCAAGCACTGTTCTACCTGAAACGGCATAATATTGTATAATTTCACCATTTTGACGCCGCCGATGTTGTTTAAGTCATTCCATCTGATTACTCTGTAAAAACTTATGCCCTATCGGCCAACCCGCTTGTTACCGTCTCATTTTCAGACGGCCTCTTATATGATTGTTTATGGCTACCAAATCTCCGAAAAAAACCACCAAACCTACTGCAAAAACCCAATCCGGCGTAAAAAACAAGCCGTCTGAAACCAAACCGGTACGCAAGCCGAAAGGTGTGGTTCCGAATGCAGTCAAACGCAAACGCCCGCAACACGTTATCAATCTGATCAACGATACCTTATGGTTGTTCGGCCTGCTGGTGACCGTTTATGCCGCCTTGTGTTTAGCCAGCTTCACGATGGACGACCCCGCATGGTCGCGCAGCGTGCCGCTCTCCGATGAAGTACACAATCTCGGCGGCCTCTTTGGCGCGTATTTCTCCGATGTCGGCTATTATTTATTCGGCCTGTCGTTTTGGTGGTGGATTGTCGCCGCCTGCATTCTGCTTTACCGCAATTTCCGCCCGTTGCAAACGCCCGAAAGCAAACCGTATAACTATAAAATTGCTGCTGCCGCTTTGGCCGTCTTATTATTGTGCAGCCCGGTTTTGGAAGTTTTTTCTTTCCAATCCGAATTGGCAGACGCCCTACCTGTCGGCGCAGGCGGTTTAGTCGGCTCATTTACCGCTTCCGGGCTGACTTGGCTGTTAGGCACATCCGGCAGCCTGCTGATTATGCTAGTGATTCTCTTACTGGCTTTATCCCTGTTGGCACAAGTCTCATGGCTGGATGTATTGGAAAAAACCGGTGCCAAAATGGAATGGTTGTGGCTCAAGCTTATGCGTAAAGAAGATAAATACGTTCGAGACCTGCCCGACCCAAAAACCACCCGCCGTATGGTGCGCGAAGCGAAAAATATTACCGCCGAGCCTGTCGAACAACTGGCGGGCAGTTCCAGCAACCGCAAAGCCGTAGCCGTATCGGTTGCTCCGCCTTCTCCTGTTCAACCGGCCTTATTCGATGAAAAAGGCGATGCGGTCGAACAGCACCACACCGGCGAATATATCAAGCCTTCGCTTCATCTACTGCGCCTGCCGCAGGGCGAGCCGCCGGTTGTCAATCCGGAAAAACTCCAACAAACCGCCGAGCGTATCGAAGCCAAGTTGGCAGAATTCGGCATCGGGGTGCAAGTGGTTTCCGCTACTTCGGGGCCGGTGATTACCCGCTTTGAAATCGAACCGGCACAAGGCGTTAAAGGCAGCCAGATTGTCAATCTTTCTAAAGACCTCGCCCGTTCGATGTCGTTACAGGCCGTGCGCATTGTCGAAACCATTGCCGGTAAAAACACCATGGGTATCGAGTTGCCCAACGAGCGCCGCCAAGATGTCATGCTGAGTGAAATCCTATCGTCCTCGGTGTTTACCGATGCAAAATCCAAGCTTACCGTTGCCTTGGGTAAAGATATTGCCGGTATTCCTGTGGTCGGTGATTTGGCAAAAATGCCGCATCTATTAGTAGGCGGTATGACCGGTTCGGGTAAATCGGTCGGTGTCAACGCGATGATTTTATCGATTCTGTTTAAAGCGACCCCTGAAGAAGTCCGCTTTATTATGATCGACCCCAAAATGTTGGAATTAAGTGTTTACGACGGTATTCCGCACCTACTCTGCCCCGTGGTAACCGATATGCGTGAAGCTGGGCAGGCCTTGAACTGGTGTGTAGCCGAAATGGAAAAACGTTACCGTTTATTGTCTCACGCCGGTGTACGCAATATTGACGGCTTTAATAAAAAAGTTGTGGCCGCCAAAGAATCGGGCAAACCGCTGCTCAACCCGTTCAGCCTGAATCCGGACGACCCCGAACCGTTGGAAACGCTGCCGATGATTGTGGTGGTGATTGATGAATTGGCCGACCTGATGATGACGGAGCGCAAATCGGTCGAACAACAAATCGCACGTTTGGCACAAAAAGCACGGGCGGCAGGCATCCACATGATTGTGGCGACCCAACGCCCCAGCGTCGACGTGATTACCGGTCTGATTAAAGCCAATATCCCCACACGCATGGCCTTTACCGTACAAAGCAAAATCGACAGCCGCACCATTCTCGACCAAATGGGCGCAGATGAATTGCTGAAATATGGCGATTCGCTATTCTTACAGCCGGGCAATGCCGAACCGACCCGTTTACAAGGCGCGTTTGTGTCTGACGACGAAGTCCACCATATTGTCGCCCATGTGAAACGGCAAGCGCCGACCGATTATGTTGAAGGATTGCTCAGCGGCGAAGCGGCATTGGAAACCACCAATATTGTTAACCCCAATGCCAATAGCGATGAACTTTTCGATCAAGCCGTTTCTTTTGTATTGGAAACCCGCAAAACCTCTATTTCTTCATTACAACGCCAATTACGCATAGGCTATAACCGTGCCGCCAATCTGATGCAGGCGTTGGAAGATGCCGGCGTGGTTTCCCCCGCCGATGTTGGCGGCAGCCGTAAAATATTGGCACAAAAAGATAATTTATAAATCAACCACAATATAACACAGGCCGTCTGAAACATATCTTTCAGACGGCCTGTGTTATATAGACAAATCTAACTCTTTATTCGGTATATTTTTCTCTAACTACCTCTTTAAGGGGTTCTGCTTCGGCTATTTTTTCTTTGGCTTCTTCTTTTTCCTCTTTATCCGCTTCTTCTTTTTCCTGAACAATTTCAGCGGCAGGCATAAATTGGAATTTACCGTAAACCGGGAAATGGTCGGAACCAATAGTCGGCAACACCTTAATTTCACTCATCATAAAGTCGCTACTATGGAAAATATGATCAAGCGGCCAGCGCAAAAACGGGTATTTGGCATGGAAAGTGCTGTATAAGCCTCTGCCTTTACGCGGGTCAAGCAACCCGCTGATTTGTTGAAATAAGCGCGAAGTCCGCGACCATGCCACGTCATTTAAATCACCAAACACCAGCACAGAATGGTTGTTTTTTTCGATTTCCCTACCTACCAGCAACAGCTCAGCATCGCGGTCGGTAGAAGTATCTGCTTCGGTAGGACTCGGCGGCATGGGATGCAGGCAATAAATGCGTATCCATTCGCCCGATCTCAATTGCAATTCTGCCGTAATAGACGGAATATCTTCCGCCACCCAATGCCGGACTTCAACATTTCGTAACTGCAGGCGGCTATATAAATGCATACCGTAAAGATTATCCAAGGGGATTTTCACGGTGTATTCATATGCCAGCTCGTGTTCCAACGGCGCAAGCTGCTCTTCCCACCATTTATCACTTTCCAGAGTCAGCACAATATCAGGCTGATATTTTCTTACCGTTGCCAACAATAAATCGGAACGGCGGTTGGGTGTTAACACATTGGAAGTAATCAGGGAAAGGGTACGTTCGTTATCTTCGCCGGAATATTGCAATACTTCGGTTTTATTCAAACGCGTATAAGCAGAAATTTCTTTCAGCTGGTAAATAAAACAAGCAAAATTAACGATTTCAAAAAAGGTAAATAACGGGTGCTCATTCTGTTGCCAGAGATAATTCAACACCACACACAACAAACTCGCCGCGGCAATCTGCAAACGCGGAAAATCGAAAACCCTGAAAACCCAATGATCATGGTTAATCAGCGGTAGCAAGGTTGCCAATATCGGCAACCACAACAAAATCATCAACAGCCAATCGGTTGGCGAAAGTCCAAACATAATCAATACCTGATATTTTCTAATAATGGATATTATCGAATGCCCCGCCCTATCGCAACCGCATTTACAACCAATAAGGCCGTCTGAAACATATCTTTCAGACGGCCTTATCTATCACTTACAAACCCAACGACTGCCACATCGCATCAACTTTTGCTATGGTAGCTGCATCGTGTTCAATCACTCTACCCCATTCGCGCAGGGTTTCCCCTGGCCATTTATTGGTGGCATCCAAGCCCATTTTACCGCCCAACCCGCTCACCGGGCTGGCAAAGTCCAGATAGTCAATCGGCGTATTTTCCACCATCACCGCATCGCGTACCGGATCCATACGGGTGGTAATCGCCCAAATCACTTCTTTCCAATCACGGCAGTCCACATCATCATCGACCACCACAATAAATTTGGTGTACATAAACTGACGCAGGAACGACCAACAACCCATCATCACCCTTTTCGCATGGCCGGCATATTGTTTTTTAATACTCACCACCGCCATACGGTAAGAACAGCCTTCCGGCGGCAAATAAAAATCGACAATCTCAGGAAACTGCTTTTGCAATAGCGGTACAAACACTTCGTTTAATGCCACGCCCAAAACCGCAGGCTCATCGGGCGGTTTGCCGGTATAGGTGCTGTGATATACCGGATTTTCGCGCATGGTTATCCGCTCGACGGTAAACACGGGGAAATAATCCTGCTCGTTGTAATAGCCGGTATGGTCGCCATACGGGCCTTCCAGCGCAGTTTCATCGGGATGAATCACCCCTTCCAATACGATTTCCGCCCGCGCGGGCACCTGTAAATCATTGCCGATACATTTCACCAATTCCGTCCGCGAACCGCGCAACAAGCCGGCAAACTGATATTCACTCAGCGTATCCGGCACGGGAGTCACCGCGCCGAGAATCGTTGCCGGGTCACACCCTAAAACCACCGCTACCGGATACGGTGTATCGGGATAAAGCTTTTTATGTGCCTGAAAATCCAATGCCCCGCCCCGATGCGCCAACCAGCGCATAATCAGTTTGTTTTTACCGATAAGCTGCTGGCGGTAAATACCGAGATTCTGGCGTTTCTTATGCGGCCCGCGGGTAACGGTCAACCCCCATGTTACCAACGGCGCAATATCTTCCGGCCAGCAATGTTGGATAGGCAGGCGGTTTAAATCCACCTCATCACCCTCCCAAACAATTTCCTGACACGGCGCTTTTTTCACCACATGCGGCGCCATGCTCCAAATATCTTTCAGCAACGGCAGTTTGGAAAAGGCGTCTTTAATGCCTTTGGGCGGTTCCGGCTCTTTCAAATACGCTAAAGTGCGGCCGATTTCACGCAATTTTTCCACACTGTCCGCCCCCATGCCCATCGCCACCCGCTCAGGCGTGCCAAACAAATTGGCCAACACGGGAAACGCATAGCGCGAACCATCTTGCCGAACCGGATTTTCAAACCACAATGCCGGCCCTTCGTTACGCAAAACACGGTCGGCAATTTCCGTCATTTCCAAATAGGGGGAAACAGGCAGGCTGATGCGTTTCAGCTTATTTTCCTGCTCCAACTTTTGAACAAAATCCCTCAAATCATTGTATTTCATAGGGTTGCTTTCAAGGCCGTCTGAAAAGTTACTCAGACAAAAATCATAAAGGCTGAATTATAACAAACCCCACCCCCGACGTACTGTCTGCTTATCTGTTTGTAACCACTTGCCCAAGTAATAAATTATGCTACAATAGCAACCTTTCTCGACCCGGGTCTGTAGCTCAGGGGTTAGAGCAGGGGACTCATAATCCCTTGGTCGTGGGTTCGATCCCCACCGGACCCACCAAAGATATCAAGCCTTTGCATCAGCAAGGGCTTATTTTATTGATTGGGATGTGTCAAATTTGTGCCATCACCTAAGCCTATCGCATCAAGCAAAGCCGCATGATTTTGCAGATGCTCGGCAGATAGATGTGCATATCTGCGCACCATCTCAATACTTTCCCATCCACCCATTTCCTGTAATGCGGCCAAAGGCACACCGGCTTGAACTAACCAGCTTGCCCATGTATGGCGTAAATCGTGCCAGCGGAAATCAGATATTCCAGCCTTGTGTAAAGCAGTTTTCCAAATTCGGGAACTAATGCTTTTGACCTTACAACCGTTGGAATAAGTAAAAACAAAACGGTTATTTTTCCCGATTTGCCTAGATAACACTTCAACGGCTGTATCATTTAAAGCAATACCAATAGCCCTACCTGATTTGCTCTCATCTGCATGTATCCAAGCAACTCGGCCAGCTAAATCAACCTGTTTCCACTCTAAATCTAAAACGTTACGCTGTCGTAGCCCAGTGGACAAACTAAAAATGGCCATATCGGCCATGTATTGCGGCAATGAAGCGATCAACCTATTTGCCTCATCTTTTGTTAACCACCTAATCCGTCGTTTAGGCTCGCTATATAGTTTTAGATGTGGTGCTCTATCTAACCAGCCCCATTCTTTAACAGCTTTATTTAGTATTGCTCGGATTAGTGCCAAATAACGGTTTTTAGTGCTATCTGCGCAATTTTTACTTGCCACTACTGCCATGATGTAGTCACGTGTTAAGTGATGCAAATACATTCCGCGAAATTCAGGCAACTTTCGTAATCGGCACAAATCATTCGCTATACTTTTTTTGCCGGACATCTCATCAATCCACCTTACTGCGGCCTCCTCCCACAGTTTTATTGGTTTTTCATCAAAATGAGAAGATGACCATAACTCATACTTCATTTTATCGTAGAGTTTTTGGGCTTCTTCCTTGTTTTTGGTGCCAGTCGATTGTCTAATTCTTTTGCCGCCTTGTGTGGTAAGGTCAACGTAATAGACTCCGTTCTTTCTTTTGTATATTGGCATTTTTTTTCACTCCTACTTATGAGTGAAGCCTGCAATTGACAATTTTCTTGGCTAACCAAGAATGCGTCAAGAGCAGACTGTTTTATACAATATTTGCGGCCCGGTTTTGATGCAACTAATCTACCTTGCCTTATATGTTGTCGTATTGTTTCAGGGTGACATTTACAGTATTCGGCGGCCTCATTAACATCAAATGTATTCATAGCATTACCCATCGGCTGTTTCATAAACGGTAAATGTTGCCGTCTTCACAAACTCAGATAATTTACGGATGGCAAGATACCGCTTGATTTTCGGTTCGAGTATTAAGAATTCTTTAGCTGAAATATAAAAAAACAGGCAATGAAATTTGCCTGTTTCTGTTTGTACCGGTAACAGCCGATAGTGCGGATAGTTATTTTCCGGTGGAGTAAAATCTGGCGGTATTTTAATGGTTTGGATAATCGGAGCAGCATCACTCAACATCATAAGCCTCCAACTAATTAAATTTAAAAAATAAAACACCAACTAGAAAAAGTAATACAACACCCAATGCCACAAACTCAAGTACCAACAGTTTTTTCAGACGGCCTATAAAGGCTGCATTTGCAGCCTCTACGTCTTTCACTACTCGCTCGGCAACCGACGCATAAACCCGATCTTCGGTGCCCTTAATCTGTTCATCAGTATGTTTCGTGAGCTCTAGCAGTAATTGCTCTCTGTAGGTTTCCAACTTAGCAACAGAGGTGGCAATGCTTTCCGCGTAAGCCTTAATACTTTCGGTGTTAGCTAAAGCTGTTTGAGCTTGGTGTTCAAATGCAGCATCGAACATCTGCCGTTGCATCAGTAGCACTGCCATAATCGGATCGTCATTGGAAATACGGATACCGGTAAGACGAAACACCTCACTAATTATGTGGTCCGCATTGCTACTCATCAGCGACACCTTTTTGCTGATTCACCCATATTGGTATAATTTGCAATTGCTCGTATAAATCACGCTTTACAGTACGCAATCGTTGGCGCGGCATAATTCCCCAATCGGTTGCTGCTTCAACTTCAGCAAATGTTAGATTGGCTGATGTCATAGCTTGTATGTCTTTCCCATAAGTATCAGGGTTACGGTGCGGGACTTTAACTATCCCTATAATCTTGGATTTATTGTCTTTGTAAACCGCAAAATCAGTAAATAACTTATTATCACTAGATTTAATGGCACCGTTATATTCATTCAACCATACAACAACATCTGCATCTATGGCATTGATAGTTTGAGATAAACCCACAATACAATCTTCCAATGCCTGCCCACCCATAATAGGCACATGCAGAATCAAGCGTACACCACTTTCTTGCAATAGTTCATCAACATGATTTTCTGCGATATAACTCATTAATGGCACAAATGTAGCTGCGCCATTATCCACTACTGCAATACCGTCCACCTCAATCAACTTTTCGATCAAGGCATCAAAATTCCGAGTATCAATAGTATTGTCAGCGGTAAGTATATTGATGATTTCAGGCTTCAATGACTTATAACGGCTAAAGGTCTGATTAACCGGATCCGTATCAAAACAGACAACAGGAATATCATCATTAGCGGCAACAGATGATAAATATTGAGCAATAATCATAGATGTAAATGACTTACCCACCCCACCTTTGCCCTGAACAATTAAATGCGCTTCTTTCATTTTATTTCCTTTTTTTTAGCGGCTACAATGGCCAATCTTTTTACACATTAAAAAACGCCTTGATTCAGGCGTGCTTTAGTCTATAAAAAGACCGACGGAGTAAGCATTCTCCGCCGGTTGAAATTGCTCCGGTTGGGCTGGATGGAGGAATGAAACCGGAGCGGAGTGAGCTATTTTACATCGACCCAACGGCCACCTTCTTTTTCTGAACCAACATATTTCACTTTATCACCGGCTGTAGTCCATTCATGATCGAAATACACTTGGCAGTAATTGGGCTTGGCATTTTTAATATACGGAACCTGCACTGTGTCATACCAACCATCCCGACCACCTTTGCCGTGACGTACATATTTTTTTACGGTATAAGTGGATCTCATTACTCGGTTTAGTTCAGCCGCGTCACATCGGCCAGCTCCGTTAACCAAAGCATCTACAAGATTTGGCATGTTGGCACTGCTACTAGATGGACACATATTTAAAAAATTCTTGCGAGCCTTTAGAGTATCTTTAAAGTGTTTATGATGTATCCCAAAATAACGACTTAAGGATGCAGAACATTCAGATGGCCTGTCACCACTCGACAGACATAAAATAGCCTCACAAGCCAAACCGGTATCGCCTGTTAATACATCCGATGCCTGAGCCGGCAACGAAACACAAGCGGCAACCGCCGTAAAAACTGCAAAAATTTTCTTCATTGACATTACTCCGCAAGAAAAGGATAATCACCACACCCCTATGGATAATTATCCTTTAATTATTAATGAATAAAGGCCGCTTTGGAAACAAAGCGGTTTTTTATTGCCATTTCACAGCCTGCACTGTATAACCCGTACCGGTATTAGATGGCACAATGTTGGCACAGGCATCGTGATCTTGCTTACGCATAAATAAATCGACCTGTCGAGATGCCGCTTCAAGTGTGTTGTAAGTACCAATAACTGAAACCGGTACAGGTTTTAGGGTTTGGGTTTGGAACATGGCAGTTCTCCTTTGAAAGATTAGTGAATAAAATGGCCGTTTGAAAATCATATTTCCAAACGGCCATTGATACAGGGCGAGCCTTTCACCCGCCAAAACCGTGTCGCAAGGTCTGTAAGCGTCTCACCGCCCCGTTGCGGCCGGAGCAGATCGAAACCCAAAAGGCTGATTGAATGCGTTAACGCCGTGCCAAAGGCGAACTATGGTGTGCTAAAAAACATAACGGCGGCCACACCCGAGCCGCTTGCTGCATCATCCCTGCCGAAAGGGAATCTGCCCTAACCTGCCGTTATAATGCCGCCAAAACAAAAACATCTGACGGCAATGAAATCATCATAGAAATAACTTCAGTTACTTTTACACTAAAAAAGTGTACAATATAAATATCCATACGGAAGCCTGCTTAAGTTTAAACAAACAGGCTTGGATATGGATACAGATAGATAGTGTGCAAGACTACCTATCTGTATAAAAGAGCTTTAAAGCTCCTAATCTGCCTTTTAAAAAGGTAGTCTAAAAATATCAGTGTGTAGTTTGGAGCTTGTCCGTAGATTATCGCTCCAGCATCGGGGATACGCCCCGATTATTAAATACGTTCAACAGCCGCCTGTAACCGGACGCTATTGCGCTCCCCGGATGCGCGGCTTTTTCTTTTGGCGCGTTGAATGCCGCCTGCAACCGTTTGTCCGATTTACCCAAAGGCTCAAAGCCTTTTCTACGCCTACCGTCACGATCTTGTGATGCCCTAATTTTCAGTTATTAATCAACCATATTTAAAGGCATCAAGACCTGTACGATTCCGAAGGCCAGTTGCTACGTTTCATATTTTTAAAGAACTATTCGGCATTAACCGTTGACTTAATTTTAAGATAACTTAAATTACATCGCAAGGACTATTTTAAGAAAAATTAAATTATAGAAATATACTATTGAAAAAAAAGGATATTTGAAAAATGAATAAGCCATCTAAAAAACTTTAGACGGCCTTGAAAAATACTAAGAATTTTTAAAAAATTGAGATTGATGCTTTTGATACAAATAATTATCATAAAAAGTGAACATAATCCAAGTGAAGCTACGTCTATCTTTTCCTTCGATAAATTCTATGTTCAACTAAGATGCCAATAATTTTAATTTCAGCTTCATTTGATGAAATAATTGGATAATCAAGATTTAATGGTTGAAGACTAAATTGCCCTATGCTGTCAATTTTATATTTTCTGAACAGTACATCACTCCCAACTCTTGCCAAAACAAACTCTCCAGGCTCAGGCTTTACTGCAATATCAATGAAAATTGTATCACCTTCTAAAAAGTCATTTGCCATAGAATCACCTTTTAGTGTAAAGGCGAATGTTGAATTTGAGCCTTTCAGATTACTCATTATAAATTCTCCTGTTATTGGAATAACAGGATTTATGACATCAATATTTTGAATATCGTCGTAGCTCAAAATAGGGATCTGGGTAGCATTCAGATTTGGGATTAGCTTTGCGTTTGTAGCTTCCCCATTACCACCTTTTAATAACCAACCAAAATCGCAACCAAACAAAGTTGATAATTCATACAGATTTTCAGCATTAGGTTTGGTTGTATCTGATTCCCATTGTGATACAGCAACATGAGATACATCTTTCAGTTTTTTGGCTAAATCTTGTTGGGTCAAATTCATATTTTTTCGTAATTTACGAATTCGCTCCCCGATAGTTTCTATCCGCACAATAAAGTCCAAATCTAAATTTATTTGTATTTAAGTTATCTTAACTGATGTTGATTTAAGTGTTCTTTATACATATAATTTAAGGAAACTTAAAAAGAAAGTTTCGGCAATGCTTACAAAAGATGTTATCGATTTTTATGGAACAAAAATTGCTGTTGCAAGGGCTTTAGGAATCAGCCCTTCCGCAGTTACCCAATGGAAAGAAATTGTCCCTGAAAAACAGGCATATCGCATTCAAGGGCTGACAGGGGGAAAATTAAAAATAAATCCACAGTTATATCAAAGCCAAGAAGCTCTAAAGGTAAAGAAGCCATAACAACGAGTGGCTTAATATGCTTATCTCAGATCTACGCCCCCATCTAACCAATAAATTCGTCCAAGTTTATGACGAGTTTATGGCTGTGTGCGCGCACGATTTTCAAGCGGCATCATTCTTATCCAACCTATTTTGGTGGAGCGATATCGTGGACAAAGAGCCTGCCCGTTGCGGTTGGCTTTATAAGACTGCGGCAGAACTCAAAAAAGAACTTGGACTCACCCGACGTGGGTACGAAAAAGTACGTCGCACCCTGCTTAAGCTCGGTCTAGTGCAATACCGTCGCGGCGGCGTACATGGCAAAATGCACTGGCTACTCAACCGTGATGTATTGTTGGCCAAAATCTACGAACTCAAAGGTATCCCCATACCTAAGATAGATAGCCGTTATCACTACGACCGCGACAACTACCGCCTGCCGAAATTCATTCCACTCGATTTATGGCACAACTACTTGGATATGCGGTTGGATGCTGGAAAAAAAGTAGGTTCATCGGCGAAAAAAACACTCGTCCGCCAGCTGGCGGCATTCCACAATCAAAATCTCGATTTACGCCCGATTATGGAACGGAGCATAGTCAAAGGTTGGTTTGCCTTTTTCAATAACGATAATAACGGTACAAGCCGCCCACCAGAGGCTGAAAAGCAAGCATTAGAGGAACGAACGAGGCGCGAATTAGAGGCTGCGGCCAAAGAACGCGGGCAATATAGTGAGCCCCCCGACAAACCACCACCTAAAAAGCCTGATATATCAGGAAATAATGGCTATAAAGCCATACAGAAATATTTAAAAAAAGGCGGTATTAAATCAGACGATAATGGCTGAAAAATGCTGCGCCCCGCCGTGCGTGACACTCTCTAAAAACCTTAAAAAAACCTTAAAAACCCACATTTATTTTGTTTTTGGTCGGCCGATTTAAAATATCGGTCGTTTTTTTTATATTTTTTAGCAAATAAAAGGACTAAGGCTGCCTGAAATCGCCGTTTGCCGTTTTCAGACGGCCTTTTTTACATCTAAAATTTATCTAATAAAATCATATCTTTGTACATATTGAACAAAGTACACTGTACATATTGAACAAAGTTCTTTGTACGCTAAAGACAATTTCTATACAGAGATCACATCAAAGACCACTATCAAATAATAATAAGGCCATTCGGCCTGATGATTTTTTGTGCAATTTATTTTTTATTGAGGAAATAGTAAGTTAAGATGTTTATCAGGAGGGATATTCACGTTTTTTGTGGATAGATGGTGTGGTACTTGAGAGATTTCCTTGCTATCCTATTGCACTATATATATCATATATATATGAATAGCCCGAAAAGGAGAACGCTATGGCACAATTCATTATGAACGTCCCTGATGCTGAAAAAGAAGCCTTTATGGAAGCTGCGCATCTGTCTGATCGCAATGCTTCCCAACTGGTGCGAGAATTTATGCGTGATTTTATCGAAAAGCAGTGTTATGAAGCCTATGTGAGAGCAGAGGTGGAAAAAGGCTTGGCCGATGTTGCAGCAGGACGGGTAGTCGAGCATTCGGAGGTTTGTAAAAAAATGGAAGACAAATTTTCCCAATGGGCTGCCGAGGAAGGATCTAAGTGAAAATCATTTGGTCAGAACACGCATCTGAGCAGTTGGACAAGTTACTGGATGCGCGAAAAGATTTTGCAGGTATGTCTTCAGCACAAAAAGCTTTTCATGAGATTTCACGGGTGTTGGATTTGGCCGCTTCACAACCACACATGGGAAAGCCGGGGATGGTTGAAAACACTCGTGAGCTTTATCCATTGCGCTATCGCGTTGTATATACGGTGTCAGAAACCCATTTGACCGTTATTGCGGTACTACCTCAATGGCAAAAATGGCCAGTTGATGATTTTTAAAACAAAATCATATAGTTGTTGTACAGATAACATAATGTACATAACGGACAATGTGTTTCGCACACTTAAAGGTAATTCCCATATAGAGATCACTATAAAAAATATAAGGCCATCCGGCCTTATATTTTTGTGCAATTTACATTTATTTTTTATAATGAAAATAATCGTTTAAGATGTTTATCAGGGGAAGGATGTTCACGTTTTTCGGGATAATTTAGTTTTAGTTCGATATTTTTGACACCACAATCTAAAGTTTCTACAATGTAGATACATCCCAAAAGGAGTATTGCTATGAAATTACAGAAATGGGGAAACAGTGCGGCAGTACGCTTACCCAAAGAGATTATCGGTCAGCTAGGCTTACAAATAGGTGATGAACTGCAAACCGAAGTCAGAGGGCAAACAATTTTAATTAAGGCAGTTAAGCGGCCGCGTTATAAACTGTCGGACTTATTGGCAGAGATGAACGGTGATACCCCACGCATTGAAGGATGGGAAGAAATGCCTGATGTTGGCAAGGAGATCGCCGAATGATGTATATCCCGGAAAAAGGCGATATTATCCATCTCAGATTTGATCCGGCATCCGGAAAGGAAATGCAGGGAGATCATTTTGCTTTGGTGTTATCTGCCAAAGCATTCAATAAAGCGATGGGACTGGTTTTTGCCTGTCCCATTTCACAAGGAAAAGCAGAACCCGCTAGAGGAATGCTTTCTAGCCTGCTTGGAGCCGGAACCCATACTCAAGGTAATATACATTGCCACCAGCTTAAATCCCTTGATTGGAAAGCACGAAAAGCGGTGTTAAAAGAGAAAGTCCCAGATTATGTTGTGCAAGATGTTTTATCCCGTATTGAGGCTATTTTAGAACTTTATTGAAAATGATGATCGGAGACCGTCTGAAAGTTTTTCAGACGGCTTTTTTACATCAATTTTTTTGCATCAACAGATGGATCAAATTCAAATTTACGTGGCTCTCCATTCTGATCTTGCACCTGTACCTGTTTGTTTTCTGTTGTATTTGCTTTTTCCGAAGACACCGGACTAGGAGTTGCCGGATTTTGCTGTACAGATTTTTTATCAATGTTTTCCATCCGGCTGCGGATAAACCAGTTTAACGTTGTCATGCCTACCGTAACACCATTCAATCTTAAGAAATCTAATATTTGCTGTTGCGTGTAGCCTTGAGATTTAAGCAGCAAAATATCAGCCTTATAAGGTTCCAACTTCGAGTTTCTACCGGTTGCCTGATGTTTTTTTATAAATTCGGCTGCTGATATTTTCGTCATACCAATTCCATATCTAGTAATTATCTATTTATATCTAATAAACTCTAATCTTATCTATAAATATACCAGATATTATCTATTAATGTCTAATTAAAATTCTAATTTATAACTAAAACAATCTAAATATAAACTATTTATATCTAATTAATATCAATTTAAATCTATTTAAAACTAACTCAATCTAACTTTTTAAACGTGACTATCTTTATCCACGCGTACCTCACTCCTGATAAAAACGCAAAATATCCTAAATAAACCTATTTTTAAACTAAACGCAGGATAGGCAGAAGGTGCCAAAAACACCGCTAACGGTGTATTCCGCCATAAGGCGGAAACGCCGCTAAAGCGGCTGTACAGTAAAACAACCATCGGGGGCGGTCGCCGCCGTGTTGTTTCTAGATGTCTAAATTTCCAAGCGCAAAAAGTCCAGACCAAGACGAGTGACTTTGCACGTCTTCCACCTTTTCCACCACGCCGCGAAGGGCGCACCGGACAAAGATGAAAGCCGCACAAAGTCAGTCTGGACTTTTTGCGCTTGGAAATTTTTAACGACATCACAACACGGCGGCGACCGCCCCCGATGGTTGTAATTATTGTTAATTATTTCACATGAAAGGAATGATGTATGGGACTGGACATGTACGGCTACACCATGCGTGCTGAATTTGCAGGCGACCGACAAACAGATGTGATGCCGGAAACCGATGAAGAGCGCGAGCAAGCCCAACTAACCGACATAGCGTACTGGCGTAAATATAACCATCTACACGGATGGATGGAAAAGCTTTACAGAATCAAAGGCGGAAAGGAGGAAGTATTTAACTGCCGAACAGTAAGACTAGATTTAACAGACTTGGAACGCTTGGAACAGGCATTAGAAAACGATGAGCTTGAATACACTCCAGGCTTTTTCTTCGGTGGAAAAGAGGTTTATGCAGAAGACATAGAAGAAACCAAAAAATTTATTGCAGTCGCCCGTGATGCCATAGCAAACGGCTTGGCCGTCTTCTATGACAGTTGGTGGTAATCGTTAAACGATGTTTTAGACGGCCTGTAAAGGCCGTCTGAACAGCACAACGGAGATTAAGCAATGAATAACAGCAATAAAGAGATTGTCAAATTATTTAAATCGTTTGGTAGTGCATATCGAGTTGCAGATTTATTTAGAGATTTTGTCGAAGTAACCGCTATTGTTTTGATTAATCAATACGCATTTGACGGCAAATGGGAGCAACGGGAAAACCGTTATCACGAAATCCGCAAACAGTATGCGGAAAGTGATTTTAAGCAGTTTGCAGAGATATTAGGCGTTTTGATAGTAGAAACACGAGGCCAAAGAGAACAAGGCTTATTTGCCGATATTCTAGGCTGTTTATATATGGACTTGGGCTTAGGTAATCCAAACAGTGGGCAATATTTTACGCCTTATAACATCAGCAAACTGATGGCCGCCATTGTTAATCAAGACTTGGCCGAAAAGCTGAAAACCGATCCATTTGTAAGCGTTTTAGAACCTACCTGCGGTAGCGGAGTGAATCTAATCGCTTTTGCCGAAAACGTGTGCTCTCTTGGCTACACACCCACACAGCACATGGCCGCAGTCGGAGTTGATATTGATGCTTTATGCGTCTGGATGTGCTTTATCCAATGCCAGCTATACCGCATTCCCGCAAAAATCGTACATGGCAACAGTTTAACTAACGAATATTGGGAGGCTTGGTGTACATCTGATTGGATATTTGGAGGCTTCGGCCAAGTAATGGCGGACAGAATAGCCACAAGTAAGAAAGTAGCCGCAAGAAATGAAGAAAACCCGATTACGGTAATCCCACAGCATATGTTAACGCTAGAGGAACAACTCGTTTTATTTTGATATTTCAGACGGCCATTTCAGGCCGTCTGAATAGAAAGGAAAAAATGATGGAAAATATAAACAGAACAGAGCAGATTTTGGCAGAAATAAACAGCCTATCACCAAAACAAATCCGTAAAATTTTTATGACCTTGTGGCGCGACAGTCCGCATCTGAATGATGGGCTAACGGATGATGACTGTATCGAAATTTTTGCTTCAGCTTTAAAAAGTGGCTCGGATTTTACATACGACCTATTAAAACAAACTTGTGAGGATTATGATATTGATACCATGACAGATACATTTGCATTATTACCCCGTGATGCGTATGACAAACTGTTTTCAGACTGTCTAAAAGGGGATATTCCTCCTTATACAAAACTTGATACAGTGGCCTTAACTAATCTGCTAATGTTGGAAAATGTTGCCAATGTCGAAGCCAGTATAAGAAATGGTTGCATAAGAGCAACACATTTCATAGATTCCGATGGAAAATTTATTTATGATACAGGGATTGATGATGAAGAAAATCAATGGAAAATTGATGAATTTAGGGAAGCATACCCCAGAACTTGGTGGACAATCGAGCAAGTAATCTTTCATTTTTAGTGCAGCAGGCCGTCTGAAAAGAAGTAGTTTCAGACGGCCTGAATATGTCAGGTGGGAAGCCCGTTTGTCAAAATCCAGCCCGCAGCAGCCCCGTTTCCTGCTCCGTACCTCCGCCTACAACGTCCCCACGCCCCCAAGCCAGGCTTGACCATACCGACCGCTCCGGCACCTACGGCAACCTACGCAACCGGCAAGCCCAAGCCTGACTTGCCCCCTCCTGCGGATTTATTATTGTTAATGTTCCTGCTTTAACATAAAAAGACCTAAACTAAGCAATGAACATCAAAAATACTCACATATTTTGAGCACATTTTATGGTGTCATATATAAATATAACATATAAATATATTAGATATCATTTTATGACTACCACATCCTGCAACGATGTCGTATAACAGGGACTAAGCGCATCTCGGCTCATATGCCAATCACTGCTCAGCAGTTCACTAGCCAACTTGATACAGTGGCGGCCATAGTGAGCAGTAATCTCATCCCAAGCAGACAATAAGGAGCTTCTATCGACTGTATTACTACTCCATAAGTTGGCTTGAATAATCCCAGATGGTTGGATACCACCAAGCTCGATACCTGCCTTTTTAAATTCTAAACCAGGACGGTAAATTTTCTTCAATAAGGCAAGTGCGGCACGGTTTAACTGAATGGTGTCAGCAGTTGGCTCTACCAACACCGACATCAAATGTCCGCAATATTGTGGCTCATTTTCACGGAAACGATTTGTGTGGATGAAGACCGTGACTGTTGTGGCCAACGTCCCTTCTTGACGTAAAATAGCTGCACCGTCCGAAATATGATGGCTAATCGCTGCTTCAAGCGCTTCAAACTCGGTTAGTGTCTTTCCAAAACTCCGACTACGAATAATGTGTTTGCGAGTATCAGTTTCGACTTGCAAATCATGACACGTATAGCCATGCAGCTCTCGGTGAATGCGCTCAATAACGACACCATAACGAGCACGTAACATAGCTGCATCTGATCGATAGAAATCTAAGGCTGTCTGAATTTTTTGTGCTGCAAGCTTTTCCGAAGTATGACGACCGATGCCCCATATTTCCGCTACAGGCTGGCTTGCCAAAGCACGTTCCTGTATAGATGCCGGCCAATATTCCCAAACTACCACACCATTAAATTGCTTTGGATATTGTTTAGCTAAATGATTACAAAACTTGGACAATGTTTTGGTAGCAGCAATACCTATGCTGGTCGGAATACCAACCCATTGCATTACTCTTTGCCTGATTGAATAGCCAAGCTGAGTTAAATCTGCCATTCCACTTACATCCGCAAAGCACTCGTCGATTGAATAAATTTCAATCGACGGAACCAACGTAGCTATGGTTTCCATCATTCGGCGCGACAAATCTGTATAAAGTTTATAATTGCTCGATTTGGCCACGACACTGCCACTGGATACGAGGTGCCTTATTTGAAAAAAAGGCACTCCCATTCGAATACCTAACTTCTTAGCTTCACTCGATCGGGCTACGACGCAGCCGTCATTGTTAGACAAAACTACGATAGGTGTATTTTTTAAGTCTGGTCGAAATACCCGTTCACACGAAGCGTAAAAGTTGTTTCCATCAATAAGCGCAAACATCTAACGCCTCACATCCTTTATAACAAACCGAACCACACCGACAATAAACCATGTGTCATGTTCAGTCGGCGTAAAATTTGGGTACGTTTCAGAACTATTCTCAGACCTCAGCTCTATTTGATTTCCTTTTTTATACAAACGCTTAATAGTAAACTCATTTCCTAGGTCGGCCATTACAATATCACCATGCTTAGCCGTTACTGAGCGATCAATAATCAGCAAATCGTTAACATCGATACCCGCATCGAGCATAGATAAACCTCCACTTCGCACAACTATCGTAGCTGCGGGAGTAGCGACCAAGTAAGCGTTGAAATCAATGTAGTCTGCAACATCCGAACTAGCAGGGTTTGGGAAGCCTGCTGGGATTTTCTCTTCTGCGAGAGGAATGGAAACAGAAGATAGGTTTCCAGATAAAAGAATGGCATCCAATGGGAGCTTAGCATCAGACTCTTGGGTTTGGTTGGCGATACGCTTAATCAAATCATCAACCACGGGGACGATTGATTGAGGAATACGCTTTACTACAGTAGGTCCATTCATTGATTTCCGACCTGCACCTATACGCGCTCCTCCATGCTGTAATACTTTTTGTTTTGTCATAGTAAAATTAAACTTGATTAAGTTACAAAATCAAGTTTAATTGTAAAATATCAAAATGTAAACTTAAATTGTTTTCAAATGAACACAAAAAATAGAAGTAATCCAGAAAACATAATAAAAACTTAAGAATGTGCTGACATCAATCTGCCTAAATTATGAGGCTTATTTAAATTACGTCACTCAAGCAGAGCTTCTGTGTATCACGCCATAACAAATTATCAACCTGGCTTTAAATTTATTCCCAGAATACTGAAGTGTAGAATATTAAATTAAGTATTGAAAATGTGAAAATACTTTATATAATAGTAATTATACTTACAAATTTAAATACACAGGATATCACATGAAAAAAATCACCATGGTATTAATAGCAATCGCACTTTCCAGCGCATCATTTACAGTTACGGCTAAAGGTAGACAACCATGTTCCGGGAAAAAAGGCGGAATATCCCACTGCTCTGGAGGAAAATTTGTTTGCGTAGATGGCACCATCAGCAAATCAAAAAAGATTTGCGGCCGTTAACCTAAACATTAGAGAAGTTTGTTTTGAGTAAAAAGTCTAATTCACTTATTATACTTCTGTTGCCGCTAACAATACTTTGGTCTTGTATTACCGGTCCATCTGATGATAAAAAGTCTCAGAAAGTAGCACCGTCAGATTATGCCTATAAAATAGAGAGGGCTGTTTCAGCTGAGGTGTCTCCAGTATTAAACAGCACCCCTCATTTACTGGAAACAGAATCAAGAATAGATAAGGACAACACTAGATGTAAAGTCGTGGGTGTGACAGATGGTGATACTCTGACATGCCTATCGTCAGAGAAGGTGCCGATTAAAGTCCGGCTGAATCAGATAGATGCTCCTGAGCATAAACAAGACTTTGGTAAAGCTGCGAAAAAAGCATTGTCAGCTTATGTTTTCGGAAAAAATGTGAATTTGAGAACCAACGGTCGCGATAAATACGGGCGCACCATTGCAGAGGTTTACCTCGACGGCACCAATATCAATAAAGCTATGGTAACAAGCGGTTACGCATGGGCATATCGTGAATACATGATTGATAACGAATATCTAGAATTGGAAGCAGTAGCTCGCAGTAAAAATAAAGGACTGTGGTCTCAGCCTAACCCTATATATCCAAGTGAATTTCGACATAAGGAAAGACCGCGCAATGTAACAAAAGCCATTGAGCCTAAAGTCAATATATCCGGTGGAGAATTTACTTGCTCCGGCAAACGTTTTTGCCGAGAAATGCGAAGTTGTATCGAAGCAAAGTTTTATTTAAACCAATGTGGCGTAAGAAGACTTGATCGTGATAATGATGGCATACCTTGCGAAAGTATTTGTTAATTAAAAAATAATCTTAATTATCAAGCCACTTATTGTTTTTTTATAAGTGGCCTGAACCGTAAATCTATATTTACCCATTATCTTTGATGGTGGCTTTAAGTAAATCCTCCCATTCTGATGGGGGATTTCCTTTTCCCAACATTTTTTTGAAAACAGCGTAGGCATCTTTTTTACTGCCGAACGTTCGTTTTGTTTCCGAATCATTTACCCAAGCCAAAATGATGATTTTACTGCTTGAATCATATCGAAAAAATAGCCTATATCTACCCATAAATTTTGCCCGCCGCCAATGTTTGTGCTCTTGTCCAAGCGTATCCCCAAGTCTGTATTCCGGGTTGTCAGGGTTGTAGGCAATATTTTCAATTTCTTCCAATATTCGCTTTAACAATTTGGCATCTGGGGATGAACCGGTTTTACCGGCTTTATTCCAAGCCTCTATCTTTTCAGCCAAATGTTCTAATTGGTGTTTGAAATTTTTATGTTCATAAATGGTATAACCACTTAACTGTAAATTGTCATCATCATTAGGCATGATAATCCTTTGCTATTGTTCACCCCCAGCCAATTTACGATAACGTTCATAACGGGATTTGGAAGCAGGACTAATAGAATCAGGATTGTTCAGCATTGAAGTTTCCAAGAAATGTAAGAAGTGCCCAACTACAGGGTCACGATCAAACTCATCCTGTTCGGGCGTGTTCTTTTCAAGTAACACTTTCCCACCTTCTAATACCAAAAACCGGATTTTATCCTGCTTACCCAAACCCAATGCCTTTCGCACTGGTTCAGGGATAGTTGTTTGGTTTTTACTGGTCAAGGTTGACACAGCGTTATAAATTGTTTTCATACTCATTTGTGGTGCCCTGCCATTTTACTTTGATTATTTCTGCATAACTGCGACATTCTCGTCCTGTTGTATGCGCTTTCAATTCTGAGGCGTGGGTCCTTTTCCTTAATTTGAAAAAAAGTAAAAAAGTAGCTTTAAAATTTAGCTTCAAATTTAGCTTCAATTAATAGTAAGGAATTTTCCTTACCTTGTCAATATATTTTTATTGTTGAACTCAGAAAGGATTATTTGTATATCGTGCGATAAGAAATACTGAAGATTTAACCGTTGAGATATTTATAAATAAAATTGTGAGGATACAGCTCTCGTGTAAGCCAATGCAGCATCGATCAATTCACCATTACGGTTAATCATTCATATCTTTCTGCATTGTGAAACCAGCTCATTGATTTGATGGTGACCTCCTTCTGCAATCTGCTCTACTCTCAAAAGTTTCGTTTCATACTCATAAAAGCATTAACAAATAATAAAACATCATACAAAAAAACAAACTAACATCTTGATTTATCAAATAAGACTTGAATAAAAAATAGTTAAAGTATCATACCAAACAACATCATCCATAATACTCAGTGATATTTTAGAGCAAAAAAGTATCATACTCCCCCTGATACAGGTCTTTTGCCCTGCTCCTACTATAAAAAGCAGATAGTATTAGCATTTACAATCAGGAAATTACAAAAGTTTTAGGTCAAGTTATACGTTCTATACGTGTTCTTCACCAGTCACTCCAATACTTTCAAGTAAAGCATAGTATTGATCAGGATCCTTTTCCTCAATCCTCCGCAAAATGAATTTAGCTACAGTCTTCATTTCTGGAACATCAATAGGTAAAGCGCTTCTCTCAAATACACCATCTAAATGAGAGAATTCATTATTAATACGATCTGTTAGTGATGCAGCCAATGCATCATCTCCGAAAAATCGAGCCAACTTATCTTTATCATTTCTATTAGCGTTAGGGTATTTGTAGTACAAGAATGCTTCAAGGAATTTACGAGCATTATTCCCAAAGTTGTAGTAGCAATCATAATTCTCATCGCATCCGGCCTGAGCATGGGCGCACTTATATATTTGATGAAACAAAAAATTGAACTCTGTGACATATTCTTTCAGGTATTTTGGCATTAATTTAATATCACTAATTTGACCTACTCGGTTGATAATAAAGTATTGAAATAACTTATTATTTGAAGCCCTAGGCAGCCGCTTCAGATACTTCAAAAAGTCTAGGTTATGAGTAGAAATAAATAATTGTTTATAACACCCTCTCTTTTTTTCCTCCCCTGCATCTTCATATTTCTCAGAACTAACAATCTTGGTATTAATAAGGCTATAGATAAAAAAGATATGATTTGCATCCAAACTGGAAATAGGATCATCAATCCAGATGATCGGCTGGTTACCTTTAGTCTCTACGTCTTCAAGCTTAGCCATAAAGTAGCAAAAAGCTATTAGACTACATTCACCCTCGCTAAGGTGGAATGCCTTTTTGTCGTTGCGTGTTACTTCAAATCGATATCCAGATGACACCTCCTCTGAAGTCTCTTCAATGGCTTTAAGTGAGAGATACTGGTGACCAAAAAAATTATTCAAATAGTCGTTGACCCGATCAGCCCCTTTGCTTTCATCTTTTAATTGAGCCTTTAGTTTTGCGATTTCTTCTCTCTTTATAACAATCTGTTGTTCTATAGTATCTGTAGCTTCTTTTGCTTTATCCATCGCCTTCTTCAGCGCATCAATGTCCTTACATTCTTTTTCATACTGAATGCTGTTTATAAACGTATATACCTCATAAAGACGGAGAGCCTCTCGAGCCCTAGATTGCTCAGTGCTTAGTGAAGCAGTAAGTTTGTTTGATTCATTTCTAAGTTGTTCGTAGGAATTCCTGACATCATTCAAATCATCTTCTACTGACACAGGTGCTTTAAACTCAAGAGGTGTAAAAATCTCATCTCTTCGCTTTTCTATCTGTTTTTTTATAACGCACAGATTATCAATGTAAGAGTTTGATAAGGTAGAAAACTGTTCTGTGAGTAAATCCAATTTAGCAGAGAAATTAGCATAGAACATCGAATTCTTGATTTTCAGTAGATTAGGAATTCTTAGGCACTCATCTTTAATAGATCTCAGTAAACTTTCCAATTCTTGACGAAGTTGCTCAGACTCCTGATTAAAATGTTTATCAAGTTTATCCCACAAATCATCAGGTAGATCGTTGCCACAAAATGCACATGTATCTCTTTTCTCTTGATGATGTTCCCGACCAATTCTTACCCACTTTTCTAAAGCCGTATCGTTTAGCAATTCTTGAATTGGACTAGATAACTGAATCTTTCTTTCAATTAACTCTTTAGCCCGAGAGACTATTGCAGTATATTGAAAGTTGAATTGTGGGGGTTCGGGAATTTCCGATTTAGGGTCTTCTTTAAGGATTTGATGAAAGTTACTCACCTCCTCATCAGTGAGTGGAAAATAAGTGTCCTTGATAACAGTTGAGATGTCTTCTCTTATTTTATTTATATTATAGTTGGGGGTGCCAAATGTACTATTGTACTTGATTCCTGTTTTCGCATTATTTGCTTTATCACGTAACTTATGCTCTAAGTCTAACGACTTTTCATTATAGTTTTCCTGAGCTCTGTGGAACTTTTCTCTAGCAACGAGAAGTTCTCTCTGAAGCCCAGACTTTTCCTCTTCGTCACCAAGTTCAACTTCATACCTCTTAATTTCTACCTCAAGCTTTGTATTATCTTCACCCAAGATAGCAAATGCATTAATGGATTGAGCATCATCAACAATGAAGCGTAGGTTATCACGGACAAAATCCTCATTGAAAACTCTAATAAGGTGGTCATGACTGATGAGTGTCTTTTGCGAAGCCGTACTACCACCCTCAAATGATAGTTGAAACTCAGGGGAGCTGTACTTATCTGAGATTGAGCCTGTTTCAAAAGCCCTGAATATCCGAGAGAGTGTCGTTTTGCCTGAGTAGTTTCGACCATAAATAATGTTAATTTTTTTAAACTCTGCAATGTTATTGCCATTATCCCTAACCGATGACGTCCATTGAAAGTCACGATAAACTGCCATATTCTTTATGAAATCAATTTTTTTTACTTCACCACTCATCGCTTTTTTACCTCTTAAGTTGAATATACTTCCTTAAAAAGTCCTAAAACACTTTTGTTGCAATGAAATTGCCCCCTTTACTAAGTGTTTTAGCGTGTTCAATGGTATATAATCATATTTAGATATAATATCTATCTATTTTTATAATTAAAATTATAATTTCTAATATACAATATTCGCAAGCAGCAACCTTCCTCAAGAAAATAAGCTGACAATGCTTTTTTCGCAGCTTTACCAAAGTCTTGTTTATGCTCAGGAGCATCTATCTGATTCAGCCGGACTTTAATCGGCACCTTCTCTGACGATAGGCATGTCAGAGTATCACCATCTGCCACACCCATGACTTTACATCTAGTGTTGTCCTTGTCTATTCTTGATTCTATTCTCAGTAAATGAGGGGTGCTGTTTAATACTGGAGACACCTCAGCTGAAACAGCCCTCTCTATTTTATAGGTATAATCTGACAGTGCTACTTTCTGAGACTTTTTATCATTGGATGGACCGGTAATACAAGACCAAAGTATTGTTAGCGGCAACAGAAGTATAATAAGTAAATTAGACTTTTTGCTCAAAACAAACTTCTCTAATGTTTAGGTTAACGGCCGCAAATCTTTTTTGATTTGCTGATGGTGCCATCTACGCAAACAAATTTTCCTCCAGAGCAGTAGGATATTCCGCCTTTTTTCCCGGAACATGGTTGTCTATCCAATACATAGCCAAAAGGATGGGCAGACGGTTTAACCTTCTGCCCTGATGTTAAATTCTGCCATATTTTGTCAAAGCATTCCCGCTCCTCTTTTGGTGTCATGCAGTAACCTCTATGGATTGATATTTTTCAAACATAACCTGACATTCTTTTGCCACCGCCTGAAAATCAATATCTCCAGGTGCGGTGCGGTACAGAAACCGACGCAAGTCTGAAATTGCTTCTTGATCAGAGGTGAGTTCGACAGACAGCGGTGTATTACACGAAATAAGCGCCTGAACGGAGGCTACGCGTTCTAGCAGGGCATCTTTTTCCATCAGGGTACACATGACGAATCCTTTCTATATCAAACAGTTTATTTTGGGCTATTATAGCATGAAATAATATTTAACGTGTTGTATTTAAATATATTTTAAGAATAAATCACATTATTCTACACGTTGAAATCATAAAATAAAAAACAGAAAGATGACCTTAAATTATATAAATTATTTTTAGCTGTCTTCTTATAGCCCTATTAAATCTTAGTGTAATAAGGCTGTCCGAAACTCAGTAATTTTTATAGATGAATTGCGTCTTTCAGCTGATAAATAATGGTTTGTAAATGTTGATAAGTGGCTTTGTCCATATTATCAACACCTCGATCGTAAGCAAATAAAATAGCTGCTTGCTGTTCTGGGGTTAGCTCAACCGAAACAGTTAACTTGGGATGGGTAATAAGATGTTGGTATGTTTCTAAGGGTATATTACTTGGTAAGCTCATCATGTTTAATAGGGTTTTCATTTTTTTCCTTATATAATTATAAATATAAAATTTATTATGTTGATAAAATTGAATATTTAAAAAAATAATTAAATGTTTTTTTAAATCCATGATCATTCGGTGATATTTTTAAACAACATAATTTCCATAATATTAAAAACCGATTACTTGCTGCGCTGTCCGTTGTTCGTGCAGATCAACGAAGGCAGAATTTAATTCGATCCCTATCCATCTTCTCCCCAGTTGGTTGGCCGTTTCAGCCACGGTACCACTACCCGAAAACGGGTCGAGAACCAAGTCACCCGTGCGTGAACCAGCCAAAACACACGGCTCAATCAACTTCCGCGGGAAGGCTGCCAAATGGTCATGGCGGGCGGCTACAGTAGAAACCGACCATACACTACGTTTGTTACGCTGTGGCCGTGCAGGTGTGTGTTTGCGGTTGCTGCGGTGTTGGGTCATGCTTTGTCCAGGATTCGGAGTTGTCGTATATTTTCCTTTTGTTCGGCAAAAATCATTCTGTCGATTTGCGCTGGGACGTTCATAACTCTCTGAAGGCTCTCGGATTGCTTCATGATCGAAGTAATAACGGCTGTTTTTGGAAAACAAAAATAGATATTCGTGTGAGCGGACGCAGCGGTCGGTTACGGATTCAGGCATCGGATTAGGTTTGTGCCAAATAATGTCTTGGCGCAAATACCATCCGTCTGCCTGTAAAGCAAAAGCAACCCGCCACGGAATTCCAATTAGGTCTTTTGCTTTAAGGCCATCTGAAAGCGGTGTAGGTTTCAGACAGCCTGTCAGTTGGGTATTTGTCTGAAATGAATCTTGATAACCGGTAAATGGACTGCCGTCAGCATTGCGGCCTTTACCACTTCCTGCATAACTGTCACCAAGATTTAGCCACAAGGTTCCGTCGTCAGCTAGTACATCGCGTACCATGCGGAATACTTCAACCAAGTTGCTGACATACTCGTTTACTGTTGGTTCTAAACCGATTTGTCCCTCACAACCGTAATCACGTAGGCCGTAATACGGCGGAGAGGTAATACAGGTCTGCACCTTTACGCCTTATTTGGCCAAATCGGGCAGCACAAGGCGGCAGTCGCCGGTAAAGAGGCAACTCTTATCAGGATAGAAATAAGTCATAAAGACACCTTTCAATAAAAAAGCAGGTAGGGTTTAAACCCTACCTGCTTTTTTATATGGGATATTCTAATCAACGTGTTATATCTTTATCTTGGGAAATAGATTGTTTTTGCTGCTTATCGTATGTAGGCTGGTTGCCTTTAATAGTGTCATACTGGTTTTGTGCTTTGGTATCAAAAGATTGTCCGGCTACGTCTTTTGCCAATTTACTGATAATCCGTGCTTCACTTTTATGCCCCATTTTGTATAGCTCTTTGGCTATTTGTCCGTATTGTTCCAGAACAATTCCACGTGTTTGCATTGTCTCCTTTAAAAAAGGATGCTTGGGGCGTTCATTGTTTTTCAAAGCTTCCATCAATTCAACTGCTTGCTGTTTCGCTGCATTAGACAACACACCGCGCTGACGCATGGCACGCAGTAGGCTGTTTTCCGGTTTTTGTACCTTGCCACGATGTTGCCGTTTGGTGGCCGCACACAATACACCTTCTTCACGCAGTTTTTCCGCAAAACGGACGCGCCATTCAAATAAATCGGCTTTACGTGGGTTGAGCCGCCGTCCAAACTCATCACGCATCAATACACTTAAGTGTACGTGTGGATGTTTCGGTTCGTCGGGATTATGACTGTCGTGGTGCAATCCAAACACATAGTGGTGTCCGGCAAACTGATCGGCAGCAAAATTGCGAGCAGCATTCAATACAGCATCAGGCGGTGTACCTTCTGGCATAGATAAAACAATGTTAAGAGCTTCTTTATGTTTACTCTCTTCGGGAATGCCAAGCCGTTTCCAATCGTTTGCAAAATCCATGACTGCCCTCTTACCGATTAGTTTTTCTCCGGATTGCGTCTCCAACGGGACTTTGCCGTTACGCGACACATAATCTAAATTATTTCGTACACCGCGCATACCTTTGGAATTGTTGCTGAGCCGCTTGGGAATTTTCACCATCACTTCGGGGTGTTTAAGTGCGGCAGCGCGCAAGTTGGCCAAACCGCTACCGGGCTTCAAAGGCTTGGCATGGCTACGCTGGCTACTGCCTAAGTACAGCCCACTGTCTTTTTTGGCTTTAACCGCCCGGGTTTTATAACCCAAGAACCAATCGTCTATTTTACGGTGCAATGTCATCCTCATTCCTTTCGGCTACTCCCGCTTCCTGCGGCGGTTGGTTTGCAGCACATGGTTTACTTTGCCAACATGGGCATCAATAAACTTTTTCAGCTCACCAATCTGTTGGCTGTTTAAAGATACGTTTTCGCCCGCATTCAGACGGCGGGCGATTTGGTTTAGATTGCGGCCTATCATGACTAACTGATAGTTCGATTGTGACAATGTATCAGTTTCAAATGCCGACAAAATCGGATGATGGGATATATGGGACTGGATAATGTCTCTCGCTACGTCATTAATAGTTCCGCGACGTTTATCCGCTGCGGCCTCAAGATAGGCCCGATCTTTATCCGGCAGGCGTAGAGTGATACGTTTTTGGCACTTGGGAGGCGGTAGCTGTATCGGTTCGGGTTCAGCAGCCGCTTGCAATTTTTTCTGTAATAGTTTTTTTGCTAACAAAGACACACTGGCCTTTCCGTAAAGTTTATAAGCGATTTCGCGCAGGGTCTTAATTTCTGCATCGGATAAGCCGTACACATCAATTTTTTTCGACATATATAAACCTTTAACGGGTATCAAATAAAAATAGCTTGCCCTTTACAAGAGCAAGCATCCAGGAAGATTTTTTATAGATCAGCGGTCAATACTGGTTTCAGCTTGCCGCTCCGCCGCAGTCTCATATTTGTTTGCAACTTCATGCAATTGTGACCGGTAAAAATTAATCCATGCCTGCTGCTGCACATCTTTAGGCAAGCCGGATATGGTTTTTTCCATCGCATATTCCAATACGGTTCGGTGCTGCTTATCTGCCGGTGATAAAGTGGCCGTCTGCATCATGTATAGATGCTTTAAAGCATTCAAACTTCCTTGTGGACTTTGTTTAGCCGATACGTCATTGGAAAAGGCCGTCTGAGCTATTTCAGACGGCCTTGCTATATTGTTTATAGTTTGTTCGTTTATTTCTGGATGGGTAGTAGGTGTTAAATTGGATGCGGACGGTGCCTTCTTCGGTTCTTGGCTGATCTCTTTTTCAAGCCCAATTACAAAACTTTGGATTTTGTCGGCATCACGGGCTGCCTTAAGAATTTCAGTAGGTTCGTCGGTCAAAATCTGTATCCAACTACCGACGTAGGCGGCATGACGGCCCGGATCATGCGGCAAACCAAGCTGTCGCGTTAACATCATGGATGCAATTTCGGCACGCAATTCTTCACGGGCATAAGATATGCTGCCAAAACTGCCGGATAGATCACGGTTTAATCGGTTTTCATGGCCTGTCCAATGCCCGAGTTCGTGAAGGGCTGTTGCGTAATATAGGCCGGCATTAGGAAACTGTTCTTTGTGTGGTAGCACAATATAATCTTGAGACGGTCGGTAATAAGCGGTATTCCTGTAACGGTGTCTTATTTCCGCACCTGATGCTGTTAAAAGAGCCTCAGCACGTTGATGCTTTTCCCATTCATGTTGAGGGGGATGTGTGGGCTTCCATTCGGGTAATCCATCTATTTGCTCCGCATTGAATACGCTGAATGATCTGATATAAGGGAAATCAAGTTTGACAAATTCTTTTTTCGGTTCACCCTTGTCATCCAGTACCGGTTTACCATTTTCATCTTTAACCGTACGCTCAACATGCGTGATCAATCGTACCAACGGTACACCTTTTTCACCTTTGCGTACTTGTGCACCGACGGATTGTGCCTGTTTGTAAGTTAGCCAGCGCGGATCACCATACGGCTGCATCATCAACTTAAGCGTGTTGCCTCCGGAGTATGTATTTCCGGTGATATGGTTATACGGCAGGCCGCTCATGGTTGGATCCCACGGCTTCTGCCACGGTGCCGTACCGCTTTTCAAATGTGCAATAAGTTCTGCGGCAATAGATTCGGCGTATTTTTCCTGTGTATTTTGTTGTTCTTTGCTCATTTATTCCTCCAAACAAAATACCCCGTACCATTCAAAGTACGGGGTATGTTTCAACCGGTTTTAACTGATGTTATCTGAAAGAAGGTTCTTTGCAGACTGCGGCTCGTCAGGCCTTTTCAAATAAGCCTGTATGTTTTCTTCTGAACTGCAAGCATCTAAGTATCTTTGCTGCTGCTCTGGGCTTAATGTGAAAAATACCTCTGCTTCTTCCGGGGTGAAGAAATTATCCAGTGGCTCATTTTTCTGTAACTCAAGCAATAATTCATTTCCTGACATATACTATCCTCACTGTTAACGATCCATTTCCACTTCTTTGCTTTGCGAACGCCCCTGCCGTTGGTTTAACTCGGCTGTTGATTTAGCGTGAGTAGGACTTGATACAGCCTGTTGAATGGGTTTGGGCAACTTAAGTTTAGAGCCGCTCATTAGCTTGGACGTATGCTCGTAATAGTTGGTCAGAGCTAACGTGCGAGCATCACCTTTCAGACCGCGAATAGTATCTAAAACATTACGTTCATGCCATTGCAAATGCTGTTTATTCGCCTTAGATAGCTTGGCTGCCTTATCCATATATATGGATTTCGCCGATATAAAGTGGGTTTCCAACGCTGCCGTTTTCATACGACCAGCCTGGACCGCTATTTCGGAGCTAATTTCGGACTGTCCGACTGCTTGCAACGGTACACCCACCTGTGTGTCGGCGACATAGGATGAATTGATGGATGCATCAGACGGTATTTCGTTTTGAGCCATCATTTTATCCGCTTTCGACAGCATATTAACGTCTGGCTTACTGGGCACCTTTTCTTGTTCACGCTCAGATGCTGCTGATTTCTCTTGCAACTGTCGTTGTTCTTGAACAATTTCCATTCGGAATAAATTCCGCTCAACCTCTTTTTTCTCGGTACCGATAACTTTACCGTCTTCATCGCGGACGTTCACTTCGATTTCGACGGGTTGCTTGCCCAATCTATGCAAATGGATACGGTCGCCGACTTCGGCTCCACTACGTGCCATCGCATCAGGTATATCAACACCCCATACGGTTCGTTCCTTACCCTCTCGTTCTAGTACGATATAAGGACTGAGTTGTTCATCAGGGTCATGGCGGTAATGTGCTGTACCGACATCCACTATTCGCTCACCAACTTCTACGGACGCTATAGTTTTGGTCGCTTTCTCTACTTGAGATTCCTGTTTCCTCTTATCGCCAGGATAAGGAACAGGTGCAACTTTTTCTGTTACCGGTGCAACGGCAGGCGCACGTTCAGGCTGCGGCTCGATGGCATTCAGTGACCGCTCTTGTTGCAATCGTTTAACCAAAGCCAAATCTTCTGCCGTAGGCTTGTAGCCACTGGTGCGTATACCCTGGCTTTCTGCCGCAACATACATCATGGCTTTAAATTCCTTGTTGCCACTGATTTTGATGCTGTCCCAGCCTTTTTCTTTAGCGACTTCGAGCATATCATTGATAGTTTGCACATCAGTTTTTGGCGTACTGATTTTTTTACCGGCATCCGTAAACATCACCGTGGTATGGTTGGCTGCCGATAAATACTTGCCCTCTGCAACAACATAACGGCTTTGAATACTTTCTGGCGGGATGCGGTAATTCAAGTCAATCACAGGTTTTTTTACAGTAGCGGCTTTTGATTCTAGCTCACTATCGACTTTTTCTGCTTGTCCGGCTTCCGGTGTTTTTTCAGATACATTGCCCGGCACTGATTCGTTGGTATTACTTTCATCTCTTACACTGGCATTCTCTACTATATCGCTGGCAGTAGTGCGACCTCTACCAAAAACATGGTCAGGATCAACCTTTTCATAGGATTCAGGCTCTCTACTCTGTCGTGACGCAACATATTCAATGGTATTTTCCGAGATAACGGTATTTTCAGACGGACTTTCCTGAGCAACTTCCGTCTCTGCTATATTATGTTGATTGTTGTTCATATCCTGTTCCTGTAAAACAGAAGCCGCCTGAATATCGGCGGCTTGGTGGGTCAATTCGGTTGGTGGTGGCACGGTATAGCCTGATAAACGCGCTTCTTCAGCAACTATCGCTGCCCATTCCTCATCGCTTATGACGGGTGCTGTATCAGGGTGAGGCGGCTTGACTTCCGGTTTAGGTTCCGATAACGACGTTTCAGTCCGTCTAAAAGCTGATTCGATTTTTTCACGTACAGCCTCGATCCCGGACAAATGGTGTAAGTCGTTAAAATCACTTGGCAGCTTCAAACGGCCTTTTTCGTCACTACCATTTTCGAGTTGATACTGCCGGATTTGTGCCATCGTAAATTCAGGCTCGACTACTTGGGCGCGACCTTCAAAGTATTCGGCCGCCATTCGAGCTTTTTTCATACCGGTCAGGCTGGCATCGTTATCCACTGCAAGAGTAACCGGTACATTTGTAGGTAGGCTTTTGGCCAAACGTTCTGATACATTTACCATGTTACCGGCATTAAAAGCTACAATCACAGTTTTTCCAGTGGCTTGATAGATACTTGCGGCCGTTGCAAAACCTTCGGCAATAACAATGCCGTTTTGCGTGTTGGCTGCATCGCCCACCACTGCAAAACCGCCCTGAACTTGACCGTCGGCCAAAAACCGTTTGCTACCGTCTTGATTGATAGACTGCACGTTGACAATTTCACGATTGAAAAACACGGGGACCAAGAGATTATTGTTGCCTTTGTACAGGTTTTGGCGCATCCCTGCGATAGCGGCCGTATCCGTAATTCCTTTGGCTATCAAATAAGGGTGACTAATGTCGGCGGAGGTGGCCCGCTCCCAAATACGTTGAGCGAGATGTTTTACTTGTTCCCTGCGTTCAGTACGTGCCTGTTCTTCGGACAAACGGGTTGCTTCCCGTTCTGCTTGAATCAGGGCCTGTTCTTCAGCGGATGGTGGAATATAGGGCTTCTCTGGGCGGTAACCGTTGGTACGAGCGTGATAAAATACTGAGGCAATGTGGAAAAAGCCAGGCTTGAATGATTTCCATGCTGCTTTAGCATCGCGGGCATTATAGTTATCTGCTCCTTGAGACCATCTGTCCCATAAATTGAAACCTTCCTCACCCAACTCATCTTTCAAAGCAGAACCAACCTGTATCCAAGTATCACGATCATGTGAATCTATAAATGTTAGTGCATTACGGATATTGTCGTAGTTGCTCATAAATTTTCTCCAAAAGAAAACCGCCATTAACACAATGTTAATGGCGACAGTGATTAAAAACCTTGCCTTAAGGGGAATGTCTTAGCTGCCAAGAGGCTCCGGAGATTTGGGATTCTTCAACAAACCAAATCACACGACGAATACCACGTGTGGCAGCCACATAAGCTAATCTGTAAATTTCATCAGTTGCAGCTTCATCATAAGTCTGATTAAAAATACCACTTACTTTATAAACTGCATTCCTGAATCTATGTTTTAAATCGTAACTTATATCTCCACAAAGTATAGCTACATCAGCTTGCAAACCTTTTGATTGATGGTAAGTGTACAGTTTTACCCCGTCTAAAGGACCATACCTTTTTAAATCACCAGCTATTCTATCCCGTACATCCCTAGTCCGAGACAATATCATTACTTGATTTTTATCCTTATTGGCTAAATTCGAGACCCAATTTTTCTCCTTAATAATTCGAGCGACGATGGTTTGAATGCCTGTATTCGTTTTAAAATCTATTCCAGTTATTACTTCAACACCCATACAACCTGTATCATTTTTTTTAACGGCTATCGCTTCTTTGTCTATTTTGTTCTTTACCGGTCTTAGTATCTTTTCAGCGTCTCTTAAGATAGGCTCCAATGACCGATAATTGTGCACCATTTGGTAATAACCAGTCTTACCACCTAAATCTTTATGCACTGGGAAATACTTGTGAAAATTGATAAATAACTCCGATGCACTACCCCTCCAACCATAAATAGACTGCCAATCATCCCCAATAGCCATAATAGTTGGAGTTATGTCATTCGATACAAGTTTGCGGTGTATTGCCTTTATCCAGCTAACAATTTGCGGAGAAATATCTTGAAATTCATCAATCAGTAAATGTTTGAAATTTAACAATTGTTGAAAATTCTTAGGTAATCCGTTCTCATGATTTGCACCGCTTAAGAACAGGCGGTTAAATAAAACCATTTTTTTCTGTTTCAATATTTTTTCTAAATACGGTATGAAATGTGACAGAGCAATGGCAAATTGATATTCATCAGCATATTGTCGAAAAAACTTATTTTCCAAAATCTTCTTAATCACAACAGGAACTTCCATTCCAAGGTTTTGAATAAAATTGGCTTCTGAAAACAAGGCTTCTTCAATTGATGTTTTACTAATATTGCCTTCCAATTGGAATTCAAAACGTGGAGCCTCTTTTTGAATCTCGGTTTTATCTTCTAACTCCAACGCAAATTTTAGTTTTTCCAAATCATCCAAAGTTTGAACATGTACATACTCGGTAGTTATATGGTGAAGGACAATATTCTTTTTCATCATTAATGCAATTGGTATTGTTCTGATTTTTTCTAAAAGTTCTTCATTCTCAGTAGTTATTTCCTCATTATCTTTAGTACCGCGCAAGCTGAGAAATAACGGAATACTCTTTGTTGCTGTTTTAATTATTGCATTACAGTAAAATTTATACCCGCTGTAAGGCTTTAAAAGTTGTGGTTCAAGATGAATATCTAAACCGATACGCTCAAAGTCTTCTTTCCATAGTTTATTCACTGTTTCTGTTAAAAGAAGATCCCTGTCTGATGCCATCTTAAGTTTCTTATCGTCGTAATTCTTACCAATTTCAGCAAATTTGAGTTTTTTACTAAGTACGTTTTTTTTATACAATTTGACGATAGCATTTCGAAACTCAGGAACATAGCAAAAGCAATCTCGATAGGCTTCAAGCACAATTTCTCTCTGCTCATCTGTCAGATGGCTTACAAAAAGTGGATTAAAACCGTCTTTAGCTTTTCTATTCCCTAAAAATTCAAATATATCAAAATTTTGGTATTGCCTAAGTGAGAGTGCATAAAGGGCTGAATGAAAAGTTCTCACTAACCGCTTTAACTGTTTATCCAATATGTCTTCTTTTAAATTAATGACGTCTCGCCACACTTCAAAAGAAAAAACCTTTTTTATTTTTTCCCTTAATTCCTCACATGATGCACGGGTAAAAGAAATTAATTGAATTTCATTAATATCTATTTTGAGATAACAAACCATAAATACTACCCTGAGCACCAAGGTAGTGGATTTGCCTGAACCTGCTCCGGCAACAACGCTTGAAGCAGGATGATCAGAAAAAATCATTTTCCATTGCGATTCGCTGGGCATAGAAACCAAGCCAGCTTTGATAGCTTTCTCTGTATCCTTAATCATCTGCTGTTTGAGAACTTCCGTTACCGCAAACTTATCAGGCCCGTAAATGGATTCATCAAAACCATATTTTGAAAGTGAAACATTATCTTGATATTGGATAAGCAACTCTCTGGGTTCGTCAATCCCTTGTCCATAACCTAAATCAAAAGACTTTTTTAGGGCATTTAGGAAATGGGCGGAACGTATTCGGGAAGCGAACCGAACCCAAAAAGACGGACTTTGCTTGAGCAAGTCGAATAGTTGATCATCGCTCACCCTATGAGCAGATGACTTATCAATTTGTTTATCCAAACCCATTATCCTTACATATAATTATTTATCTTCAGGTAGGTATCGAATCGTGCCTACGTCAGGGGGTGATGAATTGCTTATTGATGCAAAACCGGTTCGTGTCTTCGGATCATAAGAAACGGTATTGATATTATATGAAAATAACTTATCCAGTCGACAAGCAATTTCAGTTTCCAAATGCGCAAATGGATCGTGCAATTCTCTTGTAGATAGCAATATACCGAAAGAAAAAGCGGCATTGCAACCTTCTACATTTAGCAGTTCAGGGGGGAAAATTGTCCGACCATCATCACTATTACCTATAATGACTATTTGAGTATGTGTAATTGCCTGATAACACGAAATATCCGTATCATTATCATACTTAATTTGATTGTCGTAATTATCTATTTCAATGACTGAAAGCTTTCCGTTTTTATCTGATAAGTGGACACGCTCTGTAACCCTATCTAAGATTTCTTGTGAAATGTATTTGGTATCATCCATACTTATATATAAATCAACACCCCATGCATTTTCCAAGTCATAAAGTATTTCTTCATTGCTGAGTGGCAAAATGGCTCTGATATCTCTGTTCTTTGTATGACTCTGTTGATTTGCAATATAGCAATTACGTTGTCGTTTCGTACCACCCGTCACCAACACAATTTTCTTCATCATCAATCTCCAAAAAATAGACGGCCACAAAGGGCCGTCCTTAATACAAACCTAAACTAAGCCGCTACCGGCTGCTGTTTTTTATCTCCCCCTGTTGACGTGTTTTTCAGGATTTCCGAAACGATACTTAAACCACCATCACCCCAATTTTGGATAATTACCGGTACCACTTTGGCAACAAACTCCGGCGGGCTTTCCGGCGGAATCAATGCCGTAATCAGTGACCGGGCGATATCTTCAGAGTTGACCGCATCTCTCCATTTAAAGCTTGCCATATCTTCGGGCGAAACATAATCCGGTCTAGCTACTTGCGGTAGTTTTTTCTGAGCAAGGTTAACTTCTAAAATAGGCACATGGGGAACCGGTAAATTCGCACGCTTACTAAAAATCGGGTCTTCATAGTAGATGATTTTGTCTGCATAGATAGGCCGTATACCGGTCATATTAATGATCATCTTGTTGTCAGGCATTATTTTAAGTTCGTCGGGATTCATCACCGCACGTTTTTGGTCGCTGATATTACTACCACTACTACTGCTGTTTTTTCCACGTGATCGTGACGATGACTTAGCTTTGTAGGTGTAGTAACCGATCAGCTTGCTGAGTTCTTCGGCTTCGTCCTGCTCACGCGGAGCAAATACCAAACGACAAGTGAAGTTGCTGAAAAAGGTTTGCCGACCAGTTTTGCCATACACTTTCTCAACCTGCCCAGGTGTCTGAAAAATAATAGTAGGTCGGATTCCGTAACCGGCAAGATAGCCTACACCTTCCTCAATGGCAGGGATGCGCCCGAGCGCGGTAAACTCATCCAACAGCAACAAACATTGATATTTAAGCTCCTTATTATCTTTAGGTAGCCCCTGCCGTACGTTGACATCACATAACTGGCTAAAAAATAGATTCAATAGCGTGCCGTAAACTTTGATTTCTTCCGGCGATATGCCCAAATAGATTGTGGTCAATTCACGGCGTACATTGTCAAGGTAAAAATCATCACCGCTGGTGGCTGCCTCAACCGCTGGATCTAAAAAAATCGCTAGTGGTGCGGTCATGGTGGATAAAATATCACCACCAGTTTTAGCGTTGCCGTTAGCAAAGCCCATCAGTAGGGTTTGGCAATTCCGGCTGAGTTGCGTTTCCGGTTGTGCCGCCCGCAATTCAAATTCGGCACGTATCCATTCTTGCAAGGTTTTACCGTCAGTAGGAGTGGTCAGACGGAATAGATTGGACATTGTGGTTTTGTTTTCTGGCCGGCTTAAATCACGTTCTCTTTCGGTTTCGATCAGATAGAGCAACAGACCTGCAAACAACTTTTGTGCTTCCTGCTGGAAAAACTTCGCGCTCCCCCTATCTTCTGTCGGTAAAGGATAAAATACTGCAGCCACAGCTAAAGCATCTTTGTAGGTATAAATCGGATTGCGGCGCACGTAAGTTAACGGGTTCCAACGATGGCTTATCAACGGTGCAGACTGATCACGGTCGTGATACGGCATGGTACCGCTGGGATTGAAGAAAAATACCTTGTGTCCGCAACGGGCGCGAAATCCTGCCGTGATCAGGAAATTTTCCTTTTTAGGATCATTGATGGCCATACTGTGCCGGTAATGCAGGCAATTAGGAATTACAAAACCTACCCCCTTACCGCCACGAGTTCGTGCAGCCAAATAAACAAAACCGTCATTTGCCCAACGCAAGTATTCGTTTTGATACTTGCCTACCAGTAGGTCAGGAGGGTCTGATTCTTTAAAATCCTTTTTTAGCAATTCGGTTTGCTTTATTTCGCGACGATTGGCAAACCGTGCCGAACCGTGTAATTCTTTTTTTTGGTTAGAAAATATAGAGATAAAAGCCAAAAATAAAACCAAAACCGGTAGTATGGCAGCTGCAAGGGTAGAAACGTGCAGCCGCCAAACCATGCCTTTAGGTAATTGATCTATGTGTTGCCAATAAGTAATGAGTAAAGATATTGACGGTTCGGTTTTTAACCCCAACCATTGGGTATATAGGATGGAGCCAATATACGAACCACTAAAAATTGCTAGCACCATTAACAGACAGATGAGCAGTGCCATTCCTAGATATTTTTTCATGCGGAAAACTCCAAAGCAAAGGCCGTCTGAAATTCAGACGGCCTGAAATGAAACTGTAGCTTACATCATGCCGTAGATACCTTCCCCTGATGATGCAGAAATATTATCTGATGAAGTATGGCGGTTGGCTGTATGGATTATTTGCATTTCGTTAGCCAATACTTCGGTTACGTTACGCTCTATATGGTCTCTATCAGTATAGGAGCGTGTCCGCAATTTTCCGTACACCAAAATGCAGTCACCTTTTTTCATGTACTGACACACAATTTCCGCGTGGCGGCCATACAGTAAAACAGCGAACCATTCGACATGCTCTTTCAGTTCTCCCGTTTTTTTATCGGTCCATTTATCGGCGACGGCCACCGTGATTTTTGTGGTCGGCTTACCATCGGGCATGTAACGCAATTCAGGGTCTTTGGCCAGATTGCCCATTACTTCGATTTTATTGATATATGGCATTTTAAATCCTTTAAAAACCAAAGGCCGTCTAAAAATTTCAGACGGCCTTTGGTAGTATAGAAAAAAGTCTAGAAACGGTTTTGTACCTCTTGAATTTGAGAAATGGTTTGCAATGCCAGTATCAAGTCAAGTTTGGCATCTTCAGGAGAAACACAGGTATCCAGCGAATAGTCCGCTTCGTTTCTGGCATTTCTGAGTTTTTCCATTTGACGCCCGATAATTTTCAAGTCTTTTTCGTTTTGATGCTTGAAAAAATCAATAAGCTGCTTATGTACTGACACGCCCGTTGTATATGTAAATCCTAAACAATCAAAGGCGAGCTGCAATCCTGTATGATAAACACCGTAATATATCCGGCTAACAGCATTGCGGTTTCCTACTTCGCTTTCACCAAACATAGCTTGTGCGCTGTCCACAAAATCTTTAGGCTCAATCATAGTCACCCCCCTATTCCGTAACTCGGATTATAAGGGCGGCAGGAAATACTTAAATTAAGCAGACTCTCATCAACAGATTTTTCCATACCTACCAATAAACGGGATAAAGCTTCATCTGCTTCAGCTAGCCGATCTAGATTGGTTTCAAAGCAAAGCATTTTCAACTCTATGAAACTATCGTACTCAACCGAGTAACCGAAAGAATAACAAGGGATCTGTAAACCTTTTTCTGCAAGCAGTTTCTTAGCTGCCAAAACAGCATCGATCATGGCAGCTTGAGAAACTGAGGTTTCTTTCAACAGCAGATAAATTTTTTCCAATTCGTCTTGGGAACCTGGCTCCAACGATTCCATCCGTTTTAGACGCTCGATAACGGAACCGGCATCATCAACAAATCCATACATCATTCCTATTTGAGCCAAAGCTTTAAGATAGTAAGGATTATCTATACTTTTTGAAGAATCAAGCATCTGTTTGAGGTATTCCGTAGCTTCATCGAAAAAACCCATCCGGTTTAATCCGTTAATCCGAGGGAAATCCGCCATTGTTGGCTTTCCTGGAGCAGAAATGAAATTAAAATGTTTATCAAATTCCGTTTTCCTGCTACTGATAGCATCAAGCATCCCCAAGATCACGTACCCGACTGCGTTATTTGGAGTTGACAATAAAGACTTAGCATCTCGCTCTAAACCTGAAATCAGTAAATAAGATGGATCCGGCTTTTCCAATGCACGATAAAGCCGTTCCATTGCACTTGGAGCGATAGTAGCTGCAACAGCCATTTGAAACCTTTCTTAAATTTCCAGTAATTGTATAAGATTTTTCATCGGCTGACAAAATCACAGACGTCCGCTCATCGCATAGAATTTTTCGACCGGATCAAAGTACAATTCTGTCATACGTGTTTTTTCAAAATAACAAACCACATCAATAGTGGCACGCACAGTATTCAATATATAGGAATGATCCATTTTTTGACCTGCAGGGGATTCCATCGCCAATTGTGCAATACGGTAGTGAACAGAACGGGCATCATTGGCATGGACTGAAGTTAAACCACCAGGGTGTCCTGTGTTAAGAGCAGACAAGTAATCCCATGCCTCATCGCCGCGCAGCTCTGTTAAAAATATACGGTCAGGTTTCAACCGCATACAGGCAGCTACAATCATTTTTGCCGAAATGTGTTCTTTATAGAAAAGATGAGCATGATTAGGATGGTTAGGTAAGCTTAATTCGTGCGTATCTTCAATGGTAATCAAACGTTCGTTTTCGGGGATTAAATCAGCAAGAGCTTTAGTAAATGTTGTTTTACCGGATCCGGTACCACCAACCATGCAGATATTTAACTTACGGGCAATCGCAATCTTGAAAAACTCAACTAAATTACCGTTGGCTTTATGCTCTAACATCTGGTGCTGCCAGTCAGCCAATTTTACATCGTAAGGCAGTTTCATCTTATCGCAAACATCACGAATATAACGGTTGTCTATTTCAATTTCTGAGTTAACACGACGCTCAGGCACGCCGTGAGTAGATACGTCGTTAAAGTCTTTTAAACGACCTGTGTTGATATAGTCATTCAAACTGAAACGACTATTCGAAGGTTTACGGAATGCAAACACCATTGTTTCATCTTCACACGAAGGCGGCATCATAATATGCCCGCGTTCTCCATCAGGTAAGGTAACCGAATGAATAGGGTTTTTCGTGTTTAGTGCTTTGCCGTTAAATACGCAAAGCGTATTGCCTAGCTGTTTAAGATTATCCAAAGTAAGAATACTGCTTTCATAACGGGTAAAACCGCTGCTGTCTTCCGTAAACATTTCTCCACTGCGGTTAATTAAAACTTCAGTAACACCACTTTGGTTGAGTTTTTCCGTAATTCCCAATTTATCTAAAAGATTTCGGACGGTTACGTCCTTATTCAAATCGCTCATACTTTTTTCCCAAAGAAAGCCGCCCTGAAAACTAAACAGGGCGGCAGTTGGTTTAATCGGTAGGGACTATCTCGTAAACATGACTGAAATCAACATCGCGAGCAACGTAAACCATAATACGTTCTCCTTGATTTACATATCCAGTTGGAGGGATATTAATAGTGTTTTTCAATACCTCTGTTGCAAGATCCTGAGCCGATTCGGTAGTGGATTCAAAAGAAACATTTTCAGAGGAGTTTTTACTACGACGTCCATAAGCATTGATGATGTCATCAATCATACTGATCATGACTGCACCACCGATACGTTTCCAAAAGTGATTATTAACACGCGCAGGATGACCAGATCCTCCTAACGGATCAGCCCCCAAACTATCAATTCTGACGGTCACGCCATTGGGTGTTTCTATTGTAGTCCATGCGGCAAATACCCTAGCTTGGCCCTGCATCAAAGCTGATTGCTGTTCTCCGTGGATAATTGACCCTTTTTCAACCAAAAGTACTTTTCCGTTGGCCGAATATACATCATTAAGTACTTGGCATTTGGTGATACCCGGATAAGTAGTCACAATACGGGTTAACAAACCGCATTGAATGCCAGTGCTACGCCCAAGAAGATAATCCAAATTGCCACGTTGTTGAGCAACGGCGGGAGTAAATATCGATCCATTTAATCGGGCAGCCAACCCTTGTTGTTTGCTATTGTCTGTATCACTTTCAGAGGAACTACCTAAATAAGCTGAAGCTCCTCCTGCGCTAGCAACACTTTCTCCCCCTGTGACCGCACTATCTACATCATCGAACATCAACGGGCTGATCAGGCGCAAATCTGGTGGTGGTTCACTTACGGTTGGAGTAGCTGTTGTAGCTTGTGAAGAAATATCTGGCTGCGGTTCGGATACAATGTCAGATTCTGGTTCGGATGCAACTTCTTCCACAATTTCAACATCGGCAGCTGAGGAAAGACTATCTTTCTGGCTTTTACTGAAATCATGGCGAGTTCCACTTGTAGACGCTATTTGCGTCTGTTCGGTTTTAGGTTCTTTTTTAAACCACCCCGCACCATAACGCATTACACCTGCAGAAATAAGCCCAACGGAAAACAGGCCTAATACTAAAATAACAACCTTTTTCATGGTTGAAATTTTGCGGACACTTAAATCACGCGGAATGCCTCGTTCGGCCTCCGGTGTTTTAATCTGCCCGCTCAAATCTTGCACACGAAAATCTCCATCTTTCGGAGTTTCATTCAAGTGGCCGTTGTTAGTCTCAGAAGATGGTTCTATTGCATTTGTCCCATCTTCATTATTTTGATTAATACTGTTCGGATCCAAGTTCATTTACTTGCCCTCCTTTTTCATACGGACTGCTCCGGGAATAGTTGTTCCCCGATAGTTAAATTTACCCTTACTGTCATAGCTTCGGTTTTCTACACCCAGCACCTTTTTACCTAATCGCAAGTGATATAAAGCAGAAGTGCCGTGAATTACCAATGTATCATTTTCGATATGGCTGTTTATGGTGGACTCTGTGCCATCAGCGGACACATTAAACACTGTAGGCATTTCACGAGCATCATCAAACTTGAGGTAAGTAAATCGACCGTCATCCCACATTTCAGATGGTGAAAGGGCTTTAGAGCCAAATCCCCAATAATCAAAGTTACGAAAACCATAACTTTTCTCAGGATGAAGATCATTAAGAGTACGTGCTTCGCGACGTTTACGTTCTACTTTTTCCCTCTGCTGTCTTACTTCATCCGGATAGCGGAAGCGCAGAATATAGGTGGGTGGCCGATTTTTACCCGCCATCTGTAAATCGAATGCGTAAGTTCGTTTATTGGTGGTAATCAGTAAGTTTGTTTGAGGAGAAGCAATTTTGGGTTTAAAGAAAATATTGTTTCCGGATACGTTTAAGGCCCATGCACCGGTATTGCCAGCAGCCAAACCTTTACTATCGCCACTTAGGCGCTCATCATTAGCCAACTGTACCAACACAGCTCTGCCCACTTTGGATCGAATAACTACCACATTGTCTGGGTTGTAATTTATATACTGGATACGTTTGTCATATACCGTACCTTTAGGAATAGCTGCGGCCTGAACGGAGAGCGAAAAAAAACCGGCGACAATACCGGAAATTAAAAAAGTTTTATTTATCATTGTGAGTTCTCCACTTCCACTTGATAAGAATCAACAATAAATCCTGTTGGGTTATATTCCCGTTCTTCTTCATTCAACGGTGGATTAGCATAGTGATACGCAATTGTAGCGATTAAGTGTTGTGTTGCAGGGGCGTCTCCCGATGAGGGAGTGACGGGTAATGTTGTCTTAGTAAAGCGGACCTGTGCAGTTTCGCCGACAAATGAAATAGAATTAATATCTACTTTTACTCTATATTTATCAGCAAGAACTTTATCAGGCCCTACTTCATCTTGGAAAGGCTTCGTAAATTGAGCTTGCTCTTGTGGTCCACTCATCGCAATTACAGTATCGTAAGTGGTCTGAATCGTATACCAGTCATACCCTTCACGATTCTTCACATAACTACCTAAAAAGTGTTTATTTAACTCTTTATTATTGGATAAAGTTTTATGATCTAATGTAGTAATCACATTGGTTTTACCAGTGTTCATATCCACTAGCATAATGTAAGGTTCAACTCGTACAAGCGGCTGCATAGCTGCTACAGCAAAGACAGATGCTACTGTAATTAATCCAGCTGCACCGGCGACAACCCATGCTATTTTTTCACGTTTACGGATGTTGTCGTTTTCTGATTTTTCAAACTCTTTGGCTGCCTTAATAAAGTCGATACTTTCTTTATAAGGTGTTTTCGGCTTTTGCTCTTTTGTATTAGTTTTTCTAACTTTATCTTTTTTGCGGAATAATCCCATTTTAATTTCCTACCTGATAAGTGGGGTTAATCGGAAAAGGCTGACCGCTAGGCTTCTTTGGATTATGTGAGCAAGCAGTGGCCATCATCATTGCTATTAGTATTAATGTCAGTTTCTTCATTATGTAAATCTCCAAAAGAAAAAACGCTTCCATTTGGAAGCGTTTCAGCGTTTTATAAATATCAAAATTTTTCTTGGGAAACTTTGAATTTATTCAAATCCAGTTTTCCGCCTTCAGGTATAGCTGATGGGGTATCGAATTCAAACCGTTGTTTCTCTTTTGGTGAAAGAGTAATCTCACCACCTAAAGAGCCTTCACGGAATCCACCTTTATCGTAGATGGGGATAGAAAGATTCAATCTTACCAGTTTACTTGTTTTGTTGTATGCCTCACCGGTTAGGCGAAGCCCTTTACCATAACCGGTTCCATTAAAAGCGGATGTTTCTGATATTTGCATATTTTTTAAAGCATAAACGGCAGTTTGTTTATCAGAAATGGGCTTACTTGATGACCCAGATAAGCCCCCATTAATTTCTCCTAGAGTGCTATTTATCTGCGCTAAACCATCATTTAGAGCGGCACAACCGGTCAAACAAATTGAAATAGAAAACAGAAGAGATACTATCAACTTCTTATTGTTCATACTTACTACTCCTATATTAATTAATTTTGCATATCATCTAAAAATATAAAATCATGCCAATGTAAGAAAAGAGTAATTAAAAATATAATTACACATGGAATACTTCTAAAAAAAACATCTATGAAGTAGTCCGTTATTTGATAGTCAGAAAAAGGTTTATCAGGACCGACAAATTTCCATGCGCTATACACCCATAGGAAACTGAAGAATAATGCAATATATCTTCTGAATTTTGTGTTGAAAAATACCCCATAAACAAAAAAGAAAAATAGAAAAAATCCTGTAAATATAAATACTAATGAATCTTGACCGACGTACTCTGAAACAAATTTACTAGTTGCAACAAAATAAGCAAGAGTAGGAGGTACAACAAAAATTTCAAATAACAAAAAACCTGAATTACGGTCTACAACTTGAGCCTGTAAGACACCTTTCCTTATATCGTTATGATCCATTTTTCACCTCCTTCATTTATATTAGGATTTTTTTATACTTCCTCCACTACGATTTTTATTCCATACATTCTTCGCAGCGACTCCAGATTTTCTTGTACCGTGATCAATCTTAGCCAATCCTTTACGCGTTACATTGTAAATTGTTCGCATAGAGCCTTGTATAGCTCCCCCACCTGTCAGCGCAGATGCTATTTGAGGTATAAAGAAGCAAACAATAATAAAAAGAATAGTTATTAAAACTAATAACATAGCTAACGATGATGCTGCAGCAATATTATCTGCTCCCATTATATCAACATAATCTTTAATAAAAGTTAACATCATTGAGCCAAGCACCGAAAATAAGACAATAGTAAATAGATAATTTAAACACTGTCCAACCCAGTTCATGCTGTATTGGCGAGTAGCAGGAAATAAACCGAAACCGATAAACAACGGACCTATCATAAGAACCATTGCAAGAGAAATTTTTGATAGCAAATAGAAGGCAAATCCAACAGTTAGAAGAATTCCCATAAAAATTTCAATGCTGTAAATAACAAGAGTGTAATCGAACCTTGTGCCGACATCTAAAATATTAAGCCTGCTCTTTTGAAAAGCAAGTTCGTCTGTGACTGTATTTACATCATCCACAATTTTATCTAATGCACCACCAGAGTACTCCACACTTCCGAATGCTTTTGCCAAATCATCAGGTAAGACATAAATAAGATTAGCAAGTTCGTGGTAATGAGTAGCATTGAAGGCTAAAATGACTAAAAAACAACATACAATCATTCGCTTTACAAAGTCAACGAACATTTCATCAACACCACCTCCCTGCCAATATGAAAACATCACCATCAAAAGGTACAAACCAAACATCGTTGAAAAAACAGGTGCTATACTTGAAATAAAATTTCCAGCAGATTCAAACAAACTGGTGCCCATGTTCACGGTAACAAATTGTGTCATATCAACAAAAAATGTTGATTTTCCAGATGCGTCAGACATTTTTTTTCCTAAAAAACCCGCTGATTGTTTAAAACAGCGGGTTGGGTTTAGTTATTAAAAATTAAATAGAACCACATGCTTTCTGAGCAGAACGGCCTTTAGCTTTGATTTGACAGGCAATTATATTTTGTTGCTGAGCCGTTTGGATTTTTTCTTGCTGCTCGGCCATCTTCATAGTCATGTCCAACATGACTTGATTTGTTGCAATTCTTGACTGCTCAATCGAAATACGATTCTGTAAATCAGCTGCTGCTTTGGCATCTTGTGTCAGATTGATTTGTTGGGCCAACTTTTGAATCACATCAATACGTTTTTGAGTATCAAAAACTGCTTTTGAAGCCTGTTTATAACTGTTGATTAAAGCGTCAGTGGCATTGCTTTGCTTATAGCGATCTTTACCTATAATTGTTGATGTATCTAAATTTTTAATGTCGCCGTAAACGGCTTTCCACTCATCAGGCACATGGTCAAGGGCAGTATTTTTTGCAAACTCCCCTAAATTACGACTACCAGTCAAAGCTTTAACTTGGTTTTTAAGCTCTTGTAGTTGTTTGATCTGGTTTTGTATTTGCTCAGCCATTTGCACTCCTTGCTGAATGGCTTGGGCAACTGCCGCACCATCAAATACAGGGATACCACCGGCAATGGACATAGGCATCGAAACAGTCATTAATCCTGTAGATACCAAAACTGCAATAGCTTTTATTTTTAAATTGCGTAAGGTCATAAGATTTTCTCCTGTGGAAAAAACGCATAATACGGTAAATAAGAGTAAGGCCGTCTGAAATTAACAGACGGCCTTACATTGGTTTACTTATACAGCATGATGCTGCATATCTTGTTTCTCTTTTTCGGCTTTCGCCTCCTTCCTCATTTCATGAAACACTGGCAGCCATACATCAGGATGTTCACTAGCGCAAAGTTTAATTGCCTTGTGCATGATATGAACGTTTGCCGCATTGCCTGACAATACCGCGATTTCATCACTCATCCCCGAAAGGTTAAGTGTAGCGATCGAACTGCAAAGGTTCTGTTTAACCAAAAACTGTCTAGATTTCTCACCTAGTCGTTTTAGTTCGTAAAATTCTTTTTCTGTTAATCCAAGACGCTGGTAATTAGCTTCATACTCGGCAGATGGATTAGGCAAAAGAACTTTGGTAACTGTTTGCTCCACCACAGTATCAAAAATGGGCGAATTGATAGTATCCTTTGGGGATTGTGTTACAAGCACCAGGAAACCACCTAATTTACGATCCGTTTTCAATCCATCAACAATAAATTCTTGTGTGGTCGGGTATTTTGCTGGTAACCAGAACTCTTCAATTACGGTAGCCAAAATACCGCGATTTTTTGCTACTCGCTCTAGCATGATGTTTTTCATGTAAAACATACAAGCGAGAATAGGTTCCGTTGGTCGATAATCAGGTTTTAAAATATCCGTCAAATCAAATCCTACACGGTAAAACTCATCAGGATTGAACTGATTTTGAGGATTATCTAAGCACCACGCAAAACGACCCTTTCCGCACCAAACTTCGAGTCGAGTAAACAAGCTGTTGTCTTCAGTACTAGGGGCTATAGAATGTAACAACGCGCCCATACGCCGGTGTTTAAAATCCAAATTCATAACGGTATCTACCGCCATTTGAATCTGTTTCTGCTCTTCTGCTGTATTTTCCTTATTTTGCTGACGAACACACGAACCGACTAAATCGTATAAGAAATCACGCAATTTGGGTGAGTCGGGCCATTGGAATGGATTAAGACCAGTCGGAATTCCCGCATCAATAGGAAAATAAGTACCTCCAATGGCACGAATGAAGATCTCCATGCCTTTATCTTTATCCATCGCAAAAATATATGGATCAAAACGTTCGGCAAAACTTAATAAGGCAGTTTGGGCAGTTGTTTTACCTGTACCTGTTTTCCCCATTAATAGGGTATGACCGGCTGGATACTCTCCCTTTGTCACCGCTTCATTTGGATCTGTATAGTGGAAATTGAAGTCGTAAAGCGTATCACCTGCAGTTTTAAGAGGCATCACCGCTGATCCGTCGCCTAATGGATTGCCACGGCTTTTTCCATGTTCGTAATTAAACATGGGAAATGAAGCAGCAATATTGGTTGTAGCTTTAGGAAACGGTCTAGGTTTGGTATTTGCTCCTGGAAATTGGCTGAAAAAAGTAAATTCAGCCGAAAGTGATGCCCGAATAAAACGAAAACCGCCTGAACTTAAGAAGCGGGCGGCTACGGTTTGCCCGTTTGAGTAAGCTTTTTTGGGTGTATCCCCAAAAACGACTAAAGCACCGTGATATTCTCCAAACATTAAATCTCCGGCAGCCAAATGCCCTTTGGCTTCGAGTAACTCAAGGTGCTGGCTTTCAGCCATATCTCCTACTGATTCCAACTTATTTAGTTGGTCATCAATTTGCTTCATCATTTTGGCAGGACGGATATAAGTCAAGCTTTGAGTAAAAATGAATTCACATGGCAAGGCTAATGTATTAACCATGATTTTTGCTTTTGTCTGACCAAACTCTTTCAAATCATACAAAGTAGCATAACGTGTTTTGTCTGAACAGCGCATTTCCAAAAGTTCTGAGCCAAAGTGAAGGTCTGCCGAAGGAATGGTGCGATAAGCATTTGCTGTTCCCATAGGAATAGGTTCATAGGTACCGTTGGATAACATACCGATAAACTCATAAAACTCTGAGAACAATATTCCCGATTCGTTGTAGTAAGCTTTCAGTACATAGGGATCGTATCCTTGCAGGTACTCCATTAGTTTTTCAATCAACTCTTCAGCCTCTTCTACCGCATCATCCATATCTTCATATCGAAGGATAGCCGTTATGTAGTAGATATTTTCAAAATAATCCGTTTTTTTAAATTTATCCATATACTTATCCGCAAAATTGCGAGTGAAAGTAGTGCGAAAATCATAATGGCGGCCGAAGTCGATTTTTTTGTGATGATGAGTAAACCAAAGGCCAAGGCGGCTGCTTTTATCTTTTCCTAAAGCTGCTAATGTTTTATTCAAATTTAGATATTGAACAACAATACTTGAATCATCCACACCTTCAAAGTGTGTCCCTTCAAGGCGGATGGTAAAAGCAACCCGGTTATTTTCCATCAAAACAACGTTTTTACTAATGTGCTGTTTATAACGCGGTAGGCTATCTTCCTGTCCTCTCTGTTTTTTCAACACTTTGTTCAAATAATCGTTGATAATCATTTCTCTGTCTTCCGTATTTGCTGCCTAAAATCGTATTGGTTTTCCCAAACAGTCGATAATTACGGCGGCGTAATGCACTTAACGTGGACAAGCCTATAATACGCAAGGCCTGATCGTCTTGCTGCGTTTGCGTGTAAATAAAAGCCAAACAGGGCAAAGAAAAAAGCAAAACTAAAAATGCTTTCACTTTGAAGAAAGGTAGCAGAATCATCGCTACAACGAGTGGAATGGCCGTTACCATTACAACCGGAACCATTGGCATACCGGCAAAAGTCGCCGTTCGCTCAAGACCCCGGTATGCTGGTAACTCATCATCCACATCTATGATGTCGTTACTCATATATCCACCTCTTACGAACCATACAAAGACCACAAATAGGTTGCTAAAGTAGGAACGGCCGCCACAACAATAACCTTCAGGCAGGCCTCACCGAAGTCTCCCCAGCTACCTTTGTTTGCCCAAATCTGAACACCTTTAAAAAGCAAGAAGATGGTGGCACATACACCAATAAAGCCATAAATAGCCTTATCCCACTCCTTACCTTCGGCCGTTAATTTACTTAATCCACCGCCTGCCGCTTGTGCATCAATAGCAAACAACAAGCCGAACATCAAAACAGGAAGCATATACCAAAATTTATTTATACTATTTGATGGCAATGCTTTAGAAACTGATACTTGATTTGATTTAGTCATTTTATTTCCTTAAAAAAAAGCCGCTTAACGGCGGCAGGTACAAAAAAACCGGCTTTACGCCGGAACTCAATTACACATTGGTGTATTAAAATTCTTGAAAAACATCCCACTCAGCGAATTTTTTCGTAGTTACTTCAGACATTTTATGTTCATCAGACACAAGCCTATTTTTAACGACAGGTTTAACTTGATAAGATGCACGAATTGCCGTTGCATCAGATGAAGAAGGTGCGTAATTAGAGTTGCCACTTAACTGTGCATAACGTTTACGAACCAACCTGACGTAGTTTTGTGTTTCACGGTAAGGAGGTATTCCTTTGTATTTATCAACCGCCCCCTCACCCGCGTTATAGCCGGCAAGTATCAAGTCGAGATTTCCGTTATAGCGGTTACTTAAAAATTTCAAGTAGCGCGTACCAGCTATAATATTATGTTCAGGGCTATAAAGATGTTTTGGATTAACGCCCATTCTTGCTGCTGTGGGTGGTATAACTTGCATTAATCCTCGTGCATTTTTTTTTGATAGCGCATAACGGTTGCCTCCACTTTCACGGGCTATTACGGCCCACACCAAGTTTGCATCTAACCCTTGTGCAGCAGCATGCTTTTCAACAAGTGCTTTATATTGGGAATACGGAGCGGCACTAGCTACCGTTGAAGCGAAAAGCAATACATATAAATATTTTTTCATTTGATATATTTCCTAAGTAGAAAAAAAACGAAATATTAAACGTACCTTATGAAAAGGCAGGCTTAAGATTTCGTTTTTCGATTGTGACAAATTTGTGACAGTTTATATTTAAAATAAACTGTATATGACTGTAGTTGCAGGCTTCACTTATATTTAAAAACAATTAGTTATATTTTATATACCAAGACTCATAATCCCTTGGTCGTGGGTTCGATCCCCACCGGACCCACCAAAATTCAAAAAAGCAGGCATAGCAGTGAGCTATGCCTGCTTTTTCATTTGCTATTGTCTACTATCGGCACGATTCTCAATAAAAAACACCCCGAACCATTAATATTCGGGGTGCTTCTTTATCATTATAAAATCAAAAAAACGATTCTATGATTTTACTTTTTACTGTCCATTACAGTGAATAGTACATTTCAAATTCCAACGGATGCGGCGCCATACGGATACGTTTCACATCTTCTTCTTTGAAGGCAATGTAGCTGTTTACCCAATCTTGGCTGAACACACCGCCACGGGTCAGGAAGTCGTGATCGGCTTTCAATGCGGCCAACGCTTCTTCTAAAGAGGCACAAACGGTCGGTACCAAAGCATCTTCTTCCGGCGGCAGGTCATACAGGTTTTTATCGGCAGGATCACCCGGATGGATTTTGTTTTGAATACCGTCCAAGCCGGCCATCAACAAGGCGGCAAAACACAAGTAAGGGTTTGCCATCGGATCGGGGAAGCGCGCTTCAATACGGCGTGCTTTGCTGCTGTTCACAAACGGAATCCGAATAGAAGCCGAACGGTTTTTAGCAGAATAAGCCAATTTGGTCGGCGCTTCGAAATGCGGAACCAAACGTTTGTATGAGTTGGTTGACGGATTGGTAATGGCATTCAATGCACGGGCGTGTTTGATAATACCGCCGATGTAATAAAGCGCCATATCAGACAAACCGGCATAGCCGTCACCGGCAAACAGGTTTTGGCCGTCTTTCCAAATAGATTGGTGAACATGCATACCGCTACCATTGTCGCCCATCAGCGGTTTAGGCATAAAGGTCGCGGTTTTACCGAAGTTATGGGCAACATTTAAAACCACATATTTCAAATCTTGCGTCCAGTCGGCACGTTTCAGCAAAGTATTGAAACGGGTACCGATTTCCATTTGCGAACCGGTAGCCACTTCGCCATGATGCACCTCAACGGGAATGCCGATTTCTTCCAGTATGCTCGACATAGCAGAACGCAAATCCTGACCGGCATCAACAGGGGCAACCGGTGAATAACCTCCTTTAACCGTAGCACGGTGGCCGGTGTTTTGGCCGTCCAAATGTTTACCGCTGCTCCATGCACCGCTTTCGGAAGTAATGGCAAAACGTGCTTTATGCATATGGGTTTCAAATTCGATGCCGTCGAATACGAAAAACTCGGGTTCGGGGCCGAAAAATGCCGTATCGCCGATACCGGAAGATTTCAAATAAGCTTCGGCACGACGTGCGATAGAGCGCGGGTCTCTGTCGTATCCTTGGCCATTAGAAGGATCAATCACGTCACAGGTCATCACAACCGTAGCATCATCATAAAACGGATCGATATAGGCAGTAGATGCATCGGGGCGCAATTGCATATCGGAAGCCTGAATACCTTTCCAGCCGCCGATAGAAGAACCGTCAAAAGCTTGACCGTTTTCAAACCATTCTTCAGGGTCGTCCAAAACAACACGTGCCGGAATGGTGAAGTGATGCTGTTTACCTTTGGTATCGGTAAAGCGCAAATCAACAAAACGGATTTCGTTGTCTTCGATTAGTTTAACTACATTTTTTACAGACATTTTTTTCTCCTATATCAGAAATGTCAATTGAGAAATCAATAAGATTGGACGAGCCGGAATTATGATAAACCGCTGTAAGTTTTCAGACGGCCTCAACATAGGTTATATCTAACTACCATGCTATACATCTAAAAAATCCATCATACTTTCTGCCGCATCCCGCCCTTCGGCGATAGCGGTTACCACCAAATCCGAACCACGCGTAATATCGCCGCCGGCAAATACTTTCGGATTGGCTGTTTGCTGTTTCAAACTACCCTGTGCCGCAATACGGCCTTTATCATCAATATTAACACCGATATCGGCCAGCCACGGCATTGCGTGAGGGGCAAAACCGAATGCCACGATAACAGCATCACAAGGAATCACTTCTTCGCTGCCTTCGATGATTTCGGCACGACGGCGGCCATTCGCATCCGCTTCACCCATACGGGTTTTGACAATTTTAATACCGCAAACACGGCCTGCTTCATTGGTATGCACAGCCAGTGGTTCAGCTTCTATTTCAACTGGTTGGGCATTAAACTGAAAGCCCACGCCCTCTTCTTTGGCATTGGTATATTCTTTTTTACTGCCCGGCATATTAGCCGCATCACGACGATACACACAAGTAACTTCGGCAGCACCTTGGCGTACAGATGTACGTACACAGTCCATCGCGGTATCACCGCCACCCAATACAACCACACGCCTGCCTTCCATGCTGACATAATCGGGCGCATCAAAATTAAGCAGTTTTTGGGTATTGCCGATTAAAAACGGCAATGCAGAATATACACCCTCAGCATTTTCACCATCAATACCCGCTTTCATGCCCTGATAAGTACCGACACCTAAAAATACCGCATCGTATTCGTCTACCAAATCATTTAGTTGTATGTCTTTACCGATATCAACGCCGAGTTTGAACTCAACACCCATATCACTAAACATCTCACGGCGGCGGCTCATCACGCTTTTTTCCAGCTTAAACGACGGGATACCGAAGGTGAGCAATCCGCCGATTTCCTGCTGACGTTCAAAAACGGTAACATCCACACCGTTTCTAATCAGCACATCGGCACAACCCAAACCTGCGGGTCCGGAACCGACCACCGCCACTTTTTTACCAGTTTTGGGTACATCGCGAACCTGCGGTTTCCAACCCATTTCAAAGGCTTTTTCGGTAATGTATTTTTCTACATTACCAATGGTTACCGCGCCAAACTCTGCATTCAGCGTGCAATCGCCTTCACATAATCTGTCTTGCGGGCATACACGGCCGCAAACCTCCGGCAGACTGTTGGTCGAATGTGCCAGTTCGGCAGCTTCAATAATACGGCCTTCATTGGCAAGGCGCAGCCAGTTTGGAATATTGTTATGCAAAGGGCATTTACTTTGGCAATAGGGATTACCGCACTCCAAGCAGCGATCCGCCTGTGATTGCGCTTGTGTTTCGGTAAATGACTGATAAATTTCTACAAATGTTGTTTTACGTGTATCAAGGGGAATTTTAGGCGGGTCAACACGCGGCAGATCGATAAATTGATATACATTCTCGCGGGACATGGTTGGGTTCCTTTTATTTTATTGTTTATTTCTGTTTTCAGACGGCCTCTCTCATAGCCGACAGGCCGTCTGAAAAACTTATGCGGTCACTTCTCGAAGCTCCATAACGGTACGCCGTTTATGGCCTAGAAGGGCATTCACATCGTTGGCTTTGGGTTTCACCAACACGAATTTGCCGACATGATTTTCCCAATCACCAAGAATACGCTCGCCAAGACGGCTGTGGGTCAATTCGACATGGCGTTCAATCAAACCGCGCAAATGCTCCTGATGGGTAGGCAGATCAACAATACTCAAGCCTTCCACCAATTCGCCGTTGATACGGCCTTGGAAACGACCATCCACATCCAACACATAAGCAAAGCCGCCGGTCATACCCGCACCGAAGTTAATACCGGTTTTACCCAATACCGTTACCACACCGCCGGTCATATATTCGCAACCATTGTCACCAATGCCTTCCACAACCGCCAAGGCACCTGAATTTCTCACAGCAAAACGTTCGCCGGCACGACCCGAAGCAAAGAGTTCGCCGCCGGTTGCACCATAAAGACAGGTATTGCCTGCAATAGCGGCATCTTCGGCTTTAAAGGCCACACCGATATGCGGCTTGATAACAATACAACCGCCTGCCATACCTTTGCCTACATAGTCGTTGGCATCACCGGTCAAATTCAAAGTTACCCCACCGGCAAGCCATACGCCGAGACTCTGTCCGGCGGTGCCGTTCAAGCTGATATTGAATTCCTGCCCTGCTTGTCCGCGGTTGCCGTGTTGCTTGGCAATCAATCCGGATAAGGTGGCACCAACCGAACGGTCAAGGTTTGAAATATTAAAACTCATATCAGCACTATCGCCGCTCTCCAGTGCTGTTTGCGCGGTCTGCATAATTTCTTTATTCAGACGGCCTTTATCAAACGGCGTATTGTTTTGCATACAATAACGTGCACTGCCATCCGGTACTTTTGGCGAATACAACAGTTTATTTAAATCCAAACCACGTTGTTTGCTTGTTTTCCCTTCGATAATTTCCAGAAGTTCGGTTCGGCCAATTAGGTCGGTGAGTTTTTCCACACCGAGTTCAGCCATAATCTCACGTACATCTTGAGCAATAAATTTAAAATAATTCATCGCTTTATCAACAGTACCGTGATAATGCTGACTACGCAGGGTATCATCTTGGGTTGCGATACCGGTCGCGCAGTTATTCAAATGGCAGATACGCAGATAACGGCAACCTAATGCCACCATCGGGCCGGTACCGAAACCGAAGCTTTCCGCACCGAGAATAGCGGCTTTGACAATATCCAAGCCGGTTTTTAAACCACCGTCCACCTGTAAACGGACTTTATGGCGCAGGTTATTTTCCACCAATGCCTGTTGCGCTTCTGCCAAACCCAATTCCCATGGCGAACCGCAGTATTTCACACTAGATAAAGGCGAAGCACCCGTACCGCCGTCATAGCCGGCAATGGTAATCAAATCGGCATAGGCTTTGGCCACACCGGTAGCAATAGTGCCGACCCCGGGCAATGAAACCAGTTTCACCGAAATCAAGGCTTTAGGATTGATTTGTTTCAAATCGAAAATCAGCTGAGCCAAATCTTCAATCGAATAAATATCATGATGCGGCGGCGGTGAAATCAAGGTAGAACCCGGCACCGCATAGCGCAATTGCGCAATATACGGGGTTACTTTATCACCGGGCAGCTGACCGCCCTCACCCGGTTTTGCCCCTTGTGCCACTTTAATCTGAATCACATCGGCACTCATCAGATAAGCCGGAGTGACACCAAAACGGCCGGACGCAACCTGTTTGATACGCGATACTTTATCGGTGCCGTAACGTTTAGGATCTTCCCCACCCTCACCAGAGTTGGAATAGCCGCCCAAACGGTTCATCGCCATGGCCAAAGACTCATGCGCTTCAGGGCTTAATGCACCGATAGACATAGCGGCACTGTCAAAACGCTTATACAGATTTTCAGACGGCTCAACCTGATCAATCGAAATCGGTGTAGCAGTTTCGGTTTTTAACCGCAACATATCGCGAATGGTGGTTACCGGACGATTATTCACAGCATCGCGGTAAAGGCGGTATTTACCATAATCCCCACTATTCACCGCTGCCTGTAAGGTGTTCACCACATCAGGATTGTAAGCATGATATTCGCCCTGCGGTTTGAATTTAAGCAAGCCGCCCGCATCAACATCTTGGCTACGGCGCCATGCCCGTTTGCGGGTAGCAGAAATTTGCTCATGCAAATCGGTAAACGAAGCACCTTCCACACGGCTGGTAATGCCGGGGAAACACATATCCACAATTTCGCTGTTCATGCCGACCACTTCAAACAGACGCGCACAGCGATAAGACGATACGCAGGAAATACCCATTTTCGACATGATTTTATACAGGCCTTTATTGATGCCGTTACGGAAATTAGACATAACGACCCGCAAAGGCTTGGTAATCACACCGGTATTGACCATGTGCGCCAAGCTTTCATAAGCCAAATAAGGATAAACGGCCGTCGCACCCAACCCGATCAATACGGCAAAATGATGCGGGTTCCGTGTTTCAGCGGTTTCTACGATAATATTGGCATCACAACGCAAATTAGCGTTAACCAACCGGTTCTGTATTGCGCCTACTGCAAGCGCAGACGGTATCGGCTGGCGGTCTTTGGCGATATTTCTATCGGAAACCACCAACAATACCGTACCTTCACGCGCAGCCTGTTCGGCCTGATCGCACAATGCTTCGATGGCATCTTTCAAATCCGCTTCAGGTGCATAGGTAGCATCTAATACAGTATGTTTATAATACTCTTGGGGCAGAGACAGCATTTGCTGCATATCCGAATAAAGCAATATCGGAGATTTGAAATTCACACGATGTGACATGCCTTCCGCTTCAAAAAACACACTCATTTCCCTACCGATACTGGTCGCAAGGCTCATCACATGCGCCTCCCGCAAAGGATCAATCGGCGGGTTGGTAACCTGTGCAAAATACTGGCGGAAATAATCAAAAGTCAGCCTAGAACGCTCAGACAAGACGGCAAAAGATGTATCATCCCCCATTGAGCCAACCGCTTCTTGACCGTCTTCGCCCAATACGCGCACAATATTTTCCAACTCCTCACGATCATAGAGAAACTGCTTCTGATAGACAGTTAACATATCCGCAGTCATAGAGGCTTCACCGACTTCGTTATCCGGCAACTGCTCAAAAGGAATCAAACGTTTAACGTTTTTCTCTAACCATGTACGATACGGATGGCGGGCACGTAATTCATTATTAATTTCGTCAGAATGTAATAACTTGCCGTTTTTGGTATCGATCACCAATAACTGACCCGGACCGACACGGCCTTTCTCCACAACCTCATCGGGTGCGTAATCCCAAATACCGACTTCCGAAGCAATTGTAATCAAACGATCTTGAGTAATGACATAACGCGCAGGACGCAAACCATTACGGTCTAAGTTACAGGCAGCATAACGGCCGTCTGAAAGCACGATACCGGCCGGGCCGTCCCAAGGCTCCATATGCATGGAGTTAAAGTCATAGAATGCACGCAAATCATCATCCATATCCGGATTTTGCTGCCATGCAGGCGGCACCAACAGACGCATGGCACGGAATAAATCCATACCGCCGCTTACAAAGACTTCCAACATATTATCCAACGAGCTGGAATCCGAACCGCTTTCATTCACAAACGGTGCAGCCGTCTGTAAATCAGGAATCAGCGGAGTATGATATTTGTAAGCACGGGCACGCGCCCAAGCACGGTTACCGGAAATCGTATTGATTTCACCGTTATGCGCCAAATAGCGGAAAGGCTGGGCCAGTTTCCAGCGTGGCTGAGTATTCGTAGAAAAGCGTTGGTGAAAAAGACAGATAGCCGATTGCATACGCAAGTCGCCCAAGTCCAAATAAAACTTAGGCAAATCTTTCGGCATACACAAACCTTTATAAACAATGGTTTGATTAGATAAACTACAGATATAAAAATCCGGATGGTCAATACGTTTTTCAATACGGCGACGCGTTACAAATAAACGGCGTTGTAAATCCTGAGTACGCCAACCGCTCGGCGCATTTACCAACACCTGCTTAATCTGAGGCATATCCGCCAACGCAATCGAACCCAATACCGAAGGATTAGTCGGCACATCACGCCATGCTGCTATACTTAAAGTTTCACGAGTCAGCTCTTCATTGATAATATCAATATACTCTTGTGCTTTTTCATTGTCTTTCGGCAAGAAAATCTGCCCTACGGCAAATTTTTGCGCCAATGAAATCCCTGTCTCTTCTGCCACAGTGCGAAAAAATGATTCCGGCATTTGCAAAGAAACGCCGCAACCATCACCGGTTTTACCATCGGAAAGAATTGCGCCACGGTGTTGCATACGCGACAACCCCAAAATGGCATTCCGGACAACTTTATGGCTTTGAATGCCATCAATATTGGCAATCAGACCGAAGCCGCAATTTTCTTTTTCTAATGAACGGTCATAGAGCATATTCATATTAGTGTTCCTACTGAATGTAATTGTAATAATTAGATAATAATTTTAGATAAATGACGGTATAGAATGGGGATAAATAATAATTGTGACAAATTACTTGAAAATATCAGATCTGTAACTCGTTTAATATACTCAATCGTTAGCCGTACAATAACTTTTACTTCTATTTAAACAAAATTGTCAACAATTCGCAATATAATTGTTGACAATTTTGTTTAAACATCTAAGTTTTTAGTATGCAAAAATATTTCTTTTACAAAAAAATATTTATATAATATATTGATTTTATTTATTTATTTTTATAAATACAATTTTATACCCATTCGTTTACTTTCTAATGTTAAAAAATAAACTGGTTATTTTTTAACATAGATCAAATCGACATCTTTGTAATATAACCTGTTATTACACTCGAATGCAAAGCCAAGACAAAATATAATTACTGCAATTCAGGCTTGGTTTCATTTAATTATCACATCCACTTAAAACAATACTTGATAAGCATAAATAAAAGCTTTGAAATAACCTATTTTAATTTACTTATTTCATAAAATATAAGCTATAATTGCACGTTTCCTTTTTATCAAAAAATTTCATAGAAGATATAAAAAACAGTTATATCTATCATATTTTTAATTTTTTTAAAATAAAAATCTTAGTCAATAAATAAATTTACATTGATTCACATCAATCCATATAACAGCCTATCTTGTTATAGTAGCCACCATTATTCATCCGTTTATTTTTTAAACTAACTGTAGGGAAACAAAATGTCCAACATTAACCCACCGGCAACAGGTACCAAAAATGAATGGAAGCGTTTTTTACTGCTTGCATTCGTAGGATTACCTGTCGCTGCATTTTTTATGATTTGTGCTTATGGTTTTTTAGTTTGGATAGGTCAAATATTGTGGTGGGGCCCACCAAAGTAATTTAACAAATATAACACTACCCTATCAGCTACCACTCATACAAAGACGATAACAATGAAAATCTTCAAATGGATAAAAAGCTTTTTTATTTGGCTTTACCGCTTATTCACTCAACCAGCAACCAAAATAGGCTTAGGTATTTTAGTTACCGGTGGTTTTATCGCCGGCGCACTATTTTGGGGAAGTTTTAATTATGGCATGGAACAAACCAACCAAGAAGAATTCTGCCTGTCATGCCATAGCATGAACGATAACCTACTACCGGAACTGCAAAAAACTGTTCACTGGAAGAACCGGACAGGTGTGCGTGCACGCTGCCCTGATTGCCATGTTCCACACAATTTTACTGATAAAGTTGCCAGAAAAATGCAAGCTTCTCGAGAAGTGCTTGGCCAAATTATCGGCACTATCGGTACACGTGAAAAATTCTTGGAGCACCGTATCGTATTAGCACAGCGCGAATGGGCGCGTTTTAAAGCCAACAATTCCAAAGAGTGTAGAAATTGCCATGATTACAACAGCATGGATTTCTCTAAAATGCGTGTTACCTCACAAATGGCTATGCGTCAGGCTGCTCAAAATAATGTTAGTTGTGTTGAATGCCACAAAGGTATTGCACACCAACTGCCCGATATGAAAGGCGCCCGTAATCCTGCATTTGATACTTTGATATCCGTTGCCCACGGTGTCAAACCTAGCAGTGGCGAAAGTTACTATAGCGTAGTACCACAAGACTTGTTTGCAGACGAAGCCATGACCCAAAAAATCGGTTCTATCGAAATGGCCACTCCAGTAAAAGTCTTACAAAACAAAGGTGACACTATTCAAGTTGAGTTAACAATGTGGCGTAAAAACAAAGGCTTTGCACGAGTTTTATATGGTAATTTCGGTTTAAATATTACCAATGCTATTCTGAATAAAGAAGTAGCAAAAGATACCAATATAGTCAAAGTATTAGAAAGCAAAGTCGACGAGTTGACCGGATTAGAGTGGCAACATGTCACCGTTACCGGTTGGGTGGAAAAAGGTAATTTGGTTACCAGTCCGGAAGCTATTTGGGATGTGGCACGTTCCAGCTATTCTCAAAGCTGTAGCGTATGCCATCGCCAGCCGGCTGAATCAGGGCATGATGCAAACCAATGGCCGGGATTATTCGCAGGCATGGTAGGTTTTACCAACATGGACGACGATACCGCCAAATTGGTATTGAAATATCTGCAAACCCATTCTTCCGACTTTAAAGGCAACCACTCAAATTCTGTTGATAAAGCTGCCTCAGAACATTAAAAAAGGAAAACGACTATGGCAAACGTTACAAGACGTCAATTTTTGAGCAGTCTGGCTGCTTTGGGTGCTTCAGTTGCCGTACCGTCAGCTTGGCTAATGGCTTCCCGAATCGTACAAGCCAGCGATGAAATTAATCTAAATCCTGATGCCAAGGACATGGCTGGTTGGAAAATCTCCGGGGCACATTGGGGTGCATTCCGTGCACGTGTAGAAGCAGACAGAGTATTGGAAATCAAACCATTTGAATTTGATAAGCATCCGACTGATATTCTACAAGGTACCTTAGATGTTATTTACAGTCCTTCGCGCGTACGTTATCCAATGGTACGCTTGGATTGGTATCGAAAAAAACAAAACAGCAACCGAGCCGAACGGGGTGATAACCGTTTTGTCAGAGTAAGTTGGGATGAAGCGTTAGATATCCTCTACTCAGAACTAGAGCGTATCCAAAAAACTTACGGACCATGGGCACTACACACCGGCAATGTGGGTTGGCGCTCTGTAGGGCAAGTACACAGCTGCGGCAACCACATGTTGCGCGCTGTCGGCATGCACGGCCGCAGTGTCGGCACGGCAGGCGATTACTCTACAGGAGCTGGACAAGTTATCCTTCCCTATGTTTTAGGTTCTACCGAGGTTTATTCCCAAGGCACATCATGGGAATACATTCTTGATGAATCTAAAGTTATTGTCATGTGGGCAAACGATCCGGTTAAAAACTTACAAGTAGGTTGGAATACCGAAACACATGAAGCATTTGCCTACTTGGACGAACTTAAGAAAAAAGTAGCAGATAAATCTATACGGGTTATCTGTATCGATCCGGTGAAGAGCAAAACACAGAATTTCTTAGAATGTGAGCATTTCTATGTTAACCCGCAAACAGATGTGGCCCTAATGCTTGCCTTGGCACACACTCTATGGAAAGAAAATCTCTACGATAAAGAGTTTATCCAAACTTATACTTTGGGCTTTGAAGACTTTCTGCCTTATTTAAAAGGCGAAACAGAAGACAAAGTCGAAAAAACACCCGAATGGGCAGAAAAAATCTGCGGCGTTCCGGCAGCAAAAATCCGTGAACTTGCCCGTTTAATGGCCAAAAACCGCACACAGATTATGGTAGGTTGGGCGATTCAACGCCAAGAGCATGGTGAGCAACCTTATTGGATGGCAGCTATTTTAGCCTCCATGCTGGGACAAATCGGCTTGCCTGGCGGCGGCATCAGCTATTCACATCATTATAGTTCTGTCGGCGTATCTTCTAGCGGTGCATCTATGCCGGGCGCATTCCCTCTAAATTTAGATACCGGTCGCAAGCCCCGTTATGACAATACAGATTATAAGGGATACAGCTCAACTATGCCGGTTGCCCGTGTTATTGATGCACTACTGGAACCGGGTAAAGAAATTCATTTCAACGGCCATCAAGTAAAACTGCCACCCTACAAAATGGCTATATTTTCAGGTTGTAATCAGTGGCATCGCCATCAACAGCGTAACCGCATGAAAGAAGCTTATTTACAACTTGAGACCGTGGTAGCCGTAGATTACAACTGGACGGCAACTTGCCGATTCGCTGACTTGGTGCTACCTGCATGTACACCTTACGAGCGCAATGATATTGATGCATACGGTTCTTATAGCAACCGCGGCGTTATTGCCATGCAAAAACTGGTTGACCCCCTATATCATTCACGCTCAGACTTTGATATTTGGTACAACTTCTGTAAACGTATGGGGCGTGAGGAAGAATATAGCCGCTCAATGAATGAAATGCAGTGGGTGGAGTATCTCTATGAAGAATGCCGTGCCGATAATGTACGTAAAGAGTTTCCGATGCCTCCATTTGCAGAGTTTTGGAAAAAAGGCTATGTCCTGTTTCCGAAAGGTAAACCTTGGGTACGCCATGCCGACTTCCGAGAAGACCCTGAAGTCAATGCCTTGGGTACGCCTTCCGGATTTATTGAAATTTATAGCCGTAAATTAGCATCATTTAATTTGAGCGATTGTAAAGGCCATCCGATCTGGATGGAAAAAACCGAGCGCTCCTTAGGAGGTAAAGGCTCTGATAAATATCCGTTATGGTTGCAATCAACCCATCCGGATACACGCCTACACTCACAAACCTGTGAATCAGAAAGCCGGCGCGCGACCTATACTATCAAAGATAGAGAGCCAGTTTATATTTCACCTGCCGATGCCAAAAAACGGGGCATCAAACACGGTGATTTAGTTCGCGTATTTAATGACCGCGGCCAACTGTTGGCGGGTGCTCATATTTCCGATAATTTCCCGCCTAATGTAGTCAGGATTCATGAAGGTGCATGGTACGGCCCGACCGGCCCTGAAGTCGGTGCATTAGATACTTACGGCGATCCGAACACATTGACTATTGATATTCGTACATCCGAACTTGCGCAAGGGCCAAGTGCGAATACCTGTTTAGTGGAAATTGAAAAGTTTACCGGACGTGCGCCGGCGGTAACTTCTTTCGGTGGTCCACAAGAAGTTACGGTGGATGGAAAACCTATCCCTCGCCAACGTAATCCGGTTTAATCAAGGAGATTAATACGGGCATTAGATAAACAATCGTCAGGCACTGCGCAAATGCCGGAGTAAAATCGGTATAGGCGCAGTTTTGCTTTTTTGTTGATTAAGAAACAACATAGAAATCCGTTTCTGTGTATTCAAATCTTACTTTTACCCGATATATAACCTTTATGGACACAACAATTAATTTTAAAACAACATTTCCCAACGTCTCCGCTCAGCGCTCTTCACTCTACGCTTGGTTTGCAGATTGGCTTGCCTTAGAGCGGAGTAACCAGGATTTAGAACATTACACTCAAGAAAATGCCTCTACATTGTGGCAGACCTTAGCTGCTTGCGGCTTGGAACAAGAAAGCCAACGTTTTCAGACGGCCTTGTCTCAAGCACTCACACTGCCTGATGCACGTTTGGAATTGGCTGCTGACTTTACCACCCTATTCTTATTACAAGCAGATATATGTGCCACACCTTATGCTTCTTGGTACCTTGAAGAAAATAAACGCCTATATGGTGATGCCGAATTGAAAATGCGACAGTTTTTAAAAGAAAACCGCCTACAACTCAATAAGCAATTTAAGGAGCCTGCCGATCATTTAGCTGTTTTTCTTTCGTTGTTATCACATTGGATTGCTCAAACAGCTACCACCAACCAACCTGAAGTAGAAGCTAAAAATCAGGCATTATTTATTCGGGAAGCCTTGCTGGTTTGGTTGCCGATATGGGCCAAACGAACACAGCAAATTATGGTAAAAACTGATGTTTATCCTGCACTGGCAGCCCTGCTTGTAGCATTTGTTGAAGCAGATGCAAATTACTTGGACGAACAATAAATGACAGCAGTGCTAGAAGTATGCAATTTAACTGTTCAGCGTGGTCGCAAACAGTTATATCAAGGCTTCGACTGTACTTTAAATAAAGGCGAATGTATTTGGTTACGCGGTCGAAATGGCGGTGGCAAAACTTCCCTACTCTTAACAATTTGTGGTTTGCTTCCACCGGAAGATGGTGAAATACGTTGGCATGGCCAGCCTTTAAACACCAGCAACCCTGAGCTGCATACCCTTTGGCATTACTGTGCTTATCAAACAGCATTAAAAGAAATGTGGACCATAAAAGAAAACTTGCAATCCGCCTTAGCTTTGGCACAACACTCTTATAAAACGGAGCAACTGCATCATTATGCCGAAATATGGGGTTTGCAAGACATGCTTGACCAAAAAGCAAGTACACTTTCACAAGGCCAAAAACGCCGTGCTGCACTCCTTCGCCTCAGCTTACTGCCTTATCGCCCCGTATGGTTGATGGACGAGCCTTTCGATGCACTTGACAGCAATGCCCAAAATTTACTGGCACAAGCTATTAATCGCCATATTGACAGCGGAGGATCCGTAATACTGACCAGCCATTTCCAGCCTCCTTCATTATTACGGATACACCGTGAAATCAATCTGGATAATACGGTATGACAAGCATCAACATCTGGAAACTGTGGCGGTCATTAATCCGACGAGAGATAACACTGTTGATACGAAACCGTAATACGATGATATTGACAGCCATATTTTTTATTCAAGTTACGGCGCTGTTTCCTCTGGGCTTAAATCCTGAGCCGGAACTGCTTCAAACTGTCGGTCAGGCCGTGATTCCGGTTTGTGCCTTGTTATCAAATATGTTGATGTTTAACTTGTTTTTTAATGATGATTATCAAGATGGCTCACTTATTGATTTGCTATTATTACCCGCCTCCCCACTTTGGTTTGTTTATGCCAAAGTAATGGCACATACATCAGTATCAGGCTTATTAGTGGCACTACTCGCACCAATTATGGCGATCCAATATCAATTTGATATCGCAATGACACTACGCACTGCATTGGCAATGTTGATGTTGGCACCTGTTTTATCCTCATTAGGAGCGTTATCTGCAGCATTAACTCTAGGCCTACGCAATGCTCACGTATTGCCAGCTTTGATTTATCTGCCTCTGGCTGTGCCCGCCCTAATTTTTGCCATGCTGGCACTGGGGCGTAACCATGCTGCTGATTGGTACTTGCTGGCAGCTGTGATGTTGGCCGCCTTATTTTTTCTACCCATTGTTACCGCAGCCGCTATACGTTGGTCTGTGTCTTAACTTAATAATATATGGCTGAGGCCGTCTGAAAAAAATGAATGAACCACGCTCCAAGAAACTACGCAGTTTAGCCAGCCCTCCACGCTTTGATGCATTGGCAGCCAAATTGGTTAAACCCTTATTCATGATTGCGGCCATACTGGCAGTAGCAGCTTTTATTTTAGGCTTTCTAATCGCCCCCTCAGACGCAGTACAAGGCAACCATTACCGCATCATATATATTCATGTACCAACCAGCTGGCTAGCTATGATTATTTATCTGGCAATGGCTTTTTGGTCGCTAATATATTTAATTTGGCGAACCCGTGTCTCTGCACTACTCACCCAAGCATTGGCACCCACTGGTTTGTTGATGGCTTTTTTATCTTTATTGAGCGGTGCATTATGGGGCAAACCCACATGGGGTACTTACTGGGTTTGGGATGCAAGACTCACCAGCATGTTATTACTGTTTTTTCTATATGCCGGTTATGTAGCTTTAGTTGGCAGTATTGATAATGAAAAACGTGCTGCACAAGCCGGCTCGCTACTAGCCATAGTTGGCGCAGTGAACGTACCGATTATTTATTTTTCAGTCGTATGGTGGAATACGCTGCACCAAGGAGCCTCTATCTCGTTTAACTCCGGTATCAGCATGCATCAAACTATGTTTGCAGCCCTAATGTGTGCCACCTTCGCATTGTGGTTGTATTGCATTGCCATAGTTTTATGGCGTACACGTTGGCTATTACGGGATAGAGGCTTATTAGCGACCAAACAGGAGATTCACTAATGTATTGGCAATCATTTAAAGATTTTATCACTATGGGTGGTGATGGCTTATTTGTTTGGCTATGTATCGGTATCACCTTGTTGGCATTGGCTATTGAATGGCTGCATTTACGTGCTTTATGGCACAAACAAAACGGAGAAAAATGATGGCACGGGCTTATCAGAAAAGAATGCTTTGGGCAGCAGCGTCACTGGTGGTATTAGCCTTGATTGCTTTTTTTGTCGTTCAAGCTTTACGCGATAATCTCGTGTTTTTCTATACTACGACTCAAGTTGCCGATGGCACGGCAGCCGGTCAAAAGCATTTACGTATCGGTGGTATGGTGCAAGCAGGAAGTTTGAAACGCAGTACCAATGGTGTTGATATCTCTTTCAATCTCAGTGATGGTCAAACCACAATACCCGTTATTTACCAAGGCTCTCTACCTGATTTATTTAAAGAGGGAAAGGGAGCCGTAGCAGATGGCAGCTGGGATGGCAAGTTATTCCATGCCACCACTATCCTGGCTAAACATGACGAAAACTATATGCCGCCGGGAATGGAAGGGGCTATGCCTAACGGAGCAAACCAAGAGCCACAGAGCATGCCGAGCTTGCAACAATAAAACCAACATAAAGCCTATTCAGATTATCTTTATAGGTATCGCATCCATATAGGCCGTCTGAAAGACAGATTATTTCAATATAAAAAAATAGTACATATTTAAAATAAATATTCTAAACAAATTAATACTATATATCCGACTAAATAAGCAATGAGCCAATATTCTTTATTGCCTCAATACTAAACAACCTAAACCTGCACATTTAAACTGTGCAGGATATTATAAAAGGACACACCTCACTATGTGGGTAGAAATCGGCCACTTTTGCCTTATTCTTGCTGCATTAACCGCATTATTCGGTTGTGCCGGCGGTTTTTATGGCGGGAATAAAAACCATACAGCTATATTATCGCTTGTAAAAACCCTATCCTGGCTGACAGCAATATTGGTGTTAGCTGCTTTTGCCACCTTAATTTATGCATTTATTACCAGTGATTTCAGTGTGCAATATGTAGCAGCACATAGTAATCGGCAACTGCCAATGTTCTATAAAGTTGCCGCCGTATGGGGAGGCCATGAAGGTTCTTTATTGCTATGGTTGCTGTTATCTTATTTTTGGCTATCGGCTTTTTTAATTGATTTAAAAAAACTAAGCACGAAAGTACAAAGCTATACATTAGGTGTTTTACTAGCAGCCGCCTCTGGTTTTAACTTATTTGTATTATTTACATCCAACCCCTTTATCCGGCACTTACCTGCCGCAGCAGACGGTGCCGACTTGAACCCTTTACTACAACATCCTGGTCTCGCCGCTCATCCGCCTATGCTATATCTAGGCTATGTCGGTTTCTCTGTGGTATTTGCACTAACTTTAGCGGTGTTACTCGCCAATGAGTTTGACGAGGGGCTTTGGGCTAAAATTGCCCGCCGTTGGACATTAGCAGCATGGATATGCCTGACATTGGGTATCGTATTTGGCAGTATGTGGGCTTATAGCGAACTGGGCTGGGGTGGTTGGTGGTTTTGGGATCCTGTAGAAAATGCTTCCTTTATGCCATGGCTGGCCGGCACTGCATTACTGCATTCTTTAATGGTATCTGAAAAGCGCGGCCTATTTCGCCATTGGACGGTACTGCTCGCCATCAGTACTTTTTCCTTATCCTTAGTCGGTATGTTTTTGGTGCGCTCAGGTGTATTGGTTTCCGTACACGCCTTTGCCAGCGACCCTTCGCGCGGTATTGCCATGCTGGTTTATCTTGCTGCAGTACTTGGTTTTTCTTTAGCAGTATATAGTTACCGTTCACCCACATTGCATCGACAAGGTGGTTTTACACTACTTTCCCGTGAAACCTTATTACTTGCCAATAATATTTTATTGATCACGGGCTGTGTAACGGTTTTACTCGGCACACTCTTTCCACTTTTGGCCGATGTACTCCAAATCGGCAAGTTTTCTGTCGGCGCGCCCTATTTCAATAAAGTGATGCTACCTATTTGGCTAGGGCTTTTAATTGTTTTACTACCTTCCGCACGCATTGGTTGGCAAAAAAGTGTTTGGCAAAAAATACGTTGGGAATGGCTAATATGCTGTGCCTGTGGCATTTCTATATCAGCAGTTTGCATCTTTAACTTGGGTGAGTGGAAAACCATACCGTTTTTATTGATGAGTGCGGCGTGGTCAATGATGTTCAGTCATATTTATGACCTTATACGCAGACACTTCCGACAACCGTTACGCCGCTGGGGCATGACCGCCGCTCATATAGGTGTCGCAATATTTGCTATAGGCGCAGCCGCTGTTTCTTATTATGATACAGCACGTGATATTGTTATCGAGCCACATGGCAGCATTGAAGTTGTCGGCCATAAACTAACATTTGCACATCTAGAAGGTAAAACTGCCGAAAACTATGTCGCCATGGTCGGCCATTTCCGCTTAGACACAAGTAATGGCAACAGCACTGTATTGAAACCTGAAAAGCGTCAATATCTTTCAGGAGGAGAGCCCATGACCGAAGCTGCTATTCAACATGGTTTTTTACGTGATATTTATGTTTCTCTGGGAGAAATGCAGGGAAGTGATGCTGCGGTATCCCCATGGCTGATACGAGTATATGTCAAGCCTTTAATGAATTGGATGTGGGCAGGCTGCCTACTTATGGTACTAGGTGGCAGCTTAGTATTATTGGATCGAAAAAAATAGAGAAAAGTATGAAAAAAGCCTTACGTTTTTGGCCATTAGCCATATTAATAATCTTATTAGCCGTCTTTTTTTTAGGCTTGCAGAAAGACCCTCGTAAATTACCTTCCAATCTTATAGGCAAGCCTATGCCGGCATTTAATTTACCCGATTTACATGACGCCAATCGAAGCATTACACCCAATCAATATCAAGGTAAAGTTTGGTTATTGAATGTTTGGGCCTCTTGGTGTGTCGCTTGCCGCCAAGAACATGACATGCTTTTAGCTTTGAGCAAAAATCAATCGGCCTCACTCATTGGTTTGAACTATAAAGATAATAATGTTGCCGCACAGCAATGGCTGGTTGATATGGGCGGTAATCCTTACCAATATTCGGCAGTCGACCAAACCGGTATTACAGGAATTGATCTAGGCATTTATGGTGTACCTGAAACTTTTATTATTGATAAAAACGGCAAGATTGCCTACCGCTATACAGGAGCTCTAAACCCCGAAGATTATCAAAATAAACTACTGCCTCTTATTGAGAAATTAGAAAATGAATAAACTTCTTAAAATATGTTTGCTATTCAGTTTAAGCGGTAGTTTATTGGCACAAAGTCCGCCTGAACTACAACCAGAAGAGCAAGAAAGACTATACCGTTTAAGCCAACAATACCGCTGTTTGGTTTGTCAAAATGAATCTATTGCCGACTCACGCGCTGGCTTAGCAGATGACTTACGCCGCGAAATTGCCATTCAAATCAAAGAGCAAAAAAGTAATGAAGAAATTCACGAATACCTTGTCAGCCGTTATGGAGATTTTGTCAGCTATGATCCGCCATTTAATTGGAAAACCGTAATTTTATGGCTGTTTCCTATTGTCGTCATGTTTGCTCTGGCTTTTGCTGTTTGGCGAAAAGCCAGATTTGCACCCTCTAATACAAATGAAAAGAATTGATTAATAAATGAACATTAAAACCTTACTTATTATGCTCGCCATTGTTTTGGTTGTAGCAGCAATCATTTATATCAGCTGGAGCCGTACCAGTGGACGTAAACTTAATATAGGCTTGGCTATTTTCCCATTACTTATGGCTACAGCCACCGGTGGTTATCTATTATTAGGCAATCCGCTAGGAGCTGACCCCAGCAAGCAATTTTCTGAAAATGGTGATGTGGAACAATTTGTTAATGCAGTGACAACATTAGAAAAAAAAGCAGCAGCAGATCCCAATAATTTAGATTACCAAATTATGCTAGCACACAGTTATCGTGCAATGGGGCGCTATGATCAATCCGTAGCAGCTTTTGGTAAAGCATGGGAGCGAGTAAAAAATGATCCACAGGAATTATCTTTATTTGCAGGTACACTAGCCGTATGGCATGGTAGTTTTGAAGGCAAGCCGGATGAATTACTATCTCAAGCATTGAAAATAGAGCCCAATCATCCCGATGCTTTAATGTTGTCAGGAGGTTCCGCATATCAAAAGCAACAATATAAAAAAGCCATTGATTTATGGAAAAAGATTCCCTTATCCAAACTTGAAGAAAATGATAAAGAATGGGTTGAAGCACAAATAGCAGATGCAGAAAAAATGTTAACATTGCCGTCTGAAAATAAAGTTTCCCACCCAAACTAACTTTGAATTTTATTAAAACTTATTATTCTTAAAATAAAACGACCAAAGCTAATAATGAGCTTTGGTCGTTTTGTTTGCCATTCTCAGAATATCAAACGGCTAAATTTAAAGATAAGATAGAATTAAGACAAGAGGTGAGCAACACCGGCCTTCTCTTCTTCTAACTCTTTCAAAGTCAGATTAATACGTTCTTGGCTAAAGTCGTCAATTTCTAAGCCTTCAACCAATTTATATTCACCATTTTCACATGTTACCGGGAAACCAAACATAGTACCTTCGGGAATACCGTATGAACCATCAGAAGGAATGCCCATTGTTACCCATTTACCATTCGTGCCCAATACCCAGTCATGAATATGATCAATAGCTGCGTTTGCAGCAGACGCAGCTGAAGACAATCCGCGAGCCTCAATAATAGCTGCACCACGTTTACCAACAGTCGGCAAGAATACTTCCGCATTCCATTGTTGATCATTAATCATATCCTGAACACGTTCGCCGTTAATGGTAGCAAAACGATAATCTGCATACATGGTTGGCGAGTGATTACCCCATACGCATAATTTTTCAATATCAGCAACAGCCTTACCGGTTTTTTCAGCAATTTGGCTCAACGCGCGGTTATGGTCTAATCGCAACATGGCCGTAAAGTTTTTAGCAGGTAAATCAGGGGCAGATTTCATAGCAATATAGGCATTTGTATTGGCAGGATTACCTACAACCAATACTTTCACATTACGGTCGGCAACTTTATTGAGTGCTGCACCTTGCTTAGTGAAAATCTCAGCATTGGCAAGTAACAAATCGGCACGCTCCATACCTTTGCTACGTGGCCGTGAACCAACCAAAATAGCAATCTGCGCATCTTTAAATGCTACTTCAGGATCATCAGTCGTAAACATATCGGCAAGAAGCGGAAATGCACAATCTTGCAACTCCATCATCACGCCTTTTACAGCATTTTGCGCTTGAGGTAAGTCGAGTAATTGTAAAATAACCGGTTGATCTTTACCTAACATTTCTCCACTGGCAATACGGAATAATAATGCATAGCCAATTTGACCGGCAGCACCGGTTACAGCAACACGAATGGGGGATTTCATACCAAAATTCTCCTGAAGGATTATTAATAAGCTATTAAAACTACTATCAATAAAAATTTATAAAATTAAGTCAATAAAAATCAACAACTTAAAAATAAATTTTATTCAAAATAAATAAAAATGTATTCACTCTGACACCCAATATCATACCAAATTTAAAAAAGCAGGCAATAGAACTTTGTCGACATTTTTATCAGAATTTAATTTTATTTTTAGACAAATTAGACAAAATTTCAAATATATAAAATGCTGAATATAGTATTACAATGAAAACTCAAAAAATAATATCTCTGTAGGCTACTTTAAAAAACTACTATTCCATCTTTAAACCACACAACCACAACTTCCATGCAATCCTTTTCTAGCTGGGGATTTATCTTCAAACTATCAGACTACTTGTTAAATTTCATTAAAAAGCTATAACAAAAGACTGGTCAATCAGTTATAAACCATGTAAATTACGCCTTGACGTATTTCATGTAATCGACTGTAGTTTACAAACATGAAATCATCTTGTTTTGAGTTTTGAGTTAATTTTTTGAGAAAAATATTGTGTAAAGAGGATATTCAAATGCAGACGAAACAGCGCCCTGTATTCCTTGAAATCCCCAATATCAGACTACCGATACCCGGGATTGTTTCTATTCTCCACCGCATCAGCGGCGTCCTTTTATTTGCGACGCTACCGCTGTTACTGTATTTCCTTGGTGGTACTTTAAGCAGTGAAACTGATTTTGAGACCTACCGTTCAATCATCTCCAATCCTTTAGTTAAACTGCTTTTAATTGGTTTACTATGGGCTTATCTACACCATGCTTGTGCAGGTATCCGCTTCCTTCTTTTGGATGCCCATAAAGGTTTAGAGCTTCAAACAGCACGCAAAACTGCTCAAATTGTATTTGTTATAGCTTTGGTTCTGACTGTCGTAATAGGAGTATGGCTATGGTAGACCGTAAATTAGCCGGTGCCCATTATGGTTTGCGAGATTGGGCAATGCAACGCGCAACAGCGGTGATCATGCTTATCTACACCGTTGCTTTTATTATTTTTTTACTTGCCTTACCTGGTGATTATGAATCCTGGCAAGCATTTTTTTCACAAACATGGGTAAAAACACTTACCCAACTTACTTTCATTGCCTTATTCCTCCATGCTTGGGTAGGCATCCGTGATTTGTGGATGGATTACATCAAGTCTTTCGGTTTAAGGTTATTCCTTCAGGTAGCAACCATAGTTTGGTTGGTAGGATGTCTGGTTTATTCAGTTAAAGTAATTTGGGGTATTGTATGAGTTTTCCTATTCGTAAGTTTGATGCCGTTATTGTAGGCGGTGGTGGCGCAGGTTTGCGCGCAGCATTACAACTATCTAAATCTGGTTTAAATACTGCTGTTTTATCTAAAGTTTTTCCAACCCGTTCTCATACCGTTGCGGCACAAGGCGGAATCTCTGCTTCATTGGGCAACGTTCAAGAAGATCGCTGGGATTGGCACATGTATGACACAGTTAAAGGTTCCGACTGGCTTGGTGATCAAGATGCTATTGAATTTATGTGTCGCCGTGCTCCTGAGGCAGTTATCGAACTAGAACATATGGGTATGCCGTTTGACCGCGTAGAAAGCGGTAAAATCTATCAACGCCCATTCGGTGGTCACACTGCTGAACACGGCAAACGTGCTGTAGAACGTGCTTGTGCCGTTGCCGACCGTACTGGTCATGCCATGTTACACACCTTATATCAACAAAACGTACGTGCAAATACACAATTTTTTGTGGAATGGACTGCTCTTGATCTGATTCGCGATGATAATGGAGATGTAATCGGTGTAACCGCAATGGAAATGGAAACCGGTGATATTTATATTTTCCATGCAAAAGCTGTCTTATTTGCAACCGGTGGTGCCGGCCGTATTTATGCGTCATCCACCAACGCATTTATGAATACAGGTGACGGCCTAGGTATTTGTGCCCGTGCAGGCATTCCTTTAGAAGATATGGAATTCTGGCAATTCCACCCAACAGGTGTTGCAGGTGCAGGCGTATTGATTACCGAAGGTGTACGCGGCGAAGGTGGTATTCTATTAAACCGTGATGGCGAACGTTTTATGGAACGTTATGCTCCTACCGTAAAAGACTTAGCCTCACGCGACGTAGTGTCACGTGCGATGGCAATGGAAATCTATGAAGGCAGAGGCTGCGGCAAGAATAAAGACCATGTACTGCTCAAAATCGATCATATCGGTGCCGAAAAGATTATGGAGAAATTACCTGGCATCCGCGAAATCTCTATTCAGTTTGCAGGTATAGACCCTATTAAAGATCCTATTCCTGTTGTACCGACAACTCACTACATGATGGGTGGCATACCAACTAACTACCTCGGCGAAGTCGTTGTACCTAAAGATGGCAACCCTGAGGCGGTCGTTAATGGCCTATATGCTGCCGGCGAGTGTGCTTGTGCATCTGTACATGGTGCAAACCGACTCGGCACCAATTCTCTATTAGACTTAGTTGTATTCGGCAAATCAGCTGGTGACAGTATGATTGAATATATAAAACAACAGGATGACTGGAAACCACTGCCCAACAATGCCGGTGAACTTACTAGACAACGTTTGGATCGTTTAAACAATCAAACAAACGGTGAGAATGTAGATGACCTCCGCCGAGAATTACAAAAAACCGTCCAATTACATGCAGGTGTATTCCGTACTGATGCCATTCTAAAAGAAGGTGTTGATAAGGTTCTAAATCTTGCAGAACGTATTAAAAATACAGAAATTGCAGACAAGAGCCAAGTTTGGAACACAGCACGTATCGAAGCATTGGAATTGGATAATTTGATTGAAGTAGCAAAAGCCACTTTAATAGCAGCAGAAGCACGCAAAGAATCCCGTGGCGCACATGCTTCCGACGACCATCCCGAACGTGATGATGAAAACTGGATGAAACACTCCCTATTTTATACAGCAAACAACAGCTTAGACTACAAACCTGTACATACAAAACCATTGACGGTCGATTATATCGAACCAGCCAAACGCGTTTACTAAAAAATATAAGGAACACAACACATGGAAAAAATACGTTTTCAAGTGTACCGCTACAATCCTGATGTAGATGCGAAGCCTTACATGAAGGATTACGAATTAGAAATCGAACCAAGTGATGTCAAATTACTTGATGCGCTTGTCAAACTGAAAGCAATGGATGACAGTATTTCATTCCGACGCTCCTGCCGTGAAGGTATTTGCGGTTCAGACGGTATGAATATTAATGGGAAAAACGGCTTAGCTTGTCTCACCGACATACGAAGCTTAAAACAGCCGATTAAATTACGCCCTTTACCCGGATTACCGGTTATTCGCGACTTAATTGTCGACATGACTCAGTTTTTCAAGCAATATCATTCTATCAAACCTTATATGGTCAATGATGCACCGACTCCGGATGGTCGTGAGCGTTTGCAAACACAAGAAGACCGTAAAGAACTGGACGGCTTATATGAATGCATTTTATGTGCTTGTTGCTCAACCGCCTGTCCTTCTTTCTGGTGGAACCCTGATAAATTTGTCGGCCCTTCAGGTTTATTAAATGCATATCGCTTTATAGCAGACAGCCGTGACACTATTACCAACGAACGTTTAGACGATTTAAACGATCCGTATCGACTATTCCGTTGTCACACTATTATGAATTGTGTCGATGTTTGCCCTAAACACTTGAATCCTACCCGTGCGATAGGTAAGATTAAAGAGATTATGTTAAAACGAGCGGTTTAAATATGCCTGTTTTTGATGATGCTGCCAAACGCAAGATACATTACCAGACACGCCGAGGGCTGCTTGAGCTTGACATTGTACTCAAAAGATTTATGACCAAAGAATTTGACAATCTTAGTGATGATGAACTATCTATCTTCGTAGATATTTTAGAATTGCCTGATCAAGAGTTCTTGGCTCTGGTCAACCAAAAAGAAGAAGCGAAAGATAGCCGTTTTCTTCCAATTTTGGAAAAAATAAGACGTGCTTAAGTTATTTAAGCCGTCTGAAAACAACTGCGGCAATTTGTGTAGCATGAATATGCCGGGTTTTATTTAAATCAAAATAAAGGAGCAAGAGATGTCTAAAACTATAAAATTAAATATTGAAGGCAAAGAAGAATTGGAGTTACCGGTACTTGAAGGTACTTTGGGAAATGATGTAGTAGACATCCGTACTTTTACCAAAGGGTCGGGAATGTTTACATTTGATCCCGGCTTTGTATCAACCGCTAGCTGTGAATCAAAAATCACGTTTATTGATGGTGAAAAAGGCCAACTTTATTACCGTGGCTATCCAATTGAACAATTAGCAGAAAATAGTGATTATCTGGAAACCTGCTATTTGTTAATTTACGGCGAGCTGCCGACAGCAGAAGAAAAAGCCAAGTTCGAACACACCGTATCTCGTCATACCATGGTTCACGAACAACTTACTTGGTTCTTTAGAGGCTTCCGACGCGATGCCCACCCCATGGCCATGATGGTGGGTGTAGTAGGCGCATTAGCTGCTTTCTATCAAGACAGTTTAGATATTACCAATCCAGAACACCGTAAAGTAGCCGTTTATCGTTTGATTTCAAAAATCCCGACTATTGCTGCTATGTGCTACCGTTATTCAAACGGTTTGCCATTCAACTTCCCGCGCAATGATCTTTCTTACACCGCAAATTTCATGCACATGATGTTTGCAACGCCTTGTGAAGAATACGAACCCAATCCAGTATTGGTTAAAGCATTAGACCGTATTTTCATTTTGCATGCAGACCACGAACAAAATGCTTCAACTTCAACCGTACGCTTAGCTGGCTCTTCGGGAGCAAATCCGTTTGCATGTATTGCTGCTGGTATTGCCAGCTTATGGGGTCCCGCACACGGTGGTGCCAATGAAGCTGTGTTGAAAATGTTAGATGAAATCGGTGATGTTTCTAATGTAGCCTCTTTCATGGAAGGCGTAAAAGAACGCAAATACCGCCTAATGGGCTTCGGACACCGTGTATATCGCAATATGGATCCTCGTGCCAGTATTATGCGTGAAACCTGCTATGAAGTGCTGAAAGAATTGGGATTAGAAAATGATCCACAATTCAAACTGGCTATGGAATTGGAAAAAATTGCCTTGAACGATCCTTATTTCGTTGAACGCAAGCTCTATCCGAATGTAGACTTCTACTCAGGCATTGTTTTATCAGCACTGGGTATTCCTGTATCTATGTTCACTGTAATCTTCGCTTTAGCCAGAACTGTAGGTTGGATTTCACATTGGCATGAAATGATCAGTGATCCTAACCAAAAAATCGGCCGTCCACGTCAACTTTATACAGGCCCCACACGCCGTGATTTTGTAGATGTAGACAAGCGCTGATAACTAATATTTCTGCAAATAATATATAATTAACATTATTTGCAGAACTTGATTAGCTTGTAACTTTATTACTTCGCAAAATCAAATTAGGAAATATTAGCGAACTCAAAATGCAAAGAGTAGAATAAACATATCTCGAAAGACATTCATTTAATGGTGTCTTGAGAATAGTAAATTCTACTCTTTAATTTTATAAGCAAAGGGCAAACCCTATGATGGAAGAAAAGCTTAATTTCTCGTATCTATTTGGATCCAACGCACCATATATTGAAGAACTATACGAAAGTTATTTGAATAACCCTGATTCTGTTGAAGACAACTGGAAACAATATTTTGCGGAACTTGCCGCACAACCCGGTTTCGTTGAAAAAGATATTGCACACCACCCTATTCAAGAATCTTTTGCCAATCTGGCAAAACGAAGAGCGATCTCGGCAGTATCAGGCGGTTTAGATGAAAGTATGCTTAAAAAGCAAGTTGGTGTATTACGTCTCATCTCTGCTTATAGGATTCAAGGTGTAGGTGCAGCACAGCTTGATCCGCTCAAACGCATGCCACCACGCAATATTGATGCATTAGATCCTCAGTTCCATGGTTTAGATGCTTCTGATATGGCTGTTCAATTTAGCATTGGTGAAGGTGATTTTGCCAATAGTGGAAAATTGACATTAGCTGATATTATCAGCAAATTGAAGCAAACCTATTGCGGACATATCGGTATCGAATATATGCATATCGCCAATACCGAAGAACGTCGTTGGATTCGTGACTATTTCGAACGTACATTGTCTACACCCAAATTTAGTACCGATGAAAAGCGGTATATTCTCAAACAGCTCACAGCCGCTGAAACTTTAGAACGTTATCTGCATACCAAATATGTCGGTCAAAAACGCTTTTCCGTCGAAGGTGGTGAAAGCTCCATTGCCGGCCTTAACTATCTGGTACAAAACGCCGCTAAAGACGGTATTGAAGAAGTCATTATCGGCATGGCGCACCGTGGCCGTCTGAATGTATTGGTTAATACATTAGGTAAACAGCCGGGTGATTTATTTGCTGAGTTTGAGGGTCGTGCCGCAGCAACCCTACCTAGCGGTGACGTGAAATACCATATGGGTTTCAGTTCAGATATTGCTACGCCGGATGGTGCCATCCATGTCACTTTAGCATTTAACCCGTCTCATCTCGAAATTGTTAACCCCGTTGTAGAAGGCTCTACACGTGCAAAACAACGCCGTAGAGGTGATAACGGACAAGAACAAGTATTGCCTGTTTTGATTCATGGTGACTCTGCATTTATCGGCTTAGGTGTTAACCAAGCAACATTCAACCTTTCTAAAACACGTGGTTACTCAACCGGTGGTACCGTACATATCGTTATCAACAACCAAATCGGTTTTACAACATCTGATAGCCGAGACGTACGCTCAACTGTTTACTGTACAGATATTGCCAAAATGGTGGATGCTCCTATTTTCCACGTTAACGGTGATGATCCTGAAGCCGTCTGCTTCGTAGTAAAAGCTGCCTTGGACTACCGTAAGCAATTTAATAAAGACGTTGTGATTGATTTGGTTTGTTACCGCAAATTGGGGCATAACGAAGGCGATGACCCCACATTAACACAACCTATGATGTATAAATCAGTTGCTAAACATCCGGGTGCGCGTGCACTTTACGCAGAGCAATTGGTAGCTGAAGGTGTTATAAAAGCAGATGAAGCTGAAGGCTTTATTCAAACTTACCGTGATGCGCTTGATAAAGGCGAACATGTCGAACAAACCCGTCTGACTGATTATGAAAGCAAACATCGCGTAGATTGGTCTAAATACCAAGGCCAAGACTGGCGCGAACAAGTAGAAAGTGGTTTGCCTGCTGCCGATATCAAACGACTGGCCGACAAATTTACAGCAGTGCCCGAAGGCTTTGCTCTACACAATACCGCCAAACGCGTACTTGAAGCCCGTAAAGCCATGGCAACCGGTTCACAACCTATTGACTGGGGTATGGCAGAAACATTGGCTTATGCAGCTTTAGTAACAAACGGTACCGGTGTTCGCATTTCCGGTGAAGACTCCGGTCGCGGTACATTCTCACACCGCCATGCTGTTCTGCACGATCAAAAGCGCGAAAGATCAGATGACGGTGCTTATGTGCCTTTGCGCAACATGTCTGAAAATCAAGCTTCTTTCTTGGTTATCGATTCCATTTTGAATGAAGAAGCCGTTATGGCTTATGAATATGGTTATGCATGTTCTGCTCCAGACAAATTGACTATTTGGGAAGCACAATTTGGTGACTTCGCCAATGGTGCACAAGTTGTAATCGACCAATTCATCTCTTCCGGTGAGACTAAATGGGGTCGTTTATGTGGTTTGACTACCATTTTGCCACACGGTTATGACGGCCAAGGTCCGGAACACTCATCAGCACGTTTAGAACGTTGGTTGCAATTGTGTTCCGAGCAAAATATGCAAATTATTATGCCGTCTGAAGCATCACAAATCTTCCATATTTTGCGTAGACAAGCATTGCGTTCTTATCGTAAACCATTGGTTATCTTCTTATCTAAACGATTATTACGCTTCAAAGACTCTATGAGCGCTTTGGAAAACTTTACCGAAGGTTCTACATTCCGCCCGGTTATTCCGGATACGGTCAAACGAACCAACGGCAAGGGGGTTAAACGGGTTATCTTATGTGCCGGTCAGGTTTATTACGACTTGGCAGCCGGGCGAGCCGAACGCAAGCTGGAAAAAGATATTGCCATCATTCGTGTGGAGCAAATGTATCCGTTCCCATACGAAGAGTTACAAGCAGAATTGGCAAAATACCCGAATGCCCACGATATTATGTGGGCTCAAGAAGAGCCGCGTAACCAAGGTGCTTTCCATCAATTACGCCACCGTATCGAAAAAATATTGGATGACAAACAAAAACTCAGCTATGCAGGCCGCCCCGCCAGTGCCTCACCAGCGGTTGGTTATTTGAGCAAACACGCTGCCCAACTGAAGCAGCTTGTTGAAGATGCAATGTCATTCAACCAAAACTAACAACCTTCAGGCCGTCTGAATATTTCATGCATTATTTTCAGACGGCCCAAAACCACTCGGAGAATAAAATGATTATAGAAGTAAAAGTACCTATGTTGTCTGAAAGCGTGTCTGAAGGCACATTAATGTCTTGGCACAAAAAAGTCGGTGAATATGTAGAACGCGATGAGATTCTGATTGATATCGAAACAGACAAAGTTGTTTTAGAAGTACCTGCACCACAAGCAGGTGTGGTTGTAGAAATTATTGCCCAAGATGGTGAGACCGTTGTTGCAGAACAATTGCTGGCAAAAATCGACACCGAAGCAAAAGCCGAAGCTTCTGCAGCACCTGCTGAAACACCAGCAGAAACACCTAAAGCAGAATCTGCTCCGGCACCTAGCAGCAATGCCCAAGCCGGTGTTGCAATGCCCGCTGCCGCTAAACTGGCTGCAGAAAAAGGCGTGGATGTGAATAATGTTCAAGGTTCAGGACGTGGCGGACGTGTATTGAAAGAAGACGTACAAAATGCCGGTACTGCAGCTAAAGCAGCCGCACCTGCTGCACCGATTCCTGCTGGTGAACGCCCAGAACAACGCGTACCGATGAGCCGCCTGCGCGCACGTGTCGCCGAACGCCTATTGGCATCACAACAAGAAAACGCCATCCTAACCACTTTTAACGAAGTTAACATGAAACCGGTTATGGACTTACGTGCAAAATACAAAGAAAAATTTGAAAAAGAGCATGGTGTCAAACTGGGCTTTATGTCTTTCTTTGTTAAAGCTACCGTAGCCGCACTGAAAAAATATCCGATTGTGAACGCCTCTGTTGACGGCAACGATATCGTTTACCACGGTTATTTCGATATCGGTATTGCCATCGGCAGCCCGCGCGGATTGGTTGTACCCATCCTTCGTGATGCTGATCAAATGAGCATTGCCGACATTGAAAAAGCCATTATCGATTATGCATCAAAAGCCAAAGACGGCAAAATCGCTTTAGAAGACCTTACCGGCGGTACATTCAGCATCACCAACGGCGGTACTTTTGGCTCAATGATGTCTACCCCGATTATCAACCCACCTCAATCTGCCATTCTCGGCATGCACGCTACTAAAGAGCGTGCGGTTGTAGAAAACGGCCAAGTTGTTGTGCGTCCGATGATGTATCTGGCACTGTCTTACGACCACCGTATTATTGATGGTCGCGAAGCAGTATTAACATTGGTTGCGATTAAAGATCTGCTTGAAGATCCTGCCCGCCTGCTTCTTGATTTATAATTCAAACGACAAGTGCAAAGTTTCAGACGGCCTGTTTATTCATTGAATATGAATGCCGTCTGAAACTCATTATCCATATAAAAAATACAAATGAATAAGGGAAAACATGAAATACTTTCTGATTTTATCAGCATGTATGCTGAGTGCCTGCGCAGCAACCGCTAATGAAGAATATTTGGTTTCTGCGTATGACCAAAAGGGGCGTTTATTGAATAAACGTATTGAATTGGGCAGTAATCAAGCCGGTATTCCACTGGTTCGTGATACTTTATGCAAAACGCACCCTAATGCCATTATTAGAGTGCATAATAAAGCAAACAAACAACTGGCCAAAAATTATCAACCATATTCATGCCGTAATAAACGGTAAACCGTCTGAAAACTTTGCTATACACATATATATGAGCTGCCCCTACAACCTACTATGAAAGGTTGAAATCATAAATAGCAAACGGCATGCCTGGTAATGCATAATGGAAATAAATGATTATCCGTCCATAACCTTGAAAACCAGATGTTTTCACGCATGTTACCTGACGGACAAACAACACAAAGAAAAGGATTAAAAATGTCACAATTCGACGTAGTCGTTATCGGTGCCGGCCCCGGCGGTTATATTGCCGCCATCCGTGCCGCACAATTAGGTTTTAAAACCGTTTGTATTGATGCAGGTGTTAATAAAGCTGGTGATGCACCCGCACTCGGTGGTACCTGTCTGAATGTAGGTTGTATTCCTTCTAAAGCATTGCTGCAATCTTCAGAACATTTTCACGCTGCACAACATGACTTTGCCGAACACGGTATTACAGTCGGCAGCGTAAAATTCAATGCTGCAAAAATGATTGAGCGTAAAGATGCTATCGTAACCAAATTAACTGGCGGTATTAAATTCCTCTTCCAAAAAAACAAAGTGGAAAGCCTGTTTGGCAAAGGTTCTCTTAAAGGCCGCAATGGTGATTTATGGCAGGTTGAAGTTGACGATAAAGGTAATAAATCTGTTGTCGAAGCCAAGCATGTGATTATTGCTACCGGTTCCGTGCCACGTCCGTTACCTTTAATTGACATTGATAACGTTAATGTTCTCGACAACGAAGGTGCTTTAAACTTAACTGCCGTACCGAAAAAACTTGGTGTGATCGGTTCGGGTGTAATTGGTTTGGAAATGGGTTCCGTATGGAACCGTCTCGGTTCGGAAGTCACCATTCTTGAAGCATTACCAACCTTTTTGGCCGCTGCCGATCAACAAATTGCCAAAGAAGCCTTTAAAGTCTTCACTAAAGAGCAAGGCTTGGCGATTGAGTTGGGTGTAAAAATCAATGAAATTAAAAGCACCAAAAAAAATGTATCCGTATCTTATGAAGTAGGCGGCGAAACCAAAACGGAAACATTCGATAAATTAATTGTTTCTATCGGCCGCATCCCCAATACCGAAGGTTTGAATGCCGAAGCAGTTGGTTTGGAAAAAGACGAACGCGGCTTTATTAAAGTGGATGACGAATGCCGCACCAACCTGCCCAACGTATGGGCCATCGGTGACGTAGTACGCGGCCCGATGTTGGCACACAAAGCCAGTGATGAAGGTGTTGCCGTTGCCGAACGTATTGCCGGCCAAAAACCCCATTTAGACTTCAACAACATTCCTTTTGTGATTTATACCGATCCCGAAATCGCATGGGTAGGCAAAACCGAAGAGCAATTGAAAGCCGAAGGCGTGGAATACAAAAAAGGGACTTCAGGCTTCGCTGCCAACGGTCGCGCTTTAGGCTTGGGCAAAGCCAAAGGTACGGTAAAAGTATTGGCCTGCGCCAAAACCGACCGTATTTTAGGTATTCACATGATCGGCCCGATTGTTTCCGAATTGGTTGCAGAAGGTGTGATGAGCTTAGAGTTCAGCGCGAGCAGCGAAGATATCGCCCGCATTGTTCACGCCCATCCGACCTTATCCGAAGTCTTGCATGAAGCTGCTTTAGCTGTTGATAAACGTGCTTTACACGGCTAAGTTATTTGCTGCGAACTAAAACATACGCTCCGGTCAGCTATAGCCGGAGCGTTTTTTATACTGATGCTATACCTTAATATCTCTCAAAATACTTTTTGCAATATCTTGTTTTCTGCCAATAAAAAATAATCCGATAATATTCCCTTTTAATATCCATTTTCAGACGGCCTGAAAGCACTGATTTTGGTTTACAATAGCACCATTATTATTTTATTCATCAGCTTGAGAAAAAATCTATGTTAGATATCCAGCAACTCCGTAACCATACCGCCAACGTTGCCGCCCGTCTGGCAGCACGCGGTTATGAATTTGATACAGCCCGTTTCGAAAAATTAGAAAATGAGCGCAAACAACTCCAAGTAAACACTGAAGAATTACAAGCAGCCCGCAATAGCGAATCTAAAAAAATCGGCATGCTCAAAGGGCAAGGCAAACATGAAGAAGCCGAACAAGTGATGGCTCAGGTTGCAAAAATTAAAACTGATCTGGAACAAACCGCAGCGAAATATGAGGCCATTCAGGCAGAATTGGATTCATGGCTGGCTACTATCCCTAATCTGCCACACGAAAGCGTTCCTATCGGTGCCGACGAAACCGAAAATGTAGAAGTCCGCAAAAACGGCACCCCGAAAAACTTCGATTTTGATATCAAAGACCATGTTGATTTGGGCGCGCCATTAGGTTTGGATTTTGAAACCGGCGCCCAGCTTTCCGGCGCACGTTTCACCGTGATGAAAGGCGGCATTGCCCGCTTACACCGTGCATTAGCCCAATTTATGTTGGATACCCACACCACGCAACACGGCTATACCGAATGCTACACACCTTATATTGTCAACGACAGCACCCTATTCGGCACCGGCCAACTGCCAAAATTCGGTGAAGACCTGTTTCACGTTACCCGTGGCGGCGACGAAAGCAAAACCACGCAATATCTGATTCCCACTGCCGAAGTAACCTTAACCAACACCGTTGCCGACAGCATTGTGCCGTCTGAAAACCTACCGCTCAAACTCACGGCGCATTCCCCCTGTTTCCGTTCCGAAGCCGGTGCTTATGGGAAAGACGTACGCGGTTTAATCCGTCAACATCAGTTTGATAAAGTGGAAATGGTACAAATCGTTCACCCCGATCAATCTTATGACGCTTTGGAGGAAATGGTCGGCCATGCCGAAAAAATCCTACAACTTTTAGAACTGCCCTACCGTGTGATTACCCTCTGTACCGGCGATATGGGCTTTGGCGCGGCCAAAACCTACGACTTGGAAGTTTGGGTGCCCGCACAAAATACCTACCGCGAAATTTCCAGCTGTTCCAACTGTGAAGATTTCCAAGCCCGCCGTATGAAAGCACGTTTTAAAGATGAAAACGGCAAAAACCGCTTGGTACACACCCTCAACGGCTCCGGCTTGGCAGTAGGGCGCACCTTGGTCGCAGTTTTAGAAAACCATCAAAATGCCGACGGCAGCATCAATATCCCTGCCGCATTGCAACCGTATATGGGCGGCATCAGCGTATTAAAACCATAACCCTGTTTCAAACGGCCTTTGTGCTATCGCATAAGGCCGTCTGAAAACTATGATGCTATTTAACAGCTTTTGTTTATCGTAATAATCGCCAATCATAGCGCCCTGCCCAACAAACACACTAAACCAATATGCCTCAAGCCACGTTTTATACCCATGTTGCCGACCCGGCTGCTTTCGTCTGCCGTTTGGCTGCCCGTGCCACACAAGGCCGTACACCGGTTTTATTGTGGGTAGAATCTGCCGAAGCTGTGTCACAATTCGATACCGCTTTGTGGCAATTTGAAGCAGAAAGTTTTTTAGCGCATGAAATATGGTTATCCAACGAAAGTTTTCCGCAGCATGTGCCTTTGGTGTTGGCAGGCGGAAATGAGGTGCCGACAGTGCCCGAACAAACCGTTGTGCTGAATTACTCGCCCGATTTTTGGTGTGATGCTGCCGTTTTGCCTACCAGAGTATTGGAAATTGTCGGCAACGATTTGGAAGAGTTGGCCGAAGCCCGCGAACGCTTTAAAGCCTATCGGCAAAAAGGCTTTCAAATCGAACATCACAATATGCAGGGGAAAGCCTGAAACAGGCAGCTCAATTTTTTTTCAGACGGCCTTAATGCTTTCTAAACATTGAAAAACCAAGCATTTTTTTGTACAATCCGCCCTCTTTCTTATTCAGACGGTCTATGAAAAAATAAGCTGTAAATCCTCATGACAACAGCGCCGCGAACCAAGCAAAGTAAAAACGATAGCATACTGCTTAGGCCGTCTGAAAACCATTATTCCAACGAAGAGTCATTATGTCCCATATTCTAGAAGAAGTACGCCGCCGCCGTACATTTGCCATTATTTCCCACCCCGATGCCGGTAAAACCACGCTCACCGAAAAACTATTGTTATTCTCCGGCGCCATTCAAAGTGCCGGTACCGTCAAAGGGAAAAAAACCGGGAAGTTCGCCACATCAGACTGGATGGAAATCGAAAAACAACGCGGCATTTCCGTCGCCTCATCTGTGATGCAGTTCGACTATAAAGACCATATCGTCAACCTGCTCGACACCCCCGGGCACCAAGACTTCTCCGAAGATACCTACCGCGTGCTTACCGCTGTAGACAGCGCCTTAATGGTCATCGACGCGGCCAAAGGTGTGGAAGCACAAACCATCAAGTTATTAAACGTCTGCCGTTTGCGCAATACGCCGATTGTGACGTTTATGAATAAATACGACCGTGAAGTACGCGATTCGCTTGAGCTGCTCGACGAAGTGGAAAACATCCTCAATATCCGCTGTGCACCGGTTACCTGGCCGATCGGTATGGGGAAAAACTTCAAGGGTGTTTACCATATATTAAATGACGAAGTGTATTTATTCGATGCCGGCGGCGAAAAACTACCGCACGAATTTGAAGTGATTCAAGGCCTTGATAACCCGCGCCTAGACGAACTGTTTCCGCTTGATATGGAAAACCTGCGCGCGGAAATCGAACTGGTTCAGGCGGCTTCTAATGAATTTTCACTCGAAGAATTTCTATCCGGCGAATTAACCCCCGTATTCTTCGGCTCGGCGATTAATAATTTCGGCATTCAAGAAATTCTTAATTCCCTTATCGACTGGGCGCCTGCTCCGCAAAACCGTGATGCCACCGTGCGCATGGTTTCCCCCGATGAAAACCAGTTCAGCGGCTTCGTGTTTAAAATTCAAGCCAATATGGATCCGAAACACCGCGACCGTATCGCGTTTTTACGCGTTTGTTCAGGCAAATTCGAACGCGGTATGAAAATAAAACATTTGCGTATCAATCGTGAAATTGCTGCTTCCAGTGTGGTGACTTTTATGTCGCATGATCGGGAATTGGTTGAAGAAGCCTACGCCGGCGATATTATCGGTATTCCGAATCATGGCAATATCCAAATCGGCGACAGTTTCTCCGAAGGCGAAACACTGGCCTTTACCGGCATTCCATTCTTTGCCCCCGAATTGTTCCGTAGCGTGCGTATTAAAAACCCGTTGAAAATGAAACAACTCCAAAAAGGCTTGCAGCAACTGGGCGAAGAAGGTGCCGTACAGGTTTTCAAACCACACAACGGTTCGGATTTGATTTTAGGTGCGGTCGGTGTTTTGCAATTTGAAGTCGTTACCTCCCGACTGGCAGCAGAATATGGTGTAGAAGCTGTATTCGACAATGCAGCCATTTGGTCGGCACGTTGGGTTTCCTGCAGCGATAAGAAGAAACTGGCCGAATTTGAAAAAGCCAATGCCAACAACCTATCCGTAGATGCCGGCGGCAATCTGGCTTATTTGGCACCCAATCGGGTTAATCTGAGCCTAACGCAAGAACGCTGGCCCGATATTGTTTTCCATGAAACGCGCGAGCACTCCGTCAACTTAAATGCCTAATCGAAGCCTTTAATTGAAAAAAATATCGGGCGGTTACAGATTGATTTCTATAACCGCCCGATATTCATTTACAAACATCTATACAGCCTCGTAAATAAGTATACCGATAATATTATTGATACCGAGAAACAATCCCCCCATTGGATTCCCGATAACCCAATAAAATCAATACTGTTCTAACTAAAAAATAAATAATAGTTATTTAAAGTTATCTGCAACAGATATTATCTCAGCCAACAATCTAGGGAGCCCTTGATCGTATGATGTTTTGAGTGGTTTCGTTTTTTCTTGAGTTCGTTAATATTGCTATATACAGCCCATACCGCCAAACCTGCATAGCAAAATGTAGAAAGCACCCCAATTAAAGCAAAAATCGGCATCAGACGATCAATCATATTTACTCCAAGTGAAAAACGTTTTTAAATGTGTTTTATTTGTTAATTTTTTTTAATGAAAAAATCATATTATGGGAAATATTATATGGTAATCAATTTTTTTTTAAAAGAACTTTGTTTAAAAATTTGATGTTAAAATTATTTCCAGTAAAATTATGTTGTAAATTTACGTAATAAATTGTATGCATTAATATTTAATTTTTTAACCATTGATCAGTATAATCCTCTGCTTACGCCTACTACTTTTCTTTTCCGTTGCCCCTTAAAAGTCGTGCGCGTACAATCGCTGCCATGAAAAAAACATGTTTCCATTGCGGGCTTGATGTGCCCGACAATCTTTCTTTTCCGGTGATTTATGAAAACGAATCACACGATACTTGTTGTGCCGGCTGCCAAGCAGTGGCACAAAGTATTATTGATGCGGGATTGGGAAACTACTATAAACAGCGTACCGCCGATGCCGAAAAAGCCGCCCTGCCCCCGCAAGAAATTTTAGACCGTTTAAAACTCTATGACTTACCCGAAGTACAGGCAGAATTTGTCGAACAAAGTGCCGATGGTGAGCGTGAAGCGGTATTGATGCTCGGCGGCATCACTTGCGCCGCCTGTGTTTGGCTGATTGAACAACGGTTGCTACGCACTGATGGCATAGTAAGAGCCGACTTAAATTACAGTACCCGTCGCGTACGTATCGCTTGGGACTCGGTTAAACTGTCGCTTTCCTCCATTTTGCTGCTGATTCAACAAACTGGTTATACCGCCGTTCCTTACGATGCTCAAAAAATGGAAGAGCAGATACAGGCGGAACGTAAGCAGTCATTAATCCGTTTGGCCGTGGCCGGACTATCCATGATGCAAACCATGATGTTTGCCATACCCACTTATCTTTACAGCGATGAAATCGAGCCGTTGTTTTTAAGCCTGTTACATTGGGGCGCATTCCTAATGGTCTTACCCGCTATGTTTTATTCGGCGGTTCCGTTTTATAAAGGTATGCGGCGCGATATCAAAAACCGCCGTACCGGTATGGATACACCGGTTGCACTGGCGATTACCCTCACTTTTATTGCCGGAGTGTACAGCTTAATCAGCGATTCGGGGCAAGGTATGTATTTCGAATCGGTGGCAATGTTTATCTTCTTTTTGCTGGCCGGCCGTTATATGGAACAGGTGGCGCGGCATAAAGCAGGCGATGCGGCGGAAAGACTGGTAAAACTGATACCGGCATTCTGCCACCGTCTGCCCGATTATCCGGAAAGTGAACAGGTTCGGGAAGCTGCGGTTGTGCAGTTGGCCGTCGGCGATACCGTAGCCGTTTATCCGGGCGAGGTAATCCCTATTGATGGAGAAGTATTGTCGGGGGAAAGCGAAGTCAACGAAGCCATGCTAACCGGAGAAAGCCTGCCCGTATCGAAAAAACAAGGTGATCAAGTGGTTGCCGGCACCTTAAACACATTAAGCCCGTTGATTATCCGCACCGAACAAATCGGCAACAATACCCGCTTATCACATATCGTCAAATTGCTCGACCGTGCTCTGGCACAAAAACCGAAATTGGCCGAGCTGGCCGACCGCTATGCTGCATCATTTATTTCGAGCTTGTTAATACTCGCTATTCCCGTTTTTATCGGCTGGGCCATTTATGCGGATCCGGTAACGGCATTATGGATCACGGTTTCGCTCTTGGTTATCACCTGCCCATGCGCGCTTTCCCTAGCCACCCCCGCCGCGTTAGCCGCCTCTACCGGCAGCTTGGCTTCAGACGGCATCTTAGTATCCGGTAGCGGCAGTTTGGAAGCCTTAGCGCAAATCAATGATGTTGTATTCGATAAAACCGGTACGCTGACCAAAGGTACCTTATCCGTTATCCAAACCGTTTCTTTAGGCCATCTGAACGAAGAAGATGCCGTTATGGCCGCACAAATGCTCGAAAGCCAATCGGAACATCCGATAGCCAAGGCCATTCTAGCCTACGCACAACAGATTTTGCCGGAAAACGAGATGGCCCATCCGATAGCGGAACAGCGGATAAACCATGTCGGCAGCGGTGTGCGCGCACAACTCAATATTCATGGCGAAACCGATATCTGGGCCTTGGGCAAAGCCGATTTTGTTGCCGAAATTGCCGGAAATCCACCCGAACAGGCCGATATCCAACACAACGGCAGCATTGTCTATCTCGGCAACAGCCAAGGTTTTCAGACGGCCTTTTTATTAGAAGACGAAGTGAAAGACGGTATTGCCGAAATGCTGTCGGCTTTAAAATCCCAAGGTATGCGCCTGCACCTGCTCAGTGGTGACCGCACCGAAACCGTACGGCATTTAGCCGAAGAATTGGCATTGGATATCTATCGAGCCGAAGCTTCACCCGAAGACAAACTCGCTTATGTAGACACACTCCAGCACCAACAATGTACGGTTCTGATGGTTGGCGACGGTATTAACGATGCCCCAGTTTTAGCACAAGCCGATGTATCGGTGGCGGTATCCGGCGGTGCGGATGTAGCCCGTGACGGTGCCGACGTTATTTTATTAAACGAAGATATGCGCGTGCTGCCTAAAATGATCGAGCAGGCACGCCGTACCCGAATGATTATCCGCCAAAATCTGGTTTGGGCGGGGGTCTATAATATTATCGTTGTGCCTTTGGCTGTTTTCGGCTATGTCACACCATGGATAGCAGCGGCCGGCATGAGTTTCAGCTCGATTATCGTCGTTGCCAATGCTCTAAGATTATTAAAAAGAAAGTAAACAAAAAGGCCGTCTGAATATTATGAACTGCACCCCAAAAGTTGGACACTCCTCCAACCCATTAAGGTGCAGTTTTCTTATGAGCAAATATACATTAGACTTTAAATACCAAGCCGTACAATATTATCAGCGCGTACGCAGCCAACAGCGTACTGCCGATCACTTTAATATTTCCCGTACCCATTTACGCCGTTGGATAGCCGCATACAACCAAGGCGGCATCCGCGCACTTGAGCATCCGCAGGCCATTATGATCATCAAACGCAAAAACCCCTTTATCGTCGATAAACCCGACCACGAAAAAACACAGGCGGAACTAATCGAAGAGTTGCGCTATATGCGGGCGGAGAACGACTATCTAAAGGAATTAAAAGCCCTCAGGCAGAAAGAAGCGGTCGCCAAAAAAGCGAAGCCGTCCAAGCACTGAGGGCAAAACATCCGCTTAAATACCTGCTGCACAGTGCTGCACTGCCCAAAAGCAGCTTTTATTACCACCACGGCCGACCCGATCCGGACGAACAGGACAAAGCTACCGTTGCCGAAGTTTATGCCCGCCATCAAGGGCGTTACGGATACAGGCGGATTGCCGCCACTTTGTCATGGAATAAGAAAAAGGTTGCCCGTTTGATGAAACTGCTGCAATTGAAAGCCAAAGTGCGTCCGAAAAAAGCCTACCGCCATCCGGCAATGGGAGAACCGTCGGATAATATTCTGAACCGCCGCTTTGAGGCGCAAAAACCCAATGAGAAATGGCTGACAGATGCCACCGAATTCAAGTGCAGCAATGGTAAACTGTATCTGTCACCGATATTGGATGTATTTAACCGCGAAATCGTCGCTTATGCGATGAGCCGTCGCCCGAACAGCGAGATGGTGGAAAGAATGCTGAATGATGCGGTCTGCAAACTGACAAAGGCAGATAAAGTGCTGCTGCATTCCGATCAAGGTGTGCTATACCGTACGGAAGCTTACCGCCGCACGTTGGCGGAACACGGCATAGTGAAGAGTATGTCGCGTAAAGGCAATTGTTGGGACAATGCACCGATGGAAAGCTTCTTTGCGATACTGAAGACGGAATGCTTTTATCAAGAAGGCAAACTTTCGACAACAGAGCTGATGCAGACAATAGATGACTATATACGATACTACAATCATGACAGATGTAGTTTGAAATTGAAAAAGCTGAGTCCTGTGGCATACAGAACCCAGCTCGAAAAGGCAGCCTGAAAAGGCTTTTATGTTTGTCCAAGATTTGGGGGTCAGATCAATTATTCAGACGGCCTTTTTAAACTTTAAATACGTATTTTATTTCACATGCGGTGCAATAATTTGCAACATCTGACCCAACACTTTCGGATTACCTGCAACAATATCGCCGCTTTCCAGCCAATGCTCATTGCCCTGCATATCCGTTACAATGCCGCCTGCTTCCTGAACCATCAACGCACCCGCCGCAATATCCCACGGCTTAAGGTTAAATTCAAAAAAGCCATCCAAGCGCCCACAGGCCACGGCACACAAATCCAAAGCAGCAGCACCCTCACGGCGACCGCCTGCAGTTTTTGCTAAAAAATCTTTTAAAATAGCCAGATAAGTATCCATCATACTCTGATCAACCACTGGAAAACCCGTGCCGATCAAACAGCGGTTTAACTCAATACGATTAGAAACCCGGATACGGCGGTCATTCAACAATGCGCCCTGCCCGCGAGAAGCCATGTATAAATCATTACGCTCAGGCGCGTAAACTAATGCTTCCTGCAAAACACCTTTATGACGGAGCGCCATAGAAATCGCATATTGCGGATGACCGTGCAGATAGTTGGTTGTACCATCCAGCGGATCAATAATCCATTCGTATTCCGCTGTTGTTTTACCATGAGCGCCGCTTTCTTCAGCCAGAATTCTATGATGCGGATAAGCCTCTTTCAATGCATCAACCAAAATGGCTTCTGCCGTACGATCAACATCGGAAACAAAATCATTAAACGCTTTGCTGTCGGTTTTTACCGCATTCAGATTATTGGCGGCGCGAATCATCATATCGCCTGCTTTACGGGCAGCTTTAAAAGCAGTATTTAAAATCGGGTTCATGGCATTCTTTCTAATCAGGTACAATAAGTCTTAACGTAAAAACACAGTGTTTACGCTGTTTCCAATGTTGTTAAAGAGCTTTTCAGACGGCCTTTGGCTTTAAATGCTGTTTTTCGAACACAATCCGAATAAGTCATCTGAAAAAATATCAAGCTATTATTATACCCTTGTTACGAAAATAAAACATGAGCCCCATACCTACTTTACCTGCCTATCTTGATAACATCCACATTGTTTTAACCCGAACCAGCCATCCGGCCAATATTGGTTCGGCTGCACGCGCCATGAAAACCATGGGATTACACCGTCTAACGCTGGTCGCACCGCAATTAATCGCCACACCAATGACCGAACAACCACCGGTTTTTGATGCTGAACAACCGGAAAAATTTAAACTGCCAGAAGAGAGCTTTGTGCTGGCATCCGGTGCTGCGGACGTTCTTCAAAACGCCCGTATTGTCGGATCACTAAAAGAAGCTTTGGCAGAAACCACTTTGAGCTGCGCACTAACCAGCCGTAAACGTGAGTTAACCGCTCCCCTACAAACACCACACCAATTGGTTCCGGAGCTGCTTCAAGCCGCTTCAGACGGCCATCAGGTCGCTTTAGTGTTCGGTAACGAAACATTTGGTTTGAGTATAGAAGAAGTGCAAAACTGTAATAGATTGATGACGATTAATGGAAACCCCGAATACTTTTCCCTGAATCTGGCACAAGCCGTGCAAGTGGTATGTTATGAATTATTCAGTCAAACCGATATGCCGATGACGCATTTAGAACAAGAAAATAATCCGGCAACACACAATCAAATTCTCGGCATGGTTAACCACATGGAAAGTGTGATGAATGATGTCGGCTTTTTCAACCGACGCAACAGTGATCGACTAATGCGGCGTATGCAAAATCTCTTTTTCAGTGCCAATACGCAACAAGAGGATATTGATATTCTTAGGGGATTTTTTAATACCGTGAAACGCCAGTTGAAAAAATAAAGCTTACAAATGAAATATCAAAAATTTAATATATCTTAAATGTTAAATTTCATTATTTGCCGTTTATTATGAGCAACAAAAAATGCCGTCTTCAGACGGCATTTTTTTATTACACTCTCAAAACTATTTATTCAGTTCGGCAAGCATTTCTTTGGTTTTTTCCAAAATATCCCCGCTTGATTCTTCTAAAAGTTCTTGAAGCGTTTCACGTGCTGCATCAGGATCACCAATCTCCATATACATTTGCGCCAATTCATATTTAGCTTCAAGCGGTGCAGTCATACCTACAGATTCGGAAATGAATCCATCATCACTTTGGCTATCTTCCTCATCAACGCTGATACTTTCCCACTCGATGGTTTCTGTATCCTCAGCGGTAGCCAACTCAATCGGCTTACTTAAATCTTCAGAATCTTGGAAAGAAATGCCCTCTTCTTGCTGATCCGGTGTCCAACCTAAATCATCTTTAGCCACTTGTACGGTATCTTGTGTTGAAGCAGCTAAGTTGGCATCTTCAATCGATTCATTATGAATATCAGCTTTTTCAAATGTATTATCAATCTGTGCACTATCTGATGCTGCTGATGTTTCAGCAATATCAAACTCCAACGGTGTTTCTACATCTTCTTCTGCCTGCTGCGCAGTTTGCACTGACACATTTTCAGATGTTTGGTCGCCTACTATTTCAAATTCAAGTGCATTGTCATCTTGATCTGCTGTAATAGGCGTACTACTTTCAGCAAATGAAGTGGTGTCTGCTCTATCCGTTGTAATATCAGATGTATTATCTTCTGAAAGCGTATCCGTCGTTCCACTTATCTCAGTAGCAGGTTGTTCATATTCAAGTTCAACCGGTTTTTGAGCTGACTCAACTAATGGTTGTAAACCATCTTTAGGTGCTTCAACTGAATCAGCTTCTACTGTTTCAGTATCAAGATTGATATCCGTTTGTTCTTCGGCACCCGATTCAGGTTTATCAGCTTTGTTAGCATTCGCATCAAACTCAACAGCAATATGCTGATATTCACTTTCAGGGTCTGGCTCGTATACGCTTTCTGTGGATTCAATTTTGTCCCAGTCAGCATTTTGACGTTTTCGAGTCTCTTCGTCTTGGGTTAAAGAACTAGAAACAATGGCTCCTTGCTCTTTATCAATAGCACCCAAATCCAAATTGAAATCCTGACCTGATTTTTCTACCGGAACCACCTCGGTTTCAGTAAAGAAGATATCATCATCAAAATCATCTTCCACATTCAATGTGTCATCCGATTTAGATGTGGCATCAGCAGCAGTAGCGGTGGCAGTTGTCACCAATGCAGCTTTGGTCGCCGATCCGGTATTATCTTTTGCTACTTCAGAACCTACCGAAGACACTTCTTTTTCATGACTCTTGGCGGTATCTGTAAAAATATTACTGTCTTGGCTGATATCATTATCTAAAACAATATCATCTTCTACTTCCACATCATCCGCAAAAACCACATCTGGTGTTTGCTTTTTCTTGCCGACCGCTTTCAATAACAACCATAAGGCAATAGCAGCAATACCAGCAAATAACAACCAGCGCCACCAACCACTATCTTCATCAGAAGAAGCAGGCTGTTCTTCCTGTACGGTATCTGTGGGTACTATTTGTTGAGATTGCGAAGCAGTCTCTTCGGTAGATACTTCTGCAACAGCCTCACTCGCCATCTCAGACACTTCTGAAGCAGTATTAACAGGCGCACTGGCAATCACTGTTGTATCTTGTGTTTCGTTAGGTGTCTTATTCTCAACGGTAACTGAAGGCGTTTCTACTGACTGGTCGGTAGCTTCTGCTGAAGCAGATACTGTTTTTTCAACCTGCTCTGGCTTAGATGGCAAAGACTCTTTCACTTCACCGGTAGCTACTGGCTGTTGTGCAAGGCGCTTTAATTCCTGCGCAGAAGGAATACTTAAAACCTTACCGGCATTAATAAGGTTAGGATTTTGATTTGGAAAGAGTTTAGGGTTAGCAGCAACCAACGCATTAATCGTGTCATGAGTACTCAATCCGCTCGGGCGTACTTTCTCTGCAATAGAGGTCAATGTTTCGCCATGGCGAACAGTATAGTCCCCAGATAATACTTTTTGATTATTATCTGATACAGCTTGTGTATTTCGAGCATTACGTTTTTTATCTGCCTGGATAACAACTGCTGATTTCTGACGTGTAGTTTTCGCTTGCTCTTGTGCTTTTTTATCTCTTAAATTTGCTTGAGCAGATGAACTACGCTGTTCTTGCGGACGTTCACCTGTTTTATCTGCAACAACAGCTTTTTCAGTATTAGTATTATTTGAACTCGAACCCTTCCCTGCAGAATAATCAGGCGGATCAATAATGGCGGTGTATTGACGTGATTGTGCACCTACACCGACTTGGAAAACCAAAACAGGGTCATTAACTGGTGCATTCGAACGAATGCTGATAACGGCATTATCACCTGATTTTCTAACACTGGTCCGCAAGTTATTGTTTGAAAGGGAAGCACTGCCGCCATTCAATAATATTTGAGCTTCCTCACCTGTTACCGTAACAGAACCGGAAAAAGGCTCGCCAAGATTCGATTGAACACTCAGACCACCCAAACCGCCCATGGCCGATAATGATGTACTGAAAGCTACGGAAGCCGCGATTAGTTTGATTTTATGATTGTTTTTCAAATTATATCCCCTGTCCAAGTTTTGCAGTCCAACTGCCTTTTAGTATACAGGCTGCATCATATATGCGAATAGCCTACCCTGCCAAGCAAATCTGCTAATTTATGTAAATAACAAGCTGGAAATTGCAACTTTATAACCACTCTTGGCATCCTCTTTGTAAAAAATCAGACAATCGGCTTATTTTTAAGATAGCCTGCCTATTTTTTATGTTGATTGACATAAATGATGCAAAAGAGTTCGTCTCACTGTATTATTGAGCAATTAGAAATAATCGGGATAATATACGCAGATGAAAATATTAAGTGATTTCATCGCCGTTATTTTGTTTTTTATTACTTATACGGTTACTAAAAATATTATTTGGGCCACGGCTGTGGCTTTGATTGTCGGTATTATTCAAGCCGCTGTTATTTGGCTGAAATACAAAAAATTAGATACCATGCAATGGGTCAGCCTTATATTGATTACGGTTTTAGGGGGGGCAACCATATTGCTACATGATAAACGTTTTATCATGTGGAAACCGACATTACTATTTTGGGCTGGCGCATTAGCTTTAGGTGGTAGCTTGTTTTGGAAGAAAAATGGCTTAAAAGCAATGCTGGGTAAAGAAATTGAACTTGAAGACCATGTTTGGCGCCGGCTTACTATTGCCTGGGTGCTTTTTTTAATTTTTATGGGCTTAGCCAACCTTGCTGCGGCCTATATGCTTTCAGAAGCACAATGGGTAAATTACAAACTATTCGGTTCAACCGGCTTGATGATTCTTTTTGCATTGGCACAAGGTATTTATTTAAGTCGCCATTTACCCCAGAAGGATTAGATTATTTATGGAATATTTTATGTTATTGGCCACAGATGGCGAAGATGTACATGAAGCACGAATGAGCGCACGCTCTGAACATCTCAAGCGTCTAGAAAACCTACAGGCGGAAGGCCGTTTGTTAACAGCGGGCCCCAATCCTTTACCTGACAACCCTGAACGGGTTTCAGGCAGCTTAATCATCGCCCAGTTTGCATCATTAGATGATGCACAAGCATGGGCCGAGCAAGACCCTTATGTAGATGCCGGTGTTTATGATGAAATTTTGATTAAACCTTTTAAGGCGGTTTTTAAGTAAAATGGATATGCAAAAAACCATTGAGGCAAGATTAGCAGAACTCAATCCTATACACTTCGAATATCGTGATGACAGCCATCTTCACGCCGGTCATGCCGGCAATACCGGAGGCGGTCATTACGCCTTACTTATCGTTAGCGAAGCATTCGACGGCGTTAGCCGTCTTAACCGTCAACGTTTAATTAAAGATATGCTTCAAGATTTATTTTCAGACGGCCTGATACATGCATTAAGTATCAAAGCCGCCACCCCTGAAGAATACTTCCATTAACTTACCTTAGCATCCCCAAACTAACCTTTTATTTATACTGAGAAAACCATGAAAAAATCTTATTTTGCGTTAGCCTTGTTAACCACTTTAATATCAGGCAGCTTATGGGCAAAAACCCTAGTTACCGTCAACGGTGCCAAAATCGACAGTACCGAAATTGACGGACAAGTCAAAATTTTACAAAGCCAAAACCCACAAATTCCAGACAGCCCTGCGCTTCGTCAAGAACTAACTGAGCGCCAGATTATGACAACCGTGGTTGCACAAGAAGCAAAACGCTTAAAATTAGACCAATCTGCCGAATACAAAAAAGCCATAGCAGACGCACGCGCTGCTGCAAAAAAAGATGGGGCCGACAAACAAGCCACATTCAAACAACAATGGGCGGGTTTTGAAAATGAAATGCTTAACCGTGCTTTCATTGCACACACACTACGTACTAATCCGATTAGCGAAAAAGACCTTCAAACTGCTTATAATGATTTCAAGAAATTTTATCAAGGAAGCTATGAAGTACAATTAGGCGAAATCATTACCCGCAGCCGTTCTGATGCGGAAAAAGCCATTGCTGATTTAAAAGCCAAAAAAAGCTTCAAAACCGTTGCAACCCAATATTCTATTGATCCGGAAAGCAAACAAAACGGTGGCGTAAACGAAGATTATGTTAATTTGAAAGATCTGGAACAAGGCGCGCCTGTCATATATGCAGCAATCCGCCAATTAAATAAAGGTGGTTATACAGCTTCTCCGCTAGAAGATGGCAATGGTTTATTCGGTGTGTTTTATATTAATGACAAACGTGCAGCAAAAATCCCTTCTTATGAAGCTGCCAAAAACGGACTAGGCAACCAATTGCAAGCTGAACGTATCGACCAAGCTGTTGAAACACTACTCCGTAAAGCCGATATCAAACCAGCCAACTAAGCGAAAAGAATGTTAGCTATGATGAAAAAAACATATATATTTACAGCTTTAGCTGTTGCTTTAACCACTACCGGACTATTGGCAGCAGGAACCCCTCCCGAAATTGATCGTGCCCGTATTGACAGCATGGTTGCACAAGAACTACAACGGGCGGATGCATTACCTGCCGCCGAAAGACCCGATGGGGAAACATTACGCAAAAACGTGACTACCCATCTTCAAACTGTTGAAATGCTAAAAAACGAAGCTTTTAAATTAGGTTTGGAAAAACTTCCTGAAGTTCAAAGCCAATTTAAAAATGCAGAAGCCGAGTTTTATGCAGGACAATATGTACGTTACCTTGAAAACAATACAGAAGTCAGTGAAGCCGACTTGCGGACGTTTTATGACCAACAGACCCGTCTCGTAAAACTCCAACAAGTAGGTTTTGCAACACAAGATGAAGCCCGTAAAGCGCAGGAATTATTATTAAAAGGCTTATCCTTTGATGATTTAATGAAACGCTATCCGAATCCTGACCAACAGCAAATGGATCAGTTTATTCCTCCCCAAATGCTTCCTCCTGAATTGGCTGGTATTGTGAATAAAATGACACGAGGTCAAATTACTGCCGATCCAGTGGCAATGAATGGCCAATTTTATCTATTCAAACTTGCCGCCGCAGAACGTAACCCGGATGCACAACCATTTAATCAGGTTCGAGATTTAGTTGCCCAACAACTCAAACAGCAAAGAGTACAGCAACAAATTGAAACCTTGCTGAAAGACAATGGTATTGAAGTTCAACAGTAAAATATAGCTTCATAATATAAGGCCGTCTGAAACTTTTTCAAACGGCCTTTCATTCGACTAAAGACCGATAACCTTACCCACTGCTTTCGATAAGTAATATTCGAATCAATGAAAAACCCGAAGGTTTTGTTGACAAAAAAAGCCATGAATAAGATAATCAAAAAATTCATTTTTCAGCTATGCGGCTGAATATATTTTGCGGTAACCATTTTAAAGAAACTTATCCGCGTTTGTCAGGAGGTGATGTTTTCATCACGGTGGGTATCCGACCAAGCCATCAGAGCAAACAGTGATACAATAAAAACCTATTGAAGCCGTCTGAAATATTGCATATTGCTTTTCGAGACGGCATGAAGCCTAATTTATATACATTTAATGATTAAAGGAAGTTCAATGCCTGCAATTCGTGTTAAAGAAAATGAACCTTTTGAAGTTGCTATGCGCCGTTTCAAACGTGCTGTTGAAAAAACCGGTCTGTTGACTGAATTACGTGCCCGCGAAGCTTACGAAAAACCAACAACCGAGCGTAAACGTAAAAAAGCAGCTGCTGTAAAACGTTTGCAAAAACGCCTACGCAGCCAACAACTGCCGCCGAAATACTATTAATTTAATACTTTTATTAAATAGACGCAGTATGCACCGTAAAGCCATTGCTTTACGGTGTTTTGGCATTTTTCAATCGAATCGGTTTTAGCACCCATAAATAATTACTGACAAACCCGGCAATATAGACAGCTTGACGCTTGTTTTTTACCAAAATAGCACCATTCACATAATATCTCTCACTTTTTAAAGCGATATCACCATGAGCCTGAAAGCACAATTAACCGAAGATATGAAAGCAGCAATGCGCGCCAAAGAGAGTGTCAAACTTTCCACCATCCGCCTGATTAATGCTGCCATCAAACAATTTGAAGTTGACGAACGTACCGAAGCGGACGACACCAAAGTGATTGCCATTATTACCAAAATGGTCAAACAGCGGAATGACAGCGCAAAAATTTATACCGAAGCCGGCAGAGCCGATCTGGCGGATAAAGAAAATGCCGAAATCGAAGTATTGAAACACTATTTGCCGCAAATGATGTCGGAAGACGAAATCCGTGCCGCCGTCACTTCGGCAGTAGCCGAAACCGGCGCTTCAGGCATGTCGGATATGGGCAAAGTAATGGGCCTACTCAAAACCCGCTTGGCAGGTAAAGCCGATATGGGGCAAGTTAATAAAATCCTCAAAGCCGTGCTAACTGCCTGATAATTTGAAGAATCAATAGCCGATAAATTTACTACTCCCATAACTGGCTCTATATTTGTTGTTTATAGCCATACTATGGAATAGGGCTATATGATTTTTCAGACGGCCTCTAATGTAAAACACCATGATACCCAGTGAATTTATAGACGAACTGCTGGCTAAAGTCGATATCGTCGATATTATCGACGAACATGTTCCGCTCAAAAAAGGCGGTGCAAACTATATGGCTTGCTGCCCTTTTCACAAAGAAAAGTCACCGTCTTTTTCGGTAAGCCCGCAAAAACAGTTTTACCACTGTTTCGGTTGCGGTGCCCACGGTTCGGCTATTGGTTTCATTATGGAATATCAGGGTTTGAGTTTTACCGAAGCCGTACAATATTTGGCCGACCGTGTCGGCATGACCGTACCGCGTACCGCCGGCCGACAGGAAAACCCGCAAGAGCGGGCGGAACGCAAAAAGAAACAGCAAACACTGGAAGAAACCACCGAAGCCGCCGCAGTTTTCTATGCAGGCCGTCTGAAACAAGATACACGCGCAAACCAATATTTGGCAAAACGCGGATTAAGTGCGGAAATTATCGAGCATTACGGCTTGGGCTACGCGCCCGACAGTTGGCAGCCTTTGGCACAAGTTTTCCAGCCGTACCCCAACACGCCGTTAGTCGAAAGCGGCATGGTGATTGAAAAAGACGGCAAATATTACGACCGTTTCCGCGACCGTATTATGTTCCCTATCCGAAACCAACGCGGACAAGTCATCGGTTTTGGTGGGCGGGTATTGGATAAAGGCGAGCCCAAATACCTTAATTCACCTGAAACCCCCTTGTTTGATAAAGGCAAAAACCTCTACGGCCTACACGAAGGCCGTGCCGCCATTAAAGACGCCCAACGCATTTTAGTGGTCGAAGGTTATATGGACGTGGTCGCACTGGCGCAATTCGGCATTGGATACAGCGTTGCCGCACTCGGCACGGCCACCACCGCCGATCACGTTAAAATATTGATGCGCCAAACCGACAGCATTTATTTCTGTTTCGACGGCGACCGTGCCGGGCGCAAAGCCGCATGGCGGGCACTGGAAAACTCCCTGCCCCAACTCAAAGACGATAAAGCCCTGCATTTTTTATTTCTACCCGAAGAGCACGACCCCGACAGCTATATACGCGCCTACGGCAAAGCACAATTTGAAGATGCCCTGTTAAACCAAAGCAAGCCTTTATCAGCCTATTTTTGGGATGCTCTTTCAGACGGCCTCAACCTAAACACACAAGAAGGTAAAGCAGAATTAATCAAAACCAGCTCCCCCTTATTGGCACAAATCAAAGCCCCTGCTTTGGCTTTTCTGCTCAAACAACAATTAAGCGAACTGGTCGGCATTGATTCTGAAAACTTGGCACGTTTATTAGGTGAAGAAATACCGAAACGCCAAGCCAAACAAAAAAGCTACAAACTGCCGAAAGAAACCTTTAAACAACCGAAAATGTCTACATTGGCAGAAAGACAGATACGAAGCCTCTTGATAAATCCGTCATGGGCAGCATATATAGAAATACCCGAATATCTGACCCTAACCGGTGATTTTGCCTGTTTGGCCAATCTTGCCGAAATGATTAAAAACCAGCCGAAGATACCGGGTAGTGCACAAATTTTAGAACACATGCGCGGTACGCCCTATGAAAGCACTGTTAACCGCATCTTCCAAAATGCCATGAAAGAGCCGGAGGCATTAGAGAGCGATAGTGCGGAAGATTGTGAAAATTTCAGAATCGGCATGAAAAAGTTGTTAAATGAGTTAAAATACGCCCAAATTGAAATTTTAAAAGAAAAAAACCAGCATGGTAGTCTGAGCGAAAGTGAAAAAAAACTACTGCTGGTTTTACTAACACCGGCCAAACCCTAAATATTAAAAAGGTGTGCCGTCTGAAAACCCAACCTTGCTGCGAAGAATCACATACTGTTCCGCAGAATACCCTTTTATTGTTTCAGACGGCCTCCCCCATTAAACCGTTTTCAAACGAGATCCATTTTTATGTCTAACCAAAATACTGATAACCGCGATAACGAATATGAAGAGCAAGACGATTCCCGCCCGCTGACCCTCGAAGAACAGCGGGCCCGTTTACGTCAGCTCATTATTATGGGTAAAGAGCGCGGCTATATTACCTATTCAGAAATTAACGATGCCTTACCCGACGATATGTCGGATGCCGAACAAATCGACAATATTGTCAGCATGATTGCCGGCTTGGGCATCCAAGTGACCGAACAGGCGCCCGATGCTGAAGAAATGCTGATGAGCGACAACACCGCCGCCATTACCGACGACGATGCCGTTGCCGAAGCCGAAGCCGCCTTATCCAGCGTAGACAGCGAATTCGGCCGCACCACCGACCCCGTGCGTATGTATATGCGCGAAATGGGACAGGTTGACCTGCTCACGCGCGAAGACGAAATCATTATCGCCAAAAAAATCGAAAATGCCCTGAAAAACATGGTTCAGGCCATTTCCGCCTGCCCGGGATCAATTGCCGAAATCCTCGAACTCATCCAACGCATCCGTGAAGATGAAATCAAGGTTGACGAAGTGGTCGAAGCCATTATTGATCCTAATGAAGTTTTACTGAATGAATTGGGATTAGGACACTTGGAAACCGCGTCGTCCTCCTCAACTGCCGACAGCAATGTTTCCGATGATGACGATAGCGACGACAGCGATGATGACAGCGACGATGAAGAGGAAGAAGAAAGCGCCGAAGCCATCGCCGCAACCAATCTTGCCGAATTAAGGCAAAAAGTATTGGATCACTTTGACCTTATCCAAGCAGACTACGACAAAATGATTGCCGCACTGTCCAAACACGACAGCCGCCATGAAGACTACCTCAAATACCGCGATGCCATTGCATCCAAACTATTGGAAGTACGCTTCGGCACACGCCAAATCGAAAGCCTGAGCAACAGCCTGCGTGAAAAAGTGGACAATATCCGCAAAATGGAGCGTGAAATACGTGATATCTGCTTAGACCGCGTCCACATGGATAGAGACTATTTCATCCACTACTTCTTACCGCAAATCACCAATCTAAATTGGGTTGAAGAAGAAATTGCCAAAGGCAAAGTATGGAGCGATGCTCTCGACCGTTTCCGCCATGCCATTGTTGAAAAACAAACCGCACTTGCCGAAATGGAAACTGAAACCCGCATTTCCATTGAAGAACTGAAAGAAATCAATAAAAACATGGTCATCAGCGAAAAAGAAACCGCTGCTGCCAAACAAGAAATGATTCAGGCCAACCTGCGTCTGGTAATTTCTATTGCCAAGAAATACACCAACCGCGGCCTGCAATTCCTAGACTTGATTCAAGAAGGCAATATCGGCCTGATGAAAGCGGTAGATAAATTCGAATACCGCCGCGGCTATAAGTTTTCAACCTATGCCACTTGGTGGATACGCCAAGCCATTACCCGCTCGATTGCCGACCAAGCACGTACCATCCGTATTCCGGTTCACATGATTGAAACCATCAATAAAATGAACCGTATTTCGCGCCAGTATCTGCAAGAAAACGGAGAGGATCCCGATTCTGCCAAATTGGCCGAACTGATGGAAATGCCCGAAGATAAAATCCGCAAAATCATGAAAATCGCTAAAGAGCCGATTTCGATGGAAACCCCTATCGGCGATGACGACGATTCGCATTTGGGCGACTTTATCGAAGACCTCAACAATATTGCGCCGGCAGATGCCGCGATGTATTCCAGCCTGCACGAAGTAACCAAAGAAGTGCTGGAAAGCCTAACACCGCGTGAAGCCAAAGTATTGCGTATGCGCTTCGGTATTGATATGAATACCGACCACACGCTTGAGGAAGTTGGCAAACAGTTCGACGTAACCCGCGAACGTATTCGCCAAATCGAAGCCAAAGCCTTGCGCAAACTTCGCCATCCGACCCGAAGCGACCGCCTGAAAAGCTTCTTAGACAGCGAAGAAAACAAACAGCCCTAATAAGGTTTGCATACTAAAGCAATATCAAAGGCCGTCTGAAAATATTTCAGACGGCCTTTTTTAATAATCCGAACCATGCAAAATATAACTATTATTCCGTTATATTTCATCCTCAAATTTACGCAGCAATCTGGCCTGACACTCCCCCAAATGTTTGCGCATCAGATTACGCGCTTTGGTGCCTTTGCCCGCTACCAAATAATCGAGAATTTCGCGGTGTTCGCAATAAGTATGACGCAGGCGGTCTTTCGGTGCGTCAAACACGGCGATAATCAAAGACGAACGTGCGCATAAGCGGTTTACAATACCCAACAATACATCGTTATCCAATAACCGCGCCAATTCAACATGAAAGGCATTAGACAAACGGTTCCAACTCACACGGTCGGAACGGTTGAAGGCGGCCTCTTCCCGCTCTATCAATTCATAAAGCGGGCGGGTACACTCTTCCAAGTCGGGCTCGTCTAACAGCATATTGATAATGGTTTCTTCCAATGCTACCCGCATTTTAAACACATCTTGTGTTTCTTTGGCATCGGGCACATGCACAAAAGCCCCTCTATTAGGCTGCAAATCCACAATTTTATCGTGTGCCAATAAAGACAGCGCACTGCGTACCGTGCTGCGGGAACACATCATCCGGCGACATAAATCAGACTCAGTCAGTTTGTGTCCGGGACGAAGCTTATGATCGGTAATACCGTCGAGAATTTCCGCATACACACGGAAAAGCTCGGAATCATGGCGCTCTTCAAGTATCGATGAAATGGTAGGCGCTTCAGTCAAATAATCTAGGGTTTCACTCATACGATTTTTTTCTGCCTGTTGGTAGGCGGTTACAGCAGATAGGCAGTCATAGAAACAGCCTTATCCGGTTGCGTACAATATCATCAAATTTCTTTTAATATTCGGTCAGGCTTCAAGCCAAAGAGTTTGCAGTGAACTAGCCATACCAGGAAGCAACACGAAGGCATTTCCTGCTATTGTGCCCGCATTGGAATGCCGAATTATAAACCATCATTGGGTTTACGGCATTTAGGCCGTCTGAAAAACGTTATTGCAACAATTACTTCGAAAATCAAAGTCATCATACCCGAATCGTAGAAATCATGCTGCAAAAGCTTTTCAGACGGCCTGACGGATAATTTTCACGACATGAGAAAATCAAGCGGCGGCAATTTCAAAACTATGTGTTATTTTAGCAGCCTTGCCCAACATAATCGAAGCCGAGCAATATTTTTCGGCCGACATCTGTACTGCTTTTTCAATTGCACTTTCTTTCAAATCGCGGCCAATCACTTTAAAGTGGATATGAATCTCAGTAAACACGCGCGGTGTCGTGTCGGCACGCTTTGCCGTTACCGTAGCTTGACAATCGACAATATCCTGCCGCTGTTTCTCGGCAATCATCACCACATCGATACTGGAGCAACCGGCCACACCGAGCAACAGCATTTCCATCGGGCTGGGCCCGCGTTTGGCATGCCCCTCAGCCGCCATGCCTTCCATCACCACACTGTGGCCACTTTCGGTTGTCGCGACAAAGCAACTGCCGTCCAACCATTTTGATGTTATCTGCATTGTGTATTATTCCTTATGAAGCGGTTGTTCCGATACCAAAATACCGTCCGAATCGCTGTATAGATAATGACCCGGGGTAAAGGTAATGCCACCGAAACTAACCGGCACATCCACCTCACCCGCACCGTCTTTGGCACTTTTACGCGGATTGCTGCCCAATGCTTTCACGCCGAATTCCATATCGTTAATGGCTTCGTTGTCGCGAATCGGACCGAAGATCACCGCCCCTGCCCAACCGTTGGCCGCACCGGCACCCGCAATCATATCGCCCATCAGCGCGCTATACAGATCACCGCCGCCATCTACCACCAATACCTCGCCGTCGGAATGGCTGTTCATTAATTTTTTCACCAAACCGTTATCACGATGGCAACGAATGGTACGGATTTTGCCGTAGAAGCGATAACGGCGGCCGAAGTGGCGGAATTGGGTTTCGCAAGAAGGTGTATCTGGTGCGATATCAATCAAATCGGCAGTAGCAAAATCATATTTCTCACTCATTTTTTACTCCTTTTTATAGTTCCTTATATTATTTCAGACGGCCTAAGACCTTTGCAAAAGCCCAAAAATCCCTTAAATTCTTCACCAAGACATTCCAGGATTTCTCATGAGTACTTTCTTCCAACAAACCGCACAAGCCATGATTGCCAAACACATCAACCGCTTTCCTTATTAAAGTAAAGCTTGAGCAGGTGATTGATTAAGAGCTGGTCATACTGCACTTTACTATTTTTGAAACCAACTCTACTTTATATTCGAATATTTAGGATCAGAATCAAACTTGTATTCCCCATGAGATACACTACACTGAGCCATAATATCAAATTCAATATCATCTGTATAAAGTGATTTTAACTTCTCTTTTGCTAATTTAAGCTGAGTTTTACCACATAAGTCAGCAGCTTTATGCCAAGGTAGCTCATAAGGTTGATTACAATTCCAATCAAAAGGCCGGCAAGGGTAGCATCCTGTTAGAAATAAAAGACTAATGTAGATTAATTTAATAATCCCTATCAATTTTTTAAGATTTTATACTAAAAGTGCGGTTGTTTTTTTATCAGCTAAGATCTTTGCAAAAACCCAAAAATCCCTTAATTATCTTGGTGAAGAATTTAAGGGATTTTTGGGTTTTTGCAAAGGTCTCAGGCTGCCTGAAAAATCCAGACAACCTATTCTTTATCTTTTTCCCACATTAACTCATCAATCTTTAAACAACAAAAATAAAATACTTAAGCAACCATACCCAAAAAATCATCTACTCATAAACCACGCCACCCATTAACCCTTGGGCATCCAATCCATTATAAGACTGTTCCCACGCTTGCGCCGCCTCTACTGAAGCACATTCTTGAGAAAGTGCCCGTTCAATACTGTTCATTGCTCTTGCATGTTGTTGGTTTAAACTACCGCACCCCAATTCATAAGCAAACACTTCTGCCGACTTTGCTCCGAGCGAGCCGGAGGATAACCCTGCCAACGCGAAGGCAAATATACCCGTAAGTATCAAGCTGTTATTTCGACGATTTTTCATGATTGACTTCCTATATGCTAATGAATTAACCGAATCAAAAAGTCCCATATCATTAGAATTTATTAATTCTTACTATTCGGTATGAAAAACTATAATCCAATATTTTGATAATTTATTTTTACTACAATTAAAAAATTAATTTTCGTAAAATCTGAATTTTTTACTATATTACTAAGATAAAATTTAAAATGCAATAGTTTTTCTTACTAAAAGTAAAATAAATCTTACTTTTTATTCAAAATTAAGATAAAATAAACCCCAACATCCCGTGTGCACATCAAAGCCATATACAAACTAAGGATAAATATGGATACTTTCAAAGACAGATTAGCTTTTCTTTGGAAAGACGAAGCCAAGCAGGCAAAAATTGCTGCCGATATTGAAATGACCATCGCAGGCTTTAGCCGGATTTGGCATGAAGGCGGCCTACCCAAAGCAGAAACCTTAAAAAAAATTAAGCAATTAAAAGGATGCAGCATAGATTGGCTGCTAACAGGGGAAGGCGAACCTTATCCCGATGCACAAAAACAACCTGCCCATGCGGAAGATACGCTCGGCAATCCGGTTGATATTGATGAATTTGTATTTATCCCCCGCTACGATATTCAGGCGGCCGCCGGGCACGGACGACTGGTAGAAGATGAAAAACCTTTGTTTACGATGGCTTTCCGACGGTATTGGGTAGAAAACTACATTACCCGCGACACCAAAAACCTTTCCGTGATTTCCGTAAAAGGCGATTCGATGGAAGGCGTACTCAACGATGGTGACTCTATTTTGATCAACCACGGCGAAACCACACCTCGCGACGGCTTGTATGTGTTGCGTTTAAATGAAAACCTATTAGTCAAACGTTTGCAATTAATGCCCGGCGGCATAATTAATGTAATTTCGGCAAATGAAGCTTATCCGACATTTGAAATTAATTTAAACAATATGGATGAAGATATTGCCATTATCGGCAGAGTAGAATGGTTTGGCAGAAATATCTGATGCCATTCTCAAGCAATCGGTCATATCTCCATCTATATTAACGAACCTATTGGCAGATTTCATCCAGGCCGTCTGAACACAATCGATATAGCGTTTCAGACGGCTTAAAGCGATATACAAACATGCTCTAAAGAAATCCGCTAAAATAATCTGTTTTTTACTTTTCAGACGGCCTCATAAATATGTTGGTATTGGGAATAGAATCTTCTTGTGATGAAACCGGTGTAGCGCTTTACGATACCGAACGCGGATTGTTAGCACACCAACTACACACACAAATGGCGATGCATGCCGAATACGGCGGTGTTGTGCCCGAGCTTGCCAGCCGCGATCATATCCGCCGGCTGGTACCGCTAACCCGTGGCTGCATGGAAGAGGCAAACGTTCAATATAGCGATATTGATGCCGTAGCTTTCACACAAGGCCCCGGCTTAGGCGGCGCACTACTGGCCGGTTCGAGCTATGCCAATGCACTGGCTTTTTCGCTCAACAAACCCGTTATTCCCGTCCATCATCTAGAAGGCCATCTACTGTCTCCGCTGCTTGCCGAACAACAACCCGAATTCCCCTTTATTGCCTTATTGGTATCCGGCGGACATTCCCAATTTATGGCAGTACGCGGTATCGGCGACTATACCCTACTCGGCGAGAGTGTCGACGATGCGGCCGGTGAAGCCTTTGACAAAACAGCCAAACTACTCGGTCTGCCCTACCCCGGCGGCGCCAAACTTTCACAACTGGCCAAACTCGGCTCACCGGATGCATTCCAATTTCCACGCCCGATGCTGCATTCCGACGATTTGCAAATGAGTTTTTCCGGCTTGAAAACAGCCGTACTCACCGCCGTGCAAAAAGTCCGCGAGGAGCACAACGGCGAGATGCCCGAACAAACTCGCAACGATATCTGCCGCGCATTCCAAGATGCCGTCGTGGATGTATTGGTTGCAAAAGCCCATAAAGCTCTTTTGGATACCGGTTTCCGTACCCTTGTGGTTGCCGGCGGCGTAGGCGCGAACTGGAAACTTCGTGAGGCATTAGGCCGTCTGAAAGTACAGCCCAAAGGCAAAGGCCGTCTGAAACCGGCAGCCGAAGCCGTTCATGTTTATTTTCCACCAATGGAATATTGCACCGATAACGGCGCCATGATTGCTTTTGCCGGCGCCATGCGTTTGCAAAACCAACAAGAAGCAGGCAAATTTAATGTTAAACCGCGCTGGCCGCTAACCGATATTGTCGGCCGTTGAAACCCCAAAAAACTTTTATATCGAAACGGCAAAACTTATCGCATCCTATTTTTATCGGCACCCCGAATAACACAAGGAATCATTTATCTAAACCCAAAACATGATTATTCCGCCCCAACCATCCGATACGGTATTTTATGCAGCTTGCCCATTTTTTTGACTATCAAGATAGCTACCTCACCTCACTGCAACAACAGGCCAAGTCCGCGCATACCGTTGCAGCATACCGCCGCGACCTGGCACAACTGCAAACCTTGCTGCCCGAGCATACCTATACGGAACCGACACACCGCCGCCACTTTACCGCCGCCTTAAAAAAACTGTCGCAAATGGGCATAAGCGAAAGAAGCATGGCGCGAAAACTTTCTGTTTGGCGGCAATATAGTAGCTGGCTGCAACAACAAGGATTGCTGAATCATGATCCGATGAGTGGATTAAGCGCCCCCAAAATTCCCCAAAGACTGCCGAAAGCCATTGAGCAGGAAATCCTTAATCATTTATTGGACAACGACACCGATAACGAACCGCTATCGGTGCGCGACCATGCTATTTTCGAGCTGATATACGGCAGTGGTTTACGGGTCGGCGAAATACACCGGCTTGATTTGGATGATATTTTATTAAACGACGGTTGGGTTAGCGTATGGGGCAAAGGCAACAAACAACGCCGCGTTCCGCTTGGCCGCCAAAGTATTGCCGCGCTTCAAGCCTATCTGCCGCAACGCCATGCGGCAGAGGGTGAAAAAGCTTTATTTACAGGCCGCCAAGGCAGCCGCTTAGGTATCCGCCAAATTCAAATCCGCCTGCGTGAATGGGCTTTACGCCACGGCAGCCCACAACATATTTCCCCGCATATGCTGCGGCACAGCTACGCCAGCCATTTGTTACAATCCGCCCACGATATTCGGGCGGTACAAGAATTGCTCGGCCACAGCAGCTTATCCACCACCCAGATTTATACCACTTTGGATTTTGATCATTTGGCCAACGTATATGATGATGCCCACCCAAGGGCGAAGCGAAAAAAAGATTAGTTTTACCTCCGCAATAAATCGGTTCTGCCTGCATAACAGGCCGTCTGAAAAACATAACCATGCCCGGCTTCGTGGGATTCGCAAAACGATTGCGATAAAATGAGCGACACCCTCTATTCATTCCCAATACTGCGACCCATGCCTATTTTTATTCCCACCCATCACGAAACAACCATCGAATGGCGTAACGAAAGCACGCAAAAACCACCGCAACAAGCGGTTTACCAACAAGAAAGCAATGCCCGTTCCATTCTGAAAAACGCCTATGCCCACACCGCAACGGTATGGACGGGCGACTTTCACAATGCCAAACAAGTATTGGCAGCCGTCAAAAAACAGCTTCGCAAATCGGCAACCAAACCCATCACCGATATTCAGACGGCCTTTCACACCCACCGTATGCGGCAGGCACAAAACAGCCGTATTGTGAATATGTTGGCGGTAGAAATCGGCACGGGTTTCAGTTTGGATTTACCGCGCGCGCCTATCATTGCCGATGCCTTAACCGACGTATACGGCACACCCAACGACCAACCTTTTTTATTACCACTAAACCTTTTGCTGGGTTTTATCGGCGCCCACGAATGGCATAAAAAAGGCGTCTATATTCCCGCTTTGAACACCGAAATCCATGTTCCTTTCGGTGTCTTCTCACCCTTACGCGGCGAATATCTCGACCTCATCGCACAAGCACCGCTACCGCCAAACTGCCAAACCGCTTTCGATATCGGCACCGGTTCGGGCGTTATCGCCGCCCTACTTGCCCGCAAAGGCGTACCGCATATTACCGCCACAGACACCAACCCACGCGCTATTGCCTGCGCCGAAAACAATATCCGCCGTCTTGGTTTTGCCGACGCCGTCCGCATAGAAAATACGGATTTATTTCCGCAAGAACGTGCCGATTTAATTGTCTGCAACCCGCCGTGGCTGCCCGCCAAGCCCACATCGGCCATCGAATCCGCACTATATGATCCTGACAACGCCATGCTGAAAAGCTTTCTGAATGGCGTTAAAAGCCATTTGAACGAACAAGGCGAAGCATGGCTGATTATGTCCGACCTAGCAGAACATCTGCATTTAAGACAACCCGATTTTTTAGCGCAATGTTTTCAGACGGCCTCATTAAGCCTTATCGACGTATCCCACACCACACCCAAACACCGCAAAGCCTATGACAAAGAAGACCCACTGGCTTTTGCACGACAACAAGAAACCACTTTCCTTTACCGTTTAAAGGCCGTCTGAAAAAATATTTGCCGCCGTCGTTTCCTTTTTATGACGGCGACACCGATTCACAAAACCGCTTGATTTGAACGAATATCAAAAATAAATTACTATTCCCATCATGCCCTATCGCAGGCCGTCTGAAAATATAGTTTCCGATTAACCGAAAGCCCGCCATGAATCTAAAAAATCGTCACTTCTTAAAATTGTTGGACTACACATCTGCCGAAATAGAACATTTGCTGGATTTATCTGCCGAGCTCAAAGCCGCCAAAAAAAACGGTACTGAAAAACAAGCCTTAACCGGCAAAAACATTGCCTTGATTTTTGAAAAAACCTCCACCCGTACCCGTTGCGCTTTCGAAGTTGCCGCCCACGACCAAGGCGCATCGGTAACCTATCTCGAACCCGGCGGCAGCCAAATCGGACACAAAGAAAGCATTAAAGACACCGCCCGCGTATTGGGCCGCATGTTTGATGCCATCGAATACCGGGGTTTCAGCCAAAACACGATTGAAGAGCTGGCCAAATATGCCGGCGTACCCGTATTCAACGGCCTGACCGACGAATTCCACCCCACTCAAATTCTCGCCGATATGCTGACCATGCGCGAGCATTGCCAAAAACCGCTCCGTGAAATCGCGTTTGCCTATATGGGCGATGCCCGCTTCAATATGGGTAATTCTCTGCTATTGGGTGGTGCTTTACTCGGCATGGATGTCCGCATCGGTGCCCCTCGCCACTTATGGCCGTCTGAACAACTAATTAAACAGGCGCATGAAATCGCCGAACAAAGTGGGGCACGCATATTATTAACCGATAACCCACAAGAAGCCGTTAAAGGTGTAGACTATATTCATACCGATGTATGGGTTTCTATGGGCGAACCGGAAAGCGTATGGAAAGAGCGTATCGAATTGCTCACCCCCTATCAAGTCAACGCTAAATTAATGGCCGATGCGGGCAACCCCAATGTTAAATTTATGCACTGCCTACCTGCATTCCATAACCGTGAAACCAAAATTGGCGAATGGATTTACCAAACGTTCGGCATGGACGGCGTTGAAGTGACCGAAGACGTGTTCGAAAGTAAAGCATCCGTAGTATTTGACCAAGCCGAAAACCGTATGCACACTATTAAAGCGGCATTGGTGTCACTACTTTCCTAATTTTCAGTAAATCGTGCCGACTTTTACCACTATATTGTAATTAGCGGTATAACCGGCACGACCTAAGTGATAAAATCAACGATCTATACTCCCTATATTCACAAACAAAGAAAAGGACAAAATAATTTATGGCTACTGTATTGATTGTACCCGTATCCACCCGTTCCGATAGCTGGGCCGTTACCCAAGCCGTAGCAGCGGCATTGCCCGATGCAACCGCTTCCCGCGCTTTCGATGAAACCGGCGAAGCAGAAAAAATGCTTTGCGAAGGCAGATGTGATGACTGGCTGGATATGTTGGTTTCCCAAGTATCTAAATTAGATACACAAAATGTTGTTATCAAAGGCATTAAACCCGATCCGGAAAATATTTTTCTTTCCTCACGCAATATCGAGTTGGCTTTATCACTTGATGCCAATGTTGTCTTTGCCGTATCTGCCGAAGGCAGAACACCCGAATATCTGGCGGCACAACTCAATACTGCCAAACAAGCCTACGCGACTGCTCCCGACGTATTAGCCGGCTTCGTACTCGACGCCGCCGATGCCGGTACCGGTGCCTCATTGGCCGAACAAACCGGTTTGACCTATATCGGTTCAAAAGACAATATTGTTAACACTGATTTATTATTAAAAAAAAGCGGCCGTATGTCGCCGGCACAATTCCGTGTGAATATGATGGATGCCGCACGCAAAGCCAATAAACGCATCGTATTGCCCGAAGGTGCGGAACCGCGCACCGTACAGGCTGCCGTTATCTGTCATCAAAAAGGCATTGCCCGCTGCGTATTGTTAGCCAAACGCGATGAAGTAGAAGCCGTTGCCAACGAGCGCCATATCACCCTTCCCGATTCGCTCGAAATCATTGACCCCGCCACATTGATTGAACAATATGTCGAACCAATGTGCGAGTTGCGTAAAAGCAAGGGGCTTACACCTGAACAAGCTCGCGAACAATTGCAGGATACCGTTGTTCTCGGCACCATGATGATGGCACAAAATGATGTAGACGGTTTGGTATCCGGCGCCGTACACACTACTGCCAACACCATCCGCCCGGCATTGCAATTGATTAAAACCGCTCCGGGCGCCAGCTTGGTATCGAGCGTATTTTTTATGTTACTGCCCAACCAAGTATTGGTGTATGGTGACTGCGCCGTTAACCCCGAGCCTACACCCGAGCAACTGGCCGATATTGCCATTCAATCTGCAGACTCAGCCAAAGCATTCGGTATCGCGCCCAAAGTGGCTATGATTTCTTATTCAACCGGTACATCAGGTGCAGGCCCTGCCGTTGAAAAAGTAGCCCAAGCCACCGCTTTAGTGCGTGAAAAACGCCCCGATATCGATGTAGACGGCCCCTTACAATATGATGCTGCTACCGTACCGAGTGTAGCCAAATCCAAAGCACCGGATAGCAAAGTGGCCGGACAGGCAACCGTATTGATCTTCCCTGATCTGAATACCGGTAACTGTACGTATAAAGCCGTACAACGTAATGCGAATGTATTGAGCGTTGGCCCGATGCTGCAAGGTTTACGCAAACCGGTAAACGATTTATCACGCGGCGCTTTGGTTGACGATATTGTTTACACTGTTGCATTGACTGCTATCCAAGCCGTGCAAATGAGTTAATCAATCACTGCTTATTTAATTCAATTGTAAAAGCCGTCTGAAAAAATTCAGACGGCTTTTTTCTTAACCCCCATTAAAAATGCCCCCAATTAATATAATTAATTAAATTTCACAAAACCCAATAAAAATACTTTGCCAAGATGCAACAATTCCGATTTATAATCGCGCCCTTTATAAGATTATCCACCTATAGGATTTTCTGCCTTATAGCACTGAAAATAGTCGGTTTTATGCCAAAAACAGCATATTTGACACCCAAGTCCACTTTTATAGAATACTTGATGGCTTTTCTTCAATGAATTAAACTGTTACAATATAAAATTAAAACAAGGATTTTAAAATGAAACCAAATATACACCCCGAAAACTACCGTACCGTATTGTTTTTCGACAGCGGTGCCAATGAAGGCTGGTTGATCCGTTCGTGCACCGACACACACGGCAAAACCATGGAATGGACCGATGGCAACGAATATCCTGTTTTCATGTTGGATACATCTTCTGCTTCTCATCCGATTTATACCGGTAAACAGCGTGAATACAACAACGAAGGTCGTGCAAGCAAGTTCAACCAACGCTACAAAACAATGATGAACACATTCAGAAAGGATAAATAATAATGCAAGTACTTTCTTCTTTGAAATCGGCCAAATCACGCCATCGTGATTGCCAAATCGTACGCCGCAAAGGTAAAGTTTACGTTATTTGCAAAAGCAACCCACGCTTTAAAGCTCGTCAACGTTAATATTTTTGTATCGACAGATACAATATCCATATAAAAAAACAAGCTACCCATCGGAGCTTGTTTTTTTATATTCTTATAAACCCCGAGAAATACAGCATATAAAAGTTACCAATAAACTTTATTTGTCTTTAGTTCTGATGGTACATGACGCCAGACACTATCCTCCCGCCTATTTCGCTATAAAAAATAACTTACATATTGTTTTTATCCAACCATTGCTCCAAATCATCCGCACGGATACCACCATTTTCTTCAAAATCCAATTTATTAATCAATCTGCCACCACTATATTTCGCCAATACCGGCGTGCCCTTTAACCCATATTGCATTTTAAATGCTTCCCATTCGGTTTTATTTTGGTAGAGGCGATGAACGTTAATAAAATAAATTTTATTAGAGAGTTTGCGCTGGCGAATATAGCGCTTTAACATAGGTTCAAAAGCATTACAGTCACCACAACTCGGTCGGCCTATATAAGCATAAACCGTATGACCTTTTGCCACCATTTCTTTAAAATTTTCAACAGTCAGGCTATTTAATTCAAAATATATATCGGAATACGTATTTTCTAAATTTCGGGTGTTCTGTGCAGAAAGTTCGGCAGCGGTTTCAGCAACTGAAAGCTTATTTTGTAAATCACGAATTTCTTGATATGGACGACTACACGCAGCCAACAATCCGAACATTACCGCATAAAATAATATTTTTTTAGCATTCATAATATTAGCCTCCATAACATAACCAATTATCCTCTATGAAGAGGTTAAATAAATTCTACTCTATAATAGCCAAACTTACCTTGCCGATTTGTTTAATTTACAGTAATATTCCCTAAAATTAACTACGCCGATTTGATACAGCTTGCGGGCGTTAAACAGCTAAAGCGTATGGTTGTGGTTTGCAACCTTCCGTTTTTGACTTTAGGCCCGCTGTATTACACAACGGGCCTTATTGTATTTATTGAGAAGATTATGATTATTTTGGAAAACGTTTCCAAACGTTATCAACACCGAGACAAAACATGGTTTACCGCCGTCGAACCGACCACACTTGAAATCAAAGAGGGTGAAATATTCGGTTTAATGGGTTATTCAGGTGCCGGCAAATCCACCTTATTGCGACTCATCAACCTACTCGAACGCCCCGACAGCGGTAAAGTAACTGTAGGCGGTGAAGAGCTGACCGCTTTAAGCCCTGCCGCATTGCGTCAAGCACGACAAAATATCGGCATGGTATTCCAACAATTTAACTTACTCAGCAACCGCACCGTTGCCGATAATGTTGCTTTCCCACTGGAAATCGCAGGTTGGCCGATTGAAAAAATCAAACAACGTGTTGCCGAATGTTTGGAAATCGTCGGCCTTGAAAACCGTGCAGGGCACTACCCTGCCCAACTTTCAGGCGGCCAAAAACAACGTGTCGGCATTGCCCGCGCATTAGCTTCCAACCCGAAAGTTATTTTAGCCGATGAGCCGACTTCTGCACTCGACCCCGCCACCACCCGCAGCGTTTTAGAATGCCTGGAAGACATCAACCGACGTTTCAACGTAACCATCGTAGTCGTGACCCATGAGATGAGTGTTATCCGCCGCTTATGTAACCGTACCGCACTATTGCATCAAGGCAAAATCGTTGAAGTGGTGAATGTTGAAAACAACCAGATACACGCACAATCCGAAATTGGCCGTGAGCTAGTGAGGGAGGATTAAGATGGCCGATTTAACTTTCACACTGGCAATTGAAACCATTAGCAATATGAGTGGTGAAATCATACAAGCATTGTGGGAAACATTTATCATGGTTGGCCTTTCCACAACATTTGCTACTCTTTTCGGCACACTTTTAGGTGTGTGGTTATTCATCACATCCAGCCGACAGCTTTACTATAACCGCTCAGTTAATTTGTTTTTGGATAATCTGGTTAACCTGATGCGTGCTTTCCCTTTCGTTATCTTGATGATTGCCATGATTCCGGCAACCCGTGCCATTGTTGGCAGCACCATCGGCCCGGTTGCTGCTTCTTTGGTATTAAGTGTTTCCGGCGTATTCTACTTCGCCCGTCTTGTAGAACAAAACTTACGCGAAGTGCCTCGTGGCGTGATTGAAGCGGCTAGCAGTATGGGGGCTAAACCATTAACCATTATTCGCAAAGTGCTGCTAAATGAAGCCCGTTCAGGTATGGTTTCCAGTATTACCGTTTTAGCAATCGGGCTGCTTTCTTATAGCGCGGCAGCAGGCATGATTGGCGGCGGCGGTTTGGGTGACTTGGCAATACGCTACGGCTATTACCGTTACCAAACTGAAGTAATTATTTTTATTGTAGCTATTTTGGTATTTTTGGTTATTGTTATTCAGGGACTAGGAAATTTTATTTCTCGCAAACTCGATAAACGTTAAAACTAAATTCAAACACCATTAGTAAGCGTTTCAGACGGCCTTAACTAATTTTTGCACCATTCAAGGAGATCTATTTATGCAAGCATCTACATTTTTAAAAAAAACATTCTCTATTAGCACATTAGCATTGCTATTAGCCGCTTGTGGCAGCCAAACCGAAACTGCTTCATCTGCCGCCTCAGATAATGCAGCTTCTGCAACTACTGAAAAAAAAGAAATCGTTTTCGGCACAACTGTCGGTGATTTCGGCGACATGGTTAAAGAAGAAATCAAACCACTTTTAGAAAAAAAAGGCTACACGGTTAAATTAATTGAATTCACCGATTATGTCCGCCCCAATTTGGCTTTGGCAGAAGGTGAGCTGGATATTAATGTATTCCAACACAAACCTTATTTGGACGACTTTAAAAAAGAACATAAATTAGATATTACCGAAGTATTCCAAGTACCGACCGCGCCTTTAGGCCTCTATCCCGGCAAATTGAAATCCTTAGACGATATTAAAGATGGCAGCAGCGTTTCTGCGCCCAATGATCCATCAAACTTTGCTCGCGCCTTAGTAATGATGAATGATTTAGGCTGGGTTAAATTAAAAGACGGCGTTAATCCGCTGACCGCATCCAAACACGATATTGCAGAGAATCAGAAAAACATTCAAATCGTAGAGCTTGAAGCGGCACAACTTCCCCGTAGCCGTGCGGATGTGGACTTTGCCATTGTCAACGGCAACTACGCCATGAGCAGCGGCATGAAGCTAACCGAAACCCTGTTCCAAGAACCGAGCTTCGCTTATGTTAACTGGGCAGCAGTAAAAACTGCCGATAAAGACAGCCAATGGGTGAAAGACGTTGCCGAAGCATATAATTCTGATGAATTTAAAACCTATGCCAAAGAACGTTTCGCCGGATACAAATATCCTGCTGCGTGGGGTGAGGCCGCCGCCCAAGGTGCTGCCAGCGAAGCTGCAGCAACCGCATCCGCTATACCTGCTGAAGCTTCTGCCGCCCAATAAATAACACTATATTTTTGTTTTGCATAACGTCTTCCCATAGCGGGAAGACGTTTTTCTTATCACATACAAAGATATAGATTTGGCGGTTTGGCGAAGTAAACAGCAGCATATTTTCATGGTTATTATTTTCAGACGGCCATCATGATGGATACAAAACATACAGGCCGTCTGAAACAGATTCGTCATTTTCTATGCCCTGTCTCACAGTTTTGATATAATATGCTGTTTAATCCCCCGCAGAACCACTACTAAACACTAAAGGATAACAAACATGGGCTTTTTGCAAGGTAAAAAAATTCTGATTACCGGCATGATTTCCGAGCGTTCTATCGCTTACGGAATTGCCAAAGCCTGCCGTGAACAAGGCGCGGATCTGGCTTTTACTTATGTTGTAGACAAATTAGAAGAGCGTGTACGCAAAATGGCGGCAGATCTCGGCTCAGAATTGGTATTCCGCTGCGATGTACAAAATGATGACGAAATAGAAAAAACCTTTACCGATTTAGGTAAAGTATGGGACGGCTTGGACGGCTTGGTACACTCTATCGGTTTCGCGCCGCGCGAGGCTTTGGATGGTGATTTTCTTGACAGCATCAACCGCGAAGCTTTCAGAATTGCCCATGAAGTTTCCGCATACAGCCTGCCGGCTTTGGCTAAAGCCGCCCGCCCCATGATGCAAGGACGCAACGGTGCCATTTTGGCGTTGACTTATCTGGGAGCCGTTCGTGCCATTCCGCATTACAATGTTATGGGCATGGCCAAAGCCAGTCTTGAAGCCGGCATCCGCTTTACCGCTTCCTGCCTGGGCAAAGAAGGTATCCGTTGCAACGGCATTTCCGCCGGCCCGATTAAAACGCTGGCCGCATCAGGTATTGCCGATTTCAGCAAACTGCTGAGTCATGTAGCCTCACACAACCCGATCGGGCGTAATATTACCATTACCGAAGTGGGTAATACTGCTGCATTCCTATTGTCTGATCTCGCTTCCGGTATTACCGGTGAAATCACTTATGTTGATGGCGGTTACAGCATTAACGCACTGAACGACCCTGAAGAAGATCAAGAAGATTAATATATGGCCGTCTGAATCCCGTTACCCACATGCCCATAAACGGCTGGATAATGGGATTCAGATATTAGCATATCAAATCACAGAATCCACTCTTTAGATTTAATAAACACATCTTTGCATTCATCGTTAGCATCATTCCATCTATTCTTATTTTTGGCTATTTCCGATTGCCTCATTTTTCCAGCTAATTTTTGATAAAATACATATATCTACCTATCCGAGCCCTATCATGGATCTTTCCCACCGCTTAGACCGACTGCTACCGCAAACCCAATGCCGGGAATGCGGTTATCAAGGTTGCAAACCTTATGCCGAAGCTTTGGCAGAAGGCCGAGCCGCTATTAATCTTTGCGCGCCGGGCGGTGAAACGGTTATGTTGGAAATTGCCACCCTACTCAATCAACCTCCCCTAGCACCGGCCAAAATTCAAGAAAAAGCCCTCGCTTGGATTGATGAAGAAACCTGTATCGGCTGCACTGCCTGCATCCGCGCCTGTCCGGTTGATGCCATTATGGGCGCTTCTAAGCTCATGCATACCGTTATCAGCCAAGAATGTACCGGTTGCGGTTTATGTGTCGAACCATGTCCTGTCGACTGTATTTATATGCAACCGGTGCAAACCGATTATTTACCGCAAGCCCGGTTTTTAGCGAATAGTGAATCTATGCCGCGCTTTGCTGCCGCCCAACATGCCCGCCGCCGTTACGATTGGCATCAGGAGCGAAAAGAGCGGGATGCCGAAGAACGCCACCAATATTTAGCCGAGCGTGAAGCTTTGGCAAAAGCAGCACAACATACACCGTCCAACACGGCGCTATCAGAAAGCACACCGAAAACGCAAGCCTCATTTAATCCTGCCGACCTTATTGCCAAGGCAATGGCACGCGCACAAGCGCAACAAAATCAAAGGGTGGTTTCCGCCAATCGAGAAACCTATCAGGCACAACAAATCGAAGAAGCCCGTGAACGCGCCACCTACCGCCGTGCCCAACGTGATTTAAAATATGGAACACAAGAGGAAAAAGAAGCTGCCCTTGCCTATCTGCGCCAATATAAAGCCGAACAAGAAGCAAAAGCGGAAAAATCATCAAACAAGGCCGTCTGAAATCATTTTCAGACGGCCTGTAGTCACACCCTTAATAAAAAAACATCAATATAAATATACTTCAAATTTTAAAACTTTCGCTGCATAAAGCGGCGCATAGCTTCCGGCATCTTACTCTGCAATTTTTGTGTTAAGACCGCTTCGTTCTTCTGCCACCAAACCCCTGTTAACACAATACCCAGCCCTACCAAAGTTAATGAAATCGGGAACAGCCAACTGTCTTTAAATACTTTATCTGCCAAATGCCAAAAATAGCCAAACATACCCAAAGCTCCGAATACGGCAAATACACGGCGGCGGATAAGCACTCCGCCAAACACCATAGCAGCATTAATCAGAAAATAGCCGAACTTACTCCACTCGCTATCAGAATCCATCATGCTGAGCCCGCCCCAGAAAGTTATCACACCAAACAAATACAGCCAAAACGGATAATCCAGCCGGCTACGGTTGCGGGCATCTATCCAAAATGCCAATAAAATCATTACCATGCCAAACCAAACTGAGACTTGTTGTTTAAATGTCCAATCATAAACACCGTCTTGACCATAAAAAACCCAGTCGGCAATATCCATCGACATATACCAAAGTGTTACCGCAAGCGGCATCACCAAAAACGGATAGCGATACCGCCAAAGCATGACAACTGCTCCGGCCAACGTTGCCAACTCCATTATCAACCAACGCCAATCAATCCAACGATGATAATCACGATAAACTAACTCATCATCCGGCCAGAAGCCCAATGCCTGCTGCGCACCATAAACCGCCAACGGCACCAAAACCACCACAAATACGGCACAAATACCGGCCGGAATATGTAAACGACGGTTTCGGAAATATTCAGTCAGCGCAACACCCGCTACGCCATAAATCAAGCAAAGCAACACAACGGCTGCTCCGCCGAACGTTTCCCAACCTAAAGTCATAAATAAAGACATGGCACCAATAGCCAACAGCCCGCCGATGTAATATAAAACGTGGGTCATACCAAATTGCGGTATATGCTCGTTTTGCTGCTGCCACAGCGCCCATAAATCATCAGCCTGCTTTGCATTGATAATCTGTTGGTCAACAGCCTGTTTTAAATGCTGCTTACGAATATCCATTGTCATTCCCTACAAGAATCAATCATTAGTAAAAGTTTTCACTCAATGATAAAACATGTGCCTCTATATATTCACTTTTATAAACTTACATTTAATACCATAAAAAATAATGCAATAAATAAAATTGGATTCCAACCATCCGAAAGGTTTAATTACCTAACATCTAATGCTTACATAATAACCCAATATGTATAAAAACTATGCATTTTTTATATAGGTATTTGCTTATAACAAAGTATAGGTTTTTAGAGCCATTATTTATCACTCTTGATTTCCAAATAAGAAACAAACAATAAATAAAACGACTATTCATTAATTATTGGTTGTTTTATAGAATACACACATCAACAAAACAGACAACACATTACAAACGTTGTCTGATATTTAAAATATAAAACACACCATATACAAAAAGGAATAACCATCATGAAAAAAACCGTACTGACTTTCGCCGCTTTAGCTACTTTCGCTGCCTCTTTCGCTTCTGCCCGCGGTGCCCACATGCCTAAATATGATCACGCCAACGACTCAGGCCCGATTGCCGGCTTGCAAGAAGTACAACATCAAGGCATGATCCGCGCCCGCAAAAACGATGACAGTGTTAAATTTATTGCCCCCCGCGGCCAAACTTCCGATGCTGCTTTCCAATACCACTATGACCATTTAGGTCGTACCGAAAGCCGTTAATTAATCTTAATTAATCATTGTAAAAAATAAAAAAGGCCGTCTGAAAACTTTCAAACAACCTATTTTATAAACGGTAATTATTTGTATATTAAATATTTTTAATTTTTTTTAAAACTTAAATTAACCTGACTGTAATAGTCAAAACATAAATGGAGGTCATATTATGAAATCATCTCACTTTTTAGTTGCAGCATTAACCGCTTCTTTTCTTTTCAGTGGCAACGCATTAGCTGCTGATACACATACTGCAACAGCTGTAAGAGCAACATCACCGGAGCAATCTGGCGGAACTTTTAAATACTCTACCAACCGCCAAATTGCCGCCGAGCAAAAAAATGTATATGACACCATTATTCGATATCAAAATGCACTCAATGCCGGCGATACCAAAACTATTTTGAACTTATTCGCTGATGAAAGCTATTCACAATGGAACGACAAATTGACTGCCGACACCACCGCAGAAAGACGTCAACAATATGACGATCTGTTCCAACGTGAAAAATTTGAAACCGACTTTGCTTTTGATACCATTTGGATTAATGGTGACACTGCCGTTGTGAGAACACACCATCACGTAGGTTCGGTAGTAACCAACTTCAAAGAACAAAAAACCGTGATTGACTTAAACCGCGAAGTTTTTGTAATGCGAAAAGTGAATGGCCAATGGAAAATCTTCCTCTATACCTTTAACACTAATCCGCTTCAAGGTGAAGCTTAATGATAAAAGCCAGAGCAACTGCTCTGGCTTTTATTTATCTCATACCAATACGAAATAATCCACTTTCAATAAATTCAATATCTCTTATGGCTATGCATACTTAATTTTGCTTGATAGCGATAAGAAATATATTTCATATAATCTGGAGAATATTTTTCACAATTATATTGTTGTCTCTACTTCAATTTTCTTAGCTTGAAGTGAATTTGCCGTTGGCAGCGGGAATATCTGCCGCGCTCAAGAGAATGGTGCTGTTTTCATAGGCATTGGCAGCAAAAACAATGCAATCATGCCGTCTGAAAGATTTGGATTTTTCAGACGGCATGGGGTTTATTTATGAACAGCAGGGAACTCATTAAACCACGTGGGCAACGAATGCTATACCTTATAGCTTACTGCGTTCTATTCATTATTAAATTGTGGCCATTGGAAATCAGTTGTTTTATCCTCACCGTGTAGGAGTTTAACCATATCATTTTTGATATAGCCAAAGATATTGCTGACATCACCAGCACAGGACAAAGCTGCGTGGAAGGAACTAGTGGCAGATTTAATATCTTCTTTGTCCATTGCATCTTGGTAGTCACTCATATTCTTAAAAAAATAATGAAGGCGTTCTTCCAGTTCTTCATTCCAGTCTTCCAAATAGCAGCAAAGCCATCGTGAATCGAACCATCGTGAATCAAAAGGAACTTCATCATTGAATTTTGCAATTGCCTTTTCGTCGCCAAGGTCAATTCCTTGCTTGAGACCCAATTCTCTAAGTGAGTCTCTTACTGAATTTAAATCGTTTATTTTCATCATTTCATCCTATTTAACATTTAATGTTCTATATTTTCCTTGTTTGGTTTTTGATCTATTTAAGGAGCCGTCAATATTTAACATCATTTTAAATTTTCTATTTTCATCAAAAACTTCAAAATGATTTTTGTGTTGACCATCTAAATATATGTAATCCCCCTTAGTTCCTGCTTCGAGTTATAAAAAAATAGTCTTTAGAAAAAATTTCTAAAGACTATTTTCAATTGGTGCCCGGAGCCGGAATCGAACCGGCACGACCTGTTTAGGGTCGACGGATTTTAAGTCCGTTGTGTCTACCTATTTCACCACCCGGGCGCTGTTTTTAAAATTGTTATCACAATAAAAACAGTAAAAAATAAAACTTTGGAGGCGGGGGCGCGGATTTTAACCGGCCTGTATAAAGGTTGCACCCTTTATCGCATAAACACTCTGCCACCCCGCCATGAAAAGGGATATTTATAAATTGTGGAGGCGGGAGTCGGAATCGAACCGGCGTAGACGGCTTTGCAGGCCGCTGCATAACCACTTTGCTATCCCGCCTTAAAACTATTCAAGCCGATTTAAGTGGTATTCACGACTTGATTTTAATTTGGAGCGGGAAACGAGTCTCGAACTCGCGACCTCAACCTTGGCAAGGTTGCGCTCTACCAACTGAGCTATTCCCGCAAATTCAAATGCAGCTTTTGGAGCGGGAAACGAGTCTCGAACTCGCGACCTCAACCTTGGCAAGGTTGCGCTCTACCAACTGAGCTATTCCCGCATTGAGAAATTACATTTGAAATAAAAATTTTGGAGCGGGAAACGAGTCTCGAACTCGCGACCTCAACCTTGGCAAGGTTGCGCTCTACCAACTGAGCTATTCCCGCTTAAACTTTTGCGCTGCACCACATGCTGTGCAAAAGAGAAAGCTATTATAGTATCTGAAAAATTACTGTCAAGTATTTTGTGTAAGTTTAATGCTCGAATTCTTTCCATGCCATTTTCAAATAATAGAACATCGACCAAATTGTCAGCACAGATGCAATAAACATCAATATGTTGCCGATAACCATCAGGTTCAAACCGTGAAAATCTTCCAGTCCGATAAGTAATAATAAAATGGCTACCATTTGCGCCGCTGTTTTAAATTTACCAATGGTGGCAACGGCGATACTGCTACGCCGCCCCATTTGTGCCATCCATTCACGTAATGCGGAAATGGTGATTTCCCTACCGATGATAATCATCGCAAAAATCACATAAGTACGATCCAAGCTGACCAAAAGTAATAAAGCCACGGCCACCATCAGTTTATCGGCAACCGGATCAAGAAAAGCGCCAAATTCCGATGTTTGCTTCCAAAGACGTGCTAAGAAGCCGTCGAACCAATCGGTAACAGCAGCAGCCGCAAAAATAGCGGCAGCAGCCCAATTAACGGTTTGTCTGTCTAACCAACTATCCGGTAAATAAAACAATATAGTAAATACCGGAATCAGCAAGACACGCATCCAAGTAAGAAAAATGGGGAAATTCCAAGGCATAATTGAATCGGCTTTCTGTGGTTTGTGTTTCCAGATGGCTGTAGATTTCTGAAATACGGCCTTATGTGCAACAAGCTGCCATTAGGGCTTCCAAATATGACCGGTTATCAATCAGACCAACACTACTGCTATGCCTGATTATATTTTCAATAAAGAGCTATCCTTATTACATCTGCTCAAAATATGTGATAGTAGGTTTTTGTATATTACCTACGTTACTACATTTCCGGATAGTCAACCAGCCTTGTTTGATTAGCACACTTTTTTATTCTATTTTTTATGGTGGATTATAACGAATTTAAACGATAGCTTGTGTTATTCGTTTAGGCCGTCTGAAATATTGTTGTATGGATTGTCTTTGCATTACGTATTTATCCATATCATTATCTTTGAATTTCAGTGAAGGCTGTCATAAATTTTTTCAGCCAGTGACTTACTGATACCTTCCACTTGTGCCAAATCTTCCACACTGGCCGCAACAATGCCGCGCAACCCGCCAAAACGGGTGAGCAATGCCTGACGGCGTTTGGCACCAACGCCGGGTATCTCGCTTAAAGAAGAAGTCACACGCGCTTTATCGCGTTTTTTACGATGGCCGGTAATGGCGAAACGGTGTGACTCATCGCGCACGGTTTGTAATAAATGCAAGGCCGGGCTGTTGTGTGGCAGTCGGAATGTCTCACCAGTAAAAGGCAATATCAGCTCTTCCAAGCCCGCTTTGCGCTCGGGGCCTTTGGCAATACCGATGATGGGAATATGCAGCCCCAGCTCCGTCCATACCTCTACCGCTACACCAACCTGCCCTTTGCCGCCGTCAATCAATACGGCATCCGGCCATTTCACACTTTCACCGTTGGCTTCCGCCTCGGCCAGTTTACCGTAACGACGGGTCAGCACTTCGCGCATAGCGGCATAATCATCACCCGCTTTGGCAGTAGTAATATTGTAGCGGCGGTATTGTGCGGGTTGGATATCGTGGTCGTCGTAGACCACACAAGACGCCACGGTCGCTTCACCTTGCGTATGGCTGATATCGAAGCATTCCAAGCGTTGCAGGCTGTCCGAATCCATATTCAGAATCCTTGCCAATTCTTCGATTCTGTTTTGACGGCTGCCTTGTTGTAATTGGTGTTGTGCAAGGGCAAGGCGGGCATTCTGTTCCGCCATCTTCAGCCATACTTTACGCTCGCCAATCGTTTTGGTAACAAATTGAATTTGCTTGCCGTGCTCTTCACTCAAGGCCGTCTGAAGCACTTTGGGTAGGGTAAAATTGCTGATAATAATATCCGGCTTGCTCTTGCCTAAATAATGTTGCGCCACAAATGCCTCGGCATAGTCTTGGCCGTCCGGTTCGGGATCGTTACGGACATCGGGAAAGAAGTTTTTGTCCCCCACATGGCGGCCGCCGCGTATGCTGACCCAATGAATACATACCCCACCCTTTTCGACCACCAGCGCCAATAAGTCGATATCGTTGGGGTTATTGGGGGTTTTACTGTCGATAAATTGCTGGCTCTGAACCAAGCCGAGTGCCTGAATTTGGTCACGATAACGGGCGGCTTCTTCAAACTGCAAGGCGGCGGCGGCTTGGTTCATTTTATGATGCAGCATTTGTGTCAGCTCGCCGGTTTTCCCATTGAGAAAAGTAGCCGCTTCCCGCACGCTTTCTTGATAATCTTCATAAGAAATATGCCCGACGCAAGGGCCCGAACAGCGCTTAATCTGATAAAGCAGGCAGGCACGGTCGCGATGTTGAAACGTACTGTCTTCACAAGTACGCAATTGAAAGATTTTTTGCAGAATCTGTATGCTGTCGCGTACGGCATATCCGTTGGGATAAGGGCCGAAATATTGGTTCGGCTTTTTTAAGGTACCGCGATAATAGGCCATTTGCGGGAACTCATGCCCGCTCAACATCAAATAAGGATAGCTTTTATCATCACGGAATAAAATATTGTATTTGGGTGACAACGCTTTGATTAAATTATTTTCTAAAATCAAAGCTTCCGCTTCCGAACGGGTCACGGTCGTTTCGACCGAATGAATCTGTCTCACCATCAGCATAATGCGTGGCGAATGGTCGTTTTTTTGAAAATAACTGGAAACACGCCGCTTAAGATTAACCGCTTTGCCGACATACAAAACCTGCCCTTTACTGTCGAGCATACGGTATACACCCGGCAGATTAGGCAGGTTTTTTAAAAAAATATTTAAATCGAAAGCTTCAGGCACGGTATCGGTATATTGTGTTCAGATGGCCTAAATTATACGTTAAAGCGATATTTGTCGCGAATGGTAAGATAAATAGTATGAGATAAACAAAACGTTTAAATCACATAGAAATAAATACTGATAAACTGTGCCAAGCTGCCGCCTAGCACAAATAAATGCCAAATACCATGCCCGTGTTTGATTTTTTCATCATTCACAAACCAATAAATGCCACCGCTATAAAGTAAGCCGCCCAACACCAGCCAAAACAGCCCTGCCGAAGATAGGTTACGCACCAGCGGGAAAATCGCTACTACTACCAACCATCCCATCAACACATACAAAATTAGCGATAATAGCCGTTTTTCACTCTTGCGCCCGATGGTCAACTCTTGAGCGATACCGAAAACCGCCAATCCCCAAGAAATACCGAACAGCCACCATCCCCATGTACCATGTAAAGACACCAAACTAAACGGGGTATAACTACCGGCAATCAATAAATAAATTGCACAATGATCCACCTTTTGCAACATTGCTTTGGTTTCCGGTTTACGCACGCTGTGATAAACCGTCGAACCAGCATACAAAATCACCAAACACATACCATAAGCCGCCGCACTAACTACTTTATAAATATCCATCGTTGCCGCAGCTTTTACCAACAATAACACCAGCCCGGTAACAGCAAGCAATGTGCCCGCCAAATGGCTGTATGCGTTAAAACGCTCACCTACATACATAATAATAATTCTTATTTTTGAAAGAGGCCTAGTTTACTTGATTCCACCTTAGAAAAGCAGTAGGTGCACTATTAAAATCAGGTTAAATAGGCACGGGCAATTCGTCCGATAAAGAACACCACTCAGCTCAAGATAATCAAAGGCCGAGACCTTTGCAAAAACCCCAAAAATCCCTTAAATTCTTCACCAAAGATATTTAAGGGATTTCTCATGAGTACGTTCTTTCAGCAAACCGCCCAAGCCATGATTGCCAAACACATTGACCGCTTTCCTTTATTAAAGCTCGAACAGGTGATTGATTGGCAGCCGGTAGAGCAGTATCTGAATCGTCAGAAAACCCGTTATATCCGAGACCACCGCGGCCGTCCCGCCTATCCCTTATTGGCTATGTTTAAAGCCGTTTTACTCGGCCAATGGCACAGTCTTTCCGACCTCGAACTCGAACACAGTCTTATTACCCGTATTGATTTCAACCTGTTTTGTCATTTTGACGAGATGAATATTCCCGATCACAGTACCCTTTGCCGTTACCGCAACTGGCTGGCACAAGACAATACCTTGGCCGAGCTGTTGGATTTGATTAATCGCCAACTGACTGAGAAAGGCTTAAAGGTAGAGAAGGCGCAGGCTGCCGTTATTGATGCGACGATTATTCAGACGGCCGGCAGTAAGCAACGTCAGTCTATAGAGGTTGATAGCGAAGGAGAGATAACCGGTCAAACCACACCGAGCAAAGATAAAGATGCCCGTTGGGTGAAGAAGAACGGTCATCATCAATTAGGCTATAAGCAGCACACCCGTACCGATGCGGAAGGTTACATTGAGAAGCTGCATATTACAGCGGCCAATGCCCATGAGTGCAAACATCTGTTGCCTTTATTGGCAGGCATTGCCAAAGAGACAACGGTCTATGCGGATAAAGGTTATGACAGTGCGGAAAACAGAAAGTATCTGGAAGAATATAAACTGAAAGACGGCATTATGAGTAAATCCCATCGCAACCGTCCGCTGACGGAAGCGCAAACCCGCCGCAACAAATATTTATCGAAAACCCGTTATGTAGTGGAACAGAGTTTCGGTACGCTGCACCGTAAATTCCGCTATGCCCGGGCAGCCTACTTCGGGCTGGAGAAAGTAGCGGCGCAAAGTCATCTGAAAGCGATATGTTTGAACCTGTTGAAGGCGGCCAACAGGCTACGTGCGCCTATTGCTGCCTAAAAGGCAGCCGGATGCCTATTAATTAGGCATCTGAGGAGTAATAAAGGGGATATTGCGGTCAAAAACAGCCGAAATCCTGTGTTTGGAGTTCGGCTGTCGGGTGAAGGACTATTTCGCAAAGGTCTCAGGCCGTCTGAAGTTTCAGACGGCCTCATTAGCTATACAATACTTTCTCAACGGGTAACAATTTCACCACGTAACGAGAACGTATACGCTTCGGTAATGGTTAACTCCACCATTTCATTAATTAATCGCGGATTACCTGTGAAATTCACCACTCGGTTATTGGCTGTACGGGCTTGTAACTGATCTGGGTCTTTCTTGGAAATACCCTCTACCAAACAACGCTGAACCGTGCCGACCATACTTTGATTGATACGCGCAGTTTCCGCTTCAATAATTTCGTTCAACGCTTCCAGACGGCGAACTTTTTCTTCATGCGGGGTATCGTCCGGCAAGTTGGCCGCAGGCGTACCAGGGCGCGGGCTGTAAATAAATACAAAGCTGAGGTCGAATGCTACGTCTTTTACCAGTTTTAATGTTTGCTCAAACTCGCGTTCCGTTTCACCGGGGAAGCCGACAATAAAATCCGAACTCAAACATAAATCAGGACGGATAGCCCGCAATTTGCGGATAATCGATTTATATTCCAGCGCCGTATAACCGCGTTTCATGGCACTTAGTACACGATCCGATCCGCTTTGTACCGGTAGATGCAAGTGTGAAACCAATTTGGGTAGGTCTCGGTAACACTCGATAATGGCATCCGAAAACTCACGCGGGTGGCTAGTGGTAAAGCGCATGCGCTCAATACCCGGAATTTCATGAACGATGCGTAGCAATGTTGCAAAATCACAAATACCGCCATCATCCATCATACCGCGATAGGCATTCACATTCTGACCCAACAAATTGATTTCTTTAACCCCTTGTTGGGCAAGGTTGGCGATTTCAGTTAAAACATCGTTTAACGGACGGGAAAATTCTTCGCCGCGCGTATAAGGCACCACGCAAAAACTACAATATTTCGAACAGCCTTCCATAATCGAAATAAAAGCCGATCCGCCTTCCACCCGTGCAGGCGGCAGATGGTCGAATTTTTCAATTTCGGGAAACGAAATATCGACTTGGGAAAGGCCGGTTGTTTCCTTATCCACAATCATTTGAGGCAGACGGTGCAATGTTTGCGGGCCGAAAACCACATCCACATAAGGTGCACGCTTAATAATCGTTTCACCCTCTTGTGAAGCCACACAACCACCCACCCCAATAATCAAATTGGGATTTTTGGTTTTGAGCGATTTTACCCGTCCTAAATCAGAAAATACTTTTTCCTGTGCCTTTTCTCGCACAGAGCACGTATTAAAAAGGATAATATCGGCTTCCTCAGCCTCGTTTACTTGCACTAATTCATCACCTTCTGCCAATACGGACAACATTTTTTCACTGTCGTATTCGTTCATTTGGCAGCCGAATGTGCGGATAAATACTTTTTTCATGTCAAACTTATCAAATAGGGTTAAGGTTGTCGGATAGCGGCACGCTGCTCAAAAGCCTGTTTTTCCGCAGGGGTCAGCAGCCATATTTCCGTAATATTTCCAGCCGCATCGCGACGCAGAGCAACGGTTTTACCGGTATGGTAAGGCAGTTTGCCCCGTACGATAAAACGGTTGCGTTCGTCTTTAATACGCAAATCATGAGTGGTATTAAAAGCCGAAACATTATTATCAAGCCAGCCTAAAGTTAGGATTTTCAACCACGGAATACCACCATTACTGAGCACCACCTGTGGGTAGTTTACTTGCTTCAAAATCGCGATATCCATATCGGCAGGCACGGCACGCTGTGCCCATGCTACAGAAGAAAACAATAAAATAAACAGGGTTGTAAGTATTTTTTTCATGATTTTTTCTTGTTATCAGTGAGAAAGACAAGGGCGGATTATAGCACAACCGAGATAAGCGAGCCCTTGTTTTTAATGAAGATTTAAAGGTAAAACCATCAATATAGCCACCATATTATGTGTATAACCATATATAAAAGCATTCAGACGGCCTACAATAGCATCAGGCCGTCTGAATGTTTTTTAGTCAGATAGATGGTGAATTTTAACCACACTTATTTTATATTTTAACCATACATTCCATTATATATATTTTTTTATCCACCCCTGCACATATTGCCTATACCGATGTTTTATCAGCTATATATGTAGTATCAAAATTGGTACAAATCACTCAAATTTAGGTATCGACAGCCATTATATAGTTTCACCACCCCATTTCCCTTGCTATAATAATAAAAAATTTACAAAAAAAATCGCCCCACGAGGGGGCGCAAAAGGAACACAAACCACTACCAAAACTTTTACAAGGCAAATTCTTCAACTGAACGCTTTGCCGGATACAGCGCTTTCATCAAATCAGATGGTGAAAGCATATAATCTCTCTCGTTACTAACAGTCAGACAACCTTGCTGCGGCGTCAGCTCCAACAAACAAAAATTGGCTGCCTGTATAAATGTCTCTTTTGTGGATTGAACACGACGCTGTAACGCCTTCAACACACGGTTATATGTATTTTCTTTACGCTTCACTGTACGGGCTGTTGCCACCCAGCTTAAACGTGTTTCCGTATCTTCGTTTTCAATCAGCAAGATGCCTTTAAATGGTTCGTTTTGCAACTCTTCGGGCAATCCTACATAATATCTTCCGTCAACAATCACAAAAACTGTATCGTAAACTTCAGGGCAATCGCTGCATTGTGTTGCCAACAGCGAATGAACAGCTCTTTGATGCAATCTCAGAATATCGAGAGAAATTTGCTTAAAAATACTTTCAGGCATTTTGCTCTCCTTGCTTGTCTGTTTGCGAGTTGTTGAATTGAATTATACGCAAAAAATCACTTTTTGCAAATGATAATTGTTTTTATTAAGTTAAAAATACATATATACATGTTTTTAAAGAAAATTAAATTCTATCACCGTAATAAATTTTTTAGAAATTTGACTAAAATTAGGGCTAAAGCTCATAGTGCTTAGCTAGAATAAATCATTTGCCCACACTCAAACTCTATTTCAAATTTAAAATGACAAATCTATTTCTACAATATATCCTTTTATTCTCAATACAAATAAGGAGCGGACAACCCATCCGCTCCTTATTTGTATTAATCGACACCCTATTAAGTATAGGTTTTTTCATACAGCCAATTTATCTTATTATAATAATGGTTAATCAGCACCGAGTAATTTCTCATCCAACATTAAGTCTTCACTCTTATTTACACCAATATGGCGCTCCAATACCTTTCTGGCAATATCTTGCGCTTCAATTAAAGAATGCATCTGATAAGTGCCACATTGGTATTCATTCAGTTCGGGGATTTCTTTCTGGCTTTGCACATTCAAAACATCTTCCATAGAAGCCGACCATGCCGACGCAACTTTTTCTTCTTCCGGCGTGCCAATCAGGCTCATATAAAAGCCGGTTCGGCAACCCATCGGCGAAATATCGATAATCTCGACATTATCGTCATTTAAGTGTTCGCGCATAAAGCCGGCAAATAGATGTTCCAAGGTATGGATACCTTTTTCCGATAAAATTTCCTGATTCGGCACACAAAAACGTAGATCATAAACAGTAATATCATCACCTTTCGGCGTACGCATGGTTTTGGCAATACGTACGGCAGGCGCCTGCATACGGGTGTGATCTACTTTAAAACTATCAAGCAACGGCATAGTGGTCTTCCTTTTTTAAATCAGTATCATAATAGCCTTATCATAACACGATATATTATGGAATCCATCGAAAATTCAAGCCTGACAATAAGATTTTGATAAGGCATTAAAAAAACAAAACCATCTCAATTTTAGCCATAGCCATATTAAGCCAATAGGCCGTCTGAAATATTTCAGACGGCCTATCCACCATACCATGCTATTTTATTTACCCTCCGGTTAACGCCATAACACGAATAATTTTATACGGGTTTTCCACAAACTCATGTTTCTCGGGTTTACGCATCACTGCTTTACGAATCGCTTGTTCCAACTCATCATCACTACAGCCGTCACGCAGCATCGGGCGCAATGCAACCTTATCTTCTTGACCGAGACAGAGGTGTAAATCACCAGTAGCGGAAAGACGCACACGATTACAAGTTTCACAAAAATGCTGGCTCATCGGCGTAATCAAGCCGAGGGTAAAACCACCGTCGCTACTTTGCCAATAACGTGCAGGGCCGCCACCAATAGTGCCGTTAAAAGGGGTTAGATCAAACTTTTGTTGTAATTGTGTTAACACCGGCTGCAAGCTGACTTTCGCATGCGCCTGTCCGGTAGCCCCCATCGGCATTGCTTCAATCAAATTGAGAATAAAACCGTTCTCAATACAAAACGCCACCATATCGTCCAAGTCATATTCATTAATGCCTTTAAGGGGCACCATGTTGATTTTAATCCGCTCAAAACCGGTTTCTTTAGCAGCTTTAATGCCTTCAAGCACCTGTGGCAAACAATCCGTTCCCGTAATGTCTTTCACGCAATCATGACGCAAACTGTCCAAACTGATATTAAGGCGGCGCACACCGGCCTGACGAAGCGCTTGGGCATGTTTGAATAATTGGGTACCGTTGGTTGTCAGGGAAATATCTTCCACCCCCGGCTGATTGTTAATTTCAGCGGCCAGTTGTGTTAAACCTTTACGCAACAGCGGTTCCCCGCCGGTTAAGCGGAACCGTTTGGTGCCCAAGCGCGCAAAAGCAGAGGCAACACGTGCCAACTCTTCAATACTGAGCCAATCTTTGGGGACAGCAAAACCTTTAAACCCCTTAGGCAGACAATAGGTGCAGCGTAAATCGCAACGGTCGGTCACGGAAATACGCAGATAGTCTACGGTGCGGCCGAATGCGTCGGTTAACATAAACATGCTCGTAGTGTATGGTTTATCGTCATTGTATCCTATTTAACGTTTTTGTTAATGCTGCATTATAATTAGAAACTAGTTCTTTATAAGGATAAGCCGTCTGAAAAGTTTCAGACGGCCTATCCTTATAGACACAAAAACATCAAATACCCAATAGCGGAATCAAAATCGGCACCAAAATAGCTGTCAGTACACCATTAAAAATCAGACCGAGACTGGCATAAGCAGCCAGCTTCCGACTGCGTTCCAACGAAGCAGCAATCCCCATCGCATGTGAAGCGGTACCCATCGAAATACCTTGAGAAGTCGGCATACGTATAGTGCTGGCACTCATCAGCTTAAAGCCTACCATCTGCCCCATCATACCGGCCAAAATCACAGTAGCCGCAGTAAGCGCAGGAATACCGCCGATGGCACGGGTGATTTCGATGGCAATCGGGTTGGTCACCGATTTTGCAGCCAACGATAACACCACCTCTCTCCCTGCACCTGTCCATTTGGCAATGTAAACACCAGTAATAATACCGGTAACACTGCCTGCCGCCTGAGAAACGATAATCGGCAACCATTGGCTGCGGATTTTTTTCCAATTGATATAAAGTGGAACGGCTAACGATACAACCGCCGGTTTCAACCAAAAATCAATAAATCCGGCAGCCTCGTGATAAGTATCATAATTAATATCAAATATTTTTAGGTAAAGAATCACTGTAATAGTGCTTAAAACCACAGGGTTGCACAAAAAACTACCTGTGCGTACGCGCAATACATTGGCAATCCAATATGCAGTAACGGTAATAAACAATAATAAAGCGGGATTGGAGAATATGGTCATGACCAAAACCTCCGCATTAATTCGTGTACCTTACCAGTAACAAACATCACCAAAAACGTGCTGACCACAGTTGCAGTTACAATCGACAACAAATCCCGTTGTACCAAATCCAAATAACTCATTACGGCCACGCAGGGTGGCACAAGGAAAAGTGACAAATTGCCCATGAGCACATCAACCATCTGTTGCAACCATGCCGTTTTCACCCAACCCAAATGTAATGCGGCAAACAAACACCCCATGCCGATAATACTACCGGGCAGCTTAACACCTGTTAAATAAACAACGGCTTCACCCACGGCCAAAAAGCCGAAAATAATACTTAACGACCTAATCATTACTGGCGTGCTCCTCTTTTCCTTTTCTCTCAATCTTTTTATGATAATAGTCTAACAATAGCAATGAGGCCGTCTGAAAGGATGTGAGAATATAAAAGAAAACAGGTAGATAAATCCTCTACCATATAAATTATCAACGGATAATTTAGCTATCATAAATAAATATTATTCAGACGGCCTATCTTTGCCGGCGTATCACAGCCTATATTATAAATACTATGGGCAAACGGCAGAGCCAATCTTAATGCTATCAGCTTATTTATAAGGATTTTCTACACCATCAACCAAACGCTGCAAATATTCCCGCAATTGTGCTTCACTACACCCCATCAACAAAGCATCTTCAAACGTATCTTGAGCCGTCTGAAAAAGTTCGGTCATATTTTCAGTCATGACTTTGATTTTTTCGGTACAGGAAACGATTTCACCATCATCGCCATACCATTTCGGCATTTCCGGCATACTCATGACTGCCCCTTTAATTTAAAAAACGTGACGGGTCATTTTTTTTTACACGACGGCCAAAAGCATATTTCGAATTCCAATACTTATTGCTTAAGCTGGTAATTTCGATATTTTTACCGGTACGAGGGGCATGAATGAAACGATTGTTACCGATATAAAGACCAACATGTGAAATGCGCCCTTTACCCATTGTTCGGAAAAATACCATATCACCCGGTTGCAAATCACTACGGTTGACATGCACACCCATTTTGGCTTGTTGTGCCGAAGTGCGCGGCAGATTAATTTGCATACTGTTTTTGAAAATATGCTGCATAAAGCCACTACAATCAAAACCAGTACGGACAGAACTGCCGCCGTAGCGGTAAGCTACTCCAAGCAGCCCCATTGCACTTTTAATTAAATCATCGGCATCACTGCCGCTAATACTCTGACTTTCACTATCCTGATGACCTACCGCTTGTACGAATCCATCTTGTGCTTGTAAACGTAATAAGTTTTCAATTTCGTCGGCATGCGCGAGTTGTATATCTGCCAACATTAAGCACACGGTTGTAACAGTAGTAGCAAACAATCGTTTAAAATTATTCATCTATAATATTCCGTGTATTACTTTTCAGACAGTCTTACCTGTCTTTTATGTTATTCTGTATAGACATTGAGATAATACATTGCCGTTTTATCTGCCACAAAGTTGGAATGATAACGCAATGTTTACCTATTTTTTGTGAAATAACCATTAAATTCTGAAATCAGCCGCTAAGATACAGCAAAAGCTATGATGATTCCAACATTACTTGCCATGCGCGACTTCCCACGTATGCGCGAGATTATCGGCATTTTGAGCAAATACGGTTTGGGCGAATTTGTACAACGTATCAAATTGTCTTATCAAGGTACCATTGATACCCATCCCGATCCCTCAAGCCGCTATATGAGTACGCCCCGCCGTTTCCGTATGGCGTTTGAAGAATTGGGACCGACATTTGTTAAACTCGGTCAGGTACTTTCTACCCGTGTAGATATTTTCAGCGCCGAATGGATTGAGGAATTTGAACAGCTGCAAAGTAATGTTACCCCCATTCCAACAGCCGATATCCGCACATTTATCGAATCATATCTGGAACGGCCTATCGGGGAAATATTTAAAAATATCGATCCAACTCCTATCGGAAGCGCCTCTATCGCCCAAGTACACCGCGCCGAACTATTAAATGGTGAGACTGTTGCCGTTAAAATCAAACGACCCGATATCGAATCCACCATTCAGGCGGATTTGCGTATTTTAACCCATTTAGCTAATCTTATTGAATCAGAAATTCCTGAAACACGACGTTACCGACCCGTGCAAATGGTACAGTATTTCTCCCGCAGCTTAGCGAAAGAAACCGATTTGTCAGTTGAGCTACGCTATATGCAGCGGTTTGCTTCGACTTTCGAAAAAGATAATTTTGTCCATATTCCCAAAGTGTATCAAGAATATTCCAACCGGCATATTCTTGTACAAGAATATATCAGCGATACTTTATTAAAAAATATACCGTCCGAAACATTTGATACAGATACGCGCCGCCATCTGGCAAAACAGATTACCGACACCCTGTTCACTATGATATTGAAACAAGGTTTTTTCCATGCCGATCCACATCCCGGTAATATTTTTATCAACCACAATGGTTGTATTACCTTTATCGACTTCGGGCTGGTCGGCCATCTCAGTAATACGCGCCGCCGAGAAATCGTGCGCCTGATTAATGCACTCACCCGCCATGATCAATTTACCATGCAATATGTATTGAGCAATTGGGCACAAGGTGACTTACCTGATGAAAACCTGCTGGGTGCCGACGTATTGGAAATGTTATTAAATTACGAACACACACCAATACGTGATTTACGAATCAGTCAAGTTATCAACGATATTACCCAACTCATGCGCCGCCATAGCTTAACATTGCCAGGGGACTTGGTCATGTTATTTAAAACACTGATTACTCTTGAAGGCGTGGTTAAGCGGCTAGATGGCAGTGTTGAGCTGCTCGAACAAGCCAAACCAATTGTTGAAGAAGTTTTCAATGAACGTATTTCATCTGAATATCTATTACGAAAAAGTAAAGTACACGCACAAACCATTGCCCAAGCTTTAGATGAGCTGCCACAAAATATTTTCCGCCTCAGCCGCCGCCTACAAAAAGGCCAGGTCGGCATCCATCTTGATTTCAAACATTTCAACCAACTTAGCCATCAAATTGATCATGCGACAAACCGCATGACTATGGGCATAGTCACTGCAGCATTAATTATCGGTTCTTCAATCGTGATGAGCATAGAAACCGGTCCAAAATGGTTGGGGTTTATTGGTTATCTCTTGGCATTGGGCAACAGTATTTGGATTATCTGGTCGATTTGGCGATCAGGTAAACATTAAATAGAATAGCATTAAGACTATTAAGCAAACAGCGGTTGGAGTAAACTGCGAACTTTAATGGTTTTAACTTGCTGTCCAATGAATAATCCTACTCCGCCCAAACATATTACCCTAATAGGTGTCGGCCTGATAGGTGGTTCGTTTGTACTCGATTTAAAACATAAAGGTTTGGTAACCTCGGTAACAGGTATTGATCTTAACCGTGACAATCTTGAACGGGCAATAGAACGCAAAGTGATTGATGTGGCTTTCAATCAGATTACTACCGAAGCACTTGCCGGAGCCGATTTGGTGATTATAGCAACACCTGTTTCTACCTTGCCTACTGTTTGTCATCAACTTTCGGACGTGCTTGACAGACATAGTGTATTAATTGATGTCGGTAGTACCAAACAATCTGCAATCAATTCATTTCAAAAATATCTACCGCATCACTTGCCCCGCTGCATTGCAACTCATCCTATTGCCGGTTCAGACCGCAGTGGTGCTTTGGCAGCTCAATTCGGCTTGTTCCAAGATAAAAAGCTGATTATCTGCCCCCATGGACAGGAAGACACTGAAAGTTTGAATTGGGTATCATCATTGTGGCAGGCTGTCGGCGCACAGACTCATCAAATGAGTGCCAGCGAGCACGACAGTATTTTTGCAGCAGTATCACACCTGCCACATGTCTTAGCTTATGCTTATGTAAATCAGATAGCGAACCATCCAAAAGGACAGGTTTATTTTGATTTTGCCGCTTCAGGTTTTCGCGATTTCACCCGCATAGCCTCCAGCCATCCGGATATTTGGACAGATATCTGCTTAGAAAATAAAAATAGTCTGCTTGCATTATTAAGTGGACAACAAGCCCAACTAGCCCGACTCGCTACAATGTTGGAGAATGGTGATACTGATGCACTTCACCGATACTTTGAACAAGCAAAGCAGGCCAGAGATGCTTGGGCTGCATTACAATAGATACAAGCTAAAGGCCGTCTGAAACTTATTCAGGTAATCTTAAACCCATATCGAATACAAAAAATGGAGTCATAACAAATATGTTTCGAAAATCACTGTGGTTAATTGTTGTATTATCCATACTGACCACTATCGGCTCACTCTTTGCACAATACGTCATGGGAATGAATCCTTGTGTATTATGTATCTTGCAACGGTTGGCCGTTATCGCTGTCGGCATAATGGCCCTGCTTACTGTATTTGGCAAACAGGCCACCCGATTAGGTCGTACCGTACGTGCTATTTTAGTGAGCATTCCTGCCTTGTACGGTATGGGGGTCGCTATCTACCAAATTTACCTTCAAAGCCTACCTCCCGGCACAGCCCCCTCTTGCGGCGCTCCTTGGACATTTCGTTTACGTGATTGGCCGCTGTTCGATTTATACGAACCAATCATCAGAGGGTTTGGTGACTGTGCCATACCTGATTATTTTTTAGGTATTCCCTTACCTGTATGGAGCATTTTGTATTTCGGCTTTGTACTATTATTACTATGGGGTAGTTGGTTTAAAAACCGTTAACACAACTTATGATGAACTTTATGGCTCAAGGGCTGACTAAATGCACAGGCAGTATTCAATACTCCGGATTGCTTAGGTCGGCCTTTTTGCTTTTGGTAAAAATACTACATTTCTTAACAGACGGTCTTTTTTGAGTTCTGATGGAAACTAAAACTGCAATTATCTGCCGAAAAAACAAAACTTAACAATCAAATACATATTGTTGCAATAAATCCAGTACCATGCGCAGTTTGGGTTTAGAACAACAATATTCATTATTGCATATATGATTTCAAGAAAGGAAATGTAATGTCTTTAGCAAAAGAATTTAAAGAGTTTATTATGCGCGGTAACGTAATCGACCTAGCTGTCGGTATGGTTATCGGTACAGCCTTCAGTGGCATTGTTAAATCTTTGGTAGACGATGTCATTATGCCGCCTATCGGTATATTGATTGGTGGTGTAGATTTCTCCAACCTTTTTATTACGCTAAAAGAAGGTACAACACCAGCGCCTTATGCTAGTGTTGCAGCAGCACAAGAAGTAGGTGCGGTAACTATGAATATCGGCCTGTTTATCAATACACTGATCAGCTTCGTGATTGTGGCAGCGGCTATTTTTATTGTTATCAAACTAATTAATAAAATGAAACGTGAGCAACCCGTAGTAGAAGAAGCACCTGCAGAACCTTCTGAAGAAATCTTACTATTACGTGAAATTCGTGATTCATTGAACAAATAATACACAGCTATTTACTTATTAAAGGCCGTTTGAATATTCAGACGGCCTTTTAATTTCTATATCACTTTAAAGTAAATCAAAATAAAACAATACCTAAATACTTGCATATAAAACATTTTACACAGACTGATGTCTTAATCTATTTAATAAAACATAGAACTGAAAAGATATATAGCAATATAGGAAACTAACCTTATAAGATAGCGATATTAAAACCTCCAATAAGAAATATTGACATTTCGCTTAAATGATACAAATACCTATCCTATTTACTTTCATAAAAAACGCCAATTGAAATTTCAATTGGCGTTTTTTTCAATAAAGATAAGTAATAACTTTATTGTGCTTCATCAACTTGTTCATTGACTTCAGCTTCATGATGAGCCTGCCATGTTTGGCGGCGAGTACGGTGGTAAGTTAAACCTGTACCGGCCGGAATCAGACGGCCTACAATCACGTTCTCTTTCAAACCACGCAGTTCGTCTTGTTTACCCATAATGGCAGCTTCTGTCAGCACTCGCGTTGTTTCTTGGAATGAAGCGGCTGAAATAAAGCTGTCGGTTGACAATGATGCTTTAGTAATACCCAATAACACATTTTCGTAACGAGCCGGCTCTTTGCCGTCTTTTTCCGCCCGCTCATTGGCCAAGGTCACATCACCGCGCTCAACTTGCTCACCAGTAATAAAGCCCGTTTCACCGGCATCAGCAATATTCACACGACGCAGCATTTGACGGATGATCACTTCAATGTGTTTATCGGAAATCTTCACACCTTGCAGACGGTAAACCTCTTGTACCTCTTGCACAATATAGCGTGCCAAAGCTTCAATGCCTTGTAAACGCAGAATATCATGCGGATCAACGGCACCGTCTACAATGGTTTCACCACGGTTTACTACTTGACCGTCATGCACCAAAATCTGTTTCTCTTTAGAGATCAGCGTTTCATAAGCTACACCGTCAACATCGGTAATAATCAAACGCTGTTTGCCTTTGGTTTCTTTACCAAACGATACGGTACCAGTTACTTCGGCCAACATGCCTGCGTCTTTAGGTACACGCGCTTCAAACAACTCGGCTACACGCGGTAGACCACCGGTAATATCACGGGTTTTAGATGAAGCTTGCGGAATACGCGCCAATACATCACCCTTACCGATTTCTTGGCCTTCCCGAACCGTAATCACCGCACCGACAGGGAATGTCATCGATACTGCAGTTTTCGTACCCGGCATACAAATTTCTTCACCGTTTTCGTCTAACAGTTTAACGGTCGGACGCAACAATTTAGAAGCAGATACGGAACGACGCTTACCGTCAATCACAACCAATGTAGACAAACCGGTTACATCATCAGTCTGTTTGGCAACGGTTACGCCCTCTTCTACATTCTCAAACTTAATTAAGCCGGCATGTTCGGTAATCATCGGACGGGTATGCGGATCCCATGTTGCCAAGGTTTGGCCCGCTTTCACCGCCGCACCGTCTTGAACCAACAAGATGGCACCGTAAGGTACTTTATGACGCTCACGTTCACGGCCGATTTCATCATGAATTACCAACTCACTGGAGCGGCCAATCACCACCAACTCGCCTTTATTGTTGGCAACATAACGCATTTGGCTGCTAAAACGTGCGGTACCGTTTGACTTAGCCTCTACTTGGCTTGCAGCTGCGGCACGGGAAGCCGCACCACCGATGTGGAACGTACGCATGGTCAACTGAGTACCCGGCTCACCGATAGACTGAGCGGCAATCACACCAACCGCTTCACCGGTATTCACCAGCTTGCCTCGTGCCAAGTCACGGCCATAGCAGTGTGCACACAAGCCATAACGGGTTTTACAAGTAATCGGCGTACGGACTTTAACTTCATCGACACCGGATTGGTCAATGATATCGACCAATTGCTCATTTAATAATGTACCCGCCTCTACCAAGGTTTCTCCGCTTGAAGGATCAATCACATCGGAAGCAGTTACCCGGCCTAAAATACGGTCACGCAGCGGCTCAATCACATCACCACCTTGTACAACGGCCTTCATGACAAAGCCATCAGTGGTACCGCAATCGTCTTCCACCACCACCAAATCTTGGGTCACATCAACCAAACGACGGGTCAGATAACCTGAGTTGGCTGTTTTCAACGCGGTATCCGCCAAACCTTTACGCGCACCGTGTGTCGCAATAAAGTATTGCAATACAGTCAGACCCTCACGGAAGTTAGAGGTAATCGGCGTTTCAATAATGGAACCATCCGGTTTCGCCATCAAACCACGCATACCGGAAAGCTGTTTAATTTGTGCAGCCGAACCACGAGCACCGGAGTCGGCCATCATATAAATAGAGTTAAACGACTCTTGATCGACTTCATTACCATCACGGTCAAGCACTTTCTGCGTAGAAAGATTATCCATCATCGCTTTGGCGATTCTATCGCCGGCACGACCCCAAATATCGACTACTTTGTTATAGCGCTCGCCATTGGTTACCAAGCCTTGACGGTATTGGTCTTCAATCTCTTTCACTTCGCTTTGTGCTTCAGCCAACAATGAGGCTTTCTCTTTCGGAATTTCCATGTCGTCGACACAAATCGAAATACCGCCTTTTGCTGCAAAACCGAAGCCCATATACATCAGATGGTCGGCAAAAATAACTGTGTCACGCAATCCGCACAAACGGAACGAAGCATTAATCAGCTTAGAAATTTCTTTCTTTTTCAATGCCTTATTAACATATTCAAAAGGCAATCCTTTAGGCAGAATTTCGCTCAATAAAGCGCGACCGACCGTTGTTTCATAGCGCTTAACAACAGGTTCGAACTCTCCTTGTTCATTCTTTTCCCACTCACGCAAACGAACGGTAATTTTGGTACCGAGCTCAACCTGTTTGGTATGGTAGGCACGATGTACTTCTTTAACATCGGCAAACAAGCTGCCTTCACCTTTTGCATTGATGCGGTCACGGGTCATGTAATACAGACCCAATACGATATCTTGTGAAGGTACAATAATCGGTTCGCCGTTAGCAGGAGACAACACGTTATTAGAAGCCAACATTAATGTACGCGCTTCCATTTGTGCTTCTAAACTCAACGGAACGTGAACGGCCATTTGGTCACCGTCGAAGTCGGCATTAAATGCCGCACAAACCAGCGGGTGAAGCTGAATGGCTTTACCTTCAATCAAAATCGGTTCGAAAGCCTGAATACCCAAACGGTGCAATGTCGGCGCACGGTTCAACATAATCGGATGTTCGCGAATCACTTCTTCCAGAATATCCCAAACTTCCGGTACTTCCTGCTCGACCAATTTTTTTGCCGCTTTTACGGTTGAAGCCAAGCCTTGTTTTTCCAATTTATGGAAAATAAACGGCTTAAACAATTCCAAAGCCATTTTTTTCGGCAAACCGCATTGATGCAGACGCAAGTAAGGGCCAACGGTAATCACGGAACGGCCGGAATAGTCGACACGTTTACCCAGCAGGTTTTGACGGAAACGACCGCCTTTACCTTTAATCATATCGGCCAATGATTTCAACGGACGCTTATTCGCACCGGTCATGGCTTTACCGCGACGGCCGTTATCCAACAATGAATCTACAGCTTCTTGCAGCATACGTTTTTCATTGCGAACAATAATATCAGGCGCATGCAACTCCAATAAACGTTTCAAACGGTTATTACGGTTAATTACGCGACGATATAAGTCGTTCAAATCAGAAGTCGCAAAACGACCGCCATCCAACGGTACCAACGGACGTAAATCAGGCGGCAACACCGGCAGCACATCCATAATCATCCATTCAAGTTTCATACCTGAACGTTGGAATGCTTCCAGTACTTTCAAACGTTTAGCAATTTTTTTGATTTTAGTATCAGAACCTGTTGATTCCAATTCTTGACGCAACACTTCGATTTCTGAAGTGATATCCAAGCTTCGCAATAATTCACGAACGCCTTCGGCACCCATTTTGGCGTCGAAATCATCACCATATTCTTCTAATTTGGTGTAGTAATCGTCTTCGGTTAACAATTGGCGACGTTGCAACGGTGTCATACCGGGATCGGTGACAACAAAAGCCTCAAAATACAATACACGCTCAATATCGCGCAGCGTCATATCCAATACCATACCCAAACGGGAAGGTAAGGATTTCAAGAACCAAATATGCGCAACAGGCGCAGCCAACTCAATATGTCCCATACGTTCACGACGTACTTTGGACAACGTTACTTCAACGCCACATTTTTCACAGGTTACGCCTTTAAATTTTAAGCGTTTGTATTTACCGCACAAACATTCATAGTCTTTAACCGGGCCGAAAATTTTGGCACAGAACAAACCATCACGTTCAGGCTTAAAGGTACGATAGTTAATGGTTTCAGGTTTTTTAACCTCTCCATAAGACCATGATCGGATAGTTTCCGGAGATGCAATACCAATTTTAATCGCATCAAATTCTTCTTCTATACCGGCAGACTGCAACGGGTTAAATAAGTTTAACAAATTCATTTTTGCTCCTTTTGGAACGGTAATTTTCAGACGGCCTATAACAAATTTTAAAGCCACTTATTTGAAAATCTTTTTTCAGACGGCCTCCTTAAAATAGGCCGTCTGAAACCGGTTCCGTAATTATTCAATAACGTTCCAGATCGATATCCAAGCCCAATGAGCGGATTTCTTTCACCAATACATTGAAAGACTCCGGCATGCCGGCATCGATTTTATGCTCACCTTTAACGATGTTTTCGTACATTTTGGTACGGCCTGTCACGTCATCCGACTTCACTGTCAACATCTCTTGTAAGGTATAGGCTGCACCGTAAGCTTCTAGCGCCCACACCTCCATCTCACCGAAACGCTGGCCACCGAATTGGGCTTTACCACCGAGCGGTTGTTGTGTCACAAGACTATAAGGACCGGTAGAACGGGCATGCATTTTTTCATCAACCAAGTGGTGTAGTTTCAAATAATGCATCACACCGACAGTCACTTTACGGTCAAACGGTTCGCCGGAGCGGCCGTCATATAATGTAATTTGTGTTTTGCTGTCGTTAAAGCCCAGTTTTTGTATTTCCGGATCTTCACTCGGATAAGCAAGATTCAACATCTCGTAGATTTCGTTTTCTTTTGCGCCGTCAAACACAGGTGAAGCAAAAGTGGCACCATCTTTCAAGTTTTCAGCCAAAACCAAAATCTCTTCATCACTTAAATCATCAAGGTTTTCCTGCTTACCGCTGCTGTTATAGAGCTGGTTCAAGAAGGCGCGGATATCACTTACTTTTCTTTGTTCGGCCAACATATGGTCTATACGCTCACCAATGCCTTTTGCCGCCCAACCCAAATGGACTTCCAAAATCTGACCGATATTCATACGGCTAGGTACGCCCAACGGGTTCAACACGATATCTACCGGACGGCCGTCTGCCATATAAGGCATGTCTTCTACAGGCAGAATGCGGGATACAACACCTTTATTACCATGTCGACCTGCCATCTTGTCACCGGCTTGCAAACGACGTTTGATGGCGATGAATACTTTAACCATTTTCTGAACACCCGGCTGCAATTCGTCGCCTTGAGTCAGCTTTTTCTTTTTCACTTCATATAATTCATCGGCTTCCGCACGTTTTTGCTGCAAGCTGACTTTAATCAGCTCTAATTGTTTTGCCAGTGATTCATCTGCCAGTCTGATATCAAACCAGTCATGTTTGCTAGGCAGAGAAGCCAAATATTCAGATGTAATATCACTATCTTTAGCTAATTTCAGAGGTCCGCCATTGGCTTTTTGGCCAACAATCATGCGCTCAATACGACTAAAGGCATCGTTATCAAAAATACGCAATTGATCGCTTAAATCTTGGCGGTAACGTTTCAATTCTGAATCAATAATAGCTTGTGCCCGTTTATCACGTTGAATACCTTCACGTGTAAATACTTGAACATCAATTACTGTACCGCTCATACCAGTTGGCATGCGCAAAGAAGTATCTTTAACATCTGAGGCTTTTTCACCAAAAATGGCACGCAGTAGTTTTTCTTCAGGCGTCAGTTGAGTTTCACCTTTAGGTGTTACCTTACCCACCAAAACATCCCCTGCTTCCACTTCAGCGCCGATATATACAATGCCTGATTCATCTAAACGATTTTGCATACGCTCAGACAAATTCGGAATATCTCGAGTAATATCTTCTGCACCAAGCTTGGTATCACGCGCAACCACATTTAATTCTTCAATATGAATAGAGGTGTAGCGATCATCTGCCGCTACTTTCTCTGAAATCAAAATTGAATCTTCATAGTTGTATCCGTTCCAAGGCATAAAGGCGATAGTCATATTTTGACCTAAAGCCAACTCACCCAAATCGGTGGATGCACCATCAGCTACCACATCACCACGTTGCAATACGTCACCCGCCTTCACGACAGGGCGTTGATTAATATTGGTAGATTGGTTTGAACGGGTAAATTTCATCAAATTATAAATATCGACGCCAACTTCACCTGCCGTAGCTTCAGCATCATGCACACGCACTACAATACGGTTTGCATCAACATATTCAACAATACCTCCGCGGCGAGCCACAATAGCAGTTGCAGAATCCACCGCTACGGAACGTTCAATACCGGTACCGACCATCGGTTTTTCCGGACGCAAACAAGGTACGGCTTGACGTTGCATGTTCGCACCCATCAAGGCGCGGTTCGCATCGTCATGCTCCAAGAATGGAATCAATGATGCTGCTACCGATACCACTTGGCCTGTTGCTACATCCATATACTGAACACGGTCGGCCGTGGCCATAATGGTTTCACCTTTTTCGCGACAGGTAATCAAATCACCAGTCAAGTTGCCGTCTGAATCCAATTCCGCATTTGCCTGCGCAATAACATAACGACCTTCTTCAATAGCAGACAAATAATCAATTTCATCGGTTACTTTTCCATCGATAACACGACGGTAAGGTGTTTCCAGGAAACCATATTCATTGGTACGCGCATAAACAGACAACGAGTTAATCAAACCAATGTTCGGACCCTCTGGTGTTTCAATCGGACATACCCGACCATAATGAGTCGGATGCACGTCTCGCACCTCAAAACCCGCACGCTCACGAGTCAAACCACCCGGGCCAAGAGCAGATACACGGCGTTTATGGGTAATTTCAGATAATGGATTCGTCTGATCCATAAATTGGCTCAGTTGGCTAGAGCCAAAAAATTCTTTAATCGCCGCTGAAACAGGCTTGGCATTAATCAAATCATGCGGCATCAAATTCTCAGATTCAGCCTGATTCAAGCGTTCTTTAACGGCTCTCTCAACACGAGCCAATCCACTACGGAATTGATTTTCAACCAATTCACCAACAGAGCGCACACGGCGGTTACCCAGGTGGTCAATATCGTCTACTTCACCATGTCCATTACGCAGCTCAACTAAAGTGGCAATAGAAACAACGATATCTTCCACACTCAGAACAAATCCGCCTTTTTCTGCCGCATCCGCAAACGTTTCATTTAATAAACGTCCATACCATGAGTTCGTTTGAATATCAGTTAATTTTTGCTCGTAAGTACGGGTATTAAATTTCATACGTCCCACACGAGACAAATCATAACTGTCTTCATTAAAGAACAAACGGTTAAAGAGTAACTCTACAGCTTCTTCTGTTGGCGGCTCACCTGGTCGCATCATACGATAGATAGCTACTCGTGCTGCTTGTTGATCAGCCGTCTCATCCGTACGTAATGTATTGGATATGTAGCCCCCCTGATCCAACTCATTAATATAAAGTGTTTCCACTTTTTCAACTGCGTGAATATCTAATTTGGCTAATAATTCTTCAGTGATTTCTTCGTTTGCCGCAGCTAAAACTTCACCTGTATCAGGAACAATCAAATCAGCAGACAATATTTTACCCAGCAAGCTTTCCGGATCAACATCTAAGCGTGTGAGCCCTGCATTGCTGATATCGCGAATATTTTTAGCAGTAATACGCTTGCCTTTGGCAACCAATACATTTCCGTCTTTATCAACAATATCTAATTTGGCAGTTTCACCTTTAAGGCGATTAACAATCAAATCAGTTTGAACACCATTTTTAGAAAGATAAAAGGTTTCTTTATCATAGAAAATATCTAAAATTTGCTCGCTATCATACCCAAGTGCTTTCAACAAAATAGTTACCGGCATCTTACGACGACGGTCAATACGGAAATATAATAAATCTTTAGGATCAAATTCAAAATCTAACCAAGACCCACGATAAGGAATAATACGGGCAGAGAATAACAACTTACCCGATGAGTGAGTTTTACCACGATCATGCTCGAAAAACACACCTGGCGAACGATGCAACTGAGAAACAATCACACGCTCTGTACCATTGATGACAAATGAGCCACTAGGTGTCATTAAGGGTATTTCACCCATATATACTTCATTTTCACGTACTTCTTTCACCGTTGGTTTAGAAGATTCTTTATCTAAAATCACCAACCGAATGCGAGCGCGTAATGGAGCTGCATAGGTAATTCCACGTAATTGACATTCAGGAATATCAAATAATGGCTCACCTAAAACATAATGTACAAATTCTAATCTTGCATAACCATTATGACTTACAATTGGGAAAATAGAATTAAATGCAGCCTGAAGACCTTCATCATTACGCTGATTAAATAATTTATCCAACTGTAAAAACTTAGAATAAGAGTCTAGCTGTGTTGCCAACAAAAAAGGAACACCAAGCACATTCGCTCTTTTGGCAAAACTCTTACGAATACGTTTTTTCTCGGTAAAAGAATAACTCATACAATACTCCATTAGTGGGAGGCTTTATCATCAAACAAAGTTTTAGAATTAAGCATAAAAAGTGATTAATGCACTTAAAACTTAAGTGAATAACAAGACAAGTAACAACTTAATAGAAAATAATTAAACTTAAATATTTACATTTATTTTCAAATAATTCAATTTAAAAATGTTAATAAATGTAAATATTTAATGATCAGCATAAAAACAAGTGAAATAAGGCTGGCAGAAAAATCTACCAGCCTTATTTCTCGCGAAATGATTATTTAATTTCAACTTTCGCGCCAGCATCTTCCAGTTGTTTTTGGATCTCTTCAGCTTCAGCTTTAGAAACGCCTTCTTTAACTGTTTTAGGTGCGCCGTCTACCATGTCTTTAGCCTCTTTCAAGCCTAAACCAGTGATAGCACGGACTACTTTAATCACACCCACTTTTTGATCGCCAGCAGAAGCCAAAACTACGTCAAATTCAGTTTTTTCTTCAGCGGCCGCAGCACCAGCACCTGCAGGACCAGCAACAGCAACAGCTGCAGCAGATACACCAAATTTTTCTTCAAACTCTTTAACCAAGTCATTCAATTCCATAACGGTCAAAGAACCAACTGCTTCTAAAATGTCTTCTTTAGTAATAGCCATGCTATTTAACTCCAAATTTATATAAAAAATAATTAAAACAAAACTAATTAAGCAGCTTCTTCACCAGCTTTTTTCTCAGCCAAAGCAGCCAAAGCACGCGCAAAACCTGAAACAGGCGCTTGCATAACGAACAGCAGTTTAGATAACAACTCTTCACGGCTCGGAATAGAAGCTAATTCACTTACTTGGGCGACATCTAATAAATCACCATTGTAAGAGCCTGCCTTAACAATAATTTTGTCATCTTTTTTCGCGAATTGATGCAGCACTTTTGCAGCAGCAACAGGATCTTCAGATGCAGCATATACCAAAGGACCAACCATTTGATCCGCTAAAGCAGCAAATGAAGTTCCCTCAACAGCACGACGAGCTAATGTATTTTTTAAAACACGCAAATATACACCTTCTTTGCGTGCATTAGCACGAAGTTCAGTCATGCTTGCAACACTGATACCGCGATATTCAGCAACTACCATAGTTTGAGCATTAGCAATCGCACTACTAATCTCTTCTACTGTTGCTTTCTTGGTTTCAATATTGAGACTCAAGGTCTACCTCCCACTGTTAAAAGAAGAAATACTGTTAGTATTCCATCAGCGCGGCAACCTAAAAAGACATTTTACAAGAAATACTTGATTATTCGATTCAGGACTACCGTCTGCGTAGGGCAGTTATGATTAAATCTTACGATCCCTACGGTCTTGGACATCTACTTAAAAATAAGTAGCCCAATTTTAAACAGCATTAATAAATACAACTTATATAATGCTGTTTAAAATTTTATTTAATTGACACTTGAAGTATCAACTCTAACACCCAAACCCATTGTGCTCGATAAGGCTATTTTCTTCAAATATTGACCTTTAGCAGCAGCAGGCTTGGCTTTAACGACTGCATCTAACAAAGCATTGAAATTTTCACGCAAATCAGCTTCAGAAAAAGAAGCTCGACCAATAGTAGCATGCACAATACCTGATTTATCAGTACGATATTGAACTTGGCCTGCTTTCGCATTTTTTACTGCTTCAGCAACATTTGGTGTAACAGTACCAACTTTAGGGTTTGGCATTAAACCACGAGGACCTAAAATCGTACCTAATTGACCAACGATACGCATGGCATCTGGTGAAGCGATCACAACGTCAAAATTTAAATTGCCTTTTTTGACCTCTTCAGCCAAATCTTCAAAACCAACTACATCTGCACCAGCAGCTTGAGCAGCTTCAACATTTGCACCTTGAGTAAAAACAGCTACACGAGTAGTTTTACCAGTACCTTTAGGTAAAACAACAGAACCACGAATAACTTGATCTGATTTACGCGGATCAACGCCTAAGTTAAAAGAAACATCAATAGATTCATCAAACTTAGCAGTGGCAGATTTTTTTACCAAAGCAATTGCTTCATCAATCACATGTAGCTTATTAGCCTCTAAAGAGGAGCGCAAAGCCTTTAAACGTTTAGAAATTTTAGCCATTACACACCCTCCACATCTAAGCCCATAGAACGAGCAGATCCGGCAATAATACGAACAGCAGCATCCAAATCAGCAGCGGTCAAATCCGGCTCTTTAGTTTTTGCAATTTCTTCCAACTGAGCTCGAGTCACTTTGCCCACTTTATTTGTCAAAGGATTAGAACTACCTTTTTGAACACCAGCAGCTTTTTTCAGCAAAATAGTTGCCGGCGGCGTTTTCATCACAAAAGTAAATGATTTATCCGCAAAAGCAGTAATAACAACTGGAATCGGCAACCCTGGCTCCATGGATTGTGTTGCAGCATTAAATGCTTTACAAAACTCCATAATATTCAATCCACGTTGTCCCAAAGCCGGGCCTACGGGAGGAGATGGATTAGCTTTACCTGCAGGAATCTGCAGCTTAATGTAACCTACAATTTTTTTTGCCACTTTTAATACACTCCTAAAAACGGGTCAAACGCAGAAAATCCGCTTCCCAAAAAAGTTAAGCTAGTATTATAACTAATAAATTAATTAAAATCAATCAAACACAAATCAGCAACAATGTTTTATTGTATTTTTTCTACTTGATTAAACTCAAGCTCTACTGGCGTTTCTCTACCAAAAATCTGAACCGAAACGCGTAATTTATTGCGCTCATAATTTACTTCTTCAACAACACCAGTAAAATCAGCAAATGGCCCTTCATTAACTCTAACTTGCTGCCCAACTGTAAATTCAACTTTCGGTTTAGGCTTTTCAACCCCAGATTGAACCTGCTGCAATATTAAATCGACTTCTTTTTTAGTAATAGGCGTAGGGCGATTAGCTTTACCACCAATAAAACCAGAAACTCTTGGTGTACTTTTAACCAAATGCCAAGAGTCATCAGTCATTTCCATTTCTATCAGCACATACCCAGGAAAAAATTTTCTTTCACTAACTGTTTTTCGACCATTTTTAATATCCATCACTTCTTCAACAGGTACCAAAATCTGACCAAAATAACTTTCCATTCCTTCTCGGGCAATACGCTCTTGTAATGTTTTCTGTACATTTTTTTCGAAGCCAGAGTAAGCTTGCACAACATACCAACGTTTAGCCATCTTTATCCTCTCTTTAACAACAAGTCAAAAAACAGCCATGAAATCAAACTATCGGCCGCATAAATAAATAATGATAAGATTGCTACAAATATAACCACAAATATAGTCATCCTCAGTGAATCCTTACGCACTGGCCAAACAACTTTTTTGAACTCGACTATTGATGCTTTAATATATGAAACCAACCTCTTACCAAAATCGCACCAATACAACACCAAAATTAATCCCAAGATTATGCCAACAGCTGGAAATAAATATCGGGTATAAATAGGTAGGTGTGAATAATCATAAAAAGCCCAAACGCCTACTGCGACAAATGCAAAAGCAATCAACAACTTAAATACATCTGCACCCTTAAAGCCTGTATTATCTTCATTTTTATTAGATAACTTATTTTTAGTTTCTATAACTGACGAAAGCTTTTCTTCTTTACCTTGCGGTGTATTCTCAGTCATTATTTTTCCATTTTTCCATTAAACACAATAAACTTAGGATAGATACTCATAAAACATAATATCTATTATTTTACTTATTTAAATTACCTACCAAATTTAACTAATCGCAAATATTAAAATAAAAAATTAACCGGCACTAGGCCGGTTAATTTTTAATATGGCAGGCCAGGAGGGTCTCGAACCCCCAACCCTCGGTTTTGGAGACCGATACTCTACCAATTGAGCTACTGGCCTTAAACTTTAAGCAATGATAGAAGACACTACACCGGCACCTACGGTACGACCACCCTCGCGAATGGCAAAGCGTAAACCTTCTTCCATAGCAATCGGAGCAATCAGCTCTACTGAAATCGTTACATTCTCACCCGGCATTACCATTTCCACACCTTCTTCCAAAGATACCGCTCCAGTTACGTCGGTCGTACGGAAATAGAATTGAGGACGATAGTTCGCAAAGAACGGAGTATGACGACCACCCTCTTCTTTACTCAACACATATACTTCAGCTTTGAACTTAGTATGCGGCGTAATAGAACCAGGTTTAGCCAATACTTGACCACGTTCAACGTCTTCACGTTTAGTACCACGCAGCAACACACCTACGTTATCACCAGCCTGACCTTGATCCAACAGCTTGCGGAACATCTCAACACCGGTACAAGTGGTTTTTTGAGTCTCTTTCAGACCTACAATCTCAATCTCGTCACCAACATTGATAATACCACGCTCAACACGGCCTGTTACGACAGTACCACGACCTGAAATAGAGAATACATCCTCAATCGGCAACAAGAACGGTTTGTCAACAGCACGCTCAGGTGTCGGAATGTAGCTATCCAAAGCTGCTGCCAATTCATAAATTTTTTCTTTGTAACCAGCATCGCCTTCCAAAGCACGCAATGCAGAACCTTGAACGATCGGACAGTCATCACCAGGGAAATCATAGCTAGACAACAAGTCGCGGATTTCCATTTCAACCAATTCCAACAACTCTTCATCATCAACCATATCGCATTTGTTCATAAATACGATAATGTAAGGAACACCTACTTGGCGAGCCAACAAGATGTGTTCACGAGTTTGCGGCATAGGACCGTCTGCTGCAGAACATACCAAAATCGCACCATCCATTTGAGCAGCACCGGTAATCATGTTTTTCACATAGTCGGCGTGTCCCGGACAGTCTACGTGTGCATAGTGACGGGTTTCAGTTTCGTATTCTACGTGTGAAGTATTAATGGTAATACCACGGGCTTTTTCTTCCGGAGCATTATCAATTTGATCGTAACCTTTAGCCTGACCGCCAAATTTCTCAGACAAGATAGTGGTCAATGCAGCAGTCAATGTGGTTTTACCATGGTCAACGTGACCAATGGTGCCAACGTTTACGTGCGGTTTACTCCGCTCGAATTTTTCTTTAGCCATGGCAATTTCCTATTCCTAAAGCTTTTTGTTTGCAATTAACTGATGGTGCCCATGGGCAGAATTGAACTGCCGACCTCTCCCTTACCAAGGGAGTGCTCTACCCCTGAGCTACATGGGCTGATTATTTGGAGCGGGTGAAGGGAATCGAACCCTCACCGTAAGCTTGGAAGGCTTCTGCTCTACCATTGAGCTACACCCGCTTACTTTAATTTATTCTCTGCTCCAACATTTTTATGATTGGATTATGGTGGAGGGAGAAGGATTCGAACCTTCGAAGCTTTCGCAACAGATTTACAGTCTGCCCCCTTTGGCCGCTCGGGAATCCCTCCATAAAGAGAAACGTGATTATATAGATTTATTTTTTTGAGTCAAGACAATTCAACCATATTATTTTTTTCTTACAACTATAGCATTAATTTTAAATAACTTTATTTTTCAAAAATAATTCTCTCATACTTAGCCTGTAACTCTTCTTCAGTTTCAGGATTTTCTTCATCAATTAAAATACAGTCTACAGGACAAACCTGCTGACATTGTGGTTCATCATAATGCCCGACACACTGAGTACACAAACTAGGGTTAATTTCATAAATTTCTTCCCCTTGAGAAATTGCGTCATTAGGACACTCGGGCTCACAAACATCACAATTAATGCACTCATCCGTAATAAAGAGAGACATTTTTTTCCTCACAAATCTTAAATTTCAAAACCGATTTTGAATTATAACACAAGGCTCTTCAAATTAATTTTTTCTATTATTACCAATAAATTCAAAAACAAAGCCATCTGAATCAGATGGCTTTATGGTAATCACATTTTAAGTTCAACGAAAGAATTAATCATATTATATAGCTAAATATAATATTTAAGCTCAGAATTTATAATTGTATTGAAGCCCCAAAATATTTGCACGGCTTTTATAGCGCGCAAAAGATGAAACATTACTATCAACCGTGGTTACTGCTGCATTAGAAGGTTGGCCGGATACAATAGCATTGGCATTTTGTATATGTATATGACTATACGCAATATTGAATGCATGTTTTTTATTTAAATTATACTTAGCACCAACAGAATACCAAATTCGGTTGCTATCCGGCATAGTAACTAATCGTTCTTGCGCTTTACGCACTGGAGATTGATCATAAGCAACACCAAATCTCACTTGAAGGGGATCATTTACTTGATATGATGCCCCAAGCGCCACTTTATAAGTATTACGCCAATTAGGTAAAATCACGGTTTGATTGGATTGTTGCCCACTAAGTGTACGTTTGGGATTTTCAAATTTTAGTTCCGCCCTGTTAAAACGTGAATGGCGTGTCCAGGTTACATCGCCAAAAACATTCCATTTAGATGAAATACGATGCAACCCATGAACTGACAAAGATTCCGGTGTCGTAATTTTCAGACTGGCTTTTTCATGCGGCACATAGCCTGTTCCACCATTTTCAATAGTTTGCCCAATAGTTTGGGCATAAATTTGCTTAGCCACCACTCCATCTGCAGTCCAGTCAGCATTTCCTTTTAAGTTATGTTTAATATGTGAGCGATAATTAATACCCACCCTTGTATTCTCATTGATATCCCACATCCATGCTAAATGGTAACCAAATCCCCAATCTTTACCTTTCACTTCAGCATGCCCATCCAAAATACCTAGCCCATTAGTATCAATATTCGGACGAGCGGAGGCTCCCCAGTCTGCATATTTTCTTAATCCTGCAGAACTGTGTTGTGCAATGGCTCCCACTGCAATAGAGTGTTTTTCATTTAGCTTATATGCCAATACCGGCTCAACTGCTATAGAAGTTAGCTCTGTTTTATTTAAATTGTATCTTAGAGCAGAATCCCGATCATATTCTGTTTCAGAACCAAAAGGAACATAAACACCCAAACCGGCTGTTATATCCTCATTTACTTTATAGGCACCATATAAGTGAGGTGCAAACACGATATCTTGTGTGATTTTTCCGCTTCTAGAGCTAGTGGTAACTTCTGTTCCACCATTATAAATTGCATTTGCTTCGCTATACTTGACGCTAGGTGCTACAAAATTAATGGATGCAGAGACTTCATGTCCATCTAATTTTGTCAGCCCCGCCGGATTATAAAATAGTGTGGAGGCATCACTTGCTTCTGCAGCAGATGAATTGGCTGTACTTTGCGCGGAAACAGATTGTGTACCAAAATGGTAACCAGATGCCTGAACACCCGGCATAGCAAAAACAGCCATAATAGATAAAGGGATATAGTGTAATGTGTATTTATTCATAAGACTCTACTTTTAAACTATTTAAAATCAGATAGTGAACTTCATATATCAAAAATAACTCAGATATTATATAAACCCACCCATTTAATACGAATTTACTTAAAAAAATATACAACAAAATTCGCATTGAAGCTCCAAAGGTAGGGATTGGAAATATTGCAATAATCTATCCAAAATAAGCAACATCAACTATTACAAGCACCTTAAAAGATAAAATGAAACTTTAGTGCATAAACTCAATTTTATAATGAAGTTTTTATTAGATGTAATATTTTTTAGAGAAATATAAAGATTTATTTATCATATGTTGTATTTATGTAAAAATTTATCTTATACAACATCTTAAAAAATTAAATATACATAAAATTATATTTTATTTGAATAACACAAAAAAGCCTATTAAATACAAGATATTAGGCCGTCTGAATTTTTTTCAGACGGCCTGAGACCTTTGCAAAAACCCTAAAAATCCCTTAAATTTTTCACCAAAGATATTTAAGGGATTTCTCATGAGTACGTTCTTTCAGCAAACCGCCCAAGCCATGATTGCCAAACACATTGACCGCTTTCCTTTATTAAAGCTCGAACAGGTAATTGATTGGCAGCCGGTAGAGCAGTATCTGAATCGTCAGAAAACCCGTTATATCCGAGAACACCGCGGCCGCCCCGCCTATCCCTTATTGGCTATGTTTAAAGCCGTTTTACTCGGCCAATGGCACAGTCTTTCCGACCCCGAACTCGAGCACAGTCTTATTACCCGTATTGATTTCAACCTGTTTTGTCATTTTGACGAGATGAATATTCCCGATCACAGTACCCTTTGCCGTTACCGCAACTGGCTGGCACAAGACAATACCTTGGCCGAACTGTTGGATTTGATTAACCGCCAACTGACTGAAAAAGGCTTAAAGGTAGAGAAAGCGCAGGCTGCCGTTATTGATGCGACGATTATTCAGACGGCCGGCAGTAAGCAACGTCAGTCTATAGAGGTTGATAGCGAAGGAGAGGTAACCGGTCAAACCACACCGAGCAAAGACAAAGATGCCCGTTGGGTGAAGAAGAACGGTCACCATCAATTAGGCTATAAGCAGCACACCCGTACCGATGCGGAAGGTTATATTGAGAAGCTGCATATTACAGCGGCCAATGCCCACGAGTGCAAACATCTGTTGCCTTTGTTGGCAGGCATGGCCAAAGAGACTACCGTCTATGCGGATAAAGGTTACGACAGTGCAGAAAACAGAAAGCATCTGGAAGAATATAAACTGAAAGACGGCATTATGAGTAAATCCCACCGCAACCGTCCGCTGACGGAAGCGCAAACCCGCCGCAACAAACATTTATCGAAAACCCGTTATGTAGTGGAACAGAGTTTCGGTACGCTGCACCGTAAATTCCGCTATGCGCGGGCAGCCTACTTCGGGCTGGAGAAAGTCTCGGCGCAAAGCCATCTGAAAGCGATATGTCTGAACCTGTTGAAGGCGGCCAACAGGCTACGTGCGCCTATTGCTGCCTAAAAGGCAGCCGGATGCCTATTAATTAGGCATCTGAGGAGTAATAAAGGGGATATTGCGGTCAAAAACAGCCGAAATCCTGTGTTTGGAGTTCGGCTGTCGGGTGAAGGACTATTTCGCAAAGGTCTCGGCCTAATGTTTTGGTATATCAAAATAAGTTATGATTCCAATTGTTTTTTATCACTTCCTCTACGGGAAAAATTAATACCTAATTGCTTTAGCTTGCGATAAAGGTGTGTTCGCTCCAAGCCTACTTTTTGAGCAACACGACTCATATTGTGATTTTCTTGAACAATATGATATTCAAAATAGCGTCGCTCAAGCTCTTCTCTAAGTTCACGTAAAGGCATATTAAAATTAAACCCACCAACCATCTCTGATACTGGTAGACGTGTCACATCACCTAACACAGCACTAACCTCAGGCTCATCTACAAAATTTTCTTTAGATGCCAATGCTAAATTTTTTACGATGCTTCTTAGCTGCTCAAGATTACCCGGCCAATCATATTGTTTTAACATACTCAATGCACCAGGACTAAATTTAACTAAAGGAATTTTTTGAGTTTCTGCCAATTCACTTAGAATTTGTTCAACAAAAAAAACGATATCTTCAGACTGATTGCGCAACGGAGGGATTTCAACAATACAAGAAGGTAAAGTATCTTGCAGTTTTGTATCTATCTGATTTTCTATCGCATCACCTTGGTAGCGACTACTGGCAAAAATAATACGTACATTACTCCGCTCTGCCTTTGACAATAAAAATGCGATCCCTTGTTGTAAGCTTTTACTATATTGAGCAATATCTCCCAAATATAGAATACCGCCGGAAGCTTTCTGTAGTAACTCATTTGGAATATCGACAATATGTTCAGTTTTACTCGGCTCAACCCATGGTGTACCACTTTTATGAAAATAGCGTGCAACTAATTCAAAAGGTGAACCGGGCTCACCATAAAGCAAGGCAGATTTATTTTTTTTAATAGCTACATCAAGTGTACGATTGAGTTCTTGAATAGAAGGGCTATTACCTAATTTATCTAGCAATAAACCAGATGCTGCCTGCATTTCACCATATTTTAATGCCCTATCAACAGTAGTGAGCAGTTTTTGTAATGCAATAGGTTTTTCAAGAAAATCCAGCGCACCGATTTTCGTTGCCTCTACGGCAGTATCAATACTCGCATGACCGCTCATCATAACTACCGGCATATTAAGCTGCCCGTTTTTTGCCCATTCTTTTAAAAGAGTGATGCCATCACAATCCGGCATCCAAATATCCAGCAATACCATAGCTGGGCGTACTTGATGTCTGAGTTGACGAGCTTCTTCGGCATTTTCAGCCAAAGTTACTGTATATCCCTCATCCTGAAGAATCTCAGATAAAAGATCACGGATACCGATTTCATCATCAACAATTAAAATATCGCTACTGCGCATAAGTTTCTACCAATCCGGGTAAGATTATATTGACGCACGCACCACCTTCTACAAGATTACTCAAGCTAATGCGACCGCCATGTTCTTCAATGATTTTTTTTACTACAGGCAATCCCAAACCTGTGCCTGTCGGCTTATCGGTAATATAAGGGTCAAAAGCATGATGCAACATTTCTTTACTAAAGCTTTTGCCATTATTCGATACTTTCAATACAACCTGACTACCATCCAGATAAGTCTGAACATACACAAGCGGGGAAGTACTACTTTCTGCAGCTTCCGCTGCATTTTTTAAAATATTATGTAAAACCTGACGCATGGCCGTTGTGTCGGCTGCTATAGTTAGGGCTATATTACTCAAATCAGCCTTAAATGTACATGCACTACCTTCATATAAAAGTAAAACCTCTTCAATGATTTGGTTTAAATTAAGCTGTTCGAATTTAAGAGAAGGAGCACGAGCATAGTTTCTAAATGCTTCAACCATTTCTTTTAAAGCTGCAACCTGTTTGATAATGGTATCGGTAGAACGAGTAAGTATCTGCGCATCTACGCCATCCAACTTATCATGCAATTTCCATGCCAACCTTTCCGCCGAAAGTTGAATCGGTGTCAACGGATTACGTATTTCATGTGCCAATCTTTTTGCCACCTCGCCCCATGCAGCTTCTTTTTGAGCACGAACTAAAGCAGTAATATCATCAAATACCATGACAATCCCATTATCGTTATCATCAGGCAAAATAGTGGCTTTAGCTAATAAAATACGGGTTTCATCCGGTGCTGCATAACTTAACTGAATAGGTTTATCCAGTGGTGCAGTATCAACTATTGATGCAAATGTTTCTGCTAAAACTGCTTGTTGTGGTGCCTTCCCTGTCCAATTATACCAACTACTTCCTTCCAACTCTTTCAATGATACACCCAAAATATGCTCGGCACTTTCATTATATGTTTTCAGACGGCCTGTATCATCGACAGTCACAACGCCCGTAGTCAAACTGGCTAACACACATTCCAAATAATGGCGTGCTGCTTCTTGCTGCAAACGGTTACGCTCGTCTACATCTTTAGCAATACTAAGCTGCTCCGTCATATGGTTAAACAAATGTGTTAACCTGCCAAACTCATCATTTCGATAAATAGGCCTTTTTTGAGAAAAGTCACCTTTTGCAACAGCTCTTGCGCCCTCTGCCAACGATAAAACAGGCTCAACAAAACGGCGCGCAAAATAAAGTGCTACAACCAATGCCAACATAATAGCCAGCAAGGTTGCTACTAATAAAGTAACCAGGAAAAAAGTTTGCAACCCCTGCTTCGCATACGTTAACTCAGCATATTTTGCACGAGCAGCTTCAATTAACGTAGCATCTTGGGCGACATTTTCTGGAATAACCTGCCGAAAAAAGAGTGCATACTCATGACCAGCATCACTACCTAAAGGCAACCATCCTCTTGCATATAAAATATTATTATGATTTTCTATACTCCCTGCAGAGCCAGTCTCTTCCAATAAACTACGAGAAGCATTATCTAAAACAGGGGGAGGTAATCTATTGAGATTACGAACAACATCGACATTACCAACATTTAAATCGTATATCACTAATTGATCAAATTTATCAATATCAGGAATGGTTGCTAATTTTTTACTTAAATCCGCTCCAGTAGAAAATGTACTGATTAAATCTACTTGTAATACAGAGGCATCACGTATCGTATTATCTAAAGCCAGGTTTAGCGCTGACTTACTAAGATTTACTCCGCGCTCAAGTGCTTCATGCGTATCATTACCAAACCAAGAATTAATACTGTTAGAAATAAACTGGGAAGAAACACCAAAAAGAAACAATCCTGGTAATACAGCAACCAGTGTAAACATGCCTGCCAATCTACGGGCTATTTGTGAGCCGAAAATACCATTCCGTAAATCATGCATCAATAGCAAAACATAACGTATCAATACGGTTAGTAAAACAACAATTAACCCTATACTTGATGCGATAATCCACCAAAAATAATCACTTAAAATACTATCATTTTTGGTTGCCAACGTTAAAATATAAAGCGATAAAAAGGAAAGCAACCCTGCCGTTAAAAGAAAATAGCGCATTGCTTATTCCTGTGAAATACTCAAAGATTGCCACCCTGAGTCAAGCTGCCAGTTTTTAGAATTAAGTGCATTGATTTGGAACGGTTTAGGTAACTGAGAAGTGCTGAGAACCAAGCGGATTTCTGCTTTAGCCTCTTTAGCCGAAATACCATCAAGAGCCCCACTGCCCAGCACCCGCCAATTTGCTACTGCACCAATTGCACGTAGTGCTGTTTCCAAGCTGTTGTATTCTGTAGAAAAAGTGCCTACGGTTACACGATAGCGATTGGTTAATGGATGATAAGAAAGCTTATAATGGATCGTGGTATCACCGCTTACAAGTTGTCCAAATTTAAACCGATATGCCGCTACAGTGGGCGCAGAAAGCTGGTAACTTAAAGTAAAATTCAGTGGTACACCTTGATTTAAAACCTGTTTTAACTGGTTTGGCAAGGTAGTTTGAAAGCGGCTGCTAACTGACATTTGCCCAGAGTCAGTCAATACAGCCCGAAATCGGGTTGCACTTATACCCTCGGCTGATGTATGAAAAGACCACACCGATAAGATAAGCAAAAACAGAAGCCTACTGTTTTTGAATAAGCGCATAATAAAAGCCATCTTGCTGTTTATTCGGAAGAAGGACATGCGATTCCGAACAAACGGCATCGGCATGGCGGTTTAAAAATTTTTGTAGTTGCTGCTCATTTTCTTCAACAAATATTGAACAGGTCGCTAAAAGCATCCTGCCATTTTTTGTCAAGGTCTGCCAGAGTATGTCGAGAAGTGCTTCTTGCTGACGGGCAGTTTTTACAGCATCTCCCGGCCTACGCAACCATTTAATATCAGGATTACGCCGAACCACACCGGAAGCAGTACAAGGTACATCAGCTAATATAGCATCAAATGCTTGGCCGTCATACCAAGCTTTTATATCTTTTGCATCGGCACATTGCAAGGCAGCCGCCTGAAGCCCTAAGCGTTGCAAATTATCAGTCACCCGTTTCAGACGGCCTTTATCAATATCCAATGCGGTCACTTCACAATCAGCATATTCTAAAATATGCCCCGTTTTACCACCGGGTGCAGCACATGCATCTAAAATCCGTTCGCCATTTTTAGGTTTTAATAGATAAGCCGCCTGTTGCGCACCAAAATCTTGAACAGACACTAAGCCTTCCGAGAAACCGGGCAACCGATGAACCGGCACTGCCTCCGACAGTATGACCGCATAGTCATCTAAAGCCTTACCATTAATATTGGCCTGCTGAAGCAACTCTATATATTGTTCGGCATTAAGCCGGCGACGGTTAACACGTAAAGTCATTGGTGGTAATTGTTGCGAAACCGCAACCATATTATGCCAATGCTTAGGATAGTGGTTTTGCAAATAATGAATCCACCATTCTGGCAAATTATATTTGGCTACATCATTTTTCTTACATAGGGCAGTAAGCTGCTCCTGCTCTCTCAAGAACCGACGTAAAACCGCATTAGCAAAAGATCGGTATTGACCCTTACCAATAGCAGCAATACCCTCCACTGCCTCATTGACGACCGCATGAGGGGCATTTCGTGTATAAGCCAGCTGATACAACGCTACCAGCAACAAACTTTCCAACTTCAAATCTGTAGCCGGCTTTTTCAGCATTTTACTCAGCATAAAGTGCAAACTACCACGATATCGCTGAGTACCATAGGCAATGTCCTGTAGAGCACCATTTTCTTGCGGGCTTAAATCAGGATAACGCTGTCGGATAGCCGCCAATACATCTTGCAAATTTTGTCCCGAACGGACTGCCGCCACACTTTCTGCCGCCAGTTTTTGAACCAGCGCCATACTCATAACTGTTCCCCTACTTCAATACGTTTACCTGCTGCAAACGCAGCAATCGACATACGCTTGCTTCCTGCGGGTTGGAGTTCGGTAATTTTTAGTGCCTGCTCTCCACAAGCCACAATCAGGCCGTCTGAACCACAATACAAAACTTCGCCGGCAACATCGCTATAATCTACCACTTCGGCCTGCCATATTTTTAAAGGTTTGCCCTGATATTCCGTCCAAGCGGCGGGTACCGGATTAAAAGCACGAATTTTACGCTCTACTACTTCGGCAGATTCATGCCAATTGATTTTAGCTTCTTCTTTAGCTAATTTATGGGCATACGTTACACCGTTTTCAGGTTGAGGCATGCTTTTCAGACGGCCTTCTTGCTCTAAACGTTGCAAATCAGCAACAATCGCCTGTGCACCCAATAACATTAAAGCATTATGTACATCACCTGCTGTGTCATGCTGTTTAATCGCATAACGGTGCTCGCTCACCACATCCCCGGTATCCAGCCCTTCATCCATCTGCATAATGCAAATACCCGTTTCGGCATCACCGGCTTCAACCGCTCGTTGTATCGGAGCCGCACCACGCCAGCGTGGCAATAGCGAAGCATGAATATTCAGGCAGCCGTGCTTTGGGATAGTCAAAACACTTTTTGGCAAAATCAATCCGTATGCGGCAACTACCATCACATCAGCTTCCTGTTGACGTAACAATTCCTGAGCATCTTCATTTTTCAGGCTCACTGGTTGTGCAACGGTTAACCCAAGCTCAATAGCTGCTTGCTTAACAGCAGATGGCTGGAGTTTCATTCCCCGCCCTTTCGGACGATCCGGTTGCGTCAACACCAAAGGGATCTCAAAACCCGCTGCAGCAATCGCTTTTAAAGCGGCAGCAGAAAAATCAGGGGTACCTGCAAAAATAACTTTCATGTTTGGAATAGGCCGTCTGAAAATTTATAAATTATGCTTAGCACGTTTTTTTAGCTTGGTTTTAATACGGTTCTGCTTCAAATTAGACAGATATTCGACAAAGACTTTACCCGCAAGATGATCTAATTCATGCTGAATACAAATGGCCAGCAATCCGTCGGCTTCTAAAGTAAACTTTTCACCTTCTTCATTAAATGCCTCAACCGTTACCTGTTCGGCACGAGTAACCGTGTCATAAATACCCGGCACCGATAAACACCCCTCTTCGTAGGTGGTTTCACCATTTTTATGCGTAATAATCGGATTAATAAATACCCGTGGCTCGTTTTGTTCTTCCGATAAATCCATCACTACAACCCGCTCGTGCACGTTTACCTGTGTCGCTGCCAACCCGATACCACGGGCTTCATACATTGTTTCCAACATATCTTTTGTCAGCGTTTTAATACGGTCGTCAATTTCAGCTACCGGTTTGGCGACGGTATGCAACCGTTCGTCAGGGTATTGAAGAATGTTAAGTAATGCCATAATTTAATCTCAAATGTAAAAATATGTGTGTATAGCGCTATGATATTAGCAATATTCGGTGGTAAAATATTAACCTAAATTTAGTATAGAGAGTCATTAAACTCATTATTTAAATTAATCTGTCTCTTTTAATTTAAAGATAACCGATTCAATTTCAAGGGGAGCAGTCATGCACAAACGTATTATAACCTTGCTTTGCGCCTTGGGTTTGGCTATTTCAGGCCAATCTGTAGCAGCTGGGCTAAAACTCCGCCCAAATGCGCCTCAGCGTTATGTTGTTAAACAAGGGGATACTTTATGGGGTATATCAGGCAAGTTTTTATATAGTCCTTGGCAATGGAACCGCTTATGGGGTGCCAATCGCCAAACTATTCGCAATCCGCATATGATTTATCCGGGCCAAGTGTTGGTTTTACGCTATATTAACGGACAGCCAAGATTAGAGTTTGAAAACCAAACATCTAATGCAGATGGCATTCCCGTAATCAAACTGGCACCTCGTGTACGCGAAGTGTCTTCCGGCTACGGCATTCAAACCGTCAATGTCGACTTCTATCGTATGTTTATGCAACACCCTCAAGTTATCCCACAAATGCAAACCCAAGATGCGCCGCGTCTGATCGACGGACCGGACAATAGCATTTTATATAGCAAAGGGGATCGTGTTTACGCTTACGGTATTACTGAACCCGGTCGCTATTTGGTTTACCGTGCCCGTAAAGATATTTTAGATCCGCAAACTCATAAATACCTTGGGCAAGAAGTCGTATTCAGCGGCATTGTCAGCACCTTACCTTATACCAACAGTGCGCTAGATGCTCGTAGTGAAGAAGATGCCAAATATTTGAAGGAAAACCAATACTATACCCGCCTACATCCTCTATTAAAAGTACCGACCGAAACCGCCCAACCGATGGTTGTTGAAGAGGCTATATCTGAAGTACGTAAAGGCGACTTTTTATTAAAAATGACCGATGAGCGAGATAGTTTTCAAATCATGCCTCATGCGCCAAGCCGTCATATTAATGCAACTGTCGTTTCTATTTTCGATGGTATCAGTGAAGCAGGGCAATTCCAAACAATCACCCTTAACAAAGGTGAAGCTGATGGTCTAGATAAAGGCACAGTATTAAGCCTTTATAAACGTGATCGTCAAGTTAGAGTAGATCTGGAAAATGGGGTACGAGGCAATAGCAGTGTAGTGAAATATGTTTCCATTCCTGCTGAAGAAGCCGGATTGGCAATGGTTTACCGTACCGGTAAAAATCTAGCCTCTGCCATTATTTTAGAAAGCCTGACTAACATCAACATTGGCGATACAGCATCAGAGCCAGGTCAAGATTTAGATAATATGGCAAATGATATGCGCCATGTAGTTAATACACCACAGGAATCTCATGATACTGAGCATAATGAATATAACATTAAAAGTAATATCAACCCTTAATTAATCGTTATATACAAAAACACACGGCATTAATCAGGCCGTGTGTTTTTTATTGGTATTTTAGAGACAATATACACTTGATACACCATAAAGCTTACAGACTATTATTTGACTATAAATTATCAAAACAACTTAGCATATATGAAATTAACTTATTGAAAGAAAATATATTATTTATTAACTTTATTTATTTACTTTCCTTTGCTGCCTTATCTTTCAAGACACACGCCCCTTTTCGGTCATTTATTACCGAGTATCTAATAAAATTATTTGTTAATTTACACATCAAATTATTAACAAATAATTACAAAAAAGATAAAATACAAAACATAAAAAATATAACTTACTTTACTAAAAATAAATAAACACATTACGGGGCTTGCCATGATTCATTCAGAACGGTTTGCCTGGGCACAACTCGCATTAACACCATATATCGGACCGGAAAGCTTTTTAGCCCTCATCCAACATTATGGTTCCGCACAAGCTGCCCTGGCCGCACCTGCAGAAGCAGTCAGCAAACTCGTTCGTCATAAGCAGGCCGTTGAAGCATGGAAAGGGAAAAATGGTCAGGCCATTGCAGCAGCTGAAGCCGCTTTTACTTGGGAAAAGCAAAAACAATGCCGGTTGATGTTGTTGTGTGACAATGATTTCCCTACCATGCTGACAGAAGGAATCACACCGCCGCCATTATTGTTTTTACGCGGCTGTGTCGAATTACTGCAACAGCCTGCTATTGCCATTGTCGGTAGCCGTCATGCCACACCACAAGCATTGCGGATTGCCCATGACTTTGGCAAAGCCATAAGCAAGCATGATATTCCCGTAGTGTCCGGTATGGCTTCAGGCATTGATACGGCAGCACATCAAGGTGCATTGTCAGAAAATGGCGGCACCATCGCCGTATGGGGCACAGGCATAGACCGCATTTATCCGCAGTCTAATCGAGATCTTGCCTACCAAATTGCCGAAAAAGGGTTAATTATCAGTGAATTTCCATTGGGCACCCGCCCTTTAGCCGGTAATTTTCCCCGCCGTAACCGCCTTATTGCTGCATTATCGAAAGCCGTACTGGTTGTTGAGGCCGCACCTGAATCAGGTTCGTTGATTACAGCCAGACTGGCCGGAGAAATGGGGCGGGAAGTCATGGCCGTTCCCGGTTCCATCGACAACCCTCATAGTAAAGGCTGTCATAAATTGATTAAAGAAGGTGCCAAATTGGTAGAGTGCTTGGATGATATTTTATCTGAGTGCCCTTCACTTTCAAAACCTGCTCCCGTCAAACACATTGTTCGGCAAAATAAACCGGTTCCGAAGCAGGCACCTGATAATATGACGGAAACCAAGCCGTCTGAAAATCCGATTTTAACAGCTTTAGGCTATGGCCCTACTCATCCCGATAATTTGGCACAGACACTCAATATGCCCACAGCAGATATATATGCACAACTGCTCGAGCTTGAACTCGACAATATCGTTGCCTCTCTGCCCGGTGGACGTTATCAGAGAATCAAATAACAACAAGGAAATATCATGGCTGATGTCATTGCATTTTTAATCAAACACTTTTACGACTTAGATGCCTGCCCGCCTCCTTCTGATCTAGGGCAGATTTTAGAAGATATAGGGTTCAATGATATTGAAATTAATCAAGCTTTAATGTTGCTTGAAGTATTGGCGAACTGCCCAGAAGTTTCTGAGACTCAATATCATCGAGACGCCATTCGCGTATATTGTGAAGAAGAGCTAAAAAGTCTGCCACAGGATGTTATCAGCTTATTATATTTATTGGATGATGCTGAAGCCATTAACGGTGAGCAACGTGAATTTGTTGTTCATGCTCTACAACATCTGCCTCCAGAAGAAATTACCGTCGACATGGCAAAAGTCTTAACACTTTTGGTTTTATGGGCACACAAATCGGAGCTGCCGGCACTTATCGGCGCCGAACTCATGATGGCTCTACATGGCAAGGCCGTCATGCATTAACTTGTAATGGTACGCTTATTTGCTTGGCACTTTAACTTTAATAGAATAGTATCCATATTCTTAAAAAGCCGCTTTGTTCATACCTGACAAATAACGGATTGCCTGCCTGATTTAATAAGCTTACCACTCCCGATAGGTTGTAATATGCAATAAGATTATTCTATGTTGTATAATTTTCATATAAACCAAACATAGAAAATCATTACTTAGCTTTATTCATCATCATTGCAATCACTACCAAAAAAGCCGTCTGAATCGTTCAGACGGCTTTAATCATATAAGAAAATGACTCCGTTTTTATTTCAGCATATTTTTAATCACACCCATCACACTTCTTGAAATCGTACGGGTAACCTGCTTATTAATCTGATCACCAACACTATCGGCCAAATTATAAGCGGCACCCTGACGAGACTTCTTACGGCTACCGAATAACCCGCCCAAAAAACCACTAATTATACCGGCATCTTGTGATGAATTATCTTTTTGCTTAGCGGGTTTAGCCGTTTTTTTCTCAGCAACTTCAGCTTGTTGTTCTGCCGCTTTTTGTTCCAATTCGGCCAGCGCCTCATAAGCCGAATAATTATCTATGCTGTCTTTATAATGGCTAAACAGCATATCGTTTTGAAAACGGCTGTTACGATCAGATGCCGTTAACGGTGTTAATGCCGATTGGGGCGGCAGTATCAATGCACGCTCTACCGGTTCGGGCATACCTTTTTCATCCAAGAAAGAAACCAATGCTTCGCCTATGCCCAACTCTGCAATCACTTCCGCAACTTGAATATCCGGATTGCTACGAAACGTTTCCGCAGCTGCCTTTACCGCCTTTTGATCACGAGGTGTAAATGCACGCAAGGCATGTTGGACGCGGTTGCCTAGCTGCCCCAAAATCGTATCCGGCAAGTCCAAAGGATTTTGGGTAACAAAATACACACCCACGCCTTTAGAACGTATCAGCCGAACCACTTGCTCGATTTGCTCCACCAACACAGGCGGCGCATTATCGAATAATAAATGCGCTTCATCGAAAAACATCACGAATTTCGGCTTCTCTAAGTCACCTACTTCCGGTAAGTTTTCAAACAACTCTGCCAACATCCACAATAAAAATGCGCTATACATTCTTGGCGAACGCATCAATTTTTCAGCATTCAAAATATTAATGATGCCTTTACCGTCTTCCGTCTGCATCCAATCTTCTAAATTTAATTCAGGTTCGCCAAACAATTTTTCCGCACCCTGGTTTTCCAGCGTTAACAATTGCCGTTGTACTGCCCCGACGCTGGCAGAGGAAACATTACCATACTGACTCCGATATTCTGCAGCATTATCGGCAACATGCTTGAGCAATCCGCGTAAATCTTTTAAATCAATCAGGTGCCAGCCATGATCATCTGCAACACGGAAAACTAGATTAAGTAAGCCTTCTTGGGTATCATTCAAATTCATCAGTCGAGCCAACAACATCGGCCCCATTTCAGATATGGTTACCCGTATAGGAATGCCGGTTTCACCGAAAACATCCCAAAAACGTACCGGAAAACCTTGTAGCCAATCGCTACCCAACCCAAAATCAGCCATACGCTCGCCAACTTTACCAGTATCGCTGCCCGCACCAACCATACCGGATAAATCACCTTTCACATCGGCCAGAAATACCGGTATACCCTCCTGACTAAAAGCCTCGGCCATACGGCGTAAGGTAACGGTTTTACCCGTACCGGTCGCACCCGCAACCAATCCGTGCCGATTGGCCATCTTTCCTTGAATCTCAAGCGTTTTCTCACCGACACGGGCGATTGGGAAGGTGGTCATAAATTTTCCTTTATATTAAAGATGGATTTGCCGTTATTGTCTTATGAAATGAAATATGGAGCAAACCATCCGTACACAAATCATGTAGACCGTCTGAAACTCGCTAGATAGGAAAAGCAACCGTCCTTACAGCATTCTTAACTTATCACTTATTGCAAATAAACAATATATGACAAATAGATTTTTTAATTATAAAAAAAGGCCGCCTGAATACGCATCCGGCGGCACTATAAAAAAATCGATGAAAAGGAATGTAAACCGGCTGAAACTGCCTGCCTTTGTTACGAAACGAATATTAACAAATATATACAATAACAACAAGTATTTTCTTTTCAAAAACACAAATATTGTTAAAAAAAGATAATTAAAAGGATAATTGTGCGAAAAATGTAAATTAAAGATAAGAAACACACCTTTATAAAATATCAATACCCGGCAATTCTTAAAATTTCATCAGTATAAAAATACTTCAGATATATCAATATCATAAAATGGAAAGGCCGTCTAAAATATTTCAGACGGCCTTTCCATATAAAATCTATTACAAAATAATTTAATCCGATTCGATAATAGACTTACTCCCCCATCTTCGCCAACAATTCTGCCTGATGTTCGGCTATCAATGCCGAGGTTAACTCATCCAAATCACCATCCATAATAAAATCTAATTTGTGCAAGGTTAAATTAATGCGGTGATCGGTGACACGGCCTTGAGGATAATTATAAGTTCGGATACGTTCGCTACGGTCGCCGCTACCGATTAAACTTTTACGTTCGGCCGCCTCTTTAGCCTGTGCTTCACGTTTTTGCGCATCATTCAGCCTTGCCGCCAATACTTTCATTGCCTGCGCTTTATTACTGTGTTGCGAACGCCCGTCTTGGCATTCGACCACCATCCCTGTCGGCAAGTGAGTAATCCTCACAGCAGAATCGGTTTTGTTAATATGCTGACCACCTGCGCCCGATGCGCGAAACGTATCAATACGCAAGTCGGCCGGATTCAACTGAATTTCTTCCAATTCGTCCGCTTCCGGCATTACCGCAACCGTACAAGCCGAAGTATGGATACGGCCCTGACTTTCCGTAGCCGGCACTCTTTGAACGCGATGACCACCCGATTCGAATTTCAGCTTGCTATATGCACCCAAGCCGACAATGCGCACAATTACTTCTTTAAACCCGCCCAAATCGCTTTCATTAGACGAAATCACTTCAACCTGCCAGTTATTACGCTCGGCATAGCGGCTATACATACGCAATAAATCGCCGGCAAACAAAGCTGCTTCATCGCCCCCCGTGCCCGCACGCACCTCGATAAAAATATTTTTATCGTCGTCGGCATCTTTAGGCAGCAATAATTTTTGCAATTCTGTTTCCAACGTTTCGATACGCGCTTCGGCGGCCTCTATTTCTTCCGCCGCAAATTCTTTCATTTCAGGATCGGCAAGCATTTCCTGTGCATCGGATAAATCGCTTTGCGCCAGTTGATATTGCTGGAACGCTTCCGCCACCGGTGTAATCTCCGCATGCTCGCGGGTGAGTTTGCGGTAATTATCCATATCTTCGGTCGCTTCCGGCTGCCCGAGCAGATGGGTTACCTCTTCCAAACGTTCTGCCAATTGTTGCAGTTTTTCTAAAATAGACGGTTTCATCATTATTTTTCCATCTTGAGGCCGTCTGAATAATACTTTCAGACGGCATAAAAAGCTGATATGAAACAATACGCTTAATCAATTCCAACATAGCCGCTGTGATAAACGCCCGATATCAGAAGATTATGGTTAACTGCTTTCCCAAGCTAAGGGGAAAACATTCATTTCACAAAGAAAAAAAGCCAGCTAATGTGTAGCTGACTTTTCAATATTGTTGGTCGGAGTGAAAGGATTCGAACCTTCGACCCCTTGCACCCCATGCAAGTGCGCTACCAGACTGCGCCACACTCCGACACGAAAGAGAACGCGATTATAGAATCACATCATTCAACTGGCAAGCACTTTTTCGATGCCGCCCAACATTTTCTCTAATTCGGCCCGCATTTCTTCAGCCTGAATAGCGGGTTGGCCGGACGCATCTAAAGCATTGTGATTGAACGGATCAACGAATGGCGCGAAAGTGTCTTTCAGCTTTAACAGTTTCACAACATCCGAACGGCTATAGTGATTTCCGCCATAGCCGACAACCACGCCGTTTTCATGTTGCCATTGTGCAAACTGTGCAGGACTGATTTGAAGCAATTCACACATTTCATGCAGCGTAAAATAGCGTTTAGCAGGAACCGTTAAAGCAATATTAGCGTTGTTTGTCATAGTAATGCTCCACCATGCCTTTAAGCTTTTGGCTTGCATGGAAAGTCACTACCCGACGTGCGGTAATGGGTACTTCTTCTCCGGTTTTCGGATTGCGTCCGGGGCGTTGCGGTTTATCGCGCAATTGGAAGTTGCCAAAACCGGAAATTTTAATTTCTTCACCGCGCGCCAAAGTAGCACGGATTTCTTCAAAAAAGAGTTCGACGATTTCTTTGGCATCATTTTTGGTGACACTGCTTACTTTTTCAACCAAAATATCCGCCAGTTCTGCTTTCGTTAATGTCATGTTATTACCTTCATTTTTTAACAGATGTGGATTATCACTAATTTTTTATTAGAATTCAAGAGAATATCATATTTTTTATTGTCGCAGTTGCGCGCCCGCACTTTCAGCGGCTTTCACCAGTTTTTCCACCACTTGCTCGACAGCCTCATCAGTCAATGTGGCTTCCATATCTTGCAAAGTCACTTTCACCGCCATGCTCTTCATGCCTTCGGGCAAACCGGTTCCGCGGTAAACGTCGAATATAGAGATGTCGCGCAATAAGGCGCTATTCACTGTTTTCAGCGCATGAATCAGTTCATCGTGCGTAGTCTGCTCGGGCATCACGAATGCCAAATCACGGCGCACCGGTTGGAATTTGGAAACTGGGGAATAAACCGTTTTTTCACGAGCCGACACCGCATCCATATCGACTTCAAACACCAAAGCCGCTTGCGGCAAATCATATTTTTGCAGCCATTGCGGATGCAACTCACCGATAAAACCGATAACACGGCCATCAGAAACCATTTCGGCAGTACGGCCGGGGTGTAGTGCCGGATGCTCGGCTTTTATAAACGATACCTCACGACCCGCTAAAATATCTTCCAAATCGCCTTTCACATCATAGAAATCAGCGGCACGTGTTTTTTCGCCCCATTGTTCCGGCAAGGCAGAGCCATAAACCAAACCGCCCAAACGCTCTTTTTGAATAAAACGGCCGTCTGAATCCTTATTGAACACACGGGCAATTTCAAATAAACGCACGCGGTTTTGTTTACGGTTGAGATTGTTTTGCAAAATTTCCACCAAACCGCCGATTAAGGTAGAACGCATCACGCTGTATTGTGCCGCCAACGGATTTTGCAAACGGATAGGGTTGTCATTATTGGCGAAGTCATGTTCCCATTGCTCATTCACAAACGCATAACTCACCACTTCCTGATAACCGCGCGCCGCCATGTGGTTATACACCGCAAAGCGGGAACGGCGGTTTTCCGGCAGCGCCATCATAGACAGGCAGCCATCGGTATAATCATCAGGAATATTTTCATAGCCGTACACACGGGCGATTTCTTCAATCAAATCCGCTTCGATTTCAATATCAAAACGGAAGCTCGGCGAAGTGACTTGCAGGCCTTCTGAAATCTTTTGCGGCTGCAATCCGAGTGCGGCTAAAATGGTTTGGATACGCGCCTCATCAATGGCCACGCCCAATAATTTTTCAACACGCTGCGTACGCACCGATACTTTATTACGCTCGGGCAGATTGCCGACGGCTTCCACAATCTCACCGGCCTGCCCGCCGCAAACGGACAATACCAACTCGCTCACACGCTCAATCGCATCACGTTGCAATTCAAAATCTACGCCGCGCTCGAAACGGAACGAAGAATCCGAACCGAAACCATATTGGCGCGATTTTCCGGCAATCGCCGCCGGCGCAAACCAAGCCGATTCGAGCACAATATTTTGGGTATCGTCCGTTACTGCGCTGTATTCGCCGCCCATCAAGCCGGCCATACTCAAAGCCTGCCGCTCATCGGCAATCACCAAAGTATTATCGGCTAAAGTTACCGTTTTATCATTCAAACACGCCAGCGTTTCACCTTCTTTCGCTCTGCGCACGATCAGGCTGCCGCTCAATTTATCGGCATCGAAAATATGCATCGGCTGACCGAGCTCAAGCATCACATAATTGCCGATATCCACCAATGCGGAAATACTGCGCACACCGCTGCGAATCAAACGCTGCTTTATCCAAGCAGGTGTAGGTGCCTGTGCATTCACCCCTTCGATTACACGGCTTAAAAAACGGCCGCAATCTTCGGGCGCATCAATGCGAACCGGTTGGGTTTTCTTGCTTTCAACAGAGGCCGTCTGAATGGTAACGGGCTGATTATCACATTGCGTTAACGCCGCCACTTCGCGTGCCAAGCCTTTAATGCTCAGGCAGTCAGTGCGGTTCGGCGTGATTTTCAAAGTGAATAACCTATCGTCCAAATCCAGATATTCGCGGATATTTTGGCCGACCGGCGCATCTTCGGGCAACACCAGCAAACCGTCTACATCTTCAGGCAAACCCAACTCTTTGGCAGAACACAACATACCGTTGGAAACCTGCCCGCGCATTTTCGTCGGCTTGATTTTAAAATTGCCCGGCAATACCGCACCCGGCAAAGCACACGGCACTTTAATCCCCGCGCACACATTCGGCGCACCGCAAACAATCTGAATCAGCTCACCGGTACCCGCATCCACTTGGGTAATATTCAAACGGTCGGCATCAGGGTGTTTTTCTACCGATTTCACTTCGGCCACCACCACACCGGAAAACGCCGGTGCCGCTGAATCGGCTTCTTCCACTTCCAAGCCGGACATAGTCAGCAAATGGGCGAACTCATCGGCAGAAAGATTAGGATTGGCTTGAGTTTTTAGCCAAGAATAAGAAAATTGCATAATTGTATTCTTCTAAATTTTGAAATTATTAATAAAGACATCTTATGTTATTCATTATATGAAAAACCATTTTTTAAAATTTCCATAAATGTTTTATTACGACTATCCGCATCACTAACAACCGCCTCAAAATCTAAAAAAGCCAACTCAGCACCAATATTTTCATAATATCTGTACCAAATTTTACCTTGGGTAGAAAATTTCATTTTAAAATCTTGGGATTCTAAAGACTCTTCTAAATTCTGATCGAAATTAACTAATGCATATAGCCATACTCTTTGTATCTTTTCACATACATCTTTTAACTGTTTAATATATTTTGTTAACTCAGTAATAGCCTTAGTATTTTCCTCTAATTTAGTACCCAATCTTTTAAATTCAAAACAAACTAAATCAACCTTATCCGATTTATGCGTAATTTTATTAGAAAAAAACATTAAATAATCTGGTCGGCTTTTAGATTTTGTAGATTGATAGAAAATTTCATCAAACTTTTCCGTAATATCTTTTAGGGTAGTATCACTTGCTGCTTGAATATAAGTCATAAATCTATCATCTAATATCCAAGCATTATTATTAAATAGATCATTATTATGTCCCGATGAATATGTTGTTCTCATAGGGCTAATAATATTATGAATAGTTTCTTCTCTGTCTTCTTTCCCAATACTTTTTAATTTTTTAATTTGTAATTGTCTGAATAAAATATACTCTAATAAATTTTTTGCAGACAAATCTAAAGCCTTTATATAATCACTTTCAGTTAGTTTATCTTTTTCTAGTATGTCCCGTTGTTCTTTGAAAAATTGATTTTGTGCATCTTGTACAATATCTCTATTAGCTTTAAAGCCAATTTCACTTAAATCAATATAATCAATTAAATGTGGAAATCTATTCCATAAGAAACTTTGCCTTTCATGAAGGATATTTTGATATTCAGAGAAGTTATTTTTAAGAATATCCTTTACTTTATTTCTAAAAATATTTTTGACCCTCTTAAGATGCTCAGGCTTAAGGGTCAACTCTTGCCTAGTTGGGTCTACACACCCTTCAAAATGTTTAGAGACTAAGAAAAAAATTGCTTCAACATTTGGTAAATAATTTTGCACATCAATAATATCAATTTTCTTAGCCCTATTATCAATCGCAAAAGAAGTAACTACAGAAGAAATATTACTTTTAATATCATGAGATTTTAAAAAATAATATAACTTTGCTGTAGGTTCTAATAATGACTTTTGTCCAGCATTGTTACTGTCCTCTTCAAGCAAATCTGTAGCATCTATTTCTATACTCTGGAAATCAGGAATATCTTTTACATTAATACTTGTTTGTCTTTGTTCTTCATTAAGTTTACTTTTTATATTAATTTGAAAATTTTTATTCTCTTGTTTCATTTCAAAAAAACAAGGTAAAAATTCAGCAAAAATTTGTTCTCTTATATAATTTGCATCTAAAGAATTATTTGTACGCATTTTCTTTCTTTTTCCATTAAAAGATAATGTTGTACCTGATTTATATTCTTTAATATTTTTGATTAAATGATGATTTTCTTTTTTAAAATTATCATTAAAATTGAAACTACGTTGTTGATATGTATCTCCTTCTAAAAATTGACTTGTAATTTTTATATCATCAAAATATAACAAATAAACTAACCTTCCTTGTCCTTTGTGAACGTTATCTTTAGCTTCCATCAATTCTGAGAATCTCCAATAATTCTCTTCATTTAATCCGATACCATTATCTTTAATAATAAATTTTTCTAAATTGCTATTTTCCATTTCAATTTCGATATTAATTTCTGTAGCTTGAGCATCTAAAGCATTCGCCACCGCTTCGAAATACACCATTTCGAAACGAGACTGAGGAAAAAGGCGTGGAGCAGCAACTTTTAAATTAATATCCATAATTAAAATCTCTCTTATGAAGCTATATTCACCCAAACTGCTTCAAAAACGCTAAATCGTTATCAAAAAACAGCCGTAAGTCATTCACGCCGTAGTGCAACATGGCGAAGCGGTCTAGGCCGATACCGAATGCGAAGCCGGTGTATTTTTCAGGGTCGATATTCACGTTGGTCAACACATTGGGGTGTACCATGCCGCAGCCGCCGACTTCCAGCCATTTGCCGTTATCGCCCATAATGTCGATTTCGGCGGAAGGCTCGGTAAACGGGAAAAACGAGGGGCGGAAGCGTACCTGCAAATCGTCGCGCTCGAAAAAGCTGCGGATAAATTCGGTAAACACGGCTTTGAGATCGGCAAAGGTTACGCCCTCTTCCACCCATAAACCTTCGGCCTGGTGGAACATCGGCGAGTGGGTTGCATCGGAATCGACGCGGTAAACTCGACCGGGGGCGATAATGCGGATAGGCGGGTTTTTTTTATCCAGCATATAGCGGATTTGAATCGGCGAGGTGTGGGTACGCAAAACATCGCCGTTTTCTACATAAAAGGTATCCTGCATGGCGCGCGCGGGATGGTTTTTTGGAATATTGAGGGCTTGAAAGTTGTGGAAATCGTCTTCGATTTCGGGGCCGTCGGCCACTTCAAAGCCCATGCCGTGAAAGAGTTCGACTACGCGTTGCAAAGTGAGGGTAACGGGATGCAGGCCGCCTGAAGTCTGGCCGCGTCCGGGCAAGGTAACATCCAATGCTTCAGCAGCAAGGCGGGCTTGCAGTTTGGCGGCGTTGAGCGCATCGCGCTTTTCGTTATAGGCCGTCTGAAAACGGTTTTTGGATTCGTTAATATAGGCACCGGCGGTTTTGCGCTCTTCGGGCGGCATTTGGCCGAGCTGTTTAAGCAGGGCGTTGAGTTCGCCGCTTTTGCCCATATAGCGGGCTTTAACAAGCTCCAGTGCTTGAAAATCGGCTGCTGCTTCGATAGCGGCAATACCTTCCGCAACGATACGGTTTACATTTTCCATAATATATTTGATTCGTTTATTGGGGTGTAGGGTTAGGTTCGGGCGTGCTGCAAATAATAAGGCCGTCTGAATCAGACCCAGACAGCCTTTTGCCGACTTTCCGTTCCAACTTGAAAGCCGTTTATTGTAGCGTAAATTGTACCGAATAAACAGCGGGCTAAATACAATAAAACGCATTTCCGCCTGATTTATCCTAAAAACCGATATAGGTTCGGGTATCAGCATAAGCGGATATAACCAACATATCCTCACAATACAAAGGCCGTCTGAAAGGCTTTCAGACGGCCTTATTTCAACGTTATCCAGTATCTTGAACGATGTTTGAATAAGTTTTAATAGCCAAGCCGTTGGCAAATGGTAGACACCAGCCCCGCCTGATTTAATGTATAAAAATGCAAGCTGGGCGCACCTTCGCGCAAAAGCCGTTCGCACATCTCGGTTACCACATCCAATGCCAAGGCTTTAATAGATGCGGTATCGTCGGCATAAGATTGCAGTTTCAAACGCAACCAACGAGGAATTTCGGCGCCACAGGTGTCGGAAAAGCGTGCCAGTTTGGAAAAGCTGGCAATCGGCATAATGCCCGGAATAATCGGAATATCGACACCACGCCCGCGCACATCGTCTACAAAACGGAAATAAGAATCGGCATTGTAAAAATATTGGGTAATGGCCGAATCGGCACCGGCTTTGGCTTTGCGGACGAAATTATTCAAGTCGTCTTCTGCACTGCGCGCCTGCGGGTGATACTCGGGATAGGCCGCCACTTCGATATAAAAATCATCGTTGAATTCTTCTTTAATTAAAGAAACCAATTCGTTGGCATAGCGCAAACCGCTCAAACCGCCGCCCATGCCCGACGGGATATCGCCGCGCAAGGCAACGATATGGCGCACACCAAGTGCTTTATATTCGTTTAATAAATCAATAAGTTCTTGCGGATGCATACCAACACAGGGCAGATGGGGCGCGGCTGCCACGCCTTCGGATAAAATATCCTTAATCGTCTGCATGGTGCCTTCTTTGGTCGAACCGCCCGCGCCTGACGTACACGAAAAAAATTCAGGGGAAAACTGACTCAACTGTTTGCGGGTGATCACCTGTTTGGCACGGCCTTCGGGGGTTCGTGTCGGGAAAAATTCAAAACTGAGTCGTTTGTGTGTCGAAGTCATAGCGGCACCTTTTTTATCATTGTTCCGTGCTGAAAGCCTTTATGTTTAAAAAAATAGATAATGGCTCTTATTTTATTTATGAAAACAATTGGCTACCCGATAGGGCTATATGTTTTTCAATAATGAGGGGTATTACGGAATTATGCACGTAAACAATTTAAAGACCAAACAATCATCAGATTTTAAATGTGAAAAATATTCTTTTCCGCATGAATTTAATTTCTATATTTTGATTCTTTTAAAGAAATTTATTCATTTTAAAGACAAGCCGCCTGAAAGGGGAAGCCACATGCTTAAATAAACCTACGCATCCGGCAGACGCCACATCCATACGGCAACACAGAAACAGAATACTGAAGTTATCGCGGCCACCCACCATCTTTCGGGGAATCGGTAAAACATCCAACTGCAAGAAAGCGCCATCATTGAGAAGGCAAAATATTTTGCCCGACGGGGAACGGCACGGCGCTCTTCCCAGTTTTGCACCATCGGGCCGAAAAAGCGGTGTTGGTGCAGCCAACGATGAAAACGGGGCGATGCCCGCGCCCAACAGGCTGCTGCCAAAATAACAAACGGCGTGGTTGGCAATATCGGTAAAAAAATACCGATAATGCCCAATAAGAGAGCAATCGCACCAAACAACCAAAATAATGAACGTAAAATCATGTTTTCCCTTTTATTATTGAAATTCAAATATTTATTGGATTTAGGATTTATCTTCTTCGGAATGTGTAGCACTATGATGCATAGGGCAACCCGGTATACCCAGCTTATCCCAACCCTCTTTCCCCATTTCGGTGAGTAGTGCCATATTTCTACCGAAAACCGCTTCCGCATCAGGAAAAGCTTCAGCCGCTTTGCTAATGCTGTCTTCTCGAATCAGATGTAGCGTCGGATAAGGCGAGCGGTTGGTATAGTTGGTAATATCGTCGGCATCGGTTCCCTCAAATTGAAAATCAGGATGAAATGGCGCAATCTGAATCACACCTTCCAAACCATTATCTTGTATGGCCTGATCGGCAAGAACCAGCATATCGTTAAATAAGAAAAAGTCGCCGAATAAAGCCGGATGGATCAATAAGCTTGTTTCAATTTCCTCCGGCGGCGTATTGCCCAACAGTTGTAATTCTCTATCCAGATCTTCTAAAAAACCATCCAAATGCTTAGCATGGCTCACTTCGATGCGTACCAAATCTTTAACATAGGGGGCTTTGGCAAACGGACATAGGTTCAAACCAATCACGGCTTTTTCAAGCCATTCTTTTGTTTGGCTGACAATCGTTTTATCATCAGGTATTTCAGGAAGCATTTTAAAGTTGCTCTATATAAAAGACGGAGTATTATAAAGTTTTTTAACTACAATGAAACCAACCACAAACATGCCATAAGCACACAGGCCGTCTGAAACAATTTCAGACGGCCTGTTTCAAGATATGTAATAGCCTTATCGGATTTAATCTTGCTGCAAATGCCCCAGCGGCAACGCTGTAGTATTTTTAATTTCTTTTAAAACAAAGCTGGATTTTGCATCTTGCACACCCGGATGGGACAGCAGGGTATCCAACACAAAATGCGAAAAAGCATTCATATCAGTAAAAAACGCATGCAGCAGATAATCGGTTTCACCGGTGAGCGCAAAACAACTCAATACTTCCGGCCAGTTTTGTACCGCCTCTGAAAAATCATTACGCGCTTCTATGGCTTTATCAATAGAAACCCGGATAAATGCCTGCAAGCCAAGATGAACCGAAACAGGTGCCAATAAAGCCGCATATTGGCGGATAATGCCCGCATCTTCCAATTGCTTTAAACGGCGCAAACAGGGAGACGGCGATAATGCTACGCGCTCGGAAAGCTCGACATTAGTCAGGCGGCCATTTTCCTGCAATACCTGTAAAATTTTTAAATCGGTTTTATCTAAAGTGATTTGTGCCATACTTTTTTTACCTTTTTCTTATTGATATGAACGACCTCTGCTTCAATTATACCTTAATATAAAATAATTTAACTTAACGCACAATGGCTTAAAAAACATATTTTATTAAGATAATCTGTGACAATCTAAACAATTTTCAGCTATATATTGTTTTTACAATAACAGGAAAAAAACCGACACACAGACAACAGAAAACGATAACAAATTGTTTATTATAAAAATATAAATTTATTTTTCTATAAATTGGCTTGTCTATTAGCTAATTAGCCGTCTGAAAAATATCCCCTCTCCAACCCAAGCCTGCAAACGCTCTTTTCATTTCAATAAAATACAATATTCACACTCATCTGTTGTATTGTTATAACTAACAAATTTAACTGCCATAAAATAAACATTACTCCCTACACCGCAATACTTGCCCGAACGCACAATTGCCGCCATAATTCCAAAACGTGCAGGAGAGAGCCTCAATGCCCATGCGGCAAGGCCACCGAAGGCGCAGAAACCCTTAAATCGCTCAGGTAAAAGGACTGCACGAATCAAACACATCTGGAGAGCGGCGCGGCTGCGCCCACCGAAGGGGAAAAGATCACCGATACATTTTTCGGTATATCGAAAATCTCAGGTTCAAGGACAGATAGGGCTGCGGACGAAAAACGCCGCCCTTTATCTATGGAGAAACCGAGACATGACCACCCTGAAAACCACCCCGTTTTATCAAGCCCATCAAGAAGCCGGCGGCAAACTTGTCGATTTTGCCGGTTGGCATCTGCCGGTTAACTACGGCTCGCAAATCCAAGAACACGAAGCCGTACGCACCGATGCCGGTATGTTTGACGTATCCCACATGCTGATTACCGATGTGCGCGGTGACAAGGCTAAAGCCTTTTTCCGCAAACTGCTGGCCAATGATGTCAACAAACTCGGTTTTGTCGGCAAAGCCCTCTACTCTGCCATGCTCAACGACAACGGCGGTGTGATAGACGACTTAATCGTTTACCGCGCCAATGAAGCTGAAACTCAATACCGCATCGTATCCAACGGCGCAACCCGTGAAAAAGATTCGGCTCAGTTTGCCAAAATCGGCACCGAATTCGGTATCAGTCTCAACCCGCGCTATGATCTGGCCATGCTGGCCGTACAAGGCCCCAATGCCATTGCCAAGCTGCTAAAAGTCAAACCCGAATGGGCGGAAACCGTGAACAATCTGGCCGTATTCCAAGGTGCTGATCTCGGTAATGATTGGTTTGTAGCACGCACCGGCTATACCGGCGAAGACGGTGTAGAAGTGATGCTGCCTGCAACCGAAACCACTGCCTTTTTCAAAGCCCTGCAAGCGGTTGGCGTACAGCCTTGCGGTTTAGGTGCACGCGATACCCTGCGCATGGAAGCCGGCATGAACCTCTACGGCAACGATATGGACGACGACACCAGCCCGCTTCAGGCCGGTATGGGTTGGACGGTTGATTTAAAAGACGAAACCCGCGATTTTGTCGGCAAAGCCCCTCTGATTGCCTTAAAAGAAAAAGGCGTAGACGTAAAACAAGTCGGCCTATTGCTCGCCAAAGGCGGCGTATTGCGTGATCACATGGAAGTGATTACCGATCAAGGCAAAGGCATCACCACCAGCGGCGTTTTCTCACCCAGCTTAAAACAATCCATCGCCATCGCCCGCGTTCCGAAAGCCTTTAGCGGTGACACGGCCAAAGTGCTTATGCGCGGCAAAGAAGTGGAAGTACGTGTATTAAAGCTGCCGTTTGTGCGTAATGGCAAGAAGCAGTTTGATTGATACGAGTTTTTTCAGACGGCTTCATAGCAATCATTACCATGAAGCCGTCTGAATAAATAAAATTAAAAAATAATATAGGTTTTATTTTAGAATAATAATTATGTACAAGCTCATCAATAATTATTTGAACCTCATAAATAAATTAGTACCCATAATAACGGTAACAAGTACAGTTTTTGGCTCAACCATTACCTACTTCTATTTAAATTTTATTAACCAGAAAAACTTTTTTATCAACATAATCAATCAGCCATCGATTTTTATATTAATTTTATTAATATGTGCTTTCTTGATACTTATATTTTTTTCTACTTTTGCTATCCCTTATAAATTAGCATGGGATATGAAGAAAGCAAATGTTTTTTTGAAAAAAAAGACTATTTTTTTTACTTCTTCATACTTTTCCATTATTGTCAGTATTGTCATTATAATCATGCTTTATTGTGCTAGTGGTTCGGAAATAAAACCTATAATTAGTAACATATTAAATATTTTAGTTTATTTAAGTATATTTGTACCAACTATAGCCTATGGCATTTTTTGGTATTTTCTTAATAAAAAAAGCCAACCTAAAATTCCAAATACAGACCCAATTAAATGGAAAAATAAATTTTCTTTGAGCATAGGAATAGATTTAGGCCTTACTATTTTCATAGTATCTATTTCAAACTTATTTTCTATATTTCTTATTTTCTTACCTTTCTATGCCGAATGGGTTGATGGTGAAGTAAAGCTGTGGATCGGACTTGCTATTTCAATTGCCACAATGATAATAAACACATGGTTTGCATATTTTTTAATACTTTCCGGCCAAGTTAAGCTGAATGGATATATAGCTTTTACTCCTCCGTTGATAATTGCTTTTATTTATTTGTTTATTTTAGCAATGTTTACTGCAAACTTCCCACAAAGACTACTTTACCCTCTAGGTTTTATCGAATTACCTAATAATTCAAGCTGGTATTTATTGTACAATAATTTCCGACAGTCTAATGATTCAAAAGAAGTCAACGGAATCAATCAGTTTGATTTAAAAAAGCTCAAAAAAAATTTTGCATGTTCAGCTGAAGAAGCAGATAAAAAAACCAAGAAATGTGGCACAGAAGCGGACGAAAGGCCAAATGCGCTATATGGTTATATGGCATGGAATTTTGGTGATATAAAAATTTTCTGCCCCGAACAGGTAAAATTTGACAACGCTGAAAAAAATAAAGAAATAGACAATAAAGAGATGGCCAAACAGTGTTTGGTGATTAACAGCCAAAACCTACAGGGCTTAGATAGTCAATACATTTCCTATCAATGGAAATAAGGTAGGAATAATAATTAAAATAACTATATAATTAAAAAATCATTGTTATTATCTCTATTTTGGTGATTGAAATATTTCAAACGGCTCTAAACTTATCAGGCCGTCTGAAAGTCTTACATCATAAAATCCGGCATCCGCCAAAAAATGATAAGATATCTTGGAAAATTTTCCTAACTCTATGCCAAGCAAGGAGAAGTATTATGAAAAAAGAATGGATTGCCGTCAGCCTGCTCTTGGCTTTGCCCGGTCTTCTTTACGCAGCTCCCCATCAGGCCTCCGCTCCGAAGCAACAAGAAACTGCTGAAAAACCTGTTTATTTATTTGATTTACTGAAAAAACAGCCTTATGCCAATTTATGGAAAAAGACGGTTTGGGATAAAGTGCCAAATAAAAAAGACCCTAACTTTTCATGGCTGAAAAGCGGTGGAACAACTTCTCCTGCTATCATAGCCAAAGTGGGTAATGAAACTTATTACAAAATGGAAGCCTGTAAACCACATTTCTGTGGCGGGGATTATGATATTTTGGTTTTAATGAACAAAAAGAAAGTCATGGCCTTGCAACTTTATGCACTACCTAAGGGCAATGTAGCCAACGGGCGTAAAATGGAAAAGATGTATGGCCATCCCACAACGCTTGAACGCCGTTACTTTGATGCATGGAAAAAGAATTTCGGTCATTAATCGCCACTTATTCCATTTATCATGTTTTGCACGCACCCAGACGGCCTATCATTGATTATAAATAAAGAGGCCGTCTGAAACCTGAAAAGCATCAATTCAATCCATTCTATTTATTTTATTAAGGATAAGGAGAGTCATCATGAGTAAAAAAATCTTGCTGCTGGCCGGCGATTATGGCGAAGATTATGAAACCATGGTGCCGTTTCAATTTTTATTGGGATTGGGTTATGAAGTGCACGCCGTTTGTCCGGATAAAAAATCAGGGGATAAAGTCGCCACGGCAATACATGATTTTGAAGGCGAGCAAACCTATAGTGAAAAGCGCGGCCATAATTTTGCGCTGAATTATGATTTTTCGGCAGTGCAAACCGCCGATTATGCCGGCCTGGTAATCCCGGGAGGGCGCGCACCCGAATATCTGCGCCTCAATCCTCGCGTGCTGGAAATTATCCGTGAATTTGATGCGGCGAAGAAACCGATTGCCGCCGTATGCCATGGCGCGCAATTGCTTGCTGCCGCAGATATATTGCGTGGTAAACGCTGCTCCGCTTATCCTGCCTGTTCACCCGAAGTGCGTGCTGCAGGTGGTGAATATGCCGATATAGCTGTGACCGATGCCATTACCGACGGCCATTTGGTCACCGCACCTGCATGGCCTGCCCATCCTGCATGGCTGGCTCAGTTTGTGAAGCTACTGGGTGCGAAAATCAGTATTTGATATTTGTGCCGATTTTGAATAGAAAACGAATGAAAATGAACCGTATTACATTTATTTTTGCCTTATTATCTGCAGTGATTCTATCCGGTTGTGGTGCCAAAGATACCTGTTTGGATCAGGGCGGGCATTACAATGAAACCACCAAGCAGTGTGAAAAGTAAGGCAACTTTACCCTTTAACCAATGGAGAACAAACCATGAGCAACATCCCTTCAGAATTGAAATACGTATCCAGCCACGAATGGCTGCGCCCTGAATCAGACGGCACGGTAACCGTCGGCATTACTCATCATGCACAAGAATTGTTGGGTGATATTGTATTTATCGAATTACCGGAAGTCGGTGCCACTTTAGCCGCCGAAGAGCAAGCCGGTGTGGTGGAATCGGTTAAAGCTGCTTCCGATGTTTACGCACCGATTGCCGGTGAAGTGGTTGCTATTAACGAAGCATTGGTTGATGCGCCGGAAACTGCCAACAGCGAGCCTTATGAAGCAGGTTGGTTTTTCAAAATCAAACCGGCCAACGCTGCCGATTTGGATGGTTTGCTGACAGCAGAACAATATGCTGCTGAAATCGGTTAACCGACTATCTAATTATATTTAACAAGGCCGTCTGAATGTTTCAGACGGCTTTTTTTGACACGAAAATATCTGTTTAACCTATACAATATATATGACAATTAACTTTACAAATAATGCTAAGGTATTGTTTACAGAAATTTAAGTTAGGATACCCCCTTATAAGGTACCACCATAAAAGCTGACACATCGCCGCCTTTCATTTACAATTTCTAAGTTTTACGAAGCCTTAGGTTTCGGCCGTGCGCGGCAATGTCGTTTGCCGTATATTTCAACGACCCTCCACCATAAGGAACCACAATGCGACTTTCTGCCGCCCTACTTCCTCTGCTGCTTGCGCCGGTTCCGGCCATGGCAGCCTCGTTAGACGGTGCTACTTTAAGCCTCTTATGGGGCATGCCGTTTGTATTAATCTTGCTTTCTATTGCCACCGGCCCGTTACTGTTTTCACATACCTGGCATCACCACTTCGGTAAAATTACGGCCATTTGGACATTGTTGTTTCTGATTCCGTTTGTGATGGTGTTTGGTTTTGGTGAAGCTGTCCATACCGTTGCCCATGCCATGATTGCAGAATATATCCCGTTTATCATACTGCTCTTTGCGCTCTATACAATTTCGGGCGGTATTTTGGTATGGGGTAATCTACACGGTAGCCCGCGTATGAATACGATTATTCTGGCTATCGGTACGGTTTTGGCCTCTATTATGGGCACGACCGGTGCTGCTATGCTATTGATACGCCCGATTCTGAAAGCCAACGATAACCGCAAACATAAAGTTCATGTGGTTGTTTTCTTTATTTTCTTAGTGGCCAATATCGGTGGCGGGCTTACTCCTTTAGGTGACCCTCCGCTGTTTTTAGGCTTCTTAAAAGGGGTAGACTTTGCTTGGACCGTTCAACACATGATGGTACCGGTATTATTGAGTTCTGCCTGCTTGTTGACCGTGTTTTACTTTATTGATCGCTATTTTTTTACAAAAGAAGACGAAATCGCTGATGAAGACCCCTCACCCGACAGCCCTTTGCGGATTTTCGGCAAATGGAACTTCCTATTGTTGGCCGGTGTGGTTGCTTCAGTATTGATGTCCGGCTTGTGGAAACCCGATCACCCGGGTATTGATGTTTTAGGTACGCATTATTTATTGCCCAATTTGCTGCGTGATATTCTGCTATTGGTATTTGCTTTGATTTCTCTAGCCATCACGCCCAAACAGGTTCGTGCCGGTAACGAATTCAACTGGGATCCGATTTTGGAAGTAGGCAAATTGTTTTTAGGTATTTTTATTACCATCACTCCTGTTATTGCAATTTTGCAGGCAGGTGAAGCCGGTGCTTTTTCCGCCTTGATTGCGTTGGTACACAATAATGCAGGAGAACCGATTAACGCCATGTATTTCTGGATGACCGGTATTCTCTCTGCCTTCTTAGATAATGCACCGACTTATTTGGTTTTCTTCAATATGGCAGGCGGCGATGCCCAATCTTTAATGACCGGCCATCTTTTCCATACTTTACTGGCTGTATCTATGGGTTCGGTTTTTATGGGTGCTTTAAGCTATATCGGGAATGCGCCAAACTTTATGGTGAAAGCCATTGCCGAACAACGTAAAGTACCGATGCCGAGCTTCTTCGGCTATATGGCTTGGTCGTTTGGTATTTTAGTGCCGCTGTTTATCATCCATACTTTTATTTTCTTTATTTGGCAGCTGTTATAAATTTATAAATAAAGTATGCATTTAAGTTAAAAAGCCGTCTGAACATATTCAGACGGCTTTTTAATCTATCAACTTCACCATAACCATGACGGAACAGGTGGTGTTGCCACGCCCCATTCCGGCGGATAATCTACACCGGTCAGATATAAACCATCCGGCATTAATGTCGGCGGTGCATATTGACGGTTGCGCGCGGCCATCAGCTCGGCAAACCCCTCAACACTCAAACGGTCGCTGCCTACATATACCAGCGCGCCCATAATATTGCGCACCATGTGGTGAAGAAACGCATTGCCGTGTAGGTCGAGCGTCATTAACTCGGGCGTTCCGTTTAATTCGGCACTGTAAATCGTCTTAACCGGTGATTTAGCCTGACATTCGGAAGCTCTGAAACTTGAGAAATCGTGCCGTCCGATTAACAAAGCCGCCGCCTGCCGCATTTTTTGCATATCCAAGCCGTAGTGCACCCACCCTGCTTTACCCGCCAACAACGGATTACGAACAGCCGATGAAGACAATACATAACGGTAGCGGCGCCCATAAGCATCAAAACGGGCATGAAAACGCGGTGCTACCGCTTGAGCATGCCACACCGCCACAGTCGGTGGCAAAAATGCATTTACTCCCCTTATCCACGCCTGAGACGGGCGTTTTACGACTGTATCGAAATGAACCACTTGTGCCGTAGCATGCACGCCCGCATCGGTTCGCCCCGCCACAACGGTATGAATCGGTTCGCCTGCTATTTGCGCCAGCGCGGATTCCAATGTTTCTTGCACGGTAGCGGCATCCGCCTGCTTCTGCCAGCCGTGAAACCCGCTGCCATCGTAAGACAATATCAATGCCCAACGTTGCAGCGGTAAGCGGTTGTCGGCAGATATATCGGAAAACATAGCACCTCAATCAGGATTAATCGGCTTTTGCCGACACACAAATGAGCGATTATATAATCAAATAACCGGCAACAGATAAAAGGATTTTTCCTATAGTGGCAATCAATAATTTTGAACATTTTATAAAAGCCGTCTGAAATAATTTACCTACTTCCGACCGCATAAATGATTACAAAACAATATACTTACAAAATAACCTTTATTTATAAAAACATACGATTAAAACACATTACCACCCCATAATAAAAACACGTTTTGACAAACTTTAACCATTATCCTAATATCCAATTCCCTAACGGTGTTTGCCGCCGTCTTTTATTTTGACTGCTTTATCCTCAGAAAGAAGAAATTATGGAATGGGTCTTTAACAGTTATTACACCCTGATTGCCGCCACGATCGTTTTGTTAGTGGGCAAACTGTTGGTCAACAAAATCAAATTTTTGCAAAACTTCAATATTCCCGAGCCGGTAGCAGGCGGGTTGGTTGCCGCCGCTATACTGTATGCCCTGCATGCGGCTTACGGGGTGGTCTTTACATTTGAAAAGCCGTTGCAAGATACCTTTATGTTGATTTTCTTTATCTCTATCGGCTTGAGTGCCGACTTTTCACGCTTGAAAGCCGGTGGGGTGCCTTTGGTTTTATTTACTGCCATTGTCAGCTTCTTTATCTTTATCCAAGATGCCGTCGGCGTAGGTATTGCGACTGCCTTGGGTGAAAACCCCTTAATCGGCCTGATGACAGGTTCGGTCACCCTTACCGGCGGTCATGGTACAGCAGGCGCATGGGGGCCGATTTTCGAACAGGAATATGGTTTGACCGGCGCTACCGGTTTAGGTATAGCCAGCGCCACCTTCGGCTTGGTTGCCGGCGGCTTGATTGGCGGCCCCGTTGCCCGTCGTTTGATTAACAGAATGGGGCTCAAGCCTTTAGATGCAGAAACAATAAAAGCACAGGCAGCCGGTTATAGCGATGATGATCCGGAAAAAAGTGCAGGCGACGTATTCGAACATCCCGAACAAACCCGCCTGATTACCGCTAGCTCAGCCATTGAAACCATCGCCATGTTTGCCGCATGTTTGGCCTTTGCAGAAATCATGGACGGTATCGACGAAGAATATTTATTCAATCTGCCTAAATTCGTATGGGCATTGGGCGGCGGCGTGATTTTACGCAATATTCTAACATTCGTATTCAAATTCAATATGTTCGACCGTGCCATTGATGTATTCGGCAATGCTTCGCTGTCGATATTTTTGGCGATAGCACTATTGAGCCTGAAATTATGGGATCTTGCCGGTTTGGCAGGCCCTGTTACCATTATCCTTATCGTACAAGTTGTGGTGATGGTGCTTTATGCAACTTTTGTGACTTATGTATTGATGGGACGCAATTACGATGCAGCCGTGCTCGCCGGCGGTCACTGCGGCTTTGGTATGGGTGCGACCCCTACGGCGATTGCCAATATGCAATCGGTTACTGAACGCTTCGGCCCTTCCCACAAAGCCTTCTTAATTGTGCCGATGGTAGGTGCGTTTTTCGTTGATATAGTTAATGCCACCATTCTCACCGTTTTTGTAAATTTCATCCAATAAAATGCAAGCAAAATAAAAAGCACCGGCAACATATTAACTGTTGTCGGTGCTTTTGTTATGATGCCGTCTGAAAACCATTCCTACCCATAAGGACAACAATGTATAAAAAACTACTCACTTTATCTATCATAGCAGCCTCTCTTGCAGCCTGCAGTGAAGATGCGCCTAAACAAAACACCCCCGAACTGGCCTGTAGCAACCCGGCCGTCGCCCAGAATATCCGCACCAATGTCCAAGACATTATTAAAGAAGAAGCGCAATCCTTTGCCCGCAATGACAGCCGCCAGTTTATCGATGCCGATAAAGTGATTGCTGCCGCCACCCAATTGGAAATCTCATTGGAGAATGCCGCCCAAGATAATCAAAGCGGCAGCCCGATTTGCGGTGCTGATTTAACCATCAAAATTCCGAGCAATATTCTCACTATGGCCGAAACCAACAGCCCGTTGATTTACGGCAGTGGCAAAACCATCGGCCAACTGATACAGGAGCGTATTCAAGGCAGCAATCTTAACTACAATCAAGGTGCATTCACGCAAAAAATCAGCTACACCCCAGAAATTTCCACCAATACTGCTTCCGTGGATTATGAAGACAATGCCGTGACCGTGATGGCTCAAAACATCAGTTCCGCTCTGCTCCCGTATGGCGTGAAAAATATTTTGATTATCGATGGCAAGGCTGTAAAACGTGAAGATGCGCTCAATATGAGCAAAGAAGCTTATGATGATCCGCCATTAGCCGATCCCGAAGATATTTTAGAAAACAATGCCGCCAGTAATGTCTTCGATGAATCGGCCAATGCCGCCTCATCACCCGAAATATTGAGCCCCGAATCCCGCCGTAATGAGATTACGTTTTCCGCCAATGAATTGGAGCAGGCTCAAGGCAACAATCAGGCGGCCAATAACGAAATCAACAGAATATGGCGCAGTATTGATCAAAATGTTCAAAAAGAACTGCTCAACGAACAGCGCAGCTGGATTCAAAGTAAAGACAATCATTGCCGCCAAGCTGCTGCCCAAGCCGATAGCAACTTACAGGCAGAATATTTACGCCTTCAATGCGACACCCGCATGACCCGCGAGCGCAGCCAATATTTACGCGGTTATACCATTAACTGATTTACTCCTTCAGCTTATAATATAGGCCGTCTGAAACCTTTCAGACGGCCTATTTAAAAAGTTATCGTAAAAACGTCATAAAAAAACCTAGTCAAACCAGCTCATATATATTATCAGTACTACCTCTTCCTACTTCTATCACCCTCATTTCGGCAGACATACCGAAAAAACGCTAAAATACACATTTCCCATTTTCCCCGATACGGACGCCCCCCGATGCCCCCATCCGCCCACCAGATTCTGCATGATGTTTTCGGCTATCCCGAATTTCGCGGCAGCCAAGCCGAAATTGTGGAGACACTGGCAGGCGGCCAAAGCTTATTGGTATTGATGCCGACCGGCGGCGGCAAATCACTCTGTTATCAGATTCCCGCCCTAATGCGCGAAGGGGTAGCCATCGTTGTATCGCCGCTGATTGCCTTAATGAACGATCAAGTTGCCGCACTCCACGCCGCCGGCGTGCCCGCTGCATGCGTACACAGTAGTACAACGCCGGACGAAGCCAGACAAATTGCCGACGATATTCAAACAGGCCGTCTGAAACTGCTTTATGTCGCACCAGAACGTTTGGTTACCGAACGCTTCCTGCGTTTTCTCGACCAACATACTTTAAGCCTGTTTGCCATCGACGAAGCCCATTGCGTGAGCCAGTGGGGGCACGATTTCCGCCCGGAATACCAACAGCTCGGCATCCTTGCCAACCGCTATCCGAATGTACCCCGCATTGCGCTCACAGCCACCGCCGATGCCGCCACCCGTGCCGATATCAAGCACCATCTGCACTTGGAAGATGCCGCCGAATTTGTGGCCGGTTTCGACCGCCCCAATATCTATTATCAAGTCATTGAAAAAAACAACGGCAAAAAACAGCTGCTTGATTTCATTATGAAACAGATGGCCGGACAAAGCGGCATTGTTTATTGTCTGAGCCGTAAAAAAGTGGAAGATACCGCCCGTTTTTTATGTGAACACGGTTTGGATGCCATTCCCTATCATGCCGGCCTGAGTATGGACATTCGCGAAGCCAACCAGCAACGTTTCACCCGTGAAGACGGCGTAATTGTTGTTGCCACCGTGGCGTTCGGCATGGGTATCGACAAGCCCGATGTGCGTTTTGTCGCCCACCTTGATATGCCGCAAAGCGTAGAGCATTTTTATCAGGAATCCGGCCGAGCCGGACGCGACGGCCTACCCGCCGCCAGTTGGCTATGTTACGGCCTGAACGATTGGGTATTACTACGCGAGCGCATTCAAACCGGCAACAGCGACGAAGCACAAAAACAGGTCGAACTGCAAAAACTCGATGCCATGCTGGCCGTTTGCGAAACCGCCGAATGCCGCCGCGTATTGCTGCTCAAACATTTCGGTGAAGACAGCGAACCCTGCGGCCATTGCGACAACTGCCTGCATCCCCCTACCCGTTTTGACGGCACCATACCGGTACAAAAACTATTAAGCTGCATTTACCGCGTCGGCCAGCAATTTGCCACCGGCTATGTGATTAATGTACTCAAAGGTAAAAATGATGATTGGATTATCCGCAACGGTCATCAGCGTTTATCCACTTTCGGTATCGGCGATAATTTTACCGACAAAGAATGGCGCGGCATCATCCGTCAATGCATCAGCCTCGGCTATCTGACCGTTAATCCACTACTTCACCAATCGCTGCAACTCACCGAAGCAGCCAAAAAAGTACTCAAAGGCGATGCCCAAGTTTGGCTGCGACCACTCAAACGCGACAAAGCCGCCACCCAAAAACCGCAAGAAGCATGGCTGCGTACCGAACGCGAAGAACGTATCTGGCAAGCGCTGAGAAGCTGGCGTAAACAACGGGCAGACGATGATAACGTGCCCGCTTATGTCATTTTCGGTGACCGCACGCTTAGGGAAATTGTGGAAAACATGCCGCACAGCCATGCCGACTTACACCATATCTACGGCATGGGCGACGCTAAAATCAAGCAGTTTGGTGACGAAGTCTTGGGAATTTGTTCCGAGTTTGCAGAAGGCACATAAACGCCATCATCAAGCCATCTAAAATATCCAAGCCTTTTAATAAGATATAAATAATGCCCAATTTAATAGTTCGGTATTATCATTTTATTTCAATTTAATATTCTTATTAAACAAAATATTATAAATATTTTTCAAAAATTTGTTAGAAATTACCTTTTAAATCGTCATTAATAATACTCGTATCTTTTTTACATAATCATTGAAATTTTTTTACTCTTATATTCTCAATAAAAGGAAATTATCATGAAAAAAAGTATTGCCGCTATTATGACTGTTTTTGCATTGGCAGCTTGTGCCCCCGACCAAGCCAATACCAACCAAGCTGAAAATGCACCTGTTGCCGCTCAACAAGTTCCCCATGACGCTGCGGCATGGACAGCAGAAAACAGCCAAGTTATCTTTTTAAGCAGCAAAATCAACAAACAACTCAATAGCATCACCGAACAATCATCTTTTACCACTTCTACCGCCCGCTTGGATAAAGAAGGCAATTTCACCATGAATGTGGACTTATCCAGTGTAAAAACCAATATTGATATACGCGACCAACGTTTAAAAGATTGGGTTTTTGAAATTGCCCAATTCCCACAAGCAGAAATTAGCGGTAAATTAGATCCAAACGCAGTCAATATGCTGGAAGTAGGCGAATCCCTACATCTGAAACAGCCACTAAGTTTAAATATTCACGGCCAAAAACTAGATATTGAGGCCGATTTATCTGTTCAACGCAATAGCGCAGACAGCATCTCAGTGAATACCTTAGCACCTGTATTATTGGATGTGAAAAAAATGGATATGGTTCAAGGTGTGGCCAAACTGGTAGAAGTAATGGGCTTGTCTTCCATTGTTGAACAAGTTCCGGTCAGCTTCAGTGCTGAATTTAAACGCTCGGCGGAATAATCGGATTAAGCCGCTATCTACGGCAATGATGTAGAAGTCGGGTTTATTATAAACAAGGCCGTCTGAAATAATTTCAGACGGCCTTGTTATTGAGTTTATAAAAATAATTCTCAAATACTACTCAGGTTTAATATGATAAACAAATACTTTAGAACGGCGCTTGCTTTCAAGATACTCACTCAACCTACCCGCAGGTAATTCTTCGGAAGAGGCCGTCTGAAAACCACGTTCGATAAACCATTCCCCGGTATGGGTTGATAAAGCAAACAGGCGGAGGATATGGCGTTTGCGTGCCTGATGAATCAAGTGTTCGAGCAGGCGTTCCCCATAGCCGCTGTCTCGCGCTTCAGGCAACACCACCAAACAGGCCAACTCCCCCGCATCGCTATCAGGAAAGGTTTTCAGGGCGACGCAACCGTAAATCTGATTATCATGCTCCAAAACCGAAAACTCACCGATATGGTTTTCCAAATATTCCCGGCTGCGGCGCAACAGAACCCCCTGTTCTTCAAGCGGGCGTATCAGATTAGTAATTTCCGGAATATCGCCGATTTGCGCCTCACGAATATGCATAAACGCATCCAGTGCAATAGAAGTGCCCACCCCGTGACGGGTAAACAATTCCGCAATCAGGCTGCCATTTTTACGGCCGCTGAGAATCTGAGTACGCTTAATACCATTTTCCACCGCATTCACAGCAGATTGCAACAATCTGCGCTGCTCTGGGGAAACTGTTTGATTATCGAGTAAGGTGCGGGCTTCTTGTGCGGAAAGGTTGCTCCATACCTCGCCCTGCGCATCAATAATGCCTTCTTCTTCAATTAGGTATACCAGTTTTTCCGCCTGCAACGCAATCGCCGCCGCTTCGGCAATATCGCCCATACTCAAATTGAATGTTTTACCGCTGAGTGAATGACCTATCGGGCTGATTAGCACCAAAGCCCCGTCATTCAGACGGCTGCGGATACCTTCAGTATCGACTTTGCGCACAATACCGGTGTGGCACATATCAATTCCGTCTATCACACCGAGCGGCCGGGCGGAAACAAAATTGCCGCCGGCAATACTTAACGGGCGGCTGCGGAAAGGTGTGTGAGCGATACCTGTCAACAAAGCAGCTTCAATATCGCTACGAATCATACCGCAAGCCTGCTTTGCATGGATTAAAGTATCGTCGTCAGTAATGCGACGGCCATTGTAATATTCCGGCGAACGGCCGGCAACGGTATCTAAGGCATTGATTTGCGTACGGGAACCATGTACAACCACCAAGCGCACACCTAAGCCGGCAATCAGATTTAAATCCGTTGCCAGCGTTCGGAGTGTTTCACCGGAAAGCAAACTATCGGCCACGCCGACCACCAGCGTTTTACCGCGCAAATATTGGATATAAGGCGCGGCTTCCCGAAAATCACTGATAAAGTCGACAACATTAGTCATATTAATTTAATAAGATTATGTAAAAAAGTTGCATAATCAGCACTGTTAGCGCAATCAGTGTCGCCAACGTCCAATTGACACTTTCTTTCGCAGGCTGTGCGGCAGCAGGTACCACGACCGGTGTTACGGCTGCTTCAGGCGGTGTTGGAACAACTTCTACTTTTTGCTCAATCGGAGAAGACTCGGCCGAAAGTTTGGTTTCATCCCCGGAATGTATATTATCCAACAACTCGGCAATTTCGTTTTTTGACAACACTTTTTTAGCCCGAACTTTAGGGCCAAGCGCATGTATCAGCTTAGTATCGGTTAAAGCATTGGGCAAATCAATAGGTTCGGGTTCGTCCGGCGTAGCCGTAATGTGGCCTCTGGCCTGAAATAGGCCATCGCATTTGCTACATACCACGAAGCCTTGGGCAACGTTAAACTGTGTGTTTTTAACCCAAAGCCGGGTTTTGCAGTGTGGGCAGGTGCAAACAGGCATAATATTTATAATAAAAGTGATTTATGAAAAAAGTATTCTAAGTGTTTTCAAACAGCATGTGAAGCCGGATACGGCAAGCGGCTCAATACCGTATCCGATCGGATAATCAAACTATTTATCCCCGTATCAATCAGCAACAAAACACTCAAAACAGTGATGAAAGTTTCCCGCTATACTTTTAAATTATGCGGGCATGACGTACCATATAAGCTATTCATTATTGCCAAAGTATTCGGCCCAATATATATCCGCTTTATCTTGTGATGATAAATAATAAATAAAGGAAAAAATATGAACGAACCCAAATCCACCGTAGTGATTACGCCTGACGATCTACCTTTATACTGTTCGGGCCCAACTAATGAATCTTGGAACGGACATCCGCGTGTCTTTCTGCCGATTGAGTCTAACGGTATGGCCGAATGCCCCTACTGCGGCACTATCTACAAATTAGAAGGCGAAGTTAAAAAACATCACTAAGATAAAACGGATACGGCAGCATATTTATGCTGCTTTTTTATAGGCTACTGGCAACATCATCAATAAGGGATTGGTTAGTAATGTTTCATTTCAGGCCGTCTGAAACACATTATTCAGCTACGCCAATAAAGCATACTATTTAAGCCTGATTATTATAATAGCGGTAAGCTTCTTCCATATTCTCAAACTGATAAAGACTGCCTGCTTCCAACACCATGGCATTATCGCAATATTGCTTCATCGCGCTCGGGCTGTGCGATACCAAAATAATCGAACGGTCTTGGCGTTTTTCAAATAACTCATAACGGCATTTTGCCGAAAACCGCGAATCCCCTACCGCAATCACTTCGTCAATCAGATAACAATCAAATTCCACCGCCAAAGACAAAGCAAACGCCAGCCGCGCTTTCATCCCGGAAGAATAATTTTTGACCGGTTCGTATAAATACTGACCCAGCTCTGAAAATTCTTCGGTAAACGCTTTCACATAATCAGTATCTACATTATAAATGCGACAAATAAAGCGTAAATTATCCATACCTGTAAGGCTGCCTTGGAACGCCCCACTAAACGCCAGCGGCCAAGAAATACTCATCGTACGCTTGATTTCACCTTCACTTGGCGGCTCCACCCCACTAATCAGGCGGATTAACGTTGACTTACCCGCCCCGTTTCTACCCAAAATACCGACTTTTTCCCCTTTTTGCAGCTGGAAATGAATGTCTTTTAATACAGTACGCCAGCCGAAACGTGTTTTATACCGTTTGGAAACATGCTCTACCGAAATCATCGCGCTTCCACCCCTTTACTGAATCCAGCCACCATGGCCAACCCGACAAACAATAAAACCAAATCACACAATAACAAATACCACGGGTTTTCCATCGTTATCACCGAGCTGCCGAAATAGCCGTGTCGAAACATTTCCGTACCGTGAATCATCGGTATCCACAATACATATTTTTGCGCTTGTATAGGCAGTGAGGAAACAAAAAAGAATGCTCCCGATAACGGTAACAAAATAAAACTCAAAGTACTCCAAATTTTACCGAAGGCATCGAATTTAAATGCAATTGAGCAGATAATCAAACCCAATCCGAATGCGAACAATGCCATTAGCAACCAAGCCAAGAGCATATAAAAAATATCATTCGGCACATCAACCCAACGTATGGCAATCAACACTGCCATAATCGCAATTTGGGCGATTGTCGCACCTGCCACTTCTAATAATGTACGGCTGATAATCGTATCCAACACACGCACATTGCGGTGATATAACAAGCTAACATTAGCAGAAATCGCTCCAATGGCACGGTTAGAAGCATTGCGCCACATCATTGCCATCGGATATCCTGTCAATATAAAAGCCACAATATTTAGAGATGAAATTCTGTCGGCTCGCAAAAACTTCCATAAAAAAACAATCAGCAAAGTCAACATCAACGGCTCGACAAACAACCACAGAAAACCCAGATTATTGCGCCCGTAGCGGGTAATAATCTCTCGCATCAGTAGTGCGCCGATCACCCTTTTCTGAATAGCCAAAGACTCTTTTAATGAGGTTTCATATAACGTTTTCATCAGTTTTTATGCTCTCTCACACTTGCAGTCAGCAAACTGATAATGCCATACAGCATCAAACCGATAACCAAAGTGGCAATGATGTTATAAAGCCTTTGCGGCCTTAATGCCAAATCGGGTTTACTCGGATAGGAAACTACCTCTAAATAAAGCTGCTTGCGCTCTGCTTCGGCTTTGGCATTTTCCAAAGACACAATAGCCGCTGCCAACTGCTTTTCCGCCAATTCGTTTTCAAGAAACACGCGTTGGTAAGATGCGGCTTGAGCAGTAATAGATTTATCCGAACTGCCGGAAATCATTTGCATCTGCTGCCTGATTTCGCGCTTCAGACTTCTTTCACGCGCTTGCAGGCCTGATATTTGCGGGTTTTCCGGTGCAATCGCCCGCACCTGATCCAATTGGGTTTGAATCACAATCAACTCATCCTGCAATTTAGAGACCAGCCCCATTTTCGCTTCCGATTGGGCCTTCAAATCGAAAATACCGTTTTGAGTACGATACACCGCCATATCTTCCGCCGCTTGCTTCACCCGCTCTTCGGCAACCGAAACATTCTGCTCTGCCTGAGTCAACGTATCCTTTCGCGCTCGCTCGTTCAGTTTATTAATCAAATCCTCGCCTGCACGCAACAGAGCACTATTAATCGCCTGCGACTCAGCAGCATTAAAAGATTCAACTCCCAAAACGGAAATGCCTGATATCGGATCAAAAGAAATTTTCACCTTATCCTTATAATATTGATAAAACGCCTCTTCACCATCGCGCCAGCCAAACCCATTAAAACGGCTGAAAATATCGCCTTGGGTTTCATAATAAGAGCGCACGGGCATTGACTTACCCAATTCAGACAAAGCGGTACGCGAACCCATATACTCGCGTACGGTATAGGTATCATCTTGAGCACGGCTCAAACCTGCACTTTGCAGCAAAGCACCCAACCCGGACACTGAAGCCTGATTACTTTGCGAGCGCACCACAAAACTGGATTCAGATACATAACGATCAGCTGCCCATGCAGAAAAATAAACCGTGGAACATACCGTTGGAATAATCACCGTTACCCAAAAAAGCTTGCTAAAACGCCGTATAAAAGGCTTACGTTTTTTCTGTACTTTCGCTGCCTGTTCTGTAGCCTGTTTGGTTTTAGCCGCTTCCTGCTCTTTTGCCGCCTGTTCCGCTGCCTGTTTGGCTTTGGCCGCGTCCTGTTCTTTCGCTGCCTGCTCTGCCGCCTGTTTTGCCTTAGCTGCTTCTTGTTCTTTCGCAGCTTGTTCAGACTGTGTTTTTTCCGTACCTAATTTTTGTTCAGACATTGCACTTTTCCCGATTATTCACCCAAATTATTAATACTGTTCACACCGCTAACAACTGGAGAAAACACAAATTGTAGGAATTTTTGTACTTCAGCCAACGGTGCATTTGCCACATAAACAATATCTTTGTTTTTTACCGGAAACCGTTGCAGCCAGAATAAAGAATTGGCATTAGAAAGATCCATACGGTACACAGTAGGCACATCCATTGCCAAACTATATCCCTTATCCAACCACCTGCCCTGCTCATTATCAGGCAGTGCCGAAACAGGCTGATAGCGGAATACAAACACACCGCCCGCATTAGAGCGCCTGTCTTGCAGACCGCCTACCGTGCCGAGTGCTTCGCCCAAATTCATTCCTTTAGCCGAAAAGCCTACCTGCCGATTCCGCCCCAATGCACCCAAAGCGGTAAAACTAAACGGATTGCTCAGCAAGGTCAGCACATCACCGGAGCGCAATACCACATTTTGAGACGGATCCGCCGTAATCTTCTCCAGCGCCACCGTTCGAACCATATTACCCCGTGCCAGCTGCACCGATATATCCTGAATATTGCTATCCGCACCACCAACAGCAGCCACCGCATCCAATACCCGTTCATGATGCCCCGTTAACGGCATACGGAGGCTTTTACCGCTGCGAATCACTGTTACATTACTAGAATTATTTTGCACCACCCGCACCATGGCCTGCGGCTGATTCGCCATCTTTTTCAGACGGCCTATAATATGCCGACGAATTTCAGCCGGTGTTTTACCGCTCACCGAAACATTGCCCAAAAAAGGCATGGAAATCATGCCTTGGGAATTCACAGCCTGAGGCGGCAGGCTCACCGTCTGCGCGGCGCCCGATCCCAATGAAGTCAGCGAACCGCCGAATAAAACCGCCGGAGGCGCTTCCCACAAAGTAATCTCCAAAACATCACCTTCGCCAACCCTATCGGCAAATCCCGATCCGGAAGCACCAAAATCAGCAAGCGACTGTTTATAGTCGGCAGCATAAAGTGAAGAAACCACATGCTCATTTATATCGACAACAGCCACATCCGGCACTTGTTGCTCTTGAGTATTTTGTGACTGCAGGCCGTTAATCTGTTTTTGACTAGGGCCTGATGTTGGTAAATTACCACATGCAGTCAAACCAGCTAATATTACCCAGATATTAAGCTTCCTCAAGCTAATCATTTTTTAAAATTTCCTTACATATCAAAACAAAAAGATTCAAAACAATTGCAATATATTATCATTTTATGAAAAATTAGAATACTATCTCGTAAAAAAAATATACCCAAAATAATTATTTGTAATATTTTTATAATAAATGTCAATAGATATGTTTAAAAAAATGACTATGCTTATTATAATAAATGTATATTATAAAATATAAAATTTTATACAAATGAAGAAATTAAAAAAGTTAACAAACCACCCGGGAATTTTTTTTCGAGACTTTCTAAACAAAAAATATCCAGTTACCAACGGAGAGCAACTGGTAATTGAAGAACATGAAGCATTATTAATTGAAAATGATTTGAAATTATCATCATTTGAATCCAACATAAACAAGACAAAATTCCCTGTTGATGTTGTATTCACATGGGTGGATAACAGCGACCCTAATTGGCAAGATAAATACCAAAACTGTATAAAAGAAATCTCTTATGAGGGTCTTTATAACAACGATATCGCAAGGTTCAATAATCACAATGAGCTATATTACTCCATTTATAGCGTCAAAAAATTTATGCCTTGGGTTCGTAATATTTATATAGTCACCGATAATCAGCTACCAACTTGGTTAAATAATGACAACAATGACAATATCTTTATTATTAATCATACTGAAATTATTGAGCACCAATACTTACCAACTTTCAATTCTCATGTAATAGAAGCAAATTTACATAAAATACCTAATTTAAGTGAAAATTTTATCTATTTCAATGATGATGTATTTGTTGCCCGCCCATTGAGTAAAGAGCATTTTTTTCGCCCTAATGGTATTGCTTCGATTTTTTTATCAGGGAAAACATTAAACGCCATGAAAAAAAAAGGCGTAATGACCCCTACATTATTCGCCTCATTCAATAGTATTAATCTATTAAATCGACATTATGATATTTATTTAGACAGGCCATTGGTTCACACATATGTTCCTTTGAAAAAAAGTATGTATCAACTAGCATGGAAATTGTATGAGCATGAAATTAACTGTTTTTTAAGCAATCAACTTCGTAGTAATGATGACTTAAATATGGCTACATTTTTAATACCTTGGCTGACTTATTGTGAGGGTAAAGCAGTATCTACCCGTGAGATTTGCTATTACTTCAATATACGTTCCGCAGATGCCCCTGCCAAATATACAAAATTACTTAGAAATAATGGTATAGGGAAACAACCTCATTCTTTTTGCGCCAATGACTTTAACAGTACCCATAATATTATTAATTACCAAGAAAATCTCATATCAACGCTACGCAAATATTATCAAATTTAATTTTTAATTAAGGGATATCGTCATGCTCTCAAAGCATTTTTTATTTAGTATCATTATGCCAATTTACAATGTTGAGCAATGGCTCTCAGAAGCTATTGATAGCATTCTCGCACAAAAAAATATCAACTTTGAAAAAGATGTACAATTAATTTTAGTTAATGATTGCAGTCCCGATAATTCTGAAGATATTTGTTTAAAATATCAAAAACGCTACCCTAATAATATTTTTTATGTAAAGAACAAGATAAATCAAGGACTTTCTGCAACTAGAAATAATGGACTTACACATGCGAGAGGGAAATACGTCAACTTTTTCGACCCAGATGACAAACTTTCTGATTCAGTTCTGTATGAAGTCAATAAATTCTTTAATGAAAATAAAGAAGATATTGCCCACGTATCTATACCGTTAGTTTTTTTTGAAGCAGCATCAGGAATGCATCCTAAGTATGTATTATTTGGCAATAAAAATCGAATTATAGATTTACAAAAAGAAGGGCAAAATTTTATTTTATCATCCGCTAGTTCTTTCTATAAACTAGACATGATAAAAAATATGACTTTTGATACTTCCTTATTTGGAGAAGAAGACACTTTATTCAATTTTAATTTATATAAAAATATAGATAAAATTGGGTATGTATGTGAAAACAATGTTTATTATCATTATAGAAAAAGAACAATCGGGGGTTCTCAAGTTGATTTAAGCTCAGTGAAACCTCAAGCATTCCATACACCGATAAATTTATTGAACAATATTATTACTCAAACTAATATTGATCAACAAAGTCATCTATTCTATGAGCTATGTATCTATCAGCTTCGTTCACGATTAAAGAATATAAAACCGGAAATCTTTGAAAGTATAGATGAATATAACTATATTATTTCAAAATATAGAGAATTTATTGCATATATTCCTAAAGAATTTATTCTCAAAAAAACCAAATTTCTACCTGAATATGATGACAAAATTGCTTTTCTAACAAATATATATAGCAAAAAAATATCTATAAATCACGATGCATTTATTACAATAGATAACGAAAAAATATTCAAATGCAATGAATTACCTATAGATATTAAAAGCATGTCTGTAGAAAAAAATACTTTTATTATTGAAGTATTATTTAATAATTATGATTTAAACGATTTAGATATCGTTTTAATGGATAAACATAAATGCATTATTAAACCAGTACAACAATATGTATGCGATAGTATTTACATCAAAAAATCTGCTGGATTTAAATCTTCAGAAAATATTTTATATGTTAGATTTGAAATTCCTCTTTTGAAAGCCAACTCATTTAAATTTTACTTTAAACGTAAATATAATAACTACCTACATATTATTAATAGAATAAGAACATATAGCGAAAGCCCTTTCCTCCCAAGTGGTGTTTTTAATAGTAAATTATTTAAACTATATTCTGATGTAGATACATCAGTGACCTTATTTCAAAGAGTTTCTTATAGAAAAACAAATTATTTTAATAAACTATCTAATAGAATTAAAGCATTTTATAAAAAAGAAAAAAGCATAATACATTTAAATGGCTTCGATTATTGAAAAAAGAGAAAAACTGCTATTGGTTATTTAATGATCGTCCAATAAATGCAAATGATAATGCTGAGTATTTTTTTGAATACATCAACAAAAATCATAAAAAAATTGCAAAAAAATGCTACTTTATTTTGAGTAAAGATTCACCTGATATAGATAGGATGAGAAAAATTGGAAAAGTAGTTATTCAAAATAGTTTTAAGCATAAGTATTTATATTTAAACGCTAAATATATTTTTACTTCACATTTAGCAACTTCATTTTTTAAACCCATATCGTTTAAGCATTTAAAATATTATAACGACTTAATTGAATCTAAAATTGTTTGGTTGCAACACGGTATTACAATGAACGATATTGAATCTGCTGCAAATAAATTTAATAAACAAGTGAGTAAGATTGTTACAGGAGCAACCTTTGAGTCTCAAATATTTAGCCAAAAGAAATTTTTCTATCAAGACAATGACTTATATAAAACTGGCTTCCCTCGTTATGATAAACTCAGAAAAGGAAATGAAAAAACTATTTTAATTATGCCAACTTGGCGCTCTTATTTAAGTGGACGGATCCTCCCAAGTGGTTTACATGCAGAAATAGATTCTTTTAAGGATTCTGCATATTTTAATAATTTCTTTAATTTATTAAGTAATGAAGAATTATATGAAAAATTAAAAGAATATGGATATAAAATCAAATTTATCTTACACCCAGGATTTAAACAATATGTTAAATATTTTAAACCATTAGATAATGATGTAATTGAAATTATTGATGAGGTATCTTTTTCTTACAATAAACTATTTAATGAGTCATGTTTACTAGTTACTGATTACTCCAGCGTCTTTTTTGATTTTTCATATACAAAAAAACCATGTTTATTTTTTCAATTCGATACAGACGAATTTTATGGAAATCATTATAAAAAAGGTTATTTTGACTTTGAAACTATGGCGCCAGGTAAAATTATTACTGATTTAAATCTTTTAACTTGGGAAATCATAAAAATGATGGAAACTAATATGTATATGGATAATATATATATCAATCGTATTTCCAATATTCATCAGTATATGGACAATCAAAACTCAGAAAGACTTTTAGCGGAGGTTTTAAAAAATGGCTAAACGTAATATTAGAATGAAAGAATTTGAAGCTAATATAGAGAAAATTCATATACCAACTGATGAATATTTAAAAAAATCGCCATCATTAAATAAGGAACAAGCTTATTTTCAACGTACTGATGAAAATGGCTTTATTCAATCAAATTTATTTTTTAATGAAGATTTTAAAGTAGTAATCATCGGTGATTCATTTGTAGAAAATATTTTTGTAGATGAATCAAAACGCATCCACTCTATAATAGAAACAAGATTTCTCAATATAGGCAAAAAGGTTAAGGTTTATAATGCAGGAGTTTCGGGGGCGACTGGATTAGGCATGTTAAATACTATTTTAAATAAAATAGTATATTTAAAACCTGATTTGATTATTTATGTACAACCTTGTTGTGATTTTAGCGCATTACTGTATAAACAAGGCTATTTTAATGATAGTAAATTTTTTTCTAATCTAGTGCCTTCTTCTGAAAAAGATACACCATATTTTGAAACGATAGAAAACAATGCTAAACAAATTTTAAATAATATTTGTTTAGTATCTAAATTATGTGAAATTAATGATATTAAGCTCAGTATAGCTACTTGTTGTTCTATATCATCAAAACGTCAATTAAAAATCATGAATGATATTATTAGGAATAACATCTCATTTGGATATAAATTAATAGATCTTGATAATATTATTCCAAAATCTGAATTATATTTTTATGACAATGTTCATTTAAACTGGAAAGGGAGTGATTTTTTAGGAGATATATTGTTTAATCATATCAATGATAACTTTTCTATTAAACACTCCAAGGTTGAGCATAAAAAGCAATTAATAAAATTTGAAAATGTTGTATTTAATAAATTAAACAACTCAGAAATCATTGAAATTAAAAATAATTCAAGGTTATCTATTTCATTTAAATTTAATAATATAAATAAAGATAAAAAAGGCCATTTGTTTATTAATCTAAAAGTTCTTTATTTTATAAATGGAGCAATTAATCATACCGAAATACATAAAATAAAACATCCAATAGGATATGAGCTTGAAAGTTCTATAGCTTTACATGCTACTAAAACAAAATATGATGCTCTGCAAATTGAATTATCCGTAGATAATCATGACACACCGATTAATATTGATTATTTTTATTTACATCATATTTATGAAAATCAAGGGGATATGTTATGACCATACTAATTACAGGAGGAACAGGCTTTATTGGTTCCCATACTGCTATTTCTCTAATCCAATCTAATTATGAAGTAGTTATTTTAGACAACTTATGTAATTCATCTATTAAAATTCTCCCTAGATTAGAACATCTTACAGGGAAAAAAATTACATTTTACAAAGGTGATATCCGCGATCGTGTGCTGCTGAAAAAAATCTTTTCCACTCACAAAATACAAACCGTTATGCATTTTGCCGGCCTGAAATCTGTTGGCGAAAGCAATAGCTATCCTTCTAAATATTATGAAAACAATGTTGTAGGCAGTTTAATATTGGCAGAAGAAATGGCAGCAGCAGGCGTTTTTAATTTGGTATTCAGTTCTTCCGCTACGGTTTATGGGAATCCCATTCGTACACCGATTACTGAAGATATGCCCACAGGCGGAACAACCAACCCTTATGGGACTTCGAAATATATGGCAGAGCGGATTTTGAGTGATATTCAAAAATCGGATCCCCGTTGGAGTATGGTTTTATTGCGCTATTTCAATCCTGTCGGTGCTCATGAAAGTGGATTAATTGGTGAACAACCAAATGGTATTCCAAATAATTTATTACCTTATATCTGTCAGGTAGCCTCTGGGAAACTACCTTATTTATCAGTTTTTGGTAACGACTATCCGACACCTGACGGAACAGGTATTCGAGACTATATCCATGTAGTGGATTTGGCTGAAGGCCATCTGAAAGCAATGGAAGCAAAAAATGGTTGTCCTGGTGTACATACCTTTAATTTGGGAACAGGGAACGGCTACTCGGTATTGGAAATTATTCAAGCGTTTGAAACGGCCTCGGGTAAAAATATTACTTATGAATTGAAGCCACGTCGTTCCGGTGATATTGCCATTTGTTTTGCCGATACCAAATTTGCAGAAAGTCAAATAGGATGGCGCGCAGGACGTAATTTAACTGAAATGATGACAGATGCGTGGCGTTGGCAAACTAAAAATCCTAACGGCTACGAATAAAATTTTTCAAAATGAAAACAAAGCCGCTTATCCTTTCTAAAGGCATTTGGAAAATAGTTTCTGCCTGTAATTTTTTTCCCGAATATCATTTTCAGAAAAATATTGCTCAGGCAGATGCTGTTTTCGGTTGGGGCTTGCGTCCATCTACCCGAAAAGCGCGGGCTTACGCCAAACAATACAGTCTTCCTTATATTGCCCTGGAAGACGGCTTTATCCGATCTCTTGGGTTAGGTGCGAAAGGCCATCCGCCGCTTTCTTTGGTCGTCGATGATGTGGGGATTTATTATGACACTAACCGCCCCTCTCATTTGGAACATCTGATTTTGAGTGCAGATTCAATTGCGCCTGAAATGCTTGCCGATGCCGAAAAAGCCATCAGCCTCATTATTCAAAACAAACTTTCCAAATATAACCATGCACCAGAATTTTCAGACGGCCTCAAAAGAGGATCGCCGTCTGAAAGGCCTATTGTTTTGGTTGTTGATCAAACTTTCGGTGATATGGCGGTGAAGCATGGTGGTGCAGACGAGCATACGTTTTATGAAATGTTTCAGACGGCCTTATCTGAAAACCCGGATGCGGAAATCTGGGTAAAAACACACCCTGATGTTTTGAGTGGTAAAAAACGCGGCTACCTGACTGATATTTCTTTATCGGATAACCGTATCCGTTTATTGGCTCAAGATATTAATCCGATTTCCCTTTTAGAAAAAGCCGATAAGGTTTATTGCGTTACTTCTCAAATGGGGTTTGAAGCATTATTGCTGGACAAACATGTGGTTACTTTCGGCCTGCCTTGGTATGCAGGCTGGGGTGTTTCAGATGACCGCCATGAAGCGTTACCTGATCTGATTCGGGAAAACCGCCGCTCTCCCCGCTCGGTTGTGCAGCTTTTTGCGGCCGCTTATCTGCAATATAGCCGCTATATCAATCCTAATACAGGCGAGCCGGGCACGATATTTGATGTGATTGATTATTTGACTACTGCCCGCCGTCTGAATGAGAAGCTGCGCGGTTGTTTTTATTGCGTCGGTATGTCTTTGTGGAAGCGTGCGATTATCAAGCCTTTTTTTAATGTACCCTCATGCCGTCTGAAATTTGTTTCTTCCATTAAAAAGCTGGAAAAAGAAAAACTTCCTAAAGATGCACGGCTTTTAATATGGGGCCGTGGTAATGATGAAATCAACAGATTTGCCGAAAACCGCCGCCTGCCCGTGGTTCATATGGAAGACGGCTTTATCCGTTCGGTCGGCTTGGGATCGAATCTGGTGGCGCCGCTTTCATTGGTTACCGACGATATCGGTATTTATTTTGATGCATCCCGCCCCTCCCGCTTGGAGTCTATTTTAGAAAACCAAATATTTACCGAACAAGACTTTCAGACGGCCACTTATATCAGGGATATGCTCACTCAAGCGAAAATCAGTAAATACAACTTAGGTGGGAGCAAGCTCAATATACCCGAAACCCAACGCAAAATCGTGCTGGTACCCGGCCAGGTGGAAGATGATGCTTCTATCCGTTTCGGTTCGCCAAAAATTCACACCAATTTGGCCTTATTGAAAAAAGTTCGGGAATGCAATCCCAAAGCTTATATTATTTATAAACCGCATCCTGATGTGATTAGCGGCAACCGTATCGGGGCGGTTTCGGTTGAAGACGTGGCAAAATATGCAGATCAATTGGTGGTGGATTGCGATATCCTCACCTGTTTGGAAGTTGTAGATGAAGTACACACCATGACTTCGCTGACAGGCTTTGAAGCATTATTGCGCGGTAAAACGGTTCACTGCTACGGCTTGCCTTTTTATGCCGGATGGGGGCTAACCCATGATGATTTATCGGCTACGAGAAGAACGCGAAAACTGGATTTATGGGAATTAATTGCCGGGACACTTATTTATTATCCAAGCTATATCCACCCGGAAACCCGTCGTTTTATTTCTGTCGACACGGCTATACATCTTCTATCACTATACAAACAAAACAATAAAAACAATGATTTAATTCAAAAAAACTATTTATCCAAGCAATTAGGCAAATTAAAACAGCTCACTGCATTACTAATACCTAATTAATTGTTTAATATATGTTATAATTACAAATATTTTAAAAAAATAACAAATAATAAATATGGGAAAAATATATACCAAAAGTAATTTGGAAACTTTAACGTTCCAAAGCAAACGTCTGCTACTGCTTCAAGGGCCTATCGGATCTTTTTTTAAAGATTTTTCACAATGGCTCACGGATAAACATGCCAAAACCGTTTTTAAATTAAACTTTAATTATGGTGATGAGTATTTTTATCCGGAAGATATACCGAACACTTTTGCCTATCGCGATACTTATCAGGCTTTTCCTGATAAGTTGGCTGCTTTTATTGCCGAGCACGAAATCGATACAATTGTATGCTTTGGTGATGCGCGGCCTTATCATCAAATAGCCAAACAAACAGCAGCCGCTCAAGGCTTGGATTTTTGGGCATTTGAGGAAGGTTATTTCCGTCCGTTTTATATTACCTTGGAAAAAAGCGGTGTGAATGCCTTCTCTCCCCTCCCCCGCTGCGCCACTTTCTTTCAAAAACAATTATCATCACTACCACAAACCGTATATCAGGAACCACCCGTTATCAAAGGCGGCTTTGTGCCAATGGCAAAATGCGCTATGCGCTACTATTGGGCAGCCAACCGCCGCAGTAAATCATATCCGCATTATATTCACCATCGCATGATGGATATACCCGTTTATATCCGCTCTTGGGCACTTTCGGGTATCAAACGTCTGCTTTATGTATTGAAAGATTATAAATTTGCACGCGCCGTTAAAAACGGGCGCTATGGCAAATTTTATATTTTGCCATTACAAGTGTTTAACGACAGCCAAGTACGTGTTCACAGCGACTTTTCATCGGTACGAAGTTTTCTATTGCATGTCTTAACTTCTTTTGCCACCCATGCACCTGAAGATACCAACCTGATTGTCAAACATCATCCAATGGATAGAGGCTTTACCAATTATCGTAAAGATATTCAACAGCTTATAAAAAAACACCCCGAGCTTAAGAAACGTATTTTTTATGTTCACGATACTTCCCTGCCCACCTTACTACGACATGGCATAGGCATGGTAACGCTCAATAGTACTAGCGGGCTTTCTGCATTGATTCACAATATGCCGGTTAAGGTTCTCGGTCGTTGCAGCTATGATATTGCGGGCATCACCTACCAAAATAGTTTGGCTCAGTTCTGGAAACAGCCAACACCGCCCAATCCCGAACTTTTTCATGCCTATCGGATGTATCATCTGAATGTAACCCAGATTCATGGCAATTTTTACAGCAAGGTGAGTTTACCTGAAATCGCAAATGAGAAGCATATCGCAATACACCCTATTGAAGTTGGTAATAGCTATATGGCTGCCTATCACTGCTCAAGTATCCATAGCCCGCTTATACCCAATCATTCTTTACAGAATTCCAACTATATTCCAGTTTCTGCCCGCTATTCGCTAAATAATCACAACTCCAAGTGAAATATTAAACACAATGCTGCACCAAACAGATAAATAGGTTTATCAACAAAATATAAAAACACATACAGGGATACTTTATAGCTAAAAAGGCCGTCTGAAACTTTTTCAGACGGCCTTTTCTGAATATTATCAATTTTATAACATTCAGAAACAGATAACTCAGTATGCGTACTTTGCTGCTAATTTTTAGCCAGTTTGAGCGCCAACTCTGCCAACCGTTTGCCTTGGGCAAACGCAATCTGTTGCTCTTCATGGCTTAACGGTGTTCTACCATCATGCCCTGCCACGTGCGATGCACCGTATGGCGTGCCACCTGCTTGTGTTTGCATCAAAGCGGCTTCACTAAACGGTACCCCGCTGATAACCATACCGTGATGGAGCAACGGCAGCATCATGGTTAATAGGGTCGATTCCTGCCCGCTATGTTGGCCGGATGTGCTGGTAAAGACGGTAGCGGGTTTGCCGATTAATTCGCCACCCAGCCATTCGGATGCGGTGCCATCCAAAAAATATTTGACCGGAGCCGCCATATTGCCGAAACGGGTCGGGCTGCCCAATGCCAAGCCGGCACAATTTTTCAGATCTTCAGCACTAGCATAAGGCGCACCTTGTTCGGGAATATCGTTTTCAACAGCTTCGCAAACAGCCGATACTTTCGGCACCGTACGCAAAACGGCTTCGCAGCCTTCAACGCTTTCGATACCGCGTACAATCTGGCGGGCAAGGTTGAGGGTGCTGCCATGTAGCGAATAATAGACAACAAGTATTTTAAGTGGTTTTTGATTCATCATAGTTTCCGTTACAATGCAGGGTTGTTTAAAAATAAGTAGAGAAGATTATGCCGAATTTATCCAAGGTGCAAGCCATGCGTGATTCCCGTTTGGTCGGGTTTCTGTTGTTTGTATTGAAACGTTTTAACGAAATACGGGTACCTCAGGTAGCCGCCAGCCTCACTTTTACCACATTGTTGGCACTGGTACCGGTATTAACGGTAACCTTGGCGGTGGTGTCGGCCTTTCCAATGTTCGACGGTCTTTCTGCTTCTTTTATTCAATTTGTGAATAAAACCATTGTACCGCAAGGAGCGGATACGGTTTTTGAATATATCGGCGAATTCAAAGACAAAGCCAGTCAGCTAACGGCCATCGGTGTGATTATGCTGGGTGTGACTTCGCTAATGCTGATTCAAACTATCGACCAAACCTTCAACCGTATTTGGCGTATGAATTCGCAACGGCCTATGCTGATGCAGTTTTTAGTGTATTGGGCTTTGTTAACCTTAGGGCCGTTGGCATTAGCCATTGGGGCATCATTGTGGTCTTCCATGCTGAAATATAATCTTTTCGGTGCCGAATATTCTTTCTTGTCTTCTATTGTGCGGTTGGTGATGTCACTGTTATTCAGCACGATTCTATTGTGGCTACTATACCGTTTGATTCCCAAGCGCTTTGTTCCTGCGAAGCATGCTTTGATTGGTGCAGCGATTACCGCAGTATTACTCGAAGCTGCCCGCTACGGCTTTGCTTGGTATATCAGCACATTCCAAGGCTATGCGCTAATCTACGGTGCTTTTGCGGCCGTGCCTTTATTCCTATTGTGGTTAAACCTGCTATGGATGCTGGTGCTTTCAGGCGCGGTATTAACGTCTTCGCTGTCATACTGGCAGGGTGAAGCGTTCCGCCGCAATCTGGATGCCCGCGGGCGTTTTGACGATGTATTAAAAATCTTACTGATGCTCCACGAAGCCCAAGTAGAAGGCAAGGCATTAAAAGTACAAGATATCCGCCCAACTATTAATATGGGCTACGACGAATTGGGCGAACTATTGGAAAAACTGGCGCGGCACGGCTATGTTTATCAAGGCAAACAGGGCTGGGTTTTAAAAACCAATGCCGAATCTATCGAGCTGGCCGATTTATTTAAATTATTTGTTTATAAACCCAATGCCATGAATAAAGATCATGTGAATGTGGTGGTGGGCAATATTATGCAACCTTGTTTGGAAACCCTTGGCATGAGCTTGGCTGAGTTTGATATCAAAACACAAAAACTGCCCGATTCGGTTCGGTAATAAAATCTATCGGGATTAGCATGCAGTTTCTGACTGGGCAATTTCGGTAAAGCCCAAAGGCCGTCTGAAAAAGATTTCAGACGGCCTTTTAATGTATCCTGACACAGCCGGATATGGCATTTTTAAAATCGTCTCTGCTATAGCGCATTAAAGTTTTATCCAATCCAAACACGATATACCGTAAAAACACATGCATCTGATATAAAACTGTCCGGATACGGCATGATATGCGTTCAGAAAAGGTGAAAACAAAAATTAATGTTAAAATAATCACTTCTATAATTCAGCCAACACGGAATCATACGCCATGTCTGCCGATGATAAATTACTGCCACACCGCAATGCCATTGATGAAATCGATGCCACCATTCTCAGCCTGTTAAACAAACGTGCCGGCCATGCCCGCGCCATCGGCGAATTAAAAGGCACCGGCACGGTTTACCGTCCCGAACGAGAAGCAGCAGTGTTGCGCCGTATTCAAGATTTAAACCCCGGCCCGCTGCCAAATGAAGCCGTTGCCCGCCTGTTTCGTGAAATCATGAGCGAATGCTTGGCAGTAGAGCGGCCGCTCACCATCAGCTATTTAGGCCCAGAAGGTACGTTTACCCAACAAGCCGCCATCAAACATTTCGGCCATGCCGCCACAACACAAGCCTGCGCCACCATTGACGAGGGTTTCCGCTTGGTAGAAGCACGCCAAGCCGATTATGTGGTGACACCGGTTGAAAACTCCACTGAAGGCAGCGTCGGTCGTACCCTTGATCTGCTTTCCGTCACCCCGCTTTATGCCTGCGGCGAAGTAGTTTTGCGTATCCATCATCATTTATTGAGCAAAAACCATACCGACACCCGCAATATCACCAAAGTATATGCCCACGCGCAAGCATTGGCACAATGCCATGAATGGTTGAACCGCAACCTGCCCGGCGCCATGCGGATTTCCGTATCCAGCAATGCCGAAGCTGCCCGCTTAGCCGCAGAATCCGACGATTCTACCGTTGCTGCGATTGCCGGACAAATTGCCGCTGAAATCTACCAGCTCGCCAAAATTGCCGACAGCATTGAAGACGAACCCAACAATACCACCCGCTTTTTAGTGCTCGGCCATCAAGCTACCACCCCGACCGACCACGATAAAACATCGCTGGTGGTTTCCACCCCCAACAAAGCCGGTGCGGTCAGTATGCTGCTGAAACCGTTTACCGAAAAAGGCATTTCGATGACCAAATTTGAAAGCCGCCCCAGCCGTTCGGGTTTATGGGATTATCTGTTTTTTATCGATATCGAAGGGCATAAAGACGAACCGAGAATACAGGAAGCCTTAGCCGAATTGGCCGAGCGTGCTTCTTTTGTGAAAGTAATCGGTTCCTACCCCACTGCCGTGCTCTAACCCGCTATCGGTTTATCAGTAATCAACAAGGCCGTCTGAAATCTCTTTCAGACGGCCTTTACTCTATTATCAACCGTTTATGGCAACAAACAGCTATCAAGCCCCTAAGAACCAGAATTTGCTTATCCATGCAATCGCCACAATCCATACCATCGGCGGCACATCCTTGGTGCGGCCGCACAGCAGTTTGATGACCGCATAGCTGATAAAGCCCATAGCGATACCGTCGGCAATCGAATAAGTAAACGGCATAAACACAATAGTCAGGAAAGCGGGGGCGGCTTCGGTGATGTCTTTCCAGTCGATTTCAATCACACTGCGCAACATCTGAACACCGATATACAACAAGGCCGGTGCAGTCGCAAAAGCGGGTACGGTTTTAGCCAAAGGCGAAAACCACAAACACGCCAGCATCAATATGCCCACAGTCACCGCCGTTAATCCGGTACGCCCACCTGCCGATACACCGGAAGCACTTTCGATATAAGGTGTGGTTGAAGAAGTACCCAAAACGGCACCTGCCACAATCGCGGTCGAATCAGCAAACAAGGCTTTTTTCAGGCGTGGCAGCTTACCGTCTACCAATAAACCCGCACGATGCGATACGCCGACCAACGTGCCGGTACTGTCAAACAAATCCACCAAGAAGAAAACAAAAATCACCGCAATCATGCTGCCGTTAAATAGGCCGTTAAAATCCATCTGCATAAATGTCGGTGCCACACTCGGAATCGGATCGATAACGCCTTGAAATTCGGTCAAACCCATCACAATAGCAAGCAGAGTCACTGCAAAAATACTGATAATAATGGCACCGCGTATGCGGAAATAATCCAATACCACAATCAAAAAGAACCCCAACAAAGCCAACAACACCGGCCAGTTAGGCAGCTTAACGCCCTCTTCTATCACAAAAAACTCGCCCATCTTCACCAGGGTATCCGGGCTGCCGACAATCAGGCCGGCATTTTTTAAGGCAATCAGCGCCAAAAACAAACCAATACCCGCCGCAATCGCCATTTTCAAACTCATGGGCAGCGCGTTAACCAACATTTCACGAATTTTGAAAAAGCTAAACAACAGGAAAATAATGCCCGATACAAACACAGCAGCCAAGGCCACCTGCCAAGGCACTTTCATGCCGCTCACCACAGAAAAAGTGAAATAAACATTCAATCCCATACCGGGCGCCAACGCAATCGGATAATTGGCTAAAGCTCCCATAATAAAACAGCCGATGGCAGCGGAAATACAAGTAGCGACAAATACTGCGCCGAAATCCATACCCGTGATTGATAAAATACTCGGATTGATAATCACGATATAACACATGGTTAAAAACGTGGTAAATCCGGCCAGAAGCTCGGTACGTACATTGGTGCCGTGTTCGTTGAGCTTAAACAAGCGTTCCAATAAACCGTTTTGTGAAGTATTCATAATGGTTAAAAGTTATTAATAAAAGTAAACAAGTAGGTATTATATAGCGAAGGCGCATGATGGTCGAAGAAACTTCATTATCAATCTATTCCGGCTATTTTTTAGGCCGTCTGAAAAAAATTCAGACGGCCTAAATCACTTCGGCTTTATTCTATTGGCTTTATATCGTCTTTCGGTTTATGTCTGGCCAGTAAAGCAAAACCTTCTGTTTTATTTCGAGGGCGTGCACCTTCCCAGATCAAATCCCACTCTTGCGGCACAGCACTGCCTTTAGGCTGTTGCACTAAACGGTACCGGCACTCATCCGCATCCGTTGCCAAATTTATCGTACCGTATTGCGCCCAAGCAATGCGGGCGGTTCTCGCATTGCGGTCAACACCGATACAGGCCAATTTATTCGATAAGGCTGTTTTTAACTCGGGGCTTAGCGCCGCCTCCATCTGCCGAACCACAGGCGCATGGCTCTTGGCAGCATCCAGCCACGGCAGAAACAAAGTCATCATCAATGCCCACACTAATGTTACCCCTGCCGCCCAGTTGGTCACCGCCTGCCTGCCGCGAATATGCTTACGGGTAATCGCCCACAACCAGATAGGCGTAAACAAAAGTGCGACCACCAGCGGTATGGTATTAATTTCAGGTGTGTAATAAGGGCTGAAATAATGCGAACGTTCAGCCAGTTTTTCCGGCCAACCGTAATTCATCGCAAAAAAACCAATCCATAAGAAAATAGCCAACAGGCCGAAAGTCATCATGCCGAACCAGTTAATAAAAGCAGCGGCACCACGGCGCAATCCGTCAAGCTGTGCAGCGCCCAACAATGCCAGTGGCGGCAGCAGCCAAACCAGATGCTCCTGATACTGGTGCGGATTGATCGCCAGCAAAAAGCCGATAACCAACAGCCATGCCGAAGCCAACACCCCCCAACCATGTTGCGCCAACTTGCTACGGGTGAGCGTCCATATTGCCAACGGCCAAGCGGGGAAGGCAAACCATAATATATTTTTCAAATAATAAGGCAGAGAAAAGGCCGTCTGAAAATTATTCATGCCACCAAACGGGCCAAACATAAAATCATTCCACCAGAGAGAAAAAGCCGCCGTATTGCTTTTCAATAAGGCAAACGGATAAACAGACATCAGCGGCCAAGCAAATACAAACGCACCGATTAAAGTCAGATAATAACGTTTGAAGCGCCAGTGCGAACTGAGCGGCAACACCAACGCTGTCAACATGAGTGTCGATGGCACCAAGAAGCCAACCGACACCGACAATAACGCCCAACCGCCGCCAAGCAATAGCGACGCCATAATCACACGGGTCGGTGCAAGTGAAAACCCGTAAAGACACATACCCAGCGCAGCAAAAACAACCGAATAGCCGGTAAGAAAATGCGTCATCGTCAGCAAACCGGTACAGCCAATCAGAATCAACGCAACACTACGCCCCTGATGCTGCCCCAACAAACGAAACCCGGCATTTCCGCAACACATCAAACCGATAACGGTAAACAGCAAACTGGCAAAGCGGGTAGCGGCATAAGCATCGGCCGCCCAAGGATAAAGTAGTTTCTGAAACAGCGCAGCCACCCAAATATAAACCGGAGAGGCCTCAAAATAAGGCTGTTGCAATACGGTCGGCAACCACATATTGCCGCCTGCAAAAAATTCCTCAATTGCCGTAAAAACAGCCGGTTCCGCCGGATGCCATAAATCACGAGAAAAAATACCCGGCAACAACCAAGCCACAGCCAGCAATAAAAGCAGCCATGGTCTTTCGCGGAAAGACGGTGAGGAACGGGGCGGGGTCGGCGTATAAGTCAGCATAAATATCAGGCATCAAAACAGATAAAGCCAAGTGTAACAAATTAACCGTGCTGATTGTGTAGAGAATAGTAAACGGTATGATCACTAATTTCAGACGGCTCATTCTTTCAGACGGCCGCCCCAATCTGAAAAAACGTTTTTGCGCTACAATACGCCTTTATATCGACCAAGCGCCGCCCCGACAATGAAACTTTCCACCGCCCTATTCTTACTGTTTACCACCATTTCCACATCCGCCTATGCCGCCCACGGCTTGGCATTAGGGCAACAAGTGCTTCATCCGGCCGGCTTCCAATCGTTTAATTACGTTAACCCCAACGCCCCCAAAGGCGGCACGTTTACCCTACCGCTTCCGGGCGGCTTCGACACCCTCAACCCATTTACGCTAAAAGGCGACCATGAAGCAGGTGTCGGCACGTTAACCCTCGACACCCTAACCGCCAAAGGACAGGACGAACCGTTTGCCATGTACGGCCTGATTGCCGAAGATATGGAACTGGCGCCCGACGGCCTTGCGGTCACCTTCAAAATCAATCCCAAAGCCCGCTTTCAAAACGGCGACCCTGTTTTGGCCGAAGATGTAGCCGCCTCGTTCAACACCCTCACCCAAGACAAAGCCGCCTCACCGCAATACCGATTTTATTGGGCCGATGTTGATCGGGTGGAAACACCCAGTAAGCGCACCGTTGTGTTTCGCTTTAAAAAACCGAATGCCGAACTGCACATGATTTTGGGGCAACTGCCCGTATTCTCACACAAAAGCTACCCCAAAGGCTTGGCCGCCGGCGCCAATGCCATACCCATCGGTTCCGGCCCATACCGTTTAAGCAAAGCCGAAAACGGGCGCTTAAGCGAATTTCAACGCGATAAAAACTACTGGGCGCAAAACCTGCCGACCCGCAAAGGCATGTATAACTTCGATACCGTTCGTTTCAAATACTATAAAGACGACACCGTACGCATCGAAGGCTTAAAAGGCGGCAATTATGATTTTATGCAGGAAAACACCGCCCGCCACTGGGCCCGCTCTTATACCGATAAAATATTGGCCAAAAACAACTTAAGCAAACACGATTGGACACAACAAAGCACGGCCGGTATGCAGGGGTTTGTGATGAATCTGCGCCGCAAACCGTTTGACGATATCCGGATAAGGCAGGCACTGATGCTCAGCTTCGATTTCGAAAGCCTCAACAACCGCCTGTTTTACGGCCTCTATACCCGCAGCAATAGTTTTTTTACCAACAGCGAAATGGCGGCTACCGGCAAACCCGAAGGCCGGGAATTGGCCATACTAAATACCGCACGCAGCAACCTGCCCGCAGCCGTATTCACTAAAAACGTACCCGAGCCACCGAAAACCGATGCCGTACTCGGCATCCGCCCCAACCTGCTCAAAGCCCGCGCCCTGCTGGAGCAAGCCGGCTACCGTTATCAAAACGGCGTATTGGTCGATAAACAAGGCACCCCATTGGCAATCGAATACCTGACATACAGCAAAACCTTTGAACGGGTTGTGGCCAAATGGCAGCGCGACTTGGCCAAAATCGGCATCCGCCTGAATATACGCCTTGCCGATCCGGCCATCTATCAACAACGGCTCAATCGTTTCGATTTCGATATCACTACCGTGGTCTATGGCAACAGCGAAAGCCCCGGCAACGAGCAATTCAGTTATTTCAGTTGTGATGCCGCCAAAACCAACGGCAGCCAAAATTGGGCGGGCGTATGCGATCCTGCCGTCGAAACCTTATTGAAACGCTTTGAAAACTTCCGTAGCCGTGACGAATTGGTTGCCGTAGCACGCGCCCTCGACCGCACACTGCGCCATCAATACATTATCATTCCCAACTGGTATACCAACCGCTACCGTGTGGTTTATCGCGACACGCTCGGCATTCCCGCCAAGCAACCGAAATATTACAGTGCAACCGACTGGATCTTGAGCACCGCATGGCAGAAATAATCAATACTGATAATAAATAAAAACCGGTGTTGACCTGATAGTCAGACACCGACACAACATAATTTTAACCAAGCAGTTTTGTTTATTTAAATTGAAATCATATAAAACAATAGCAAAAATAATTATAAATAATTGATAAAAAAATAATAATTTACTATTAGATTAAATTTACAGCATTTTTTCTTATCTGTTTATTCACTGTTTCTTAATATGCACTCCTTTTTTTTGCAGGAGAATATATAATTCCCATAAAATTTTTCAACGAGGGTAATATTTATGTTCAATCCGAATGTTTTAGTCAAAAATATCGTCACCAACCCAACAATGCATGCTTTGATTTCCTTAATCGCACGTGCATTTTTAGTTTATCTTTTTCTTGTTTCAGGTTGGGGGAAAATTGACAAATTTGACGGTGTAGTTGCCCACATGGAAGGCATGGGGGTTCCAGGAGCATTATTGCCATTAACCATTCTACTTGAAGTAGGTGGCGGCATTGCTATCCTGTTTGGTTTCCAAACGCGTATCCTTGCTTTATTATTGGCTGCCTTCACATTAATTTCCGCCCTTATCTTCCACGCTGCGCCGGAAGATGCAGTACAGATGATGAAAAACTTCGGTATTACCGGTGGTTTCCTCTTACTCATGTTGACCGGTGCCGGGGCATGGAGTATAGATCATCTGATTGAGAAAAAATAAAACACACCTCCTATTGTCTTAATGACTAATAAAAAACCTGTCTGCTAGCCGGCCGACAGGTTTTTTATATCAAAAATAGAATAGGCCTACCAATTCATCTATCTATACAAAATCCGGCAAAAATCTGATTTAAAGTAATAAATATACCAATCATTGCAACTAAAATTATTTAAAATAGTCTATAAGTAAATATCAGCAAAGCAATATCATGCCGGTAGGGCAGCAACCGTTTTACTACAAATAATAAGGAGGTAACAAATGTATCAGCGAATTATGGTTCCCGTCGATGACAGTAAAGCTTCTCTTTATGCATTAAAAGAAGCCTGTAAACTGGCCAAACAGCTCGATGCAACTGTTTTGGCAGTGCATGTGGTTGATATTGCGCAATTTGAATTCAGCACCGTCAGCATAACCGATACGGTTGCTTTAAGAAAAGCCGTTGAAAAAGCCGGTATTGAAATCTTGGAGCGTACGGAGCAAGAAATACGACAAGCCGGCGTAAAAAGTGAAAACCTTATTATGGAAAGTGCCGGCGATAAAATTGCCGATGTATTGGTTAGCCAAGCCGGCTCCGAGCATTGTGATCTGATTGTTATGGGCACACACGGTTTCACCGGTTTGAAACATTTACTGATGGGCTCCGTAGCAGAAGGTGTTGTCCGCCAATCTAATATTCCGGTATTGTTGGTTCGACGCCAAGACTAAGATAAAACCATACCGAACAGGCCGTCTGAAATATTTTCAGACGGCCTTTGTATTCATATTAATAACATTATAATTTCTTAAACTCCCATACCGTTTTATCGGTATGAAAACTCAAATAATATTGTGCACCAATGGCTTCAATGGTTGCAGTATGCCAAAAATGCTTATTTTCACTTCTCAAATAAACAAATGAAACATAATAAGCATCGGTCTCCACCGCATTAACCGAACGGGCTTTTTGCTCCCATTCTTTAGCCACCACTGCCACATCGGCAAAACGAACCTGCGAAAGCGGTGTCAGATGTTGGGCAATATTAAGGCTTTCCGGCGGAGGCGGTTTGCGCAAAATATCATTTCGGCGCCATGTTCCCTGCCAATAAACATAATGATCAATTCTTTCAGGGTTTTCCGGGTTTTGAATATCCAATTCAATGCGCGGACGCGGGCCGCTGAAAAAAACGATATTGTCAAAAAACTTCAAACTCTTGCCATGAAAACGCGGTAATGTTTTCAAATCATGTTCCGCCTTAGCCAATGCAGCCGCATCTTTGAGAAAATTACCCCGATAAACCGGTACCGGTTTTGTCACCGATGTGGACGATACGACGGGTACACTCGGCTCCGCAGCCAGTGCCTGATTTTCACTCGGGCTGCACGCGCTCAGCATCAAGGTACCGAGGCATAAAAAAACCGTGCTAAGCTTGGATAAATTCATTTTGTTCCGACTATCTAAAAAATGAAAATGTTGGATAAACGCATTGTATCGCAATGCCAGGATATTGTATGCAAAAGAAAAACAGATAAAAAAAGCAGAAACAAAGTTTCTGCTTTTTTATTATCATTTTATATCAATATCAGATTGATTAAGGTTTTTCCGGTGCCGGTACAGCTGTTGCACCTACCACACCTTTCCAACCATTTTCCCTATCTACAAATGATGCTTCACCAGCTAACACACTACCGTTTTTGCCATACAGACCGCCGGTAAACTGACCGTTGAATTTTGGTTTGGAATCTTGATTGTGGGTAAATATCAAATTCCCACCGATTGAACCATCTTCACCTACACTAACAAATGCAGGACTATTCTGCGTTTTACCATTATGTAGTGTCCAAACATCTTGATCCTTTGTGGTAATCCGCATATCTAAGGTTTTATCGCGCCAATGGTAATTAGCTTTTACAGTGGCCTCATCAGCCTTATTACCATTATTATCATATCGATAAATCATTTTTCCTTGATAAGCAATATCGCTCATACCTCCTGGTTGCTGCCTAGTACTCGTATCAATATCTTGTAAAAAGTATTGGCGAAGCGATGCCTGTTCCTCTTTATTAATATCTATGCTTTGTTCGCTATATCTTACATGGCCGTAATAACCAATAAGTTTGCCATCACTATCTCTCAATGTTTCCAAGTTAGGCATACCGACAAAACTATGAGGTGGCAACACTTGAAGCTCTACTTTTCGATTATTATCATTTATAACCAATTTCAGTGGAATACTGGACAAAACTCCGCCTGAATGCGGACTCTTAATTTCAAGCTTACTTAACGCTTCCTGATCCGCTTTTAAGCGTGTATCCGGCTGTTGCGGTACGTCCTCCGGCTTAGGCGGCTGTTGTGGCTGCTCAGGCTTTGGATCTACCGGTGGTTGGGGCGCCGGGGGTTGTGGCATTTCTTCAGGTTTAGGCTGTTTTGGCTGCTCAGGCTTTGGTTCCACCGGCGGCTGCGGAGCAGGCACTTTTGGTGCTTCAGCTTCAGGCTTAACCGGAGGTTGTGGCATCTCTTCAGGTTTAGGCTGCTGTGGCTGCTCAGGCTTTGGATCCACGGGTGGTTGCGGCGCAGGCTGTTGTGGCGCTTCGGCTTCCGGCTTAGCCGGGGGTTGCGGCATTTCTTCAGGCTGTTGTGGCTGTTCTTTCTCTGGTTGTACAGGTGGCGACGGCATAACGCTAGGACCACTGCCTCCACCGCTTCCGCAGGCGGATAAAGTTAATGCCATAGTCAAACAGGCAATTGCATAGTAGTTTGTATTGCGTTTTATTTTCATTTTATGTTATTCCGATTATTTAATTTATATAGTAATAAATACCAAAGGGGGCAGTTATTATACAGCTTCTACCCACTCTGTATAATATATTTAACACTTAAATATAATCTTCACCCTCCTGTTTATCCGAATTACATCACTTCTAAACTACGAATTCCCAGAAGCGCCAATCCCTGCTGCAAAATACGCCCTGTTAACAACGCCAATTGCAAGCGGGTATTTCGTGCCTCACCCTCTGCTTTTAATATCGGGCAAGCTTCATAAAAACGGCTGAAGAGTGTCGCCACCTGATAGAGATAAGCCGCCAAATAATGCGGATAAGAAGAATCGGCAGCGGTTTGCAACACATCCTCAAACTTCAATAATTCAACCGCCAATTGTTTTTCCAACGGCTCCGTCAACACCGGATCGGCAGCAGTATCCCAATCCCCCACCTTGCGGAACACGCTTTGAACGCGGGTATAAGCATATTGCAGATAAGGGGCGGTATTGCCTTCGAAACTGAGCATATTGTCCCAATCAAACACATAATCGCTAGTACGGTTTTTACTCAAATCGGCATATTTAACCGCACCGATACCGACAGCCCGTCCGATTTCAGCAGCATCCTCGCCGCTTAATTCAGGATTTTTCTGCCGCACCAATTCAGTAGCGCGTTCTACCGCTTCATCTAATAAATCCACCAGTTTTACCGTATCGCCGCTACGAGTTTTAAACGGTTTGCCATCTTTGCCCATCATGGTGCCGAAACCGATAAACTCGGCTTCTACATTCTCAGGCAAATAACCTGCTTTGCGCGATAAGGTAAACAACTGTTCGAAGTGAAGTTTTTGACGGGTATCGACCACATACAACAACCGATCGGCTTTCAGACGGCCTACGCGATAGCGGATACAAGCCAAGTCGGTACTGGCATAAAGGAAACCACCGCCTTTTTTTTGTACGATATAGGCAGACGCTTCGCCGTCTTGGTTTTTAAATTCATCTAAAAACACCACTTTCGCGCCTTGGTCGTCCACCGCCAAGCCTTTGGCAGACAAATCATCTACTACGGCTTGCAAATCGTGATTGTAGGTAGATTCACCGGCCACATCTTCAGGCTTTAACAACAAGCCCAAAGTATCGTAAACATTTTGCGCGTGTTGCAATGAGATTTCGACAAACTGCTTCCACAATGCCAACACGGCCTCATCACCGCTTTGAAGCTTCACCACATAATCACGGGCGGTATCGGCAAACGCTGCATCTTCATCAAAACGGATTTTGGCATTGCGGTAAAACTGTTCCAAATCCGACAATTCAAAACCGGCATCGGCTTTTTGCTGTTCCACCATATAGGCCACCAACATACCGAACTGCGTGCCCCAATCGCCGACATGATTTTGGCGGATCACCTTATGGCCCAAGAAGCCGAGAATGCGGGCGATACTGTCGCCGATAATGCTGGAACGCAAATGGCCGACATGCATTTCTTTGGCCAAATTGGGTGACGAATAATCAATCACAACGGTTTTTTTATCGGCCGTTTCAGCAATGCCCATGCGTTGCTTATCGGCTAGAGCCTTTTGAAGGCCGTCTGAAAGAAAAGCGGCGCGTAAACGCAGATTGATAAAACCGGGCCCGGCCACTTCGGCTCTTTCAATCACACTGTTATCTGTCAACGCTGCGGCAACTTTTTGTGCCAACTCGCGCGGGTTCTGCTTGGCTTTTTTAGCAGCACCCATCACGCCGTTGATTTGAAAATCACCGAAATCGGCATTTTTAGCGGGTTGTAGAATCACTGCCTCACCACCGATACCTGCATGAATAAAGGCTTTTTCCGCTTCTGCTGTAATGATCTGCTGTAAATTCATAATGGTTATGCCCTGCTGAATATCAATATAGAAAGGCCGTCTGAAAACGGCCTGGTTCGAAAATAGTCTTATTTTAAAAGAAATTTGTATTTACCAACACTTTTTTCTTGTTTCATACTACTTAATTCATCCACCAATATTATTTAACATACAGCCACGCAACATAACACTATTCGGAAAGCAATCAAATATTTTCAGACGGCCACAGAATATGGTTAACGGCGTTTGCTTCTTTTCGGCCTGCTACCATGTTCTCCATCCTCACTTTTAAGCCAACCAAATAGCCCGTCTTTCTCTCCTTTATCATTACCGCTGAATAATTCGGGATGCTCACGCCGAACATCATCTTCAAACTGGTCTTCGCACGGGATACCGTCTTTGTCACCATCCATCTTCACATTAGGGCAGTAAGCCAGAAAAAACTTAGCTTCTGCAAAAGATTTCATTTGCGAGCAATACTGCCTGCCGTCACAGTGAAACTGGCCTGCTGCTTGTCTTTTACCGGTAGATTCGACAGCTTGCTTCCATGCAGCACGTTCAGCCATCATTTTTTCGGCCACTTCATCAACCACTACTTCATTGCCGGCATGTGTCGCCCGATAGCTATCCCAGTAGTCAAGCCCATAATAAGCGGCCGCACCCAATAGAGGGATACCGACAATAGCCGCAACCATGCCGCGCAGCCAGCCCGGTAAATTTTTCGGTGTATCATCATCAAAATCAATGTCTTGGGCAGCCGGCTTACGGGTTCGGTTACTGTATTGGATATTTTTTGCTTCCTCCACACCGCGCTGATTGCTGACAATATCAAACGATACCGTTTCCCCATCGCGTGGCGGTGGATTTTCAGTTTCAAACTCGCCGATATGGGCGAAAATTTCCGCTTTGCTTTGCTCTTCTTTAATAAATCCGAAGCCAAGCTCGTAGTCCCAGCGCATGATGGTTCCGTGATAGCGCATGTGTCCCCTTAATTTATCATCATTATGCAAGTGCTATATTTTACAAAGAAAGCGGTTTACATAGTGATTTTTTTACACTTCCCGAATACTTTTCTTAAATATTTAAAATTTATTTGTGAATTAATAAAAAATAACATTATAAATTAATAAGTAACCCTATATAAAAAAACAACATTTAAACCAACGTGGTAACCGCAACATCATAAAGATCGCCTAAAACCTTTCAGACGGCAGCGGATTCCGATTTGAAGTAGTTTTGACCATATCAAACTGAATAAGAGTAAATTCTTATTTGGCTTTCATTATTTTATTCATGATAAATGGCCTGAAATAGCAGATTACCACCAACTTTACAAAGGTGTGACGTCATAAAAAAAACGCCGCATTTGCGGCGTTTTGATTTGATAGATAAAACCTTATTAGCTTTCTATAGCTTGATCTACGCGTTCACGTAATTCTTTTCCAGGTTTGAAATGCGGAACAAATTTCTCAGGAACTTCCACACGTTCACCAGTTTTAGGATTACGGCCGACACGAGCCGGACGACGGTTTAAATCAAAGCTACCAAAGCCTCTGATTTCAATACGCTGGCCTTTTGCAAGTGAACGAGTCATGGTATCTACCAAAACTTTAACACTGTATTCGACATCTTTTGCCATCAACTGTGTACCATTCTTTTCAGCAAAAACCTCTGCCAAACGAACCATTAACTCAGACTTGGTCATATTGGCACCTTATTCCTGATCACCGGAAAGTTTGGCTTTCAACAAGTCGCCCAAGCTGGTCGTACCTGCGCTGGCAGTTGAAGAAGCATTAACAGTATTCAACGCTTCACGGCTATCTTTAGCATCTTTGGCTTTAACAGACAATTTGATGCTGCGGTTTTTGCGATCAACCGTTGCCACAACCGCTTCTACCTCGTCGCCTTCTTTTAACACGTTGCGCAAATCTTCAACACGCTCGCTAGACCATTCGGCAGCAGGCAGATAAGCTTCTACATCGTCAGACAAAGTAATAACCGCACCTTTGGCATCTACTGATTTAGCAGTACCTTTAACCAAAGAACCTTTATCGTTTACGCTGATAAAGTTGCCGAAAGGATCGCCTTCCAACTGTTTGATGCCCAAAGAGATACGCTCTTTTTCAACATCAATCGCCAATACAACGGCTTCAACTTCTTCACCTTTTTTGTATTTGCGTACAGCTTCTTCACCGGCTTCTGTCCAAGAAAGATCAGACAAGTGAACCAAACCATCGATACCGCCCGGCAAGCCTACGAACACACCGAAGTCAGTAATAGATTTGACTGCACCTGAGATTTTATCGCCTTTATTGTGGTTGGCGGCAAACTCTTCCCAAGGATTAGGCTGACATTGTTTCATACCCAAGCTGATACGGCGGCGGTCTTCGTCGATTTCCAGAATCATGACTTCTACTTCATCGCCCAATTGAACGACTTTGCTCGGATGTACGTTTTTGTTGGTCCAGTCCATTTCAGAAACGTGTACCAAACCTTCGATACCTTGTTCGATTTCAACGAATGCACCGTAGTCGGTTAAGTTAGATACTTTACCGAACATGCGGGTACCTTGCGGATAACGGCGGGTCAAACCAGTCCAAGGATCTTCGCCCAATTGTTTCATACCCAATGAAACACGTTGTTTTTCTTGGTCGAATTTCAATACTTTGGCTTCAACTTCTTGGCCGACTTCCAAAACTTCGCTTGGATGTTTCACACGGCGCCATGCCAAGTCGGTGATGTGCAGCAAACCGTCGATACCGCCCAAGTCAACGAACGCACCGTAATCGGTAATATTTTTAACGATACCTTTAACCACTGCGCCTTCTTGCAGGTTTTCCAACAATGCTTTGCGCTCTTCGCCCAAAGTCACTTCCAGAACGGCACGGCGTGATACCACTACGTTATTGCGTTTTTTATCCAGTTTGATTACTTTGAATTCAACTTCTTTACCTTCAAAGTGAGAAGTATCTTTAACAGGACGTACGTCAACTAAAGAACCCGGCAAGAATGCACGGATGCTGTTGATCATAACAGTCAGGCCGCCTTTTACTTTGCCATTGATTACGCCAGACAGAATGTCGCCGTTTTCCATAGCTTCTTCCAAAGCAATCCAATCGGCAGCACGCTTGGCTTTTTCACGGGATAATTTGGTTTCACCGAAGCCGTTTTCAACAGATTCGATAGTTACGGTAACAAAATCACCGACTTTTACTTCAATCTCACCCTGAGCGTTTTTGAATTCGCTTACATCAATCAAAGACTCTGATTTCAGACCGGCATTTACGGTAACAAAGTTATTATCGATTGCCACTACTTCAGCGGTAATCACCTCACCGGGATTCATCTCTTGAAGGGTAAAGCTTTCTTCCAAAAGCTGGGCAAAATTTTCCATAGTCATATAGTAACTCTTTTCAATACACTGCCAAGGCGTGCGGGGTTGGTTTTAAAAACAGTCTGCCGCCCTTGGCGCGGCAAACAATAATACAAAAATTTTCAGACGGCCTTCCTTAAATCAAAGGCAGTCTGAAAATATGGTTTAATTATACATTATCGTTAGATTTGTGCATACCAATCAAGCACTTTTTTTACAGCTTGTTCAATGCTCAAATCCGATGTATCCAATAAATATGCATCCGGTAATTGTTTTAACGGGGCAACAGCTCGGCGGCGATCCGCCTCATCACGGGTTTCAATATCGGAAAGAATACGTTCGAACGCTACGCCTTCGGTAGGAATCCCAATTTGCGCCGCTCTACGCTCGGCACGGATTCGCGCAGATGCGGTTAAAAAAACCTTTAAAGCCGCATCGGGAAAAACTACCGACCCCATATCACGGCCATCACCCACCAATCCTTTATCTGTTAAAAAATGGCGTTGTCGCTGTAATAATGCTGCTCGGACTTTTGGAAATCGTGCCACAGTGGAAGCACCCATTCCGATTTCTTCACTACGAATAGCATCGGAAACATCTTGACCATTTAACCGTATTATATTTGCTTCAAACACAACCGGCAGGTTTTCAGCCAACCCGGCTACGGCATCTTCATCTTCCCAGCTAACACTTTGTTGCTGCGCATAAAGAGCGGTCAAGCGATACAATGCGCCCGAGTCCAAATAGTCGAACCCCAGTGCTGCAGCAACGCGTGATGCTACCGTTCCTTTGCCCGATGCACTTGGCCCGTCGATAGCGATGATTTTACGGTTTAAATTCATATCTACTTCGTCTCAATTTACGACTGGTTCAAATGGCTGAAATAGTTTTCAGACGGCCTCATTTATCTATATAAGGCCGTCTGAAACATAGATAATCTGATAGCTTGGAATTATATAGCTTTCACGTTTAATTGTAATTAATTTTTATTATCTTATAGCCTTATTATTAACATAATGTGTAAATTCCTTAATATCCGAACAAGCCGCTACTGCATACAAAACCTAACGGCAGCGTTATAATCCGCAACATCTCAACCTCAAAAAATGACGGAATTTAACATGCAGCAACTCAAGCTCGCCATTTCAGGTGCACAAATTTTATTCGTGGCATTCGGCGCTATGGTCTTGGTACCGCTTCTCACAGGATTAAACCCTTCTATGGCTTTACTAGGTGCCGGTATCGGTACGCTGCTGTTTCAAGTCGTCACCCGCTTTAAAGTACCGGTATTTCTCGGTTCGTCATTTGCTTTTATCGCACCGATTATTTATTCGATTAGCGAGTGGGGCCTGCCCTCTACCATGTTTGCCTTATTCGCTGCCGGCTTTATGTATTTTGTTTTTGCCGGATTGGTGAAGTGGCGCGGCTTGGCTACGGTTAACCGCCTACTTCCACCCGTTGTGATCGGCCCTGTCATTATGGTTATCGGTTTATCGGTTGCCATGGTAGCCAGTCAAATGGCTATGGGTCAGGCCGGTGGCGAACAAGCTGTAGACTATACCCAATCATTAATACTTTCCGGTTTTACTTTTGCCGTAACCGTCATTGTTGCCGTGTTCGGCAGTAAAATGATGAAACTGGTTCCGATCCTAATCGGTGTGGTAGCCGGCTATATTGCCGCCTTATTCATGGGGTTAGTAGATACCACACCGATTATCAATGCACCTTGGTTTGCCAAACCGGACTTCATAACTCCGCAAATCAACTGGCAGGCCGCGCTCTTTATGCTGCCCGTGGCTATCGCTCCGGCCATTGAACATATCGGCGGGGTTATGGCGATTGGTAAAGTCACGGGAAATGATTATGTTAAAGACCCAGGTTTACATAAAACACTGGCCGGTGACGGTTTAGGCGTATGCGTTGCCGGCTTAATCGGTGGCCCGCCTGTTACTACTTACGGTGAAGTAACCGGTGCCGTGATGATTACCAAAAACAGTAATCCCAAAATCATGACTTGGGCGGCCATTTTTGCTATCTGTATGGCTTTCTTTGGTAAGTTCAATGCTTTTCTGGCCTCTATCCCCTTGCCTGTTATGGGGGGCATTATGATTTTACTATTCGGTACCATTGCATCACTGGGTTTGAAAACTTTGATTGATGCACATGTGGATTTAATGAAGCCCAAAAATTTAGTGATTGTCAGTTCGGTATTAACCACCGGCGTAGGCGGCATGGTCATTAAATTCGGTAGCATCAGTTTTGCCGGCGTCGGACTGTGTGCCATTCTGGCTATTATATTGAACAGGCTGTTACCGGACGAATAATTTTTATCCAAACCAAATAATAACCGCCGGTTGTTGTTTCAGACGGCCTTATATTTATTTCCTCAATCAAATAAAGCCGTCTGAATTTATTCAGACGGCTTTATTAACCCATTGCTAAAAAGCAAATCAATATCGATTTAGCGTTTACCGGCAATACCGATTTCACCATTCTTTTGCATAATCGCACCACCAATTTCTTCGGCATTCTTACCAAAGAAGTGAACTTTGTAATCACCTTTACCCAGTTTTTCTGAGTTTGAATGGCCTTCGATACCTTGAGTAGTCACAAGCGTGCCATCAATTTCATTGTTAAATGATGTATTTTTAATACTTGCTTCTAACAAATCAATCTTACCAGATGACGCCAAACCTGTTACTGAACCACTACCTACTCTCTTATCAAAGTCGACATTGTAAGTCAGTTTACCGATTTCAGTTTCACCGAATGCAGCACCATTGTAAGCATATTTACCTGAAGTCGGCAGCGTTTGGGTAGCCTCACCATTAACCAATCCGACTACCATCGGGTTTTTTACTTCCGCAACCGCCGTTGTCATTTCCGGATCGTCTTTGAGGTTTTCACCACCAATTTTTTCGGAACTGAAACGACCGGCAATGATAGAAAATTGTTGACGGTATGTACGAACAGTTTCATTGCCTTCCTGATTAACAAGGTTAGTCACTTTATCAGAAGCCAAATCAGATACTTTATAAGATTTACCATCTAAATTAATTTTATATGCCGCCGCATTATAAACAGAACCGGCTGATGCATCGGTAAGATTAACCGCTTGTGCGCTGGCAGACGGCATAGCATCGCGGAAAGCAGCATTAGACGATTGATTGGTAGATGTTGCTGCAGCAGAAGGACTTCCGCTACCGCCACCACCACATGCAGCCAAACCAAATGCTAAAAACACTGCCAAACCGATTTTATTGTAAGTAGACATTTCCGTAATCCTTGTGTTTGTTTTTTAGTAAAGGTTAAATGTGGTTCTCTTTGCCACGGGGGATATATTATCAATTCCCAACATATCTTAACAACCACCCATCATAAAAAAATGCCATGCACCTATAAAAATATTTTCTTGTTTTCACTTAAATTATTTTAAAAATGACATATCAATACTTATATTTCATAATTATTTTTATATACAATTGTTTTAAATATAAATATTTAATTTAAATTAATTTTAACAAAATCATATCATGAGTAGTTTTTGTATTTTAATTGCAACAGTTACTATTTTAAACAAATAATAAAAATATAATCCATATAATTTACATTTTATTTACAAATCAATATAGAAATAAAAATCTCCTATCAAAAAATGATTATTAAGCTAAATCATAATAACGATGCCTATAGCAAACACAAATAAACAAAGCCGCTACCTGATAGGAGATAGCGGCTTGATACGAAAATAATTATGCAGGATAAAGGTAAAAAATATTATTATTCACCAGCCTGATTATCATTGGCACGGATTTTACGGATCACAGCTTTTAATGTGCCAGAAGAATGTTCCTGAATCGATTTATCGCTTAATCTGCCTGCATCCTCTCCCCAGATAGCCAATGCCGCGCCCAAAATATTGTCGGTATTTCGAACCGCATTATTCACATTTTCGCCATCCCATACCCCCAGATTCCAACGTTTTTCAATATCTTGACCCGCAAAATTTGCTTCATGGCTAAAATTACCGCCCTCTTTGGGTACAAGATAGAGATAGTATGAATTATAGTTTAAAACAGTAAACCCTTTATCTATAAGATCCGGCATGCTGGCACGTATTTTACGCCGTCTGACAGCAGCAACTTGATTTTCAGTATCACCGTCATAACTCCAATAAGTAATCTGAATATTACGGTTCAATCCATCTACCGTTTTGGTAATTAACCCATCATTCCATAAACGGGGTGTTAATCCTTTCTGTTCCAGAAAAGAAGCCAGTTTGTTAGCATAGTCGATAAACTCCTGGTTATTTTCTTCACTATAACCAAACTCATCACCACCTATATGAAAATGCTTACTCTGGCTACCAAATGCATCAGCAACTTCGGTAATCAGTTTTTTCATAAACTCAATACTTTCAGGCTTATTGATATTGATTTCATCATCAACCTGAGTAGATTTCAATGAATCCACATAGCCTTGCCCATGTTTATGTGCCAAAAGCCTAAAAATACCATCCATATGGTTAGGGCTGCCAACTTCCGGTATCACTTCGATATTCTTAGACTGCGCATAACGAATAAGCTCTTGTAGTTGCCGATAACTTAAAAATGGTTTACCGGTTTGCGGATTAATATATACACCGTCTTTCCTACGGGTAGCATTTTCCACTTTCTGCCCGAGCAAATCACTTTCCAAAGCATAATTTTCATGATCGGAAAAATGCAAATGTAAAAAACTACCGCCCGATGCGGCTAAATTATCAATAAAATTTTTAATCACATTAACCGAATAAAAATGACGGGCAGTATCCAACATTAATCCGATTTCTTTATGCGCGGAAGTATTCGATTTATTTGATTGAGCAGAAGAGGCCGAAGATGTCGTACCACTATTATCCGATGTTGCACCGCAAGCAGCTACACCGCCCAACACCAAGCTCAATAAAAGATAAACAGACACAGTTTTCAAACGCATAAACGGATGAATATAATTTGATGAGCATGTCATATAAGATTTTGTTTTTTTAAGCATAATTAAACTTTATATTGTAATGGTTTCTAATGTAATGCGTTATAACGTGATTCTTTTTTAATGTGCGCTAATTTTTATAATAATTTCCCGATAAGATGTAACTCTTGGTTATTGGCACGAACTAGAACCAACCAAAATATTTTACTTTTCAAAATCATTTAAAATAATAAATTTATTTTTATAAACATGATGTTAAACTCATTTTCTTGGCTTAAAGCTATAAAATAAGCTATAATCTTACCTATTTTCACACTAATGAAGCAGGCCGTCTGAATATATAGACGGGCACTACCGTAGGAGTATAAAAAATTATGATGACACTTTATTCGGGCATTACCTGCCCTTTCAGCCAACGTTGCCGGTTTGTGTTGTTTGAAAAAGGTATGGATTTTGAAATCAAAGATGTAGATATTTTCAACAAACCCGAAGATCTAGCCATAATGAACCCCTACAACCAAGTGCCTGTTTTGGTTGAACGCGATTTGATTCTTCATGAATCCAATATTATCAACGAATATATCGACGAACGCTTCCCTCATCCTCAATTAATGCCCGGCGACCCTGTTATGCGCGGTCGTGGCCGTTTGGTATTGTTCCGCATGGAAAAAGAGCTGTTCAGACACGTGCAGTTGCTCGAATCTGCTGATGCTAGCAGCAAAGAGCAATCTAAAGCACGCGAAGCCATTGCCAACGGGTTAACCATGCTTGCCCCCGCTTTCTCAAAAACCAAATTTATTATGGGTGACGAATTTTCTATGATTGATGTTGCCTTGTCGCCCTTATTATGGCGCTTAGACCATTATGACATCAAACTCGGCAAATCCGCTGCCCCGATTCTCAAATATGCGGAACGTATTTTCCAACGCGAAGCCTTTATCGAAGCACTGACGCCCGCTGAAAAAGCTATGCGACGTTAAGCCGCCCCCAAAGGAAACAACTGTGAACAGCACCAAACCTTACCTGATTCGCGCACTTTATGAATGGTGTATGGACAATAATCAAACACCGCATATTGCCGTTTGGGTAAACGAACATACCCGAGTTCCCATGCAATACGTGCGTGAAAATGAAATCGTACTGAATATCGGCACAACGGCAAGCCACAATTTAAACATTGATAACGAATGGATAAATTTCTCCGCCCGTTTTTCCGGTGTCGCACATGAAATCTGGATTCCGATCGGTCATGTGATCAGTATTTTCGCACGCGAAAGCGGTGAAGGCATGGGGTTTGAAGTGGAACCCTATCAAACCGAAAGTGAAAAACAGGGTGTCGAGCCGTTGCACTTAGTCGAAAAAGAAACCGCCGACAGTGCTGAAGAGAAGCCGTCTGAAAACAAAGACGATACGCCCCCACCTGAAAATGGCGGTACGAAACCTAAAAAAGGTTTGAAACTGGTGAAATAAAGCTGCTGTTTATATCCATAAAAACTGGCCGTCTGAATCACTCAGACGGCCAGTTTTAACTTGAAAACCCAGCAAACTTAAACACTCACGCCTACCGCACGGGCAATTTCCAAACCTTCTTCCGTGCCCATATAAACAGGCGGTTCCGGTCGGTCTCTGCGCACAATATCGCCCTGATAAAACATCACCAACTCATCTACCGCCAACTGCGACCACTGCTCGTTAGCCGTTAGCGGCAAAGTGGCAATCACCGCCACTTTATCGTTTGGCGTAGTAACCGCAGCAAAATCGATACTGACATCATCATCCAACAAATGCGCCTCGCCAAAAGGTGCTTTGCGGACAATATAATGCAGCAGTGTGCTGGCATGCGCAAACAGATAATCGCCGTTTGACATCATAAAGTTAAACAAACCATATTCACGTATTTCTTTTGTCAGCTCTTTAACCGCTTCAAACAAAGCATCTGTATCGGGACGTTCTGGAAAACGGGTACGCAACTGTTCGAGCATATAGCAAAAAGCCCGCTCCGAATCGGTATTACCGACGGCATGGTAATATTGCCCAATTTCGGGGAAAAAGTTTTTCAAATGCCCGTTGTGGGCAAACAACCAATATTCCCCCCACATTTCACGCATAAACGGATGGGTATTGGCCAACGAAGTTTGCCCCTGTGTTGCTTTTCGAATATGGGCAATCACATTTTCAGATTTGATTTGATACGCACGGATTAAATCAGCAACCGGCGAATGCGCACTGGGTTTGTCATCATGAAACAAACGCACACCGCGGCCTTCGAAAAAACCAATACCGAAACCGTCAGCATGATGGTCAGTCAAACCACCACGACGGCGGAACCCTTCGAAAGAAAACACAATATCGGTAGGGGTATTGCAGTTCATGCCGAGCAGCTGGCACATAATATTTGCCTTTCCTTTAATCTTTTATTTCATGGCAGAGAACTATATTGTGGGGCAAACCTACTATTTTTTAAAGTAGTTTCCAAGTATGCGATAACAATTTTACAGCCAAATAATGCACCATATTATTCTGATATTGAAGGCCGTCTGAAAAACCAACATACTTTATATTGCCCTTTCAATGCAAAGCTTTATTACATGGCTCTCTTATAAAAAAGCAGGTGCCGATTGCGAAGCACCTGCTTTTTACAATAATAATAGGCCGTCTGAAACAAGCTTTACTCGAAATTCAACACCGCAGAAGTATAAACATCTTGAACATCGTCTAAATCTTCAAGTGCATCAATCAGTTTTTGCATTTTCTCGGCATCTTCGCCACTCAATTCGGTTTCGTTTTGCGCGCGCATGGTCACGTCGCCGTCTTCCGATTTAAAGCCTGCTGCTTCCAAAGTGGCTTTTACAGCAGCCCAATCATTCGGCGCGGTAATCACTTCAATCGAACCGTCTTCATTATTCACCACATCTTCCGCACCCGCTTCCAATGCTGCTTCCATCAGCGCATCTTCGTCCGTACCCGGTGCAAAAAGCAGATAGCCTTGATGAACAAAGTTAAAGGCCACACAACCATCGGTGCCTAAATTACCGCCATTTTTGTTAAAAGCATGGCGCACATCGGCAACCGTACGGGTTTTATTATCGGTTAAGCAGTCCACCATCAAAGCCGCACCGCCGATACCGTAGCCCTCATAGCGCAATTCAACGTATTCCGCCCCCTCCAGATTGCCCGTACCTTTATCAATCGCACGTTGCACATTGTCTTTCGGCATATTGTTGTCGAAAGCTTTATCCATAGCCAAACGCAAACGGGGGTTTGAATTCGGATCACCGCCGCCCATTTTGGCCGCTACGGTAATTTCTTTAATCAAGCGCGTAAAAATTTTGCCGCGCTTGGCATCCTGACGCTCTTTCTTGTGGCGGATATTCGCCCATTTACTATGGCCTGCCATTATTCTTTCCTTTCCTTGCCGCCCGCACCGCGATACGGCCGAATTCATTTTTAAGCCGTCTATTTTAACATAGCGAAAAAACATTTTAAAACCTACGCCAAACAGCACCGATTCGGCCATTTCGTTCAGGCTACGCCAAAATACAATGCCAATAAACACCATGCGGCAATACCCGGAAAATATTCTGTTTTTACAGGGATACTTGATTTAAAACGGCTTGCAACCATATTCAAACCATCTGAAAAATTTAAGCAGGAAAATATAAGTATGCAAACACAAACCAACACACCGGCAATCACCGCCGCCGACAACCGCACCCGTTTTATTTTTGATGATATGCCTATCCGCGGGCAACATGTATTACTTGAAAAAGTATGGCAGCATATTGTCGGCCAAAAACACTACCCTGTCGCTATACGGCGCGCACTGGGCGAGCTATTGGCAGCCGGCGTATTGTTATCAAGCAATCTGAAAATCGACGGCACCCTAACCGTGCAAGTACAAGGGCAAGGCCGTCTGAAAATGCTGGTGGTAGAAGCCGGCTCTGCCGACACCTGTCGCGCTACCGCCCGTTGGGATGAACAGGCTCAAATCAACGATGACGACAGCCTTGCCGAACTTTTAGGCGAAAACGGGGTATTTGTGATTACCCTACAACCGCGCGACGGCGACCCTTGGCAAGGGGTGGTGCCTTTAGAAGGCGGCAGTATTGCGGAAATGCTGATGAACTATATGAAGCGTTCCGAGCAATTGGATACCTATATTACTTTGGCCGCTTCCGATACCGCATGCAGCGGGCTATTGGTACAACGCCTGCCCGAATCAGAGCCTAATCCGGAAACATGGGAGCATGTCGTAACATTGGCACAAACCGCTACACAAGAAGAGCTGCTTTCGCTTAGTGTACAGCACATACTCTACCGTTTATTCCATGAAACACCGCCACGCCTTTTTGAACCGGAACCCATCGAATTTGCCTGCACCTGTTCGCGCGGAAAAGTGAGCGATATGCTGCTTCTGCTCGGTGGCGAAGAAGTCGGCTCGGTATTGGCGGAGCAAGGCAGCATCGAAATCGATTGTGACTTCTGCCACGCCCAATATGTTTTTGATGAAACTGATGTTAATACACTATTCGGTACCGATATTGCCGCAGCATACCGTGAATCAAGAAATGCCGCCCAGCTGCAATAAAATCTGTATCCAACTATATTCTTTTCAAGAATAATAAATAAGGCCGTCTGAAATAGCATTCAGACGGCCTTATATGAATCAAAAAACTTTATTGATTTTCTACAATAATTTTCTAAAAGTACCGACATTGGGCTTGCTCTAGCAGGGCTGCGACCGTTAGGAAACGCCAGCGTAGCTATATTTAAGCCGAATAACTAAATATGTGACAACTCAACAGTAAAATAACCATACTCAAACAAGCATTTGCAATATTCATTAAAGTTTAAAAAGCCATTGCCTTATCTCTGTTATAATTCCGCTCAATTAAATATTGTGTAGACAAAGAATCGAACTGTTAACAAACAGCTTTTTATCTTTATTTTTCTTTAACCACAATTTTTACCATAATTCGTTTTCTAGCCGCATCTAGGCTCCATAAACAAACATTTTCTTTTTCATGAAAGCATTACGATAAAATGAGCGAATACTTGTTTACTTCGGAATCTGTTTCCGAAGGCCACCCTGATAAAGTGGCCGATCAAATTTCCGATGCCATTTTAGATGCCATTCTGGCACAAGACCCTACGGCACGGGTTGCCGCCGAAACATTGGTTGCCACCGATTTATGTGTTTTGGCCGGTGAAATCACCACAACGGCCAAAGTCGATTACGAACAGGTGGCACGCGATACAATTTCCCGTATCGGTTATAACGATCCCGAATTGGGTTTTAGTGCCAACTCTTGCCGACTACTGCAAAATTTCGGCGAACAATCGCCCGATATCGCCCAAGGTGTTAATGAAGGCGAAGGGGTTGATTTGGAGCAAGGCGCCGGCGATCAGGGCTTGATGTTCGGTTATGCCTGCGATGAAACACCCACCTTAATGCCCTTCCCGATTTATTACAGCCACCGCCTGATGCAACGCCAAAGCGAAGTACGCAAAAGCGGCCTGCTGCCGTGGCTTCGCCCCGATGCCAAAGCACAATTAACCTGCGTATACGACAGCGAAACAGGAAAAGTCAAACGCATTGATACCGTCGTATTATCCACTCAACACCACCCCGATATCAGCCGTGAAGAATTGATTGCCGCAGTTAAAGAACATATTATTCTGCCGGTATTGCCGGCAGACATGCTGACCGAAGAAACCAAATACCTGATCAACCCGACCGGCGTATTTGTAATTGGCGGCCCGCAGGGCGATTGCGGCTTAACCGGCCGCAAAATCATTGTTGATACCTATGGCGGTGCCGCACCGCATGGCGGGGGTGCATTCTCCGGAAAAGACCCGACCAAAGTCGACCGCTCCGCCGCCTATGCCTGCCGTTATGTCGCTAAAAACATCGTTGCCGCCGGCTTGGCAACCCAATGCCAGATTCAAGTTTCTTACGCCATTGGTATTGCCAAACCGACCTCTATTTCCATTGATACCTTCGGCACCGGCAAACTCAGCGAAGCGGAATTAATCAAACTGGTGCGCGAACATTTCGACCTACGCCCGAAAGGCATTGTTCAAATGCTTGATTTATTAAGGCCGATTTACAGCAAATCCGCAGCTTACGGCCATTTCGGACGGGAAGAACCCGAATTCAGTTGGGAACGTACCGATAAAGTAGCGGCATTGAAAGCGGCGGCAGGTTTATAAATTTTTCGAGCAAAACCCGGTCCGCATAGACCCTGTTCAGGCCGTCTGAAAACATTTTCAGACGGCTTGTTTTATGGCCGGATACATAGGCTTTAAAGCGCCTGATACAGCCGAGTCTGCCTGTGGATAAATTTGTCAAACCATCGGCATTGTGGGAAAATCTAAAGATTAAATTTTTATGCAAAGGGCGGCAAACTATGCTGGATAGAGAAGGATATCGCCCCAATGTCGGCATCATCTTAACCAACGACCGCAATGAAGTATTCTGGGGTAAACGTGTGCGCGAGCATTCGTGGCAGTTTCCCCAAGGCGGCATCAAACCGGGGGAAAGTCCGGAAACCGCCATGTACCGTGAGCTTTTAGAAGAAGTCGGCCTACTCCCGCACCACGTTAAAATTTTAGGCCGCACCCGAGACTGGCTGCGTTACGACGTTCCCTCCCATTGGGTTCGCCGCGAATGGCGCGGTTCTTATCGCGGGCAAAAACAGATTTGGTATCTGCTGCGCTTGGTCGGTCGGGAAAGCGATGTTCACCTGCGCGCTACCAGCCACCCCGAATTCGACGGTTGGCGTTGGCATCAATATTGGGCACCGATAGATGAAGTAATTGATTTTAAACGTAATGTATATGAAGGCGCGTTAAGCGAACTTTCCCGCTTTTTGCGTGGTTTGGAAAGCTTAGAAGAATTCACCCGCAAGCAAGAAAAATAAACCAATACCCCCAACGCTTTCAGGCCGTCTGAAAGCGTTTTTCTTTTCAGACGGCCTGTTTAGTCATATAAATCATTATCAGAATGCCTTACCATATTCGTTATCCGACAACCCCGCCCTACCGCCTATTTTTATGACCCGATCCGAACGCTTACTCAGCTTATTGCAATTATTGCGCAACCATCGCCATCCCGTTACCGCCGAAACTTTGGCAGACACTTTATCTGTCAGCATCCGAACGGTTTACCGCGATATCGAAGCCCTGCGGCGGCAAGGTGCGGATATTCGTGCCGAAGCGGGCATAGGTTTTATTTTGCACAAAGATTTTCTATTGCCGCCGCTGATGTTTAATGAAAACGAAATCGAAGCTTTGGTGCTCGGCCTGCGCTGGGTGGTTGCTTATACCGACAACACACTGCGTGAAGAAGCCAAAAATGTGTTAACCAAAATCCACAATATCTTACCCGACAACTTATCCGGCCTGATAGAAACTCAGGTACTTTATCCGGTTAAACAACCTAGCGGCTACGACGAACACGAGCAACATATTCTCAATACCGTCCGTGCTGCCATCCGTAGCAACCGCAAGCTCTCTTTCAACTATACCGATGCCAAAGGCCGGCCAAGCAACCGCTGCGTCTGGCCGTTTGCCATCGGCTATTTCGACCATACCCGCCTAATTTCAGCATGGTGCGAACTCAGGCAGGATTTCCGCCATTTCCGCTCCGACCGCATCAGAGAGGCGATAATTGGGGAGCCCTACCCAACCCCACACATGATTTTACTAGGCGAATGGCGGCGGCAAGAAAATATCAACCTACAACCCTTTGATTTTTAGGCCGTCTGAAACACTCCTGACAAAAACTGACACCGCATACCCGTATTATCGCCAATAGCAGAAAACGGAATCCTACCGAAACCCTAGTTCCGTCCTACCCCGACAACACGGAGATACCGATGAAAAACTTTACCCTCTATACCATGCCCCAATCACGCGGCACCAATGTTCTTTGGATGCTTGAAGAGTGCGGCGCCCGTTACGATACCGTCGCCCTATCGGAACAAAGCATCAAATCCCCCGAATACCTTGCCATCAACCCCTTAGGCAAAGTGCCCGCCCTAAGGCACGGAGACCATATCATCACCGAAACAGCCGCCATTATTACTTACTTAGCCGAACAGTTTCCCGAGAAGCAGTTGATTCCCGATGCAACCAGCGAAGAACGCGGGCAATATTACCGTTGGCTGCTATTTTCGATTCAATTCGAATATGCGGCACGAGATAAACAACGGAATATTCAAAATAACGAAGCGCAACGCAGTGCCGTCGGCTATGGCGACTTTGATACAGCTTTTGATATGATATGCCAACATATCGGCAATCATGAATATATGGTCGGCAACCATTTCAGCGCACTCGATATCTATTACGGCGGTTTATTAACTTGGTTTACCCAATATGCCCAAGTATTTCCCGCCAACTCCATATTAACCGCCTATTTCGACCGCCTCTACACCCGCCCTGCCTTCCAACAGGCACAAGCCATAGACCAAAAGCTTGCGGCACAAGCAACACAATAAGAAAAATAGATTCACTCATCAAAAAGGCCGTCTGAAAGTTTGAACTGACCCCCAAAAGTTGGACACTCCTCCAACCCATTAAGGTGCAGTTCAAACTTTCAGACGGCCTTTTTTGTATTGTTACAACACCAATCTATAAAATATAGATACCTGTGTGGTTTTATCAGTCTTTAAAACGTTTGAATACCAAAGTACCGTTGGTTCCACCGAAGCCGAACGAGTTAGAAATCGCTACGTCTATTTTGACATCGCGGGCTTCGTTGGCACAGTAATCCAAATCACAACCGACTTCGATATCTTGCTCAAACAGATTAATGGTCGGTGGTGATTTTTGATTATGCACGGCCAATACGCTATAAACAGCCTCTACACCACCAGCAGCACCCAATAGATGGCCGGTCATAGATTTGGTAGAGTTTACAATCACTTTATAAGCGTGATCACCCAATGCGATTTTCAATGCATTGGTTTCATTGGCATCGCCTAAAGGAGTAGAGGTTCCATGCGCATTCACATAATCAACGTCTGTGGGATTTAAACCGGCATCTTTTAATGCACGGTTCACCGCCATCGCAGGGCCTTCTACATTAGGTGCAGTAATATGGTAGGCATCGGAGCTCATACCAAAGCCGACAATTTCCGCATAAATTTTTGCACCGCGTTTTTTGGCATGCTCAAGCTCTTCCAGCACCATCACACCGGCACCTTCGCCCATCACGAAACCATCACGGCCTTTATCCCAAGGGCGGGAAGCGGTTTCCGGGTCATCATTGCGTGTTGACAAGGCTTTCATAGCGGCAAAACCACCCATGCCCAATGTACAAATAGCACCTTCAGCACCGCCGGCAACCATCACATCCGCATCACCATATTTAATCAGGCGGGCGGAATCGCCAATGGAATGTGCACCGGTGGTACAGGCAGAAACCATGCCGTAACTAGGACCGCGATAGCCTTTTAGAATGGTAACGTGGCCGGCAATAAGGTTAATCAGCGAACCGGGAATAAAAAATGGATTGATTTTGCGCGCGCCGGTTTGCATCACGGCCTTACCGGTAGCTTCAATAGTGGGCAACCCGCCGATACCGGAACCGATATTGACACCGATACGGTCTTTATCCAAACCTTCTACATCATCCAGCCCTGAATCGGCAATGGCTTGCAACGCAGCTGCAATACCATAGTGGATAAAAACATCCATACGGCGTGCTTCTTTAGGGCTGATATAGGTACCGATATCGAAATCTTTCACTTCACCGGCAACGCGGCAGTTAATATCGGATGCATCGAAACGGGTAATGGCACTGATGCCGCTTTTTCCGGCCAAGAGATTGTTCCAGGCGGTGGCAATGTCATTGCCGACAGGCGATATCTGTCCTAAACCTGTAATGACGACTCTTCGCTGACTCATAGTATTCTCGCTTGGGTTAGGTTTGACGGTTTTCTTAAAAACAGGCCGTCTGAAACCGTGTGAGTAATGGTTTATTTAATAAGCTAAAAGCCTCTGTCGGCAGGGATTCCCGCAGCAGAGGCTGTTTCGTTTTGAGACACTGTGCGCTTAGGCAGAGTGTGATTGGATATAGTCGATAGCCAATTGCACGGTAGTGATTTTTTCAGCATCCTCATCAGGGATTTCACAGCCGAAAGCTTCTTCCAAAGCCATTACCAACTCAACGGTATCCAGAGAGTCTGCGCCCAAATCATCTTGGAATGAAGATTCGTTTTTAACTTCGGCTTCGTTAACGCCCAGTTGTTCGGCAACAATTTTTTTAACTTGTTGTTCAATGTTTGACATGTTAATCAGTCCTTATATGCCTTACGGCGGGTTTTAAAAATCGGATTTGGCTGGATTTTACCGAATCCTTTTTACATTTTCTATTGAAACATGCGGTGCGGCAATACCGCCCCGAACCACACGGTGTTAGGCGGCATATTATCATAGGCTTATTTTAAACGACAAGCGACTTTTGTTTTCTTTTTTTAATCAAAATGTTAAATACAAAATTTGGCGCATATCCAACATCAAAAATGATAACAGTTACTTAAATAAGCTGTTGTGAAAATACCGCCTAACCAGCTTTATCTGCCGTCAATCCCTTTAATTTGTTTGGAAAAATTATCAACAAGTGACTGACTAATATATTTTTTATAATACGATATTTTGATACTTATTGTTTTATATGTTTGTATAAATTAATTATTTTATTTAAAAGTGGTTACTTAGCCTTAGTGTTTCGCAACCAACTGAAGATTGAAAAATTCAATAATACAGGCAAACTCAATAACCGATTCTTCCTGTGTCGTATTTCCCGTATGTCCTCCTGCACCACCAGCATACAGCCACACAGGGGCTTTATTGCAGCGCAGTTTTGCATAAAATTTTAATGCATGTGCGGGGTGGACTCTATCGTCACTCAAGCTGGTGGTAATCAACGCCGGTGGATAGTCAGCTGTATCGGAAAGATTATGGTAAGGCGATAGCTCAGCCAAAGCCGTCTGAAAAATAGGGTTTTCAGGATCGCCATATTCATCTATCCAGCTGGCACCTGCCGATAAATAGGGATAACGCAACATATCGGTCAGCGGCATTTCGCACACCATGGCACCGATACTGTGCGGTGTGCGTACGAAAGCCGAAGCAACGATTAATCCGCCGTTGCTGCCGCCCTGAATACCGATAAAAGGTGGCGAACTGAGTTGGCGGTTGTTTAAATCATCAATAACGGCAATCAGATCATCTACGCTTTTATGTTTATTGATTCCTTGTGCCGCCTGATGCCATTGCGGGCCGAATTCGCCGCCGCCGCGCACATTGGCCAATACAAAAGATTTGCCCTGTTCGAGCCAATATTTACCTATCGTTCCCATATAATGCGGTAGTTCAGGAACGGCAAAACCGCCGTAAACATACACAATCACGGGGGTCTCGGGCGACGGATTCTTACCAACAAAGTAATAAGGTATGCGCGTACCGTCGGCAGATTCGGCGTGAAACTGGCGCACTTGGATACCGTCGGCATCAAATTGTTTCGGCTGGCGGCGAACCACAACCAATTCCATCACATTTAAATCCAGGGCAAACAAGGTCAACGGGGTTGTGAAATCGCTGGCGGCAATATAGAGAACATCGCCGCCCCACGGCTGATCGGTGAGTTCTAATGTACCTTGCGGCAGCTTGGGCAAGCTAACTTCCCGCCAAAGGCCGTCTGAAAACCGCCATGCTTTCAGACGGCCCGATACGTTATCCAATAAATTGGCTACGACAAAATGCTTGGTGGTTTCGACGCTTTCCAAGGCCTGCGTGCTGTCGGGCGCAAACAATACATGTGCGGCACCCAACTCACCCTTGTTTAATTTGACAGCAACAAGACTACCGGCCGGATAACTATGGTTCGCACGCTGCCATACGCTGCGCAAATGAATCAATAGGTGCCCGGCCAGATAACCGGACACTTCGCCATCAGCGGGCAGATTCAACGACAAGGCTTCGCATTCGGGCGACACTTGAAAATAAGTTTTGGTATAGAAGCCGTCTGAAGATTCGATCAGGTCGATAGCAGCGCCTTGCGCATCGAGATAACGCCAAGCGTTCACCATCATACCGTCCGAATCCATACGATAAACAGGGGTGCTTTCTTCAAAACTTTGCCCGCGCTCTACCAACCACACTTCACGCGGATAACCGGCTTGTGTGGTTTGGCGTTCGTCCCAAGCGGGGCATACCCATACGCTGTCTGCATCGCGCCATGAAATATGGTTTTTACCTGCCGGAAAATGAAAGCCGTTTTCCACAATGGTGCCGCTATTGAGATTGAATTCAAGCGTGTATACCGTATCCGAACCGGAACGGCTGAGGGTGAGCAACACCATTTCGGGCTGTGCAACATAATGGGATACGCCGCCGAGATAAACATCATCGCCTAAGATGTCATCAAAATCGGCGACGGAAAACAAAATCTGCCATTCGGGATAACCGGAACGATATGAAGCGGCGCTGCAGACGCGGTATACCCCTTTCGGATGGATTTCATCTTGATGAAAATGATACATTCTGGCGCGGTGTTCTTGGCAAAAGGCAATCTGGCGCGGGTTTTGCAACTGTTTCACCATATCGGCGACAGTTTGGTCAAAGTCCGCACCACTGGCAAAAGCAGCTTGCGTTTCGGCATGTGCGTCCGAAACAAACCGTCGGGTTTCCGGATCGTTGAGATCTTCGAAAAGGTGATAAGGGTCTTGCATGATAGTAGGCGGCCGTCTGAAAAGTAATGGGCGGATTATAGCTTATCGGCAATTAGTACGCTGTCACAGCCGCTTTCCTTTGTATGATCAATATTCAGAGAGTGAAGAGCATTTACTTTATTTACACTCATATTAACCGAGCCTTTTTATCTGCTCTGCTAATATTAACATCAAGGCAGCTCAGACTATAATTCAACATCTTGATAAATCATATTATGTCTCAATATGATGAAATTATATTGCATGGTAAATATACCCTTAATAGCACACCGTGTTGCCCATTTGCCTATTATAGTTTCTTATGACATATTAATATATTAGTATTCAGCACAACCATCTTTCCCCTGCCGAGATATTTCGTACTATCTGAAATCAAATACGCAGTCTAATCCACAGTACCATTTATATGCCTACACAACTTAATACTTATTTGATGATGGATTATTTATTAATTTAAGGAAACACCATGAGCGAAAATATCAACTCACTGTCTGAGTATGCTCATAAATTGTTAATAGAACATAAAGATGAACGCATTTTTCCATTTAAATTTCAAGGGAAACGGTTCTGGCTAAAACAACCTGAGCACACACACGGAATATCCAGATTATTAAAACCTCACCCAAAACAATCTTTTTTAGGCGAAATTGAAAGGCTCCGTTGCTTTTCCATCAAGAATGCGCCCATTCCTAAATTAATTTTATTTAACAACAATTTTTTTATATTGGAGGATGGCGGGAAAACAATCGACAATCTTCTTGCAGCCAACACGAACAATCCGGAATTTAAGAAAATACTGTTGTCAGACAGCATAAAAGCATTAAATAACCTACATAAAGCCAACCTTATTCATGGCAGGCCTGCTATTCGTGATATGACTTGGGATAATCATCACGTACTTTTTATCGACTTTGAAGTCTGCCCAAAGAGACAAAATCTTCAATCGCAAAAAGCAAGAGATATGGCTATTTTTTTCCATGGTTTATGTCGAAAAAAATTTATCTCTGATGATGAAATCAAATATGCAATCACACAATATCAAAATATTTGCGATCCTCAGCTATGGCAAGTATTTATTCAACTCCTCACCAAATATCAATTTGCTTACCATATATTACGTCCGTTTAAATCTATCCTTGGAACGGATTTAATTGCAGTCTATAGATTATTTGATATATTTTTGACTGAAAAACTTCTTTAGGTGGATTACGGAAATATAAGAAGCTGATTCACATTGGCTTCTTTTCTTATAGAAAACCCACTAGCACAACACAAGGCCGTCTGAAAGAAAACAGCATGACTCCCGATTTATTCACTCCGATACCCGCGCCGGAACATAACCTGTTGCCCGCCGACGGTATCGTTAACGACTACGGTGTGATTTTTTCCGGCAACAAGGCCGACCGCTATTTCCATATATTGATGAACGACATTCCGTGGCAACATGACGAAGTCGTGTTATATGGCAAACGCATCCACACGGCACGCCGTGTGGCTTGGTATGGCGAACGCTCTTTGGCCTATACTTATTCCGGCATCACCCGCCTTGCCCTACCATGGCACCCCGTATTATCGGAAATCAAAGATGCAGTCGAGAGGCATATAGCCGCTTATACACCGACGCAATTTAATTCCTGCCTATTGAATTTATATACCGACGGCAACGAGGGAATGGCTTGGCATAGCGATGACGAGCGCGAATTGGGGCAATGCCCTATTATCGCTTCAGTCAGTTTCGGCGCATCACGGAAATTTGTTTTCAAACACAAACAAACACAGGAAAAAACCGCCATGATGCTAACGCACGGCCAATTGTTGGTTATGCACGGCGAAACACAACGTCATTGGCTGCATGCCATTATGAAAAGCACCAAAATACACGAACCGCGAGTCAGCCTAACGTTTAGAACCATTATTGAATAATGCGCCCAATCAAGGCCGTCTGAAAACACAATATAAGCCGGTCAAGCCTTTATCCTTTCAATAAATCAAAATCACCAATAAAGAGGTGAGTTTCGCTTTTCTTTTTGCAAAATTTCAGCAATAACTCACCGCTTTTTTTATCAAGATTATTTCCAGTATTTTTCATATTGGGCTTAATTAAAATAGCAAATCATCTTCTTTTTTCTCCCCTTTAGTTTTTAGATTGATTCATACGGGTAATGAAATATGATTTTTATTTAGCTCTCTCTTTTTCCAATTTATCCCTATAATCCTGATAGTAAGGATTTTCAACTGGCTGACTCACCCTATTTCCATTCTGATCAATATTATAACCCTCTTCATCTTTAAGATATTTTTCAGGAGCTTCTCCAAAAGAGTGACTACCCCCACCATCCCACAAACTTGTAGCAGTATTCATACAGCCTGATAAAGGTATTATTAAAGCTAACACAGCGAACATTTTCATAATTTTCATCATTTACTCCTGTTTAGTTTTTGGATTGACTAACACTGGTAATTAATCCTGAAAGTAAGAATTTTCAACTTCCTTATGCGATGGAATATCAAGCACTTGTTCCATCATATTAATTTTACGACCAACTCTATCAATAAACGGAACAACTAAGTTCAAACCTAATGGTGGAGGGTTGGCGGAATCACAAAAGCAAACGAGCTTTATAATCATAAGATTCAATACCGTTTTATAAAATTGTAATTGTGATAGATCATTATTGATCGGATTGAATAGACTAAAAGGATAAGGTAGTAGAGTTTCCTGATTCTTTCCAAAGAACAGGAAACTATTTTTTAAATAATATTATTCTCTGTTCAATTGTCTTTGCATTTCGATCATAAAATGATAATTTTCCTCCGTTGGAACTAATTTTCTATCTGTTTTATCAATGTCTTGACCTTCATCTGTCCATAAAAATGGAACAAACGAAAAAGTCTGATTTCCATTTGCTTTTTTAATATCTTCTTTCCATGTTGACCAACGTACATTTTCGTAGTACATCTCAAGATTGCCTGTCAATGTCCAATACAAAAAGTCAGAATATCCCAACTCGGTGTCTTCCCACTCCAAAAAGTCAGGTGCTAAATAATAAATATTTCCTATCACATTACCAATACCACCAGCGTTGATAGCAAAATATCCACCCACAATATCATCCGCAATCAATAAATGTGTAGGTCTCTCACCCAATTTTTCATAGGTTTTTCCTTGATTCCATTCCATTAAACCTCTGTTCAATTTCGTACTTCCCGAACCTAAAATTCTAAGCCAACCACTATCTATCAGTATTCCTCCAGTTTCGTAAATCAATGCACCCATCGGAGAACGTGTTGTGACTTGGGTATTTATCAATTCTTGTTCAGCTCTCTTGGGATCTTTTTCTAAAATCTCGTAATCATTAGTTGCTTCTTCCAACCACTCTGAAATGAAGTCCCAGCCCGATTCTTCTAAATTAATTAATTCTTTTAATTCTTTCATTTTTTCTTATTCCTCGGTAAATAGATAAGTTTTTCAAGTTAAAAAAACTATAACTCAGGTTTTACGAAAAGTATTATGCCATTATTGTGTAACCAATGATATAAACGTCAATTATTGGTACCAGTGGTAAAATAGAGTTTTTTTAAATTTACAAAAAATACCCATAATCTCACTGCTTTAATTGCTAAATAATAGGGTAGTTATTGATTGAATTTTATGTGGCTGGCAATTGAGTATGCTCTAACTACTTTCCAATTTTAGCTTTAGGGTTGATTTTCATTTTGCCAGCAATAAAAAAACTGACTTGCTGAAGGAATGTTAGATCGTAGTTGAGCTCAGTAAGTGGGATTTTATTGAGCATCTCATCTATGTTATAGCATATCTGTTTACCAAATCTTCTAGATATTCTGCAGCAGCTGTGTGAATATTTTTCTATGTGCAATGATATGTAGAGGAGGTTGTATCATTTTATATTCATATTTCATTTGTTTTTCTTATTGTTTTGGCGGAAATTATTTATTAAGTAATTTATCTATTTTTTAGAAAATTTACTTATTTTACATATCCCCTTTATTTTATATGGTTATAATAATTAACATAATTATTTTCTTTTTTGATGATACTTTCTGCAAAATCTATATACTTCCCTTTCCTTATCAGACATTTTAAAATCATGATTCCAAAACCAAACCACAGGATCTCTACTAGTCATACAACCACTTAATTCAGAAAAGATATTGCTAAAATAAAAAAACGCTTCATTTCATAACTCCTTAATTTTTATTTGGCTTAATTAAAATTGGTAGTAATGGATTATCTTTTTTGATATCTTTAGGATCCCACTTTTTATCAAAATCATCTAAATAAGGATTTTCAACTGCCTTACTCACTCTCTTCCCATTCTGATCAATTAGGTATCCCTATTAATCCTTCTCTATTCGCTCTCTGTAAAGCAACACTCGCTGTTAAACCTCCTCGACTATGATTATTAAGATCAAGCTGATAGTTATTTTGCTTCGCATAATCATAAATTTTGATATTCATTTTTTCTGCCGAAGCAAGAGGCAATCGCCCGCCTACTAAATCATTCGTTTTATCATAAAGAGCATAAATTAATTCAGAAACAGCATTACTCGTTGGTCTGTTATACGCAACGATTGGCCAACCGATTAATCATGATAAGTTTCAATCAGATAAAATAAATTTATCTGCCAATAAACCATACAGAGCCATGCCAATCGTCGCAAAGAAAAATAAAGTTTATAATACCTACCTCTTTTTCTTTCCCGAATCCCCATATTTATGGATATTGATACCAAACGTTTACACACGCAATCGCTATTAGAACATGCCGATTTACTGTTTGATGAAGAAACCTGCCGTCGCGAACTGCTACGGCTGGCAGACGAAATTACTGCTGATTTAGGCAACAAATACCCTTTGTTATTGCCCGTTATGGGCGGCGCGGTGGTGTTTACCGGACAATTACTGCCCTTACTGCGTTTCCCACTGGATTTCGATTATGTTCACGTTTCCCGTTATGGCGACAAACTGAAAGGCGGCGATTTCCATTGGTTGCGCGAACCGCAAGAAAGTGTTGCCGGGCGACATGTGCTGATTCTGGACGATATTCTTGATGAAGGGCATACCATGGCCGCCATCAAAGAGCAGGTGTTGGGTTTGGGTGCCGCCTCATGTGCTACCGCCGTTTTTGCCAACAAACTGATCAACAAAGACAAACCGATTACTGCCGATTATGTCGGCATCAACGTGCCCGACCGCTATGTGTTCGGCTACGGCATGGATGCCGCCGGCGCATGGCGTAATCTCGGTGCCGTTTATGCCATGAATGAAACCTCTTAAACTGTGTGAATACAAACACATTTTTATCATTCATTACCATATCAGGCCGTCTGAAAACGTTCAAACGGCCATAAACAGGAGCCACTTATGATAGGCTTATTAATTATCACCCACGATACCATAGGCGAAGCCTACCGTGGCTTGGCACATCACTTTTTCCTTGGTAATACGCCGGAAAATATCCGTATCTTAGGTGTCGAAACCGATGAAAGCCATGAACATATTATCGAGCGCGCACGGAAACTGGTTACGGAACTCGATAGCGATGCAGGTGTCCTGATTATGACCGATATATTCGGGGCGACACCTTGTAATGCCGCCCGCAGTCTGGTTGAAGAGGGCAAAACCGCCATGTTAACCGGATTAAATGCGCCCATGATGATTAAAGCCATCAATTATTCCGGTAATGCCCATGATTTGGCGGCATTTACCCAAACCGTTAAAGAAGCAGCGATTAACGGCATTATTAATGTGCCCGCACCTTCCTTAGGAGGCAACCCATGCTGAAGCAGTCTGTTCAAATCATCAACAAACTCGGCCTACATGCCCGTGCATCCAGCAAACTCACCCAAACCGCCGCCAACTTCCAATGCGAGGTATGGGTCAGCCGTGGCGACCGCCGCGTTAACGGCAAAAGCATTATGGGGCTGATGATGTTGGCTGCTTCCCAAGGGACGGTTATCGAATTGGAAACCGACGGCATAGACGAAGCCGCCGCCATGCAGGCGTTGGTAGATTTGATTAACGACTATTTCGGCGAAGGCGAATAATATGTCTATCATGCTACACGGCGTCGGTGCGGGTAAAAACATTGCCATCGGCCGCGCCCATATCATTATGCGGGGCATGAACGAAGTTCCGCAACACGATATCGACGAAACCGAACTGCCTGCCGAAACCGCCCGCTATGAAGCCGCAATCAAAGCTACCCGCAAAGAGCTGGAACAATTGCGCAGTACCATTCCGGAAAATGCCCCTACCGAATTGGGCGCATTTATTTCGCTACATCTGATGCTGCTGACCGATGTAACCCTATCGCGGGAACCGGTCGATATTATTCAAGAACAGCATATCAATGCCGAATGGGCGTTGAAATTACAATCAGACAAACTTTCCGCACAATTCGACGAAATCGAAGATGCCTATCTGCGCGAACGCAAACAAGATATGTTGCAAGTGGTGGAGCGCATACACAACAATTTGGCAGGGGAAGGCAATGACTTAAACTTAGACCCCGAACTGGCAGAAGATACGGTTTTGGTTGCCTACGACTTATCGCCTGCGGATACCGTATATTTCAAGCAACAACGTGTTGCCGGATTTGTAACCGATGCCGGCGGACCGACCAGCCATACCGCCATACTCGGCCGCAGCCTGAATATCGCCTCCGTTATCGGCCTGCACAATGCGCGTAAACTGATTCGTGAAGACGAATGGGTGATTGTTGACGGCATTAACGGCATATTGATTATCAACCCCGACGATATCGTTTTGGCCGAATACCGCGCCCGTGTACGCGAACATCGTGCCCGCACGCGCAAACTGAATAAAATCAAAAAAACTGCTGCCGCTACCGAAGACGGTATCAATATCGAACTGTTGGCCAATATCGAATCCGTGGACGACATCAAACACGTTCACAATATGAGTGCCGACGGCGTAGGCTTGTTCAGAAGTGAATTTCTTTATCTCAACCGCGATACCATGCCGTCTGAAGACGAGCAATACGAGGTATACAGCCGCTTTGTGAAAAAGCTGAAAGGCAAAAACCTCACCATCCGCACCGTAGATTTAGGCGTGGATAAAAACCCGCGCTGGTTCGGCCAAAACGGCACGCCCAACGGCAGCCTAAACCCCGCACTCGGATTAACCGGCATCCGTTTATGCTTGGCCGAGCCGGTGATGTTCCGCACCCAAATGCGTGCCATTTTGCGCACGGCCGCACACGGGCCGGTCAGCATGATGTGGCCGATGATTACCAGCATTACCGAATTGAAACAGTGCCTAGTGCACTTGGAAACCGCCAAAAGACAACTCACCGAGCGCGACGAGCCGTTTGGCGAAGTATCGGTCGGCTGTATGATAGAAATTCCCTCTGCCGCGCTAACCGTTGCCAGCCTGTTGAAACATATTGATTTTATTTCCATCGGCACCAACGATTTAATCCAATACACGTTATCGGTCGACCGTAGTGATGATGCCGTCAGCTACCTCTACCAGCCCGCGCACCCAGCCGTATTAAAACTGATACAAACTGTTATCCGAACCGCCGACCGCATGAATAAAGCCGTATCGGTATGTGGTGAAATGGCCGGAGATACCACTTTCACCCGTCTGCTACTCGGCATGGGCTTGCGACGTTTTTCCATGAATCCCAATAACCTATTGGCTGTAAAAGATATTGTGTTACACAGCAATACCTTAGCATTGGAAAGCGAAGCCGCCCGTGTAATGCGTAACGACGACCCCGAAAAAGTGGAAAAACTATTGAAAAACATAAACACGGAAGAAGGAGCCGTCTGAAACACTCATGCCATATAAACCCAAGCAGAAACGGCATAATGCCCGTTTCTGCTTGATATGGTGCTATTTTTTCAGACGGCCTTTATTTCATATCCTGTTGCGCTCAAGCGTTAAAAACGTCTTTAACGAATACTCTTTAACTTTAAAAATCCAAAAACAAAATGCACATTTCCGACTTCGATTTTGAACTGCCCGAATCCCTTATCGCACAATACCCGCCCGCCGAACGCAGCAGCAGCCGACTATTGGCCGCACTGCCCGGGCAACCGCTCACAGACACCGTGTTCACATCATTGCCCGATTATCTGGCCGACGGCGATGTATTGGTTTTCAACAACACCAAAGTGATGAAAGCCCGATTGTTCGGTGCCAAAGCCAGCGGCGGAAAAATCGAAGCCTTGATTGAACGGGTGATTGATCATGATACAGCATTGGCACATATCCGCTCATCCAAATCCCCCAAACCAGGTACGGAACTCATTTTTGAAGGTGACATCCATGCCGTCATGGAAGAACGGGCGGGCGAATTATTCCGACTACGTTTTCACAGCAGCAACAGCGTCTATGAGATTCTCGAGCAAGCCGGCCACCTGCCGTTGCCACCTTATATCGAACGCGCCGCCGACGATCATGATGATGCCCGCTATCAAACCGTTTATGCCAAACATCAAGGCGCCGTTGCCGCCCCGACCGCCGGCCTACACTTTACCGACAGCCTGCTGGAAACCATCCGTGCCAAAGGCGTACACACCACAGAAGTTACCTTGCATGTCGGCGCCGGCACTTTCCAACCGGTGCGGGTGGATAATATTGAAGAACACAAAATGCACAGCGAATGGTTTGAAGTACCGCCCGAAACCGTAGCCGCGATTGAAGCGGCCAAGCAACGCGGCAATCATGTTTGGTCGGTCGGTACAACTTCCATGCGCGCACTTGAGTCGGCCGCAAAAGAAACAGGCCGTCTGAAAGCAGGTACCGGCGATACCGATATTTTTATTACGCCCGGCTATCAATTCAACGTAGTTGATAGATTGATTACCAACTTTCACCTGCCTAAGTCCACATTATTAATGCTGGTCAGCGCATTTTCAGGTATAGAACATATCCGCCACGTATACCAACACGCTATCGAAGCACAATACCGTTTTTTTAGCTATGGTGATGCCATGCTGTTGGGGTACGATAAGCACAAATAATCCGCCGGCTGATTTTGCGTTATCCGGCATAAAATGATAAACTGCTGATTTAATTTAACTTGCAAGCATATACACGACCATGGACGACGCAGAGCAGAGTAGCAATATTTCTACGCCCTTCATGTATGTGCCCATACAGGCAGCCCTGTTGACTCAGGAGACTGCCTGTTTGTTTTATAAAACAAGGATATAACACAAATGGATTTGAGTTGGTTGGCCGAACCGCAAACATGGATAGGGTTTGCAACATTAATCATACTCGAAGTGGTACTCGGCATCGACAATTTGGTTTTTGTGGCTATTCTGGCCAATAAAGTCAAACCGTCAATGCGTGATAAAGCGCGGATTACCGGCCTCACTCTGGCGGTTCTTATGCGCTTGGTAATGCTTGGGTTTATGGCACACATCATTACCCTCACACAACCCCTCTTTACTGTCGGCGGACTGTCTGTTTCCGGCAAAGACCTGATTATGCTGGTCGGCGGCTTATTCCTACTCTACAAAGCTACCACCGAACTACACGAACGGATTGAGGGGCATAATCAATTTGCTATTGCCGATACCAATAAAAAACATGCCGGATTTTGGGGCGTGGTGGTACAAATCCTGATCTTGGATGCCGTTTTTTCTATTGATGCCGTCATTACCGCCGTTGCCATGGTCGAACATATTGTGGTTGCCATGGGTGCCGTTGTGGTTGCCATGACTCTGATGATTATGGCCAGCAAACCGCTCACTGCATTTGTCGATAAGCACCCTACCGTGGTGATGTTGTGTTTGGGCTTCCTGTTAATGATCGGCTTTAGTCTGATTGCCGAAGCATTCCATTTCGAAATCCCCAAAGGCTATCTATATGCCGCCATCGGCTTTTCCATCCTCATTGAAGCCTTTAATCAGATATCGCAGAGAAATGCCCGTAAAAACGCCTATACCAGCAGTTCATGGAGGAAGCGTACGGCAGAAAATGTTTTGGGCATGATGGGCATACGCGAAAGTATTCTGGCTCAAACAGGCGAGCAGGCTGAAGATGGCTCCCATTTTGCCGAAAATGAAAAATCCATGATTCGCAGCGTATTAATGCTGGCAGAGCGGCCGATTTTAGGCGTGATGATTCCCCGCCGCGATATCGAGCGCTTGGATATTTCCCAAAGCAAAGAAGAGCAATCGCACCAACTGCAAAACACACCTTACAGCCGCTTATTGGTTGTCGGTAAAGCCGGTGTTGATGATCCCTTGGGTTATATCAATAAAAAAGACTTATTGGCACAAATATTGGAAGGCCACGAGTTAAATATCCAAGAAGCTTTAAAACAGCCCTTGATATTGCCCGATAGTACAACCGCCCTTAAAGCTATCGAACTTTTCCGCAACAGTAGTGCCGATTATGCTTTGGTGGTAGACGAATTTGGTGCCATTCTCGGCATGGTCACTATGAAAGACTTAATGGAAACCATTGCCGGAGAATTCCCCGAAGAATTTGAACGCGAAGAAGAGCCAGCGCTTCAGGCCAATGCCGATGAAAGCCTCACCGTAGACGGAGCTTTAGAATATGTCGAACTCGCGCCGCAACTCGGTTTGCCGCTACCGGAAGAAGATTCCGATTTCCATACTATTGCCGGTTTGATTATGGAAGAATTGCAAAGTATTCCGAATGAAGGCGAATATATCGACTTTCATGGCTGGCGTTTTGAAGTAATCGAAAAAGAAAGCCAAAAAATCGAGCGTGTTAAAATTACCCGATTGCCGCCCGAAGAATAAGCTGAACCATATCGGCATTATCGTTTTATCAATAAAGAAGCCGTCTGAAACATTTCAGACGGCTTCTTCAGTTTAAGTAATGACCGATTATTAACGGCTTTCAGTACGGCCTAAGTGGTCATAGTGGTATTGAAATACAGCATCGGAAGTTTGACCGCGGGGTGCGATAAATTTAACGCTGTCATCATTTTTTCCGGCACGGATCATGCCTTCATGTTGTACTGCTTGTAAACCGGCAATCGGGCCTGAGTCATTGGCATGGTCATATTTAGGCATATGAGCACCTTTGGCAGAGGCAAAAGAAGCGGCAAAAGTAGCTAAAGCGGCGAAAGTAAATACAGTTTTTTTCATGATAAAAAATCCTTTTAATATTATGATGTGTTTGTGTTTTATTCGGCCGTATTTAAACGGCTGTCTGCTTTGTTGATGTGTGTATTGTATAAAATGCTTAATATTTGATAAACACCAATTTTATTTAACATTCATTTCCCAATAGGAAATTATAAATTTTAAAGAATCCCTCTCATTGCTTGCCAAGTTTTCAAACGTATACAGCAAAATACACAATCAAATAGGATGCATTTGAATCATTCATATTTTAAGTTTGGTATAAATCATCAATATTTTCAGACGGCTCTAACAGTTGATTAGCAACAAATAAAAGTTTGAATACCCACAATAGAAAAGCCCTTGCAAAAAGCAAGGGCTTGATGATTTGTATTTAAAAAACCGGCTTATTTCAGCTTGGTTTCTTTATACAGAACGTGTTTACGGGCTACCGGATCAAATTTTTTGATTTCCAGTTTGCCGGGCATAGTGCGTTTGTTTTTGGTCGTGGTGTAAAAATGACCGGTACCGGCACTTGATTCCAATTTAATTTTATCGCGCATTGCAGTATTCCTTATAAAACCGATTTAAATTAGGCTTCGCCGCGGGCGCGCATTTCGGCCAATACAACATCAATGCCTACTTTGTCGATGGTGCGCAACGCAGCGTTGGATACGCGCAGGCGAACCCAGCGGTTTTCACTTTCTACCCAGAAACGACGTGATTGCAAGTTAGGCAAAAAACGACGTTTGGTTTTGTTGTTGGCGTGTGATACGTTATTGCCAGACATCGGGCGTTTACCGGTCACTTTGCAAACTCGTGCCATGGTTAGTCTCCAAACTTCTAAAATAGTAAAACGCGATTTATACCATAAAAATCGGTTTTGTTTCAAGCTTGTTTTTTGAAACGGCGGTATTTTTTGCTTTCGATTACTGATAAATGTTGTGTACTCTGCAACATTCAAAATAAAACTTTAAAGCCGTCTGAAAAAGTTTTCAGACGGCCTTGGTTTATCTGAAATTAATGGCGGAAATGACGGATACCGGTCAACACCATAGCAATACCGTGTTCATCCGCCGCATCAAACACTTCCTGATCACGCACCGAACCGCCCGGATGGATAATCGCTTTAATGCCCTGCTCGGCAATCACATCAATACCGTCACGGAACGGGAAGAATGCATCGGAAGCGGCACAGGCGCCATTCAAATCGAATCCGCCGTCTTGCGCTTTGCGTGCGGCAATACGGGTCGAATCGACACGGCTCATTTGCCCCGCACCGATACCGTAAGTCTGCCCGCCTTTACCGAATACAATCGCATTAGACTTCACAAACTTGGCCACATTCCACACAAACATCAAATCATGCCATTCCTGCTCGCTCGGCTGGCGTTTCGATACCACTTTCAAATCTTCACGACGGATACGGTGAATATCCGGCGTTTGCACCAATAAACCGCCGCCGACACGTTTTAGCTCGAAACGGTTGGCACCGGCCATCAACGGCACTTCCAATACGCGCACGTTTTTCTTAGCCGCAATCACTTCTTTTGCTTTATCGGTAAATTTCGGTGCCATCAATACTTCTAAAAACTGACCGGTTACCGCTTCCACCGTATCGGCATCCACTTCTCGGTTAAACGCGATAATGCCGCCGAACGCGCTGGTCGTATCGGTCGCAAAAGCCAATTTATAGGCGTTAAGCGGGGAATCTGCCACCGCCACACCGCAAGGATTGGCGTGTTTCACAATCACACAGGCAGGTTGGTCAAAGGCTTTTACCGCTTCCCAAGCTGCATCGGCATCGGCAATATTGTTATAAGACAATTCCTTGCCCTGCAATTGGCTATATGCCGACAAACTGCCCGCAGCCGGATATAAATCGCGATAGAACGCGGCATCTTGATGCGGGTTTTCACCATAGCGCATTTCTTGCACTTTTACCCAGCTTTGATTGAACTGTTGCGGGAATTCACCCATTTCCGGCTCGCCCGATAATTTTTCATCAGATACGCTGGTGAGATAGTTGGAAATCATGCCGTCGTATTGTGCGGTATGACTGAACGCTTTGCGCGACAGGTTAAAGCGGGTTTTATCGCTCAACGCGCCGCCATTGGCTTTCAATTCGTCAATCACACGGTCAAAATCGGCATTATCGGTAACAATACCGACATGTTTCCAGTTTTTAGCCGCAGAACGCACCATTGTGGGCCCACCGATATCGATATTTTCAATCGCATCTTCCAAAGTGCAACCGGGCTTGGCAACAGTGGCGGCAAACGGATACAGATTCACGCATACCAAATCAATATTACCGATATCGTGTTCTTTCATTTTGGCCACATGCTCTTCCAAGTCACGACGGCCGAGAATACCGCCGTGGATTTTCGGATGCAGGGTTTTTACTCGGCCATCAAGCATTTCGGGAAAACCGGTATAGTCGGCAACTTCCACCACCGGCACGCCGGCATCCGCCAGCATTTTGGCCGTACCGCCCGTAGACAAGATTTCCACACCCAACCCGTTTAAGGCTTGGGCAAATTCAACAACGCCCGTTTTATCGGACAGACTGATTAAGGCACGTTTTACGGCGGCCATATTGTTTCCTTATGGTTTGTTTAATGAAAAATCCGGCTGTCTGAAAATACAATATGCTTAATATATTCTACTTTCAGACGGCCTGTTATTAATATTTCGGCTATATGGCAACAGAAACAGAGTTATATCTTACTTTTTATCGCACGGGCCAAAGCTTCCGCGTCTTTTTTCTTATGCGTGGAAATCACATAGCAGATATTTTTATGCACCATATTATAATAATTACTTCCATTACCGCCCGAACGACTGGTATCGACAAAACCCAAACCTTCCTTACCAAAATTACGGCGGCAATTTTTTTGCTTATCATAATAAATAGCTAAATGGGTACAGTAGTGCGTACCATCACAACATACGCTGCCTTCGCAGGCAGACTTATCGGTAAAATGAATACCTTCTTGATTTTCAACATTGGGTCCGGTTTGCAATACATACTTTAATTTTTGCGTAACCGGCTGTACCGCACGGATAATTTTTTTCTCCAATACCACATCTTTGGTTTGAGCACCCACAACACCGGCAGTCAAACACATGGCAATCATAAATAATATTTTTTTCATCATGATTTCTCCCTATAGTCACCTAGTGATTAAAGGCCGTCTGAAAACCTAGATGATTTTCAAACGGCCCAAATTTAATTTTCCAACAGCCCGTAGCGCACTAATTTTTTACGCAATGTATTACGGTTCAACCCCAGCATAGCAGCCGCTTTCGATTGATTGCCGCCGCATTCTTCCATCACACATTTAAGCATCGGCTTCTCCACCTGCTCCAAAACCATTTCATAAACGCCGCAAGCGGTTTCACCGTTTAAATCATGGAAATACCGGTATAGGTTTTGTTCGATACAATGGGCTATTTCAGGAACATTCTGTTTCATAAGTTTCTCTTATATTATTTATTATTGAAGAAATATTGTTTCAGACGGCCTATGCCAATACAACCCTACAGGCCGTCTGAAAGCGTATTAGCGATACGCACAAGACCAATGATCGGTTAGCTGCGGCAGCTTGTCTAAAAACGCCGCAACCGCATCATATTGTCCTGCCGCACTGTCTATCTTATTGATATTACGGCGGGCATCCTCACCGCCGGGCAAACCGACGATATACCAACCAATGTGTTTACGCGCAATCCTAACGCCGTCGCGCTCGCCATAAAACGCATACATCTGATAAAGATGCCGCAAGACCGTTTCACTACAATGGGCAATACTCAATGCTTCGGGCAAACAACCATGTTCGGCAACGTATTTCAAATCACGAAACAACCACGGCCGCCCTTGTGCGCCGCGCCCTATCATAATGCCGTCGGCACCGGTTTGCGCCAACACATCTAAAGCTTTTTGCGGGCTGGTAATGTCGCCGTTAACCCACACAGGAATATTCAGACGGCTTTTGGCTTCGGCAATCAGGCCGTATTCGGCTTCACCCTTATACATCTGGGTGCGGGTACGCCCGTGAATGGCAATCGCACTGATACCGGCATCTTCCGCCATACGGGCAACGGTCAGGATATTTTTATGCTCATCATGCCAACCCAAACGGGTTTTCAAAGTTACCGGCACATCAACCGCGCGAACTACCGCATTCAATATAGCCGACACCAGCGGCTCGTTCTGCATCAGCGCACTGCCTGCCGACACATTGCAAACCTTTTTGGCAGGGCAACCCATATTAATATCAATCACCTGCGCGCCCTGCTCGACATTATAACGCGCCGCTTCCGCCATTTGTTCGGGATCGCTGCCCGCAATTTGCACGGCAACCACACCGTCCTCACCGTTAAAATCGCTACGACGCAAGGTTTTACGCGTATGACGCAAGGCCGGATCGCTATTAAGCATCTCGCCAACCGCCCAACCTGCTCCGTATTCACGGCATAGTTGGCGGAAAGGCTTATCGGTTATTCCCGCCATCGGCGCCAGCGCAATGGGCGTACGGACAGAATAAGCACCAATACGCATAAAAATCCACATTTGATAAAATCAGGATTGTACAATTTTTAAGCAGTTTTTACCAGTTTGAAATGCATGTTATCCACTATAAAACCCATAGTCATTTTACCACCGCCGACGCACACCCGAACGATAAAATAGTTTTACGCCAACACTTTATATTTTAAATGCATAAAACCAACACTAAGATAAAATGTTAAAAGCATAAAAATATTATTGCCTAAAAAAAACAACATCAGGCCGTCTGAAAAAGGGTTTCAGACGGCCTGATGTTTTTAATCGTCACCAACGGCTAGCGGCCGAACAACTCCGACACCATTTTAACCTGCTCTTCGGTATAAGCCTCGCCGTTAATTTTAGCGGCTAAAACAAATTCGCCGCTGAAACCTTTTTCCGCACAGGCTTCCTGCCAGCCTTGCAATCTTTCCTCATCGGTTAGCTCGTGTTTCACACGGCGTATGGTTTGCACGGTTTGTTTCGTTTGCTGATCCATCTATCTGCCCTCCCTAATCAATCGGCTAAGCGCATAACCGGCCGCGCTGCCAAGCTGCTGACAATCCCATCCGCACCCGCCGCTTCCGCCAATCGATACAACACTTCCTGCGGCATATCGCCATGCCACAAACGGGTAATATTCGCGATAACGGGCAAATGGCTGATTTTACGCACGCGGACAATGGCATCTACATCCAAGCGATAAGGATGATCCGGCTCGAAACTGAGCGTGCCGGCCTCACCGAGAATAATATGGTGATTACCACGCAAAGCAATATGCTCGGCGGCAACCAACCATTCATCGGCACGGTGATGTTTGTCTTTACACAAAACCACCGGCGTATTCAGACGGCCTACTTCATCCTGCAAAGTACGATTACTCATCAACTCACCGCCCAAATACAACACATCGGCCTCCGAGGCCAATGCCGATTCAATCTGACGCACATCGCGTATCCGAACCATCACAGGTTTGCCGCGTTCATGCGCATCAGCAACCACTGCCTGCATGGCGCGGATATGGTTTTTTTCATTGCTATGTTCCGTTACCGCATAAGGGCGGGCGGGCATATAAAACGGATCGGCAAACACCACATCCGCATCCTGCCTGCCGACATCGGCCGCAACAATATCCAACCGTTTGCCGCCGCCGAACGATGCGCCGCGCACGGTAATCACCGTATTGTCAGCTTGGCTTTCGCGGCTGATAATCCGCCATTCGTTTAACACCCGAATCGCCCGCTCCACACCCGGCAAGCTTTCCAACTCATTGGGATGAAACACCCGCTCATCGCCCACCGCACCGATAATCGTGCGCTCTTCCCCACGGGAAACATGCCCCTGCAAACCCTTGCTGCGGATAAATGCCACCACGCGCGTTACCGATTCCGGCGAAGCCTGTTTCTGCATGACGATAATCATCACAATCTCCACATTTTATCTGACCGAATAGTAACAATAATCGGCCGCAGATGCTACCGATACACTGTTTCAGACGGCCTATATGCTATACTTCAAACAACCCTTATTATTCTGATATCATGAAAAATCTGCTCCATTCGGGAAAGTTCTGGCTACGCTTCAGTGTTTTCGGCTTACTGGCTGTTATTGCCGCCGGAATCGGTATGCACACCTTACTACTTTATCTGTTTAGTAACGAGCATATCCAAGCCGCGGCAGACCAGGCCGTCGGTAACCGTTACGAAGTACGTTTCGGCAGTAAAATAGGCCGCACATGGCTGCCCCGCCCTACCGTTACCCTCACCAACGTTACCCTCGGCGCGCGCAACAGCGGCAAACCCGACCTGCATGTTAAAGAAATGCGTATCGGCTTATCGTGGCAAAGTTTATGGGGGCATCCGTCTATCGAAAAATGGGTATGGGAAGAAGCCGAAGCTGATATTACCCACGACAAAAACGGCAGATGGACTTTTCAAGATTTATGGCGCAACCGTAATGACCATATCGGTATTAATCGTTTCATTATTGAAAACAGCCGGATTAACATCCACACTCCCGCAAGCAGCTACCTCACCAAACAATTTAACCTCAAACTGAGCCGTGCTTCGGAACGTAGCTATATTTTTGACATCAACGGCCATACCAACCGCACCGACGATACCATCATAACGTGGGAAAGCAACGGCAAGGCCGAATCTGCCAACCGACAATGGCTGTTGCCTGCCGTACATATCGAAGCGGATATTCCTTTTCAAAACCATCAAACCAAGCTCATGGCCGATGCCGATCTTACCTGGCAGTCACAACAAAACACCCTGCAAACCCGCAACCTGCGCCTGCGTGCCGACAGTAGCTACCATGATCTGCACCTGACAGCGCAAAGCCCACTGATTTTATGGAACGGAAACCGCATCAGCTCGGGGGATATACGCAGCGTGTTTACCGCCGGCTCCGAAGAAGAAGGCAGATGGGACGGATCATTTTCCCTATCCCGCCTCAATCTGCGCCCCACAACGGCAACAGTGGCCAAAATCGATTTAAGCGGCAGTTTCAAACACAACGCACAACAAACCACCTTCAACTTTTCCGCTCCTTTGGATTGGCAGAAAAACCGTGCGCTAACTTCAGACGGCCTGACACTCACCACCTATCAAAACCAATTAAATGCCGCCCCGCAACCACGTTTTTCCAGCCAAATGACTGGTAAGTTTACCTTGTCGGCAAATAAAAACTGGCAACTACAATTAAACGGCCTATTCGACCGGCAGGCCACCCGATTTTCAGCCGACTATATTGCGGCCAACCGACAGCAAGCTGCCACACTGGAAGCACAACTCAGCCTCAGCAAACTCTTACTCGCCCCCTATTGGAAAGACCTTCAAGCCAAAGGCGGTCGGCTTTTCCCAACCTTTTTAAACCGCGAACAGATACCGCAAATCAAAGCCGATATCCATATCGGCAACCTCGCCATACCCGGCCTGCAAATAGATGAGATAGACACCATACTTTATGCCGACAACCGCCGTATCGCCCTCACCAACTTTCGCGCCGGACTATACGGCGGCCATACCGAAGGCGGCATCAGCATTGCCAATACCGACCCGCCCGCCTATCACCTGCAACAAAACACCCATGGCGTACAAATCCGCCCGTTATTACAGGATTTATTAAACTATCACGGCATAGGCGGCACGGGTGATGCCGTGATAGACCTCACCGCCGCAGGAACAGACCGCCGCAGCCTGACACAAACCCTAAACGGCAATCTGCAATTGAACGTTGCCGACGGTGCTTGGTACGGCGTTGATATGGCCAATATTTTAAAAAATCTCAGCAATAATCATGCACCGGGTAAAAACGGGGCGGATGTACAAACACGGTTCCGCCGCTTCTCCCTCAACAGCGAAATCAGCAACGGCATCAGCCGCCATGACAATACAGAATTAACCTCCGATATCCTGCATATCAGCAGCTACGGCCAAACCAATCTCAATACCCAAACCGTTTCGGAAAACCTGCTTATCCGAAATGCTGCCAACCCGAAAGCCAAACCTGTGCCGATAACCATCGGCGGCTCGATCAACAATCCGTCCGTCACCCTAGATTACAACCGCCTCACCGATGGATTGGACTCCCCCGAAGAACGGCAACGCGCTTTGGCCGAAACATTACGCGAACAATGGCAATGGCTCAATAAACCATCTAAATAATATGAAAGGCCGTCTGAAACCTTTCAGACGGCCTTTCATTTAATCAATAAGATACGACACCAAACAATCATGCCAACCCAATCAAACTATCGGTTTATTCACCTGTATCGGGCAGGGTCGCAGAACCCATTCTTTTCAAAATAATATTGGTTCGCGCCCTCAAGCTTTTATCGCGCGGATGTTCCACATAATACAACGGACGTGGCACACGGGCAGCCAATTGTGCCGCCTGCTGCTTGGTCAGCTTTACCACCGGCTTTTTATAAAAATGCTGAGAAGCCGCCTCCGCCCCGAAAATACCGTACCCCCATTCAATCGAATTCAGATACAGCTCAAAAATACGGTCTTTATCGGTGGTCGCCTCCATCATAGCGGTAATCGCGGCTTCTTCGGCTTTGCGCCAATAGCTTCTGCTTTCATTCAAAAACAGATTTTTAGCCAACTGCTGACTGATGGTCGATCCGCCACCGCGTATTTTGCCACTACGCTGGTTGCGCTCAAAGGCATGGCGGATACCGTCCCAATCAAAACCGCTGTGTGCGGCGAAACGGGCATCCTCCGATGCAATCAGGGCTTTTTTCAAATTCACCGAAATTTGATGATAAGGCACCCAACGATAATCCAATGCAATATCTTTCCCTTGCTCGCTGAAAGACTGTATCCGCATGCGCATAAAAGCCGTTTGATTCGGTGCGACAGCACGATAGGTGATAATGCTGCCGTACACATAGGCATTAAAAAGAATAAACACGGCAAACGGCAGAGCAACCAACCATTTAAACACACGCATTACAACACCTCCGCCTCTTTCATATAACGGATAACCGGCACAATATCCGGTTTGAAGCCCCGCCATAATTGATAAGAACAGGCCGCTTGGGCGACCAACATGCCCAAACCGTCCGCCGTTTGCTGCGCTCCGCTCTCACGGGCAAAAGATAGAAAACCGGCCGCTGCCGCACCATATACCATATCGTAGGCCAACAAACACTTCCCGAATACTTTTGCCGATACATCGGGCAGTGCACCATTCAAACTGCCCGAAGTTCCGTTAATAATGATATCGAAATAATCTTCGGGCAATTGATTTAACGGCAATGCCTGAATACCGAAACGTACAGCCAAATCCAAAGCCTTCGCTTCGGTACGGTTGGCAATAGTGATGCCCGCAGGATGTTGCGCCAAAAGTTCGGGCACTACACCCCGTACCGCACCGCCGGCGCCCAAAATCAAAATGCGGCGATTGCGTACAGCCACTCCGCAGGCCTGAACAATATCGTTCACCAAACCCACACCATCGGTATTGTCGCCACGGAAACGCCCGTTACCCAACGGAATAACCGTATTCACCGCACCGGCAACTTCGGCACGCGGCGAAAGCTCGTCCACCCACTGATATGCCTCGGTTTTAAACGGTACGGTAATATTGGCACCCTGCCCGCCATCATCGAAAAACCGCCTGATAACTTGGGCAAACGTATCCGGCTCGGCCAAAATACGGTCATATTGAATCGCCACATTTTCCTGCAAGGCAAACTGCCGGTGAATCTGCGGCGATTTGCTGTGGGCAACGGGATTACCAAAAACCGCATAGCGGGGAAGATTATCCATATCTATATCATCAAACATTCAAATTCGTATCATTATAATATCGAAACACCCATCCAAGCATATTTCAACAATATCAATACATAATCAGCTTGATATAACCCATTGCTTTCAGACGGCCTGCTATTCTTTTTTCTTTACCTTACCAAAGCTTCATATTGCCTGTTGCAACAATATTTATTACACTTTGACACAAAACGATATTCAATACGACATATAATAATTTATTGAGGCATCTCCCTCTGTATACATGGAAAACCACTCAGTCCAAAACAAACAAAATTCAAGGATAGCAAATATGTGGGATAAAAAATGGGTTATCGGCAACTGGAAAATGAATGGCCGTCTGCAAAACAATAATACACTGATGCACCGCTTCCGCATTATGCCGACTGCCGACCATGTTGTTATCGGCCTAGCCGCACCAACTGTTTACCTGCTCCAATTGCACAATGCCATGCAGATTGTTTTAAACAACCGTATTCTGACTTGTGCACAAGACGTAAGCCGTTTTCCCGGTAATGGCGCATACACCGGTGAAGTTTCCGCTGAAATGATGGCTGATATCGGTGTGGATATTGTTCTTATCGGCCACTCGGAACGCAGCCTCTATTTTGGTGAAAAAAATGAAATCCAACGCCAAAAAATGGTCAATGTTTTGAATGTCGGACTAACACCATTATTATGTGTTGGAGAAAGCTTGGAAGAAAGAGAAGCAGGCAGGGAGCAGGAAGTCATTGCCCACCAATTATCTATTTTAGAAGATTTAGGCACTGACAATATCGCTGTCGCATACGAACCAGTATGGGCTATCGGTACCGGCAAAGTTGCCACGACTGATCAAATTGCCGCCATGCACGCTTTTATTCACAAACAAATCTTGTCTTTATGCGGTAACAATGTTAATATCCGCATCCTTTACGGCGGAAGTGTCAACGCAAAAAATGCGGCCGATATTTTTTCCGTACCGCATGTAGACGGTGCTTTGGTAGGCGGCGCATCATTGTCTTACGACTCATTTGCCGCTATTATTGATGCCGCACAAGAAGCATAGAAATTATGGAAGCCTTTAAAACCGTTATTTGGATTATCAACATCTTTTCCGCATTAGCCGTTATCATCCTTGTATTAATGCAACATGGTAAGGGTGCGGATGCGGGTGCCACATTCGGCTCTGGAAGCGGTAGTGCACAAGGTGTATTCGGCTCCGGCGGTAATGCCAATTTTTTAAGCAGAAGCACGGCCATTGCTGCAACAATATTTTTTGCTACTTGCATGGCGATGGTTTATATTAACACCCATTCAAATAAACATGGTTTAGATTTCAGTACTGTCGAACAAAGCGTACCAGCTAATACACAAAGCATATCGACAGATACTGCACCTCAAACACCGGCCTCACAGGGTCAATAATTTAATAATTAAATTTTATGCCGACATGGTGGAATTGGTAGACACGCTATCTTGAGGGGGTAGTGACCGCAGGTCGTATGAGTTCAAGTCTCATTGTCGGCACCACATAAAAAGAAACCGGCTCTTTAATAAAGAGCCGGTTTCTTTTTATGATATCACACCTATTTCTTAGCCATATATCCTACTGATTTTCAAATACTTGAATATACTTCCATTAAAAATATATCCAATCCATATCTATCACTTTTATTATCAATATAATCTTACATTATCGTATAAATCATTAACATCAACAAGATACCTTCAATCTATCTCAAAGGCAGCTTTTTCAACCTTCCAAACAATAAAACCCAATATAAAATATATTTATATCATTGAATTAATTTAATATTTTTTAACTCCATAATAAATTTAATACGCAAACTTTTCTAGACCGTACCACTCCTATCAACACATGTTTCGTAACATGCTATTTTTTATTTCAATTCATAAAAGGATATACAGATGAAAAAATTTACCTTATTGATTTCAACCGCCCTGATGTCTGCTGCTGTTATGGCTGCCCCTGCCAATGGAACAGGAGCTAAAAAAGCAGACAATACAGTTACTGCAGCAAAAACCGGCAAAACAACCCAAAGCCAATCTAAAAGCTCAACGACTGATGCAAAACCTATTAATGCTTCTGATGCCAAAACCGCAAGTGGCGTAAACTTTTAAAAGACTGAATAAAAGAAAATCTTAGGTAGTATTACACTGATAAGCACCTAATCATTATTTTCTTGATAAGTCATTTTAGCCATAAAAAGCCTGTTTCTAAAAACAGGCTTTTTTTCTCGAAAAAATCAATTAATAATATCAAAAGTGGCCAGCAATCCCCCCAGCCCAAATAAACTATTCAAATAAAATAGGCCGTCTGAATATATGCAACCGAATAAGATAAAACCATAAAATAAATACTCATCCAGAACCAAACATTATATTATATTGAAGCTTTCTTTTTTCAGACAGTTATATACAATAAGCTGTGCATCCATTTATTCCGATTTCAACATTTCATGGCAAATAAAATACCGCCCCGTATTCGACACAGAACCCGATCAGCCCCGCCCTTTTGGCAGGCTGATAAACCTTATTTGCATGAACACAACATTAGTGACGTTCGTTTCCGTATTCTCGGCTATTTAATGGCATTATTGGCCGGTGCCATTAATGCCGGCGGATTTTTTGCCGTTGCCCGCTATACTTCCCATGTTACCGGAATCGTTTCTCAAGCAGCCGATATGGCTTACCTAGGGGAATGGAAAATTTTTATCGTGGCGATGCTGAGCCTAAGTTGTTTTATTCTCGGAGCAGCACATTCGAGCTGGATTGTATTGTGGGCAAAACGAAGACGTTTTCGTGGTGGTTTTGGTTTCTCTATGTGGGTAGAAAGCTTATATCTACTGATTTTCGGAATATTGGGGGTTACTGCATTTCAATGGGACAACAGCAATATGCCCTTATTTGCCATATTTTCATTGTGTTTTATTATGGGCATGCACAATACGGTCATAACCATTTTATCCGGTGGGGCTATCCGTTCAACCCATATGACCGGCACGGCAACTGATCTAGGGATTGAAATTTCCAAAATGCTTTATTACAGCCGCAGCGATAACCCCAAGCTGCCTCATGTTAGCGTTAATGTTCCCAAAGCCAAACTACTCAGCGGATTACTTATTGCTTTTATCACCGGCGGCATTATCGGCGCATGGGGCTACCATACCGTCGGCCACCATTTCGCCCTACCCGTCGCACTAATTTTATTTATACTGGGTTTTGGTTCTGTCGGCTATGATGTTAAATTAAGGCTGAAACTAAGATTAATACGCCGCCTGAAACACCATAGAATGCGTAGAAATAAAAAAACTCATAGCAAATAAAATATATACACAAGAATCTTTAAATCACAAAGGCCGTCTGAATCATATAGCCCCAAATGTACTCATTCATCACACGAAAGAAAAACACGGCATCAACAAATGCCGTGTTTTTACTTATCACTTAATACATTCAGACGGCCTTACTGACCGGCTTTCAAGCCTTGCCACAAACGGACACTGAGTTTTACCGCATCAGGTGATTTCGGCAATACAACGAAACTTTTTGCCTTAACCTCATCGCTTGGGAAGATAGAATTATCTTCCGCATACTGTTTATCCATCAGTTCACGGGCAGGTTTGCTGGCAGGTGCGTAGGTAACGGCATTACCATTTTGTGCAGCCACTTTAGGATCTAAAGTATGGCTGATATATTTATGTGCATTGGCAACATTTTGTGCATCTTTCGGAATCATAAACGAATCAATCCAAATACCCACACCAGTTTTCGGCGTCAATACTTGAACATCCACGCCGTTGCCCGCTTCTTTGGCACGGTTTTTGGCAATATTCAAATCACCGCCATAACCAATTGCCACACATAGATTACCGGCAGCCATATCGTCGATATAGCCGGACGAGCTGAAACGCTTCACATCAGGGCGCACTTTCTTCATCATATCTACCGCCGCTTTTAAATCATCGGCATTTTCACTATTGGCATCTTTGCCCAAATAATTCAAAGCCAAAGGAATTTGTTCGGTCGGGCTATCTAAAAAACTGATACCGCATGATTTCAACTTAGCCGTATATTCAGGATTAAACACCAAATCCCATTCATTTTCGGGCAACTGATCTGTACCAAGCGCTTTTTGAACTTGCTCTTTATTTATCGCTAACGTATTAATTCCCCAGAAATACGGTACGGCATATTTATTACCGGGATCCACTTTATCCATCATCGTCAATAATTCGGAATCAATATTGCCATAATTGGCAATTTGATTTTTATCGATTTCTTGATAAGCTCCGGCTTTAATCTGACGGCCTACATTGGCAATTGAGGGTGCTACCAAATCATATCCCGATTTACCGGTCAGCACTTTAGCTTCCAGCGTTTCATTGCTATCATAATAGTCATAACGTACTTTGACGCCGTTGGCTTTTTCAAATTCACTAACGGTTTCCGGCGCCACATAATCCGACCAGTTATAAATATTCAAATCACCCGTTGCCTGTACGGTTTCTTTTTGCTCCCCGCCACTTGCTGCTGCGTTGTCTGCAACTTGTTGCGTATCGCTTCCCGAACCACCACATGCAGCCAAAACCAAGCCTGCCAGTGCAGAAACTAACCAAGTTTTTTTCATCTTTAATATCCTTCAAATACTGTACCCTAACAGGCACAAAAATTACCCTACTACAATTACTCAAACTATATGCAGCAAATGCCAAACACTCGGCAATAGAGCGCATTAAACGGCAAAACACTTTCCAATGCAAGGCTTTACTATAAAAAAACAAACATTTTTTAACAGAACAATCTTACTATTTCCATGAAACAACATCACATCCTATTACCTAATTATTGCACATAACCCAATATTAAAGCCGTCTGAATCTTTCAGACGGCCTCTGCCTACACTTCTGAAGAAAATATAAACAGCCGAAACCTTTTATTAGGTTTCGGCTGTTTCCGGTTACCAAATGAATAATAGATATTGGGTTTGAAAATAAAAAATCTTAATCTTTCTGATCTTTAACTTCTTCAAACTCGGCATCTACAACATCATCATTGTTGTTTTTAGCACCGCCTTCGGCTTGTCCCTCTGCCGCATTGGCTTCGGCTTGTGCCTGCGCATAAACCATCTCGCCTAATTTTTGGCTGGCTGTACCCAAAGCTTCCGCTTTAGCATCGATATCGGCCTTATCTTCACCTTTTACCGCTTCTTCAGCAGCTTTCAAAGCGTCTTCGATTTTGGCTTTTTCATCAGCATCCAATTTATCGCCATAGTCACCCAATGATTTTTTCACAGAATGAATCAAAGCTTCGGCTTGGTTGCGTGATGCTACCAATTCGGTCAGTTTTTTATCTTCTTCCGCATTGGCTTCGGCATCTTTAACCATACGTTCGATTTCTTCCTCGCTCAAACCTGAAGAACCTTGAATGGTAATCTTCGCTTCTTTGCCGGTACCTTTATCTTTGGCAGACACATGCAGAATACCATTGGCATCGATATCAAAAGTTACTTCAATTTGCGGCATACCGCGAGGAGCCGGTGCGATATCGCCTAAATTGAAATTACCCAATGATTTATTGGCAGATGCACGCTCGCGCTCACCTTGCAACACATGAATGGTTACTGCGCTTTGGTTGTCTTCGGCAGTTGAGAACACTTGTGATGCTTTAGTCGGAATAGTGGTGTTTTTATTAATCAACTTGGTCATCACACCGCCCATAGTCTCAATACCCAAAGACAGCGGGGTTACGTCAAGCAGTAAAACATCACTACGGCCGCCACCTAATACTTCACCTTGAATAGCGGCACCGATAGCAACGGCTTCATCAGGGTTCACATCTTTACGCGGCTCTTTGCCGAAGAAAGCTTTAACAGCATCTTGCACTTTAGGCATACGGCTTTGACCGCCGACCAAAATCACATCATCAATATCGCCTACGCTCAAGCCGGCATCTTTTACGGCCACGCGGCAGGGCTCGATAGAGCGTTCAATCAAATCTTCAACCAAGCTTTCAAATTTGGCACGGGTAATTTTCATGGCCAAGTGTTTCGGGCCTGTTGAATCCATAGTGATATAAGGCAGGTTTACTTCTGTTTGTTGGCCGCTAGACAATTCGATTTTGGCTTTTTCGGCAGCTTCTTTCAAACGTTGCAAGGCCATAACATCTTGTTTTAGATCAATTCCTTGCTCTTTTTTGAATTCACTAATAATGTGGTCAATCAAACGTTGGTCGAAGTCTTCGCCACCCAAGAAAGTATCACCGTTGGTTGCCAAAACTTCAAATTGTTTTTCACCGTCAACATCAGCAATTTCAATAATTGAAATATCGAATGTACCGCCACCTAAGTCATAAACGGCAACTTTGCGATCGCCTTTGGTATTTTTATCCATACCGAAAGCCAATGCGGCGGCAGTCGGTTCGTTAATAATACGTTTTACATCCAAACCGGCAATACGGCCGGCATCTTTGGTGGCCTGACGTTGGCTGTCATTAAAGTAAGCAGGAACAGTAATCACAGCTTCCGTTACAGTTTCGCCCAAATAAGCTTCTGCAGCTTGTTTCATTTTACGCAATACTTCGGCAGAAACTTGAGGAGGAGATAATTCTTTACCTTGCGCTTTCACCCAAGCATCGCCATTGTTTGATTTAACGATTTCAAAAGGCATTAAATCAAGGTCTTTTTGTACTTCTTTATCTTCGAATTTATGACCGATTAGCCGTTTGGCAGCATAAATGGTATTTTTAGCGTTGGTTACGGCTTGTCGTTTTGCCGGCGCACCTACCAAGATTTCACCACCATCAAGGTATGCAATCACCGAAGGCGTGGTTCTCGCACCTTCTGCATTTTCAATTACTTTAGTTTGGCCGTTTTCCGAAATAGCCAAACAAGAGTTGGTTGTACCTAAATCGATACCGATAACTTTTGCCATTGTGTTGCTCCTTAAATTTAAATAATAATTTATAAACTTTATTCGAGGTTATCCTCTTGTCGGATTCGTAAATAAGGCGGTTTTGTCACTTTTCAAGCCTGAAATGTCATTTTTTTCATTAAATCTTAATTCAATATTGATTTTTAATTCAAGTGCTTGATTTACTTATCCACAAGATTTTTTCAGACGGCCTATAATTTCATGCCATCTGAAAAATCAACTTCTATTCTCTAATCACATCTTGCAAAAAATTGATTAGCTTTCACTTTCCTTCTTCTTAGCCACCGTTACCATAGCCGGACGCAATACACGGTCGGCGAGTTGGTAGCCTTTTTTCATAATACCTACAATAGTATTCGGCTCCTGTTCACTTTCAACCGTTTGTATAGCCTGATGATAATAAGGATCTAATTTATCACCTTGAGCAGGGTTGATTTCAGTGATTTGAGTATGTTCAAATGCTTTATTTAGTTCGTTTAAAGTCATTTGAACACCTGTTTTTAAAGCATCAAAATTACCACTTTGATCAAGCAACGCCATTTCTAAATAGTCTTTAACCGGCAACATTTCTGCGGCAAATTTTTGACCTGCATATTTATGCGTAGCTTGAACTTCTTCTTGATGGCGACGGCGCAAATTTTGCTCATTGGCCAATCCGCGCAACTGTTCCTCCTTCAATAAGCCCTCTAACTCTGCTACTTTAGCCTCTAAATCTTCATAAGAAGGCTTTTCCTGCGCTTGCTCTTCTGCTTCATTTTCATTGGCTTCAGATGTTTCTAATACATCCTCAACTTCTGTGGGTTGGTTTTGTTCAGTCATCTTTATTTTTCCTATATCTACAGGGAGAAAATTAATAGTGTTTTATATAAGGCCGTCTGAATAATATTCAAGCAGTTTATAAGTAATAATCCGACTATTATTATTTGATAATAAGTATGCATCTATAGTTTTAATCAACAGCATGTGCAAAACGAACAGATTGGATTTTTAATATCTATTTTAGAGAAATAAAAAAAGCAAAGCACATATTGGCTTTGCTTTTTAACTAAAATGCGGAATTTAATGTACGTCTTTCCAATATTCTTTCTTCAAGAAATATGCCAAAGGCAACATAAACGCCATCAAGAAAATCAACACCAGATAGCCGGTACGTTTACGCTGCAACTGAGCCGGTTCACCCATATATACCAAGAAGTTGACTAAGTCTCGCGCATAATCGTCGTATTCTTTAGTAATTACTTTACCATTAGGCAAACGACGCGATTGCAACCCGGTTGATTCCCAATACAGCTTGGGCACCATATTACCATGCTCATCTTTTTCCATAACAGGTTGACCATCTGCATCCAGCTCTACCGCTTGTACGCCTTGGTGCTGCCATAACGGATGCGGCATGCCGACTTTATCAAAAACAGTATTATTCCAACCTGTTGGACGTGTCGGATCTTTATAGAAACCACGCATATAGGCATAAAGATAATCTGCTCCGCGAGAACGGGCAATCAATGTTAGATCCGGAGGTGCTGCGCCAAACCATTTGGTTGCATCTTGAGGATTCATTGCCGACTGCATCACATCACCGACTTTATCGGTGGTAAACATCAGATTTTTCTTAATCTCATCTTCAGACAACCCTATATCCTGTAAACGGTTAAAACGCATACCTGTTGCCGAGTGGCAGGATAAGCAGTAGTTTGTAAAAATCTGTGCGCCACGTTGCAAACTTACTTGGTCTCTTAAGTCGATATCAACTTTTTCATAATGACCGCCCTCTGCGGCTACTGCACTTAGTGGCGCTGCCAATACTAAGGCAGCAACCCATTTTGTTAAAACTTTTTTCATTTTCGCTGCCCTCATTAAATATTGCTTGCAAACAGGTATGCACCGACTACGGTAATGGCAACATAAACAAAGAACATCAGTTTCTGTTTACCTGTACTCATGGTGACACGTTCCGGAACCGGATGGTTTTTATCCAGTTTGGTGTAGAACGGCATACCCAAGAAGAATGCAAAATAAATGAAAGACAGAATACGAGCCACAAGGGTTCGGGTATCGGTTGCAACCATTGCACCTAAAATACCTAAGCCGATGAAAGAGATGATAAACAACACCAGCATCACTTTGAAAATCGGGCCACGATAGCGGACGGATTTAACCGGTGAACGATCAAGCCAAGGCAATAAGGCAATCAATACTACTGCCGCACCCATACCGATCACACCCCAAACTTGTGTACCGAAGAAAGAAGGAATGGCACGCAAAATGGCATAGAATGGTGTGAAGTACCATACCGGTGCAATATGAGCAGGTGTTTTCAACGGGTTAGCAGGGTCAAAGTTTGGTGCTTCAAGGAAGTAGCCCCCACCTTCCGGCGCAAAGAACATCACTGCGCAGAATACAATCAGGAATACCACCACGCCTAAAATATCTTTAACCGTATAGTAAGGATGGAAAGGAATACCATCTAACGGAATACCGTTTTCATCTTTGAGTTTTTTGATTTCAATGCCATCCGGGTTATTTGAACCTACTTCATGCAAGGCAATCAGGTGGGCGGCAACCAAGCCTACCAATACCAGCGGTACGGCAATCACATGCAATGCAAAGAAACGGTTTAAGGTTACATCCGAAACATTGAAGTCGCCACGAATCCATGTAGATAAGTCAGGACCGATAACGGGAATTGCCGCAAACAGATTAATAATCACCTGCGCGCCCCAGAAAGACATTTGCCCCCAAGGCAGCAGATAACCCATAAAGGCTTCAGCCATCAATGCAAGGAAAATCAGAGAGCCGAATACCCACACCAATTCGCGCGGCTTTTTAAACGAACCGTAAATCAATCCGCGGAACATATGCAGATAAACCACAATGAAGAACATAGATGCACCAGTAGAGTGCATATAACGGATAATCCAACCACCGGATACATCTCGCATAATGTATTCAACAGCGGTAAATGCGGCAGGCAGATGGTACTCATTCAGATTACCATCCGGCTTATAGTTCATGGTTAAGAAGATACCACTGACAATTTGGATAACGAGCACCAACATTGCCAACGAGCCGAAGAAGTACCAGAAATTAAAGTTTTTAGGCGCGTAATACTCGGTTACGTGCTCTTTCATCATTGAAGACAAAGGGAACCGTGCGTCCACCCAGCCTAACAATGATTTTTTTTCATTATTGGTTTGGTTTGCCATGATAAGTCCCTTTATTTGTCGTCACCAACCAAAATGGTGGTATCGCTCAAGTATTTATAGGGTGGAATAATCAGATTGGTAGGTGCAGGTACACCTTTGAAAACACGGCCGGCCAAATCGAATTTAGAGCCGTGACACGGGCAGAAAAAGCCACCTTTCCAGCCCGGGCCCAAGTCTGCAGGGGCGACATCAGGACGGAAAGTGGGTGAACAGCCCAAATGAGTACAAATACCGATTGCAACAAAAATATTAGGCTTAATCGAACGGGTTTCGTTTTTACAGTATTCCGGCTGTTGCTCCACCTCAGAATTTGGGTCGACCATTTCACCATTCAGACTGACTAAGTCTTTTTGTTGTGTTTCAGTACGATTCAGAACCCAAATCGGTTTGCCCTGCCATTCGGCAGTAATCAGTTGTCCGGGTTCGATTTTACTCACATCTACTTCGATAGGCGCACCGGCAGCTTTTGCTTTTTCGGAAGGGAAAAAGCTGGCCAAAAACGGCGTAGCGACACCGAGCGCGGCCACACCGCCGGCACCGGCTGTCGCCAACGTCAGAAAGCGGCGGCGGCTTTGGTTGATTTCTTGATTTTCCATTATTCAGTCATCCTAATTATTGGGAATACCGAGCCATTAAACTCTTTAATTCTACCTGATTTTGTAGGGATACTTAAAGTATTATTTAAAATAAGGTAAAAGTTTTCGTGTGTTTTTTGATTTTATGCGGGGTTTTGTTCATCGAAAAATACATTTTCAATATCAAATTTTGCCGCCAACGCATCTCCTAATGCACGAATACCATAGCGCTCGGTGGCATGGTGGCCTGCACTGATAAAAGCGGTGTCAGTTTCATTGGCCAAATGAAATTGCGCCTCAGAAATCTCACCGGTCAGATACACATCGGCTCTTTCGTCGATGGCCGTCTGAAAGAAACCTTGCGCCCCGCCCGTACACCAAACAATCTTTTCTACCAAACGGTTGCCCTGCCCCACTGCTGTCGGAACACGACCAAGCTTTTGCTGCAGCTGTCGGCATAACTCATCAAGCGTTTGCGGCTGTTTCAGACGGCCTGAATTCAACAAATTCTGTTCACCAAATCGTTTTTCTGTTTCCCAGTCCATCAATTTAGCCAGCTGGGCATTATTGCCGAGCACCGGATGGGCATCTAAAGGCAGATGATAGCCTGCCATATTGATTTCATTTTTGAGCAACGTTTCAATACGTGCTTTTTTCCAGCCTGTAATGGTTATGGGTTCGCTTTTCCAAAACAAGCCGTGATGTACCAATAACATATCGGCCTTTTGCTCCACTGCGTAGTTAACCGCAGCCAAACTAGCGGTAACAGCGGTGACAACTTTTCGGATTTCGTTTCTACCTTCAACTTGCAACCCATTAGGTGCATAATCTTGAAATAGCGATATCTGTAAAGTTTCGCTGCACCAGTCCAATATGGTCTGTCGCGTGATCATACATTTTCTTTCTTTAAATTGACTGTTAAAACATAGAGATTTGAATTTAAATACTTTACCATTACAGCTATCAACAACTGTTGATAAAAATCAGATTGAGTTTTACTTTTTGATTTCAGACTAATAAACAAAATATGCCATTAAACACTTTTTGATTTAATCTCCAATCTCGGGCGCATTGTACTGTAAAAGCTTGAGGTGATGGCTTGAAGAAGCCAATAAACTGTTAAGTCAATATAAATCGAACAAGATAGTACGCCCTTGCATATACAAAGCCGTACTGCTCCGTTAAAATCTAGGCCGTCTGAAACACACAAAAAAGGAAACGACCATGTCTCGTATGGTTTACTGTGTCAAACTGGGCAAAGAAGCCCCCGGCATGAAATTCCCCCCTCTGCCCAATGCATTAGGTAAACGGATTTTTGAAAATGTATCCCAAGAAGCATGGGAAGCTTGGACCCGCCATCAAACCATGCTGATTAATGAAAATCGGTTGAGCTTAGCCGATCCGCGTGCCAGAGAGTATCTTGCCCAGCAAATGGAAAATTACTTTTTTGGAGACGGTACTGCCGACCAGGCAGCAGGCTATGTCCCTCAAGAGTAACGTAAAATCATATTCAATCTGCCTATGCAGATAAGTTTATCTGTCTTTGATTTTCACAGCCTGTCGAAACAACATTCGGCAGGCTGTAAATTTATAGTTATTGCTAGCAGTGAAACCGATATTTCCCTTCTGATATGTTTCCCGAGCAAACTTGCCAAATGCGGCAAACTTATAATATAAACGTGTTTCCTCTTATTTTTCAGACGGCCTTATTATGAAAAAAGATCATCTCAACAGCCAAGATTTTGATTTATGGCAAACACTCCGTCAAGAAACCGAGCAAGCTGTCCAGTCCGAGCCGTTGCTGGCCAGCTTCCTACACCAAACCGTATTACGCCACCAATCGCTTGATTCGGTTTTGGCTTATCATTTATCAAGCAAACTTTCCAGCCCGGTTATGGATGCGCGCGCTTTATTTGAAATGTACCAACAGGCATTATGCTGCGACAGCAATATTATCGAGGCTGTCAAACTGGATTTGCTGGCCTGTTATGAGCGCGACCCTGCTTGTGACGAATATTCACTGCCATTGCTGTATTTCAAAGGTTTTCATGCTATTCAGGCGCACCGCATCAACCATTGGCTGTATAACGACGGCCGTAAAACACTGGCTTATTTCCTACAAAACCGCTCATCTGAAGTTTTTGGTGTCGATATCCACCCTGCCGCACGTTTCGGCCACGGTTTGATGCTTGACCATGCGACCGGATTTGTAGCGGGTGAAACCGCCGTGCTTGGCAATAATATTTCTATTCTTCATGGTGTTACCCTTGGTGGTTCGGGCAAAGAAAGCGGCGACCGCCATCCGAAAGTCGGCGATGGTGTGATGATTGGTGCCAATGCTTCGATTTTAGGCAATATCTACATTGGCGAATATGCCAAAGTCGGTGCCGGCAGTGTGGTTGTATATGATGTACCACCGCACAGCACGGTTGTAGGTGTACCAGCCAAAGCAACGGGAAAATCTGCTAACAATCCCGCCAAAGAAATGGATCAAAGTATGGATTTTATTGATTTTATGATTTAAGGTTATTTAACAGTAATAATATTTATAGCGAAACAATCAAACTCATCTATGTTCAAAAAGGCCGTCTGAAAATTTTCAAGATTTCAGACGGCCTTTGGATTGTGTAGCTTTGATTAGCGTGGTGCCACCATATCTTCAGGTTTTACCAACTCATCAAACTGTTCACCAGTCAGCAAATTCAATTCAATTGCGGTTTCACGCAAAGACTTGTTGTTTTTATAAGCGGTTTTCGCTACTTTGGCAGCATTTTCATAACCGATTTGACGGTTCAATGCAGTCACCAACATCAATGAATGATGCAGGAAGTAGTCGATTTTTTCCGGTACTGGTTCGATACCTACGGCGCAGTTGTCGTTGAAGCTGTTGCAGGCATCGCCGAGCAGGCGGATAGATTGCAACAGGTTGTAGCCGATAACAGGCATATAAACATTCAACTCGAAGTTACCGGAAGCACCGGCCATGCCGATAGTCACATCGTTACCGAATACTTGGCAGCACACCATCGTCATTGCTTCGCACTGGGTCGGATTCACTTTACCCGGCATAATAGAAGAACCTGGCTCATTTTCAGGAATCTTAATCTCGCCCAAGCCGCAACGCGGACCGCTAGACAACCAACGGATATCATTGGCGATTTTATTCAAGCTGGCAGCCAAAGTTTTCAGTGCGCCCGAAGCGTAAACACTAGCATCACGGCCGGCCAAAGCTTCGAATTTATTCGGTGCGGTCACAAACGGCAAACCGGATAGCTCAGCTAGTTTGGCAGCCGCTTTTACGGCATACTCCGGATGACTGTTCAAACCGGTGCCGACAGCCGTACCGCCCAAAGGCAGCTCATACAAGCCTTTCAAGGCATCATTCAAACGATCCAAACCATGATCCAGTTGGCTTACATAACCTGAAAACTCTTGCCCCAAAGTCAACGGCGTCGCATCTTGTAAGTGCGTACGGCCGATTTTCACAATAGATGCGAACTCTTGAGCTTTTTTGTCTAAAGTATCACGCAAAGCTTTAACGGCTGGAATCAACAAACGGTTGATTTCAATAGCAGCGGCAACATGAATAGAGGTTGGGAACGAATCGTTGGTGGATTGCGCATGGTTGACATGATCATTCGGGTGAACAGGTTTGTAAGCAGCCAAGCCTGTTCCGGCAATTTCATTGGCGCGGTTGGCCAACACTTCGTTCATATTCATATTGGATTGTGTGCCCGAACCGGTTTGCCACACGACCAAGGGGAACTGCCCGTTTAATTTACCGGCCAATACATCATCAGCCGCCTGAACAATCAAATCCGCCTGTTTTTGCTCGATACGGCCTAAAGAGGAATTGGTATAAGCCGCTGCTTTTTTCACCAAAGCCATGGCATTGATTAACGGCTGCGGTAAAGTCTCACCACCGATTTTAAAATTATCACGGCTGCGTTGGGTCTGTGCACCCCAATAGGCCTCCGAAGGGACTTCCACCTCACCCATCGTGTCGTGTTCGGTACGGGTATTCATCATATCGCTCCTTTATTTAAATTGTTTACATAAAACACGGTCAGGCAGCTATCCTACATAAAACAAAAAGCAGATACAACTATCATGCTTAAAATAACTGTTTCCTAATATCAAACCAATCGCTACCACTTTGATAAAACATAAATTGAGCGAGCATTAAATCTATACAATCAGGCCGTCTGAAACCTTTCAGACGGCCTGATTGTATAGGTTCGAATCACTCCGCATCATTCATGACGGCTACCTTTTTCCCTACTGCCATAAGCCTGCGTAATACGGTCGATAATAATCGCCAAAATCACAATTGCCGCCCCTGCTTCGACACCCTGCCCGATATTCAACGTTTGAACCGCCTGCAAAACATATTCGCCCAAGCCGCGCGCACCAATCATAGACGCCAGCACCACCATACCCAACGACATCATCACCGCCTGATTAATACCCGCCATAATGCTGGGCTTGGCCTGCGGCAACAATACCCATTTGAGCAGCTGCCAACGGTTGCTGCCGAAAGCAATCGCCGCTTCAATCATTTGCGGGCTGACTTGACGAATACCGAGTGCAGTCAGTCGGATAAGCGGAGCCAGTGCATACACCACCGTCGCAAACAGCGCCGGCACTTTACCGATACCGAACAACATCAACACCGGAATCAGATACACAAAACTGGGCATGGTCTGCATCACATCCAACACCGGCGACAGCAATTGGTACAGCCGTTTGCGGTATGCAGTAAAAATACCGACCGGAATACCGATTATCATGGTCAGCAACACCGATGCCGTCAACAGCGCGATAGTCTGCATCAAGGCTTCCCACAAACCAAACGAACCGATGGTATAAAAACCGAACATACACAACAAGGCAAACCACCATTTATGCGTTGCATGCAGCCCGATAGCGCCGACCACCAAAATCACCAACCATGCGGGAACAGTTTGTAACAACCGTTCCAATGGCAGCAAAATCCGTAAAGTCACTTCACCGGCGCTGCGTAGCTGTTCACCGTGTTTTTGTACGGTATTTTTCAAGCTTTTATTCAGGCCGTCTGAAATAGACCAAGTACGGAAAATCCCACTGCTTTCCGGCGCAGCCACACCGAGCGCCTCACTCAGACGGCCTGCCGCTTCTTCGGAAACCCATTGCTGCCAAACATGGGGGTTTTGCTTCAAAAAAAGCTGCGCCTGCTCTTCACCGCTGCGTTGGTTTTCAGACATTTCCAAAATGGCACGGTTAAGCATATCCGGCTCGAATTGCAGCCGCTTAATCATCTCAACCAAATCGGGATGCGCTTCCATAAAAGGTGTGGAAACTGCCACCGCCAACTTAGAAACCGGATAACCGGATACACAACGGTTTTGACTATTGGCATCTAATATGGTCGCCCAACATGCGGCATTATGTTCGGGAAATTCCAGCGGTTCGAAACGGTATTTAGCCATTAAGCCGGTCGGCTGCCAGTAATAAAACAAAATCGGCCTTTTTTGTTCGTATGCCGACGTTATCTCTGCATCCAATGCCGCGCCTGTGCCGGGACGGACATTATCAAACACCTCGCCCAACCCTGTGTTATCCAGCAGGCGGCTGTTGGCAATTTCACACGTCCAGCCCGACGGACAATTTAAAAAGCGTGCCCGTTGCGGAGCTTCGGGATCGGGGAACAAATAAGCAAATTTTTTCAAATCTTCTATGCTATTTAAATCAGAATGTTCCTGCTTCACATAGTCCGGCACATACCATCCCTGTGTAGCCCCGCCTTTCAGCGTATCCCCGACAACTGCTGCTTTATGCTCATCAACCGCTTTTTGCATCACAGGCGAACGGCCAATCCATTGCTCGGCAATAATCTGAATATCATTCTGCGCCAATGCCGTTTCCAATGCCGTGCCCGTACCGGGTACCGTAGAAGTTTGGCAGCCGTAGCCATCTTGCAAAATGGTATTCAAAACCGCCGTTGTAAACTGGCCGCTTTCCCAATCCAAGCCGGCCAATTTAATGGTTTGCCCATCCTCACAAGCCGCGGCAGCAAACGGGGCGGTGAGCATCAGCACCATAACAAAATACAAATATTTTAAAAACTTCATAAAACCAACCTTTGGCGGTACAACCCAAACCACATTACGGCTCGGGTGAGAATAATGGTTATTGCTTGAATATGCCGTCGGCACATATTCGCCGGTAATGTCTTTTGCTGACCATTATAAAGACAGACCGTTTACTCTTGTGGCAAAAACGATAAAGAAAGGTTTCACACTGCACCAACAATCAAAACAAAGTGGCGCACGATCATGCCAACAAGTCTTCGTCTAAAAAAGCGCAAAATGCCACCCTGTCATCATATTTTCTCAAGACTATCGATCAATTTATTTATAAGATTCAGACGGCCTATACACTCACAAGCCGTCTGAATAAATCAAAAATACCACCCAAACACCATCTCAATAAAATGCTAAAAACAATAAAAATACTAATATTTTTCACCACAAACCAGAATAATTAGCGCATTTTATGCAACCCGTTTTTACCTTCTGTTCCACATACCAAGATGCAACAATATAAAATCAATGGCGCAAAATTTTATACCGATACCATAACAAAGCGATAAAACCAAATAGCCAATAAGAAAAGCCCCCTCAGGCTAAACCATTTCCTAACGGGGGCTTGTAACATGATACAAAAATAGTTAAGCGGCTTCGGCATCAAACCCGCTATGGCGGAGCAACGCATCAATTTTCGGTTCGCGGCCTCTGAATGCTTTAAACGACTCCAGCGCACTACGCGAGCCGCCAACGGCCAAAACTTCCATCCAGAAGCGTTTGCCTGTCGCTTTCACATCATCGCTTTCTTCAAAGGCGGCATACGCATCGGCAGACAACACTTCCGCCCAAGCATAGCTATAATAGCCTGCCGCATAACCACCGGCGAAAATATGGCCGAAGCTGTTGGCAAAGCGGTTATAGCTCGGTGGTTGGATAACAGCTACTTCACGGCGCACATTATCCAATACTTTCGGCCAATCTTTCAGACGGCTCGGATCATTTTCGCTGTATATCAACATATCAAACAGTGCAAATTCCATTTGGCGCACCAAGAACATACCGCGTTGGAAGTTTTTGGCCGCCACCATTTTATCGAACAACTCGCGCGGCAATACGGAACCGTCATCTTCGTGAGACGACATTTCCGCCAATACATCGTATTCCCAAGCAAAGTTTTCCATAAACTGGCTCGGCAGCTCGACCGCATCCCATTCCACGCCGTTAATACCGGAAACGCCCAACTCATCCACCTGAGTTAGCAAATGATGCAGTCCGTGGCCGGTTTCGTGATACAGCGTGGTGATTTCATTATGGCTCAAACGCGATTCTTTGCCGTTCACAGGCGGTGTGAAATTGCAAACCAGATAGGCTATCGGGGTTTGCATCTGACCGGTTTTATTGCCGGAAATAAAGCGTCTGCGGCCGCGGTAGTCATTCATCCATGCTCCGCCGCGTTTACCTTCGCGCGCATATAAATCCATATAAACGCCGCCGATAATACCGCCGCCTTTTTCCAATTCGAAATAGCGTACATCTTTGTGCCAAACAGGTACGTTTTTCTCAATAAAGTTTACGCCATACAAACGGTTTATTTGGGCAAACAAACCTGCCAGCACTTTACTCACCGGAAAATATTTTTTCACTTCGGTTTCGCTAAACGCATATTTGGCCTGACGGAGCTTTTCACTGGCATAGCTCAAATCCCATGCTTGCGGCTCGGCAATACCCAAATTTTCGCGGGCAAAGGCTTGCACTTCGGCCAGGTCTTTTTCGGCAAACGGTTTGGCGCGGCGGGCTAGGTCATGCAGGAAATCCAAGACTTGTTCGGGCGTATCGGCCATTTTGGTGTATAGCGACAGCTCGGCAAAATTCTTAAAGCCCAATAATTGCGCCTCCTCCAAAGCCACTTCCAAACGGCGGTTGATATTGTCGGTATTATCGAATTGACCATCGCCCAGCTCACTGGCACGGGTAACATACGCATGGTATAGCTTCTCACGTAGTTCGCGGTTATCGGCATATTGCATCACGGCAATATAGTGCGGCATTTGCAAACCGATTTTATAACCTTCTTTGTCCTCTGCCTGCGCTGCGGCGGCAAACATAGCCAAGGCATCTTCCGGCAAACCGGCAAGCGCGTCCGCATTGTCAAAATAAAGGGCGAAGGCATCGGTTGCGTCTAAAACATTTTGGGAAAATTGCGCGCCTAATTGGGCACTTTTGGTTTGCAATTGAGCAAATGCCTCTTGTTGTTCCGGCGGTAATTCCGCACCGCTCAAGACAAAATCACGCAAATCATGATTCAGTTTGGTTTGTTGCGCGGCCTCCAGTTTGGCGAATTCTGAGGATGCTTTAATGGCTTTAAAGCGCTCGTAAAGCTCGATATCCTGCCCGATTTCCGTAAAAAATACCGTCACTTCCGGCATTAATTCGTTATAAACGGCACGCAGTTCGGGCGTATCGGCAACCGAATTCAAATGCGCCACCACTCCCCAAATACGGCCGACCCGTTCGGTAATATCGGTTAACGGTTCTACCGTATTCGCCCAAGTGATTTCACTTTGCGCCTTAATCGCCGCAATTCCCGCCCGCGCCTCGTTCATAACGGCTTCCATCGCCGGACGGATATCGGTGGTTTGAATATCCGGATAACGGGGTTCGTCGCCCAGATTCAATAATACGTTGCTCATGTTTTTCCTTTTCATGGTTTCAGACGGCCTCTCTTAACTACAAGCCGTCTGAACGGTCATTTTTACGGTATTTGCAAAAGTATATAGTACCGTTGCCTCAAATTAAAAGGCAGAGTAAAGCAGAAATTGCATAATGTATAGAATAGATAGTTTAAGACTATAATAAAAAAACATTATGGTAACTTTATTTATAGCCTCAATGTTAAACCGCTTACCACAGCAGTAAATTAAATGTAGTATATTTATTTAAAAGGTTGTTTTTTTTGAAGCAGGTTGGTATAAATAAGCAAAACACCAAGGTTAACTATAACTATGGAAACATCATTGCAACACACATCAAACGTGGCCTCACAGCTCAAATTAATCGCCAATCCGCAACGGTTGGATATTGTTTTGCTGCTGTTGGAAAGTGAGCTTAGTGCAGCGGAAATCGCACAAGCAACCGATACACACGTTACATCCGTATCCAATCATTTAAATAAACTACGCAGTGGCGGCGTGGTAGATTTCACTCGCTATCACCGTGTGATAGAGTATCGGCTGGTGTCACCACTGATTATCAATGTCTTAAAAACCATTCGGGAGCTACAAAACCCGAAAGGGCCGTCTGAAACAACATAAACAAGATTGCGAACCGATTCAATGAAAATTGCCACTTGGAATGTTAATTCCCTCAATGTCCGCCTGCCGCAAGTGCAAGACTGGCTGCAACAACACAGCCCCGATATTCTTGTTTTGCAAGAATTAAAACTCGATCAAGACAAATACCCCGCCGCCGTTTTTCAAATGGGCGGCTGGCAAACCGTTTGGAGCGGGCAAAAAACCTATAACGGCGTGGCCATTATCAGCAAAGAGCAGCCGCAAGATGTGATTGTCGGCCTGCCCGCCCTACCCGACGACCCGCAACGGCGCGTGATTACCGCCACCATCGGCGGCGTACGCGTGATTAATGTCTATTGTGTGAACGGCGAATCGCCCGACAGCCCGAAATTCCAATATAAAAAACAATGGTTCGAAGCACTCACAGAATTTGTGCGCGACCAAATGGCACAGCATGAAAAATTAATCTTACTCGGCGATTTCAATATCGCCCCGACCGATTTGGATTGCTACGACCCTGAAAAATGGCATGAAAAAATCCACTGCACCAGCATCGAACGTTCATGGTTCCAAAAACTGCTGGATTTAGGCTTAACCGACAGCCAGCGCCACCGCTATCCCGAAGAGGTGATGTATACATGGTGGGATTATCGGGGCGCTATGTTCCAACGCAAACAGGGGCTGCGTATCGATCATTTATTGGTCACCCCTGCCCTGCGCGACAGCCTGCAAGACGTACAGGTCGATTTAGAAGCCCGTGCCCAAGAACGCCCCAGCGACCATGCGCCGGTTTGGGCGGAGTTTGCACTTTAAAAATAGGGTTTTAATTTTTTAAATATACGCACCCAATAAGCTATCGGGCATTTCTATACGGATAATAATTCGTATAGCAATGCCCGATAAATTTAATGTTTGCGAAACAAACCCATCTATTCGTTACGCGATTTTCCCAATTTAAAACCCGTTTTCCATCATAATCTGCCCCGGAACACGGTTACGGTGCATGGCAAAACCCATATCCATCAGGGCTTGGAAAGTATCTTTCACCATAGCGGGATTGCCGCATACCATAAAGCGGGTATCTTCCGGTGTAAACGTCAGCTTCATGGCATCGGAAAGTTCGCCGTTTCGCAACAACTCCGGCAGCCGTTTGCCAAGCGCACCATCGGCAGCTTCGCGTGTAACCACAGGCACAAAGTGCAGTTTGTGGAAATGTTCGTCAATCAGCGGGTGCTCCGCCAAAGCGGCAATACGGTCGCTAAAAATCAACTCGTCGGCATAAGAAACGGAATGTGCCAATCTGATATGTTCGAACCGCTGCCAAATTTCGGGCTGCTCCAAAATCGATAAAAACGGTGCGATACCTGAACCGGTACACAGCAAAATCAAATCCTTGCCATCGGGGAAGCGTTCGGGCAGCAAAAAGCCGGTCGCGGTTTTATCCAATAGTATTTTGTCGCCCTCTTTTAAAACAGCCAGCTTGGCAGACATTGAGCCGTTTTCAATCAAAACTGCAAAATATTCCAAAGTATCCGCATACTCTGCTGAAACCACCGAATACGCACGCCAGATAAAGCCTTCGCCGTCGTGAAATCCCAAGCGCGAAAATTGGCCGGCGGCAAAACGGTAGGCCTCAGGGCGGGTAATGGCAAAAGTCATTAGTTTTGGAGTGTGGTGTTTTACCCATAATACGGTTTCTTCGGTGTATTTGGCTTCCGGTGCAGCAGTCATATCGGTTTCCTGTTTGAAGTGTTTCAGACGGCCTGTTTAAATAAACAGCGATAACGTATGGTTCGGATTATACCTAAAGGCCGTCTGAAACACATGGCGTGTAAAGCGGATAAATCAAGCGGATTGGTAAGATTATTTTAGAATAAAGTGCAAATCGACCACGCCGCCTTGTGATTCGGGTAAAATGCGTTTTTTGTTATCCACATCACAACATACGCATGACCACTCAGAAACCTTCTAAAATCCGATACTGGCTGTTGGCCGCTGTTGCCATTGTGCTCGACCAAATCACCAAACTGGCCGTATTGAAAAATTTTCAATTCGCCGAACGCCTTAATATTATCCCCGATTTTTTTGACCTGACTTTGGTTTACAACACCGGTGCCGCATTCAGCTTTTTGGCCGATGCCGGCGGCTGGCAAAAATATTTTTTTCTGGCCTTAGCTGTTGTTATCAGCCTTTATTTGGCACGGGCCATTATTAAAGATGACTTTGGCTCTTGGGGAAAAATCGGAGCTGCTATGGTTATCGGCGGCGCTTTCGGCAATGTTATCGACCGTTTGTTTTACGGCCATGTAGTTGATTTTTTATTGTTTTATTGGAAAGACTGGTATTATCCGGCTTTCAATATTGCCGATAGCTTTATTTGCGTCGGTGCCGTTCTATTGGTTTTAGACGGCTTTAAACATAAGAAAAACGATACACAAACTCAAGAGGCCGTCTGAAAAGACGTTTAATGAAAATTTTATGATGAAAAAAACCATTATTTTAGCCAACCCGCGCGGCTTTTGTGCCGGCGTGGATCGCGCCATCAGTATTGTGGAACGTGCGCTGGAAGAATTCGGCGCACCGATTTATGTACGCCACGAAGTGGTGCACAATAAATTCGTTGTCGACAACCTGCGTGAAAAAGGCGCTATTTTTATCGAAGATTTAGCCGACGTGCCGGAAGGGGCGACGCTGATTTATTCGGCACACGGCGTTTCCAAAGCCGTTCAAGATGAAGCGGCCGAACGCGGTTTTCAGGTATTCGATGCAACCTGTCCGCTGGTTACGAAAGTACACAAAGAAGTTTCCCGCTTAGATGCACAAGGTTATCAGATTATTATGATCGGCCATGCGGGACACCCCGAAGTAGAAGGCACGATGGGGCAATTGCCGAAAGATTCTATGCTGCTGGTAGAAACTGTAGATGATGTTGCCCGGTTAAACGTACGCAATGCCGACAAGCTCGCCCATGTCAGCCAAACCACCTTATCGGTAGACGAAACACGCGATATTATCGAAGCTTTGCAAGCACGCTTTCCGAATATCCGCAGCCCGCATAAAGAAGATATCTGCTATGCCACCACCAACCGTCAGGAAGCGGTCAAAGAATTGGCCGCTGAATGCGATATTGTGATTGTAGTCGGCTCGCCCAATTCCTCCAACAGCAACCGTTTGCGCGAAGTGGCAGCTTTACGCGGTGTTGATGCTTATATGGTCGACAATGCCGGCTATCTGCAACGCGAATGGTTTGAAAACAAAAGCCGTGTCGGCGTGACCGCCGGTGCGTCGGCACCGGAAGTTTTGGTACAGGAAGTGATTGAAACCATTCAAAGCTGGGGACACGATACCGTACGCGAAGGCGAAGGCGTAGAAGAAAGCATTGTGTTTGTATTACCCAAGGCATTGCGTAAAGAATAAATTATTTTTTACTGAATTCTTAAAGCTTTTTTTATTTCTTACAATCCCATACTTAAATAAAGTTATAAAAATGAGATATTTATTCTTAAGTCTAGCCACATTATTATCACTCTCAGCCTGCTCAACCCTTGAGGAATATTACACTGGCACATCACCCGAAACATGTTATGGTTTAGGCAATCCCGCCTGTGTTAAAGAAGGCTATCGAGACAGTGTAGAGATGCGCCCCGAAACCACGGTATATGAGCTTAACCACCCCTCCAAATAGCCAGTGCGATAGGCAATAAAAAAGCCGTCTGAAAATTGTTTCAGACGGCTTTTTTATTGCCTATCGAATCAAATATCCGAATCATCCGTCAGATATACTTTTTCACCGTGATCACGCGGCATAATCAGATTCATCAGTAAAGCCGCTACGCCGCCCATACAAATCGGATTTTGGAAAAGCTCTTTCAACGGCAGCAGGGCAAACACTTCCGGCTTGAAGCTCACCCCCAAACCCAATCCGATAGAAGTAGCCGCAATCACCGCTTCCCTGCGGTTAATACCGTTGGTCATAATAATCCGTACGCCGGCAATGGCAATCAGGCCGAACATCAATACCATCGCACCGCCAATCACAGGGCTCGGAATCGTTGTAAAAGCACGACCAACCACAGGAAACAAACCCAGCAATACCAAAATCACCGCAATATATTTGCCGACATGACGCGAAGCCACACCCGTCATCTGAATCACGCCGTTATTTTGGGCAAACGTTGTCAATGGAAGCGAACCGAGTGCCGTCGCAATCACGGAAACCAAGCCGTCGGCCAACACGCCACCACGCAGACGTTTCCGAAATTCTTCCCCCTCATAATCCTCACCGGATACCATTGCCGTTGCCGTTAAGTCGCCGACTGCCTCAAAAATACTCAACAGATACACCAAGCCTGCCACCAGAAATGCGGTCCATTGAAAATCAAAACCATACTTAAACGGCACCGGCACGGTAATCAGCGGCAAATCGTTTAATACGGAAAAATCCACCATACCCAAAAATAAAGCCACCACATAGCCGGCAATCATGCCCACCGCAATGCCGCTCATGCGTAATAACGGGTTTTTCAGACTGTTGAAAAACAGCACCACCGCCAACACAAATGCCGCCAATGCAATATTTTGCCAAGAGCCGAATGTGTTATTACCCATCGCGGCAAAACCGCCGCCGAATTCAGTAATCGCCACGCCAATCAGGCTCAAACCGATCATCATCACTACCACACCGCTCACCGTCGGTGTAATCACTTTTTTCAGATAAGGCAGCAACCATGCCGAACCGGCTACCAAAAAAGCGCCAACAAAAGCCACGCCCAATAGTGCCGACACCATGGCATGTTCGTCCAGCCCCTGCTCCTGCATACCCAAACCCAAAGAAATCATCACACCGACAAAAGAGAAGTTCACCGATTGAATCGACAACAACCCTGACCCGACCGGTCCGAAGCGGTTCACCTGAAGAAAGGTGCCGATACCCGAAGCCACCATCGCCATCGACACCAGATATGCCGTCATCTCAGGCGGTAATTTCAACGCCCCGCCGACAATCAACGCCGGTGTAATCATCGGCACAAAAATCGCCAATAAATGCGTGATGGCGCTAAGAAGTGCATTCGCAAACGGTGGTTTGTCTTCTAACCGGTAAACCAAATCCATATCGTGGTTTTTCGAATTCGGCACAGCAGCCATAGTCCATTCCTTTTCATATTTAAATTCGATAATTCGAACCCAACATATAGAAAACCGAGCTAACGGTGCGGGTATCACACGGTTTATCAGGCATCAGGTTTTCGGTTATATGTAATCGAACGATAAAAAATGTAAGCATGGATTGTAAGCAATTTGGCCGCCTACTTCAATTTTCATTACCATCGCACTACTGAAAAAGCATTGCCTGTTCAGCATAACAGCATAGACAGGAGGCCGTCTGAAGACGGATATCAGCTTTCAGACGGCCTCAAAAACCTTTGCAAACCTTTTCAGGCCGTCTGTAATCAATGTTTCACATCAATTACAAAGTAGGCTACAATCAGCCTAATTTTACCGAACGTTTGAGAAATAAAGGCTTTACCATGTTAAAAGGCAGTGTGGTTGCTCTGGTTACCCCCATGAATCAGGATGGCAGCGTCAATTTCGACCAACTCAGAATCCTCATCGACTGGCATATAGAAAACGGAACCGATGCCATTGTTGCCGTAGGTACAACCGGAGAAAGCGCGACCTTACCGGTTGAAGAACATTTGGCCGTTATCGAAGCCACTGTCCGTCATACCAATAAACGCATTCCCGTTATTGCCGGCACCGGTGCCAACAACACTGCCGAAGCCATTGAGCTTTCCAAAGCCACCGAACGTTTAGGGGCAGACTATACCCTTTCTGTTGTTCCCTACTACAACAAACCTTCTCAAGAAGGCATGTATCGGCATTTCAAAGCCATCGCCGAGGCTACATCCATTCCCATGATTCTCTACAACGTGCCTGGTCGCACCGTTGTGAATATGAGCAATGAAACCATTTTAAGACTGGCTAAAATTCCCAATATTATCGGCGTAAAAGAAGCCAGTGGCGATATCGCCCGCGAAACCGATCTGATTAACCAAGTACCCGACGACTTTGCCGTTTATTCAGGTGACGACCCTACTGCATTAGCGTTTATGCTGTGTGGCGGCGACGGTGTCATCAGTGTGGCTGCCAATGTCGCTCCTAAAGAATTTGCCCAAATGTGCCACGAAGCGGTTGCCGGCAATAATGCTCAAGCACGTTTATTAAACAAGCAATTGATTCCCATTTATGACGTTATGTTTTGCGAACCTAGTCCGGCAGCACCTAAATGGGCGCTTGCCCAATTAGGCAAATGCAACCATTGTGTCCGCCTACCCATTGTTGAACTTTCTTCAGACGGCCAAGACAAAGTATATAACGCCTTGAAAAAAGCCAAACTGATTTAACCATAGGAATATAGGAATAACCGTATGAACCGTATCAAACCGGTAATATTAACCACTGCACTTATCAGCCTTGCAGCCTGCTCAAGCAACAAACAAGAACAACCCCAACTGGATTATCAAAGCCAAACCCGTAAGATTGTCAGCCTTGAAGTCCCACCTGATCTGACAAATCCCGACCAAGGCAATATGTATAACATCCCGGCCGGCAGCGGTGCCGTACGTGCCAGCGATCTGAATCGTAGAAGTAATGTACAACAACCTGCCAACCAAACCGTGTTACAAAATGTCAAAGGCGTTCATTTAGAGCGTGACGGCAGCCAACGCTGGTTGGTTATCGACGGAAAACAACCTGCTGAAATTTGGCCGTTGCTGAAAGTATTCTGGCAGGAAAACGGCTTTAACATCCAATCGGAAGAACCGGCTATCGGTCAAATGGAAACCGAATGGGCCGAAAACCGTGCCAAAATCCCGCAAGACGGCCTGCGCCGTTTGTTTGAGCGTGTCGGCTTAGGTGGTATTTATTCTACGGGTGAGCGCGATAAATTTATTATCCGTGTCGAGCAAGGTAGAAACAATACGACCGATGTATTCTTTGCCCATAAAGGCATGATAGAAGTTTATGCCGATAAAAATGAAGACACGACCATGTGGCAGCCCCGCCCCAATAACCCTAATCTTGAAGCTGCGTTCCTTGCCCGCTTTATGCAATACTTGGGTGTAGATGCCGCACAAACTGAACAAGCTTTGGGAAATAGCGTCGCCGCAACATCACGCACTGCTTCTGATTTAGCTAAGCTCGAAGGCAATACGCTGTTGTTACAAGGTAACTATGAACGAAACTGGCGCCGTACCGCATTGGCACTTGACCGCATCGGCTTAACCGTTATCGGTCAAAATACAGAACGCCATGCATTGTTGGTTCAACCTGCCCCTCAAGAAGGCCAAGCAGTTACCGAAAAAAAACCCGGCTTTTTCAAACGTATCTTTGGTAGAAAAAAAGCAGCCGAACCGGTACAACAAGAACGGCCGGAATTAATCGTTTATGTTGAACCGGTTGCAAACGGAACCCGTTTGCATCTATTAAATAAAGATGGTACAGCCTATCAAGGGCGCGATGCATCAACTTGGTTGAGCCGGCTTCATACTGAATTACGCTAACCATCTCAACCCAACCTATCCAAAACGGCTTTCGATATATACGAAAGCCGTTTTTATTTTTAGCTAAATATGCCCTAAAAACAAATATATAAAACCCTTTACTATATAACTGGCAACATTCTTACGCCATCATTAACATAACTACAATTTATTGCTTACAACTACCCACTTTTAATCCACTTTTCAATGAAAAAATATCACAATCCTCGGCAAAAGCCAGCTTACCCTGATATTGTTTGCGAACCGCCTTGGCAGTATCCTGTTTAACATTGACCGTACGACGCATAAAATGAGATAAAACCACACTACGGCTGTTTGTATTTCTTGCAATCCGGCCGATCTCAGATGGCTTCATATGTAATTTCACGGCTACTTTATCCGTGCTGCTCTCAGGAACGGCATTATGAGCAATAAAAATATCCGTATCTTTAGCCAAAATATCCAATGTTTTCCCTATATTGCTGGTATCACCGGAAAATGTTACAGCACAACCGTCTTTTTCAATCCGCCAACCAATAGACGGCATTAATCCATGTTCAATCGGAATAGCTTTCAAAGTAAAGCCGTTCAGTTTGGTTTGAAATAATCTAGGCTTACTTTTATCAGCATTTACAGCCATTGGTTTTAATGAAAATGCCGCTTCTCCACTGAGAAAGTCCGATAGATAAGGGTAAACACCTTTTTCACTAAAATGCCGCTCAATAAATACAGGAGTAGTAGGAATAACATGATTTCCCGTCGGCCCGTAAATCGGTAAATCTCGGTTACGGTCTGAGAAAAAAGAGGCTTTAACCAAAGCAGGCAAATCATTTGAATGGTCAACATGGAAATGGGTAAATAATAAAGCATTCAAATCTTTAATTTCACCTTTTGCCCGCTCAAAATTCAACGACGACCCAGCACCAAAATCAATTATAAAACGAGCCTTACCATTCTCCCTCAGCAAATAGCCGGTAGAAGCTCTTTTATCAGTCAATTCTGGCCCCCCTGAACCAAGTACAACAACATCTAACCCTGCATTCATACATTGTGCCGCTTGAGCTGTTGTGGGAATTACAGCCAGCCCAGATAATATTTTCAATAAACGACCTTGCATTAATAACGAAAAAAGCATTTCGTATCCTTTTATAAAATTAAAAAATAAAAACTTAGCAAATATTGACAATAACCTAATTACCATCATAACTTAAAATCAAAAAGCAGTTATTAAAATAACCACTAATTTTTGGAGGAATAGCATCCTAATATCCTAAATTAAAATAAATAATATTTTATATTTTTCAATAAACTATAAAAACATGCCGTACTCAAACACAACGTACCTTATAATTCTTATGATAAAAGGATTATAAAAATAGATTTGATTGAAATATTCGAAACATGCTTCCCTGTAAAACTATGGTCAAAAATATAGGCTGAAGTAGCTTAATAGAATTGCCACTTCAGCCTTTAAACAATCTAATTGAATTATTTATTAAAAGTTCGGCGATAAATCCTGAAAATCTTCTTCTGCCTCTATTGCAAATGCTTCATCCACCCACGCGCCCAAATCAATCAATTTGCACCGCTCACTGCAAAACGGACGAAACGGGTTATCCAGATGCCATTCTGTCTGCTTTCGACAGGTCGGACAGGTAATTTTTATTTTTTGATGGTTCATTTTTTACTCTAAAATCGGATCAAAACTACACATAATAAGTTGAAACGGCACATCATGTGTTAGTTGTTTACCGCGCGCATATTCCTGAGAAGCTTCTAAGAAACGGATGTGAGTAATGTATTTATTGGCCGAAACTTCCGGCAATGCCTTGTGTTCAATGTCCACTTCAATCGTCAGCATGTGGATATTCTGTGCCAAGCTATTTCTTTGATAATTACCCTTTTGTGCCACGCAATCCACTGCACGCGTATTCGCTCTTAAAATATCCAGTAATACACGAATCGCTTCACGGGTCGGCAATAAGGTGGCAATCCACCGTTGCAAATCCTGTAAACGGTGCTCGCATGGCAACTGCTGCCAGAAATAATAAGAAGACAAATCAAACGGGCTGGTTCCACCCGGCACCATCATCCGCTGCTTAATCGCCATCAGCCAGTCATTTTCACGCAAATGCTGCCCAAATTTCTGCTGTACACCTTGCAAATTTTCTGCTACTTCCTGTAGCCGCTCTTTTGTAATCACCGGTGATTCGTTTTGAAAACGGCTATCGGATAAAAGTTGTTTCTGTCGTTCCAACTCTTGCAAAATATCCAGTTTTAATTCCGCCCGCCCAGCGCATTCCATAATTTCAAACAGGGAAAACAAAGCCAGATGGTGCGGCCATGGGCTATTGTCTTTCCGCTCACTTTCGGAATGGAAGCGGTTAAACAAATGCTCTATCCGCAGAAAGCTGCGTACCCGCTCGGAAAGCGGATGCTCGAAACGAATCATAGATTTACTCTGGATAAATATAAAAACCGCGCCTGATAATAACAGTGTAACCGATCAACTTTACCTGTCAGCTCTTGAATCGTACCATTATTTGGTAAGACATCATCGGCAACCAATAATTTTTCTTTTCGTGATGCCTGTGATGCCATAATACGCCTTATTTCAGCATCTTCAAGGTGGCTGCGGCGACGTACCCGTTCGATTTGATTTTGCTCCAAGGTATCAACAACCAAAATACGATTAGCCAAAACCATAAACTCAGGCTGTTCAATCAGTAACGGTATGTCAATCACACCATAAACTGCCTGAGAATATTTCTGCTGCTGTTGTTTTATTTCCGACAAAATCAAAGGAAACATTAAAGCTTCCAACTGCTGTTTGGCTTCAGGCCGTCTGAAAACCAAATCACGTAATTGTGCACGATTCAGACGGCCGTCTTGATCAAAAATATCGTCGCCGAACTGTGTTCGAATTTCTGGCAAGGCTTTGCCGTTATCAGCCGTTAAAGAACGGCTGATAACATCGGCATCGATAACAGGCACACCGGCATCGGCAAAAGCTGCCGCAACCTGTGATTTACCGCTACCAATTCCACCAGTCAGCCCTACCCAATATGCCATATTAAAACCCTGAGCTGTTCAACCACCAACGAACTAATGCCATCACTTCGTCATTGGCAATAAAAATAATCCACCCGGCAATTGCCAAGCTGGGGCCGAATGCAAACTGCTGGCCTTTAGCCACCTTCATAATCACAGCCATGATTATACCGATAAATGCCGACATAAAAACCAATACCGGTAAAATACCGACACCGAGCCAGGCACCCAAAGCAGCCAACAATTTAAAATCACCGCCACCCATACCGATTTTGCCGGTCAGGAGTTTATAGATATAACACAATAGCCATAAAGCCATATAACCCCAAAATGCGCCTAATACCGCCGAATAAAGCGGTACAAAAGCACCATTTAAGTTAAACAGCAACCCGATCCATATCAACGGTAAAGTTAACTGGTCGGGCAAATATTGCGTATCGGCATCGATAAAAGTCAACGCCACCAACATGGCGGTAAAAAGTAACCCGCCCAATGTCACCATACTCCAGCCATAACGCCAAGCCACAATACCGAATAATAGTGCCGTCAACAACTCTATGGCCGGATAACGTTTGCTAATCGGTGTCTTGCATGTTCCACACCGACCGCGCAGCAGCAAATAACTAATAACAGGAATATTCTGCCAAGGCTTAACCGGGCTTTCGCATTTAGGGCAACGGGAATCGGGTTTGATTAAATTAAACGGCCGTAGTTCTTCTTCTGTTGCTTGCATACCAAGATGTTCTTTGGCAAATACTGTCCAACTACGTTCCATCATCACTGGTACACGGTAAATCACCACATTTAAAAAACTGCCGACCAACAACCCAAATAATATAGAAAGCGGCACCACAAACGGTGCCAGCTCGTTGAACGCTTGTAACATATATCAGCCCACCACGTTACCCAAGTTAAACAGCGGCAGATACATGGCAACCAAAATCACCCCGATAATCGAACCGAGCACCACCATAATAATCGGCTCCATCAATGAAGATAACTGTGCAACAGAATTATCCACTTCATCTTCATAAAATTCGGCGGCTTTATTTAACATATCATCTAGAGAGCCAGACTCTTCCCCGATAGATGCCATTTGCAGCACCATATTGGGGAACATATCAGTTCCCTGCATACTGGATGTAAGTGACAAACCCTGCGTTACCTTCGCACGGATATCCTGCGTGGCTTCTTCATAAAGAATATTGCCTGCCGCACCGGATACCGAATCCAATACCTCAACCAAAGGCACACCGGCAGCAAACAGCGTGGAAGTCGTTCTTGCCCAACGTGCAATAGTGGCTTTTTTTACAATCGGCCCGAAAATAGGCAATCGCAACAATACGGCATCAACACGTTTTTGTAGTGTCGGTGATTTTTTATACCATTGAAATGCTGCATAACATATCGCTACGGTGCCGACCACAATCACCCAAGCATACTCAACAAAGAAGTCCGATATGCTCATCACAATCTGTGTCAGACCCGGCAACTCCGCCCCCATACTGCTGTAAACCTGGCCGAATGCCGGTAGCACGAATACCATCATAATAAACACCAATACAATGGCAACCACCACAATAGCAATCGGATAGGTCAGTGCACTTTTTACTTTTTTCTTAATCGCTTGGGTTTTTTCTTTATATACTGCCAACTTATCTAATAAGGTTTCCAATACACCGCCCGCCTCACCGGCGGCAATCAGATTGCAATAAAAGCGGTCGAAATATTTTGGATGTTTGCTAAAAGCCTTACCCAAAGCACTACCCTGCTCCACATCAGCCCGAATTTCCATCAGCATTTGAGTCACAGATGGATTTGAATGCCCTTTGGCCACAATTTCAAACGCCTGCATTAACGGCAGGCCGGCTTTCATCATGGTTGCCAATTGACGGGTAAATACTGTGATATCTTCTTGTGTAATCCTTTTTTTACGCACAGCTTTCACTTTGCTGACACGCAACGGTTTAATGCCACGACGTTGAATCTTCTTGCGCGCTTCTTCTTCGTTTTTCGCTACCACTTCACCACGCACCATTTGCTCGGTTTCGATATTGCGGCCTTCGAAAGAAAAACGGACACCCTTATCTTTTTTGGTCGGTTTGGCAGAGCGCCGCCCCATTGTGGTCTTACTCATGTTTACCCCTTAAAAATATGGTTTGATACAAATTCATTTTGATTAATCGTTAGTATGTGCCAGAACTTCTTCCAAAGAAGTAATCCCCTGCATCACCTTCAGCAAACCGGCACGGCGCAAATCGACCATACCTTCTTTATAGGCCATATTCATAATATCTACTTCTGTGCCGTTTTCCATAATAACGCGCTGCATTTCTTCACTTATCGGCATGACTTCATAAATACCGGCACGGCCTTTATAACCCTTACCGCGGCAGCTATCGCAACCAACGGCACGGTACATAGTCCAATCTTTAGCTAAGTCTTCATCGGTAAACCCAGCTTTTTTCAAAGCATACTCAGGCGGACGTTCCATCGGGGCTTTACAATTCGGACACAGCCGACGCAACAGCCGCTGCGCCATAATCAAACTGACTGAGCTTGCAATATTAAATGGCGCCACCCCCATATTCAACATACGCGATAAAGTTGCCGGGGCATTATTGGTATGCAGTGTTGAAAACACCATATGGCCGGTTTGCGCTGCTTTAATAGCAATATCGGCAGTTTCCAAGTCACGAATCTCACCCACCATGATGATATCGGGATCCTGACGGAGAAAGGATTTCAAAGCGGCAGCAAAGGTCAAGCCCTGCTTATCATTTACGTTTACCTGATTGATACCGGGCAAATTAATCTCGGCCGGATCTTCTGCTGTGGAAATATTCACGCTTTCTGTATTCAGAATATTCAAACAAGTATAAAGCGATACCGTTTTACCCGAACCCGTCGGGCCAGTTACCAATACCATGCCGTAAGGGCGGTGAATCGCCTCCAGCAGCATTTCTTTTTGGAACGGCTCGAATCCGAGTTGGTCGATATTCAACGAGCCGGCATCAGAGTTCAAAATACGCATCACTACTTTTTCACCGAACAAAGTCGGCAATGTGCTGACACGGAAATCAATCGGACGTCCGTGTTTATGGAATGCAATTTGAATACGTCCATCTTGCGGCACCCGTTTTTCGGAAATATCCAAGCGTGCCATTACTTTGATACGCGATGCCAACTGTCCGCGTACAGCTACGGGTGGTTGAACCACTTCGCGCAATTGCCCGTCGACACGGAAACGTACGCGTGCCATTTGCTCATAGAATTCGAAGTGGATATCGGAAGCACCCGCATTCAATGCATCCGATAAGGTTTTATGAATAAAACGCGGAATCGGGCCGTCTTCCGCCTCTTCATTATCAATAAATAAAGCTTGTGCGGCCGCTGCGGCTTCATGCTCTTTACTCATTTCATTCAAGATGGAAGTGGAGCGCTGTCCCAACCATTCGAGTAAAGTATTTAACTGGTCTTCCCGTACAATCACCAAGTCAACGGAAACACCGGATGTAAACCCGATTTTTTGGAAATTTTGAATTTGAGTAGGATCGGAAACAGCAAAATAAACCTTCCGCCCCCGCTGAAAAATAGGAATACAGCGGTTTTGCAACATCTGCTCTTCAGTAAGCACATCCGACAAGATATTAGTACGTGGATAATGGCTCAAATCCAAAAGAGGATAACTGAACACCTTGGCAAGCAACTCGCCTAAGGCTTTTGGGGTGATCACATTTTCTTCAAACAGCAAAGGAAGGATCGATTTATTAGACTTTAATACATTTTGATAATGTTCGACCTGGCTACTGTCGATTAACTTACTTTGCACCAATACTCTTAATATACCGACACTCATTTTTGTAACTCCTGCGTGACAATCCGCACTATGCGGTTGTTGAGTCTTTTATTATTTATTTTGCCTCTAAAACGGCACTAACCGTTTAATCAGCAATAATCCCGTAATGTTATATATTTATAAACAAAAGATAATACTCTTGTAAAAACCATGTCATTATAAGCGAACAGGCCGGGCAAACCTACCCCGGCCTATATGTAAATATAATGTTTAGATATTTTATTCGACTGAAAAACAACAGATAAAAAAATAACCGCTGCTTAGCGGTTAATGGTGGCCAGAGGCGGGATCGAACCGCCGACACACGGATTTTCAATCCGTTGCTCTACCGACTGAGCTATCTGGCCTTGCTCAAAAGAGAGTCGTATTAAATCAGAATCGGCTTGCCTATGCAAGCTTTTTTATCAGAAAACACGTTTTCATTTGCTAACAGACTATTTTTTCAGGTAATAAACATCACGCGCTCCCGGCAATACATCAACCTGCAGAACCAATATTATTACGATCGAAAATTTAAATCCAAACATTAAACCCAAACCATACTGCTTTTGAACTAATTAAATATTATCAGACCATATGAAAACATTTCAAACGGCCTGATAGTCTCCTTAATATGATGTCGATCAACTATCCGCCATTGCCATCAAACTGGCATTACCGCCTGCCGCAGTAGTATTGACGCTGATGCTGATTTCTTCAAAAATTTGCAAAACATCCAAATGCTCAGCCGCATGAATAATTTTAATAATCGCACCATCCTGTAACGCAGCCTGTTGCTTCAGTTCGACCCCGGGCGTTTCCAATGCAATCCAATAAGCAGTGCTTTCAGGTATTTTACGGTTGCTGACTTCAATCAGGCCGTCTGAATGTTCCTGCCAAATCGCCAACGGATGTTCCGGCACCACAATGGTAGAAGAGCCTGCGGCAGCAATTTGAATAAGGGCGGCAAAAGCCTGCTCTAAGCTGCCGCCGTATAAGCGTACTTTTTCCGGTGCGCGCCAAACGACGGTATTTCGCTCACCGGTCGGGCCTGGCAATAACGTTTCGGCGCCGCGCAAGGTATGTATGCGCGCCTGCCCCATCAGACCGCCCAAGCGTACTTGCGTTTCATGATTAAACCCCATTTGCCGCATCAGTTTTTCCAATACCGTCAACTTGCTTTCGTCGGCCTGCCCCTGTTTGCTTAATTCAGGTATCTGCCATGCGCCCTGACTGAGTTTTTGAAGATAAAACGCCCCACCGGCTTTAGGACCTGTACCCGACAAGCCATGTCCGCCGAAAGGTTGCACCCCGACAACGGCTCCGACAATATTACGGTTCACATAAATATTACCTGCTTCGATACGGCTGGAAATATAGCGGATGGTATCGTCGATACGGCTATGAATACCGTGTGTCAGCGCGTAGCCTTTGCTGTTGATTTGTTGAATCAATCCGTCCAACTCATGCGCCTGATAACGGACAACATGCAACACGGGGCCGAATACTTCGCGTTGTAACTCATTTAAATCATTGAGTTCAAACAAAACGGGCGCAACGAAAGTACCTTTCTTACTCGTTTCAGACGGTCTGATTTCATGATAAGACTTGGCAATACCTTTCATTTTATTAATATGCGCCAATAGATTCTGCCGAGCTTCTTCATCAATCACCGGGCCGACATCGGTCGCCAATCTGCTCGGATCATCCACCACCAACTCACTCATCGCCCCTTTAGTCATCTGAATCATATGGTCGGCCACTTCTTCCTGTACGCACAAAATGCGCAAGGCTGAACACCGTTGTCCGGCACTATCAAATGCGGAATTCAATACATCGACACACACCTGCTCGGCTAGAGCGGTACTGTCGACAATCATGGCATTCATACCGCCCGTTTCGGCAATCAACACAGGGGAATCGGTACGTTTGCTTAGAGTCTGATTAATCAGTTTGGCCACTTCGGTAGAACCGGTAAATACCACGCCGTTAATCCGCGTATCTTGCGTTAAAGCGGCACCTGCCTCCCCTGCACCCAATACCAACTGCAAAACATTTTCCGGCACACCGGACTCATGCAACAGGCGTACTGCATAATGGGCGATTAAACTGGTCTGTTCGGCAGGCTTGGCAATCACGGTATTGCCGACCGCCAACGCTGCTGTAACTTCACCGACGAAAATAGCCAACGGAAAATTCCACGGGCTAATCGTCACAACCGTGCCGACCGGCGCTCTGGCTGCGCATGTCGTTTCGGCTTCATCGGCATAATAACGGCAAAAATCCACCGCTTCGCGCACTTCGGCAATAGCGTTATTCAAGGTTTTGCCGGCTTCGCGTACCGCCAACATCATCAACTGCGGCATATGCTCTTCCAACAAATCTGCAAAACGGCGCAAGCATTCCGCCCTTTCAGACGGTTGTTTAGCCGCCCATGCCTGTTCGGCCTGCTTGGCTGCCGCAACCACATCGGCAATAGAGGCCGTCTGAATAAAAGCCACCGTTCCCACCACATCATTATGATTAGCAGGACTCAAAACCGGATGCGGCTCATCACTTTGAATCGTGGCAGCAGTGATAGAGGCCGTCTGAAAGTTTTGTTGGGCTGCAGCGTTCATTTCTTCTTCGAGCTTTTGTAATACCGATTCATTGCTCAAATCCAAACCGTATGAATTCAGACGGCCCGAACCATACAGATGGCGCGGCAATGGTAAAGCCGCATGCATTTTGCCTTGTGTTTGCGCAGCCGCATCCAGCGGACATTTGATTAAATCGTCGATACTGACTTTTTCATCCACAATCTGGTTCACAAACGACGAGTTTGCTCCGTTTTCCAATAAACGACGTACTAAATAAGCCAACAGCGTTTCATGTGTACCGACCGGCGCATAAATACGCACGCGGCGGCCTAAGTTTTTTGCCCCGACCACTTGGTCATATAAGGTTTCGCCCATGCCGTGTAAGCATTGGAACTCATAATCCTTGCCCTCGCCCATTTGGTAAACGGCCGATAATGTATAGGCATTATGGGTAGCGAATTGTGGGAAAACGGCATCTTGTGCAGACAATAATTTGCGTGCGCAAGCCAGATAAGAAACATCGGTATGCACTTTGCGGGTATAAACGGGATAGCCGTCCAAGCCGTCCACCTGCGCCCATTTGATTTCACTGTCCCAATACGCCCCTTTAACCAAACGTATCATCAGCTTCTGGCCGTTGCGCCGTGCCAAATCAACTAAATAATCAATCACAAACGGGCAACGTTTCTGATAAGCCTGCACTACAAAACCAATACCGTTAAAACCCGCCAATTCGGGATCGGATACTAAAGCTTCCATCAAATCCAGCGACAATTCCAAACGATTGGCTTCTTCCGCATCAATGTTCAGCCCGATATTGTATTGTTTTGCCAATAAAAATAACGCCTTCAAGCGTGGCAATAATTCATTCATAACACGGTCGCGCTGGGCACGTGAATAGCGTGGATGAATCGCCGATAGTTTTACTGAAATGCCGTTGCCTTCATAAACACCGGCCCCTGCCGAATCCTTACCGATGGCATGAATCGCCTGTACATAATCCTGATAATAACGATCGGCATCAGCCTGCGTCATGGCCGCTTCGCCAAGCATATCGAAAGAAAAACGATAACCTGCTTTTTCGCGCTCTTTACCATTTTGCAATGCCTCTTCAATGGTTTGCCCGGTAACAAACTGCTTGCCCAACAGCCGCATCGCATAGTCCACGCCTTTGCGAATCACCGGCTCGCCGCCTTTGCCGATAATCCGAGTCAACGCCATACCCAAATTCTGCTCATTGTTAGCAGACGTTAATTTACCGGTTACCAACAACCCCCATGCAGCCGCATTCACAAACAACGACGGACTATTGTTCAAATGACTCTTCCAATTGCCACCGGATAATTTATCCCGAATCAGTTTATTACGCGTCGCATTATCGGGAATCCGCAATAAAGCTTCGGCCAAACACATTAATGCCACACCTTCTTCGCTTGACAAGGCAAACTCATGCATCAAGGCATCCACACCGCTGGCCTTGCTGCGTCCGGCACGCACCTGCGCCACCAAGCGCCGCGCCAACACGGCCGCCGCTTCTTTTTCAGACGCACTCATTGCCGCACGCTCTAATAAATCGGCAACGGCTTCTTGCTCATCGCGGCGATAAGCTGCCGTAACGGCACGGCGTAATTCAGATTGGGAATGGGCAAAATGAAACATGAAACCTCTCCAAAACAAAATGATTTTTAGTGGCAGTATTTCCGCCATCGACACATCTAATCACATATCCATACAGTCATCATCCAACCATCAGACTGTTTCAATAAAGGCCGTCTGAAATCTTTTCAGACGGCCTCAAACTTATAAAATCGCCATTACCATGCGTGCGGAATTAACCGAAGCGGTTTGCAGGAATGTTTCAAAACTGGTTTCCGCTTCTTCATCCGCTCCATCCGACACCGCACGAACCACCACAAACGGCACATTCAACTGAAAACACGTTTGCGCAATCGCTGCTGCTTCCATTTCTAACGCCAACACACCATCGAAATTCGACCGTATAGTAGCGACTTTGTCACGGCTATGAACAAACTGGTCGCCACTCACAATCAAACCGCGATACACGGCCGCACCCTCAAAAGCCGCCGCCGCTTTTTCCGCACGTTCTACCAAATTAATATCGCTTTCAAATACGGCGGGAAGCTGCGGAACCTGCCCTATCTTATAACCGAACGCCGTAACATCGACATCATGATGGGCAACCTGCGTACCAATCACCACATCACCGGTTTTCAGCCCTTGCCCGACACCGCCGGCACTACCCGTATTAATCACACAATCCGGCGCAAAACGGCTCACCACCAAGGCGGTAACCGCTGCCGCATTAGCCTTACCGATACCGCTTAAAGCCAACACCACCTGTTTACCGTTTAACATACCGCAATGTACGGCAAATTGGCCGAAGGTTTCCGTCTGCACATTTTCCATACTGTTTTTCAACAGTTCGATTTCAGGCTCCATTGCGCCGATGACGGCTACGGTTTGATATAATTGTTGTTTCGACATCACATTTTCCCATTTGATATAAATGTGCTTATTATACGTATCGCGCGACAGATAAACTACTGCTGCACACTATACTTAAGCACTTTCCCACCCATGTACTATCCAACACTTGGATAAAATGGCACAACGCTACTACCCACCAAATAAAGTAATGCCATTACAGCGCCATATCCGTTATCATATTTCAATATAAAACTTAAATTTTGATATAATCACTTGTTTGACAAAAATCAGTAAGGGACAAAAAAATGAATGAAAATCCGTTACCTGCAAAAGAAGAGATTTATTCTTTGCTCAGAACATTAACGAAATATAAAGGCTCGGATCTCTTTATTACCGCTAATTTTCCACCGGCCATGAAACTGGACGGCAAAATCACACGCATCAATGAAACACCGCTAACACCAGAACGCTGTATGGAAATTGCATTTTCCATTATGTCGCCCAAACAAATGGAAGAGTTTACCAATACCAATGAATGCAACTTTGCCATTAGTTTACCTGACACCAGCCGTTTCCGCGTCAATGCCATGGTGCAGCGCGGCGCGACCGCATTGGTATTCCGTACCATCACCAGCAACATCCCCAAATTCGAAAGCCTTAATCTGCCGCCCATTTTGCAACAAATCGCCATGAAAAAACGTGGTTTGGTGATTTTTGTAGGTGGTACAGGTTCGGGTAAATCGACTTCTTTGGCTTCGATGATCGACTATCGCAATGAAAACAGCCAAGATCATATTATTACCATTGAAGACCCGATTGAGTTTGTTCACAATCACAAAAGCTGCATCATTACCCAGCGTGAAGTCGGCGTAGACACCGAAAACTGGTTTGCCGCACTGAAAAATACGCTGCGCCAAGCACCCGATGTGATTCTTATCGGTGAGATTCGCGACCGTGAAACCATGGACTACGCCATTGCTTTTGCAGAAACAGGCCACCTCTGTATGGCCACGCTTCACGCCAACAGTACCAACCAGGCACTCGACCGTATTATCAACTTCTTCCCGGAAGAACGACGTACCCAACTATTAACCGATTTATCGCTCAACCTTCAGGCATTTGTATCGCAACGCCTGATTCCGCGCGAGGGCGGCAAGGGACGTGTGGCTGCGGTAGAAGTATTGCTGAATTCGCCCTTAATCGCCGAGTTGATTCATGAAGGTGATGTGCATTCGATTAAAGAAATCATGAAAAAATCGCAAAGCATGGGTATGCAGACTTTCGACCAAGCATTATACGAATTGTACGAACAAGGTCATATCAGCTTCCAAGATGCCATTAAAAATGCCGATTCCGCCCATGATCTGCGCTTAGATATTCAACTACGCAGTCGTCGTGCACAAAACGCAGGACCGGACTTGGAATTGATTTAATTATTAAATCAAAATACACATTCTAAAACCCAGTTTGCCGCAATATACTAAAATTCGTTAATTTCAGTATATTGCGGCAAATTACAATAGGCCGTCTGAAAAAACATAAACTTTACAAAATAACCTATGAATATGACTCCAATCAAAAAATATGCAGAAAATTTTATTTATCCATATCATTTTTTTAAATTTATTTAGTTAATCATGCATTGTTTAACATATAAATAATAATATCTAACAAATCACACTTTAAACTTAATAAAACTCAACTACATCAACTCACAAGACATAAACTGTTTCCTTTATAAGCATTGCGTCATTTTTATCACAAGTCTTATAATTTTATCAGCAAGATAAAATATTGCTTGCTGACATGGTGTGCAATTACCATGCCTGAAATAATGGATAACTTATAAATATTGATGCTTTATGAACAATAATATTATTTATCCAACAACAAACAGAAAAGGAAAAATCATGTCGTCTAATCAATTAACCGTTCGTGATGTTGTTATTCAGGTTTTACGTGATCTTGGTGTTCATCGAGTTTACGGTAATCCCGGCTCTACCGAACTTGCCTTTTTAGGAAACTGGCCGGAAGATTTTGAATATGTTCTAGGTTTGCACGAAGCATCAGCAGTCAGCATGGCTGATGGCGAAGCCCGTGTTACAGGGCGCCCCACACTAGTTAACCTTCATACTGCAGCAGGATTAGGCAATAGTTTGGGCAATCTCTTTACTAGCTATAAAAACCAAGCACCTGTTGTCATTTTAGCCGGACAACAATCGCGCTCTCTGCTTTCGTCCGATGCCTATTTGGCAGCCGACGATCCTACACTCTTCCCCAAACCTTATGTGAAATGGGCTGTTCAACCTGCTAACGCACAAGACGTACCGGCTGCATTAGTTCGCTGTTTTGAAGTGGCTATGCAACCTCCATACGGCCCCACATATATTTCCGTTCCGAATGATGACTGGGATCAACCATGCGAACCTTATCCGGTAGGAAAATCCATCGGTTTCGGCCCCGCCCGTGAAGAAGGCCTGAAGGATATTGCCAAAGCCTTAGCCAGTGCAAAACGCCCCGCTTTAGTATTTGGTACGGAAATCGATACTTTCAATGCTTTTGATAATGCTGTTCGTTTGGCTGAACGCACCGGTGCTACTGTCTACACTGCACCTGTTGCAGCTGCTGCTGCATTCCCGGAAAACCATCCTCAATTTGGCGGTTTCCTGCCTGCCATTCCTGCCGGCTTATCTAAAATGCTTGAACGTCACGACGTTGTATTGGTAGCCGGTGCACCGGTATTTACCTTCCACGTAGACGGCAAAGCCGACGTATTGACCAGCCCGGATACACGGATTCTGCACCTGACTTCTGATCCAAATGCTGCAGCAAGAGCCAGAGCCGAACTGAGCTTAGTGGGTGAATTAAATGAATCACTTGACCGCTTAGTTTCATTCCTACCTGAAAAACCGGCTGCCGACGTTGCAGAACCTTTAAAAGTAGCACGAAGCACTCCGGAAAAAGAAGACGGTATGCCTTCGGCAGCTTATGTTTTATCTCGTCTATCTGCACTGATGCCCAAGGATGCCGTTTTGGTAGAAGAAACACCTTCTCACCGTCCGGCCATGCAGAAAAACTTGCCAATCACACAGCAAGGTGGTTTCTATACTATGTCTAGCGGTGGTTTGGGTTACGGCTTACCCGCCTCTGTCGGTGTTGCTTTAGCACAAGACAAACGCAAAGTAGTAGCATTGATTGGTGATGGTTCTATGCAATATTCTATCCAAGCATTGTGGACTGCTGCGCAACATAAACTACCTCTGACTGTCATTGTTCTCAATAATGGCGGATATGGTGCATTGAAATCTTTCTCAAAATTCTTGGGTGCAACCAACACACCCGGCATGGATCTGCCGTCTATCGATATGGTTAAAATTGCTGAAGGTTATGGCTGCAATACCTCTCGTGTGGATAATACTGCAGACTTAGATAATGCGCTGACAAAAGCATTAAACGATCCGCATACCCACCTCATTGATGTGGTCGTAGATCCCAACAAAGGCGACATCTACTAAAAACGGAGGCGCAATACAATGTTTAATATCATCGTTAGCGCACTATTGCCGATTTACGTTGGTTTGTTAATCGGTTATGTTGCCGGAAAACGGGGAATGGTTGATAACAAGAACGTAAAAACTATCAACGTTATGTTGATGACGTTCATGGTACCGTTAACCATGTTTATTGCGATTTCACGGACACCGAGAGAAGTAATCATGCCGAATCTGGCACTGATTATTGTGATTGGTATCTCCATGCTTATTCTGTATATGGGTTCACTGTGGATGCAGCGTAAGTATTTCGGACTTAATCTGTCTGATGGTGTCGTACAATCGTTAACCATTGCTTTCCCCAACTATGCATCAATTGGTATCCCGCTGATGCTGCCGTTATATGGTGACCAAGCTGCTTTATTGGTTGCTATTGCCATCGCCGCAGGTTCTATCTTCGTTACACCGATTGCCTTGGCTCAATTAAGAATGGGAACTTCATCACCCGGCACTCAAGTATCTGTCGGACAAGAGTTTCTGAAAGGGCTCGCAGGTGCAGTGAAGACACCGGTATTCTTCTTACCTGTACTCGGTTTGATATGGGCGATTCTCGGCATTCCAATGCCGGCAATTGTCGGTACTGCATTCGGACCGATTACAATGGCTACCGGGGGTGTTGGTCTGTTCCTGACTGGATTGTTACTCTCTGCCCAATCTATCAAGATTGATAGCAATGTCACTTGGAGTACCGTTCTGGGTAATGTAATCCAACCCTTCCTAACCTTCGGTATCGCATTGGCAATGGGCATTGATCACGAAACCACTGTTCGTGCCGTTATCCTAATGGCCATTCCATCAGCGTTCTTCGGATTGGTCTTCGGAGCAACAGTCAATGTACGCCCGGCGGTTTCCGGTGCAACACTACTGGTGTCATCAGTAGCCGGTATTCTGACCTTATCCTTCTTTATCGGTTGGTTGGTACCTTAAGACTGATACAAAATAGTTAGCATTACAATCAAATACCGTTAATTCAAGAGTTTACTTCTCGAATTAACGGTATTTTATTAAGTAGGAACAGCCCAACAATCCAAACCTATATCTTTCTTCAGTATCAAAATCAATCGTATAAAATATTTTCTTTAGCCGGTATCCATAACCATCAATGTTCGATAATCTATAAAACTTTCGACAACGCCAATAAATGAGTATAGATTTTCCCCGATTTGCCCCCACATCCTTTTTCTAAACAATATCGACATTTAAAGTTAAACATCATAAAACCAAAATTGAAAGTAAAAATTATGCCGCCCTTTATCCTACCCGACACCCGCCCCTACCCCAGCGATCCCGTAAAAAACAGTTTGCTGGTTTACGCTAACCAAATAGCCAATAGCACCTCTGCCGCCCAAAAGAAATTAGCGTCCGAATCACTAAAAGCAGAAATCTATACCATGCTCCAACAAAACCATTATCTCGGCCTATCTGTTGCCATGAGTATGGCTTCTGACACAAATAGTTATATCGCTTTATTAGAAAACTTGGATGACACCCTAAAAGCTAAAACTGATGAAGAAATCCAATGGTTTGCCCTACCCGTAGTTTTAGTAGCTGGCTCCAATCAACCACTTACCATCCCACTTGACACACCATCCGTAGAACTTTGTGCCTGCTTAGCCGACTATCCTAATTTACGCCCGCTACTTCAGGCCACATGGCTACCCAAATTAATACATTCTGCAGACTTAGCGGCCATTAAAGCGGGAAAATGGTTTGCAGCCAAACAAAATAAAGAAGCGGCCGAAACATTTGCCGCCGAACTACCACAATCCGATTTAGAAATACCTTCTGGTCAATCCGTTCATGTTGTTTTTGCCTTAGGCTATGGTAGCAAGGATATTCAAGCAGCTCTTTCCAACAATCTACGCGAAGCCGCCCTACCCCTGATGCAGGTTTGGCATAAAAGCCTTTCTCGCCCAAAGCTTACCCTATTCACCAATCCGCTGGCCCCCACAACACCACTAAATGCTCTAACCGAAGGCAGCCATATGCGCCAACGAATGGCCATGGATGTATTTGCGGCAAATGCTATCCGTGCAATACGCTTGCAAAGCCCGCGTGTCGGTGTAGTGATGGCGGCACGGCAAAGCGGAAAACTAGAATTTGGTTTTAATGCGGCAGAAAGTGCATTTGAGCTGGCCGGGCAAGTATTCACTTGGCCTTTATCACCAACCGACCGCATTGAAACCATACAGCAAAACTTTTTAGATTTAATGGTGGAATGCCAAGTAGAAAATATCCGACTGTTACACGACATCTTACCGGAAGACGCTGAAATGCCAGATTATGCAGAATCACTACGCCGACCAGGTCACAATCCTCTATTCTCAGAGCAATAACCATGAAAAAGCACAAAATTCTATTTGTTTGTCTCGGCAATATCTGCCGATCGCCGATGGCAGAATATGTATTTCGCCATCAAGTATCACAATCGGGTTTATCTGACATATTCATCACTTCCAGTGCCGGAACATCCGGTTGGCACAATGGTGAAAATATGCATCAAGGTACTTTAAAAAAACTTAAGCAACAGGGTATCGACCCATCCGGCTTCACCAGTAGCCAAGTTCAGCCGGGAGACGACGATAAATATGATTACATAATTGCCATGGATAACAACAATCTGGCCGAGCTAGAGCGCTTATTTGGCAAGCAGCCTAATAAAATCTTTAAACTTACCGACCTGATACCTGAAATTGGCTACACCTATGTACCCGACCCTTGGCATACGGGTGATTTCGATGAAACTTTTCGCTTGGTTTCAGCCGGCAGTCAAGCCTTATTGGAACAACTAACATCTGTTGATTAAATAGAGTAGATTTCAAATTTAGAGCCTATTATCAGAAATATCTCTTATAGGCCGTCTGAAATGTATTGGGTAATAGTAAGAGGCCGTCTGAAAAACAGTTTTCAGACGGCCTGAGACCTTTGCGAAATAGTCCTTCACCCGACAGCCGAACTCCAAACACAGGATTTCGGCTGTTTTTGACCGCAATATCCCCTTTATTACTCCTCAGATGCCTAATTAATAGGCATCCGGCTGCCTTTTAGGCAGCAATAGGCGCACGTAGCCTGTTGGCCGCCTTCAACAGGTTCAAACATATCGCTTTCAGATGACTTTGCGCCGCTACTTTCTCCAGCCCGAAGTAGGCTGCCCGGGCATAGCGGAATTTACGGTGCAGCGTACCGAAACTCTGTTCCACTACATAACGGGTTTTCGATAAATATTTGTTGCGGCGGGTTTGCGCTTCCGTCAGCGGACGGTTGCGATGGGATTTACTCATAATGCCGTCTTTCAGTTTATATTCTTCCAGATACTTTCTGTTTTCCGCACTGTCATAACCTTTATCCGCATAGACCGTTGTCTCTTTGGCAATGCCTGCCAATAAAGGCAACAGATGTTTGCACTCATGGGCATTGCCCGCTGTAATATGCAGCTTCTCAATGTAACCTTCCGCATCGGTACGGGTGTGCTGCTTATAGCCTAATTGATGATGACCGTTCTTCTTCACCCAACGGGCATCTTTATCTTTGCTCGGTGTGGTTTGACCGGTTATCTCTCCTTCGCTATCAACCTCTATGGACTGACGTTGTTTACTGCCGGCCGTCTGAATAATCGTCGCATCAATAACGGCAGCCTGTGCCTTCTCTACCTTTAAGCCTTTCTCAGTCAGTTGGCGGTTAATCAAATCCAACAGTTCGGCCAAGGTATTGTCTTGTGCCAGCCAGTTGCGGTAACGGCAAAGGGTACTGTGATCGGGAATATTCATCTCGTCAAAATGACAAAACAGGTTGAAATCAATACGGGTAATAAGACTGTGCTCGAGTTCGGGGTCGGAAAGACTGTGCCATTGGCCGAGTAAAACGGCTTTAAACATAGCCAATAAGGGATAGGCGGGGCGGCCGCGGTGGTCTCTGATATAACGGGTTTTCTGACGGTTCAGATACTGTTCTACCGGCTGCCAATCAATCACCTGTTCGAGCTTTAATAAAGGAAAGCGGTCAATGTGTTTGGCAATCATGGCTTGGGCGGTTTGCTGAAAGAACGTACTCATGAGAAATCCCTTAAATATCTTTGGTGAAAAATTTAAGGGATTTTTAGGGTTTTTGCAAAGGTCTCGGCCTCTCTGCCAATATAAAAACCATAAAAAATACCTGCTTCTTGAGCAGGTATTTTTTAATCACTTTAATCCAATTGTGTTACGGTAACCGGAAGATCTCGCACTGCAGCCATAGTAATCGAATACTCTTTTTGCTGCTTACGGAACTCAGCCATATTGGTCGGTGTTAACTTAGGCGTTGGCAATGCAATGGCACTTGGATTCATATGCTGACCGTTTTTACGTACTTCATAGTGCAAATGTGGGCCTGTCGAACGTCCTGAAGTACCTACAAAGCCGATAATATCACCCGCTTTTACTTTACCTTGCGCAGATGAGAAAGCACTCATATGGGCATATAGCGTTTCAATACCATTACTATGCTGAAGCATAACCGTATTGCCATAACCACCTTTCCAGCCTTTAAATGTCAATATACCATCAGCAGTTGCTCGAATAGGCGTACCGGTAGGGGCAGCATAGTCAACACCGGTATGCATTTTTACCGTATGGAGAACTGGGTGAATACGCACACCATAAGGTGAAGAAATACGCGTATATTCAACGGGTTTAATATTAAAACCTTCACGCATTCTCAATGACTTACCATTTTGATCATAGTAACTGCCACTCTCTTCATCACCTTTGCCCTGACTATAATAATAGGCTTGATACGTTTTGCCATCTTTCACAACCTCAGCCGCCAAAATATCACCGGTTGCCATTTCCTGTCCGCGGAAATATAAACTGTCATACAATAAGTGGATAGAGTCACCACGTGACAATTCATCAATATTCACAAGTTCTGTAAATATTTCATTCAGAGACTCACGAATCTCTACTGGCACACCTGCCTGAGCCATCGCTCCGCGAGCGGAAGTCCGTACATGAATAGAGCGTAAAGTCGGCAAGGATTCCGTATCAATCGAAGATGTCGAAGCACCCCATTTACCATTCACTTTTTCCAATGCCACCAAATCACGGAAGCCATTATCATCATCATGGAAAAATTGAACATCAGTAACATCACCGGATGCATCAAAACGAACATTAACAGATTGACCGGCACGTAATTGGATAACATTACGGTCAATCGAACTGTGTGTCAGAACCTCGCGGATAGTGGTTTCGGGAACATCCATACGAAACAGAACATCAGTCAATGAATCGCCGGGTTGTACTGCCTCTTGTGCCCAATAACTACCGTGCGAAGTACCACTTTCCACATATACAGAAGGTAACTCTTCAACCATTCTCGATGCATGATAAAGTGTTTTTTCAGGTCTAGGGTCGGTAACAGCATAAGCAGCCACCACACCCGAAACCGGTAGCAACACGCCTAGAATCGACCAACGAACCGGTTTATTTTGCCAGAAACGACTAAAAGTAGCTGTAGCAGATGCACCTGCTAAAGTGGCAATAGCTGCTTTTATCGGATTTGACTTCATTTTAAAAGCAGGCAACCGCCATTTGTTTTTTAACGCTTCTTCCGGTTGTGATGCAGGTACGATAGGAATAATCTTTTGTACAACACAATCTGCTGATTTCTTTTCAGAAACAGTTATTTCAGCAGTAGCCATAGCCACATCGTTCTCTGCAACCTCGGCAAACTGGGCAGGTAATTGTAATTCATCAACATGAGTTGTTGATTCTGCTTTTTCTGCAATAGGCAATTCTGCAGCTACTTGAGATACAGTTATTTGCTCGTTTAAGCCAATATCAGCTGCAGCAATACCCTCTTCAACTACCATCAGTTCTTCTGGTTCAGCTTCTTTTTCTAAAGCAACAACAGGGGTTGTTTCAGTAATACTATTGGCACGAACTAATGGAGCGTCCCCAACGACTGCCGGTTCACTTGTTTCTACGCTTATTGGTTCAACGGCTGTGGCGTTTTCAACCTCTATCAAAGGCACTTCCGACACAGTCTGTTCTACTGTTTGGGTATTGGCCAACTGCTCCGAAGCAACCGGTTTGGTTTCAGAAGCTTTAGGCGAATCAGACACTATACGCTTGCCCATTAAAGCTATATCTGAATCTGCTGGTTTCACATTCATTGCAGGCTTAAATGCAGTACTAAGCGATTCAGCAAATACTACTTTTGTATTAAATGATAGTTTACCTGCTTGAAGATCAACTTGCTTTTCGTTTACTTCTAAAGCAGCATGGGGAGTAATATTTTCTACACTTACTTCAGCAGTATTTGTTTCACTTTGCTCAGAGAATACCGATACAGCTTCTATTTTTTCTCGTTCCGCTATCTCTGCAAGCTTACTTTTCTCAACCTGCGTCTCCGTAACGAAATCTGCTGTTGTCAAATACTGTTCAGTTTCGACAGCATGAGTCGGATTTACTGGAATATCAGCATCTTCTACAGCTAAAGCGGCGGCTGTTTTTTCTAAATTCACAGACTCTGCTGCTTTTGGCTTAATAAATACTGTTGGTTTGATATTTTTAGCAGGTTTAAAAGCCGGAGCCAATGATTTGGCCGCACCAACTTTTGCCCTAACGACAAGTTTGGCTGGTTCTGTTGCAACTACCGGCGCTTGCTGCGCGACAGAAGAATCAATATGTGCTAATTCGTCTGTTTGAAGTTGTGCATTTTCTTGTACATTCCCTAAATGCCTAATCAATATCGGTTCTGCCGATATAAATTTTGCTGATGCGGGCGCAGTCATCATTGGCTCTGCTGCTAAAAAGGCAGCATTAACAGCATCCTCAGAATCGAACACAGGAATGTCAATGTACTCTGTTTTTGTATTTTCTAATACAGAAGCAGAGTCGGAATTGGTTTTTAAAAAGGCTGCCGATTGGTGATTGGTATCATTGTTTTGGTCAGGTGCCTTTAGAAAATGACTTAAGGGCTTGGTCATGTCATGCCTCTAGGTGGTTCTTTATATATGAAATCATTACACTTATTACGCTATAGCTTTGATTTTCACAAATATTTTATACATTTATTAATGGTTTTAGTTTACCATAAATCCATCATCCCTGCTTTAAGCAGATGTTTTACTGCGTGAAAAATACACGTAATATGGTAAAGAAACCGCACAGGTGTAACAATTGATGTGCACTATATTGAAATCTATATTGCGACATCAAGCGTCCATATAAATTATCAGGTCTGCCGACTATCCGCATAAAATAATTCAAACTTTTCGGAAACACTTCATACCTATGAATTTAACTTTAGCCCTTCCTTCTCTTAACTTCAATACTGAAAGCCCTCTACCCAATTTAAATTTGCCTTATCTCAACAAAATGTTGCGTTTCGGCACTTTTCAGGCGATTCCGTCAAAACCTTCTGAATTTCATGGTAAGTTACTTTGGAACGGGAGTTTGTTGGATCATGCCAAGAAAACATTAGGAATTCCAGTCGGTAAGCCAGCAATATTTGCCAGCCCCGTTTGGCAGCAAATGGGCATGCATCATATGGACATACTCAGCGGTCATGATATTCAGATACGGCAAGACGAGGCAGAAGCCTTCTGTAACGGTTTGAATATTTTTTTACAAGACGACGGTTGGTTTTTCTATCCGCTACGTCCCGATTTATGGTTAGCTACCCTACCCGCGGAACCCGACTGGCAAGTTGCCCCTATACTTGATGTATTGGGGCAACTTGACGGCACTGCCCGCGCAGAAGGCCATGACGCTCGCCAATGGCTGCAAAAACAAACTGAAATCCAAATGTGGCTATACACTCACGCGCTAAATAATGAACGTTCAGTCAATGGGATGCCCGCCGTCAACGGAATATGGTTATGGCAAGGTATCAACGGCTCGCAAAAGGGCACGGCACTACTCGGTAGCAGCAGCCCTTGGGCACAATTTTATCCTGCTAATATTGTAGATGCACCCTACGACTTCAAGGCGTGGCAAGATATTATTACCGAAATGGAAACCGATGTTTCAGACGGCCTATTGTTTTTAGACGAACTTACCACTCCCGGTTATACTGCGGATGCATGGGCCTATAAAGATATTTTAGAAAGCTGGGAACAGCGTTGGTTTGAGCCGCTTTGGCAGTCACTCCGACAAGGCCGTCTGAAAAAACTGCATATTATGACCGATGGCGTTCAAGGTGGCTGCCTCACTATTAAAGCCAAAGCTAGCCGCGCTTTTTGGAAATCCAAAAAAGTGTTTACCGGTCAACTCAGCGTTTAAAACATGCCATTACAACAAATGGCCGTCTGAAACATTTCAGACGGCCATTTGTTAAGTTATCAAGCAAGCACTCATTTTATTTAGCTGCTTGCGCTTTCCTCTCTTCCAACCAATGCTCAAGGTAATGAATACTTACCCCGCCCTTCTGGAAGTCATTATCGATAAATAAATCACGATGTAACGGTGTATTGGTTTTAATACCGGTAACCGCTAACTCTGCTAAAGCAACGCGCATTTTCGCCATAGCTTGCTGACGGCTTTTACCATGTACACAAATTTTACCGATCAGGCTGTCGTAATTAGGTGGAATGCGGTAGCCCTGATAAATATGACTATCGACACGAACACCCAACCCACCCGGCAAATGGCAGCTGGCAATCAAGCCCGGACTGGGAATAAAATTATACGGGTCTTCAGCATTGATACGGCATTCAAAAGCATGGCCTTGTAATACAATATCTTTTTGTTGATATTGCAAAGCAGCGCCACCCGCCACACGGATTTGCTCTTGAACGATATCTACCCCAGTAATCAACTCGGTAACCGGATGCTCAACCTGAACACGGGTATTCATTTCAATAAAGAAAAACTCGCCGTCTTCATACAAAAACTCAAATGTACCGGCGCCACGATAGCCAATACGTTTACAGGCCGCCACACAAGCTTCACCAATTTTTCGGCGTTCTGCTTCGGTAATACCGGGGGCAGGTGCTTCTTCAATAACTTTTTGATGACGGCGCTGCATAGAGCAATCGCGCTCGCCCAAATAAATGGCATTACCTTGTTCATCGGCCATTACCTGAATTTCAATATGGCGTGGTTTCTGCAGATAACGCTCCATATACACCATAGGGTTACCAAATGCCATACCGGCTTCGGTTTTCGTCATTTCTACAGCTTTAAGTAAGTCTTCTTTTTTCTCAACGACACGCATACCACGCCCGCCGCCGCCGCCGGATGCTTTAATAATTACAGGAAAACCGACAGTATCGGCGATACTCAAAATTTCCTTGTCATCATCAGGCAATGCACCTTCCGAACCTGGAACACACGGCACACCGGCCTCAATCATGGCACGCTTAGCCGATACTTTATCCCCCATCAGGCGGATGGTTTCAGGACGTGGGCCGATAAATACAAAACCAGATTGCTCCACCTGCTCAGCAAAATCAGCATTTTCAGCTAAGAAACCGTAACCTGGGTGAATCGCATCAGCTCCAGTTACCTCTGCCGCCGCAATCAAGGCAGGAATATTCAAATAGCTTTGGGGTGACGGCGCGGGGCCGATACATACCGATTCGTCGGCCAGTTTCACATGTAGACTATCATGGTCTGCCTCGGAGTGCACAGACACTGTAGCAATGCCCATTTCACGACAGGCACGTAATACACGGAGTGCGATTTCACCGCGGTTGGCAATCAATACTTTTTTCAGCATAGGGATTCTTTCAGAAGAAGTGTCAAAGCGCTTGCTTTGCTCTGAATGCCAATATTCAAACGGCCAAAGCCTTACCGACAGGCCGTCTGAAACAGGTTATTCGATGATAAACAAGGGTTCGCCGTATTCGACGGGTTGGCCGTTCTCAACCAAAATTTCTTTGACCACACCTGATTTTTCAGCCTCAATTTCATTCATCAGCTTCATGGCCTCAATAATACACAATGTTTCGCCCACCTGAACGGATTGGCCGACTTCCACAAACGGAGGAGAACTCGGGCTGGGTGCGCGATAGAATGTACCAACCATAGGTGATTTTTGCGCATTGGAAAGATCACGTGATGTAGGTGCTTCAGCAGTTGCCGCAACGGGTGCCGCAGCCGGAGCGGGGGCAGCATGCTGCAACTGCATAGGCTGCGTTGTATAAATAGCTTGTTGCTGAACGGTCGCACGCGTAATACGCACTTTCTCCTCGCCTTCGGTAACTTCTATTTCGGCGATACCAGAGTCTTCAACCAAATCAATCAGTTTTTTTAGTTTGCGTAAGTCCATTAGGGTTCCTTTTGCTTATTTTAAAGCTATACCGCAACACTGTTTTTTTACTATGAAAATAACGTGCCCAGCTGTTGGAAATGAGACGCCTTTACAAGCGGTAACAAAAAAAGATATTTGGCTATTTTCACCAAGTTGCTGTTAAATGTCCAGTAAAATATCAGAAAAAGGCAGCTTTAGCAGCTAAACGCCGATAATAGCATAAATCTTTTTACATCTGAAAAGCTTGTAAATATTATAAGTATTTACTCTAATGCCGTCTGAAAAATATCGCGGAGTGTTCGACAAAACCGTACTCAAACTATCTTTCATTTTGGCTTAATTAATTTATATAAACCTGCAATAAAGCATTTTTACCACCACATAGCCCGAATTGTTCACTATCGTGAAATTTATTTGCCATCACCATCAAGCAAGATTTATTCTATGCCTATAGAATTTTATATGGCTTGGCTTATATATCAAGTTTTAAATAATCAAACAGGCCGTCTGAAATAGGAAACCCTCTTAATATGAAAAAACGTCTCTCACTATCACAACAAAAAATCCAGCAACAACTTGATCAAATTTCTGATGCATTCCACCATTACATGGCTATTAATCAGTATCAACAGGCATTATCCGAAGCACTAAAAGCACATAAACTGATTCCCCGCGCCGTTGCCCCACTTAGTGATGCCGCTACAGCAGCCGTAAAAGGTGGATTATGGCAAGAAGGAATTTCCTATGCTAAAAAAGCCTTGCAACGCAACCCTAACCATATCAATTCACTCGATGTCCTTGCCCATGCCTACGGTGGACTACATGACTGGGAAAATTGCCGTCTGTACGGACGGCAAGCATTGGAAAACCGGAGTCATAATATAAAAGACCGTCCACCCCAACCTGAGATCATCCCCAATCCAACCGGTAAGAAAATAATTTCGTTCTCTTTATTTGGCAATCATGCCGGATACATTGAACCGGCCGTTATCAATACCGAATTAGCCGGTACCATCTATCCGGGTTGGGTATGCCGTTTTTATGTTGACGGTAGCGTTCCGGAACAAGCCCTACAACGTTTACGGCAACACGGTGCTGAAATTGTGCGCGTTTCACCGCAACAGGAGCCATGGCCGGGCACTATGTGGCGTTTTTTAGCTATTAACGATCCCGAAGCAGAACGGGTCATTTTCCGTGATGCCGACTCTGTTATTTCCCAGCGCGAAGCACATGCCGTTGAAGCTTGGGTAAACAGCGGTAAACGTTTCCACACCATGCGCGATGCCGGCACACATACCGAATTAATTCTAGCCGGACTATGGGGCGCAATAGCCGGTAGCGTACCCGATATAGAAGCAAAAATAATAGCTTATTTAAACAAGCCGGTTGAATCAAGACATTTTGCCGACCAATTTTTCCTACGCGAAAACGTATGGCCTTATGCTCGCCAAAGCCTATACGCACATGATCGTATTTTTGGTTTTTGTGATGCCCACCCTTTCCCTGATACAGAACCGTTTGATTATGATCATTATCATGTGGGATGTAATGAAGGCAATGTCGGCTTTCAAGCCAATCCGAATCTACCCGAAGGAAGCCGTGTTATCTGGCGTTTATTCAGCCGTATTTCCCCTTTATTAAACCCAGATTATTCTATCAATCTATTATCTGAAGAACGTTTGATCTGTACTTATGAAACCACTGTACAAAACGGTATCGTCAGCGGCGTACTACCTCGTCGTTATTCCATCGGTTTTTCAGACGGCCTTTCCAAAATTACGGTGGCAGCCATTACCTAATTCAGTTAAATCAAATGTAAGCTATATTGAAATTAGGAACTATATCCTATGAAATTTTCAGCTTATTACCTGTTTCATTGGTTTTTCAGCCATATCATTGGTAAGATAGTACTTGATTTAATGAAAGGAAAAATATGAATACAACTTTACCTTGGGCTGCCCAACTTGCTATTGCCGCACTTATCGGCCTTGTGATCGGCCTCTTACTGATGTGGCTTGGATTACGCGGAAAAAACGGCAAGAGTAAAAAAGAACATGAAGCTTTAAAACAAGAATTCGGGCAGTACCGGCAAAAAGTAGACGAACATTTTATTGAAACAGCAGCCGCAGTAGATGAGCTCAATAAAAGCTATCAGAAAGTTGTCCGTCATTTAAGCGATGGTGCACATACTTTAATGGATAAAAAAACGTTACAACAGCAACTTGCGCTAAGAGGTGATACATCCGTCACCGTAGCCTATCTAGCCGCATCTACAGCTACTGACAACATAAAAGAACCTACTCTTCCCCTTGATCATCCTATCGATACCACTCTCTCGCCTGATGAACAACAAAATCATCCCATTGCCTCAGAAGCTGAGTTAGCGGTAGCAACTAATGAATACTCGTTAGAAAGTAGTGACAGTCCTATAAATTATCCCGAAACTCAAGAAATCATAACCCACAACAGTATGGATACAACCGATGCCATCGAACCCAAAAATGTTGAGTCAGAGCCAACTGAATCAACAATAGAGCCTCCCAAAATATAAAAACTTTTTAAGCCTTCTATCTGCTACTATTTGAATTTTATATACCTAGAAAGCATTTCAAATAGTGGTTATGGAAGATAAGTAAAAATTGATGTATTTAAAATAACAAGGCCGTCTGAAACATTGAACTGCACCCCAAAAGTTGGACACTTCTCCAATCCATTAAGGTGCAGTTTTCTTATGAGCAAATATACATTAGACTTTAAATACCAAGCCGTACAATATTATCAGCGCGTACGCAGCCAACAGCGTACTGCCGATCACTTTAATATTTCCCGTACCCATTTACGCCGTTGGATAGCCGCATACAACCAAGGCGGCATCCGCGCACTTGAGCATCCGCAGGCCATTATGATCATCAAACGCAAAAACCCCTTTATCGTCGATAAACCCGACCACGAAAAAACACAGGCGGAACTAATCGAAGAGTTGCGCTATATGCGGGCGGAGAACGACTATCTAAAGGAATTAAAAGCCCTCAGGCAGAAAGAAGCGGTCGCCAAAAAAGCGAAGCCGTCCAAGCACTGAGGGCAAAACATCCGCTTAAATACCTGCTGCACAGTGCTGCACTGCCCAAAAGCAGCTTTTATTACCACCACGGCCGTCCCGACCCGGACGAACAGGACAAAGCCGCCGTTGCCGAAGTTTATGCCCGACATCAAGGGCGTTACGGATACAGGCGGATTGCCGCCACTTTGTCATGGAATAAGAAAAAGGTTGCCCGTTTGATGAAACTGTTGCAATTGAAAGCCAAAGTGCGTCCGAAAAAAGCCTACCGCCATCCGGCAATGGGAGAACCGTCGGATAATATTCTGAACCGCCGCTTTGAGGCGCAAAAACCTAATGAGAAATGGCTGACTGATGCCACCGAATTCAAGTGCAGCAATGGTAAACTGTATCTGTCACCGATATTGGATGTATTTAACCGCGAAATCGTCGCTTATGCGATGAGCCGCCGCCCGAACAGCGAGATGGTGGAAAGAATGCTGAATGATGCGGTCTGTAAGCTGACAAAGGCAGATAAAGTGCTGCTGCATTCCGATCAAGGTGTGCTGTACCGTACGGAAGCCTACCGCCGCACGTTGGCGGAACACGGCATAGTGAAGAGTATGTCGCGTAAAGGCAATTGTTGGGACAATGCACCGATGGAAAGCTTCTTTGCGATACTGAAGACGGAATGCTTTTATCAAGAAGGCAAACTTTCGACAACAGAGCTGATGCAGACAATAGATGACTATATACGGTACTACAATCATGACAGATGTAGTTTGAAATTGAAAAAGCTGAGTCCTGTGGCATACAGAACCCAGCTCGAAAAGGCAGCCTGAAAAGGCTTTTATGTTTGTCCAAGATTTGGGGGGCAGATCAACATTTCAGACGGCCTTGTTATTTTTCTAAAACACCTATTATTTAACGCCTCTTGTTACGCTCATAAATCGGCATCACTTCCGGTAACATATTGCGGATTGCCTGCATTCGTGCATTATTAGTCGGGTGAGACGAAGTAATCGCATTTAAAGTATTGTTGTTATCGTTTATACGATTCATTTTTTCCCAAACACTAATTGCTGCCTGCGGGTTATAACCTGCCTGAGCCATCAAGCGTACACCACCAGCGTCTGCTTCACGTTCCTGACTGCGAGAAAAAGGCATATTCACACCATACTGGCTGAGTAAATTAGAAGATAACCCGATAGCATCTTGACTAACCCCTGTTTGCGAAGCTACCAATGAACCACCAACACCCACTGCCAAATTGGTCAACACCTGCTGCCCAATGGCTTTTTTACTATGCTCAAGTAAAGCATGGGTCATTTCATGGCCAACAATAGCAGCAATTTCATCATCAGTTAGCTTCAAACGCTCTACAATTCCGGTATAGACCGCCATTTTCCCACCAGGCATAGCCCAAGCATTCATTTCATCCGAACGAATAACGCTCATTTGCCATTTGAACGGCACACCTGTCTGATTCGCACGTTCTGCATGAGGTTTTAATCGGTTAAATATAGCATGAACTCTACGAGATGTTCTGGATGTCGTATCTAATGCCCGTTTACTGCGCGCTTCCTGCATTACTTGGTTATAACTTTTAGCAGCATCTTCATTTAATGTAGCACTATCATAACCTACCATCTCGGCTACAGATGTACATCCGGCCAACGCTAACGCTGCGGAGCAAACAAGGCTGCTAAGATATAAATTCGGTTTCATACAATCACTCCTAAGGTTGACCGTTATAGTTTTCAGACGGCCTAGTAAAAAGGTTATCTGAAAAATTAATTATTATAAAAATTACATCTGAATTGTACCATGTACAGTAATGCTGACTTCTTCTGTACCCGGTACATTTTGTGCCGGCACCGCCGGTGAAGCCATTGCACCTTCCGGTGCAGCACGCATCATAGCCGCACTGCTATTCACTGTACGATGACCAATCCGCCCAAAATCAAGATGAACAATCTTATAATTCCTAAATCCCATTTCTTTGGTTAAAGCAGCCGCTCTATCTTTAAAACGACGCAATGCAGATTTACTTACCTCGTCAACAGCATCTTGACGGTTTTGCTTAGACACACTGAAAACCAAACTTTCTAAATGTGCATCTTGTTGCGTATCCGCTATCAATTGATTTATCGCATCGAAGTTTTGGCTTTCTACCTGCAATAAAGCCTCTTCCTCCCATCCGGTCTGAGTACGATTACCTTTATCAGAAAACTCATAACGTGGTGAGGCACTACGGTTTATCAACTTTGTCTTAAAAGAATTTCCCATTGCTTTACGGGTAACACTATCCAGTTTTTTAATAAAATTAGCACTCACTACTTCACGACTAACTCCCTCTTCATGCACGCGTAATTGTGCAGAAGCGGTATCACGAACTACTTCAATGCCTGCAGTCTCTGAAAACTCAACAACATTATAATTAAGTGTTTCTGCATAAGCAGGTAAGCATGTAGTGAATAATAAAGTCACAAAGGCAATCCGTTTGAACATATTTTTTCTCTTTAATTTTGGCAGGTCAGGCATTAATAGTACTAATTTAACAGAAATTGGTAATATTTTCCGATAAGTTATGCGAAACCTTTTTCTACTTCAGTTCTTAAATAACTTAATCATCATTATTTTTCATTAACTTAGCGTAAATTTATCAATAAAAATAAATTTTCCGCAAACTATACTACACCATAACGATCTCGGTAAGCACGTACAGGTTCCAAATAGTCACTAAATTCCGTATTATTTTTCAAAAGCGTAAATAAATCATTTAGATTAGCGATGGCGACAACAGGTAATCCATACTGTTTTTCAACTTCCTGGACTGCTGATAAATCACCCGTTCCTTTTTCCATACGATCTAATGCAATTGCGACGGCAGCAGGCTCCGCACCCTCGGCTTGAATCAATTTAACAGACTCTCGCACCGAAGTACCTGCAGAAATCACATCATCAATAATCAATACACGGCCTTTAAGCGGTGCACCAACTAATACACCACCTTCACCATGATCTTTCGCCTCTTTACGATTATAAGCAAAAGGCACATTTACCCCTTGTTCCGACAACATCATCGCTGTTGCTGCCGCCAAAATAATACCTTTATAAGCAGGGCCGAACAACATATCAAACTCAATTTTGCTCGCAAGAATAGCTTGCGCATAAAACTTTGCCAGCGCCAAAGTTGAAGCACCATCATTAAACAAGCCCGCATTAAAAAAATAAGGAGACTGACGACCTGCTTTAGTCGTAAACTCACCGAACTTCAATACACTTTGTGCCAATGCAAATTGTAAAAAATCTTGGCGAAAATCAGACATAACTGATCCTTATATACTTAATAAATAGTTTTGAGATTGTAACACAACGTTTAAACCTCTATTAAAAACACATATCTAATCTAACGACTACAAATACTCAAAATAAAATTGAATCCATCTTAAATATATGCCATATAACTATTATTTTCAAAAAAACTCTTCTTGGACAAAATAGCTATTTAAAACAATCATGAATAACTATCTAACTTTTACAATAATTAAGCATATTAAACACATAAGTTAAAATAAATTTTAAGGTAAAGCATAAACCAAAAACCTCAAGCTATTTAATTAATAGCTTGAGGTTTTATTAAGATTAAAGCTTCATTACTGAACTTTAATCTCTACATCTACACCGGCAGGTAAGTCGAGCTTCATCAAAGCATCTGTAGTTTTATCTGTCCAGTCAACAATATCCATTAAGCGCAAATGAGTACGAATCTCCAATTGCTCACGAGAAGTTTTATTCACATGAGGAGAGCGCAGGATATTAAAGCGTTCGATTTTAGTTGGCAAAGGAATCGGGCCTTTAACCACAGCACCAGTGCGTTTCGCCGTTTCAACAATTTCTTGAGCAGAACGATCGATCAAGCTGTAATCATAAGCTTTCAAACGGATACGGATTTTTTGGTTTGCCATTTATCTATATCCTTCCGATTAAGCAATGATAGAAGACACTACACCGGCACCTACGGTACGACCACCCTCGCGAATGGCAAAGCGTAAACCTTCTTCCATAGCAATCGGAGCAATCAGCTCTACTGAAATCGTTACATTCTCACCCGGCATTACCATTTCCACACCTTCTTCCAAAGATACCGCTCCAGTTACGTCGGTCGTACGGAAATAGAATTGAGGACGATAGTTCGCAAAGAACGGAGTATGACGACCACCCTCTTCTTTACTCAACACATATACTTCAGCTTTGAACTTAGTATGCGGCGTAATAGAACCAGGTTTAGCCAATACTTGACCACGTTCAACGTCTTCACGTTTAGTACCACGCAGCAACACACCTACGTTATCACCAGCCTGACCTTGATCCAACAGCTTGCGGAACATCTCAACACCGGTACAAGTGGTTTTTTGAGTCTCTTTCAGACCTACAATCTCAATCTCGTCACCAACATTGATAATACCACGCTCAACACGGCCTGTTACGACAGTACCACGACCTGAAATAGAGAATACATCCTCAATCGGCAACAAGAACGGTTTGTCAACAGCACGCTCAGGTGTCGGAATGTAGCTATCCAAAGCTGCTGCCAATTCATAAATTTTTTCTTTGTAACCAGCATCGCCTTCCAAAGCACGCAATGCAGAACCTTGAACGATCGGACAGTCATCACCAGGGAAATCATAGCTAGACAACAAGTCGCGGATTTCCATTTCAACCAATTCCAACAACTCTTCATCATCAACCATATCGCATTTGTTCATAAATACGATAATGTAAGGAACACCTACTTGGCGAGCCAACAAGATGTGTTCACGAGTTTGCGGCATAGGACCGTCTGCTGCAGAACATACCAAAATCGCACCATCCATTTGAGCAGCACCGGTAATCATGTTTTTCACATAGTCGGCGTGTCCCGGACAGTCTACGTGTGCATAGTGACGGGTTTCAGTTTCGTATTCTACGTGTGAAGTATTAATGGTAATACCACGGGCTTTTTCTTCCGGAGCATTATCAATTTGATCGTAACCTTTAGCCTGACCGCCAAATTTCTCAGACAAGATAGTGGTCAATGCAGCAGTCAATGTGGTTTTACCATGGTCAACGTGACCAATGGTGCCAACGTTTACGTGCGGTTTACTCCGCTCGAATTTTTCTTTAGCCATGAGCTAATTTCCTTATTAAAGAACGATTAAAGATCAGAATATAACCGTCTGAATTTTTTCAGACGGTTTTACTACAACAGATTAACCTTTACGGGCTTCTGTTACTTGTGCTGCAACGTGTGCAGGCGCTTCAGCATATTTTTTAAATTCCATAGAGTAAGTAGCGCGGCCTTGGGTGGCTGAACGCAGATCTGTTGAATAACCGAACATTTCTGCCAATGGTACTTCTGCACGGACTTTTTTACCGCCGATTCCATCATCATCCATACCTAGAACAATACCACGACGACGGTTTAAATCACCCATCACATCGCCCATATACTCTTCCGGTGTTTCAACTTCAACAGCCATAATCGGCTCAAGTAAAACAGGAGATGCTTTTTTCATACCCTCTTTAAATGCCATTGATGCAGCTAATTCAAAAGCAATTTGCGAAGAGTCGACATCATGGTAAGAACCAAAAGTCAAACGCACACGGACATCTACCACCGGATAACCGGCCACGATACCGTTGGTCAGTGTATCACGAATACCTTTATCGACAGAAGGAATAAATTCACGCGGAATCACACCACCTTTGATTTCATCGATAAACTCATAACCTGCACCACCTGGTTCCATAGGTTCCATTTTAATCACAACGTGACCATACTGACCTTTACCACCAGATTGCTTAACATGTTTAGCTTCAGATTCAACCTCTTTGCGAATCGTTTCACGATAAGCTACTTGAGGAGCACCTACGTTTGCATCTACACCAAATTCACGCTTCATACGGTCAACAATAATTTCCAAGTGCAGTTCACCCATACCGGAAATAATAGTTTGGCCTGATTCTTCATCAGTACGAACGCGGAAAGAAGGGTCTTCTTTTGCCAAACGATTCAAAGCGATACCCATTTTCTCTTGGTCAGCTTTGGTTTTAGGCTCTACGGCAACGTGAATAACCGGCTCAGGGAATTCCATGCGCTCTAAAACAATCGGCGCATCTTCAGCACATAAGGTTTCACCAGTAGTAACATCTTTCAAACCAATGGCAGCTGCGATATCGCCAGCACGTACTTCTTCAATTTCCGTACGGTCGGCAGCAGTCATTTGAACCAAACGACCGATACGCTCACGTGTGCCTTTTACAGAGTTAACAACGGTATCACCTGATTTCACCACGCCAGAATAAACACGAATAAATGTTAACTGACCAACATATTTATCATTAAGCATTTTGAATGCCAATGCTGAAAATTTAGCATCATCACTGGCTTCACGATTATCTGCTTCTTCATTGGCTGGATTCACACCCTGTACAGGTGGGATATCTGTAGGTGCAGGCAAAAACTCTACCACAGCATCCAACATACGTTGAACACCTTTGTTTTTAAAGGCAGAACCACAAAGCATTGGTTGAATTTCACCAGCCAAAGTACGTTGACGGATAGCAGAAATAATTTCTTCTTCAGTCAGCTCTTCTCCACCTAAATACTTGTCCATCAATTCTTCACTGGCTTCTGCTGCAGCTTCAACCATATTGTTACGCCATTCCTCAGCAGTCTCAACCAAATCGGCAGGAATATCGCCATATTCGAAAGTCGCACCTTTATCAGCTTCATTCCAAATAATAGCTTTCATTTTCAACAAATCGACTACGCCTTCGAACTTATCTTCCGCACCAACAGGAATAACAATCGGCACAGGATTAGCACGTAGACGGGTACGCATTTGCTCTACCACCCGGAAGAAGTTTGCACCCTGACGGTCCATTTTATTCACAAAAGCCAAACGAGGCACTTTGTATTTATTGGCTTGACGCCATACGGTTTCAGACTGAGGCTGCACACCGCCCACAGCACAATAAACCATTACAGCACCATCCAATACACGCATTGAACGCTCTACTTCAACGGTAAAGTCAACGTGCCCCGGAGTATCAATGATATTAAAACGATGCTCGGGGAATTGGCCGGCCATACCTTTCCAATAGGAAGTCACAGCCGCAGAGGTAATCGTAATACCACGCTCCTGCTCTTGTTCCATATAGTCTGTAGTAGCAGCACCATCATGTACCTCGCCTAATTTGTGAGTCAGGCCGGTATAAAACAAAATACGTTCTGTAGTAGTGGTTTTTCCCGCATCAATATGTGCGGAAATACCGATATTTCTATATAAGCTAATCGGGGTTTTGCGAGCCATTTTATTCGCCTTTCAAAATTAGAAACGGAAGTGAGAGAAGGCTTTGTTGGCTTCAGCCATACGGTGTACTTCTTCACGTTTTTTCATAGCACCGCCACGACCTTCAGCTGCATCAATCAACTCACCGGCCAAACGCAAATCCATAGATTTTTCACCACGTTTGCGCGCAGCGTCACGCACCCAACGCATAGCCAAAGCCAAGCGACGTGAAGGGCGAACCTCAACAGGAACTTGGTAGTTAGCACCACCTACACGGCGGCTTTTCACTTCAACAACGGGCTTAGCATTGGCGATAGCTTCATTGAACACTTCGATTGCTGCTTTACCGGTTTTTTTCTCAATCTGCTCCAATGCACCGTAAACAATGCGCTCAGCAACAGATTTTTTACCGTCAATCATCAATACATTCATAAATTTAGTCAACTCAACGCTACCGAATTTAGGATCCGGCAATATATCGCGCTTGGGGACTTCTCTACGTCTTGGCATTTTAATTCCTTACTTAGTCTATTCAGTTGGGGCAATCCCATGAATACCCATCAAGATATTCACTTACTCGGCTGCATTGCTAAAGGACACAACCGACGTGCCATAATGTTAATTAGATTATTTAGGGCGTTTCGCACCGTATTTAGAACGGGCTTGTTTACGATCTTTCACACCCGCAGTATCCAACGAACCGCGAACGGTATGATAACGCACACCCGGCAAGTCTTTTACACGACCACCGCGAATCAATACAACACTGTGCTCTTGCAAGTTATGGCCTTCACCACCGATATATGAAATGACTTCAAAACCATTGGTCAAACGCACTTTACATACTTTACGCAATGCTGAGTTTGGTTTTTTAGGGGTAGTAGTATAAACACGGGTACATACACCGCGTTTTTGCGGGCACGCTTCCAGTGCCGGCACTTTGTTAATGTACACCGGCTTTTGACGGCCTTTGCGTACTAATTGATTAATAGTTGGCATATTTTTCTCGTCCTGTTGAGTGAAATATTTGCAGACACCATGTCCGCAAGAGCGGAATTATAGTTTTAATGCAACCATTTAGTCAAGCATCAAGACAATTGACAAGATAATTTCACTTAAAAATGTTGTATAACTTCTCTTATTTTTAATCCAAACACAGCAAACAATAAAAAGAGTCCGCTTAACAAAGCGGACTCTTTATTTTTAAACTAATTTCTTAAGAGAAATTAGAATTTGTGACGCAGACCAACCAAACCGGCAGTGTTCTCAACTTTCATATCACCTTTACCAGCTCTCAACCAACCAGCAGAGATAACAGCAGAGGTACGTTTAGAGAAGTCATAATCTGCACCTAAAACTACTTGGTCATACTTAGTGTTTTTCAACTTATCACCACCGCTAACAGGTTTAGCTTCAAAACCATGAGCGTAAGAAATGCGAGGTGTTACGTTACCGAAACGGTATGCAGCAGTAGCGGCAACCTCAGTAGTTTTGAGTGCTTGACTAGCAGTAGGAGCAGGAGCATTAGGAGGGGTAACATTTTGCAGAGCACCATTAGATAATGCTTCCATATATGAACCCTCAGTGTCTACACCTTTAGCGTATTGAGCACCGATACCAGCAAACAGATTATTAGCATCATAGCCAACATCTAAGCGATGAATTTGACCATATTTGCCATCTGTTCCAGCATTGTTAGTATAAGCATTTTTCTTAAACCCAGTACCATACTGAGCAAAGAAACCTGCATTGTCATAATTCAAACCACCGTAGTAGGCTTCTCGAGATTTTTGAGCGTGCGTGTATTTATCAGCAGGGTTTGCATTATCACGCGGAACGTATTGTACGTTTGCGCTAAAACCACCAAATACCGGAGTATCGTAACGAGCAGAAACTTCACGACTACCATGACGAGTGAATACACCCAAGCCTAAAGCATTGTTGTTATATTCCCACGCATCCAATGTATCCATTTCTTTAATTTGAGTGCTGAGTTTACCGGCACGGAATTTACCGAAACCACCCTCAAGGCCGATGAATGAATCACGACCGGCCCATTCACCACCACCAGCAACGCTTACTGAGTTTTCAACTTGCCAAATCGCATTCAAATTAGAACCTAAGTGTTCATGGCCTTTAAAGCCGATGCGTGAATCCAAGTCAACAATTTCAGTTGCTGTTTTAGAGCTACCACTTACTTGAGCACCGGCAACTTTAGAACCTGTTTTAACTTTAGAAATTTCTACGCCCGCTTTGATTTGACCGTACAAAGTAACGTCAGCCATTGCTGCAACAGGCAAAGCAGCCAAAGACAAAGCAATCAGAGATTTTTTCATTGCTGTATTCCTTTTCTATCGTTTGAGAAAACAAACTTAAATGGACATGAAACCATCCAAGCTTTTGCATTCATCGCAAGATTAGCGATTTCATGTCTGCTAATATAATTGCTTCATTGCAAAAAAACAAACTTTATCGTGTTTCGCTTAGTTGATTTTAAAAAAAATATATACAACTCAACCTACATTTCTTATTTATTTTTATTATAATCAATAAGATAATATAATTCTCAGCACAATTGGCACATTTGCAACAAATTATTCATTTTGTTGGTTTTCAACAAACCAAAGTGAGACTCATCCCCACACAAATAAAAATGCCAATCGTATTAAACTATTTAATTACTATACCTAGCATCCCAATACTACAAGGGATATAGAGTAAGTTCTTTAATCTGTGTATGACAATAATGGTAGGCTATAAAAGCAAAATATGCCTTTCAATCTGCCTTTATAGATATTAATGATTTTTTTTGGGAGCTATATCATTCTATGATGCGCTATGATACCTACCCTAACTATAAGAAACAGGAGGTGAGTTTATCACCCCGTGTTCAAAGTAAAAATACAGACTTATTTCAAACTTAAATTATTCAGACGGCCCGAATAAAGTCATTGAGCTCCATAATCAGGTTGCAATAAAGCACAAGGCTGTCGTTCTCTTCTACTGCGACGTGAACGCCCCGCAATTTTGCCGCAAGCTGCACTAGGATCATTATTCCGATCAGATAAACGCGGCTGCTCATTACGATTGTTTTTCTTGTGCTCTTTATTGCGCACTTCTCGTTGTGTACCGCGCTTTTCAACCGAAGTACCTTTACCAACCTCCACAACACTGCTGCCATTTTGCCACCAAGTCGGTTCGAATCCTTCTATACGCTCGATATCTATAGTGCTGCCCGTAAGCGTTTTAATGGCTTCAAACATTTTTTGTTCGTATTGATCCATTAAAGAAATGGCCACACCATCGGCACCGGCACGCCCTGTCCGACCGATACGGTGAACATAGTCTTCCGGCTGCGTCGGCAGCTCGTAGTTAATCACAAAAGGTAATTCGGCAATATCCAAGCCGCGTGCGGCCACGTCGGTAGCCACCAACACGCGCAGACTGCCCTCTTTAAATGCGCTCAGGGTTTCTAAGCGGTTTTGTTGTGATTTATCGCCATGAATGGCTTGGGCGGCAATTTCTCTGCGCTTGAGATCACGGGTGACCTGATCGACGCTTTGTTTGGTTTTACAAAACACAATCACTTGGTTCATATCCAAATCCAGAATCAGGCGTTCGAGTAAATTGCGCTTACGCATGGTATCTACGGCAATCACATGTTGCTCGACATTGGCATTGGCCGTATTTTGCGCCGCAACCTCTATCAATTCGGGACTGCTCATAAAATCTTGAGCCAGCTTGCGGATAGGCGGGGAAAAGGTAGCGGAAAACAGTAGGGTTTGGCGTTGTTTGGGCAGCATCTGCATGATTTTGCGGATATCGTCGATAAAACCCATATCCAACATGCGGTCTGCTTCGTCAAGCACGACAATTTCAACTTTACTGAAATTCAGGTTTTTTTGTTTGACATGATCAAGCAGGCGACCGACGGTAGCAACCACAATTTCACTGCCGGCACGAAGATCAGCCGTTTGCTTATCCATATTAACTCCGCCGAACAGCACGGTATGGCGCAGCGGTAGGTTTTTAATATAGTTTTGTACGTTTTGATCAATCTGGTCGGCCAGCTCGCGGGTCGGGGTCAATACCAACATACGCACCGGATGCATGGCCGGAGACGTGCTGGGGGTCGCATAACGTTTTAACCGCTCAAGGCTCGGCAACATAAAAGCGGCAGTTTTGCCTGTGCCGGTTTGGGCGGCGGCCAAGAGATCATGGCCTGCCAAAGCTTTGGGGATGGCGGCGGCCTGAATGGGGGTAGGCGTTTCATAGCCTTGCTCGGTTAATGCGGCAATAATTTCACTGCCTAAACCGAGTGATGTAAAAGTTTGGGTCATGGTACGGTTTCCGTTTCAGACGGCCTGTAATCAACCGACGAAGCCGGCTATGATGTTCTGGCCTGTTTATCGGATATCAAATAAGGGGTTTTAATCAGGCCGTCTGAATAGTTATAGGGTTAGGTAAATAAATTAAGGCGGTACGGACAACTGCCGACCGATATCACAGAATCACGCTGTTTCAACGACTATTGCTCTGCTGTTTTTGCATATTGCAACAAACACTTGGGGTTAAATGGAAACGGATTCTGCCGTATAAAATGAGTGAAACGCTTTATTGCATCAATATACCGGTTTCAGTATGTTTATTATGCCACAAAATCCACCACTCTTTCAGACGGCCTATCCTGTTGCCAGTCTATTTTACCCGATATGAATCAAGATACCGTTTAACTTCCTATTCGCTCTCTTCCTCTTCAGGCTTCTGCATGGCGGCATTCAATAAAGGAACAAGCAGTTCTTGAATCATATTCCAGAATAAAGGCGACTCAATCGGCGGCGTTTCACTATTGCCGAACACCAGCGCCACTTCGGTATAGTCTTTCTGCCCTTTGCTGACTTTATTACCGTAATAAGCATTGGAAGCCGTACTCATTGCTTGGGTTTCATCCTCGCCATTGTGCATTTTTTTAGCCACCTCTAATGATGTTCGAGCAAAAAACGGTAACGGCCGACTTTGCCCGACGGCATAAAACGCCAGCCATTTTTGCAATAATGCCTGTGCTTCGGATTGTGGAATTTCGGCAAAAGTTTCCGGTTCGTTAGGCAATAACAGATGGGTTTGATAGGTTTCGGTTTCAGACGGCCTCACGGCACAAAATATCAGGTGCTCCAATAATATGGCCAGCCGACGGGGCGAATTAGGCGGTTGTTCGAGAAAATAAATCTGCCCGTGTTGATAAAGATGATTAAGGCTGCCTTCAAGCATATAAGGCGTATCGAAAAGCGTATAGGCTATGGTCGGCAGTTTAGGGCTGGATACTAGGGTACTGTCGAGTGTTTTTGCGGCCGTCTGAAAATACGTTTGCCATAGCGAACCGAGTACGCCTGTAGGCATTAAGCTTTGTGCCTGCAAACGCTCGGCGGTCTGTTCGAAACTTTCGTTATGACGGCGGGCGGCAGTATATTCGGCAATAATACGTTCGGTTTGATGCGGCTCAAACGGTTCGGCGGCATCCCATGCCTGATCGCGGTATGGTTCCTGCCAGCTTAAGGTATTTTGCAACCAATAACGTACGGGGTTTTGCCAAAAGCGGATAAAGTCATAATGCCGGATGGCGTTTTCTGCGGCCACTCCATCAGATAACGGCTCACTAAAAAATTCAGTGGCCTCTTCTGCCGGCATATTTAAAGCGCCTGCATAATCCTGCCGTGTACCGAATAGGCCGTCTGAACGTGATTTAGGCGTGAAATAACGGGGTGAAAAGGCTTGCAAGGGATGTTGAACAACCCAGTTTTGATGCAATTCGGCTGTGGTTTTTCCGGTCATCGCTGCGAGGGTATCCATTAACTCATTGAGTAATGCCGAAGGTGCCAACTCTTGATCATTGCGGATATCGCGGCCGACATACGACAAATAAAGAATTTCGCGCGCACTCATCACGGCTTCTAAAAATAGATAACGGTCGTCGTCGCGGCGGGCGCGGTCGCCTTTTTGCGGGTATTGGGCGATTAAGTCGAAAGCGGCGGCTTTGGTATTACGTGGAAAATCACCGTCATTCAGCCCCAGCAGGCAAATCATTTTAAATGGCAAGCTGCGCATCGGCACCATGCTGCAAAAGGTAATACCGCCGCGTAAGAAACCGGCCTGACTTTCACTATCGAGAAAACGGCTGATATGACGAATAACGGACGGCTGCGATAAAACCGCCTCAAATCCGGCCAATTCGGCTTCTTCCTGCCAGCGAGCCAATGCCTGACTCAACTGTTGCCATGCGTGTTGGTCTTCGCTATCCGGCTCGGTTAATGCGGTCATTAAGGTGCGGATACGCTCTACCCATTCAGGAATACTAACGGGCTTGCGCCATATACGGGCAGTTTCTGCAAGGGTGCGAACCAATGCGGCAAAACGGCTGTAAACTTCCGTTTGCCCCGGATTACCGTGCCATGCGCTGATTTTGTGCCATAAGGCATGCATACTTTCGGGCAGCATCCAACCGAGCGCAAGACGCTCCAAACCCTGCTGCCAAGTAAACAGATTATTACTGCCGCGCATATTTTCATCCAAACCCCAATGGATACTGAGTTTGGCAATAGTGTCGTGCAATAGCGGCAAATCATCGCGGTTTAAACCGAAGCGGCGGCGCACCAATTCGTTTTCCAACAATGGCAACAATAAATCCACTTCGAAACGGCTTTCCAGCAATACCAACACTTGCGCCAAGGCCTGAAACAGGGGCTGGCGGCGGCTGATTTTGACATCGGATACCGAATACGGCAATGCCTGCGAACCTGCCTGCGCCTGCCCGAATACGGCTTCGATAAACGGGCTGTACGGTTCGATATGGGGTGTGAGTACGGCAATATCGTGCGGCTGCCAATCGGGATGTTCGGCCAATACGGTGAGCAGGCGGTCTTTTAAAATTTGTAATTCGCGCAAAGGACTGTGCGCAGAAACGACCGTTATCGAACCGTCATTTAAATCCGGCTGCGTTAGGTGATGTGGGTTTTCAGACGGCATATTCAAAGTTTGAATATCGTATTGCAAGCGGTGCAATAAAGTTTGAGGGTCCGTCTGAAAAGGTTCTTCTTCAAAAACCTGAATCTCATGTTTGGGTACATCGACTAAGGCATCGAAAAAATCCCGCCCCTGTTTGCCCAATGAAGCCAAAAGCGGGTGGCCTGTCTGACTCAGGTCGATATCGTCTTCCTGCTGTAAAACTTGGGCGGCTTCAATCACATTGCCCCAATATTCGCTACTGGGATTCAGGGCGAAAATGTGTACATCGCAATGCTCCGCCAATGCCTGCAACAATTCCAGATAAACCGGTGCCATCGTGGCAATACCAAACACACAATAACGTTCGGGCAGTTTGTTTTTATCTAACGCCCCTAAGAGTTGCCGCCATAAAGCAACACGGTGCGGAGTGGATTGTTTGCCGTCGTCCAAATACCGCCACAACAGCGCCTGCCAGTGTTCATCTTCCCCTAAGCCAACCGTTTTCCCCTGCTGCCAAGCATCTATCCACTGCGGGCGGTAAACCAAATATTGGTCGAAAATATCCGCCAGCTGACCGGCCATCTGATAATCTGCCGTCGCCCCGCTATATAAATAGCTTTGCAAGGCTTCGCGCACGGGGGCATATTCGGAGGCCGTCTGAAAATCCGAACTTTGAAACAGCGACAATAAACGCCAGCGTATCACTTCGGGATCGAACGGACTGAGCATAGGCACATCGGCAATCATGTCACGCATCAATTGCCATGTCAGCCGACCGGGCAAATTGAAATTCAGATTGGCGGCAATGCCGGTTTCTTTCGCCAAATAGCTGTTCAAATAACGCCGCATACCTTGGCTTTGCACAATAATTTCTTCTGCTGCAAACGGATTGGCAGGCGGTTGGAGCTGATGGAGACGGGCGAATAATGCAGCCAGATCTTCAAGTCGGTTCGACTGATAGAGGTAAAGCATATCGGCAGAAAATAGGAAATAATGAATAACGGGATTATATAGCACGGTCGAACAAAAGAGGCGGGATTATCAATGTTTACCCTTTTCTTATATTGCCTTACCGACAATTTTTGTTTTTTCAAACAGCCTCACAAAAAGACCATGCCCACCTTGATGCCCCTTAGATATACATTTAATTAGGCAAAATAAAACAAGGCCGTCTGAAACCTTTCAGACGGCCTTATTATCACGCCAAGATAACTATTACCCGATTAATCGGCAATCACATCGAAATTATTATCGGAGAACTTAGTATTAGGCACTTTTACAATCAACGGATCTGTTTCACCAATCGCTTTCACATCTTTATTCGGATAGTCAAGACGGTGTAGGAAAGCACGGATACAGTTCAAACGGGCCCGTTTTTTATCATCCGATTTAATAATCGTCCATGGCGCATCGCCGGTATGGGTATGGAAGAACATTGCATTTTTTGCATCTGTGTAATCATCCCAACGGTCAAGCGATTGGATATCGACAGGAGACAGTTTCCAATGTTTCAGCGGATCGTCACGACGGGAAATAAAGCGGCGCAACTGCTCTTCACGGCTGACAGAGAACCAGAATTTAAACAAATGGATACCGCTGGCTACCAACATACGTTCAAATTCAGGTGTTTGACGCATAAACAATAAATATTCGTGTGGTTCACAGAATCCCATCACACGCTCTACACCGGCACGGTTATACCAAGAACGGTCGAAAAAAACCATCTCGCCGGCAGTCGGCAAATTTTGAATATAACGTTGGAAATACCATTGGCCACGTTCGGTTTCGGTCGGTTTCTCCAAAGCGACCACACGGGCACCACGGGGATTCAGGTGTTCCATATAACGCTTGATAGTACCACCCTTACCTGCCGCATCACGCCCTTCAAAAATACTCACAATACGCTGGCCTGACTCTTTCACCCAGCTTTGAACTTTTAACAGCTCAATTTGCAATTTTTTCTTTTCTTTTTCATAAATACTGCGGCTCATGCGAGTACGGTAGGGATAGCTTTCCGGCAAGGGTGCCGAGCCTGAGTCTTCACCACTGGCACGGCCTTTGTGCTCAAGAACCGCTTTTTCAAAAACTTTCAACTCTTCTTTTTTATCACCCAGCGATACCGGCTCAAAAGGTTGTAATTGCTGTTCGGCAGATTGGTCTGTCATATATTCGCTCCTTATTGCAGTCAAGTGTTTCAAAACTCATTAAGTATTATGCCTGTTATTCTACTCTTTTTTACACAAACAAACAAAAACAACGAACAGCCAAATGTCTGTTTTCCATCCGGTAGTCCGCTATAATACCGCTTCTTTATCCGCTGTTTTTATCATGTCTTATTTCGCCTTTGCCGACGATGCCGTTTCCAACCGCGCCAAACACTATCAACACTATGTCCGCAGCCGTTTTCTGACCGCTGCCGACTTAGAGCTTCTCGACGACGAACTCCGAGAAGGTTGGCAAGAGGGATTACACGCCGTTTTGGTTGCCGACTATGAATTCGGCTTGCCGCTTGTGAAGCTGCCGCCCTCTCCCTCTGCCCGTTTGGCTATCCACTGGTTTGAAAGCCGTATCGAAACCAATCCGGAAACATGGCTGGCACAGCATGAAAATACACACACACCTTCAGGCATCAGCACACCTGAAAACATTATTGATAAAGAAACCTACCTACAATCTATACACAATATTCAGACGGCCATTGCACGCGGCGACACTTATCAAATCAACTACACCACCCGCCTGCACCTAACGGCTTACGGCGACCCTATCCGGCTCTACCGCCGTTTGCGCCAGCCCGTCCCCTACGCCATGCTGGCCTACTTACCCGACTATCAGGGCAACCCTATTTGGACATTGTGTTTTTCACCCGAACTCTTTCTGCATATCGATTCAGACGGCCTGATTACTACCGAACCAATGAAAGGCACTGCCCCGATATTGAATGACGGTTTGGACGACCAACGCGCGCACGATTTACACAACGATCCGAAAAACCGTGCCGAAAATGTGATGATTGTCGATTTATTGCGTAACGACCTCGGCAAAATCGCCGAAACCGGCCGCGTGCATGTTCCCGAACCGTTTAAAGTCCGCCGTTTCGGTAGCGTGCTACAAATGACCACCGCCATCGAAGCACAAGCCAAACCGAATATTCATGCCGCCGATATTTTCCGCGCCGCCTTTCCCTGCGGCTCTATTACCGGCGCACCCAAACGCATGAGCATGCAAATCATCAACGAATTGGAAACCACACCGCGCGGCCTCTATACCGGCAGTATCGGTTTTCTCGAACCGTGCGACAGCGGCTTGGGCTTTCACGGCACTTTAAATGTGGTTATCCGCACTTTGCAGTTAAACCCGATTTCAGACGGCCTCTATGAAGGCGTGTACGGGGTCGGCTCCGGCATTGTGGCCGACAGCATCGCCATAGACGAATACAACGAATGCGCATGGAAAGCCCGTTTCCTCAATAGTCTTCATCCCGAGTTCGGCATCTTTGAAACCATGTATATTCAAAATAAACAATGCCGGCTGCTATCCTTACATATAGGCCGTCTGAAACAATCCGCCCAAGCCCTGAACCTGAATCTTCCATCAGATTTTGAGCAAGCGATTCAAAACCATATCGACAACCTACCTGACAACAACGCCTATCGAATGAAAGCCGTTTTACATCCTTCAGACGGCCTCACCCTAAGCCATGCGCTATTAAATAACCAAGCACCGCTTGGCCATATTGTTATTGCCGATACCAGACTACCGACCCATGATTACCTACGCCGTTTTAAAATCACATCGCGTACAACCTACGATACCGGCTGGCAACAAGCCGAACAACAAGGCGCGTTTGATAGTTTGTTTTTCAATTCAGACGGCCTCTTACTTGAGGGCGGCCGCAGTAATGTTTTTATCCGTATCGGCCAACAATGGCACACGCCGTCGCTGGATTTAGATATTCTCAACGGCGTTATGCGCCAAACGGTGATTGATAACCCGCAAGCTTATTTAAACACCGATACCGTTGTCGAAAGCCATATTAATGACGAAATGCTGAAACGGGCAGACGAAATACGTTTGAGCAATGCTTTGCGCGGGGTGTTTGAAGTGACGCTGATTGGTTAAATAGAAATTTATATTGTTGCAATGTGATTAGGGGGCGGATGTGGATATCCGCCCCCTAATCAACTTTTTAAAATTATCTATTTGAGCAATAACTACTGATACCAACCTAATCCAAAACACGCTCTTCCGGAGAACGTCCCGCCCAATCACAAACAAACTGCCATGCAATACGGCCTGATCGGCTGCCGCGCGCCAATGACCAATTTAAAGCGGCTTTACGGGTAGTCTCGTCCAAACTCAACCCATAGCTGTCTAACCAATTTTCTACGGCCTGAAGATAATCGTTTTGATCAAAAGGATAAAAGCTTAACCACAAACCAAAGCGGTCGGATAAGGATATTTTCTCTTCTATTGCTTCTTTGGGGTTCACTTCGCCGCGTATGCCGGTAGTAGCCGTGTTTTCATCCATATATTCGGGCATTAAGTGGCGGCGGTTTGATGTGGCATATACCAAGGCGTTATCGCAGCGTTGCGACAAACCGCCGTCTAAAGCGGTTTTTAAGGCTTTATAAGAAGAATCACCTTCATCAAAAGATAAATCATCACAAAAAATAATGTACTTTTCTTTTCTTTTTTCAATTATTTGCAGCAAAGCCGGCAAGTTAACCAAATCTGTTTTATCCACCTCTATTAAACGTAAGCCCCTATCGCCATATTCATGCAGCAAAGCTTTCACCAACGAAGATTTTCCCGTACCGCGAGCACCGGTAAGTAGCGCATTATTGGCGGGCTTACCGTTTAAGAATTGTTCCGTATTGCGAACCAAGCGTTTGATTTGTGTATCGACAGCGGCCAAGCGGCTGAGCGGAAAAGTGTGCGGTTTGGGTAAACTTTCTAAGATGCCTTTCCTGCCGACGGCCTGCCACCGATAAGCCCATGCCTGCCAATCCGGTTCTTCTGCTTCCGGCGGCAATAATTTATCCAGGCGGCGGAGTATGGAAGCAGAAAGTTTGAGAAATTTAGCAAGCTTCATGGTTTATTCCCTTTCAGACGGCTTATTTTTTCAAATGATTTTAACAAAATATAGGCTGTATCCATTCATACAGCCTATACCCAATCAAACAAGATTTACGACACATACGGTTGCAATGTCCGATATAAAATATCCATATCGGTGATTTCGGTAATATTGGCTTCACCTAATTTATTCAACCCGACAAAGCGCATAATCCCGCTGCTGACTTTTTTATCATGCTGCATATGCTCAATCCATTTATCGAATAAGAATCGGGGCGGTTCTACCGGCAATGCGGCTTGCTTGAGTAAATTGACGACACGCTGCGTATCGCTTTGATGAAGCTTGCCCAATTGTTCGGATAAACGGCAGGCTAAAACCATGCCAGCGGCAACGGCTTCACCATGCAGCCATGTGCCATACCCCATTTCCGCTTCGATGGCATGGGCGAAAGTGTGCCCCAAATTCAACCAAGCCCGAATGCCCTGCTCGGTTTCGTCTTTAGCCACAATATCGGCTTTCATTCGGCAACAATGATGTACGGTATCGGCCAACAACGTTTTATCCTGACGCATTAACCCGCCGATATTTTGTTCCAGCCAATCGAGAAACTCCATATCGCCAAGTAAAGCATACTTAATGACTTCAGCCATACCGGCAGACAATTCGCGATCCGGCAAAGTAGATAAGGTATTTAAATCGGCCAAAACAGCTTGCGGCTGATAAAAAGCACCAATCATATTTTTACCAAGCGGATGATTAATCGCGGTTTTCCCACCCACCGATGAATCAACCTGACTCAAAAGTGTAGTCGGCACCTGAATAAACGGTGCGCCACGCTGGTAAGTTGCCGCAGCAAAACCGACCATATCCCCAATCACACCACCCCCTAGGGCAATTAAAGTGGTTTTCCGTTCGGCTCGGTTTTGCATCAGCCCGTCAAAAATCAAATTCAGCGTTTCCCAATTTTTATATTGTTCACCGTCGGGTAAAACGATATTGAAATGGGCAATACCTGCTTTATCTAAGGCCGTCTGAAGAGCTGCCAGATATAACGGGGCGATGGTTTCATTGGTAATAATGGCTGCTTTTTTACTGATAAATGGTTTTAGCAGTGTATCTGCATCATTAATCAAATTGCCACCGATAAAAATTGGATACTGATGGGAAGGCGTAGCTACATTCAAAGTGTGCATAATTTATGAGAAATATAATGAAAATAATGAAAATCAGGATAAACAGGCTAGGCTACATTTGAAATTGGCTTGAATACTGTTACAGCATAGCAATCAGGCCGTCTGAAAAATACTTCAGACGGCCTGTCTATTATTTTAAGGCTGTCCAGTTTGTGCATTTCGTTGCAATATGTGTAGCAACTGCTCTGCTGTTTTATGGCCGTTTGTCCGGTTTGCCTCAATAATAATATCTGCTGCAGATCGATAAATACCATCACGGGTATCATATAACTCTTTAAGTTTGGCCAAAGGATCTTCAACTTGAAGCAAAGGCCGATTATTATCAAAGCGGGTGCGCTCAAGCAATATTTCCGGATAAACGTGCAAATAAATCACCGTTCCACGTTCTTTTAGTTTACGGTAATTCTCATCACGCAAAACCGCGCCACCGCCCGTTGCCAATACAATGTTTTGCAACGATGTCAGCTCATCAATAACAGCAGCCTCACGTTCCCGAAAACCTTGTTCGCCTTCTACTTCGAAAATAGTCGGCACAGAAACACCCGTACGCTTACAGATTTCTTGATCGCTATCATAGAAAGGCCGATTCAACGATTGGGCAATGTATTTGCCCAAGGTCGTTTTACCTGCCCCCATCAAACCGATTAAAAATAAATTGCCTGCTATGTTTTCCATAGCAGGCATTGTAAACGAAAATATACGGCAAGTGTTTATTTGCGTTTAGGAAACATTAATAACGCAAGTTGCTGCCAAGATTATCCATAATGCGCGGGGTAATGAAGATCAACAACTCACGTCGGTTTTCTTGACGTGTACGTGATTTAAATAAATTACCCAACACAGGGATATCGCCAAGTAAAGGTACTTTGCTCACTGTGTTGCCGTTTTCTTCTTCATAAATACCGCCGACAATCAATGTGCCACCATCTTCAACCATAGCTTGTGTTTGTAACTGTTTCGTGCTGATACATTTTGTAGCAACACCACCAGTCACACAGTCCACCGGAGTGTCTTTATTGATTTTCACATTCATGATTACTTGTCCATCAGGCGTGATATTAGGTGTAACCGTCAAACCAAGCACAGCCTTTTTGAAAGTAATCGAAGTCGCACCGCTAGAGGTCGCTTCTTCATAAGGAATCTCAGAACCAGATTCAATAGTGGCTTCTTTACGGTCTTGTGTCAAAACACGTGGATTAGAAATAATTTTGCCTTTGCTTTGCTCCTGCATTGCTGTCAATTCCAACCCCAGCGCTCCTGAAGAAATGGCACGAACCAATGCGATGCTTGCAGTTGCAGAGGTAACCGGCAAGCTGATATTCGGATTCATTTCCAAAGGTGTTGTATTCGGAATGGTATTCGATCCGCTTAGAATAGAATTGGCAATCGTACGTTGATTATTAACATGAGTACCAAAATTATTCACAGCATTGTTCCAATTAGAACCCCAGCTATTATTATTCCGTACACCTGTATAACCAAATTTCACACCGATATCACGAGAAAAACCATCATTGGCTTCTACGATACGCGCCTCTACCATCACCTGGCGGGTAGGCACATCCAGCTCTTCAATTAATTTTTGGAATTTCCGCATTACTGTATGGTTATCAGTAACAATTAATGTATTGGTAGCCGGATCAATTAATGCGCTGCCGCGGTTGCTCAATAAACTGTTTCTATCTGCAGTGCTACCACCATTTTCATCCAAGCGCAAAATATTGCGGAATTCCTCTACATTTTTATATTTCAATTGAAATGTTTGTGAAAGCAGCGGGCCAAGATCTTCAATTTCTTTCTCTGCCTGCAATGCTGCTTTATCCTTAGCCAACAATTCATCGCGTGGTGCTACATTAATAATATTGCCTTGACGACGCATATCAAGATTACGCGCCTGCATCACTAAATCCAGCGCCTGATCCCAAGGCACATCTTTCAAGGAAAGGGTCATTCTGCCATTAACCGTATCGCTGGCAACAATATTCATACCAGATTCTTTAGCCAAAATTTGCAATATGGTACGTACTTCAATATCTTGGAAGTCTAAAGAAATCTTACGCCCATTAAAATTCTGCTTAGGCTTTTTATCCAAGCCTTTTGAAGCAATATTGGTTTTAGGTATAATTTCAATATTGAAACGACCGTTAGCCGCTTGCACTTTAGAATCCCAACTGCCTTTATTTTTAATCACAATCTGAGTGTTATTGCCAATACGTTTCATAGTGACATTACGTACCGGCGTATTGAAATCAGACACATCCAAACTACGCTGGGCTTGAGTTGGCAGAGGATGATTTTTCAAAGTAATGGTAATACGGTCATTTTGCTTCTTAATTTCAGGCTCACCTGTAAAAGAAGGTGCGCTCAATTCTACAATACCGGAGTCACGTACACCTTTTCTGAAATCGATATTGGCAGATGTAACAACTTGCTCTTTTTGTACAGGCGCAGAAGCATGGACTGCCGGTGAAGTTGATACGCGAACATTATTTCGAGAAGGAGGTGCATCGGTTGTATTTGAGGCTTCGTTTACATACACCCAAACTTCATTACCTTTAATTTCAGTATTATATTGGCCTGCTTTATTCAACCCCAGTAAAATGCGTGCCCGATTTTCATTTTGTGCCGCGGTAATCTGACTCAACAATGGATCTGCATATTCCAGCACAGGCTGTGGCAACTGAATACTTGTTCCAGTGAAATCCAGTGCAATACGAGCAGGTGTTGTTGTGATAAACCCGCGAGGTGTAACAACCTCTTTATCAAATTTGATTTTGATGATTTTCTGATTATCAGGTAATGAGGATACATTAATATCTGTAATATTACCTGCATAAGCCGAATGGATGGCAAAGCCCATAGTAATGGCTGAAAGAATTTTTGTCATACGTGAGTTCATTTAGTCATACCCCTTTATTTGTTGTTCTGAGCAGTATCATTATTAGTTTCCGTACTCATCAAAGGTAACTCTGCTTTGCGATAAGCCCAATTTCCATAGCTGTCTTCAATAAGTTCCGTTATCATAATTTGATCTGCAGTAATAGATTGAATTTTACCGTAGTTCTGTCCGATATAATTTCCCGGGCTTACGGTATAAACATGGCCGTCAGCTTCTACATAGCCTTTTGTCTGGTTCCCTTTGGTCAAACTGCCGACATATTTTAAATTTTCTAAACTAAAACCTTCCAATATTTCTTTGGGCCTACTTGTATCAGGTGCATTAGTACCTTGCTGTACGCTATTCAACCGCTTACTTTCAAAAGCATTTAACCCACTAAATTGAGGAGGGTTATAAGATTTCGGCTGACCCACAGCAGGTGCTTCAAATGGAATGACTTTCGCTTTTGCCTGTTTACGAGTAGTGTCCATCCATTCACTAAGATCTTCGTGAGCCGGTGTGCAAGCTGATAAAACCAAGATGCCTGCAAGTAACATTTTATTTGTCATGATGGTTTTCTCTCAATCTTTATTGTGATGCTTCACTTGCTGCTTTTGCAGCTTCCAATTCGGCAGCTACTTCTTCAACAGGCCGTGCTTTATAGGTATTTGCTGTTGCACTTAAAGTCAGTTGATTACTTCCTTCATCTTTCCTACTGACTTTAAGTGCTTCCAGAGTAATAATCCTAGAAAGTGCACCTACATCTCGGGCAAATTGACTGATTTGATTATATTTACCAGTTATTGCAATCTCATACGGTAACGCTTGAATAGGACCATCATTTACAGGTGCCTGTGGCGTTACACTATCCATTCGTAGGCCGTTTGTCGCACCTGCCTGATGCAACTCTTGAATTAGATTTGGAATTTCGGCATCAGTGGGTAATTGTTTTAGCAGTACATTAAAAGATAAGCGGATTGCATCTAATTCTGCTTTCAAATTATCCAGATTGGCAGATTCAATACTTTTTTTAGTAAATGTTTCTTTGAGTTCCACTTCTTTTGAAGTTACTGAATCTAATGTTTCCAGTTGTGTTCTAAACAAAGCGACATAACTGAGTGCCAATACACCTGCAACGGTCAACCCTGCCAAAGCTAACTTCGCAGGCATACCTAATAAATGCAACGTATTAATATCAATGTTTTTAAATGATTTTGATGCCATACATTATTTCCCCTGTGTTGTATTGTCTGTATTACCCGTTGCAGCGGTTGCAACATCAGAAGCCGCCGGCAATGAATAATAGGATTGGTTTAATAAAACTTTCAGAGAGAATTCTTGTGTATTATCAACTTTCTTAATACTCATTAACTCGGGCTGCATGAAAATACCGGTACTGGGGATAGAACGCATAAACATAGCAATTTTATTGTCGCTAGTTGCTTTCCCACTAATAGTATAAGTCGTTGGATTTTCAGCAGTAATCGCTGTTAAATATGTTCCCTCGGGAATAAGGACATTGAGCGTATCGATAATATAAGCCGCCTGAAAACGTTTTTCTTGAAGCTCCTCAACCTTTTGTTTTCTAGCCAGAAAATCTGCCTTCTCTTTTTCTAGCTTATTAATTTCCAAAAGATTATCATCAAGTTTACTAATTTCTTGATTAAGGAATTCATTACGTGCTTCCTGACTGCTTATGGCGCGGTTAATACCGAAATATGTCACAGCAGACAAACCGATACCCACAACCAAGGCAAGTAGAATTAAAGTCTTGAACTGCTGTTTCTTCTTCTGCTGTATTTCCTCACGGTAAGGAAGAAGGTTGACTTTGGTTAATTCAATCATTGTTAAAGTCCCCTTAAGGCTAAGCCAAAGGCTAAAGTTAATGTTGGTGCATCTATTTGTAATTGTGAAAGATCGACTTTATTACTATTTGTTGCATATAAAATAGGATGTATACATTCTGTTGCCGTATTTGTATGCGAGAAAATAGTTTCGGCCAAACCTGGCTGCTGAGATGCTGTACCGGTTAATAAAATATTTTTAACATTAGAATACTGTTCACTTGTTTGCGTGGTGTAATAAAACTGAAGCACACGCTGTATTTCTTGAGCTACTTGTATGTTGAAACGGTCCGCAACAGCAGTTTGATAATCGGAAGGTTTTGTAGCAGCAACCATCATTTGTGCAGCTTTTTCTTCAGTTACCTGATAAGTACGCTGAATTAACTGATTTAACTGTTCTGTACTTACATTAGCTTCTTGTTTGTATAAAATTTGGCCGTTTTGGGTTACGATGGCATACATTTGTGTAGCATGGATGCCGAAAATTGCAATTTTTTCATGCTCTAATTCAGGGGCATGATTATTTATCCAAAATGAAAAAGCATTATTTTGGGCAAATAAATCAATATCCATTGCAGAGAGGGAAAGATCCGCATTATCAAAGGCTTCAATACGTGGCTCAACGTCATCTTTTTTCGCTGCGGTCAAAAGGACTTTCATCCCCGGCGGCATAGTTGAGGCACCGACAACCTGATAATCGAAATTCATTTCCTCAATCGGACCGATTTGTGAAACCTCTGCTTCTGCAAAGCTTTCAATATCCAAATCATTATCTTTGTCACTATAAACAACTGTTTCCATAGTTACTAAATTTTGTGGTAATGCCGTCACAAAATTTCGAACTCCAGTATGCAATTGTGCATAAGAATGTTGCAAATATGTAACAAGTTGGTCATAGTCTTGTATCTTGCTACCTTTAATAATATTTTTAGGTAGTTTGGTAATAACGTATTTTTCCAACTGAATTTGGTTTAAACTACGGCCTGACAGCTGTACCATTTTAATGGCATGCTGTCCGATATCGATGCCGATAGCAGTGCGTTGGCTAAGGCTTGATGACGTTTTACTATTTGTATTTTTTTGGTTTTTTACCATTCGCATAATGTAACGCCCCTGTGTTTGAATAGGTGAGTAACAGTTTTGAATCCGTAATAATTTTTTTACGTTTACAAAAATATAACTTTATGTTGATAAAACATTTACCTATTTTACTTTATTTAATGATTCATATGGCAACTTTATTAATTAGTCATGATTAAAAAAATTATAACGACCTGTATTGGTTTGATTTTAGGTTTAATACTTTTTGTTGTAGGTTTGGTTGCAATAGCCATTCTAATTACCTATCCCAAACTACCTTCTTTGGAAGCAGTCCAACACTACCAACCCAAAATGCCGCTTACTGTGTATTCATCTGACGGCGAGGTTATTGGTGTTTATGGCGAAGAAAGAAGGTCATTTACCAAAATTACCGACTTCCCGACGGTATTAAAAAACGCTGTCATCGCAGCAGAAGATAAGCGCTTCTATGACCATTGGGGTGTGGATACTATTGGTGTGGTGCGTGCTGCCATCAGCAACATGACTGGTGGAGTTCAATCCGGTGCCAGTACAATAACCCAACAAGTTGCTCGTAACTTTTATCTAAGTAATGAGCGCACCTTTACACGTAAATTCAATGAAGCTTTATTGGCCTATAAGATTGAAAAATCTTTAACTAAAGATCAAATTTTAGAACTGTATTTCAATCAGATTTATTTAGGTCAACGCGCTTATGGTTTTGCCGCTGCTTCTCAAATTTATTTTAATAAAGATGCGCGAGATTTAACTTTGGCTGAGGCTACAATTTTAGCCGGCCTGCCTAAAGCGCCATCAACCTTCAACCCTATTGTTAACCCAGAACGTGCAAAATTACGTCAGAAATATATTCTGAACAATATGGTCGAAGAAAAGATGATCACTCCGCAAGAACGTGATCAAGCTCTCACAGAAGAGCTGACTTACAAACGTTATACGCAAAAAATTGATCAAAGTGCACTTTATGTAGCCGAAATGGTTAGGCAGGAACTATATGAAAAATATGGAGAAGAAGCCTACACTCAAGGCTTTAAAGTCTATACAACGGTCAGCACAGCAAATCAACGTGTAGCAACTGAGGCCTTGCGAAAAACATTACGCGGATTTGATAGAGGCAGCAGCTATCGTGGTGCTGAAAACTATCTGGATCTAAGCAAAACTGATAATGTAGAAGAAACCATCGGGCAATACCTTTCTACACTATATACAGTTGATAGTATGGTTCCGGCGGTTGTTTTAAATACATCAAAAAAAGGTGTTGAAATACAACTTCCAAACGGCAATCAAACCACCTTAAGTTCTTCTGAATTAGGCTTTGCTGCAAGAGCCGTTAATAACCAGAAAATGGGAGATCGGCAAATTCGAAAAGGTGCCGTTATCAGAGTGAAGCAAAATGGTAAGCAATGGCGTGTCGCTCAAGAGCCTTTATTACAAGGAGCACTGGTTTCCTTAGATGCCAAGACAGGTGCAGTTCGGGCTTTAGTGGGTGGTTATGACTTTCACAGCAAAACATTTAACCGCGCCACTCAGGCTCAACGCCAACCAGGCTCATCATTCAAACCTTTTGTTTATTCCGCTGGGTTAGCAAAAGGTATGACGATGGCTACTGTTATAAATGATGCACCACTTTCCTTACCTGGACAGGGACGAAATGGTAGAGCGTGGAATCCTAAAAATTCAGACGGCCGCTACTCTGGATTCATTACTTTGAAGCAGGCTTTAACTGCCTCAAAAAATATGGTTTCCATACGCATTTTAATGGCCATCGGCACAGACTATGCAAAAGAATATATTCAGCGTTTTGGCTTCAAGCCGTCTGAAATACCCGCCGGTCTTTCTATGGCACTCGGCACAGGTGAAACAACACCTTTGAAAATGGCTGAAGGCTATACTGTTTTTGCCAATGGCGGATATAAAGTATCTTCTTACGTTATCGATCGTATTTATGACGGTAGAGGACGCCTGAGAGCACAAATGCGCCCCTTAGTGGCAGGTGAGAATGCGCCACAAGCCATTGATCCTCGTAACGCTTATATCATGTACAAAATGATGCAGGATGTTGTGCGCCTAGGAACGGCCACCCGTGCCCGTGCACTAGGGCGTTCCGACATCGCGGGTAAGACAGGAACAACCAATGATAATAAGGATGCTTGGTTTGTCGGTTTTAACCCTGATATTGTTACGGCTGTATATATCGGCTATGACAAACCTCACAGCATGGGCCGAGCCGGTTATGGTGGCACAATCGCATTGCCAGTATGGGTTGAATATATGAGATTTGCTTTAAAAGGTATACCAGTAAAAGGTATGAAAGCTCCAGAGGGAATGGTTAGCCGTAATGGTTATTACTTCCTCAAAGAGCAACAAACAACCAATCCTGATTTACCATTAGATAACCGTTCTAGCAGACCGGTTAGAAACGAAGAGCAGGATGCAAATACAGAGCCTAAAAAACAAGCAAATGCAGTATCACCAGAAGAATATAAGCCTATAGAAAAACCACTTGAGCCTTTAAACAGCAAAGGCAACACTGGTGGTAATAATAGGCCAGAACCTCTTGCCCCTGGTAATTCTCAACTGGACTCACTATTTTAAAATTTAGGCAAAAAATAGAACACCGACCTTTAATCATATAGATACAAGGTCGGTGTTTTACAATATAGTTACTAGGCAGCCATACTACTCTTCTTCATAAATAAATGATTCAATAAGCCATATAGAACAAAGGAATTTAAAAAATAGATGGCAGTATTTTTTATTAATTGATTGCAAAGTAGCTTTTTTCCACTTATCAGTTTGTTAACATCAGCCTCTCTTTTACCGCGTACCATACGGCATCAACAGGAATCTTACTTAACCAGCGTTTGCTATCTGCTGTATTAATACTATCTGGATGAGGCAAATCACCAAAATCACCCGCCCATATCACGGTAGCCTTATCGGAATATGGCCGCCAACGACTAACCCAACTAGGACCAAATAAAGCTATTTGAGGCTTATCAAGTGCTGCCGCCATATGCATTGGTACTGAATCGACACCTATAAACAATTTTGCACCATCTATAGCTGCCGCCAGTTCACGCAGATTAAGCACACCGGATAGCTGCCACAGCTTAACTTGTTGCGGTATTTTCAGACGGCCTGTTATTTCAGCTAACATTGCCTGCTCTACAGCATCAGGGGCAGCAGTGACAACAATGTTATAACCAGCATCAAGTAGCCGTTGTAAAAGCTCAGTAGTTTTATCATTATCCCAACATTTAAATATCCACCGCGACCCAGGATGTATCAATATATATTCTTCACCCTGCCAACCACGCTCATATAATTTATGATGTAATTCTTTTCGAGTTGCCGGGTCAATTTCCATGTTCACACACGGTACATAGTCATCTTGCAAATCTAATGGACATAAAACAGTAAGATGATTTTCTACAATATGATGCTCAGGCCCTAATTCTTCATATAGTTCATTATGACAAAACCGCCATAATGCATTATTGCGCTTAGCATATTTAAAGCCAACGCTTTGCAAACCACATAATTTTGCTATAGCAGCAGCCCTCCATTGATCTGAAAGATTAAATATCCAATCATAACGGTGTACTTTTAATTTGGAAAATAACTCATACTCATGTTTTAGCTGTGTATATATGCCGGCTTTTTTCCATTGACGATCAATCGTAAAAATCTGTCTTATCCTATGGTTGTCATGAAGAATATCAGCCGTTTCCTTATACACCAACATATCAATATGGCTATCTGGATAAGTATGTTTAATTTTATCGATCAAAGGTGTCGTCAATAATACATCACCATGATGTTGTAATTTAATAATTAAAAATTGCTTATTTTTTTTAACTATACTCATGATAATCAGATTTTTCAGACAGCTTCAGAAGGTGGGAAAGGTGCACCTGCCGGATGTTTATAACGATTATAAGCAAATAGATATTGTTTCGGAAAACGCTTAATCCAATATTCCACATTTTCATTAATCACTTTTGCATCATGTGCTTTATCACCAGTCAACTCTCCCTGCAATGGTTCTATATGCAAAATGAAACCTTTCCCTTTCTGCAGCCTCTCTGCACAAAAAAATAATGTACGAACACCTTTAACTTGCGCCAATTTGGCAGCCAAAGTCATGGTATATGCCGGCCGCCCAAAAAAATCTGCCCATACGCCCTCACCTCCTTCTTTCGGTTCCGGAACATGATCAGGTAACAAAACAACTGCCTCACAAGAACGAAGTGCTTTAATAATTTGCTTCACCCCTTGCATATTCGTAGGTGCTGTCCTGCCATTGCCACGTACGCGCCCAGCCTGCATAACTTTATCAAACGCCTTAATTTTAGGCGGTTTATACATAGCAGTTAATGGAAATGGTAAATAATGGCTGATATACCGACCAGCGAGATCATAGCTACCAATATGAGGAGTAACCAATAATAAGCCTTCCTTATTATTTAAGGCCGTCTGAATATGTTCCCAACCATAAACTTGATGAAACAGTGCCGCAATATCTTCAGGCTTCCTAAAAAAAGCTACCGGCAACTCTAACCCACTTTTGGCTGTTTCCTGCAATATTTCCTTAATCACTGCATCATCAGCCGTAAGACCCGCAGTATTTAAATGATTACGTATCAAATTGCTATTTTTTGCTGATAGATAAAAATTAAGACTCCCAAGACACCTGCCTATAGAGTGTAAAAAAGGTAACGGCAATACCGACAACATCCGAAAAATAAGATTAACCAACTTATTCACAATAACTCCCAATAGAATATTGAAAATAATGTCGCTTATATTAAAAAGCAAAAATTATATATTTATTAGAAATATAATAAATTTAAAGCATTATGCATAAAAATTCTGATTATTATGGCATACTTAACAATAGGGTAAAGTTAAATAATTTTAAAATACTTTCATGGCCGGAATAGCTAAAATATATTATAAAAATAATATTATTTTTTTAACTAGACCGTCCTTATTTAAATTATATAAATCATTTAAAGCTTTAGCGACCATATTAAATATTAAAATAACCCATCTGAATTTAACCTTTGCAGGTAAATCCAGATGGGTTATTTTTCAGAACCTCTTTTTTTACTTTTTCAGAGATTATAATTATTTATACCCTGCCCGCTTCATGAGCATCACAGCTTTTTGCTGATTACTACCGGCAACTGATACATTAATAAGATCTTGTTTAAATTTACCCCATTTTGCCACTTTGGGATCAGGATTAATTTTGGGGTTAGCAGGATATTCATGGTTTAAATCAGCAAATAAATTTTGTGCTTCACTACCACTCAACCACTCAATAAATTTTTGAGCTTGTGGTACATTTTTCGAGTATTTCGCAACGCCTGCACCAGATACATTTACATGAGTACCTTTTCCTTGCTGATCAGCAAAGAAAATACCAACAGGTAAATCAGGTTTTTTATCCATCAAGCGTCCGTAATAATATGTGTTGCCGATACCTACATCACAACGACCTGCACCAATAGCTTCCATCATAGCAGTATCATTAGGGAAAGGAGCGACTGCTAAATTATTCACCCAGCCTTTAACAATTCGGGCAGTATTTACCTGACCATGGTTAGCAATCATTGTACCGACTAAAGATTGGTTATAAACGTTATTAGATGTCCGCAAGCACAAACGCCCCTTCCATTTCGGATCGGCCAAATCAGCGTATGTAGAAAGCTCAGAGGGTTTTACTTTATTTGTATTGTAAAAAATAGTACGCGCTCTCACAGAAAGACCGAACCACTGATTTTTGGGATCCCGCAGATTAGCGGGAATATTACTCTTTAATGTTGCGGAATTTATTGGTCTCAACAAACCCATTTGAGTAGCTTGCCATAAATTACCACCATCAACAGTAATCAATACATCGGCTGGGCTATTACTACCTTCTGCTTTAAGTTTTTCCATTAGAGGACCGGCTTTATCATTCACCAACTTAACGGATACACCTGTTTTTTTCTGATAAGCCTCAACAACCGGACGTAAAAGATTATCAGAGCGAGAAGAGTAAACAACTAACTCTTCAGCAAATACAGGAGCCGCTAGCAATAATGCAACTGAAACGGCCAAGGTTTTTTTCATCATATTTTATGATCCTTTCTAAGGAAACGATGGGATGACAGAAATCCCATATGTAAAATAAAACAAGGGTTTTAATTTAAAACAATGGAGATTGCCAAGTACTGGCTATTTTAATTAAGAATAACATTAAGAACAATAAAAATTATCATTCTTAACAAAAACTATTATAATAAGTTTAATATTCTCTTACTAAAATTCTGAATAATAGCCACCGATATTACAACTAACAGGCCGTCTGAAAACTGATGAAATTATTACATACTTCCAAGCTTTTACTACCACGTATATGGCTGATATTGTGCATCATACTTTTACTAATCCCTTTATCTGTGATCGTTGCCGCTTTAGGGGAATTCGACACTGAAATCTGGACATTCTTACTTGATTACCAACTACCCGAATTATTAAAAAATACATTTTTTCTCATACTGGGTGTCGGTATTGGGGTAACCGTTCTCGGCACATCATGTGCATGGTTGACGGCCATGTATGACTTTCCACTTCGACGTTTTTTCTTTTGGGCATTAATGCTACCCATGGCTGTGCCTGCTTATGTCCTGGCATTCACCCAACTGGGCTTATTCGACTATACCGGTCCGATTAATACCATTATCCGAGAGCACTACAATATCGAACAATTTCTCCCCGAAGTCCGCAACGGTTTCGGCTTGACCGTAGTGATGAGTTTAACGTTTTATCCTTACGTTTACTTACTTGCCAGAAATGCATTTATGAGCATGGGACAACGAGCATTAGAAGCAGGTGCATCATTAGGCCTTTCTCCCAAAAGCGCTTTTTTCAAGTTAGCCCTACCTATGGCCCGCCCTTGGGTTGCAGGTGGCAGTATTTTAGCTTTAATGGAAGTATTAGCAGACTTCGGTACCGTCTCAGTATTCGGTTACGACACTTTCACCACCGCTATTTATCAAGCTTGGTTTGATTTCTATTCATTAGAAACGGCTAAACAGCTTGCCGCCCTACTGATTACACTGGTATTTATTTTATTAGCCTTAGAACAACTGAGCCGTGGCAACAGGCGCTTTAACCAATCAGGCAAGGCTCAACAACATCGCCGGAAACCACTTTCAGACGGCCTAAAATGGTTAGCTACAATTTATTGCAGCCTCATTTTATTATTTGCTTTTTTTATACCACTGATACAACTTGGCTTTTGGGCTTATGAAACATGGGATGACGGCTTCAATACATCTTTGTGGTTACACGCATGGCACTCATTTGCTGCTGGTTTGGCTGCGGCAGTGCTAACCGCAATAACTGCTTTGTTACTAGCACTTGCCAAGCGCACAGACAAAAGCCGCTTTGCTGCGGTTGCTGCACGCATTGCAACCTTAGGTTACGGCATTCCCGGCACCGTATTGGCTGTCGGAATTTTTGTACCCGTTGCGTGGTTAGATAATATTTTAATCGCCCACTTAAATTTACCGGAAGATACAACAGCTATTTTTAAAGGCACACTGGTCGTCATGCTTATCGCTTATTTAATACGTTTTCTTGCTATTGCTTATGCTTCGGCAGAAGCAGGCTTAGAACGAATAAGCCCTTCACAAACGGAAGCTGCCCGCTCACTCGGTTGCACAAGCATCGGAGTATTACGTCGTATTTACCTACCGCTATTAAAAGGTTCTCTCGGTACGGCCTTATTAATGGTATTTGTTGATGTTATGAAAGAAATGCCGATTACCCTAATGACACGTCCTTATGACTGGGATACTTTGGCCATAAGAGTTTATGCTTTTACGATTGAAGGACAATTTGCCAATGCCGCCCTTCCCGCCCTATTTATTGTGCTAACCGGACTGCTACCCGTTATACTTTTTTCCCGTACGGAGTCAAAACAATGATTTTAGAAGTTGAACAAATAAACTTATCATTTGACCAGAAGCCTGTTTTACAAGATTTCAGTTTCATACTGAATAAAGGAGAGATTGCCTGCCTACTCGGGTCTTCCGGATGTGGGAAAACGACAGCCCTACGTACGATAGCAGGCTTTGAACAACCCGATAGCGGTAAAATCATATTAAATGGAAAAATCCTTTCAGACGGCCTCACATTTATCCCGCCTCATCAACGCCGTATTGGTATGGTCTTTCAAGACTATGCCTTATTCCCACATTTGACCGCTGCACAAAATATTGCTTTTGGCATTAGCAAGCAACCAGCAGATAAACGTCACAAGCGTGTTACAGAATTACTTGATTTAATTGACTTACCTAATTGCGGAAAACGCTATCCCCATCAACTTTCAGGCGGACAACAACAGCGTATCGCATTGGCTCGCGCACTGGCACCAAAGCCCGACTTAATTCTACTTGATGAACCTTTTTCTAATCTTGATGCAGACTTACGTGCGCAACTTTCTAAAGAAATACGCCAGCTACTCAAAAAAGAAAATACTAGCGCTATCTTAGTAACTCACGACCAACAAGAAGCTTTTGCGATAGCCGATAAAATCGGCCTGATGTCAACAGGCCGTCTGAAACAATGGGACACCCCTTACAAACTATATCATGAGCCGACTGATATCTATACAGCCCGTTTTATTGGTACAAGTTTCATGCTAAGAGGCAAAGTAATCAATGATTACTGTATACAACTTCCTATAGGCACATTTCGTGGCTCACTACCTTCTTCTTACCATTATGGTGATAATTTAAATGTATTAATCCGACCAGACAACATCATTTATGATGATACTAGTCCCATTACTGCTGAAATTATAGATAAAGACTTTAAAGGCAATCACTTTGTTTATTTGCTCAAAATTAATAGTGGTGAAACCGTATCTGTACAAATACCAGCCCATCATCATAATCACCCTATTGGTAGCCATATTGGCATTCGTATGAATTTAGAGCATTTAATTGCTTTTCCAATCTAGTTTCATCCCATATAAATGCTATATTTATTCCCAAATAAGACAGAAGTACTTATTTTCAAAAATTAACAAATTAAATTTTATAAATTAAAATATTTTTTTAGTATATTTTTTATTTTTAAAAATAAATTTTATTGCTTAAAAAATTTGGAAAATTTAATTACATTTTCATAAACACATTTATTAACAATTGTTAATAAATGTCAATATCGATTTATTTTTAATACAAATTTTAAAATAAGACGTTTTTGCCGTAACTAAACTACATTATACTTTTTCGCTCAATCATTTAGTAATGTTAAAAATAATTATTGCAGAGAGTATAAATGAAAACATATACACCAAGAACACACAGTAAATATGGAAAATATATAGATATTGATGACTTTAAAAACCCATCCAATACTTATGATCAAGCCATACAAGAAGCCTTAGCCACTGCTCACAAAGAAAAAGCCGCACTCTATCTTCATGGCACAATAAATATTAAGCAAGTGATTGAAATCAATCAATCAAATAAAAATGTTACTGGAATTTTTGGCGATGGCATGGGACAAACAAAAATCTTGTTTACCCATAAACAAAATGGTGTACATAACTATATCAGTAATGATACTCCACCCGAGAAAGCAGGCATCTGGATAGACAACCAAAATGGTAAATTTATTAGCGACCTCTCTATCCAATACAAACATACCCATCATGATGATTTCTATCGTGCCAAACAAAGCTATTTCGGCAAAATCAATGGCATCGTCGTCAACAACGCAGACCATACACTCATTAGCAAAGTAGAAGTATCTGGTGCCAACCGTGCTGGTGTTTTATTCACTTCTACCGATGCCATTTCCAGTGGAGCCAAAGCAGCTTTAATCAATGGCAAAATTAATGCCAATCAATTACCAACCGGAGACAATAATAAGATAGTTGACAGCTATTTACATCACAACCGTGTTGCAGGTGTAATGGTTGCCTATCAAAAAATGTTTACTGCAGAAAATAATAAACTAGCTTGGAATGGACATCATCATGACGGGGGAACAGGCTATGGATTTGCTACACAGGCCGGCAGTTATAACAACGGTATTGTTGTGATTAAAAATACAACTGATCACAATTATAGAAAAGGGATTGATTCACACGATGCTAATAATCTTATTATTAAGGGAAACACCTTAAATGGTGACCGAATGTTTGGTATAGCAGTAGAAAACCGACAATTCAGCATGGACAAGGTTACAATTCAGCACAATAAAGTCATACACGATCCCAAATTTAATATTTTAAAAGATGATGACTACGGAGTGTTAAATGATGCCAGTTTATATGCTGGATTCCGTGCCATTAGACTAGAAAATAAAGCTCAACCATGGCAAATATTTCATAACCCTAAATCCGGTAGGTTTATGATAAGTGACAATATTATTGACAACTTAACCGACAACATGGGGCAAACTAGGGCTATTGAGGTACGTAATAACGAAAAAGATGTTAGCTACCTGCTTAGCATTAATAACAACACGATAAAAGGTAGTTCGGCAGACAATTTAATCAGTATATTCGGCAATCCAGACAATCCTGATACACCCTACACAGAAAAAGGCCCAGGTTCCGGTCATATCCGCATACTCAATAATACAATGAATATTGGTAGCACTCATGCACCACCGATTTATATTGAAGAACAAAATACCAATAAGCAGCTACATGGTAAAATTGTTATTGAGCAAAATAAATTAACCGTACAAGATTCGAATAGTTCTACAGGGGGTATATCCATATCAAGTAACGCGGAAACCATATTAGCCTCTCATAATACCTTCGACTTAGGTGGGAAAATAAACCGACCTGTTATTCGTGTTGAAGGTGATGCGCATGGGAAAAGCCTGTTTCATTTTGTAGATAATATTCTACGCACCGATAGCAGCTATACTTTTGAAAATGGTGACTGGCTGATACATCATAATACACGTGGCAACATACATGGTAATACGCATAACTCGGCTATCGGCATTGTTGGTGATAACGGAACAACTATAGCTGATATTTTAAAAGCATATAAGGCGGCCAATACACCCAGTGCAGGAAAGGCATTTAGTCCGGCAGACGACAATGAATTTGTCATAGATTATTCCCAAGAAGATAAAAGTGACCACTCCATGCCCCCTGCTAGTCAACCAAATATATATGACATTGGCACTACTAAAATTAAAATGGATACAGACTTAACTGAAAAAGTCATCCTTCACAACGAAGGAGTATCTAGGCTAAATAGTTCCGAAACATTAGAAAATGAAGATATGGAGACAGCATCTCAATCCCATCCACTTTCTGATTTATTAGATAGTCATAGCAACTCTTTAAATATCAATCAGCTAAACTCTGACAATGACCACCAAGAGTATGTACCGGGACATGTAGATGCGCGTTATATATCCACTGAGCTTCCTAATAATTCTTATATCGCAACAGAAGACCCTTTAGGAACAATTTTATAATGCACAATTAAAAGCGAATAAAATTAAAAGCCCACATTGTTTTATCATATAAAACAATGTGGGCTTTTATTGGCTATTTTACGTTATAAATAATTTTTATTACATTTCAAAAATTACTTATGATGAAAATAAAAATCTTATAAGATATCTGCTATATGTTTAGCTGCACGCTTAGCATCAAGAAGAATTAAACCCAGTTTCCCACTTTCTTTTGCCATTAATGCCAATACCGCTCCACTACCTGCCTGGCTCAAAAGTACATAACCATGAGAGCCTTTAACCATTACTTGATCTAGCTCCCCACAAGCCAACTCATGTACAGCACGATTTCCTAAAGCAAGCAAAGTTGCTGACATTGCACCAACACGATCCGCATTAAGATTAGCGGGTAATAATGTTGCAATAGGTAAACCATCTGTTGATATAACAGCAGAAGCTGTTATATCTGTAGAAGTATTATTCAAATCACTTAATACAGAAACTAATAATTGTTCGCGCATTTTCTATTCCATTTATTCTAAAAATCTTATTGATTAGCCCGATTGGTAAAAGTAGATAATTTTTATTTTAAAAATTAATCATAGCTTACCATAGCGATGATATAAAACTTTAACTAAAGTTACAAATTCATCTTTATTTAAATCCGGCATTCCACCAACAACCAAAATCAACTTACTCATACCGATGTACAAAGGGAAAAAAGTTAACTCACTTTGTCCGGAAGGATCACATATACCCCAAGCGCTATGATGTATATGTAAGTTATTTTTAATTAGCAGTTGATGTTTGTCTGCAACTTCTGCAATTTCACCCGCTAAAATCCCTAATTCCTCAGCGGCCTCATGGTGAAATCCGGCATTTGCAAAATAAAGCCCATTTTCATCAGCTAATAATGCTTTTCCCGAATTAGAAAGTGTTGCTAGCAAATCAGGAAGCTGCTCATCTGATAAATGTATATCTTCATTGCTAATATTTTCATCACCATATAAAAACTCAAGGCGTTGTAAGCGATAAAGTAAATTCAGTGCGCTATCAAAATCATTGGTCTCCGCCCAGTTTAATAGCTTTTCTTGACTTATGGTTTCATTTGGATTCGCTCTCAATAAACCATAAAGAAGTGTTCGGCTGGCACTAGGCGTATCACCTGAAACGGCATAATATGCACCAGCCGGAGTAATCTTAGGGTACAAATTTGATTGTAAAGAAAGTGTAGATTCCATCTTATACCTCTAATCCCGGATCAATTGAGAAGAGCATTGCGCTCACTAATTGTTTAACATCATCTTCACGACGGGCATCAATTTCAAATACAGGAACATTAAAATTATTTTGTGCCAGATATTTCTGATACACATCTACGCCGGGCAAAGACCGAATGTCCATTTTAGTCACCCCTACAACTAAAGGGGCTGTTTTTAATAACTCTTTAAATGCATCTAGAAAAAATTGTAAATCTTTTAAAGGATTCGTTCTCGTATTATCTAACAACAAGATTAACCCCATACTTCCTTGGCTAAGGATCTCCCACATAAAGTTAAACCGTTCCTGGCCTGGCGTACCATAAAGATGTACTTTGGTTTCTTCATCTAAACGAATAACACCATAATCCATTGCAACAGTTGTATACCCTTTTCTAACAAGCGTCATATCCGATGCATCAGCATCAGTCTGTACCGGCGGTTCGTCGGATAATGCAGAAATTGCCGTTGTTTTACCTACACCGACAGGACCGGTAAAAATAATTTTATTCTCTTTCATTACGATAACCTCTTTAATATTTATTATTTCTTACCAATCAATTTACGCATCAACCGTTGTAATAAGCTACGTGGCTGCTCCGCAGAAGGACTCACTGCTTTTTGCGCATCTCTAGACATCTGGTTATCAGGTAATTCACCGCCTACGTTAACACTTTCACCAGCAACATGTCCTTTTGTATTTTGTCCGTCAAACTCAGTATCGGTTGCAAGGAAACCTGTAACATAAGTAGCAGATAAATAATTCAATATATCAGGCATATCTAAAGGCATCACTTTATAAAGTACGTTTAAATTTACCGATGTTTTAGTAAGAAATGCTGATAAACGCATAGATTCAGGCACAGGAGCCAAGCGTGTTAAATTTGGCCAACGTTTCAAAGTAAAAACTGTTTGTGGTGTCATAGGGTAAATCAAGCGACCTTGCGCCGTCCAAATGGCCATTTGCCATAAGCACGACATAATGGTGACTTTTGCTTTTTCTTTCCACTGGGGATTATCAGGAACAGCTTTACATACAACAGATAAATTATCATCTTTACTCAGTTTCTCAAGCTCAGAGGCACTGATGGTCAGTAATACGCGTTGGATACTGGGAAATACAATCAATACAGGCTTTCCTTCATGTAATATAGCAATATCTTGATGCCCCTGGCTGGCAAATTTTAAAGCACCCAACAAGCCTCTTTGTGGATTAAACCGGTGAATAGTGGCTTTTCTCACACCACTCGAATGATTTGTATTTGTATCTTCTTTTTGTTGCTCTGATACTTCATAAATACTTCCCCCTTGCGAAAGACTTCTTAAAATAGGAAACAAAGTATCAAACTTAATCGGTTTTGCTAAATAAGGAGAAGTGACTGTTGGTTCTTTAATGGAAAAAATAGCAACGGGTACATTTTCATAAGTATCTTTTAATTTATTCCAATTAGCTAGTCCTTGTTCTGTATCCGTATCTACTAAAATTAAATCAGGTTGTATATCAGAATCAGGCTGAACGATTTCATAATTGGTTGTATTATGCATTTTAAATGCCATACGGAAAATAGCTTCTTGCTGCTCACCCATATCTTGCAACATAATCCGTATTGTTTTTACTTTAGGTAACATGTTATCCATTTTCGGTACTCTTTAAATTTAAAAGGTATTTACTATTTATTAGAATATTGATTCATTCGGCGTAATAACCGGCTCATTGCCAATACCACTTCCTCAGGTAGGCTTGCTACATGCTCACGCAACAATCTTAGGAACTGTTCTAAACGAGACCAGTCTTCTGCACGTTCATAAAGATCAAACAACATAACGTACAGTTGTGATTCTTGCGGATACTGCAATACTGCCTGCTCCAAAGTACCAATAGCTTGATCCAGCTGACCATACATCAACAACGACTCGACTTCTTTAATAGCCTCTTCTGCCGGAGAAGCATTCTCACTAATAAGAGAAGAATCTTTTTGAACCAAATCACGATACTTAGACTTCAATTGAAGAGAAGTTGGCTGTAAATAACCTCTTTTTAATCCAATTTCGCGAACTTTTTGTTCAGACGGCCCCTTTTCCAAATCATCAAACACTTCATGATAGCCCAAGCTGTATCCCCAACCCAGCATACGCTCTTTAACTTGCCGACCATACTGACCTAAAGAGTAGTAGAGCTTCCACAAATGCTTGGCAAACTGATTAACTTCTTCATATTGATAATCTAATTTAAGTGCATCAATAATTAGGCTAGCAGGTTTAGTTGATTTTTGAATTGCTTTGTTATATTGGCGTAGCGCAGTTTCATAATCCACTTTTCCTTTAAGAATTTTGGCACTTTTTTCTGGTTTTACAAAACCGATTACCGCGCCCATTTCTTCTTCGCTAACACTTCCTAAATCAATATTTCCTTTAACAATCTCATTACTTCTCGTTGTCGCATATTCTGTATTATTTTCAGATGTATCTGCTGTACGCGTACGAATCGTTAAAGTAGGCGCAGCAGATGCCGATTGAATATCATCCAAACTATTGTTTTCACCAATAATCCGTGAAACCTGCTGCATGCTCCAACCGAGACGATTTTCGGCAATAACCCGTAAGATTAAATGTGTCGGATTTGCAACCAAGCCAGCCTTGACATACTCAGCCAAACTTTCTTCCTGTAAAGAACTACTGTGCTGGTTTAGCGTTTCTGCCAACAAATCGATGTCATTAATACGCAAGCTCAGACCAACGAGCTCATGTACTAACTTTTCAGGAGCTTCATCTCCCAAGCTTGATAAATATCCAGCTAAAGAGGCAGCTGCCTTACTTTCATAACCAAATTGCTTATAGACTTGATACTCTGTAAGGGGATCGACTTCCTGTGCAGAAACCGCTGTAGTAGCAGAATCTGAGACACCACTCTCCCATCCCCAATCCTGATTTTCAGTATCGGCAACAGACTGCGATACCTGATCCATCCAATCACCACCGGCAGAAGAAGAGGTAGCCGCACCTTTATTCTGTTGGCGACTTTGTTCAGAAAGTTTGGATGCTTTTTGCTTTTTGGATACTTTATTTGTACTTTGTTTATAACGTAGAAACAACAACGCACACAAAGCAACCAGCAACCCTATAATTAGAAGTGAATAATCCAAGGATATCTCCCGACAAGTGTAATAGCTCTAACAAACCCAATTTAAAAACCTGTTGGAATGAGTTGTCGAGCATATTTTTAAAACCATATTATTCCCCAAGTGCATAATAATAACATGATTTAACCATTTATTACATCAGTAACATAGTTTAATGTCATCTATGGGGTATTTATACAACTATGGCTACTTTTTAAATATTCACAAATCATACTTTATACATAGTAATTGATAACCAATTTATTTAAAAAGCTTTTACATAAATTATTTTCTTAAGTTTCTAATAATACTCTCGAAAAAATGATAATAGAACCAATACACATAATAGGTAACGATATATGACCAAATTGCATAATCAAAGTTTACATCTTAACAAAGGCTATACATTTTTAAAATTAAACCACTATATACAGATAATTACTATCGCATCTACCATTCATAAAAAACAAAAAATCTGCAATCAAACAAATCTATCATATCTAACAAATAATTAATAATTATATTAAACAATTACTTATATTTAAAATATTCATTTTAATTTATCCAAAATGGAATATACTATTCCATAGTATCAAAACATCTTTACTGATAACGATATAATAAATATATTTAGAAATAATAACTTATTTTAAAATTAAAACAGTTATAAATTTCAAATATATGTACCCAAATAGCAACACTTTATTTTACCAGCCTGATACAGTTTTATTTTTACCGCCCACATCAGATAGCAATTGAGATAACCGACCCAAAGCTTGTTGCACCATACTCCCTTTATATGAATACAAACTAAAAAGAATACTACTTCTTTTATCCAAAGCGAGCCGATACTTATTCTGGGTAACTAGCAATTTTATGTATTTTTTCACAAAAATCTGAATATTACGGTATGATTTATATCGTTTTGTACAAAAATGAAGTATAGATTTGTAATGAAAAAAATCAGTTTTAGTGTATTTCTTTTATCCCTTACATCCGCCACCCTGGCAAACACCCCAATTCCAGACTTTTCACCAGTATCCTTAGGGCAGCATGTTGTTATCAATATTCCTCAACAACGCCTGTTTCTTTATACAGATGGAAAACTGACTAAGGTTTACCCCGTAACAGTAGGGAAAGCAAGCACACAAACTAATTTAGGTGAGCATACAATTGGTCCCAAAGCATTTAACCCAACCTGGCATATTCCCAAAAGTATCCAGAAAGAGCGGAAAGACGGCCTTAAAACCATACCACCAGGCCCAAATAATCCTCTTGGCCCTGTATTTGTACGTATGGGCGATCCTAAGTTAGGCTTGGGTATCCACGGCACTAATGCGCCAAGCAGCGTGCCGGGGGTTCGCAGCCATGGCTGTGTACGAATGAAATCACCAGATGCCTTAGAGTTTGCGAAAACTATTAATAGTGGCTCTCCTGCCTCAGTCATTTATCATATGGCAACATTGAACATGGATTCCAACGATAACCTTTGGCTGGCAGCCTACCGTGATCCTTATAATCAAAAGAATTTAGACACAGAAGCATTACGTAAAAGTATTGATGCATGGGCAAAAGCACATGGGAAAAACATTAATCCCAAACGTGTTAATGCTATTCTAAAAAACCGTACCGGTCATATAAACTGCTTGACTTGTGCCAAAGGTGTAAAAATCAAAGGGCCTCTAAAGTCGATAGCATGGACAAGTGGTTCAGAGCTACCAACCCAACCTAAAGTTGCACCTCCTCCTATGCCGACACAAGATGAGATATTACCCGCCGGTACCGAAATAGAAGTAGAAGCGGAAGCCCCTCAAGTGATTCCCGATGCGGATCAACAAACTGTTTCTCCTACTAATATTAAGCCGATACCACAAACACCATCTAACCAGCAATATAAATTATTACAAGAGCCTACTAATACACTGTTTTAATTAGATATTCGGCTATGTTTAATAGCAAAAAGCTGATATAGGCAATCATAAAAAACATGCGGTTATCCTAAAAATTAAGATAACCGCATGTTTTATTTAAATTATCAAAATAATCTAGCGTGCAACCCCACCAACACCAATTTGTATTGAAGGTTGATAAACAATTCCACCAATTTCTTTGGCTTCAGAGCCAAAAAAAGTAAGACTATAATCACCTCTCACTTGCGTTTCAGATAAGGTTTTACCTTCGATTCCTTTGGCAATAATATGGCTATCGTCTAGTGTGTTGTCATAAACAATATTTTTAATATCCGCTTCTTGCAACATTACCATACCTGTTTTTTCAATCCCGGTAATTGAGCCGCTTCCCTTACGCCTATTAAAATCCACTTTATAATTAAAGCTTCCAGATTCATCATCACTAAAAGCACGACCTGTATACTGATATTGACCTTCATCAGGTAATATAGCCGTAATATCACCTTTCACCAATCCAATACTCATCGGATCCCGAATGGTAATATCTTCACCTTCACTATCCTTTCCTACAATAGTTTGAGGTGCCAAATACCCCGCAATGATAGAGTGTTGTTGACGGTATGCACGAATACTGCCGCTTTGCGTTGGAATTTCGCTCAAAGTATTCTCTTTAAAATCATCTAATACAATTTGACGCTTATCCACATGCGTATGGCCGTTTATGGTTACCTGATAAGGTAATTCAGGTGAAATAGAAGATATTGGCTCTTTACTATCAGGTAATTCTTGCTCCTGATTAAGAGAAGCCTCCCGATTTTGCTCAACAGAAACTGCTGTTATCGAGGTTGGAGTTGATTCTAGGTGCGGAGAATTGCCGCCTCCTCCGCCACAAGCGGAAAGAGCAGTTATACATAAAGCTGCCAGTGTAGTTAGATTTACATGATGTGTGCGCATAATATTCATATAGTTAGTGGTTAGAAAGATTTAAATCAAAAAAGGGACTGCATCATATCGAAAAAATACAGTCACCCACAACCATTTATTCAAAAAATAAACCGATTATTTAATTTTTTTCTAAATTTAACAATAAATAATAATGATTATTATAAACTATATAAAATACTTACCCACTTTTTAGATATTACATATAAAAATTTTTAACAAAAATCAGAATTTACTGATAAAATCGCTGTCCACATTCTATATGTATTCAATTTACAGGAGCCAAAACGCCATGAAAAACGACGTTTACGACTACACACAAGCATCGGGTGCCGGTGCAGTGCAAAAAAATACCGTATTGCGCAAAACATACGGCCTACTCGGATTATCCTTTATTCCTTGTGCCGCAGGTGCTTTTATTAGTAGCCAAATAGGCTTTAACTTATATAGTATGTTTAACAGCCGTTGGGCTGCTTTCGGAGTTGTCTTAGCTTTTTTCTACGGCATGTGCTTTCTGATTGAAAAAAACCGCTATAGTAATGTTGGCGTTACACTCTTGATGGTGTTCACTTTTGGAATGGGTGTATTAATCAGCCCCTTATTACAATACAGCCTGAGCTTTAGCAATGGCGCACAAATCGTAGGTATTGCTGCCGTTATGACAGCCGCCCTATTTTTCACCATGGCAGCGACAGCACGGCGAACTAAAGCCAATATGAACTCACTCGGTCGCTTTTTAATGGCTGGTGGAGTTGTATTAATGATTGCTGTTGTCGCCAATGTGTTTTTACAAATTCCGGCATTGGCACTAACCATTTCAGCCGGCTTTGTCATTTTCAGTTCTTTATTAATTATGTGGCAAATCCGTACTGTTATTGACGGCGGTGAGACCAGCCATATCAGTGCTGCTTTAACTATCTTTATTGCCATCTACAATATTTTCAGCAGCCTACTGCATATTCTTACCGCTTTAACCGGTGAAGATTAATTCTGATTACTTTAAAGGCCGTCTGAAAACGTTTTTCAGACGGCCTTTTTACTTTGACATTCACATTATCAAGCTTTATCCTTCCCTTCTAAATCTCATTTTTATGAATAAATCATCATGACAACCCGCCCAATCCGCCGTGCAGTTTATGCCGGTAGTTTTGATCCCCCTACCAACGGTCACTTATGGATGATCAGCAAAGCACAAGCTATGTTTGACGAATTGGTGATTGCTATCGGTGTCAATCCTGAAAAACAACACACCTATACGGTAGACGAACGCCGCGAAATGCTCGAAGCCATTACTAAAGACTTTTCCAATGTACGCGTAACCGTATTCGGCAACCGTTTTTTAGTAGACTATGCCGACAGTATCGGTGCCCGTTTTGTCATTCGTGGTATCCGTTCTAATTCGGATTATGAATACGAGCGTTCTATGCGTTATATCAATAGTGATTTACATCCGGATATTACCACCGTTATCCTTATGCCCCCGCGTGAGTTTGCCGAAGTATCATCGACTATGGTTAAAGGAATGGTCGGCCCGGAAGGCTGGCGCGAAATGATACGCCGCTACTTGCCTGACCCTGTCTACAATAAAATTTTAAAAGACCATGAAGATAAAGATTGATCCGAAATATCTATAATTAAGAGGCCGTCTGAACCATTCAGGCGGCCTCTTAATTTATCAACACATCACCGCAAACTATCCCATCAATATTTCCGGCTATATACCCTTATTTGCTCCCCATTAAAAATATTTCAGACGGCCTAAAATCAAATATAAATATTGTGCCAATTAACTATTAAACAGACTTGCAGAATCCAATAAAATCTCATAAGGTTACATCAAACAATATAAAAATACCCTGTAATTTAATCCTACCTTATTTTAGAACACTGCAGGGATTCTAACTAAACCAGCAGGCATTAAGACCCGCGTAAACCATATAACAAAGGAAAAATAAATGTCGCGACAGCTAACCCAACAATTGGGGCGTGCGGTTGCTGAAACCATGCTCGCCGGATTCAATAAACATTACCGTCTTTATCGTGAAGTTACCGCCCGTGCCAAAGAAATGTTTGAACAACGTAATTGGCGCGGCATTCAGGACTTGGTTGCCGAACGGATTCAGATGTACGACCAACGGGTAATGGAAGCCGTAGAGATATTACGCAACGAGCAGGCCGCCGCGGCACTCAGTGACGAAGTTTGGGCAACAGCGAAAACAGAATACATTGCCTTATTGGTAAACCATAAACAGCCTGAATTGGCCGAAACATTTTTCAACTCAGTTTCCACCAAACTATTGGCCAAAGAGTATTACAACAATCAGTTTATCTTCGTCAAACCCTCGACCAGTACCGAATATATCGATTCCGACCCACCCACTTTCTGCTCTTTCTACCCAGAGAAACAAGGCTTGCGCGGCTGTTTACGCAATATCTTGCATCATTTCGACTGGCAGGTTCCATTTGCCCATATCAATAAAGATATTTGCAATATTCTACGAGCCGCGCGGAATTATTTCCAAGCCGAATGGCCGCCTCAAGAAATGAATCTGCATGTACAAGTATTGCATGCCCCGTTTTACCGCAATAAAGGCGCTTATATTTTCGGGCAAATCGTAAACGGCGGGGCACGCCATCCTTTTGCTTTGGCTATCTTGCATGATGAATCAGGCCGTCTGAAAATAGATGCCGCCCTTTTCGATGCCCAACAAATCGCCGTATTGTTTTCTTTTGCACGCGCCTATTTCTTAGTGGATATGCCAGTACCCAGCGCTTATATTCACTTCCTGCGTGCAATGCTGCCTATGCGCGCACCGGGTGATTTATACACCATGGTCGGCCTGCACAAACAAGGTAAAAATATCTGGTGGCGCGAATTTGCCCAACACCTCGAATATTCCCACGATAAATTTATTCTCGCGCCGGGCATTAAAGGCTTGGTAATGAGCGTTTTCACTCTACCGTCTTTTCCTTATGTATTCAAAGTCATCAAAGACACTTTCGGCCCCAATAAAGATTTTGATCAGGCTTATGTACGGCAAAAATATTTGTTGGTAAAAAAACACGACCGCGTCGGCCGCATGGCGGATACGCTTGAGTTCACCAACGTCGCCCTGCCCAAAGATCGTTGTGATGAAGAGTTTTTAAATGAAATGCGCACGTTGGCACCCAGTCAGTTTGAAGAAACCGAAGATAGGGTGGTGATTAAGCATGTTTATGTCGAATACCGCCTCAAACCACTCAACCTCTTTATGCAGAAAGCCAAACCGGCCGACAAAGCCGCAGCGGTTATCGACTATGGTTATGCATTAAAAGAGCTGGCCTCCGCCAATATTTTCCCGGGCGATATGCTGTATAAAAACTTCGGTATGACTCGGTTCGGTCGGGTGATTTTCTACGATTATGATGAAATCGAATATATGACCGACTGTAATTTCCGCAAAATTCCTCCTGCCCCGAATCCCGAATATGAAATGTCAGGTGAAGTATGGTATCCCGTGAATAAAGGCGATGTATTCCCCGAAGAGTTCGGCCCGTTTTTATTGGGCGAACCGGATGTTCGGAAAGTATTCTTAGAACATCATAAAGATTTATTATCGCCTGAATTTTGGCAGGGCAAAAAAGAACGGCTGGAAGCCGGGTTATATGATGATTTTTACCCCTATCCGCAATCGGTTCGTTTCAATCCGGATAAAGTGGCAGCAGGTGTAGCAGATGATGCAGATGCTTAATTTAAATACATCAATCAGTTACTTAATAACTGCTTAATAGTGCGGCTTGATTTCATTACTCAAAATAAACCTAGGGCTTAGAAAGCAAATTGATGGTTTACTTGCTTTCTAAGCCCTAAAATAAAAAGACAATCCAACTTAAAATTAATCCATATCCGGTATTTCATACCAAGTAGAATGAGAATAGTGCCATAGCAACATAATACCGGCACATGTTGATGCCAACATCATTCCAGACATAACCATAGGCGTACCATTATGCAACCAAGCAGTCAGCATACCGGCAAGCGCGCCAATTATCGTCTGAAATACACCTAAAGCCGCATTGGCACTACCACCCTCTTCTTTAAAATAAGACATAAAACATGCTTGCGTATTTGCCGTTATCAGCCCTTGCGTACCGACCGAAACCATCACACAACCGACCAACATCCACATAGGCGGCATTCCCAACATCAAAACCAAAGCAACCATCAGCAGATTGGCTGAAAATTGAACAATAATACCCCATCTGAGAATATCTTGAGCATGCGTGCCGCGTTTCAAGCGCCATGCCGTTACACGGTTAAATGTAGCCATGGTAATAATATTCATACCGAAAACCCAAGCATACTGGTGGGAAGAAATACCATAGAGTTCCATATAAACAAATGAAGACTCGGTGAGAAAAGAAAACATCGACGCAAAGCTGAATGCCTGAAAAAACAAATAACCCAAAGCCGGTTTAGTTGCAAACACTCTACGGTAGCGCCCCAATACCACACTGACAATACTACCCTTCACCTCGTGTACCGACTCATGGCAATGTAAAAACCAATATAACAAACACCATACAACGGTTGCGTAAATCGTTAAAAATACAAAAATCGTGCGCCAGCCACCCAAACTCTGCAAACCTGCACCCAATAACGGCGATATTAAAGGCGCAGCCATCATGATAATACCGATTAAAGCAAACATTTGTGCAGCCTTACGCCCCGTATAGTTATCACGCACTGTTGCACCGACTGTTACCACCGTCATACCGGCGCCAAAAGCCTGTATGACGCGCAATAACAATAGTTGATCGGCCGTCTGAATAAAAATCAAACCGGCAGCACTGACAATATAAACCAACAAACCTATCAAGCCGACAATACGGCGGCCTTTAATATCCGATAATGAACCGCCGACTATCTGTCCTATGGCTACGCCGAATAAAAAACTACTCAAACTCTGCTCGATGTGGTGAATATCAGCCGACAAGCTTTCGGCCATTGCCGGTATAGCGGGTAAATAGGCATCAATAGAAAACGGCATCAGGGCAACCATTAAAGCCAGTAATGTAGCTATTTGTTTGTCACTGAGCACTCTAGTCTGTGTCTGTGTTCTGGACATTATTAAAATCTTTCATTAATTTTTTTAGCTTCGTATCCAAACGCATCACCATCCCCATAACCATCTTCGTATGGCAAGGGATTGAGCAAAGGATATATGGATAAAAAACGTTAACAAAATAACGTCTTTAACGGAAGAAGTACCCGCGCGGAAAAGTATAAACCATACCACTCACCGCCTTACGGGATACTTTATTGAAAATTTACTTTTCGAATATGGAGGCCGTCTGAAAAATTTCAAACGGCAAAATAAAATTTATCACAAAAATATCATTCAATCAGATACTTTATGTCTAACCCTTAAAAAGGTTGCGAAACGTGGTATACCTTTCTGGGTAAACCCCTGATAACGATAGGTTATGATACTACCGACAGGCGGCGGATCCGCCCTATCCTTATCTTTCAACCCGCTACCGATACGAAACTCGCCATATCGGTTACGGCAGCCCAAAGCCCCTAATTTGCCCTCGTATTTGCCTTTACCCCCATAATGCCGCGTTACCGTACATTCATCATCATGGCGACTTTTCACTTTCAACAAATGCGGACTTCTGCCACCCTGATACGGAATATCCGGCCGACGCAGCATTACCCCTTCCCCGCCTTGTTGTTCCACCTGTTTTAAAAATGCCTGTACCTGCACATGATTATGAACCGGTGTTTGCGCAATAACGGCAATCGGTGCATTAGAGTGGGTTTCAAGCCATGCCTGCAATACCGCCAAACGCTGATAGAGGTTCCCTTTTGCCTGTGGCACATCGAATACATAAAGTTTGATATCCGACCAATCGCCTGTAGCAGACCGCACCGCGCCGGAAATCCGTTCGAACTGCCCGCGTTTACTGAATAATTCCCCGTCAAGCGGATAAGGTGGGAAATAATGCGTATAACCTGCCGGCGGAGTAAACGGATATCCTTGACGGCTGATTAACCATTTCCCATCCCAATAAGCGCGGACGCCGTCGAGTTTTTCACTCATCGCCCACCCTTGAATATGCTTTGTACGGGTATATTTTTTAGCCAACAGCAAATCCGGTGCCGCCGCAATCACCGCCTGCGTGAAAAACAGCCCGCAAACGAGTATGATGGTTTTCATTTTGTTTTCCCCTCATTTATTATTTACAAATAACTTAAAATATTATTACACAATTTATTTAAAATAAAGGAAACACCTATGGCTTTACAGTGCGAAATCATTGCCGTTACCCCGTTCCGCCAAAACTGCACCTTAATTTGGGACGACGAGACCCGTGAGGCGGTACTCACCGATGTCGGCGGCGACGTGTCTTTTTTATTGGAACAAATTAAAAAACACGACCTGACCTTAAAAGCCGTTTGGCTGACACACGGCCATCTTGACCATGCCGGCGGCGTCGTGGAATTGCGCTCGCAAATCGAAGTACCCGTATTCGGGCCGCATCAAGACGACTTATTCCTACTCGAACAACTGCCTCAGATAACCGCCCAATACGGCTTTCCCGTATCCCCCTCATTTACCCCCACTCACTGGCTGAAAGAAGGCGATACGCTGAACGTCGGTCGTTATACCTTTGAAGTCCTACATATTCCCGGCCATACGCCGGGTCATGTTGTGTTTTATTGTAAAGATGCGGAATTATTGATTGCCGGTGATGTCTTGTTTTATGAAACTATCGGTAGAACGGACTTCCCACGCGGAAACCATACCGATTTAATCCGTAATATTACCGATAAGTTGCTGGTATTACCCGAACATACAACCGTTATTGCAGGACACGGCCGAACAACACTTATCGGCCATGAGAAGGAGCATAATCCGTTTTTGCAATAGCGGTTTTATAGCAAACGGTGGTTTTAATATGCCATTGAAGGGGAAAGCCAAAACTTCTTAACTATCATACTTCTATTTATTAAGGAGAGCATAATGTCATCTGACTTTGGCAATGTATTGCAAAACGAATTGGGCGGCGTATTAAGCCGTTTTCTTACTCAACATGGAGAAAGCGCAGAAAACAGTACACACGCAACTAAAATTGTTTTGCCCACCGTCGTTGCAGGTTTGGTTAAACACATCAGTAATGATCCCGCCCATCTGAAAAACTTACACGATACCCTTACCGGTACAGCATCTACTCCTTTAAACCGTGCAGTAATTCAAGTTGAAGAAGGTGGCAGCGGATTAGACAGCATTATGCAATGGGGGCGTGAAAAGCTGCCCGTATGGTTTAGCGGAAATGCTGCGGATGTTTCCGATCAAATCGCCCATGAAAGCGGCATTGCCAAAGCAACAGCCGGCTCTCTATTGGCGTTATCGTTACCACTGGTTCTTTCTGTGTTAAGCAAAAAAGTAAAAGCAGAAAATCTAAACCAACGCCAACTGGCCGGTGTATTAAGTAATCAACACGGCTGGTTATCAAGTACACTAAGCAGTGGAATGCTTTCTGCGCTCGGCATTGGCAGTTTAAGCGGGATTTTCGGCGGACTGAGCAGCTGGGCTACCGGCACTGCGGCAAATGCGGCCGGCGCGGCGGCAGCCAAAGGTTCGGGCTTGGGCAAATGGATTGCCTTGGTCATTGCCGCCCTCGTGGCTTTATTCGCTTATAAAAGCTGCAGCACCCAAGAACAACCCGTTCCGCCTGCAGACGTGGCCGCATCTGTACCGGAAGAAACCAATGCACTCACCGCATCCGATTTAGATACGGAAATGACCGCTTCCAGCGTGATGCCTTCCGAACCCTCTAATATTATCGAGCCGGTTGCTTCCGCGCCCGAGCAAGATATTATCGGTACGGCATCTGCACCTATGGATAATACTGCCGCATCCGCACCGGCGATTGCGCCTGACCAAGCCGGTGTGGTTTATCAAAACGGTATGGCCGTATTCTACTTTGCCACGTCTCAAAACAATATTGCCGAAGGTGCGGAACAAATTGTCGGCGAAGTGATTGAAGCGGGTAAAGCCGGCAAAAAACTGGTCATCAGCGGTTTTGCCGACAGTACCGGTAACGCCGCCGCCAATGCCGAATTATCCAAACAACGTGCCAATGCGGTTAAGGCTTTCTTTGAAGCACAAGGTGTCGATACGGCCAATATCGAATTGCGTAAACCTGAAAATACTACCGGTGCCATTGGTAATGACGTAGAAGGCCGCCGCGTGGAAGTGACTGTAGAAGGTTAAACACCGTTAATATTTCGGCAATAAGCCAAACAGTCATTATTAAAAAACATGGCCGTCTGAAAAGTTTCAGACGGCCATGTTTATGGCTGTATTGAAAATACCATCTACAAATATAAATTAAGATAACGGGTTCACATCCTTTATTCAAACCAAAAACCTGATTTGATATTAAGACGTGTATCCATATTCATCGCTATGCCAGAACGGCTGGCCGACAGTCGGCGTACTTGCACGTGTATGCTCTGAGGGCGGCATCGGTACCGCTTCATAAGCATTGCGCCCCGCCTGCACGCCTTGGGCAAATGCCTGCGCCATCTGTACGGGATTGCCGCTACGCGAAACGGCACTATTGAGCAATACACCGTCAAAACCCCATTCCATCACTTGCGCAGCATGCGAAGGCAGCCCCAAACCGGCATCCACAATCAGTGGCGTATCCGGCAAACGTTCGCGTAACATCCGCAACGCATAGCCGTTTATGGCACCCAATCCGGTGCCGATCGGCGCCGCCCACGGCATCAATGCCTGACAACCCGCATCTAATAATCGTTGGCAGGCGATAAGGTCTTCGGTGCAATACGGCAACACCTTAAAACCCTCTTTAATCAAAATATCGGCCGCTTCAACCAATTGGAAAACATCCGGCTGCAAAGTGTCGTCGTTGCCGATTAATTCGAGTTTAACCCAATCGGTTTCAAATAATTCGCGTGCCATGTGCGCGGTGGCCACCGCTTCCTGCACACTCAAACAGCCGGCAGTATTGGGCAGCAGCGGAATGCCCGCTTCCTGCAACAATGCCCACAACGCACCGCCGCCATTGCCATCAGGCGTATTCTGACGGCGCAGCGCAACGGTAATCATGGCCGGTTCGGCAACGCCGACGGCCTGACGCAAAATATCCAAAGAAGGATAAGCCGCCGTGCCTAATAATAAGCGCGACGAAAAAGTTTGTCCGTATAGAGTCAGCATAATTGAGCTTCCTTATAGACTGATACAGGCAGATATTTTTTCACAACCCTGCTCCGTTTTCATATTTGATATCAACCGGCCGAATATTTTTCAGACGGCCTCTTGTTGTTCACCCGTTACCTTAGCGGCTATCCGCCCACCACCGGACGGACAATCTCTATTTTGTCGCCCTCATTCAATGCGGTTTCGGCATAACGGGTCTTAGGGATAAAAATCGTGTTTACCGATACGGCAAACGGTGCTTGCGGCGGATTGTCTTTAAGCCACTCGGCAAGCGTTGCGCCGCTAAAAGGACGGTTTTCGCCGTTTATTTGAATATTCATTACGCAATGTTCCTTAACGATTATGCAAATCCGATAAAGTAGTGATTACTTCACCTAAGGCCGTCTGAAAAGTTTTCAGACGGCTAATCACACTCAACATCAGTATTGCCTTTACATCATGTTTCACATACACATTGAATTCAGTTACCGCAATAAAGCACCGGCAGCTCACCTGCTGTTTCGGGGCGGTTGCCGCCAAGCACGCCGGAAACGGTTTCTACCACCGCTTCGGCCACCGACGGCGAAATCATAAAGCCATGCCGGAACAAACCGTTTGCTTCGATTAACTGTTTTTCGGCATGACAGCGGATTTCAGGGCGGTCGTGTACCAGCGTCGGGCGTAAACCGACATTGGTTTCCAAAACCCTTCCCTCACCGAAAGCCGGATGAACGGCATATAAAGCCGAAAATAATTCCAAGCTGCTGCGTACCGAAACCGGGCTGTCGTCTTCACTGTCAATCTGAGTCGCACCAATCACATACAGGCCGTTTTCTTTCGGGCAAACATACAAAGGATAACGCGGATGCAACAGGCGGACGGGGCGGTTAAGTTTCACTTCGGGCGCTATCACGCGGGCTACTTCGCCACGGATACCGCGCAAACGGGTGCCGCCGCTTTGGTTCCACGCCTGCCGCGCACCGATACCGCGGCAATCAATCACCCAATCGGCCTGCGCATGAAGCTCGTCAAGGTTATCAACAGGCGCATGCCAACGGCAATCGACACCGGCCTGTTGTGCGGCTTCTGCTAAGGCGGCGATGGTTTGGCGGTTGTCGAGCTGCCCTTCTTCGGGCAGAAACAAGCCTTGGCTGAAGCGCCCGCCCAATTGCGGTTCATTGCGGGCAATATCGTCGGCCGACCATTGTTGCGCAGGCTGCATGCCGTTATGGGCGCGCTCTAAGTGTTGCAAAAAGCGGTTTTTGAGGGCGGCATCTTGGTTATGCCAAACAATCAGACTGCCGTTTTCCTGAAAAAAAACCGGGCTGTTGATGCGTTTCAGATACTGCCGCCACAATTTGAGGCTGCTGTATCCCAATGCGATGACTTCAGGCGCCCCGTCTACCGCTTCCGCAGCAGGGGCCAACATCGCTGCGGCCACATAAGCCGCGCTGTTTTCACCGGTAGGTGATCCGGCATCATACAATACCGTGCGGATACCTTGTTCCGCCAAGCGCCATGCCGTCAGCCGTCCGAGCAGACCGCCGCCGGCAATCGCTACCTGATAGGGTTTCATGATGGTTCCTTTTTTCATTTTTATTGGCCGGCCATTGCCGCTGCCCATCACAACAAATAGATTAAGGCTTGACGCATATTATGTTGACATGCATTCGGATACGTACCGGCGCAATTTATCAGGCCGTCTGAAAATATTCAGATTCAGACGGCCTGTAAACTTCACACATCAGCTGTAAATTTTGGCACCCTTACGCACAAATTCGACAGCTTTTTCTTCCATACCTTTTTGTGCGGCGGCGTAGTCGCGTACTTCCTGCGTGATTTTCATCGAACAGAATTTGGGGCCGCACATTGAGCAGAAGTGGGCAATCTTCGCCCCTTCGGCCGGCAGGGTTTGGTCGTGGTAGCTTTCGGCACGTTCCGGGTCGAGACCGAGGCGGAACTGGTCGCGCCAACGGAATTCGAAACGGGCTTTCGATAAAGCATTGTCGCGCAGTTGCGCACCCGGCCAACCTTTGGCCAAATCGGCGGCATGGGCGGCGAGTTTGTAGGTAATAATACCGGTGCGGACGTCTTCTTTATCCGGCAGGCCGAGGTGTTCTTTCGGGGTCACATAGCACAACATGGCCGTACCGTACCAACCGATATTGGCGGCGCCGATACCCGAAGTGATGTGGTCGTAACCCGGGGCGATATCGGTTACCAACGGGCCAAGGGTGTAGAACGGCGCTTCGAAGCAGTGTTGCAATTCTTCGTCCATATTGGCGCGGACACGTTGTAAAGGCACATGGCCGGGGCCTTCAATCATCACCTGAACATCATGTTGCCATGCTTTGTGGGTTAATTCGCCCAAAGTATGCAATTCGCCGAACTGGGCGGCATCGTTAGAGTCTGCCACACAACCCGGGCGCAAGCCGTCACCCAAGCTGAAGGAAACATCATAAGCTTTCATGATTTCGCAGATTTCATCGAAATGGGTGTAGAGGAAGTTTTCCTGATGGTGTGCCAGACACCATTTGGCCATAATCGAACCGCCACGCGATACGATACCGGTGATACGGTCAGCCGTTAACGGTACATAGCGCAACAATACGCCGGCGTGAATGGTGAAATAGTCGACACCTTGTTCCGCCTGCTCGATTAAGGTATCGCGGAACAGATCCCAAGTTAAATCTTCGGCGATACCGCCGGTTTTTTCCAAAGCCTGATAAATCGGCACGGTACCAATCGGAACGGGCGCATTGCGGATAATCCATTCGCGCGTTTCGTGAATGTGCGCACCGGTAGACAAGTCCATAATGGTATCGGCACCCCAACGCAGCGACCACACCATTTTTTCCACCTCTTCGGTCAACGACGAAGTGACCGCAGAGTTACCCAAGTTGCCGTTGATTTTCACACGAAAATTACGGCCGATAATCATCGGTTCCAATTCGGGGTGGTTAATATTGGCGGGGATAATGGCACGGCCGGCGGCAATTTCGCTACGCACAAACTCAGGCGTGATTTGGTCGGGATGAGTCGGAATATTGGCACCGAAAGATTCGCCCGGATGCTGTTTGATCACTTTGGCATAACGCGGGTCACGGAAAATTTCTTCCATTCTCAGGCGTTCGCGAATCGCCACAAATTCCATTTCCGGCGTAATAATGCCTTGGCGGGCATAGTGCATTTGCGAAACGTTTTTGCCTGCTTTGGCACGGCGCGGGTTGGTAATCTGATTGAAGCGCAGATGGGCGGTTTTCGGATCATGGGCGCGTTCCAAACCGTATTCACTGGATAAACCGTTGAGGATTTCCGTATCGCCGCGCTCATCAAGCCAAGCCGTACGCACATGCGGCAGGCCCTGTTTCAAATCAATGTGTGCTTCCGGATCGCCATAAGCGCCGCTGGTGTCGTATACCGGAATCGGCGGATTCGGCTCGTTGCCTTTATCGGTGACAGTATCGTCTTGGGCAATTTCGCGCAGCGGTACGCGCATATCCGCACGGCTGCCTGAAAGATAGATTTTGGTAGAATTGGGATAAGCAAATTGAATGCCTAAATCGTGCGAAAGGCGGTCGAGTTGTGCCGATTCGCGGCCTGTGGTTTTGGCAGCCATAAAAAACTCCTGTTTTCGTTATAAAAAGAAACAGGAGCGTGTTTTTTCAGACTATATACTTGCAAACTGCCTGAAAACCATAATGAACGCTGAAATCTTCCCACGCAAGCATTACCTTGATCGGGTATAAGGGTGATTCTCAGCCGCATTGGTCAACCCATGCAGCACCCCTGTTTCGTTCAGATCATTATAACAAAGAAATCCGAGCCAACCACATTGAATTACAAAAAACAATATACCAAAACATTTATACACATTGCGATAAAAGCATTTGTCCCGATAATATCGATAGGCCGTCTGAAAGATTTCAGACGGCCTATCGATATATTATTAATAAAGCGGCGTAGTAATACGCCCTGCTATATAATCGGCTTTTCACCGATTTCAACAATCGTATTATGACACCTACCAAACTACAAGCTTTCCTTCACCGTAATATTCCCGCTTCCGCCGCTTTACAATTCAGCGTTGCCGAAGCAGAAACCGAAAGGGTTGGCCTACTAGCACCCATCGCCGCCAATTGCAACCACCATCACACCGTGTTCGGCGGCAGTATTGTGATGTTGGCAACACTATGCGGCTGGTCGTTGGTACATCTTAATTACCCGGAATATCACGGCAAAATCGTGATTCAGGAGAGCCATATCCGTTATTTAAAACCTGCCCGAGGCGATTTAACCGCCGTTTGCGAAAAAACCGACCCCGAAGCATGGGCGCAATGCAGCGCCATGTTAACCGCGCGCGGTAAAGGCAAAATTCATATCACCTGCACATTGTTTAGCAACGATATAAAAGTTGCCGAATTTGAAGGGAAATATGTCGTATTAGCGGAATAACGTAACACCGGAATAGCAAACCATTAAGCTTCTGCTTCCGGCTGATAAACCGCCAAAACAAACCGGCTTTTTCCTGCCTTGCCTTCCCGATATACTTCCAACCACTCAGGCAGTTGCGGCAGCACCCCCGCTTCCAAATACACCATAGCCCGCTCATTCAGACGGCCTTGAAGCACCGCCCACAATTCAGGCCACTGCTGCCAATTAAACGGCGGATCCAAAAAAACCGTATCAAAACGGCCACCCCCTTGCTGCAAATACGCCAAACCGTCGGCAGCCGCTACTTCAACCTGCCCCACACCTAATTGGCGGATATTCTCTCTAATCACTTGCGCAGTTTGGCGGTTACGCTCCACCAATACCGTCGAACGCGCCCCGCGCGAAGCCGCTTCCAAGCCCAAAGCCCCGCTGCCTGCAAATAAATCCAACACTGCCTGCCCGGTTAAATCCTGCCCCAACCAGTTAAATAGGCGTTCGCGCACACTATCCGGCGTAGGGCGCAAACCGTCGGCATCGCTAAAGTGCAGTTTCCTGCCCCGATGCGTTCCACCAATAATACGGACTTGGTTTTGGTGTTTGGCATGTCGGTTTTTATTTATCATTTGATTTGAAGTTATGGTTTGAATGGTACGGTATTGTATAGCAAAGATAGTGTATTGTATTGTCAATGCCGTTTGTGTATTCAAATGGCAATAATCGCCACACACCCTGCCTTTCCGGGGTGTTTTTGCATATATCATTGTTAAGCTATGTTATTTATTTGTAACGGCTTTTGTCATATTCCGTTTGGTTTTTCAGCAGGTGAAACGCAATAACTACCAATTTCCGCATTATTGCAACAATGATTAACTTCGGCGGCTTCCCCTTTGCTTTCAGACGGCCTATAAAGTCAGGAAAGGCGTTCATCCGATACGCAACCATAGCCGGCATATACAGGGAAGCCCGTATATCTGATTTCCCTACTTTCGATATGCGGCTTCTACCATTAACGCTTGTGCCTGATTGGTGCTTGCGCGGGTCAAGTCCTAAATAGGCGACCAATTGCCCAGCGTTTTGAAACCTGTTCGTTATGGTCGCGAGCAATACCGAAGCCGCGCTATCGCCTATACCCGTTATCGTTTTCAGGCGTTGGCGGTTTTTCTGATATTCCTTATTCTGCCTGTAAAAGTTTTGCAGTTCTTTTTTTAGCTTGGTTATCAGACTGTCTAAATATTGGATCGTTTCTTTAATATGCGGCCTGATATGACTTGAGGCTGCCTGTAGTTTTGTACTTTCTGATGCACGTTGTTTTTTTATACGGGCAATATAGCGGGTTAACTCTTGCAACTGTTTTTGTTCCGGTGACTGCTGCTGCCATGCTTCAGGAGTCATGGCTTTGCAGTATTGGGCAATCAGTTTGGCGTCTTGTTTATCCGTTTTGCTTCTTTGCAGAACCGCCGAGCCGAAACCTTTTATTTTTCTTGGGTTCTCTACACTCATTTTGTAATAACAGCATAGATATTCCGCCAATGCTTCGTAATAGGTTCCTGTTGCTTCGCAGCAGCAATGCAGCGTTTCGGTTGCTTTGTGGCCGTCTAACCATTCTTTCAGCTTCCTGTATCCGCTTGTGTTGTTTGTAAAACGGCGATCAAAAAAAATGCCGCCTGATATCAGACAGCAGTCTATCGTTGCTTTGCTTACGTCAATTCCTAAGTACATATTGCTTTACCTTATGAATACAGGCTTTTTGCCTTAGATAGTGTTCAAACTTTCTTTTTGTTAATCGCCCCCGCTTCAATCTTTGCTACATGCTTTAACATTGGCCGTACTTACGAAGTCGGGGGCAGTACTTAGCATTTCGTCAAACACTAAGCCCTGATATATCCGTTTTGAATTTATCAGGGCTTAATGCTTCGCTTTTATGGGGTGCTACCCCATACCCCGCACTCGCCGTGTGGCAGCCCCCGCAGCAAGTATGCCGCGGGTGCAGCAGGGAGCGTATTTGAGGGGGCGGGGCGTCAAGGGGTATCTATAAACGATTATAAAGACTTCGTCATTACAATCGTTTACAGACATTCTCCCCTTGACTTGGTTAGGCGTTATAGAGGTAATAAACTAAATATAAAATCACAGCTACAATGAGAAAGTATATTGCACCTATCAAAAGTTCTTTTAAAACTTTCAAAATACCAAATTCATTGAACCATTTAAACAAAACATAAAGTATCACCCCGCCAACAACAATCTCAAGAACCATACTACCCCTTATCTAAATTGTTCCCCCGCTTCAACATAACCGTCATACATCAAACTAGACGGGCTCTTTCCGCCTAATGTTGCTACCTGATTAGATGGCTGAACAGGCGGTTGAATATCCGCTGAAACACTGTTTTCTAACGTTTGTTTATACGGATTGTATATACCGTTATCAACGTAATCAATACACATAGCTTTATCCATGCCTTTAATCGGCGTCGCTTGGTCTGTATAACAGGTGCATCTGTCGCCATTCTTCACGCAGGCCGCAGGATACGGCATTGTCTGTATGTTTTTATTAAGACTGTTGTATATTGGTGCAGTCCACGGCTGGCCGTCTATAACAGGCTTGTAATCGTCTTCGGTCAAATGAGGCTTAGTAACCGGTTCACTGGCTGCCGTCGGCGGGTACTGCCCCGCCGTGCTTGCGTCGTTTGCGGCAGGAGCCGCCACCGCCGCACCCCCAACGGGGCTTGCCGCTTCCGCGGCAACTTGTGCCGCGCTTTCTTCGCTTGTGTATCCTTGCCAACTGCTATATAGATACCATGCCGCGGCGATGATAACCAATAACACAACGGGCGTAATATAAACAACGCGACTAAGTTTTGTATTGATTTTCGTATGCTCTTCGGCCGACTTGTACACGCCAAATGCTTTTTTATCCAACGTATAAACGCTTTTTACGGCACTTTGTACGCTGGCCTTGCTTGTCGGATCGCCACAACTTTCCCATTCCAACATACGCCTAACGCCCAGATTAGTCTTGCTGATATGGCAATGATGACCTATCAGGCTTCTAACGTTGATATCAATTAGTCGGGGGTGTTGTGTCAGCAAAAATATATCTAGTCCTTTATGGCGGTGTGTTTCCAATTCGGCCACGTAGTCGGGTACTTTTGAACCGCTTGGGCGTGGTCTGAATACGCGTTGGCATTCATCTATGACCAGTATTGCGCCAGTCGGTGCCCATTTGTGCCACGTCTGCATACTTTCGCCCTCTGGTATCGGCAGATTCGGAATAATATCGCCTTTTACTTCTGGTATGCCGTCCAAATACAAGGGTCTGTCTTTCAGGTCTTTACGGTTCATTAAATCCGATATCATTTTTAATGTTTTGCCGCTACCCGGAACGCCCGTAATCAAATACAACATGCTTATTCCTTTCTATTTTCTTTGTATGCCTGCCGACAGCTTGGACATGGTTTTCATGGACGCTATAAATGCAAAGGTGCCGAATATCCAATTCAAAACCACCCCCATTCCGGCTATATAGGCCAGTTGTAAGGCGTCATTCGGTATGCCCCCTATTTGCGTCTGTACCTGATTCAGCAGGTAGCCCTGTATTTCATTAAGGCCGACATACGACACGAAAGACAAACCCAGTGCGGCAATTAGTCTGCCTGCCACGCTCATTAATACGCCCGTTATGAGTTTCCCCCACATATCACAACTCCTTAACCGCGCTATATGCAATCATGCTGCAGGTTATGATTGTGCCCAGTATGACAATCGGCCTTATCATTCTCAAAAAGCTGCAAATATAGTCATAGCCCATTTCAAAGCTACCAAGCGAGCCTAACTCATACCGAATCGGGGCGGGACAGGTTCCATCGGTTGCAAAAACATCTATCGGCTTAAATTGCAAATCTATGGTTTTTTCGGGTATATCTAAATCTTCATAACTGGTATCGCCCAAATCGGCACAAGATGCGGAATTCGGGTTTTGACGGCAAAAATCCTGTTTGTCATTCTGCTGCCCCTGATTGCTGCCTTGTGCAGTGCCTTGAGTGGTTCCCTGTTGGCTTCCTTGCGTCGTTCCCTGATTAGTACCCTGTTGGGTTCCTTGCGTCGTTCCCTGATTTGTACCCTGTTCGCTGCCTTGTGTCGTTCCCTGATTAGTATCCTGTTGACTACTTTCAGGCGTTAGCTGCTTTTCAGGACTTAAAGTAGTGTTCTTAACTATTTCAGTACGTCGCGGAGCCTGAAAACTGCCAGCTACTAAATCTGGACGTGAAATCGACCTTGCAGAAATACTGCCGTCACTCTTTAAACTAAATTCGGTTTGTTGTGGTGTATTTGAACCGGCGGGTGTATATGGATCGGTTAAAACGGTAACAGGGGTTACGCTTTTAGATGTGGTCGCGTTTTGTACTGCTGTATTGCCAGCAATCGCTGTCAATTGCCGCATCATTTCTTCATGGTTAGCTTGCTGTTGTTCAGCCATGTTCTTTAAGATTGCCGCTATCTCACCAGATGATAGGCTTACATCAGATTGCTTTAAATCCGGTACCTTTAACTTAACCGTCTTAGCTTCTAAACCCCACAACCATGTCGGCTTATCAACCCCACCCAAACATGAACCGTCAACATAGAAAAATTTCAAACCATTGCTACCCGGTGCTTCACCCGAACACGCATTTTCAGGAGTATCGCCATATTTGGCATACTGACCTTGCGCAGATGCCACCCAATAAGTTTCTGTTGTTTTTCCTTTGTCTATCTTTTCAGCGACCGATGCCGCTTTTTCAGCAGCTTCTGCCGCTTTTTTTACTGTCGCCGATACAACCGCACCGCTTACGTCGCCTTGTCTTTCAGCTTTAGCTTGGGATGAGGCAGCTTTTGCCGCAGCTTCTCTAAGCTTCCCCGTATCAACACTACTAGAGGGATTAGCAGACGGGTTAAGCCCTGATGCATTTGTGCCCAATATGTTGTCAGCAACACCAGTTACAGAAGAAAGCACGCCACCAGAAAGGCCATCTAAAGTTGAAGCAACCACACCAGCCGCTGAACGCATAGCATCGCCATAACGGCCATCCCTTACATCATTGACAGCTTGATTGCCATAAGCATCAATACCTTTTGCAATAGAACCACCTACATATCCGGCAATAACTAATGAATTTGCAGTTTGACTAACTGCTGATTTAATCCTTGCTTTATTACCATAGGTATCGGTAACCGTTACGTTTACATCTTGCCTGCCCGTAATCACGCCGCCTTTACCGCTCACTTTCGGCTTGCCGCTGTTATCGACCTGTACCTTTAACACGCCTGTCTTCGGATCGTATCCCTGATTAATCAGCGCCCGACCACTCGGAAAGCTTGTGTCTATCTGTTTGTGATATGCAGGGGGCGGTGGTGGTACATCCGCCCATGCCGTAAGCGGGATTAGCGCAGCGTTACCGCTAAAACACACAAGCACACCGACACGCACAGTGCGGGCAGCAAGCCTAGTAAAAATTCTATTTCCGGTATCATTTTTCATTACTTTCACTCTCAATCAATGCAACAGACCTTAACGCCACAACGACCACCAATAACACCGCGATGGCAGATACCATGCCTACACCTATTTCTTTCCCTGCTTTGGCATACGCTCCATATTCGCATTGCGGATACGTCGGCTTGATTATCTGTTCTTTATAAACCCAGTCCTTGCCGTTAAAAACGGGGTGATGTAGCACCCCGTCTTTGTCTATCGTCGGCACAACTTGGGTCATCAAGACGTTTGTGGCTTCTTCATAGGTTTGATAGCAGATTCTGCCGACCTGATAACCCATAACCGCGCCTTAACCTACTGCATTAGAGCCGCGTTTACCGATGCGAATCATGGCAAAGGCAACGGATACGCCGATAACCAATGTACCAATAGCCAAAACACCTGCTTTAAGGCCAGTAGCTTCAGTTTTTACAATATCCAACAAATTTATGCTTTCATCCGCCAATGCTAAAGCAGGCAACGCAGATGTAGTCACAACGGCAACGCCGTATTGCAGTTTTTTCTTCAAATTTTTCATGATAATTCCTTTCAATTAGGTTTTAAAAAATGACGGTGTTTAAGGGGTCAATTCAAGGTACACCGCCTAAACCTTGAAAACTTACTGTTTAGCTTTCGTCTGAGTAATACACGTTGTCTTTAAATGCGCGGGGGAATACCCACAGGGTTACAATCTGATTCTGTTTTAAAGATGCGTATTTTTCGGGTGTCTTGGTGCGAACCTGATAAAGGTTCGTTGTCGTTTCGGTTCTAACAATCATGCCCACGTAATGGGTTTTGGTATAACTGCCGTCATCATTCTTGCGTTCTTTGACAATCATGCGGTCAAATGCCCCAGTGATAAATAATCCCTGTACGGGGGCTTGTCTGTCTTGGTTTTCGTTACTCATGGCTATCCTTTCTTAGGCTAAATTGGTAATAATTTCACGGTTTAGAAATGCCCACTTCGGGCTGATTACTTCGCTTAAAATAATGTTGTAATTTTCTTGGTCTATATCGGGTATTTCATAGCCTTTCATTTCAACAGCATATTGTTTTAAATAGGGTTCGATAGCGACAACCCAGCTTTCCAACTTACGCCGCCATTCAGCAGAACCTACCGAGCGGAAGGAAAAATTAGACGTTGCAATCTTCCAAAGGCTTTTTTTGTCTATCGTTGTTCTAATCAGGCGGTATCCTTTGTCTTCAGGCTTGCGGCTATCAATATGTTTTGCAATGTACTTAGCCACATAACGCGCTAAGCCTTTGCTGTTTGTCTTTACGGGCAATAGTTCGGAACGACCGAAGCCGTATTTACCGACGTTTTCGCGTATCAGTTTCCACAACTGGCGCAATGCGGGGTTTGCGCTTGTGTAGTTTCTCGCGGCAATCGCTGCAAAATTCAGGCCGCGACGTATATCTTCACGGGTGTTTACGATCAGATGGAAATGAATTCTTCCTTTCTTGGTGCGTTCATACACGCAGATATAGTGTTTAAAATGCTTGCTTAAAAAGTTTGTTCTCAAACTATGAAATCTGCGGCTTGCTTCTTTCACGTCTTGCACATCATCAGCGAAAGTAAGCGTCAGGAAACCAACATGATTTATGCCAAAAGTTTCGATGAATTGATGAACGTTCAGCTCTAAAGCCGTTGCTGATTTTTTGTGCGATGTACTGAACTCATTCAGTTTTGCGCTTTTTTTGTCAGCTTCTTTTTTTAACCTTTCATGAAATTCGGGTAATTGCTTGTTTTTGTTACTAATCATGCTTTCAGCATGATTCCCAATGCAGTTATTACTATTAAGACAAGGAAGCGCGCCGCGCTTCGCGCTTTGCGCCGCAGCAGCGCACACATCACAGACGCAACCGATACCGCCTGAAAAGGCGGACGGATGGCGGTAAGTCAAACATTCGGGGCAACGGCGTTTCATACTGGCATACCCCCATCTGAAACCCACGTTTCACCATTCAATTTGCACGCAAGGAATGAAAGGTCATAGTGTTTCTTCCCATCAAATTCAAAACCTTGCGGGTATTTGTTGTGCGGTTCTGTATGCGTTTTAATGATTCTGCCTGCTTGGATAAGCTGAAGATTCCACCCGCCGCCGAAACGGTCGGGGTTTGGTTTGATGCGGTATTTACGGGCAGCTTCCATTACAGCCCCCCCATGCGCGCTATATTCGCGTTCATGATTTTGTTAACGAGCATTCGGCCGCAAGCATGGGCTTCGTTCAATACCTTGTTGGGAAGTGCTGGGTTTCGAATAGGGAAGTTAACCGTCTGAACACAAACGACTTCATCATCTTGTGTTTCGTTGAATACTTGAAGTATGTACGACTTGGGAAACTGTTTTGATTCAGGCGTAACAGTATAAAAAGTTAATGACATTTGAGACCCCTTTCAAAAGTCGGTTAATAAACTTGTCAAGGGGTGTTTATGTAAAAATACCCCCTTTCATGGGGGTGCAATATATAAGGCCGTCTGAAACGAATATCGGTTTCAGACGGCCTTTAAACAACTATTTTAAAAAGTTACTCGGCTACTTTCGAACCTTTCGGTGCCGGCGGTTCGATTTGCTCTTTCCAACCACACTCTTTCTGCGGGCAGACTTTTTCTACACCCCAGCGTTTGGTGGTTTTAATGGTTAATACCGGCCATTTGCAGTTGGGGCAAGTTTCGGCGATGGGCGGATTCCATACGGCGTAATCGCAATCGGGATAAGTATTGCAGCTGTAAAACAGTTTGCCGTAGCGGGATTTGCGTTCGATTAAGTGGCCTTTGCCGCATTTCGGACACGCCACGCCGGTGTCTTTCGGCGGTTCCAAAGGTTCGATATGTTTACATTTCGGATAATTGGAACAGCCGATAAACTTACCGTAACGGCCTTTTTTATACACTAGCTGTCCGCCACATTTCGGGCATTCACGGCCTTCGACTATTGTTGGTTCTTCGGCCTCTTTCGCGGCATCTTCGGCGGTTTCCCCGATATTGCGGGTGTAATCACATTCGGGATAACCGGAACAGGCAATAAAGCGGCCGCGTTTGCCGAACTTGATTTGCAGCTTGTGATTGCCGCATTTCGGACAAATTTCGTCCAGTTCTTCCGTGGTAATCTTGGCGCGTTCGATGCCCTCTTTTTCTTTAACCTGCTTGCTGAAGCCTTTCCAGAATTTATCCATCACCGGAATCCACTGGCGCTTACCGGTGGCGATTTCATCAAGTTGGTCTTCCAGCTTGGCGGTAAAGTGATAATCCACGTATTGGGCGAAGTGCTCGGTTAGGAATTTATTCACAATTTCGCCGGTATCGGTCGGCACAAACCGTTTTTGATCAAGCGTAACGTATTCGCGGTCTTTCAATGTGGAAATAATGCTGGCATAGGTCGACGGGCGGCCGATGCCGAATTCTTCCAACGCTTTCACCAACGTAGCCTCGTTAAAGCGCGGCGGCGGGGTGGTGAAATGCTGTTCGCCATAAAGCTGATCGACAGGCAGTTTGTCGCCCTCTTTCATTTCGGGCAGTTTTTTATTGTCTTCGCCCTCGTCGCTATCGTCAGTGCCTTCTTCATACACATTTAAAAAACCTGCAAAAGTCTGCACTTGGCCGGTAACGCGGAAAACACCTTCGCCCAAAGCAATATCAACGGTGGTTTGGTCGAATTTTGCAGGCGTCATCTGGCAGGCAACGGTACGCTGCCAAATCATCTGATAAAGCTTGAATTGGTCGGCACTCAGGAAAGGTTTTACGCTTTCGGGGGTGCGGTAAACCGAAGTCGGGCGGATGGCCTCGTGCGCTTCTTGGGCGTTTTTCGACTTGGTTTTATATTGTTTGACAGCGGCGGGCAGATATTCTTTGCCGATTTTGTTTTCAATATAATGGCGGATTTCCACCAAAGCTTCATCCGACAGGGTAACGCTGTCGGTACGCATATAGGTAATCAAACCGATTGCGCCCTGCCCGACATCAATACCCTCATAAAGCTGTTGGGCGGTTCGCATGGTGCGGTCGGTGGTCATACCGAGTTTGCGTACGGCATCTTGTTGCATAGTCGAAGTGGTAAACGGGGCAGCAGGGTTGCGGCTGCGTTTTTTCTTTTCAATGTTGGCAACTTCGGCTTCTTTATCGGTCAGCCCGTTTAAAACGGCTTGTTGTGCCGCTTCGTCGGGCAGGGAAAACTGTTCCAGCTTTTCGCCCTGCCATTGCACCAGTTTGGCGGTGAATTTGCTACGACCTTTATGGCTGTCGAGGTGAACGGTCCAATATTCCTGCGCTTCGAAAGCTTTGATTTCGTTTTCACGCTCGCAAATCAGGCGCAGGGCCGGGCTTTGTACACGGCCGGCACTCAGGCCGCGGCGGATTTTTTTCCACAACAGCGGTGAAAGGTTGAAGCCGACCAAATAATCTAATGCGCGCCGCGCCTGTTGCGCATCCACTAAGTTTTCTTCCAACTCCCGCGGATGGGCGATGGCATCTAAAACGGCATTTTTGGTAATTTCATGAAACACAACACGTTGCGGCTTGAGATTTTTCAAACCGCGTTTGGATTTCAAGATTTCCTGCAAGTGCCATGAAATAGCCTCGCCTTCTCTATCCGGGTCAGTTGCGAGATAAAGGTTTTCGGATTCTTTGGCAGCGGCAACAATGGCGTCAACGTGTTTGCTGTTGCGGGCGACCAATTGGTATTTCATGGCAAAATCGTTATCAGGATCGACCGCACCGTTTTTCGGTACCAAATCGCGCACGTGTCCATAGGAAGCGAGGATTTCAAAATCGCTGCCGAGGTATTTTTTCAACGTTTTGGCTTTGGAGGGCGACTCCACAATTAATAAATTCTTTGCCATAATCCGGTTTCCCTTTTAAAGTCTTTTACTTCACGCACAAATAAATTTTCAGATGGAAGGCCATCTGAAATAAATATAGGTTCACTGTGCTTATATATTATTTATATGATGCCGTCTGAAGCCTTGTCAAAACAATTTTGAGGCTGTAAACGGCATTTTCAAGACGGCGACCCTGTCTGCAACGGTGAAAACCCACAGCATCAGGGAAGGCGATTATTGTAAATAAAGGCGGCTGCACAATGGATGAAACTGAGTTTTTTACCCATCATTCCGCCCTATTTCACATAGTCTATCTTTTACTATACCAGACACCCGTAAAAGAAAGCATGAAACTTTTTACCCGACTCTGCTCAAACTTACCAAGATACAACACATCATCGGTTTCAAAAATTTTCAAATATATTTCAAATAGATATTTAAATAAAGTCAGGCCGTCTGAAATCTAGAGGCTTTGCCCGCACACTTGCTCGAATTGTTTTTCAGTCACCGACCCGTTCATTACGCTCATCGGGCGTAAGTCAACCGCAGTGTAGTTTTCATTAGCCACAACCGTACCACGTTCATCCAATAGCTGCAAAGCAGTTAAACGGTAGGTTTTATTGGCACAATGCATTTCCCATGTACCGATAGCGGTTTTATAACGCGGCGTGTTGACGTAACGTTCTTTATCCTGATCCACCACGATTTTACGGTCACGGAAGGTCACCAGATTGCCGTTTTTACTGATGCTGTTTTTATCAATATAAGCTTTGATATTGCCGTCTGATGTGGTGCCGATGCTGCTCCACTTGCTGCGAACCACATTTTCCATGTCGGTTGTAGAACAAGCGGCAACCCATAAAGCCAGTGAAACGGCAGCGGTACGTTGGCAGAAACGGTAAAAATTCATTGTTTTCCTTTCAGACGGCCTATATCAGGCCTTAAATCAAAATAGCGTATATTAAGCAGTTTTATGTGATTGAACACAAAAATAAATAAAATACGGCAAAGAATATTTGCCGTATGTGGTAAACCGAATGATAGCGTTTTTTTCAGACGGCCGCCAATGTATCGGTTTTCGCCGCCATAATAAAATCATTACGGTGCAGACCTTTAATACTGTGTGACCACCAAGTAACCGTTACTTTGCCCCACTCGGTTAGAATGCCCGGATGATGGCCTTCCTCTTCTGCCAAGTCGGCCAAACGGTTGGTAAACGCCATCGCCTGTTTGAAATTTTTAAATTTAAAATGCCGTTGTAATTGCAATACGCCGTCCACTACTACCGGCTGCCATTCCGGAATCAATTTCATCAGTTGCGCCAGTTCCTCATCGCTGACTTTAGGCGCATCAGCACGGCAGGCTTCGCAGGCTTGTTTGGCCAAATCGTTCATCTGTTTTCTCCTTCATTAACTATTTATATGATTGAATCCGCCTTAATGATTTTCAGACGGCCTTATCCAAATTGTGTTCAATCAGCCAAACTCGGATGCGGCTCGAATAAGCCTTTTTGGATGGCTTTATGCACCTCGCCCATTATATCGCTCCGGGCCACTTCGAATAATGTATCCAGCTTATCAAGCACATAATAAATCGGCTGGATGCGGTCGATACGGTAAGGCGTGCGCAAAACATCGGAAATATTAAACTCACGATATTCCGGCTTTCCGCTCAAAGCATATTCGGTTTCCGAAGGCGAGCTTAAAATACCACCACCATAAATACGCCGCATTGCCGGATTGAGACCGACCAAGCCGAATTCAATGGTAAACCAATACAGTCTGGCCAAAAACACTCTTTCGGTTTTATCGGCATCTAATCCGAGTTTGCCATAAATTTCATTAAACTCCGCGAAAGCCGGATGGGTCAGCAACGGGCAATGGCCGGCAATTTCATGGAAAATATCCGGCTCTTGAATATAATCGAAGTCTTCGCGCCGACGTATAAACGTAGCAACGGGAAACGCTTTATTAGCAAGCAATTTGAAGAAACGGCCAAACGGTATCAGCGCGGGCACCGGCGCGGTACGCCAACCTGTATTTTCTAACAATACGGCATCAATATCGGCCAATTGGGGAATATGGTCGTGTGGCAACGCCAGCTTGGCCAGCCCTTCAAGATATTCGTTGCAGGCACGCCCGGGCAGGTTACGTTGTTGGCGCACAATCAGATCATGCCAAACCTGATGTTCTTCGGTCGGATAATGAATGAAACCATCCGAATCGGCTTCTCGTGCGGTATAGATACAGGCAGCAGCAGTCACTTCTCCTCCTTTTTTAAGCATTAAATTGCTTAATTATTTATTTTTTTATGTTTTAATTCTAAAAATTAAAAAATTTATAATATTTATTTAGATACTTAAACCCAGTTTGGCATTTTTATTTTTATTTAGCAAGCAAATTGATGATTATCAGCTAACCCTATACGCAATATGTCGCCAAACGCTTTACAATATTTGCCAACCCATTTTATTTCAGACGGCCTTATGCAACCTACTACCCTAATCTGGTTCCGCCGCGACCTGCGCCTGTTTGACAACACAGCCCTGCAAACTGCCATACGTCAGGGACTGCCCGTTGTCGGCGTATTTATTTTCGACAATACCGCCGATCCTTTACTAAAAACCAACCCCCGCCGTTCCAGTTTTATTTACGACAGCGTGAACGCTTTTCAGACGGCCTTAAACGAAAAGCATATCCCGCTTTATATTCTGCACGGCTCAGCCGAACAGGAAATTCCCAAACTGGCGGCGCAACTCCATGCAACGTCCGTGGTATGCGCCGAAGACTACGAACCCCAATCCGCTGCACACGACAATGCTATCTGGCGTACACTCGATGAAGCCGGCTGCACATTGATACGCGTTGACGACCAAGTCTTATTGCCCAAAGCCGCCGTGATGACCCACACCGGCCGCCCCTATTCCGTGTTTACCCCCTATAAAAAAGCATGGTTGCAAACCTACACCCAATATTTCGGCCACTGGCAACCCGCCGATGATTGGGCCGCCTTATCGGCACTACAAACCAAACTGCCGGATGCCGCACGCCGCACCCCGATACCGCCCCAACCGGAAACCATCGGCTTCACCCATCAAAACACCTTATTTCCCGGCGGCGAAGCAGAAGCACAAAAACAACTCGGCCGGTTTCTCGAACACATCGACACCTACCACCTCAGTCGCGACTTCCCCGCACAAAAAGGCACCAGCCGCCTATCGCCCTATCTCAGCCACGGCCTGCTTTCCCCCCGCCATCTGGTTTACCTTGCCAAACAGGCCGACAGCGAAGGGGCAAACGTATGGCTGAGCGAATTAATCTGGCGCGAATTTTTCAAACAAGTATTGTTTCACCACCCCGAAACTGCATACCAAAGCTTCCGCCCCGAATACCGTGCCATCAAATGGCCGAATAATCCCGAATGGTTCGAGCGTTGGAAAACAGGGCAAACCGGCTTTCCGATTGTCGATGCCGCCATGCGTCAGCTTTCCAGCACCGGCTGGATGCACAACCGCCTGCGCATGATAACGGCGAGCTTTCTGGTGAAAGACCTGTTAACCGACTGGCGACTAGGCGAAGCATGGTTTGCCGAGCAATTAATCGACTACGATTTATCGGCCAACAACGGTGGCTGGCAATGGTCGGCCAGCACAGGTTGCGATGCACAACCTTATTTCCGCATCTTCAACCCCGTGTTGCAATCGCAAAAATTCGACCCCGACGGACAATTTATCCGCCGTTATATCCCCGAGTTGGCACATTTGGGTAAAGATATTATCCATGCCCCGTGGCTGGCAAAAGAAAGTATTGATACGCATGGCTATCCTTACCCCATTGTGAACCATGCCGAACAGCGCGAACAGATAAAGGCTTTGTTCCAACAGAATCAGGCCGTCTGAAACCCGGATAAATAAACAAGGCATGCACGTTTCAATACAGTAATCCGATAACAGGTGCGCCGAACGGTTGTAACAAAAATACAATTAATCATTGACAAAACTTTTGCACCGGCATATACTTTCAAATCTAGCGCGGGGTGGAGCAGCATGGTAGCTCGTCGGGCTCATAACCCGAAGGTCGTAGGTTCGAATCCTGCCCCCGCAACCAAATTCAAAAAACCCACTTTACTCAAGTGGGTTTTTTATCGTACATATATAAAGCAACACACCGCATTCCCTATTATCCGGAACAATACCGTTATCCCCACAGGCCGCCGACCGGCCTTTCCGCCGTTCAAGCCACATCAGCGCAACAATCGTCCGGCAATTCGTGGAATGCATCGGTTTCTTTGTTATACTGTTTATTTTACCCATCCGAATACAAGACACACCAAACCATGACACGCAAAATCCTTGTTACTTCCGCTCTACCCTATGCCAACGGCAGCATTCACTTAGGGCACATGGTCGAGCACATTCAAACCGATATCTGGGTGCGTTTCCAAAAAATCCGCGGCCATGAATGCTACTACTGCTGCGCCGACGATACTCATGGCACGCCGGTAATGCTGGCCGCACAAAAACAAGGCATCGCCCCCGAAGATATGATTGCCCAAGTACGCGAAGCCCATCTGGCCGACTTCACCGGCTTCCATATCGGCTACGACAATTATTACAGCACCCACTCACCTGAAAACAAAGCCCTTTCCGAGCAGATTTATCTGGCACTGAAAGCCAACGGCAAAATCGAAAGCCGTGTAATCGAACAGCTGTTCGATCCTGAAAAAAACATGTTTCTGCCCGACCGTTTTGTAAAAGGCGAATGCCCCAAATGCCATGCCAAAGACCAATACGGCGACAACTGCGAAGTCTGCGGCACCACTTACAGCCCGACCGAGCTGATTAACCCTTATTCTGCCGTATCCGGCGCCACCCCCGTACTGAAAACATCCGAGCATTTCTTCTTCAAGCTGGGCGAATGTGCCGATTATCTGAAAGAATGGACGGCAGGAACCACTACCCTTTCAGACGACCGTACCCAACCGCACCTGCAAGCCGAAGCATTAAATAAAATGAACGAATGGCTGGGCACGGATGAAAACGGCAACGGAACCTTATCCGATTGGGACATCAGCCGTGATGCCCCCTATTTCGGTTTTGAAATTCCCGGCGCACCCGGTAAATATTTTTATGTTTGGCTGGATGCCCCGGTCGGCTATATGGCTTCGTTTCAAAACCTATGCAACCGTATTGGTTTGAATTACGACGAATATTTCAAAGCCGACAGCCAAACCGAGATGTATCACTTTATCGGTAAAGACATTCTCTATTTCCATGCCTTATTCTGGCCTGCCATGTTGAAATTCAGCGGCCACCGCGCCCCTACCGGCGTGTTTGCCCACGGCTTTTTAACCGTGGACGGGCAAAAAATGTCCAAATCGCGCGGCACGTTTATCACTGCCAAATCCTATTTGGACGGCGGCCTCAACCCCGAATGGATGCGCTATTACATTGCGGCCAAACTCAACAGCAAAATCGAAGACATCGATTTAAACCTGAACGACTTTATCACCCGCGTAAACAGCGACTTGGTCGGCAAATATGTGAATATTGCCGCCCGTGCCGCCGGCTTTATTACCAAACGTTTCGAAGGCCGTCTGAAAGATGTTGCCGACAGCCAATTGATTCAAAAACTGGCTGCGGAAAGCGATGCTATTGCCGCCGATTTTGAAAACCGCGAATACGCCAAAGCCCTGCGCGAAATTATGGCACTGGCCGATACCGTTAACGAATATGTTGATGCCAACAAGCCGTGGGAATTGGCCAAACAGGAAGGTCAAGAGCAACGCCTGCACGAAGTATGCAGCGAACTGATTAATGCCTTTAAGATTTTGAGTATCTATCTGGCGCCCGTGTTGCCGAAAGTGGCCGAACGTGCCGCCGCTTTCCTCAACCTAAACGGCCTGCGCTGGGCAGATACCGCAACCGTATTGCCCGAAGGGCACGCCATTAACAAATACGAACACCTAATGCAACGAGTGGAGCAAAAACAAGTGGATGATTTAATCGACGCCAACAAACAAAGCATGCAGGCCGCCGCCGAAGCCGCACCTGCCGAAGAATCAAAATATGCACCCGTGGCCGAACAAGCCAGCTTCGACGACTTTATGAAAATCGATATGCGTGTTGCCAAAGTATTGAACTGCGAAGCGGTCGAAGGCAGCACCAAACTATTGAAATTCGATTTGGATTTCGGCTTTGAAAAGCGGATTATTTTTTCCGGCATCGCCGCCAGCTACCCCGAACCTGCCGCACTTAACGGCAAAATGGTGATTGCCGTGGCTAACTTTGCGCCGCGTAAAATGGCCAAGTTCGGCATGTCCGAAGGCATGATTCTTTCCGCCGCCACTGCCGACGGCAAACTGCGCCTGCTGGATGTACACGAAGGCGCACAGCCGGGCGATAAAGTCGGTTAACTTTTTTACCACACATCTAAGAATAGCCGTCTGAATAGCACACCAAGTGAATAACAGGAGTGTCTTGCCTTTCAGACGGCCTATATTCAAATAGCTACAAACATAAAAGAAATCACACCAAAATGATCGGTTTTTATACCCTGTTTAAAAAAGAAGTATTGCGTTTTTGGAAAGTCGGCCTACAAACCGTTGCCGCCCCCATGCTGACCGCACTGCTTTATCAAATGATTTTTTCCCATGCCGTCGGCCGGCATATCGAAGCCCTACCCGATATTCCCTACAATGCGTTCCTGATTCCCGGCTTGGCTATGATGAGCATGACACAAAACGCCTTTGCCAACGCATCCAGCAGCCTGATTCAATCCCGCATCACCGGCAATCTAGTGTTTATTTTGCTGCCGCCGCTGTCGGTGCCGGCTTTTTTCTCGGCCTATGTCGGCGCATCGGTATTACGCGGCCTATTGGTCGGCCTCGGCGTAGTCGCCGTTACCGCACCGTTTGGCCTACCTATGCCACATAATATCTCATGGATACTGACTTTCGCCCTATTAGGCTGTTTCATTATGGGGATATTCGGTTTACTGGCTGGGATTGTGGCTGAAAAATTCGACCAATTGGCCATGTTTCAAAACTTCCTGATTATGCCGCTAACGTTCTTATCGGGCGTATTTTATTCCATTAACAGCCTACCGCCATTCTGGCGTAGTGTCAGCCATTTCAATCCGGTCTTTTACATGATCGACGGCTTCCGCTACGGCTTTTTCGGTGTCTCAGACGTTTCCCCGTGGCTGTCTTTAACTGTAGTTGCTACTGCAGCTGCCGTATTGGCTGTTTTTGTATTGGCTTTATTAAAATCCGGCTGGAAGCTGCGCGTATAAAATAAGCAAACGAATAGTTTGATACACCAACCACACACAATACTATTTTTATTATTTATCAAAATGTTTTCAGACGGCCTCAAACCATAAACAGGCCGTCTGAAAACCGGAAATCATTATGCAACCGGCTATACACATTCAAAATGCTGTTAAAACCTATCCTAACGGCTTTACCGCACTGAAAGATGTCAGCTTCGATATTAATCAAGGCGAATTTTTCGGCCTGCTCGGCTCCAACGGTGCCGGCAAAACCACTCTAATTTCTGCTATGGCAGGCTTAAGCCGCCTTACCTCAGGCACGATTCAAGTCATGGGCTATGACGTTGTTAAAGATAGCCGCAATACCCGTATGAACTTAGGCGTCGTGCCTCAAGAACTGGTATTCGATCCTTTCTTTACCGTCATCGAAACATTACGGCTCCAATCCGGCTATTTCGGTATTAGAAAAAACGATGATTGGATTGAAGAAATTATTGAAAATCTCGGCCTTGCCGACAAAGCCCACACCAACACACGCAATCTATCCGGCGGTATGAAACGGCGGGTAATGGTGGCACAAGCCCTGGTTCACCGCCCACCCGTTATCGTGCTCGACGAGCCGACTGCCGGTGTGGATGTTGAGTTGCGACAAAGCTTATGGGTATTTATCGAGAGCCTGAACAAACAAGGCCACACGGTGATTCTAACCACCCACTATCTCGAAGAAGCACAAAACTTTTGCGATCGGATTGCCATGCTGAAACAAGGCGAGTTGGTAGCATTGGATAACACTGCCAATTTGCTGCACACGGAGCAAAAACTATGTGCCGAACTCCTAATTAATGGCAATCTACCTGATAATTTACGACATTGGTTGGTATCTGAAGAAAACGGTTCGGTTGTGTTGAAACTGGATGACTACGACCAATTGGCCTTTGTTTTGCAAACGCTAAAATATTCAGGCATTGAAGTTAAAAACCTCTCATTACCGCAAACCGATTTAGAAGATGTATTTGTGCGCATGATGAATATGTAATCATATCAAACAGCAATAAAAAGGCCGTCTGAAATATATTTCAGACGGCCTTAAATTAACTTTTTTTGTTATAGAAATAAAAACCGCATATTCAAAAATATGCGGTTTTTATTCAGCATAGAGCCAAGCACAAGCAGTATTACATCATACCGCCCATGCCGCCCATACCACCCATGCCGCCCATATCAGGCATAGCAGGTTTATCTTCAGGGATTTCAGCAATCATGCAATCGGTAGTCAGCATCAAGCCGGCAATAGAGGCGGCATGTTGCAATGCGGAACGGGTTACTTTGGCCGGATCCAATACACCCATTTCAAGCATATCGCCGTAAGAATCATTACCGGCGTTGTAACCGAAGTTGCCTTTGCCTTCCAATACTTTGTTTACCACAACTGAAGGCTCGCCACCGGCATTTTTCACAATCTGACGCAGCGGAGATTCAACGGCACGCAATACGATTTGTACGCCGGCATCTTGGTCGGCATTACCGGTATGCAGGTTTTCCAAAGCAGCACGGGCGCGCAACAGAGCCACACCACCACCGGCTACAATACCTTCTTCAACGGCAGCACGGGTTGCATGCAGTGCATCGTCAACGCGGTCTTTTTTCTCTTTCATTTCTACTTCGGTAGCCGCACCTACTTTAATCACAGCCACACCGCCGGCCAATTTGGCCACACGCTCTTGCAGTTTTTCTTTATCGTAATCGCTGGTTGCCACTTCGATTTGTTGGCGGATTTCAGCCACACGGCCTTCAATTTGTGCCGCATCGCCGAAGCCGTCGATAATGGTTGTGTTTTCTTTAGCGATTTCAATGCGTTTGGCTTGGCCTAAGTCTTCCAAAGTGGCTTTTTCCAAAGACAAACCGACTTCTTCGGAAATCACAGTACCGCCGGTCAGAATAGCGATGTCTTGCAACATGGCTTTACGACGGTCGCCAAAGCCCGGGGCTTTAACGGCAACGGTTTTCAGAATACCGCGGATATTGTTCACAACCAAAGTCGCCAAGGCTTCGCCTTCGATATCTTCGGCAATAATCAATAACGGACGGCTTGATTTGGCCACTTGCTCCAACACTGGCAACAAGTCACGGATATTGCTGATTTTTTTATCAAACAACAACACAAAAGGATTATCCAAACCGGCAATTTGTTTCTCGGCATCATTGATGAAGTAAGGAGACAGATAACCGCGGTCGAACTGCATACCTTCTACAACATCCAATTCGTTTTCCAAAGATTTACCGTCTTCTACGGTAATCACACCTTCTTTGCCCACTTTTTCCATCGCTTCGGCAATAATCGCGCCGACTTGTTCGTCGGAATTGGCAGAAATCGAACCTACTTGGGCGATTTCTTTAGAAGTTTCGCAAGATTTTGAAATGTTTTTCAATTCGTCTACCAACGCAGTAACCGCTTTATCAATACCGCGTTTCAGGTCGGTCGGGTTCATACCGGCAGTTACATATTTCATACCTTCGGCCACAATGGCTTGAGCCAATACGGTTGCGGTTGTGGTACCGTCACCGGCCACATCGTTGGTTTTAGAAGCTACTTCTTTCACCATTTGTGCGCCCATGTTTTCGAATTTGTCTTTCAATTCGATTTCTTTGGCGACAGTCACACCATCTTTAGTGATTTGCGGGCCGCCGAATGCACGGTCAAGCACAACATTACGGCCTTTCGGGCCTAAGGTAACTTTAACGGCATCCGCCAATACGTTCACACCTTTTACCATTTTTTGGCGGACTTCATTACCAAACTGTACGTCTTTTGCTGCCATGTTTTATTACTCCTAAAATTAAATAAGCTTGCACTAAACTGAAAATAAGAAAATTATCGGAATTTATGATATTCGCCGATAAGCGAAGCACCACCCCGACAGAAATAATATAGAATTCTGTCGTCTTCTTCGGAATCTATTGTTAAAGAATCTTTTCCGAATACCAACTGAAAAGGGCCCTGCTCACTATCCACCTGCAAAGTATCCCTGCCGACTACCCGTGCGGTAAAGTTGCCCGAACAAGTCGGTCTATTGGTATCGCTGCGGGAATTTACCGTTACCCGATAGTGCTCTCTGTCTATTTGCGCAATATCGATGCCGACCCAATCATACCCTTCGCTGCGTTTTGCATAACTTTCGTCTGCATAAAAGCCGGAGGCCGGTATATGGGTAGCACACGCCGCAATCATCAGACCGGCAGATACCAACCCGATTTTCTTGATATTTTTGAAATTAATAATAATCTTTACTCAATAATAATGGTTTATTCGACAATACCGAAAATGTCTTCTTCGCGCATTACCAACAGCTCTTCACCGTCGGCTTTCACGGTTTGACCGCTGTATTTGCCGAAAATCACTTTGTCACCGACTTTAACATCTAAAGGACGGCGCTCACCGCCTTTACCTACTTTGCCGGCACCTACGGCAATCACTTCGCCCATATCGGGTTTTTCGGCAGCTGAGCCGGGCAATACGATACCGGAAGCGGTTTTTTCTTCGGCTTCCAAGCGTTTAACAACTACGCGGTCGTGCAGAGGACGGATGGTCATGAGTATGCTCCAAATAAAATAATTGAAAAACAAATACCTAAATTCAGGTTATTTAAAAAATGCAATGTCATGTTTTGGACAACACAACATTTCTCATTTGAACGAAAGGCAACATAAGGCTTTAAGCGGTAAATTCAAGCCCTTTTTGAATCTTTGTAATAAAAAAATTCCATATTCAGGCAACCGATTATTCAAGCTTTTTTGTGTCATCAGACAAAATACGTGATTATCTTAAAGAAATCAATGTATATTCAAAACAAGGGAAACACCTTAATTTGAAAATCATTTAATCCGATAATTTAACAACCAACCGTTTTAAATCATTTGAATCTTACCGACAACAGAAAGGCCGTCTGAAAAAAATTCAGACGGCCTTCTTCAAATTAACTGAATCAATTACCAAAGACGGTTGCTAACTGCCTCTATGGCTGACGAAACCTCAGAACGCAAACCGCGTCTGAATAACTTACGGAAATCATCTTCTTCAACCGTATAATCTACCATTTCCGGCGCCTGAATAACATCTCGCGAAACCGTATAAATACTACCGAAATCATCAATTAATCCAACTTTTTTAGCTTCGGTACCGCTATAAACCCGACCACTAAACAAATCAGGATTTTCTTTTTCTTTCAAACGCTTGCCACGACCAAGTTTTACTGCATTAATAAATTCACGATGAATATCGGTCAACATACCTTCCCAAATCTTCGCCTGCTCAGGCGTTTCAGGCGTAAACGGATCACCCATACCTTTATTGCTGCCGGCAATTTTCAAGCGGCGTTTGATACCGAGTTTATCCATTAACTCCGTTACATCAAAACCACCACCAATCACACCGATACTGCCGACCAAGCTGGAAGGATCCGCATAAATCTTATCGGCAGCCGAAGCAATATAATAACAACCCGATGCGCACATATCTTCGGCAACCACATACAGAGGAATATCTTTATGTTCGGCTTTCAAGCGGCGGATTTCATTAAATGCCGTATTGGAAACCACCGGAGAGCCGCCCGGGCTGTTAGCACGGATAATAATCCCTTTCACGTCCGAATTACTGTATGCCGCTTCTAAACTTTCACGCAACAATTCAACCTGATCTTCACCATATTCATTCCCAATTTCACCCGTCAGCGAAATGACTGCCGTATGCTCACCGGCAGCAGACACAAATCGCCCGTGACCGGATGATTTTTCCGAATCACTGCACGATCTTACATTGATAAGCAGCGATAAGAAAATTAATACCCACACAATACGCCAGAAATTGCGCCAAAGACGACCACGACGTTGCTCTTTATAGGCTTCAAGCAATACATCGCGCAAGGTATTGCGTTCCCAACTTTCATTAGACTGATGTGATGACGTAGAAGAATCATCATCTGCTCGACGGATACGGTATTGCATTATTTAATCTCTCTAAAATAAATTTTCGTTATTGTAGGGGAATTAAGGCCGTCTGAAAACTTAGTATTCAGACGGCCTTATATATTTTTATCAAAATTAATAATCAACCAATAGCCTATAACAAATACAAAAAACAAATATCTTTTATTTATCAAAATTTCAAGCCGTTCCTACTATCAACTAACTGTGCTTTATTTATTAGGCCTACTCTTTACATATTCACACTAAAAAATTAATTACTGTTGCATAAAATGTATATCTAATCACAAATACCATATAAATATTTGCATGATTTTATCATAAATGATAAATTTCGAAAAAATAATATAAGTTATATTTAATATATGTAAATAAATTTATTAATTATATAAAAATCAATTATCTATAAAGTTAAATAATATTAAGAAAGGAGATCTTTTAATAATTTAAAAAAATCTAATCATGACAAAAAAATAAATAAAGCACCGATTGTTTATCCATAGCGGCACATAAGAAAACAAAAAACCACAACATAAAAAAACGATTAACAACATTACGGAAACTAAAAAATGTCAAACCCAATCATGATTGCCATAGGCAAAAATAACAGCAACTCATCAGATACTATACTGCACTCTGTTCATCCCAACTCAGGACAACCTGTTTATATACAAGCTTTCGAGCAGGCACACTACAGTTTGACAGATACCCAAACCGGTTTAATGCCTGATAACCTCGAATTTACCCGAAACGGTAACGACTTATATATTCAAACGGCAGACTCTACTACTGAGACGCCTGATGTTGTTATTAAAAATTATTATGCTTACTATCCTGAGCTGGTAAACAACAGCCTGCCTATCGGCTTTTATGCATCCGGTAATACTCAAGAATATACTGTTCAAACAACACAAGAAACCCAATTAGCCGAAGAAGTTGCTATCCATACACCTCAACAACCAACAGGTGGCAATAAAATGCACCTCGCTCTTGGCGGTTTGGTTGGCGCGGGCTTAGTGGGTGCATTAGCCGGTAGTGGCGGTGGTAGCGGTTCATCCAACAATAACGACACAAAAGTTATCAATGTACCTTCTAAATCTAAGCCGTCTGAAATAGCTGTTCCGTCACAATTCAAAGAAGATGCCGCTGTTCAACCATCAATAACTAAAAGTAATAAGATAACTTCAGAGCCAACCGAATCTTCCGTTACAATAAAGCCGACAAATGAAGCGGTCGATCAGCCTTCAACAATAGAAAAAACATTTGATAAACAAAATCTTGAACAAGAAAACACATTAACTCTGCTATCCGAAGTTGATACACAAAGTCAGGCGGAAACAGTTAACGCTGCCCAGTCGAAAGATGCTGAAACAGATAATGCTGCTACCTCAGAAGACACCCAGCCCACAGCTTTGGTTAAACCTGACACAAAAGCAGCCAATCAACTTTCTAACACAGAAAACATTTTCGAAACAAAAAATAAAGAACAAGAAGCTACATCACAACAGTCATCTGAAGCTGAAAATATCGTAGAAAACCTTGCAACAAACACTGAAAATGCTGCTGCAGCACCTATTTATCAAACTGGAAACTATGGCAATTATTATCTTTACAACCATCCCGTATACGGTAAATATATTGACGCCGCCCAATTCGGTACCGATCCGACCGGACGGCAAGATAGCCTGCGTGCCATTAATGCTGCCCTTAATGCTGCCCATAAAGAAAATGCCGCCGTATATTTAAGTGGCAATCTTTATATTTCCGATCAAATTGTATTGAATCAGGATAATTCTGGTGTCACAGGCTTATTTGGTGATGGTAGAGGTAAAACGCTCGTTTCTTTTAATAAAGCGCAAAAAGGTATCTTCAACTCTAACTCCAATGAGGACGATATACGCGAATATGCAGGCATTCTGATTGACGGGCAAAACCACAAAACCATTGCGGATCTATCCGTCAAATACACCAATCCCGATTTCTACCGGAAGGGCGAGAGCTATTTCGGCAAAGTCAGCGGTATTTTGGTTAATGATGCCGATCATACTTTAATCAGCAAAGTAGAAGTATCAGGTGCCAACCGTGCCGGTGTTTACTTTACCTCGACACAGACATTGCAACCCGACCCGCATAGCAATATCGGTAGAACCTATAAAGCCAGACTCATCCGCAATGAAGTAGACGAACATTATGAGCATCTGCCTTTAGGAGAAAATAACCGTATTATTGACAGCTACCTACATCACAACCGTGTCGCAGGTGTCTTAATTTCCTATCAAAAAGACTTTATCGCTGATGGGAACACACTCTCTTGGAACGGCCATAAAGCAGATGGCGGAACAGGCTATGGTATTGCAAGTATGGCCGGCAGCTATAACTACGGTATTACATTTACCAACAATAAAACCTACTATAACTACCGTAAAGGCTTGGATGTACATGATGGTGACAATATTGTCATTGAAAACAATACATCAATTGGTGATCGTCTATATGGTATTGCCGTCTATAACCGCCTATTTCCTATGGATGCGGTTACAATTACCAATAATACCATTTCACCAACTCCATCTTTCCGCCTACCTGTAGATGACAATCCAGAATATAAATACCACGGCTATTCCGGTATTCAGCTACAAACCAATACCCAATTTAGAGACTTTAATCATACAGAAGATGGATCATTCAAAATTACAGGGAATGTCATTAAAGGTCTGGATGTATATAAAGACTCATACCAAACCTACGGTATTGAATTCCGCAACCATGAAAACAAAATGGACTATCAACTTGATATAACAGGAAATATTATTGAGGGAACTTCTAGTAAATATGCTATTGCAATTATCAATAATACCCAATCAAAAACCGGTATAAAAGGCAGTGGCTCTGCCACAATAGATATCTCTGATAATAAAATAAATATTGGTACGATAACAAAAGGAGCTATGCCTATTTTTATCAATGACTACAACCATGATGGTAATCTTCACGGATCTGTAACAGTTGATAATAACAGCATTAAAATACGGCAGCATTCAGACGGCAGTATTGAAGGAATTCAAATGATTGGTAATGCAGAGTCTTATCTCGTCACCAATAACCGCTTCGAACTGCACGGAAAAATGGATAAGCCTATCATCAGTTTGCTTGGCCGCCACCTCAACGACACACCCGACTTGGATGTGACCGGTAACGATATCTTTACCGATTTAACGACACCCTTGTATAAAAACTGGGTTGAGCGCAGCAATGCCAATGTCCATGCCGACGATAATACCCACAATACCCAAACATTACCCAAAGAAGGGCAAGCAGCCAAACCGGCTGCCGGTGCCACACCCGACGTTGAGGATACTGTTTCGGCAACAGATTGGGATATCGGTACGGATACTATTGCCGGGAAACCGCTAAATACCGAGCATGATATCCACACTATCGACCGTTCGGAATCTGTTGTATTACAACAAGCCGATAATGATCATACTTTCGATACGGATACGGCAAACATGCCCGATTTGCATGATTTATTATCGGCTCCGGCTTTGGAATTATCCGGTGTATTGGGTGTACCCTCTCATGCTATTCCTGCTAATGATGCAAATATAATGACATACGCACAATCATGGGATATACAAGATGAATACATGCAAAATGAAGCACCTGCATACATTATGTAAATCCTAATCCTTAAGCTTTCCATCGTAAAAGCCGTCTGAACGTAACTTTCAGACGGCTTTTTTTACTCATATTGACATTAACAATGAATCTAATCTGACTCAAACAATCCCCAATATTGATTAGGCATAATTAATAAAATAAGCCAAACAGCAGCGCTATTTGGCTTAAAGAGCAATCATTATTTTTCGTTCTGCCGATACCATTCTACAAAAGCATCCGGTTTCACAAAGCCCAATAATGCATCACTACGGCTGCCATCAGCATGAATAATAAAAATCCCCGGTGGCCCGAATAAACCGTATTCTTTTAATAAAGCCTGATGTTCGGGTGTATTATCTGTAACGTCTATTTGGAAAAAGCGACTCATATCAACAGCATCCTGCACCTGAGATTGATTCAATGTGTAGGCAGCCATTTCTTTACAGCTAATACACCAGTCTGCATAAAAATCAAGCATAACAGGTTTATCAGGATTGTCTTTTAAAGCCTGCTGCATAGCCGCTTTTAATAACGAAGCATCTGCATATATATTTTCATGCTTATCCCCTGCAACAGTTTCTGATGTAGGCGGAATTAATGTCAGAAAATGGTGCAAAGTTGTTGTTTGCTGCTCTGCACTTCTATATGCAAACCACACACTACTTACAAGTAAAACACCGCCCAATACCGCAGATACAGCTTTCAGACGGCCTGATGATTTCATCACATTCACCAACAACCATAATGCAGGCACTAGCATCAATAATGTATAAAGTGCAATCACAAAACCGTATGGTAGATAAGGAGTAGCCAAATAAACTGCTACAGCCAACAGAATAAAGCCGAATGCATACTTAATACCATTCATCCAACTACCTGCTTTAGGCAGGATATGACCACCAAACGTACCAATCAACACCAACGGCACACCTGTACCGAGCGCGAGTACATACAAAGCCAACCCGCCCAATACTCCGTCACCGGTCTGCCCGATATAACCCAAAGCAAAGGCCAATGGCGGCGCCACACAAGGGCCGACAATCAAGGCAGAAAGCATGCCCATCACAAAAACAGACACCATTTTACCGCCGCTAAGTTTACTGCTCCGCTCTTGAAAGTAGCCTTGCACCGTAGCCGGCAACTGCAACGTGAATACGCCGAACATCGACAATGCCAACAATACCATAATGGCCGAAGCGGCAAGCACAACCCACGACTGTTGCAACCATACTGTCAACAACGCACCGGTTAACCCGGCAAAAACACCAACTATCGTATAGGTTAACGCCAAGCCCTGAACATAAACCATAGAAAGCGCAAATGCACGGCCTTTTCCGGCTTTTTTATCACCGACAACAATACTGGAAACAATAGGCAGCAAAGGATACATACAAGCGGTAAAACTTAAACCTATCCCTGCTAGAAAAAACGCCAATAAATTGGCGTTTAAAGTATCCCAAGAAAGTTTAAAGCGGTTTTGCACCGTACTACTTTCTGTCGGATTTATATTAGAGCTGTCTGAAACAGCCGAATTTAGAAAGCGGTTGTTAGCACCATCCTGTGTATCGACGGCCGGTTGGTATAAGCCGCTACTATTAATATTAAAAGTACTTTCAGTCGGCGGATAGCACACACCCACTTCCGCACAACCTTGATATTTCACAATCAAGCGGTAATTGCCTACCGTTTGTGGATTTTGATAAGGCCAGTTTATTTGGGCGGCATGGTGATACACCTTTTGCTTACCAAAAAACTCATCTTCTTTTTCTTCACCGGGGCTAAATTGTCCGTCACCAAATAAGCCGCTCGGTTCAGTCTCGACCATAATTTTCGACTGATAGAGATAATAACCATCGGCAATAGCAAACTGAACGTTAATACCCTCATCGGCAACATTAACCTGCGGTATAAAAGCTTTTTCAACAGGCAGGAGCTTAGAAGCATCAACCTCGGCATAAGCATTACCGGCCAGTATCAGTATTGTGAATAGCGTAGTAAAAAAATACAATAACTTTTTCATTTTATTATTAAATCCTTTTCAGAAAGCATATTATAAGCCAAACTGAAATAAGTATTTTTGATTTCCTATATCAACGTATATTCAAATAAAATTATTATATATGCTATAAAAAAATAGTACAAAATGGTTATAGCTATCTAGCAAATAAATAATATTATTGATTCCCCATAAAAACCGACAGTCTATAGAAAACAGTAAGTTTTACATAAAATGAAGCTTACGATAAACAAACCTGATGTCATAACTTTTTTAAGTGTTTTTTCGGTCCTTATCCATACCCCAACATAAACTTAATGTTTCATAACCTGCTGCAAAAATTGCTTGGCCCGTTCATGTTTCGGATGAGTAAAAAATTCTTCGGGTTCCGCTTCTTCAATAATCTGTCCGTGATCAACAAAAATCACCCGATCAGCTACCTCACGTGCAAAACCCATTTCATGCGTAACGCACATCATGGTCATGCCGCTCATAGCTAAATCTTTCATCACCCTCAATACTTCACCGACCATCTCAGGATCCAGTGCCGAAGTCGGTTCGTCAAACAACATCACACGCGGCTCCATCGCCAAGCCGCGGGCAATGGCAACACGCTGCTGCTGCCCACCGGAAAGCTCGCCGGGCATAGCATCTTTTTTATGTGACAATCCTACACGCTCTAATAATTCCATCGCTTTTTTTTCTGCCTGCTCACGGCTTTGTTTCTTCACTTTCATCGGCGCCAGAATAATATTTTCCAACACACTCAAATGCGGATAAAGGTTAAAGCCCTGAAATACAAAACCGACTTCTTCACGCACTTTATTCAAATCGGTTTTGGGGTCGGCCACATTCATGCCGTCCACCCAAATTTCACCGCTTTCAATGGTTTCAAGCTGGTTAACAGTACGGATTAAAGTAGATTTACCACTGCCGGACGGGCCGCAAACCACCACAACCTCACCCTGCTTCACTTCCAAATTCACCCCGTTAATCACATGCAGGTCTTTAAAGTGTTTATGTACGTTTTTAAATTTAATCATAATGGTTTTATCTGTTCCGTTTTTTTTCAGACGGCCTTTGCAACAAGATGATTGCTCAAAGCCACATATAACTCAGGCGCAATATGCTCCGCACGATCTTGCGGAGAAATGCCTACTGCAAGCAAATCATCATCGCCGGCCAATTCTTTTAAATTATTGCGTATGGTTTTTCTACGCTGATGAAAAGCCTGTTTGACCAATTTGGCAAAATGGTTGAAATCTTGCGCCTCACCGATACGGTGCTTCACCGGAATCATCCGCACCACCGCCGAATCGACTTTCGGTGCCGGACTAAACGCTTCCGGTGGCACATCAATCAATAATTCCATATCAAAAAAATACTGAAGCATCACACTCAGGCGGCCATAATCATTGGTTTTAGGCTCAGCCACCATGCGCTCGACCACTTCTTTTTGCAGCATAAAATGCATATCCGTCACATCATCAGCCACTTCACTCAGGCGAAACAGCAACGGCGTAGAAATATTATACGGCAGGTTGCCTACAATTTTCTTTTTACCCGCTACACTATGAAAATCAAATTGCAGCACGTCACCTTCATGGATCACCAATTTATCGGCAAAAGGCAGAGTTTTCAGACGGCCGACAATATCCCTGTCTATCTCAATCACATGCAGTTTGTTTAATTTGGCCGCTAACGGCTCGGTTATCGCGGCCAAGCCCGGGCCGATTTCAATCACGACATCTTCAGGCTGCGGACGGACGGCGTTAACAATGTCATGAATAATGCGCGTATCCTGCAAAAAATTCTGCCCGAACCGCTTGCGTGCTTTGTGTTCTTTCATATACTGCTTCTATAATATTCAGTCTGTTTCAAGCACGTATTGTAACGTAAAAAGCAAACTGTGCGTGCTGTATCCTCGTTTTCAGACGGCCTTATCCATAACCCGTAAGCTCGAATAAAATATTAACAAGGTTTCACCTGCAGACAGTCGGCAACACTTCAAAAAAGAGCTATCATCACCCTAAATTAAATATAGAGTTCATCAATATGAATCCATTCGACACAAAAAGCGCCACTTTTAACGAACCCATCGAAATGCTCTATGCCTGCCATGGCAAGGTACGCCGTTTTTGCAGCCAAATAGGCAAGCTGCCCGAATACATCGATGAAAACGGCTGCAATAATGTCGCCTTACAAGCCGTCCATCAAATCAGCCGCTATTTCAATATCGCTGCCCCCTTGCATCATCAAGACGAAGAAGAAGATTTTTTCCCATTATTGCTACAATATTATCCACAGGCAAAGCCGGATATCGAGCAACTATTAAAACAACACAACACCCTACATAACAACTGGACAGCGGTATCACAAGAATTCGCCAAACTTGAAGCCGATCCGAACTACCAATTGAAAAATAATATCTTGCAGCGTTTTTGTGCCGACTACGATACACACCTCAATATAGAAGAACGTTTATTCGAAATGGGCAAACATATTCCACAAAAAGAATTGGCTGCTATCGGTAAAAAAATGGCCGACCGTAGAAAATCATAATATATAACAATAATTTTTAAAAAATACTCAATTAACAGGTTATTTATCTGCTATATCACACCCAATGCTTTTAACCCGTTATACACCCCGTCTTCTTCCACAGTCGGGCAAATATAATCAGCAACGGCTTTTACTTCGGGATGGCCGTTGCCCATCGCCACACCAAATCCAACTGTCTGAAGCATTTCAATATCATTCAAACCATCGCCAAACGCCATAACCTCGCTCATATCTATACCCAAGCGCTTCACCGCCGTACGAATACCGCTTGCCTTCGAACCTTGGCTATTCAATATATCTACAGATGACTCATGCCAACGCACGGTTTTGCAATCATATAAAGCCATCTCTTCAGCGATCTCCTGCTCATGTCCAGCATCATAAAAAGCCAGCATCTGAAAAACATCATGAGAATGGAAAAACGCTTTATCCACAGTATAGCCAGAAAAAATATGCGACATAGATTCAGTAACTACCGGCGCGGCTTCCGAAACCACAATCTGATCATCAGCAACAAACGCATACGGAACCGACCGACTATCCAAATAAGCACATATCTTTTCAATCTTGCCCTTATCCATCGGATTCTGTTCTATCACATCACCACGATAACGAATAAATTGCCCGTTGATCGTGAGCAACAGCTCTATATCTGCCGCTGCCACCACTTCACGCACTTTCTCCGGCACCGCCACATATGCCCGCCCCGTTGCAATGGCTGCAATAATACCTTTTGCTTTCAATGCACGAACCGCATCAAACACTGAGGGCCGCAGCGTATCGGTATATTTTCGATACAAAGTATCATCAATATCAAAAAAAACAATCTTAGGGTTTTGCATAAATATCTTTCATTTTCACAAGTTGCACCAACCTATAGGCCGTCTGAAAATATCCACAATTTCAGACGGCCTCTAAAACCCTTACTACATGCTTTCCTTGCTTGAATTTGGTTTTCAATAAAGCTGGCAGACTTTCATCGAAATACCAAGCCCCATCAGGCAAAGCCAAAGCTCCGGACACACAGCACAAAGCAACAGAACGCCCAGACACCTCATCGGTTTCCACAATTTCCACTTTTCTTGCACTACCCCAATCCACAACCGGCAAGCGACTTGCCTGCGCCACAATACGCTGATTTTGGATATCGACACCTTCATCCGATATGCAATCACCCTCACATTTGCCCACCACATAGACAGGGCAAGGCGCATCTTGCGCAAGTGTAACCGGCAAAAGATCTAAAGATGAAGGACATAACCCATATGCCTGTGCCCAAATAGACAACGCCTTTTTAGCGGACTTTTTATGCAGAAACAAACCATTGGGTGGTTTTTTCTGATTACCGCAAACCATAGGCACAATCCGGGCTTGTAGACGTTGTCGCTCATCAGGTATGAAATCGACCGTCAAATATTTGCCTCTACTTTCAGACGGCCTCAAACCATATTTGGTCATCAATTGCGCCTTCAACCATATAGCATGCAATCCGCCCACCGCCGATACAAAAACCAACTGATCGACACCGCATATAAACAAACTGCTTTTATCCTGCTGAGCACGTGCCGAAATTTCAGAAAATGCTTTTTCATGCACACGAATATCCAAAGCCTTGCCCTTGCCATCCAACCAAACCGAAACGCCATGCGTATCCGGTAACGCATAAATTTGTTGTGCCAACATGGGCGGTAACCAAGCGGGCAGCATCTTCGGATTCATCAGTGCACGATATTGTTTTTCCCACTCACCGCCCTTCTCTATCAAGCTTTTTTCCAAAAAGTCTGCTAAAGCCACCACATCCGCCATTGCCCGATGGCGGCTTTCCACTTCAATCGAAAACCGCTCGATAATGCTATCTAGATTATGTTTATGAAACTGCGGATATAACCGGCGCGAAAGCTGTACCGTACATAAAGCCGGTGCGGCAAAATCAATGCCAACACGATGGAACTCATGACGTAAAAAGGTATAATCAAAACGGCTATTATGCGCCACCAAAACCGTACCACGCAGCAAAGGCAACAGTTCGGCAGCCACATCAGAAAAAACCGGCGCATCCGCCACCATCTCATTACTAATGCCAGTCAGCCCCGTAATAAAGGAAGAAATCGGCTGTTGTGGATTCACCAGCCACTGATAACTTTTCACACGGCCATTATCAAAGCGCAGTAAAGCCACCTCTGTAATCCGATCCTGATAAAAATGACCGCCTGTCGATTCAATATCCAACACCGCTACAGGTGCCGCCAAACGGGCAAAATACGCCGCCAATTGCGGCCAATAAGGGGCTTGCGCCATAACATTTCCTGAATCCATTCAAACAACAGGCAGCATTCTACACTTTTTCAATAGAAAACGCTTGACAGCCTTCCGCACCATTTCTATAATGCAAATCTTTCTCGCACCCGTAGCTCAGTTGGATAGAGTATCTGGCTACGAACCAGAGGGTCGGGCGTTCGAATCGCTCCGGGTGCGCCAAACAATTTAAGTTATATCCGCGCCCATCGTCTAGCGGTTAGGACATCGCCCTTTCACGGCGGTAACCGGGGTTCGATTCCCCGTGGGCGTGCCAAATAAAATAAAAGCCTTTACTTTAAAATGTAAAGGCTTTTATTTTATTTGGCGCTTATAGTAAATTAAAACAAGCAGAAAATACTTCAAATACCTAAAATTTAAATATAACTACAAAATAATTGAAACAACAAAGGAACAACCACCATGAGAAATCATTTCTATATAGCCATGCTTCTTACCTTGCTGACAGCTTGTGACAATCAATCCGAAGAGCCTACCAAAACCTCAACATCTAATACGGCAACTACTCAACAGGCTGCTGAAACTGATGTTGATAAGCGTATCAGCATCATGAAATTATTTAGAAAAAATATCGGCATTATGACAAAAATGGCCAAAGGTGATACTGCTTATGATGCCAAAGTTTTTCAACAAGCTGCTGATGATTTAAGCTTCAATTCAACCCAACCATGGCAACACTATACACAAGAAAGTGCAACTGATGAAAAGTCAGAAGCCATGCCCGAGGTATGGAGCCATCCCGATGACTTCAAAAAGAAAATTGATAATTTCACATCTGCCGTTGCCGCACTCAAAACGGCAACTGCTTCGGGAAACTTAGATGATGTCAAAAAACCATTAGCTGATGTAGGACAAAGTTGTAAATCCTGTCATCAAACTTTCCGTGCAGATTAGAACTATTATCCTGAGCAAAAATCAGAAAAACACAAGTTCTAGAATACCGAAGGCCGCCTGAAAATTTTCAGACGGCCTTTCCTGACCAACTTACCCATAATTATAATAGGTAAGCATATTTAAATATTAAATTGAAAAATCTTCTTCAATAGGTGCATATAAAATCGTATCAATTTTCTCTTTAGTCAAATCAGGTGCAAACAGCCGGATAAAATCATAAGCATATCCACGCAGGTAATTATTAGGATGTAATGCAATATAAGTGAGAGACGATCCGAACAAATGAGAAGCATCTATCATCTGCAAACCTTGGTCTACTTGCAAGTCATAGGCCATTTTCGCCATTAAACCAACGCCCAATCCCAATTTGACGTAAGTTTTCAATACATCCGTATCAGTTGACGACAATACAACCGTAGGCGGATTTAGCCGCGCTTTTTGAAAAGCCCTGGCAATATTATTCTTTTGATTAAATGCAAAATCATAAGTCAATAAAGGGAAAGTAGCTAAATCTTCAATGCTCAAGTCGGTCAAATGCAACAATGGATGCCCTTCAGGCACCACAACTGCATAAGTCCAATCATTACATGGTAATTTTCTCAACGTGTCATTATCATCCGACAACTCTGTTGCAATAGCAAAATCAACCTCCCCGCTTATCACCATTTCGGCAATATCATAAGGATTACCCTGTTTAATATGCAGCTGCACTTTAGGATAACGTTTTACAAATTCGGCAACTATTCCAGGCAACGCATAACGCGCTTGGGTATGCGTTGTCGCAATAGTTAGCGAACCACTATCCTGATCACTAAATTCATTGCCGATATTTTTAATATTCTGAACATCTCGCCAAATTCGTTCTGCAAGTTCGAGAACCGCTTTACCCGGCTGAGAAACCGAAACGACACGTTTACCGCTACGGATAAAAATCTGTATACCCAGTTCTTCTTCTAAAAGGCGGATTTGCTTAGAAATACCCGGTTGCGAAGTAAATAATGCATTTGCCGCTTCCGAAACATTGAGATTGTGACGATAGACTTCAAGAATATAGCGTAGTTGCTGCAGTTTCATAATAAAAATCAAAAATAAGAAGTTTGTGGATTCTTTACGACATTTCGCTGCAATGTAGCATATTTTATAAAAATTCGTTTAATGTTTTACCTAAGCATCTAAAAGCTTTTGTTTTTTAATAAACAATCTCATGATATTATCAAACAGCAACAGCAAAACCGAACATCCTTGTGGTTTTTGTACAACTTAAACATACTAATGACTTGTTTTTTTCAGCAAATAAATGACACAGGCTTGATTTTTCGGCATGATTCCCTAACAGGAAGCGGGTCTTTGCCATTGTATACAGGCGGTACGCTATTGACAGTTTGCCCCCAGCTTCTTTATAGTGGAAACTGATATATCCAATTTGCCGCCGTTTACAATTCGAAAACAGTGGCCTGTATATTTGGTGATTTGTAGCGGTTGCGCTTTGTATCCGTTGCACTAACAATCTTTGATGAGGGAATAAAATGACCAAACAGCTGAAATTAAGCACCTTGTTCGTTGCCTTGGTTGCTTCAGGTACCGCAATGGCCTCCGAGCCGCATACCAAACCCGGTTACACTGTTGATCGCGAACAATCTGTTACTCGTAATAACTATGGTGAATGCTGGAAAAACAGCTATTTCGATAAAGAAACTCAAGGCCGTATTGAGTGTGGTGACGCAACTCCTGTTGCTACCGCTCCTCAATATAGCGACGAAACCGTAGCTCTGTCTGCCAATACTTTATTCGGTTTTGATAAAGATAACCTACGCTCAGAAGGCGCAGAAACATTAAGCGCTTTGGCTCAACGCTTGAATAATACAAATGTTGAAACTGTTCGCGTAGAAGGTCATACCGACTTTATGGGTTCAGAAGAATATAACCAAAATCTGTCTGAACGCCGTGCCAATGTCGTAGCAAACTACTTGGTAGGTCAAGGTGTACCTTCCAGCAAAATTTCTGCCGTTGGTTTAGGTGAATCTCAAGCACGCATGACAGCTTCTTGCGAAGCTGAAGTGGCTAACTTGGGTAGCAAAGTTTCTAAGGCTAAAAAACGTGCTGCTTTAATTGCATGTATTGAACCTGACCGCCGTGTAGATGTTAAAATCCGTACTTTGGTAACTAAACAAGTAGCTCCGGGTGAAGTTCAAGGTGAGCGTCCTGCCGTTGATAATGGCTGGCATCCAGGACCTGCATCTCCTTACCATGGTTACACTCGCCCATAATTGAATATCAATTAAAGCATATAAATATAAAAAGCCCTACAATTTTGTGGGGCTTTTATTTTATACCGAATATTTTTTTAAAAACAATAGCTTACTTAAAAACCACATCATAATATATTCAAGCCTATTCAGTTCACATCAAAAATTAGGCTTAAATAATATAGAATCAAGTTACAAATACACACACAACTCATTATCAAATTATTTAATTAAATCTTTTTAGATTGGTTTTCAATAAATAACATGGCAAGTATTTTAATCAAATACCTGCCGCTTATCCTCAGGTATCTTTATTCTTATGAAAGAATTTGATTTTATCCGGCAATATCTGTACCGACAGCAAAACGATAAAAATATATTACTTGGAATTGGTGATGATGCGGCAATTATCCGCCCGCAACCCAAACATGATTTATGTTTTAGTAGCGATATGCTGATTAAAAACCGACATTTTTTTGCAGATGTTGCGCCTGCTGATTTGGCGCACAAAGTATTGGCCGTTAATATTTCAGATATGGCGGCGATGGGTGCCACCCCACGATGGGTTTTGCTCAGTGTTGCCCTGCCCCAATTAGAGAAAACTTGGCTAACCGAATTTAGTGATCAATTTTTTTCATTGGCAAAACAATTTGATATCACCTTAATCGGCGGTGATACGACCAAAGGGGACTTTGCATTCAATGTTACTATTATAGGAGAGCTACCCGAAGGCCAAGCCTTGCGGCGTGACGCGGCACAAGTAGATGACGATATTTGGGTATCCGGACGGGTTGGCTTAGCTGCAGCCGCATTAAATCATCACTGGGGCAAAGTGATATTACCACCAAATATATTCGATATTTGCGAACAGTCCCGCCTAAGGCCAATACCTCGTGTTGCACTTGGGAAGGCTATTCTTCCATTTGCTCATGCAGCCCAAGATATTTCAGACGGCCTGGCACAAGATTTAGGGCATATTTTAAAAGCATCCGGAGTAGGTGCTGATATTTTCACAGATTATTTACCGACTTTACCGGCTTTATACGATGTATTGGAAAAACCGTTAGTGTATGATTATACTTTAGCCGGCGGCGATGATTATGAATTGGTGTTTACTGCGCCGGAAGCTTCTCGGAATAATATACTGCAAGCTGCAGAAGCAAGTCATACATCTGTCACACGTATCGGTAAAATCACTCAAAGTCGCCACTTGAATATTTTTGACACAAATGGTGTTCAGATACAGCTTAATTCTTTAGGATTCGATCACTTTGGCTAATTTCACACCCGATTTTACATGGCTGAAAAAACGGCCACTTTGCTTTCTGGGGTTCGGTTTCGGTAGCGGCCTTGCACCTATCGCCCCCGGCACATTCGGAACCCTACCGGCACTACCCATTGCCTTTTTTTTATACCTGATAGGTATTTCCGGTTGGTGGTTGGCAGTATTAAGCATGGTACTATTTATATGGGGCATCAAAATTTGCAACCATACTGAACGCGAACTCGGTATTCAAGATTACGGTGGTATTGTATGGGATGAAATCGTCGCCATGTTATTGGTGTTGGCATTCATGCCTTTCAGGTGGGATTGGTGGCTAGCCGCATTTGTTTTATTCCGCTTGTTCGATGCTATTAAACCGTGGCCTATAAAATGGCTGGATGCGCGGATACACGGCGGTTTTGGTATTATGTTAGATGATACGGTTGCTGCTTTATTTACGATTTTGATACTCAAAATTACCGCTTGGCTGATAATATAATAAAGCCGTCTGAAAAGAAATTGGACACAAAGATGAATGAAATTGAAATTATTGTAGAGCCCTGTTTTTTGGTTGAAGAAAGCAATATTGCTAAAGATAACTATGTTTTCGGCTATGATATTACGATTCACAACCATAGTGACGACGTGATTACCTTAAGAAACCGCCACTGGGAAATTACTGATGCACACGGTGCAGTGGAAAAAATATCAGGTGTCGGTGTAGTGGGTGAACAGCCCGTATTGTATCCGGGTGAGCATTATAATTATAGCAGCGGCACACGCCTAACCACACCTTGGGGCTCTATGGAGGGCAGTTATGAATTTGAGGATAGTTACGGCGATCGTTTTTTTGTACCGATTCCAAAATTTAACTTAAAAGCTGATGTTGTACTACACTAACCCTATAAATAATAATTAAAATTATAAAACAAATAGAAGCCGTCTGAATATTTCAGACGGCTTCTTGTCATATTGCAATCTTTTATAAAATATTCGTATAAATAATTTAATATAAACCACCTAATATCATATTAAGATATGGAATTGTCAAAATCTGAACATAATAAATTAATTTAATTGCCATATTCTCAATCTACCCTGCCCTAATTACTGCCTAATTAACTCAGGCTTGCAATTCTTTACGCCTTATGCTGAAATGCACACATCAGAACAAAATGTTAACAATCAGGAGTAACTATGGAAGCATTGAGTCAGTTCTTTACGACCGTTGGCAACTGGGTTTGGGGGCCTGCAATGTTGGTACTGCTTGTCGGTACCGGCATCTTATTAACTATTATGTTAAAGGGTCTGCAATTCTCTATGTTGGGATTTGCACTGAAGCAGGCATTTTTCCCTCACCGCAAGAAAGCGGACGGTAGTGATCATGATGGTGATATTTCACATTTCGGTGCGTTGATGACTGCACTTTCCGCAACCATTGGTACCGGTAATATTGCCGGTGTCGCCACAGCAGTTGTCGCCGGAGGACCGGGTGCTGTATTTTGGATGTGGATTACCGCTATATTCGGTATGGCAACCAAATATGGTGAAGGTGTATTGGCCGTAAAATACCGTACTACCAATAAAAAGGGAGAAATGTCGGGTGGCCCCATGTATTACATTGAGCGCGGCTTAGGCAGTAAGTGGAAATGGATGGCTTATGCTTTTGCTTTATTCGGAACTGTGGCTTCATTCGGTATCGGTAGTTCTGTCCAATCTAATTCCGTTGCCCAAGCCATTCAAACCAGTTTTAATATTGATCCACTTTACACCGGTGTTGTTTTAACCATCTTAACAGCGATCGTTGTATTAGGCGGTATTCGCAGTATTGCCACTGCTTCTTCATTTATTGTACCGATTATGGCTGTGTTATATGTTGCCGGCGGCCTGATTATTATTTTCCTGCATCTTGATTTACTGATACCTGCTGTCAAACTGATTGTCAGTGACGCCTTTACCGGCCAAGCGGTTGCCGGCGGTGCCATCGGTAGCGTTATCCGTTACGGTGTTGCACGTGGTGTATTTTCAAACGAAGCCGGCATGGGTTCCGCCCCTATTGCTGCAGCTGCCGCCAGAACAGACCACCCTGTGCGCCAAGCTTTGGTATCTATGACCGGTACATTTTTAGATACTATTATCGTATGTTCGATTACCGGTATTGTTTTGGTAATGGGCTTAATGGGTAGCGGTGGTGAGTTTATCAAACCTGAATTAACAGGTGCTTCTCTCACTACGACTGCATTCGACCAATTATTACCCGGGCCTGGTGGTTGGATAGTGACTATTGGTTTGATCTTCTTTGCTTACTCAACTATTTTGGGGTGGTGCTACTATGGAGAAAAATGTGCCGCCTATATTTTTGGTGAAGGATTTGCCAATATCTACCGTGCTATTTATGTTGCCAGCGTGATGATTGGTACTATCGCAAGTTTAGATCTGGTATGGCTGGCGGCCGATACCTTTAATGGTTTAATGGCAATTCCAAACTTAATCGCCCTGCTTCTTCTGTCTGGTGTGATTGTTAAAGAAACACGAGACTTTAAAGCTAAGCGTCAAAGTGGCGAATTACATTAATTTATACTTTTTCTTTCAGACGGCCCGAATATTACATTTGGGCCGTTTTATATTTTTTATGTTCCATATAACAAAATGCAACGGAAAAGATTGTATAAGCTAGTTTTTTCAAGCAGAATAGGCTTACTATATTTTTCTGCAAAATAATGGAACAACTTGAGTTTTTCACTATTCCCAGCCCCTGTATCGGCGTTTGCGAAGTCAATAATAAAGGTTATTGCAAAGGATGCCTGCGCAGCCGCCAAGAGCGCCTTTATTGGCAGAATATGACTGATGCACAAAAACACCAAGTCATGCATCTCATAGCATTACGTCGTGTCAAATTACAACGATCTTCATCAGACACACATACCCAACAAGATTTGCCCGAACAGATAGGATTATTTTAATTTCTATTAAAATGCTAAAGTGCTTTAATCTACATAAAAGACCGTCTAAATATTTTCAGACGGCCTTTTTCATACTATTTTGAAGTAAATTTATTTCTAGTTTGTTGCTTCCACTTCAATTTCAACACGACGGTTTGGTGCCAGACAAGCAATCAATGCCTGACGGTCCATATTTTCCATACACTGGTTTACCGGTTGTGACTCACCTGCTCCCCTCGTACGAATCCGATCTTTATCCACACCTCGTGACGACAAATATTCGCGTACTGCATCGGCACGTTGTTTTGATAACATCTGATTGTAGCCTTCCGCCCCCAAATGATCGGTATGGCCAATCACATTAATCCGCTTATAGCTGACTGTTTTCAGCTTATCGGCCAGTTCATCAAGCTCTGCTTTGCCTTCTACTCGTATATGTTCAATATCGCTTTGATCAAAGTCGAATAAGGCATCTGCAGATAACGTATAACGTTGCGGCATCACCTCAACTGATGCAGACGCAGGACAGGTTGCATTTTGAGGATCTACTGCTTTCCAATGAAAACTACGTGCATACTTATTCGAATCAAATAAGATTTTGAATTGGCATGTTGTTACATTATCCTTACCTTGCCCGGGTGTGTGAAAATGGAATACATAGTCCCACTCACGTACGTGAAACATACCCTCATCAAAATGGGGACGGCCAATTAACTTATAAAGCTGATCTTTAGTCATACCCGCTTTAATCTGAGCTAATTCATCCGCCGTAGGGAATGTACCTTTTTGATGCTTAAATGAAAATGACACTTCATTTACTGGTGGAAAAACAGGGTGGTCTGTCGTACCATCGGTTTTCACATCGCTTTTTGTTGCACAAGCGGCCAGCACAGCAGCCATCAGCAGGCTTGTGCCTTGTTTTATGATTGTTTTTGTTTGCATATCGGATTTCCTTATTGTTTCAGACGGCCTGCTTCAGGCCGTCTGAACAGTTAAATTACCACTGATAACCTACACCGGCAGTCGCACCATAGTGACCACGTGAATTACCGGTTGCCGTGCCTTTAATTACCCAGTTTCCATTATCGGAAATACTAGAGTAGCCAATGGCATAAGCACTTTGTCCACGATAGCTACTACCAGAAACTGCCATCATGTTCTTACCGGGCATGTAAGCTTGCGGCAAGCCTGCAACGGCCATAGCGGAAGCGGTACCTGCATTGGAACGTGTTTCCACATCATCAATTTTCTGGTTCAGCTGGTTACCCATATTCACAACATGGTTACCTACGGCATTAATCGCGGCGTTGGTATGGTGCAACTGACTACCGTTAATCGCATCGGTTGAGGTTTGCGATACGACACCGGCGGCAACATTCTGCACCTGACGGGTTTGGCCTTCAGCACCTACGCTCACAACGCCTTTAACATCTTGCACTCCGGCAACATTGGCATCATTAACTCCGGCATAAGTGTAGTTACCGCCTTTAGCCGTTGTATGGATCTCAGTTGCAGCTGATTCATCACCCAATATTACCGAATTATCCATCGTTTTCGTTACGTTATTACCGAATACAAAGGTACTACTACTGTCTACCTTATTGTTGTTACCAACAGAATAAGTATTATCTCCTTTAATAATCGTTGGGTCACCGATGGCACCTGAGTGCTTACCGTTAACGATATTACCTGTACCAATGGCGATGGTATTGGTTTCATTGGCTTGGGCACCACTACCGATCGCAATGGCATTTACGCCTGTTGCTTGGGTACGCTGTGTCTGAGCCTGGCCATTGCTGTCTTGTACAGCATTGCCATTTTGATCCACGACAGTATAGGTATTACCCAGAGCCAACGAGCCTTTACCACTGGCTGAAGTTTGATAACCGACAGCTGTCGCGTAAGCACCGGAAGCACTTGAGTCTTCTTGATTGCTGCCTTGTACAACAGGTTTTACTTCACCGTCGTTGGTATGGAAGAACTTAATACCCTGTTCGTTCATCTTACCGATAGCTTGAATCACATCATTGGTAACATACGTGTTTTGTCCTTCTACGTTATACGTAGTAAGCGTATATTCATTACCACCTTTATCTGCAGAAACAGCTACTTTTTGGTTGATTTCCGTTGTCGTAGTTTTGGAACCATCAGCATTGGTTACCACAGTCGTCACTGTACCGGCTGGGGTAGTGTTACCGTTGCCACTATTATTAGCAGGTGCATCTTTGGTATTGATAGAAGTGTTGTTACCACCTAACACCTGATATGCCTGATACAGTTGGCTACCGTTTACGGCATCTTTACTGGTTGCCGAAACCTCACCATTTGCCACATTAGTAACTTTTTTATCTCCTGCATCCAAACCGTTTACCGTAACACTCGGGCCATTGGCAATGGACAATCCGTTGTCGTTCAATACGGTATTGCCTGCTGTTACGCTATCAACCTTCAAATCTTTGGCTGTAGAAACCACATAATCCGTAGCACCACCGGCTTTTACAGTTTTATCCACCACGATATTGTCGCCCGCGGCAACGGTTACTTTCGCACCTGCTACCGAACGGTTCAACGACTGAATGGCATCATTGATATTGTTAGCACCGGTGCCGCCAATATCGGTCATATTCAAGCTGCCTTCCGGTGAAACTTTGGCATTACCACCCAACAGTTTCGCCACCGAATCCGCAGTTTGATACAGCTGGCTGCCATTAACAGCGTCGGTACTGTCTTCCGCAATATCACCTTTGGCAACATTGGCGACTTTTTTATTGTTGGCATTGACACCTTTATCAGACAGATAGGTATTGCCGCCCACATTAACGCCTTTGTTGTTCAACAATACTTGATTGTCACCTTGTCCGGCTACAATACTGTCGAATGCCACATCATCAGCCGTTGCTACGTTATAAGTTAAGCTGCCATCGGCATTTTTAACTTCTTTTGCGGTCAGGTTTTTGCCTACAGTCACTTTATTGCTGGCTGCAGCTTGAACAGCATCAAGCTGGGCTTTATTAACCGCATCAGTCGCATTTTCACCTGCTTTCACACCGGTGATTTTCTTATTGCCCGCATCAATACCTGCATAAGTGATATTCACATCACCTGCTTTCAGGCCGTCTGAAGTCAATGCCACGTTATTGCCCACTTTCACACCGTCGTTATTCAATACGGTCTGGCCTGTGGTCACACTACCATCTTTACCCAAGTTGATATTCTCAGCCAGTTTCACTTCAAGACTGTTGTCGTCGGCATTACCGGTCACACCAATATTGTTGTCAGTTAACTTACCGGTTGCCCCACCTTTAACCGCCAATTCGGTATCCAGTTTGCGCGCTACCTTAACGGTGTTATTGTCGCCGACAAATACTAACGGTTTATTGATTTCATCATTCAATAAGCCCAATGCATCACCGATATTGTTAACAGTTGCATTGCCACCGTTATTTTTAGTGATGTTGTATACCGGATCTTTAATGCTACCGTCCGGATTAACTTCAGCACCACCACCCAACGATTTCACAACATTCTTCAGCTGACCCACATTAACGGCATCGTTAGCTTTTTTACCATCGGCAATATTACCCACCACGGTAGGTACCGCTGTTTGCGGATCAATCGGATTCAGAGCTGAAATCGTGATATCTTTTTCAGTATATTCAGAACCGTCTTCTACTTTAACAAAGTGTTCGTTACCTTGTTTATCCACTTGGCGGGCAAGCACTTCGCCTTTCGAATTCACATAAGAGAACGGTGAATTAGCTTGTACCAATGATTGTTGTGTAATGGCTTGATTTTCCAAAGCACGTTGCAATTGGGCAATATTCACGGCATCACCGGCATTTTCACCATCTTTCACACCGGTAATTTTCTGGCCGCCCGCATCCAATCCTTGAGCGGTCAGCTTGCCTTTAAAGGTTGGCGCATCTGCTAGCAATACTTGAATATTACCGGTGCTGTCGGCAACCGTACGGATATTGGTATCAGAAGCAGCCTCCTTATTATCCAAACCGCCTTTAACGGTTACCCGTTCACCCAATGTACGGTTGAAATTACCGCTGTTGCCGGCGAAATCCAAACCACGGCTTAAGGTTTCAGCATTAGCCACAGCTTTCTGATCCACGGCAAACAATTGGTCACCATTTACAGCTTCTTGGCTACCTTGGGCAACCAAACCGTTGGCTACGCCTGAAATCACCTTGCCACCGTTATTCAAGCCCTTGTCTGTCAGGCTGACAGTTTGGCCGCTTGCAGCATCTTTAATAGTGAGGCCGTCTGAAGTCAATGCGGTATTGTCGCCGACTTTAACGCCGTCATTATTAACCGTCGTATCGCCTGCGGTCAGACTCTCTACCTTAATAGTTTTAGCCAAATCAAAGGTAACATTATCGCTGTCTGCTTTTTTAGTAATGACGATATTGCCGTCCGTGTTATTTAAATCAACCGTATCGCTCGGCGCCACGTTACTGCTATTTTGACCTTCTGCTGTCAGATTCCAACCTGCAGTTGCAGAGTCTCTCACCGCGGCAATGGCATCATTAACATTGTCTGTACCAGTTCCGCCAATATCGGCATTGGTATAAGTACCGTTATCGGGGTTATAAACTGTTTTACCGCCGATAATGTTTTCTACACCTTTACCCTGTTTATAGAGTTGGGCGCCGTTAACTGCTTCTTTGCTACCTGCTGCAACAGTTGCCGCTTCCACACCGCTGATCTTACCGTTATCGTTAATAGTGACATTACCGAAGCGTGGAGCTTCTGCCAATTCAATGGACATGGTTTCACCATCTATTTTGGTACGGATATTTCTATCGGAAGCAGCCGCACTATCGCTTAAGCCACCTTGAATATTCAATGTTTCATCACCCTTACGGGAAACGTTGCCGATATTGCCGTTGAAATGAATCGGTCGTCTGATTTCGGTACCGATATGTTTCAGAGCTGCCTGAACAGTATTCACACCATCGTAAGATGTACCATCAACTTTCGACACCACAAATGAAGGTGCACTTACCGTACCGCTATTCGGATCAACGTTCATACCCAAAGCCTGAACCATAGGCTTCAGCTGGGATACGTTTACCGCATCGGTATTGTTTTTACCGGCAGTCACGTTGGCAACGACATTATTGCCGTTATCCAATCCATTAGCCGTCAGCTTAACGGTTTTACCGGATGCATCATCTTTGACTGTGAGGCCGTCTGAAGTGAGTGCGGTACTGTCGCCGACTTTCACACCGTCTTTATTCAATACGGTATCACCAGCAGTGGCGCTGTCTACTTTAATGTTATCGGCCAAATCAAAAGTAACTTTATCGCTGTCGTCGGCTTTGCTAATAACGATATTTTTATCGGCACTATTCAAATCAACCGTTTCTCCGGCCGCAACATTACTGCTGTTTTTACCTTCGGCTGTCAGATTCCAACCGGCATTGGCTGTTTCGCGTACTGATTTAATCGCGTCATTGATATTGCCCGCACCGGTACCGCCGATATCATCTATAGTGATATTACCGTTGGTATTTTTTGCATTACCGCCTAAAACGGTTTTCAGATTATCCTGAGCAGCGTTCAACTGCTCTTCGGTTGCCGCACGTTTGTTTTTAGCAAAGGTATCACCGCCCAAGTCGGTGTTTTTCAGACCAACAATATCGCCGCTGTTTTTATCGATAACCGTATCGCCCAACGTTACTCGGTTAAACTCGACTTCATCTTTTGTCTTAACAGTATAAGTGGTGCTACCATCCGGATTGGCTGCATCTTCCACTTCAATGTTTTTACCAGCCGCAACTTTATTGGCTGCTTTCGCTGCCGCTTTATCCAATTGAGCCTTATTGACTGCATCAGTATTGTTCACACCTTCTGCTACGCCGGAAAGCACATTATTACCGTTGTTCAAACCGCTTGAAGTCAAGCTTACCGGCGTACCATTATTGGCTGGATTAATAGTGATACCGTCACCATTTAATGTGCTGCGGTTACCTGCCTGATCAACAAAATCGGCACTGGTCAGTTCTTTCAATTCTTTAGATAGTTTAATATCCAAACGATCTGTACCATTGGATACCACACCGATATTATTATCGCTCAGTTTGGTTTTGTCGGCGCCGCCTTTCAAGTTGACTTGGCTGCCCAACTTACGATCGAACTTATTCGCTTCATCATCACCGACGAAAGTAATCGGGTTCTGAATCTCAGTGCCGATATTATTCAATGCACCCTGAATAGTCGGTGTGCCATCATATTTGCTGCCGTCTGCTTTGGTAACCACAAACGAAGGTGCACTAACTGTACCGTTTGCCACATCAAAGCTCATACCCAAAGCCTTAGCCACAGGCGTCAGTTGGGATACGTTAACCGCATCGGTATTATTTTTACCAGCAGCCACATTGGTAATGGCATTATTACCATTATTCAGACCGTCTGCATTTAACACTACGGGAGCTTTAGTACCGTTATCCGTACCTATTTTCAGGCCGTCTGAAGTTAGTGCGGTATTGTTGCCGACTTTCACACCGTCTTTATTCAATACAGTATCGCCTGCTGCCAGACTGTCTACTTTAATGTCTTTAGCCAAATCAAAAGTAATATCTTCGCTATCCACTTTTTTGGTAATGACGATATTGCCATCTTCGTTACTCAAATCAACCGTATCACCCGGTGCCACATTGCTTTTATTCTGGCCTTGTGCAGTCAGATTCCAACCGGTATTGGCTGTTTCGCGTACTGATTTAATGGCATCATGAATAGTGTTCGCACCGGTACCACCGATATCGGTCGTTGTGATTTTACCTTTATCATTAGCTGCATTACCGCCCAAAATGGTTTTCAGATTATCCTGAGCAGCGTTCAACTGCTCTTCGGTTGCCGCACGTTTGTTTTTAGCAAAGGTATCACCGCCCAAGTCGGTGTTTTTCAGACCAACAATATCGCCGCTGTTTTTATCGATAACCGTATCGCCCAACGTTACTCGGTTAAACTCGACTTCATCTTTTGTCTTAACAGTATAAGTGGTGCTACCATCCGGATTGGCTGCATCTTCCACTTCAATGTTTTTACCAGCCGCAACTTTATTGGCTGCTTTCGCTGCCGCTTTATCCAATTGAGCCTTATTGACTGCATCAGTATTGTTCACACCTTCTGCTACGCCGGAAAGCACATTATTACCGTTGTTCAAACCGCTTGAAGTCAAGCTTACCGGCGTACCATTATTGGCTGGATTAATAGTGATACCGTCACCATTTAATGTGCTGCGGTTACCTGCCTGATCAACAAAATCGGCACTGGTCAGTTCTTTCAATTCTTTAGATAGTTTAATATCCAAACGATCTGTACCATTGGATACCACACCGATATTATTATCGCTCAGTTTGGTTTTGTCGGCGCCGCCTTTCAAGTTGACTTGGCTGCCCAACTTACGATCGAACTTATTCGCTTCATCATCACCGACGAAGGTAATCGGGTTCTGAATCTCAGTGCCGATATTATTCAATGCACCCTGAATAGTCGGTGTGCCATCATATTTGCTACCGTCTGCTTTAGTAACCACAAATAACGGGGCTGCAACCTCTCCTGTAGTCGGATCGATTTCCGTACCCAGCGCTTCGGCAAGAGGATTCAGTTGCGATACGTTCACCACATCTTTTCCGCCTTTACCTGCCGCTACATTGCCGATTACTTTGTCGTTCGCATTCAATCCGGCATCGCTGATATAAACGTTTCCGTCTACTGACACACCCGAATCATCAAGTACGGTGTTACCTGCTGTTACCTTGTCGAATTCAACTATATCTTTGGTTTTAACGGTATAAGTAGTGCTACCGTCTTTATTGGGCGTCTCATCCACAGTAATGTTTTTACCGGCTTCGACTTTGTTCGCCGCCTTCGCTGCCGCTGCATCCAGCTGACTTCTGTTTACCGCATCAGTCGGTGCTTCACCATTCGCCAAACCGGTAATCTTACCGTCATTGTTGATTGTGACATTACCGAATTTCGGGCTTTCCGCCAACTCGATACTCATCACTCCGTTTTCCACTTTGGTGCGGAGGTTTTTGTCCGATGCGGCCGCACTATTATCCAGGCCGCCTTGAATTGTCAGGCTTTCTCCCAGCTTTTTGGTGGTATTCCCGCTATTACCGGCAAAAGTAATCGGTTTACGAATTTCGGTGCCTACATGGTCAAAAGCTTCCTGAAGCGTCGGTGCCGCATCATATTGACCGCCATCGGCTTTGCTTACCACAAACGACGGTTTGTTGATGGTACCGGTTGCCTGATCGATTTCCGTACCCAGCGCTTCAGCAAGAGGATTCAGTTGCGATACGTTGACCGCATCTTTTCCGTCTTTACCCGCCGCTACGTCTTTCAATGCTTTATTGTTGGCATTCAATCCGGCATCGCTCACATAAACGTTTCCGCCTACTGATACACCCGAATCATCAAGTACGGTGTTACCTGCCGTTACCTTGTCAAACTCAACCACGTCTTTAGTTGCAACGGAAATTTTCTTTTGATTTTGAGTAATCTTAATATTTTTACCGGCATCAATAGTGACTGTCTCACCATTCTGTACCTTTTCTTCCCCTTGACCGGATACTTCTCCACCGTTAGAAGAAGTAGTATTCAGTTTAAAACCTGCAGCTTTTAATTGAGCCACATTGACCGCATCGGTGTCTTTAGTACCAGCTGCCACACTGGTAATCTGGCGAGTTATCTCAGTACCTTTACCTACGGATACGGCAGAGGTTGTCGCCGTCCATGTGCTATTGTTTTTAGCTACATCTGTTCCTAGCGGATCCACACCTTCCTGACCACCTGCTACATCGGCAACACTTGACGCGCCTAATGCTACAGCCCGTTCTACAGTAGCTTGAGTACCACTACCGATAATCACAGATAAAGTTTTTGATGTATTCGAACCAGAACCTATCGCTATCGAACCGACGCCTTTAGAGACTGAGCCGGCACCCAAAGCAATAGCCTGCCCTGTTGAAGTGGCATTTGCATAGTCACCGATAGCAACAGCTCCGCGTCCGTAAGCTTTAGTATTCAGACCCATTGCAACGGCCGCTTTTCCTGATGTATGTGAGTTACGGCCGATGGCAATCGAACCGATATACGAATCAGCATTATTAGGCGTAAGAGGAATGTCATCGTTTGTTTGTGCCTGATAACCGATAGCTATACCATCTTCTACATGAGCGTTTGATTCTCTACCTAAAGCAACACTATTCAAGCCTGCCGCGGTCGAACTATGACCTAAAGATATTGCTTCACTTCCCCGAGCTACCGCATTGACACCTGCGGTTAAAGCATACTCGCCCAAAGCTCCCGCTTTATCACGGATTTTCCCGAAATTGGTTGTAGGATTTCCTGCTCCCTGATTTGGATTGGCTTCATTGACATGAAAATAATTTTGCGTTTGGTATTGTCCTTTTCCGACAATAGCAGCTAATTGCGAACCATTAATAGCATCTGTAGAATTTTTATTAATTGCACCTGGTGCAACATTTTTAATTTGGCGCTCATAGCCTGCGGAACCAACCGAAACCTGATCTCCTTCACCGACCCTTGCTCCGCCTGCGAAACCTGTATAAGTAACTTCGCCACCATCTTCAGCACCTGTCTCATCCAGAGTTTTGACCGTAGCCTCCGGAAAATACTGTGCCGTTCCATCTGTTTTCGAGCCCGCACCCAAAGCAACAGAGCCATCTTTTGTTGCTTTAGAACCAATGCCCAAAGCAACAGATGCAATACCGGACGATTCCGAGAAAGTACCAAAAGCTGTAGATAAATGTCCCGATGCAACTGTCTTCACTCCTATAGCGACAGAAGCATCACCTTGAGACCTGGTATTAAAATATTCTTTTTCTTTAATTTCTACACCAGTTAAACTTCTTAATTTCTCAGCTGCCGTTGGATTTTCAGTAGCAATCTTATCTAAGTCATCGCCACCAATAGCAATACTTGAATTACCTTCTGCGTTAACATTTCCACCTATTGCTATAGATTGGTCACCTTCTGCATTTGCACCTGCACCACCAGTATTTCCACTGCCTAATGCTACGCTTTGATTACCTAATGCATGGGCAAATGCACCCAATGCTACTGATTTATTTCCTTCTGCATGCGCTTCATTACCTAAAGCTGTTGAAAAAGAATTTTCTGAGTTAGCCCCACCTCCTAAAGCAACAGATTTGAATGCGGTGGCTCGAGCAGCAAAACCTGCTGCTAGAGCTCTCTCGCCAGAAGCCAAAGACTCCGAACCAAATGCAGAAGCCCTTGCATCGCTCGCATTGGCAGACGAACCGACAGCTGTTGTTTTCACGTCAGTCGCTCTAGTGGAATTACCAATAGCAATAGCCTCATCTGCAGTAGCCTCTGTAGCCGCCCCTTGGGCAATCGTACGCCACGCATGGGATTTCGCAGCAATACCCACGGCAATTGCTTCTGTTCCTGTGGAATTGGCACCATTACCCACTGCTATCGTACGACCCCCTCTTGCCGAAGCACCGTCACCGATCGCAATGGCACTTTGACTAGACGTATTTGCATCGTTACCCAAAGCAACCGTACTGCCGCCATAGGCCACTGTGCCGTTACCAATTGCCACATCGTTTCTTAAACCAGCCTGAGTCTCACCCGCCTTATTGACCCCTGCGCGAGACTTATTACCCATTGCAATACTGTTGGTTCCTTTTGCCTGAGACTCAATACCAGCAGCTATGGCATTTTCCGCACTGGCAATATTCCTACGCCCCAATGTGATTGCTTGCTCACCAGAGCTTTCTGAACCGTTACCAATCGCGAGACTATCCGATCCCGATGCTTTGGTCGCTGTACTATTACTGGCACCAATAGCAATTGAACCCTTACCATTATTTGCCTTTTCAGCTAATGTTGGTTCCGAACCGATAACAAATTTACCATTATTATTCGGCGCTCCACCCAAACCAATCTCACCACTGGTCACATGAAGCTGACCACTCATAGTCAAACCAACTTTGCCATCTTGCTTGTAAAACAATGCATGGTCTGTTTGAGTTGTTTTATTAGACGGACTACAATTAGCATTATTGCTTTGCAATGCAATATTTGAACTACCACCATTTTCATTAACATACACACAGGTATTATCATTACCATCATTAAAATAAACATTCGTATTGGCTGCAAAAGCTTGGCTACCCATGGCCAACAACATAAACGGAATCATGCGCAAGGTGGCTTTTAATCCTATGCTTCCGCCTTTACGGGCAGCACCTTCCATCCGACTGCCTGCGGGCTTTCCTTTAGCGTTTTCAATTTCAGAAACCGCAACCCATGCGCCTAATGATTCATTCCAAATACTACGATAACTTTTATTCATGGTTTTTCTCTCTGTGATTAAAGACTGTCATCTTTTCCCGGTTATTTAAAACGGTCACTTTATGTACTATAAAACTGACAATTATTGTCACTTATACACAAAATATGTCTTAAAAGATAATTTATAAAAATATAATAAATAAAATTATATTAATTATATTTGTTAAAAAAATCATCTATTTATGAATATATCATTGTGTTTTCAAAACTATCTTTTACAATAATTAAAAATAAGTATATTTAATTACATGCAATTTATATGCCTAATTTTATTTTTAATAATAATTTTCACAATTAATATTTTTATAGAAACCATAAAAATCGAAAATAACAATTAAAAACCAAATAGATAAGTTTATTCATTTGGAAAGTTAGAATTTATACCCCTCAATTGATATAACAGGCCGTCTGAAAACATTCAGACGGCCTATTACATCAACTTAAAATAAATTAACATTTTTCTTAAACTATCACGATAGCCATTATCTGAAATTGTTCCATCCTATTGGTAATAAATCCATAGCAGAACGGAGGCCGTCTGAAATACGGTGCGGCTGTACGCGGCTACTTCCCCACTTCCCGTAATCCATTTTCCAGTCGATGGGTTTCAAAAAAGTACGCTATAAATAGTATTTGAACGGTTTCAGACGGCCTATACCGTTGGGTTTAAGCGCGGATTGATATATTGGTGGTTTTATCTGAATGAATAATGAATATAGAGACAGGCGGATAGATTCCGCCTGTATTGAAAGCTTGTGGTTAAGGATGCGTATATTTTCAGACGGCCTGTTTGCCGCCGTTTGCTACGCCGCTTTGTTTTTCAAACAAGCCGTGAAGTGGGTGCCCTGCCCCAACCATTGCGGCCGGCTTTGTGCACAATCGCCGTCGGCTTGCGGACAGCGGGTACGGAAAACGCAACCGCTGGGCGGATTTATCGGACTGGGCAGGTCGCCGGGCAAAAGCTGTATCACCTTATTGCGCTCGGCTTCCGGATCGGGCAGCGGCACGGCCGACATCAGTGCGCGGGTATAGGGATGGGCGGGCCGCCCGTAAACTTCGCTATCAGTGCCCAACTCAACGGCATTGCCCAAATACATTACCAACACCCGGTCGGAAATGTGTTTTACCACCGATAAATCGTGGGCGATAAAAATCAGCGTCAGCCCCATTTCTTGTTGTACCGCTTTGAGCAGGTTGACTACTTGCGCTTGTATGGATACATCCAATGCCGATACGGGTTCGTCGCAAATAATCAGCTTAGGCTTCAGTATCAGCGCACGGGCAATGCCGATACGCTGGCACTGGCCGCCTGAAAACTCATGCGGATAACGGTTGATTAAATCGGGCAGCAGGCCGACTTTTATCATCATTTCTTTAACCAGCCGCTCGGTTTCAGCTTTGCCGTATTGCGGATGAAACGTTTTCAGCGGCTCGGCAATGATTTCGCCGATGGTCATACGCGGATTGAGCGACGCCAGCGGATCTTGGAATATCATTTGGATTTCACGCCGTTTTTCGCGTAAAGCCTTGGCCGAAAGCGTGGTTAACTCTTCGTTTTCCCATAAAATACTGCCGCTTTTGGCTTTCACCAACCCGATAACGGCACGGGCAAGCGTGGATTTGCCGCAGCCGGATTCACCAACAATGCCGAGCGTTTCGCCGGCTTTCAAATCAAACGATACGCCGTCCACCGCTTTTAACGCCGCCGGTTTTTGCCAAAACCAAGCATTATCGGGTTTAACATCGAAGCTTACTTTTAAATCGCGTACCGATAACAGGGTTTCGCTCATGCCCGTACTCCTTCTAAAGTTTCAGACGGCCTATGGCAGGCACGTTTGCGCTGCCCTGCCCATGTCGTCAATATTGGCTCTTCATGGCGGCAGATGTCTGCCACATAAGCGCAACGCTCTTGAAACGGGCAACCCGCAGGCAGATGCGACAGGTTGGGCGGATTGCCGGGTATGGTTGGTAAAATATCGGAATCGCCGTCCAAACGCGGCACGGCACCGAGCAGGCCGATGGTATAGGGATGAGACGGACGGTAGAAAATATCATCGACACCGCCGTATTCCATCGTGCGGCCGGCATACATCACCAGCACTTGGTCGCAAATACCGGCAACCACACCCAAATCGTGGGTAATCATAATAATCGTGGTACCGAAATCGCGTTTTAATTCTTCGAGCAGGGTCATAATTTGCGCCTGTACGGTAACATCCAGCGCCGTGGTCGGTTCGTCGGCAATTAGCAGTTTTGGGCGGCACAACAAGGCCATGGCAATCATCACACGCTGGCGCATACCGCCGGAAAATTCGTGCGGATACATTTTGATGCGCTTTTGCGCTTCGGGGATTTTCACCGCTTCAAGCATGCGTACCGATTCCGCCCAAGCTTCGGCCTTGCCCATGCCTTTATGCAGGCGCAGCACTTCGGCGAGCTGGTCGCCTACCCGCATATAAGGATTGAGCGAAGTCATCGGGTCTTGGAAAATCATGGCGATTTGGCGGGCGCGGATGGCGTTCAACGCTTTTTCGGGCAGGCCGAGAATATTGTCGCCGTTGAAACGCACAACCCCTTCCGCCTTACCGTTTTTGGCCAACAACCCCATCATGGCAAAAGCGGTTTGCGATTTGCCCGAGCCGGATTCGCCGACAATCCCCAAGGTTTCGCCTTCGTATAAATCGAAGTTTAATTTATTGACGGCGGTCACCAATCCGTCTTCGGTTTGAAACCGCACTTCCAGATTTTCGACTTGTAATAATGGTGTGTTCATTCGGTTTTCCTGTTCAGACGGCCTTATCTTTTAAAAAGCTAAAAGGCCGTCTGAAAACATAATATTGAGGAATTTAGCGGTCTTTCGGGTCGAGCGCGTCGCGCAGGCCGTCGCCGATAAAGTTGAAGCAAAACAGGGTTACCACTAAAAACACGGCCGGCACCAACAACTGCCACGGCGCAATCTGCATGGTATTGGCGCCGTCTTGTAATAATGCGCCCCAGCTGGTCATCGGCTCTTGCACCCCCAAGCCCAAAAAGCTCAGAAACGATTCAAACAAAATCATGCCCGGCACCAGCAGCGAAGCATACACAACAACCACCCCCAACACATTCGGCACAATATGGCGGAACACAATTCGGATATCCGACACCCCGCCCACATGCGCCGCTTCGATAAATTCTTTACGCTTCAGGCTTAAAGTCTGCCCGCGCACAATCCGCGCCACATCCAGCCACGACACCATGCCGATGGCCACAAAAATAAACGCAAGGTTACGGCCGAAAAACGTTACCAGCAAAATCACAAAAAACATAAACGGAAAAGCATTGAGAATTTCCAAAAAGCGCATCATCAGCATATCGGTTTTGCCGCCGAAAAACCCCGACACCGCCCCGTAAACCACACCAATCAACACTGCCACCCACGCGCCGGCAATGCCGACCATCAGCGAAATGCGCCCGCCGATAGCCACACGGGTGAGCAAATCGCGCCCGAGCGAATCGGTGCCGAAATAATGTTGGTTTTCAAACGACGGCGGCGACTGCATCGAGCCCCAGTCGGTATAGTCGTAGGCAAAAGGTGCCAACAGCGGCACGATAATGACAAACAAACAGATAAACAGCAGAATCAGGCCGCTGGCCAAAGCGGCGCGGTTGCGGCGGAAACGCCGCCACGCATCCTGCCACAAGCTGCGGCCTTTAATATCGGGCGCGGCGCTGTCGAGTGCGACAGCCAATGCGGCGGCCTGCTTTTTTTTGAACATCATGGTTGTGCCTTTAAACAATATTATTTTTCGTATACGGCAGAGGCCGTCTGAAAACTTTTCAGACGGCCTGATTCATTATTAATACCGGATTTTCGGGTCGATAACCGCATAAAGAATATCGACCACCATATTAAAGACAATCGTGAGCACGCCCACCAAAATGGTTAGGCTCAACACCATGCCGTAATCGCGGTTGAGTGCACCGTTTACAAAAAGCTGGCCGATACCGGGCAGGCCGAAAATGGTTTCAATCACAATCGAGCCGGTAATAATGCCCACAAAAGCGGGGCCTAGATAGGAAATCACCGGCAGCATGGCCGGGCGCAAAGCGTGTTTCCAAACAATATAGCGGGTAGACAAACCTTTGGCGCGGGCGGTGCGGATAAACGGGCTGTTCATCACTTCAATCATCGAACCGCGCGTAATCCGTGCGATGCTGGAAATATAGGCAAAGGCCAAAGCCGCCACCGGCAACACCAGATTGGGCAACGCACCGCCGTTCCAACCGCCGGCCGGCAGCCATTTCAGCCACACCCCAAACACCAACACCAGCAACGGCGCTTTCACAAAGCTGGGAATCACCACCCCCGTCATGGCCACGCCCATCGTGATGTAATCCAGCCATGAATTCTGCTTTAACGCCGCCAACACCCCGAGCGACACCCCCACCACAAATGCAATCACAAACGCATAAAAACCGATTTCGAGCGACACGGGAAACGCCTGCGACAGCAGTTCGTTCACGGTATAGTCTTTATATTTGAAAGAAGGGCCGAAATCGCCGTGCGCCAATTGCTTGAGATAGTCGGCATATTGCAGCCAGATGGGATCGTTGAGGTGATATTTGGCTTCGATATTGGCCAATACCGCCGGCGGCAGGTTGCGCTCGCCGGTAAACGGGCTGCCCGGAGCCAGCCGCATCATAAAAAAAGACACCGTAATCAATACCAGCAGCGTGGGAATGGCTTCCAGTATGCGGCGGATAATAAATCGGAACATAACAACCTTCGGCAGTGAAAAAACCTTTACGCCCCTATTCTGCCGCGTTTCCGGCGACACGCCTTATCTTGGCGTTTGTGTTGAAAAAGGCGGTTCGGGTTTCGGTTTGTGTGTTTAAACGATTTTCAAACAACCATTAACTTATCATGGTTTTCAGACGGCCTATTTAGCAATTCAACGGCAGGGCGTTTGGCTTTACGCCCCACCGTTTTCAGACGGCCTGATATCAATGCTTCAAGATTTTCCAGTTTTTCACCTGCCAGTTGTCCAGCGGGTCTTTCAAGGAATAACCGTCCACATGCGGTTTCACCAAGCGGCCGTTAACATAATGATAAACAAAAATCGTGGCGGCATCTTTATCCAACACCGCTTCGGCCTGACGATACAATTCGCCGCGCGCTTCGGGGCTGACATCATTAGCCAATGTTTTCATCATTAAGCTGTCAAACTCGGGGCTGTTGTATTTGCCGTAGTTGCTGCTGTTGTCGGATTTGAAAATATTTAAAAATGCCGAACCTTCGTTATAGTCGGCACACCAGCCGCCGCGCGCCATTTGGAAACGCTGGTCGCGGCGCGTATCCAGATAGGTTTTCCATTCTTGGTTCACCAAATCCACATTCACAAAACCCAACGCCTCTTTCCACAATGCGGCTGCGGCGACGGCGTTTTTCTTGTGGTTTTCATTGGTGTTGTAGAGCAGCTCGAAAGTGAGCGGATGGGCTTCATCATATCCGGCTTCGTTCAGCAATTGTTTTGCCGTTGCAATCCGTTGCGCTTTATCCTGCTGCTGCCATTCGGGCGTAAAGGTCGGCATGCCCTGCGTAGCCGGCGGGGTGAATTGATAGGCAGCGGTTTCGCCTCGGCCAACCACTTTTTCCGCCAAGGTTTCGCGGTCTAACGCCAATTGCAGCGCTTTGCGGACTTTCGCATTATCAAACGGCGGTTTGGTATGGTTGAATTCATAATAATAAGTGCACAAATAAGGCGACACTTTCATCTGATCGCCCATATCCCGCTTCAGGCTTTGAAACTGTTCGGACGGAATATCGTTATAGGTAAAGTCAGATTCACCGGCTTGGAAACGGCTTACATCGGTCGGCGGTGAAGAAATCGGCAACAGGGTAATCTGATTAACAGACGTGGCGGCATCGTCGAAATAATTCGGGTTGCGTTCCAACACAATGCGGCTGTTTACCACCCAATCTTTGAGTTTATACGGGCCGTTAACAACTATATTTTCAGGTGATGTCCATTTATTGCCGAACTGCTCGACCGTTTTGGCATGCACGGGTTTTACCGAAGTGTGAATCAGCATATCGGGAAAATAAGGCACCGGCTCGGTGAGCGTGATTTCCAGCGTTTTCGGGTCGAGCGCTTTCACACCCAGCGTTTCCGGCTTGGCTTTGCCTTCGATAATGGCAGCGGCATTGGCCACTTTCGCATCCGCCAGATAGCTGGCATAAGGCGAAGCCGTAGCAGGGTCGGTTAGGCGGCGCATACTGTAAACAAAATCATCGGCGGTTACCGGATCGCCGTTCGACCATTGGGCATCGCGCAAATGAAACGTCCATACTTTGTTATCGGCACTTTCCCACTTTTCAGCCATACCGGCAACGGTGTTGCCGTCGTTGTCGGTCGTGGTTAAGCCGACCAGCATTTGGCGCAGAATATTGGCTTCGGGTACGCCGGATACTTTTTGCGGATCCAGCGATTCGGGTTCCGCCCCGTTGCCAATCACCACTTCCTGCTGTTCCGCCGGCTCGCTGCTTTGCGCTGTTTGGGTATTTGAGTTTGCCGACTCATCACCGCCGCCACACGCAGCCAAGCCGAAAGCGGCCAAAGTCGCCAACAATACCGTGCTTTTTCTAAACAAAGTGCGTTCCATTCTTTCTCCTTATTATTCAAATTATTTTTTCAGACGGCCTTATCTTTAAAAATGGATAAACAATAGTCATCATACTGCCGCCAACCTTGCATATTTTTTTGAATAAGCCTATTTTCTGTCAAGCAGTTTTTAAACGAATCAGGCCGTCTGAAACATTTTCAGACGGCCTGATGCATTATTTTAACTTTACCGACAGCGGCTATTTCGATTTGGTTACGCTATATTCAAGCAGCTGCGGCCACGCCCGATTCTGCCAACACCGCTTCCGCCGCCAATGCCGAAGTATCTTTTTTCAATATCAGATGCAATTGGTGGAAATCCTGCTGCAATGCAGCCACATCACGCGGCGATTCATACCATTCCGCCACTGCCGCCGCTAATTTTTCCGGCCGGGCATCATGTTGCAACAATTCGGGCACGGCACCTTTGTTTAATAAAATATTGGGCAGCCCCACATGCGGCACTTTTACTTTGCGCTTCACATAAGCATAAGTGAGCGGCGAAATCCGATAGCTGATTACCATCGGCCGCTTGCATAAAGCCACTTCCAAAGTCGCCGTACCGCTGGTTACCAACACCACATCCGCCGCCGTACACGCCAAATCGGCATGCGCCGACATTAATTGAATCGGCAATGCCCTGAATTCGCCCTGATTTAAAATTTCAACAAGCCGCTGCCGTGTTGCTACCGTAGCCACCGGCAATAAGAAACGCGCACTCGGATATCTTTGCAGCAATAGCTTGGCGGTGTGAAAAAACAATGGTGCCATATAGTCGATTTCACTGACACGGCTGCCCGGCATCAGGCAAAACACCGTTTCCCACTGTTCGATTTTCATCTGCTTGCGGGCGGCTTCGCGGTCTGCATCTATGGGCATGGTCTGCGCCAACGGATGCCCGACAAAATCAGCCTTTCCGCCGGCATCCTGATAAAGCGGCGGCTCCATTGGAAACAGACACAGCACCCGGTTAACCTGATGCACAATCGTATCCACCCGCTCGCGCCGCCATGCCCACACCGAAGGGCTGACATAATGCAAAGTCGGAATACCGGCTTTTTTCAATTTTTCCGCCACACCCAAATTAAAATCGGGCGCATCAATGCCCACAAACACATCAGGGCGGATTTTTTTCAGGCTTTTCACCAAGCCCCTACGGATTTTTAAAATTTCCGGCAGCCGTTTCACCACTTCCACAAAACCGCGCACCGCCAACTTTTCTTGGTCGTACAGACTTTCAAAACCTTTCGCCATCATACGGGGCCCGCCGATACCGACAAAACGGGCATTCGGGCAGCGTTGCTTGAGCGCATCCATCAAATGGGCACCAAGCAAATCGCCGGAAGCTTCTCCGGCACATAAGGCAATAGTGATACTACGGTTATCAATAGGGTGGTTGGAATTCATAAATCAATATTATTAGGAACGCGGGGGCTATTGTACCGAACTTAATCGTTTTTCAGCCGATTTTTATTGATTAAAAATAAATTATGTTTATAGATTATGATAAAAGACTAGAATATAACTTGAAAAGTTCAGCAGAAAATCCGATTTAAATAGGAATAAAAAGCCGATCAGCTGAATTTATTTACTCCATTATCCAAACGGATATAGCAATGAAAAAAGCCTAAACACATGGTTTAGGCTTTTTAAATCTGGTGGGTCGTGAAGGATTCGAACCTTCGACCAACGGATTAAAAGTCCGCTGCTCTACCAGCTGAGCTAACGACCCGAATAAGCTGCGCATTTTATGCGCCCTATTTCAATCTGTCAACCTATTGTGCTTTTTCTTCGAAAGAATTTTGTTAAAAAATGACACACTTTTGTTTAAAGCATTGTCTGATTATGATATTATTTCCTGCTGCTGGCAAAACAAATGTTGGCAATTGTTAAAAATTCAAGTAATTAATTAAGGATCATCAAGATGAAAAAATTTCTGGTTGCCGTTATGGCTGCAGCTGCATTAGCGGCTTGTTCACAAGAAGCACAACAAGAGACCCAAGAGGCCGCAAGTGCTATTGCTTCCGACGTACAAACCAATGCTGCAGAAATGAAAGAAGATGCAGCCTCAGCCGTTGACGGTGCAATGGATGCCGCTAAAGAAGCGGGTGCAGATGCTAAAGCTTCTGCCGCCTCAGCCGTTGAAGCAGGCAAAGCAATGGCAACCGATGCCGTAGACGCAACCAAAGATGCGGCTAAAGATGCCGCCGCTGCAACCAAAGATGCTGCTGAAAATGCGGTAGACGCTGCCAAAGATGCAGGCGACAAATTAAAAGATGCGGCTGCAGCAACCACAGAAGCAGGTAAAGAAGCTGCCGCCAATGCGATGGATTCGGCTAAAGAGAAAATGGACGCAGCCAAAGAAAAAATGGATTCCGCCAAAGATGCCACTAAAGATGCCATCAACGCTGCTAAAGAAGCTGCCGATTCAGTGAAAAATTCAGCTGAGGAAGCGACTAAATAAAACGGAATTTTTCCGTATATGTGTATCCGGCCTTACTTTGATATAAAGCGTTTTCCACAATTTATTATCAATAATGCCTTATACACTTTCAGGCCGTCTGAACAAATTTTCAGACGGCCTGAAAACATTATCGGCCGATACAAAAAACAAACAACCCAAACCCAACCAAAGTAAGATGGCCGAAATGGGCTGCGGTTTCAAAATAATCGGTTAAAAATACCGCCCTACTCTTGAGTTTTTGCTTAACCGCCCTAACTTATATGCCAATTTTCACAATACTTCTACCTGATAAATACTATGAGCAGCAAAGATTTTTACGAAACCCTGGGCGTTGCCCGCAGCGCAAGCGATGACGAAATTAAAAAAGCCTATCGCAAACTTGCCATGAAATATCATCCCGACCGCAATCAAGGCGATGCCGAAGCGGAAGAGAAATTTAAAGAAGTTCAAAAAGCCTACGATATTTTATCCGACAAACAAAAACGCAGCGCATACGACCAATACGGCCATGCCGGTGTCGACCCCAATATGGGTGCCGGCGGATTCGGCGGCGGTTTTGGCGGCGGATTCAGTGGTGCGCAAGGCTTCGACTTCAGCGATATTTTCAGCCAGATGTTTGGTGGTGCCGCAGGTGGCGGCCGCCAACAAAGCTATCAAGGTTCAGACCTGCAATATCGCGTCAGCATTACTTTGGAAGAAGCAGCCAAAGGCATTAAAAAACGCATCACAATTCCTACCTATGAAGAATGTGATGTCTGCCACGGCTCAGGCGCAAAACCCGGCACGTCGCCCACCACCTGCTCGACTTGTCACGGTACCGGTACCATCCATGTGCGTCAGGCTATTTTCCAAATGCAGCAAACCTGCCCGACCTGTCACGGCACCGGCAAAGAAATCAAAGAGCCTTGTGCAAAATGTCATGGCGAAGGCCGCGTAAAAACCACCAAAACGGTTGAAGTCAATATCCCTGCCGGTATCGACGACGGCCAACAAATCCGCCTGAGCGGTGAAGGCGAACCCGGTATGCACGGCGCGCCTGCCGGCGATTTATATGTGGTGGTGCATGTAAAAGAGCATAAAACATTCGAGCGCAACGGCTTGGATCTGCATTGCGAAATGCCCATCAGCTTTGCCACTGCCGCATTAGGCGGCGAAGTGGAAGTGCCCACTTTAGACGGCAAAGTCAAATTAAGCATTCCCAAAGAAACCCAAACCGGCCGCCGTATGCGCGTGAAAGGTAAAGGCGTTAAATCGCTGCGCTCCAGCGCAGTGGGCGACCTATACTGCCATGTCTTGGTGGAAACCCCGGTTAACCTGACCGACCGCCAAAAAGAATTGCTGGAAGAGTTTGAAAAAATCTCCACCGGTATGGAACGCTCGCAAACACCGCGCCAAAAATCGTTCTTCGACAAAGTGCGCGATATTTTCGATTAATCCGACTTCATAATAAAATAGGTTTTCAGACGGCCTAAAGCCGTCTGAAAATACCCAAACACACACAAACAGCAAGCCCGACAATATGATTGTCGGGCTTTTATTCGGATAACCATTCCTTCAAGGCCGTCTGAATATGCTATCTTTTTCACTCAACGCTTGAAAAAATATCGCCAAACAGCCTGTTCACTGGCTATCGTTATTTACGCACACCACGGATCACTATGGTGCCGCGGGTGTCTGTCATTTCCAGATACTTACCTTTAAAACGATAAGCGCGTACTTCGCGTAAAGTATTGGCCAAACGCTGCTCGGTTTCCATATCCGGACAGGCCATCAAAGTAGAAGCAGCCTCTTCAAAACGCAACGTATTGTTTGTGCCATCGGTATAACCGCCAAACAAATTATTACAGCCTGTTGTCACGCTATACAGCTTATCGGCCTGATTAAACCGAATCGCTGCATCTTCCGTACTAATCGGACGGCCGCCTGCTTCGGTAATTTGCCAAGCACCATCCAATGCTTGTGCAGCCGGAGCCGTATTCGACGGCAGGGGCACAGGAATCGGAACCACACAGGCGCCCAGCAATACCGGAAACAACAACGACAATAATTTATTTTTCATAGATACACCTTTCTTTTCTGAATAAATCAAACTCATTATACAGAGTGGCCGAATCGTTCAGGAAGAGTGAGAGGGTTGACCCACCTCAACAAACTATGATTTTACAGCCCGCCCGCAATACATATTACCCACCCTTATCCCCAATATACATCAGCAACAAAACACACAAAATCGATTAACCCTATATTTTCAGACGGCCTTTGTTATACAATCCGACCCGTCCACACCGATACGGAACCCTTATGAAAGCCATGATATTAGCCGCCGGACGCGGCGAACGGATGCGCCCCCTCACCGACACCTGCCCCAAGCCCCTGCTCAAAGCAGGCGGCGAACCGCTTATCGGCTGGCATTTACGCCGCCTCAAAGCCGCCGGCATTGAAGACATCGTGATCAACCACGCATGGCTCGGCAGCCAAATCGAAGACACCCTCGGCACAGGCGCAGCCTACGGCGTACGCATCGCCTATTCCCCCGAAGGCGAAAAAGGCTTGGAAACCGCCGGCGGCATCGCCACCGCCCTGCCCCTGCTCGGCAGCGAACCGTTTTTAGTGGTAAACGGCGACGTACTCACCGATATCGACTTTCAGACGGCCTTTCACCGCGCCCAAGCCCTCACACAACAGCAAAAACTCGCCCATCTTTGGTTAGTGCCCAACCCCGCCCACAATCCCAAAGGCGACTTTATTTTGCAGCAAAACGGCCTGATTGCTTCCGATAATGCCGAAGGCAGCGCACTCACCTTCAGCGGCACAGGCGTTTACCACCCCGATTTATTCCGCGACACCCCGCCGCACCAAGCCGCCAAACTCGCCCCCTTATTGCGCCAAGCCATGCAGCAAGGCTTGGTTTCCGGCGAACAGCACAACGGCTTATGGCTTGATGTCGGCACCGTAGAGCGGCTGGCCGAAGCCGACAAAATCGCACAAAACTGGTCTTAATCCCCATTCCACGCCCACGCAAAAAGGGCGGATATTTAATCCGCCCTTACCAGCAACATTTCAACCCAATCAACGGCTAAACATACTATTCTCTTTTTTCTTGCGGAAATATTCCCGCATCGATCCGCCGCTATTGCTCACCGGCGTATCCTGTTCAAACTGCCAGATAACATTATTACTGCCGCCAATCGGATGCGAGCCGCGCATACCGATATAGCTGCCGAAATCATCAATAGAAGTAGTGGAATGACGTTCACCGCCCACAGTCACACGCGACACGCTCACGCCGCTGCGGATATTACCGTAAAGATTCACATCCGCCCACGCTGCCAACGGCAACGCAGCACAGAAGATTAAAATACATTTTTTCATTATCCGTTCTCATTTAAAATAAAGCATGAAAAGTCTAACAGAAGCACGGTTTAAAAGTTATTAAGAAATGAAAAGGCCGTCTGAAACAAACAAGGAGAAGCCCCATGCACACCATTCGCGTTGCCGCCATACAAATGGTTTCCGGTACCGACCCCCAAGCCAATATCCAAACCATGCGCCGTCTTGTTAAAGAAGCCGCCGAACGTGGTGCCGCATGGGTATTGCTGCCCGAATACTGGCCGATTATGGGCGAAAAAGACAGCGACAAACTCGCCTTTGCCGAAGCAGACGGCCACGGCCCGCTGCAAACCGCCCTCAGCCAAGCCGCGCAAGAAAACAATATCGTTTTATTCGGCGGCTCCATCCCCCTACAAAGCCCCGACCCCGACAAAGTATTAAACACCATGCAGGTATACGACCGCACCGGCGCATTAATCGGCAGCTACAATAAAATGCACCTCTTCGGCTATTCCGGCCTGGGCGAGCGCTACGACGAAGCCGACACCATACTCGCCGGCCACACCCCGCCGCACCTGAGCGCCGACGATATCCACCTAGCTGCCGGCATCTGCTACGATTTGCGCTTTCCCGAATTTTTCCGCATCCAACAGCCGTTCGACATCCTCATGCTGCCCGCCGCCTTTACCTACACTACCGGCAAAGCACATTGGGAACTGCTGCTGCGCGCCCGCGCCGTTGAAAACCAATGCTACGTTGTCGCTTCCGCACAAGGCGGCGTACACCAAAACGGGCGGCGCACATACGGCCACAGCATGATTATCGACCCGTGGGGCGAAATCCTCGACGTATTGCCCGAAGGCGAAGGCATGGTTATGGCCGAACTTGATGCCGCCCGCTTGAAAAGCGTCCGCAACCGCCTGCCCGCCCTCATGCACCGCACTTTATAAGCTGCATTAGCCAATAAAAACCGAACACAATTAAAAAACACGTGTAGGGTGTGTGGCGAAAGCCACGCACGCGGTTTTAAAAAATCCAACCAACGCGTGCGTGCCGTCGGCACACACCCTACGCATGCCGATTACCGAATACGTTTTCAACCATTTCAAGCCGTCTGAAAGATAAAATTGTTTTCAGACGGCCTTTGTAGGGGCGGATTACATATCCGCCCGCGCCGACACCCAAACCATGCCGCCATTATCCAAACATTGTCCAAACCCAAACAAACGGGCGGATATACAATCCGCCCCTACAACTGTTCCAATCCATCGCTACTTCCATAACCAACCAAAACCCAACACTGTTAAAAAACAAGTGTAGGGTGTGTGGCATAGCCACGCACGCGGTTTTAAAAAACAACCAACGCGTGCGTGCCGGCGGCACACACCCTGCCCATGCCGATTACCGGATACGGTTTCAACCATTTCAAGCCGTCTGAAAGATAAAATTGTTTTCAGACGGCCTTTGTAGGGGCGGATTACATATCCGCCCGCGCCGACACCCAAACCATGCCGCCCATTCCCCTGCCGCAAAAAGCAAACCCACAAAACCATCAAACCTTTATATAATCACCCTGCCCAATAATCATCACCGCCAGACGACCCTTTTAAGCAGGCCGTCTGAAAAATATAGAGTGCATGGTTCTTTTATTCACCCCGAAAATCAAAGATAAATATGAGCAAGCAATCTGATCAACCTAAACATGGTTTACGTATATTGTTAATCATTTTGGCAGCCCTATTCTCAGGCGCGGTTCTATGGTGTGTTTTGCAATTCCTTTCTGCTCGTATAGGAAATAACTTTTGGAGTGAACTAATTGAAAAAAATGGTTTTTGGACGCTACTCGCTTTAATTATTTCGTCCCCCGTTGCCTTTTTTATTTGGCTGTTTCGAGACCAAAACACCATCAAACAGCTTGAAAGCCAACGCAAAGACGTCAATCTAAAAGAGTTTCATAAAATTGCCGAATGGGTAAGCGGTTTACATTTAGTTGAAGATAAAATTACTAAAAAGACTAAAGAGTCCCCTAGAAAGCTAATCAATAAAACGGTTTCTCTAGAAACTGAAAATATTCAGGAATACGGCCAAGCAGGCAACCAACGCCATCTGCCCAGCCATAGCCGTGAAGATGGGGCGGTAGGCTTACAAGTCGCAGCAGTCTATATGCTCAAACCGTTTTTTTGTGGCGAACATGGCGATGGCTTTCGCCGTCCGGCATTAAATCTGCTGACTGCTGCATGGCTGGCTTTATTTAAGCAGGTTGAAGGTAAAGAAAATCAAGATGAGGAACTAGAACATGTACGCAATAGCCCATTAGCCATTGCTTTAACTGAAGTATTATTAGCCGAAGGAGGAAAACATCTTCGCTGCCATAAGGAGGTATTCTCTAATCTATATTTATCTTATATAAATTTACACTTACTTGGATTAAGTAAAGAAGTTTTAGAACTATTTAAAGAGACAGACTGTACAGGGATACAATTACAAGGAGCTAAATTACAAAGAGTGGAGTTACAAGAAATTAAATTAACAAAAGCTAATTTACAAGGAGCTAATTTACAAGGAGCTAACTTGACAGAGGCTAATTTATATAAGGTTAATTTGCAAGATGCTAACTTAGAAGGAGCTGAGTTACAAGAAGTTAATTTGCAAGAATCCAATTTATATAAAGCTGATTTACTCGGAGCTAATTTACAAGGAGCTAATTTGACAGAGGCTAATTTAGAAGAAGCTGAGTTATTCGGAGCTACTTTACAAAAAGCCACTTTATCCAAAACTAAACTTCAAAAGTCTAATTTAGAAGAAACTGATTTACAAAATGCAAACTTATCCCAGGCCAAATTAGAAAAAGCTTACTTACGTTCTGCTCATTTACAAAAAGCTAGTTTGCTACTAGCTAATTTACAAGAAGCAGATTTACAAGAGGCAGACTTAGAGGAAGCTGACTTACGGTTTGCAAATTTACAAGAAGCAAATTTACAAGAAGCAAATTTTAAAGGGGTTAAATTGGGAAAAACTAACCTCAAAGGAGCTAATTTACAAGATATTAAGGCTCTGGAATTAGAAATAAGTAAATTAAATGATATAACTTGGACAGGTGCATTATTAATGCAACAAACTGTAGAGAACATCGAAAATAAAACCACACTCACTAATATTGATTGGATAATTATTCCGGAAAGCCTAAAAGAAATCTTGGATTGCCATTCCACAAAAAAAGTTGAATTCCAATTTAAAAAGATATCGTCAGATGAATCCGTACAGCATATATTAGGTTTTAAATCAGAACTTCCAATTGAGAAAAAAGAAATTCGAATTAAATTATTAGCACACCTTCAAGAATTAAACTCTAATTGGACTATTAAAATAATTACAATACAAAAGTTAAACCCTGATTGGACTATTGAGACAACTATAATAAACGATTCATTTTAAATAAATACTCGATCCTCAGCAAACACCAACATTATCTAATACAAACAACCTCATCTCCCAAGGACTCAAAAAATGCAAAACCCCCGCTCTTTCCTAAAACTCTACCTAGTCGCCGGTACACAAGATTGTAACCATCTATCCGGTACGCCCGAACAAAACCTGCTTTCGGTATTGGAACAGGCTTTAGCCGCAGGGATTACCTGCTTTCAATTGCGCGAAAAAGGTAAAAACGCCATTCAGGATAAGGCGCGTATCGAGCAACTGGCGGTACAGTGCCGCGACTTGTGCCGCCACTATCAAGTGCCGTTTTTTATTGATGACAATATAGAGATGGCATTGGCCTTAGGCGCAGACGGTGTGCATATCGGCCAAAAAGATATGCCCGTTGAAGAAGCCGCTGATTTGTGCCGTGGCAAGCTGATGTTGGGTTTGTCGAACAATACTTGGGCGGAAATCGAAAAAAACCGCAATAATCCCGATTTAAGCTATTTCGCCATCGGCCCGATTTTTTCCACCCAATCGAAAGAGCAGCCAAACCCGACTGTCGGCATTGATACCGTCCGCGCCATCCGTGAAAAAGGTTTCGACCGCCCGCTGGTTGCCATCGGCGGCATTAAGGCAGACGCCGCCGACACCATCCGCGCCGCCGGCGCCGACGGCATCGCCGTGATTACCGCCATTACCCACGCATCGGATATTGGCGAAGCCGTACGCAGCCTGTTGCCGCAAGCATAATTTATCAGGCCGTCTGAAAGCGTTGATTAGCGGGTGCTGCCGCTTAAAGCCCGTGCACCGGCTTTCGCCACGCTTTCATCTTCGTCTACCGTGCCGCCGCTCACGCCGACACTGCCCACAATCACGCCTTTTCTATCAATTAGCAATTCGCCACCGGCAAAAATCGCCAAGCCGTTATTGGTCGCTTCTATGCCGTATAAAGACTGACCGGGCTGGGCGGCATTGCCCAAAGCCCGCGTAGACATATTAAAATAACGTGCTGTACGGGCCTTGCGTTCGGCAATATCAATGCTGCCCAAATATGCATCATCCATCCGCGCAAAGGCTTTTAAATTACCACCCGCATCCACTACGGCAATATTCATCGGCACTTTAATGGTTTCCGCATGTCGCAAAGCCGCCCGCACCACCTGCTGCGCCTGATTCAAAGTAATATCGCCGGGTAAAGTCTTAACAGGTTCCGCCGAAAAAACGGAAGCACTTAATACCAATGAACACATCAAAGCAATCGGCCGTGTATACCGCATGATTTTCTCCTTTATAAACCGTTTGGCAATCTGCCCGCGCTATGTCGTGCGAGCCTAAAATCTATTATTGATTATCAGTATTAAAATGGTTAATTTATAAACCATTTATAGTTATTCGACCGCCCCGCTCTAATCATGTTCCATAGATTAAAGGCCGTCTGAAAACAATTTTCAGACGGCCTTTAATGATTGAAACCATATCTGTGTAGGGTGTGCGCCGACGGCACGCACGCGTTGGTTGGGATTACTAAAAACCGCGTGCGTGGCTCTCGCCATACACCCTACGGTGTTTTTTAATCGTGTTCTGAATGGTATGTAGGGGCGGATTATATATCCGCCCGCTTGTTTGGGTTGGATAATGTTTGAATAATGTCGGCATGGTTTGATATGTCGGTTCGGTCGGATATTTAATCCGCCCCTACAAAGGCCGTCTGAAAACAATCTTTCAGACGGCCTCAGCCATTTTATTGAAATTTATAAGCTTCGATAACAACATCTTCCCCGGCCGCTGCGCTGAGTGCCTGATTCAATACGCTGAAAAATTCGCTGCCGTCGCGCGTAGCCAGCCATTGGCCGTTGTTTTCAGCGAAATGATAGCCGCCGCTTTTGGCCGCAATCCATAATTCCTGATTGGGGGTGTGGCGGTTGACAATAATTTGTGTGCCGTCGTCGGCTTCGATGGTTAATACATTACCGCTTAGCAGACAGTCGAAATCCCAACCGCCTTCGTCTATTTGGTCTTCAATATGGTTAAATAAGGCGTCGGTTTGCTGTAAAAATTCACTTTCATTCATGATGGGCTTTGTGCACAAGGGCTTTTTTGTTTAAGATACCGCATCTTGCCACATTAGCGCATACAACGAAAGAGCATCATGAAAACCGCTGCATTTTTGCTGGCAGCCGCCTGTTTATTGGCCGGCTGCGGTTATAAAAACGATTTATACCTGCCCAAAGAAGGCGATAAAGCCCGCTTCGGCGTGATTCAAACCGGCTTGCAATTCGAATCCAGAGAACCTACCGCACCCACACAATAATCATGACAACACACGATAATTCAACCACACTCACCAAACTGGCCGATACATTCGGCACCCCGCTTTATGTTTATCAGCAATCGGCACTCACCGATGCCTACCGCGCCTATACCGATGCTTTTGCGGCATTAAACCCTTTGGTTTGCTATGCGGTAAAGGCCAACGGCAATCTGAGTATTCTCAAGCATTTTGCCGCGCTCGGCAGCGGCTTTGATATTGTATCCGGCGGCGAATTGGCGCGGGTGCTGGCGGCCGGCGGCGATGCGGGCAAAACCATTTTTTCCGGTGTCGGCAAAAGCGAGGCGGAAATCGAATTTGCCTTGAATGCGGGCGTTTTGTGCTTCAATGTCGAGAGCCTGCCCGAGCTCGACCGCATTCAGGCCGTGGCCGTGCGTTTGGGTAAAAAAGCGCCGGTTTCACTGCGTATTAACCCCGATGTCGATGCCAAAACCCATCCTTATATTTCCACCGGATTAAAAGCCAATAAATTCGGCATTGCCTATACCGATGCTTTAGCGGCATACCGCCACGCTGCCGCGTTGAGCCATCTGAACATTATCGGTATCGACTGCCATATCGGTTCGCAACTCACCGACTTAAGCCCCTTAGTGGAAGCATGCGAGCGTATTTTACTGTTGGTCGATCAGTTGGCCGCCGAAGGGATTATGCTGAAGCATATTGATTTAGGCGGCGGTGTCGGCATTGTGTACGACAATGAAGAAGTGCCCGATTTGGCAGCCTATGCCGATGCCGTTGCCAAGCTATTGGACGGCCGCGAGCTGAAATTAATGCTGGAGCCGGGTCGCAGCTTGGTCGGCAATGCGGGTGTGTTGTTAACCCGTGTCGAGTTTATCAAGCAGGGCGAAGAGAAAAATTTTGTGATTGTCGATGCGGCCATGAACGATTTAATGCGCCCCGCCCTTTATGATGCCCACCACCGCATTGAAACGGTCGGCGGGGGTGAGGGCGAAGCGTTTACCGCCGATGTGGTCGGCCCGATTTGCGAAACGGGCGACTTCTTAGGCCAAAACCGCCGCCTTGCCTGCCAAGCAGGCGATTTGCTGGTAGTGCATAGTGCCGGTGCATATAGCAGCAGCATGGCCAGCAACTATAATGCCCGCAACCGCGCTGCCGAGGTATTGATAAACGGCTCGGATGTGCGGCTTATCCGCCAACGGGAAACCATTGAACAGCAATTGGCCAATGAGCAGGCTTGTTTGGCAAGCCAACCCCAGCCGCTTGCCGATAACTAAGGCCGTCTGAAACCGCCAACGGCTTGGGCAAGTAACGCCAAGCCGTACGAAAGCCCCGATATGACCCCTACTCTAATCGCCGGTGTGGACGAAGCAGGCCGCGGCCCCTTAGTGGGCAGCGTGTTTGCCGCCGCCGTGATTCTGCCACCGGATTATGAATTGCCCGGCTTAACCGACTCTAAAAAGCTGAGTGAAAAAAAACGCGACCTACTGGCCTTACAGATTAAAGAACAGGCACTGGCTTGGGCAGTGGCTTCTGCCGATGTGAACGAAATAGCCGAACTGAATATCTTGCATGCCACCATGTTGGCGATGACCCGCGCCATACACGGCCTAGTCACGCCGCCGCAAAAAGTATTGATAGACGGCAACCGTATCCCGAAAAACTTAAATATCGAAGCCGAAGCGATTGTAAAAGGCGACAGCAAGGTTTTAGCCATATCGGCGGCTTCGGTGCTGGCCAAAACCGCCCGCGATGCGGAAATGTATGCCCTAGCCGAGCGTTATCCGCAATATGGCTTCGAGCGGCACAAGGGCTACGGCACGGCGGCACATCTGGCGGCATTGGCCGAATTCGGTATTTTAAAAGAACACCGCTTGGGCTTCGCCCCTGTTAAAGCTTTAGCGGCGCAAGGCCGTTTGTTTGCCGACGATTAGCCAAACGCAACCATATAGGCCGTCTGAACCGAACAGCCGATATTTGACAATATTATCTGCTTACGCGCAGAATTTATGTTTGATGCAAAAATCCGACCGTAAACGGCTTCGCACCCTACCAAATTCGGCACCACCTTGCAGACAATAAGTATCCGAATCAGCTTTATTTATTTTTATGTAGACTCTTTAAGGAGTAAAATTAATGACCATCATCGCATTTGCAGGCAGCAATAGCTCCACTTCTATCAACCAGGCATTGGTAAATTATGTTGCCGGCTTCTCATCCGATATCGAAGTGATCTGTTTAAAAGACTATCCTTCGCCTTTATACAGTATGGATATCGAAAAAGCCGACGGTATTCCAAAAGAAACCGTGGCTTTATATGAAAAACTACAAACTGCCGACAAACTGATTATCAGCACATCGGAACACAACGGCAATATGACCGCTTTTTTCAAAAGCCATTTAGATTGGCTGTCCCGCCACAACCGTGCATTTTTAAAAGATAAAAAAGTATTGCTGTTAAGCACTTCCACCGGCCCCGGCGGTGCAATGCACTCACTAGAAATCACCAAAACCACACTGCCCCATTTTGGTGCCGAAATCATTGATTCATACAGCGTTAAAAAATTCAACGATGTTTTCCAAGACGGCAAAGTCACCGATGAAAGCATCAGCAATCAGCTTAAAGATTTGGTGAATAAACTGGTGAACAGCTAATTATTTCAGCCATACCATATAAACAGGCCGTCTGAAAACAATCTTTCAGACGGCCTGTTTATATTCAAACTACTGTGCAGGTTTTATTTACACGCCCCACGGCTTAATTTGCCATAGCGTTCGACAATATTTTGAATGGCTGCGGCATTTTTATCATCAATGTTCACAAACATTACCTGCATTTTAGCTACGCTCAATGAGTTATTTTCCGACGTATTTTGGTCGTCCTGCTCATCAATACGCGTTCCACCGAAACCGGCCGTTGCCAAGCGCGAAATCAATACTTGGGCGGCTGAACGGCTGCGGGTGACGCCCACGCTGATATCGCCTTCATAAAACGTACCGCTGAAGCCTTTGGCGGCCAGATTATCCAACTGCGCCATTGCGTCGCCACCGGAAGGCACCAATACACGGTAGGTTTTTTGCGACTGGGCGGCCTTGGGCTTGCTGCTGCGTTTTTCTACCGTGCGCGAAGCCACATGCGGCCATTGTTTCAGCAGCCCTTTAATACGGTGGTAATCGTCTTCTTCCAAAGTGATGCTGGCATTGCTGGTACATTGGCGGTTTCTATTCGCCACTTGAGCTTCTTTCTGCTCGCGCTCGCGTTTGGCTTTTTCTTGTTGCTCTTTTTTCTCTTTAGCGGCCTGATCCTGTTCTTCTTTGGCTTTTTTATCCATTTCTGCCAGCAGCAGTTCATCGTCTACCGGCTCCGAAACGGCAACAGGTATAGATTCGCTTTCACCTATCCAATCCAAAGCAGCGCTTCCAGAAGCCTCTTTACCCACCTCAATCATAGGCGGAGCCAATTCATGTTGTGCTTCAGCGACAACAGGTATCGTTGGTGCGACGGTGGTTTTTTGTTTTTCCGCCACACGTCCGGCAACCGTTGCGCCGAAAACAATAATATTCAATGCCACCAATACAGCAAAAAGCCATTTCATGGTTGTTGTATCCAGTTCAATAAGCCGAAAATCACAAGATTATCTACAATTTTCACCGTGTTGTCCAAAACAAACGACGGAGGTAACGCCTGCACGACTTTCGGTGCGCCGCCGCCGGTAATGATCACGTCCACCGGTTTTTCCATCCCGACTTTTTCGCGCAAGCGCGCGTGCATCAGCAACAGCGAACCGCATACCGCATCCATCATGCCGCTGGCTAAGGCATTGGCGGTGGTGGTCGGAAACGGGTAAACCCTTCCGTGCGGGCGGTTTAAGTTGGCGGTTTTGAGTGCCATCGATTCTTTCATCAGATGAAAACCGGGCATAATGGTGCCGCCCAGATAATGATTATTATCGGTGAGTGCATCAATGGTAACCGCCGTACCGCAACTCATCACCACGCAAGAATTAGCGGTAAAGCGGCGGCTGCCCAAAGCGTTAAACCAACGGTCGGCACCGTGTTCTTCAACATTGCGGTAGTGGTTGCGTATGCCCAATGCATGCTGCATTGAAGATAGCCATTGCACCGGCTTGGGCAGTTGTTCTGCTACTTGTGCTTTTTTCACTTCGCCGCTGACGATACAACCAATAATCTGCACCGTATCATCACCGCGCTCCTGCCACTCCTTACCCAGCGGGGTAAGGTTGCGGTAAGGCGCGCGCCCGGTATGCCCGATAACACCGTTTTCCACCCATGCCCATTTTAACTGGCTGTTGCCCGCATCTAATAGCAGGTAGCGCTGGGGAACGGCCGTCTGAACGGGTTGCGGGTGCTCATCAGGGCGCAGGCTGATTTCGCCGCTTACCACCAAGCGTTCGCCTTGTTCGGTTTGCAAGCGCAACGCCCCCTGCTCGGTGATGCCGGCCACTACGCCCTCGTAAAGGGTTTCTCCGTTTTGAAACAGGCGCACATGATGGTTTTGGTCGCGGTTGGCGGCCTGATAAGCCCCCATCAACGGCGCGAAACCATGGCGGCCGAATTGGGTTAACACACTGTTCAATTCATCCAATACAGCCGACAATAATTTATCAACGTTCAACGGCGCCGCCTGAAGTACCGCCTGCACCGAAGTGGCCTCTTCGACTTCTTTGGGCAACACAAAATTCAGGCCGATGCCAATCACGGCAACGGTTTTACCGCCGTTGCGTACCGTTTCAATCAGAATGCCGCCGAGTTTGCCGCGACCGACCACCAAATCATTCGGCCATTTAATTTGCGCGGCCACGCCCAGCTTCACCAAAGCACGCTGGCAGGCCAAAGCCACGGCCAAAGCCAAAGCACCCAATTCGCTTTGCGGCTGTTCGAATACTTTGCCGAAGCTGAACATCAGGCACTCACCCAAACGGTTTTGCCAAGTTTTGCCCTGCCGTCCGCGCCCTTTGCTTTGATGATGTGCCACCACCAACAGCCCGTCGGCTTTGTGATAATCGGTTTTTGCAGTTTCCAGCACAATATCGTTGCTGGATGTGCATTCATGATATAAGGCCGTCTGAAAACCATATCGGGCACCAATTTGCTGCAAGCGTGTTTCATCAAGAACTGCCAACGGCCGCACCAAGCGCCACTGCCCGTCGTGCTGGCGCAACAAACCGCGGATATGCGGCGGCATTTGCTGCCACAAGCCGTTCATCTGCTGCGGTTTCAAACCGACTACCCGCCCCAGTGCCGACACATGCTGCGGTTGGCCGTCTGAAAGCGTGGCCAACAGTTTCCAAAGCGGCGGTTTGAGTGCCGTCATGTGCGATCCGCCGTTTCTGATGCGCGGATTTTCGCCAATGTTTGCGTCGTGGAGGTTTGATGTAGAAAAGGAATGGAATACACTTTGCCGCCACGCGCCAAAGTTTCCGCCGAACCGACGATTTTTTCTATCGGCCAATCGCCGCCTTTCACCAAAATATCGGGTTTCACCAATTCAATCAGGTTGGCCGGGGTATCTTCATCAAACCATGTTACCAAATCCACACTGTCCAAAGCTGCGGCAACAGCAGCGCGGTTTTCCAGCGGGTTAATCGGGCGGTCGCTGCCCTTACCCTGCCGCCGCACGGATGCGTCGGTATTCAGAGCCAATACCATAGCCGCGCCGGTAGAACGTGCCTGCGCCAGATAAGTAACATGGCCGCGGTGCAGAATATCGAAGCAGCCGTTGGTAAACACCAGCGGGTGCGGCAGCTCGGCAAGGCGTTCGACCAGCGCTTCGGGCGGGCAAATTTTGCTTTCAAACTCAGGCAGGGGCCATTTTTCCATGATGCTGTTGCTTTCTTTATTCATATAGTAGGAATCATACCGAAGCGGTACGTTTTTAGAAAGATGGGGGTGGCATCGGCTTGATACAACCGATAAAAACCCCGTGTATTTTTTATATATACACGGGGTTTTTATATTATATGGGGTGGCTGATGGGGCTCGAACCCACGACAACCGGAATCACAATCCGGGGCTCTACCAACTGAGCTACAGCCACCACAAGAAAACTTTTAAGACTTGGCGCGCCCGACAGGACTCGAACCTGTAACCGCCCGCTTAGAAGGCGGGTGCTCTATCCGGTTGAGCTACGGGCGCATTGCAGTTCTCATCTTTGCCAGACAAATGTCGGAACGGTAAATCTGGTCGGGGCGGTGGGATTCGAACTCACGACCCCCTGTTCCCAAAACAGGTGCGCTAACCAGACTGCGCTACGCCCCGACGAGAGAAACGAACTATACCGAAACGGATATTTAACGTCAAGCCTGCTATCCGATAATTTCAACATAAAAACGCTATCTGCTTATTTTTATATGGGATTTACCCGCCGTCATACTTTATTCCACCCTTAGCTGTTGTCGTGGATATTTCCCCCAATCCGCCGCTTTAGTACTCAGTATTTTCAGACGGCCTGTTTATAAACAACTCTGCATACTACTGATTGTTCGAATGGTAAAACTTTTACAGCAGTGACACCGAGAAAACCGCTATCGACAATACTGTAGTGGATGAAATCAAGCGCTAAAAATGCGATAATCCGCTTTTTACTTCAACACCAGCAAGGAACCTAATGCTATGAGCGCACAACTGATTAACGGTAAAGAAATCTCCCAACAACGTTTGGAATGGGTTGCCCAGAAGGCAGCCGAGCGCCGTGAAGCGGGCTTGCATACCCCTTGCTTGGCCGTTGTATTGGTTGGCAATGATCCGGCCAGCGCGGTTTATGTCCGTAATAAAAAAATCGCTTGTGAAAAAGTGGGTTTTAAATCGCTTTCTTACGAACTGCCGGCCGAAACTTCTCAAGACGAATTGCTGAAACTGGTAGACGAATTAAACGCCAATTCGGAAGTGGACGGCATTTTGGTGCAACTGCCGCTGCCGCCGCAAATCAACAGCCAAGATGTGTTGGAGCGCATTTTGCCGCATAAAGATGTAGACGGTTTCCATCCTTATAATGTCGGCCGTTTGGCGGTAAAAATGCCGTTGATGCGTCCGTGTACACCCAAAGGGGTGATGACGCTGCTGGAGGCCTACGGTGTAGACCCGAAAGGCAAAAAAGCCGTGATTGTCGGCGCATCGAATATTGTCGGCCGTCCGCAGGCTTTGGAAATGCTGTTAGCGCGGGCAACGGTAACAGTTTGCCATAGTGCCACGCAAAATCTGGCCGATGAAGTGGCTGCTGCCGATATTGTGGTGGTGGGTGTCGGCATTCCGAACTTTGTGAAAGGCGAATGGATCAAACCCGGTGCCGTGGTGATTGATGTGGGCATCAACCGTTTGGAAAACGGCAAATTATGCGGTGATGTGGAGTTTGATGTCGCCAAAGAGCGCGCCGCGATGATTACCCCCGTGCCCGGCGGTGTCGGCCCGATGACGATTGCCACGCTGTTGGAAAACACGCTGCACGCAGCCGCTTTGCACGATAAAGTATAATGCCATCCAAATAAAATTAAGGCCGTCTGAAAACATTTCAGGCGGCCTTTTTATCAATATGCTTTATCTTTATTCCAAAACATTATCTTCCAATATATCAATCGGATCATAGCTGATTTGCGGCAACAGGGTATCCAAAGTCAAACTGCCTGCATCCAAAGTGGGATAGCCGCTGAATGTAACCGAATAGCCGCCGTTGGACTCGCTGCGGATTTTCGCATGCGCGCCTAATGGGAAAGTGACTTTATTGCTGATATGCCCGAACGGAAATCCGGTCAATACCGGCACTTTGGCGACGCGCGCGACCGTGTTGACCACCGAACTGAAATCATAGCTGCTGTCGTATACGTCGCGGGTATTGCCCATGCGGAAATCACCGAACACAATAGCCTGCTGTTTCGACAAAATTCCGGCCAGATGTAAGGTTTGCAGCATACGTTCGATACGGTAGGGCTGTTCGCCTACATCTTCCAAAAACAGAATACCGCCCTGAATATCGGGCATATAGGGGCTGCCGACCAATGAAGCCAAGACGCTGAGGTTGCCGCCCCAAAGCGTGCCTTCTGCATTCACACTTCTGCGTTGGATATTATAAATACTAACAGTGTTTTCAGAATGGGTCGTACCACGGATAAAGGCATCCATCGTATAGGTGCTGGGCACGGCCTTGCCAAATCCGCTGTATATCATCGGCCCGGCAAAGCTGGACATATTGCCTTTGGCCAACAAGGCCAGTTGCACGGCGCATACGTCGCTAAAACCGAAAAATAAAGTGCCGCGCTCGCGCATACGGCCACCAAGCCGGTCGAAATCAATATGTGGCAACAGGCGTATGGCACCATAACCGCCGCGTAAACCCATCAATACTTTCGGGGTTGACACGCGCCCTGTGGCGACATCTTGAAAATCGGCAATCCGTTCGGCATCGCTGCCGGCAAAACGTTGGTAACGGCGGAATGACGCTTCTTGGTTGGTAATGGTAAAGCCTGCGTTATACAAACGTGTCAGACCGGTTTGGGTGCGTTCGGTATTGTCGGCAAAGCCTGACGGCGCAACTACACGCAAAGTCGTATCACCACTACGGCCACTGCGTCTCGGCGGCACGGGTTTGGCTTGACCCGACGGTTTGCCGGGTTGGGTTGTAGATACACTGCCACAGGCGGCCAATACGCCTGCACCTGCCGCGGCGGCAGATGTTTTGAGAAAACTACGTCGAGAATGTTGCCAGCTCATACAAATTCCTTGTTTTTCAGACGGCCTTAGCTCTAATAAGGCGCCCCGTATATTCGGATAAATATTTGCGCGCTATTGTAACGGCTTTATCCCGTACCGTTAAGCGCTGACTGTATATTGTCGGTGCCGGGTTTTATATCCGGTCAAAATTTCAGACGGCCAAAGTGGTTTTAACCCTACTACGGCTTATGCCGCTTCGGTTAACTGCCTTTTTACCTGCTCTTTCCAATTATCCGGCAGCACCACTTCCGCATTGCGTTCGGCAGCCGCCCAAATTGCGGCCGGGAAATTGGCATCGTTTTGAAACCGGGCAATCACATGCCAATGCAGATGCGGTACAAAATTGCCGAAGCTGGCCAGATTAATTTTGGTCGGCTTCAATACCCGCCGCATGGCAGCTTCGACACGGTACACCATATCCATGATTTCATTGCGCTGTTCGATCGGCAAATCGGTCATCTCGGCAATATGGTCCTGCCAAATCACACGGCATAAGGCGGGGGCGTTCGGCTCGTTATCCACGGCAATCACCCGCAAGTGCTCGGTTTGCAATAGCACTTCTTCGTTTTGGGGATGACACAGCGGGCAATTCGGATGGTTCATGTTTTGTATTCCGTTCTATTTTTTATCAACAGGCCGTCTGAATCATCATTCAGACGGCCTTATAAATTACAATAACACGATATCGTATTGTTCTTGTGTATAAGCGGTTTCTACCGCCAATGAAATCGGTTTGCCGATAAAGTCTATCAACATAGCCAGCGATTGTGATTCTTCATCTAAAAACAGGTCAATCACGCATGGCGCAGCGAGAATGCGGAAACTACGTGCATCATAACGTTTGGCTTCCCGTACGATTTCGCGCTGTATTTCATAACATACGGTTTGTGGGGTTTTCAGACGGCCCCTACCCTGACAGGTCGGGCACGGCTCGCACAATACATGGCTGAGGTTTTCACGGGTACGTTTGCGGGTCAGTTCCACCAAGCCGAGGCTGGTAAAGCCGTTCAGGGTAACCCGTGTGCGGTCGAAGCTTAAGGCTTTCGCCAATTCCTGCAAAACAGCTTCGCGGTGCTCTTCATGCGCCATATCGATAAAATCGATAATGATAATACCGCCCAGATTGCGCAGACGTAATTCGCGGGCAATGGTATGACAGGCTTCAAGATTGGTGCGGAAAATGGTTTCATCGAAATTGCGCGCACCGACAAAACCACCGGTGTTCACATCGATGGTGGTCATGGCTTCGGTGGCTTCGATAATCAGATAGCTGCCGAAATTCAGATTAACGCGCGGTTGTAGGGCACGGTTGATTTCCTGCTCGACGTTATAGCTTTCAAACAGCGGGCGTTCACCTTTAAACAAAGTGATTTTTTCTGCCGCACCCGGCACATAAAGCCCTGAAAACTCCTTCATTCGCTGATAATTCTCGGTGGAATCGACCAATATTTCACGGGTATTGTCGCTGAACATATCACGCAACACACGTAAACTTAAAGGCAAATCGTGATACAGCAGGGTTTCGGGGGGCAGGGTTTTCGACTGGCGGCAGATGTTTTCCCAAACTTTGCTCAAATAGTCGATATCAGCCTGCAATTCGGCATCGGTCGCGGTTTCGGCACTGGTGCGGATAATATAACCGCCACCCGAACCGTCTTCCGGCAGCAGGTTTTCCAAACGGGTACGCAGGCTATTGCGCTCTTCTTCGTCTTCGATACGTTGCGAAATGCCGATATGCTCTTCTTGCGGCAGGTGAACCAAAAATCGGCCGGCCAGTGAAATTTGGGTGGAAAGGCGCGCACCTTTGCTGTTAATCGGGTCTTTAATCACCTGCACCAAAACCGACTGCCCTTCAAACAGCATATGTTCTATGCGTTGGGTTTCATCGGGGTTACGCCGCTGCTCCAATACATCGACAATGTGTAAAAAAGCGGCGCGTTCCAAACCGATATCGATAAATGCGCTCTGCATACCGGGCAATACGCGGCGAACGACGCCGAGATAAATATTCCCGACCAACCCATGGCCGCTGTTGCGCTCGATATGCAACTCGCAAACATTGTTTTCTTCCAATACCGCCACACGGGTTTCTTGCGGCGTGATATTCACCAATACGGTTTCAGGCGGGCGTATGGAGTCTTTAGGCAAAGGGATACCGTTTAACATGATTACTCTTTAAATATGAAAATACTTTTGCAATAGATTCTCTATTTTGAAAACCGATTGCAAAAGTTTTTTGAACGAAATATTTTAACTGTTATCGCGTAAAATAGCTTTTAAATCAATTGTAAAAAAATTTAATTTGGGTTTAAGCCATACTGTCGCATAACCCCACGATAAACTAAACAATCATACGCTAAAGGTATGGTTTAGGCAAAGCCAAAGCATGATGAAAAGGCCGTCTGAAAACGGTTTCAGACGGCCTATACAGTTTACTTTATCAGCACTACTGTTTTTAGTTGTCCGCCGCATGCCAAGGCTTTTGCATGCCCTCATGGAAAGAAGGCTTTTCACCGCCCCATAAGGTATCGATATCATAATAATCGCGTACCGCCGGCAGCATCACATGCACCACCAAATCACCGGCATCCACCAACGCCCAATCGCCGCTGTCCTGCCCTTCGCTGCCGATAATTTCAAAACCGGCTTCTTTTAAGTCAACAGCCACACTATTGGCCAATGCTTTGACTTGGCGGTTGCTGTCGCCGCTGGCAATAATCATACGGGCAAACAGCGGGGTTTTTTCCTGTGTTTCCAATACGGTAATGTCTTTGCCTTTAACGTCTTCCAACGCATTCACAGCAATATCGACCATTTTTTGCAAATCATTCAATTCTTGTTCGTTCATAAAGTTTCCTGTTTGTTAAGGTTTTCAGACGGCCTTTTTATTCAATAACAACCGTCTGAAAGCCTGTTCTGCCTTAGCGGCGGTAAAGACCGTGTTTCGTGATATAGGCCTCTACTTGGGGGCCTATCAAGCCTGCTGTGCTTTCATGATTGCCCAAGCGGCGGCGTATTTCGGTAGAGCTGATATTGTACATCGGCGTTTGCAACAGATGCAGACTGCCGTTTTGCAGAGCATCGCCCAGCCAGCCATGCAATTCGCGGGGCGCACGGGCAAGATTGTCGCCTTCGCGCGCGGCGACGGCAATATGAATCTGGCGCACCAAAGTTTGCCATTTTTTCCATGTATGCAGCTGAAGCAGACTGTCGCTGCCGAGCAGCCACCACAATTGTGCCGACGGAAACTGCTGGCGGAAAATCTGCACGGTATCGAATGTATAAGTTGCCCCTTCACGCACGATATCACAATCGCTCACGGCAAAACGGCTGTCGGCTTGGGCGGCCAGTTCAGTCATCGCCAAACGGTGTTCGGCTGCAGTTTGGGTGGTTTCTTTATGGTAAGGGTCGCCCGCCGGCAAAAAAACCACCATATCCAAACCTAATTCGTCGGCAAACGCCCGCGCAATGTGGATATGACCATTGTGTATCGGGTCGAAAGTACCGCCGAAAAGTCCTATTTTTTTCATAAATCAAGGCCGTCTGAAATACCGTTATAACGAAGAAAGCATATTGAGCAATATAGCACAATCATAATATCGGCTACCGACTGCCATACACCATACTTCGAGGATTATGTATTAATCGCACATTCCTGCTTGCCGTTCACAACCACCGTCAGCTTGCCGGTTGTCGGGTGAATCACCAAACCGTGTACGGCAACATTTTCCGGCATCAGCGGATGACGGCGGATAATGCCGACCGTATGGCGCACGCTTTCTTCAACATTATCAAAACCTGTTAGCCAGTTGTCTAAATCAATACCCGCATTACGCAATGTCGTAATACGGTCTTCGGGAATATCATGTTTCCGAACACTATTCAAAAACGTATCAGGATTCAATCCACGCATACCGCAATCATAATGAGCAATCACCATAATTTCTGTTACTTTTAGTTCAAATACGGCTAGTAACAGGCTGCGCATCACTGAGCCCCAAGGGTGGGTGACCAATGCACCGGCATTTTTAATCAGCTTGGCATCGCCGTTTTTCAAACCCAACGCCCGTGGCAGCAATTCGACCATACGCGCATCCATACACGATAAAATCGCCAAGTGCCGTTCGGGATATTTATTAGTAAAAAACTGCGAATATTCGCCGGATTCAACAAATTCTTGATTAAATGAAAGAATATTATCAAGTTCGCTCATGGTTTTCAGATGCTTTTATTAAAACAATCTTTCATTATAACGCTTTTAGGCAGATATTGTCCGAACCAAACCGATACCGTTATCATTGAGGTTTCCAATGCCTCGCCATTGCCAATGCCGTATGTGCAGCTTCCATCAAACTGCCCGAATCGGCACGCCCCGTACCGGCTAAATTCAGCGCCGTGCCATGATCCACCGACGTTCGGATAAACGGCAGCCCCAAGGTAATATTGACGCCCTTGCCAAAGCTGGCATATTTCAAAACCGGCAAGCCCTGATCGTGATACATCGCCAAGACCGCATCGCCACCTTTCAAAATAAACGGCTGAAACAGCGTATCCGCCGGATAAGGCCCGCGCACATCCAGCCCCTCCGCCTGCAATGCGGTTAAGGTTGGTGTGATTACTTCGATTTCTTCATGCCCCAAATGCCCGCCCTCTCCGGCATGGGGATTTAAACCCGCCACCAAAATACGCGGCGCGGCAATACCGAACTTGGTTTGTAAATCCGTATGCAAAATCCGCAAAACCGACGCCAGCAACGGGCGGGTAATGGCGGGAGCAATATCTTTTAACGGCAGATGCGTCGTGGCCAAAGCCACGCGCAACCCACCACCCGCCAACATCATCACCACTTGCGGAGTATGGCTTTTTTCAGCCAAATATTCGGTATGGCCGCTAAACGGAACCCCCGCATCGTTAATAATGCCTTTATGCAACGGCGCGGTTACCATCGCTGAAAATTCACCACTTTGAACACCCTCAAACGCCGTATCCAATAATTCCAGCACATAAGCCGCATTCTCAACATTCAGACGGCCTGCCTCACACGGTGCGCGTAACGGAATCGGCAAGATATCCAACACCCCTTTTTCAGGTGTCTGCTCCGCCCGATAGTCGCGCAAACGAATATTCTTACCCAACTTATCGGCACGTTCGCGCAATAAATCTTTATCCCCCAGCACCACATAGCGGCAGTTTGGTTCGGCAAAAGCCAAATCCAAACAAATATCTGGGCCGATGCCAGCCGGTTCGCCACTGGTTACCGCCAATACGGGAAGTTTCATCACCCATTTCCTTTAGCCAATATAAAGTTTGTATTCTACGCCCATGCCACCAAAAATATTTCAGACGGCCTTTAGTAAAATATGGGGCTACCACATTTATTTAGGCCGTCTGAAACAATATTTTATTTATCGGTTAAATATCAACAATCAACGCACAATGCCGCGTGTCGAGGCTTGAAAGAAATCTTTAAATATTTCAAGCTCAGGGGCGGTTTCAGCCAGTTTCAACACTTCTGCTTTGGCTTCGTCCAATCCCAAACCCTGACGATATAAAATTTTATAAACCTGCTTCACATTGGCAATTTGTTCGGCGGTAAACCCGTTTCGGCGCATGCCTTCGGAATTCAATCCCGCCGGCTCGGCACGGTATCCCGCCGCCATCACATAAGGCGGAATATCTTTATGAACACCTGCGGCAAATGCGGTCATGGCATAGTTACCAATCTGACAGAATTGGAACACTAAGGTATAACCGCCTAAAACCACATAATCACCAATCACCACATGCCCTGCCAAAGAAGCATTATTGGCAAAGATAGTATGGTTGCCGACGATACAATCATGTGCCAAATGCACATACGCCATAATCCAGTTGTCGTCGCCAATTCTGGTTTCCCCTGCACCTGTAACCGTACCGGTATTGAAGGTGGTAAATTCGCGAATAGTATTGCCATTACCAATAATCAGTTTGGTTGGTTCGTCTTTATATTTCTTATCTTGCGGTTGAGCACCTAAAGAAGCAAACTGGAAAATTTTATTATTTTCGCCGATGGTGGTATGCCCGTCTATCACGGTATGGGGGCCGATTTCAGTATGGGCACCGATTTGTACATTTGGTCCGATAACGGTATAAGGCCCAACCTTCACACTGGAATCCAGCTCGGCTTTTGGGTCAATTACTGCGGTAGGATGAATTAAGCTCATGCAGGCTTTCTTTCCCTTATCAGGCCGTCTGAAAACATTCATTCAGACGGCCTTTTTAAATTTATAGTTCTACTGCGCGTTTAGCACACATAATTTCGGCTTCTACAGCAACCTGACCATCAACGGTAGCAACGGCTTTAAATTTACCGATACCGCGTTTATTGGCCATCAATTCCACTTTCAACAAAAGCTGGTCGCCCGGAACCACTTGCCGTTTAAAACGTGCATTATCAATACCGGCAAAGAAATAAATTTCTTCCGGATTGCGGCCGCCCTCACTCAAAATTGCCAACGTGCCGCAAGCCTGTGCCAAAGCTTCGATAATCAATACGCCCGGCATCACCGGAAAATCTGGAAAATGGCCTTGGAAATGCGGCTCATTCATAGTGACGTTTTTGATGGCAGTTAAGGTTTTCATCGACTCAAACGCAGTAATACGGTCGATCAGTAAAAACGGATAACGGTGTGGGATGAGTTTCTGTATATCTTTGGTTTCAATCGGAAACTGGATGTCCATGTGTTTATTCCTTATTTTTCTCAACAGATTGAATCGTTTCCAGCGTTTTTTCAAGCTGTTTGATACGTTTGTTCATTTCACTTAAATGCCGGATATGTACCGCATTACGCGCCCATTCTTTATGGGTTTGCAACGGATAGCAGGTTGCATAATGTCCTGGTTCGTGAATCGAATGGGTTACAGCCGTACCGCCGCCAATGGTGGTTTTATCGCAAATTTCGATATGGCCGACAAACATAGCGGCACCACCGATAATGCAATAAGAGCCGATTTTGGTGCTGCCCGAAATACCGGCACAGGCGGCAATCACGGTATGTTCGCCGATCTGACAGTTATGGCCGATTTGTACCTGGTTGTCGATTTTCGTTCCTTGTCCGACAACTGTATCCGACATAGCGCCACGATCTATCATACTGTTGGCGCCGATTTCCACATCATCATGCAATACCACCCCGCCTGTTTGCGGGATTTTAAACCATGATGATCCGGTAAATGCCAAGCCGAAACCGTCGGCACCAATCACGCTTCCGCCATGTATTTCAACCCGCTCCCCTAATTTGCAACCATGATAAATAACAGCGTTCGGGTGAATGACCACTTCATTACCCAAGACGCAATCATGTTCAACGACAGCACCGGCCAAAATACGGCACCCTTCGCCTAAAACCGTGTTGCCACCGATATAAACATGGGCACCTATCTCACAGCTTGCCGGCACACTTGCGGTCGGCTCGATAACCGCAGTAGGGTGAACACCCGCAACGGCTTTTTGAATAGGTGAAAATAAACGGGCAACACGGGCAAAATATAAATAGGGGTCTTGTACCACAATCAGATTACGGCCACCGAACTCATCAGCCATCTTCTGACTGACAATAATGGCACCGGCATTGCTGTCGGCAACATCAGCCTTATATTTGGGGTTGGCCAAAAAACTAATATGGTCGGCTGTTGCATCGGCCAAAGGCTGTACGGCGGCGATACTGATATCTTCACCACGCCATTCACCGCCTAATTCGGCTACGATTTGGGATAAGGTATAAAAAGCTGATTTCATATATATAAAGGCCGTCTGAATTTCAAGACAATGATATTAAACATGCATCAGCTTAACGTGTGTTCATTGATTTAATGACTCTGTCAGTAATATCATATTTGCTATTGACATAAATAACATCTTGCAAAATCAAGTCGTACCCTTCTTTTTTAGCCAATTCAACAATGACACGGTTGGCATTCTGCTGTAAAGAAGCAAACTCTTCATTACGGCGTAAATTATATTCTTCAGCCAAAGCCGCTTGCTCTGTACGGTATTGCCGAACCAACTCGCTAAGTTCTTTAACGTTTTTTTCTCGCTCAGCACCAGATAATTTACCGGAAGCCAATGTTTTTTCGACATTTTCACCTTTACGGCGAAGTGCTTCCAACGCTTGGTGGCGGCTACTAAATTCTTTTTCCAATGTTTGTTGAATACTCTGTGCCTGTCGTGATTCACGATACACTCGCTCAGTATCAATAAACCCAAGTTTTTGAATACCGTCGGCCACCGCACTACCCATTAAACCCAAGCTCAATGCGGCAGCCACCAAAACATGTGTTAAATACGGTACTGCTTTATTCATAAAAATCCTTTTCGAGCATTATGATATTAAATTAGAACGTTGTACCCAATTGGAATTGGAAGCGTTGTATTTCATCGCTCGGTTTTTTCTTAATCGGATAAGCGTAACTAAACTTCATCGGCCCCAAGGGAGACAACCACGTTACTGCAGCACCGGCCGAATAACGTAACTCTTCTTTAAATGTAGACTTATGCTTCGTGCCTAACCCATAAATATTTTGCGTCGCATTACTGCCGTTACGCAAATCGCTACTGGAGTCATCGTATGTTTTACCATCCCAAACGCTGCCGGCATCAGCAAATAAGCTCAAACGCACCGTTCTGGAATCTTTAATACCCGGCATTGGGAAAAGTAATTCAGCAGAGGCATTGGCTTTTTTATTACCACCATAGCTGATTCTGTCACCGTATTGGTCGTAAACTTTAGGACCTAAAGTGCCGCTTTCAAAGCCGCGAACCGAACCTAAACCGCCGCCATAGAAGTTTTCAAAGAACGGCATATTTTTGGTTTTGCCATAGCCATTACCATAACCGACTTCACCACCCAGCATCAAAGTCAAATCGTTGCTTATTGGGAAGAACCAAGTTTGATTGTGTGTCAGTGTATAGTATTGAAGCTTACTGCCCGGCAAACCTATTTCACCGTTAACACTGGTCAGATAACCACGTGTCGGCCATAAGGCGCTATCGGTTTTATTACGTCCCCAGCCAATATTACCTTTATATACCCATCCTTTAAACTTACCAATACCATTTTTACCGGATCCGACATCGTCAATAAATTCACGATACCGCTTAGGTGCACCGTCATAAGTGTTCACGGTCAAGTGTTCTGCACCCAAACCGAAATTCACTCGGTCGTATTCTGTAACCGGTACACCGACACGGAACCCAGTACCCAATGTGGTGGTTTTATATTGATAAGTCGTGCTGGTGGTTAATTTACGCGGATCATAAACCCTACCGTAAATATCATATCCCAAGCTGACGCCATCGGGTGTGAAATAAGGTTCGGTAAACGAAAGTGAAGCATTTTGATTGGTTTTACTGCGGGAGATACGTGTTGAAACAGACTTACCTGTACCGAATAAGTTATCTTGTGCCACACCTACCGACAGCACCAACCCGGTATCTTGCACCCAACCTGCACTCAAATCGAGCGAGCCGGTAGAGCGCTCTTTCAACGATAAATCCAAATCTATCTGGTCAGGCGTATTTTCAACCGGCTTGGCATCAAATTGCACATCATCGAAATAACCCAATAACTCAATACGCTCTTTAGAACGCTGAAGCTTGGAAACATCATAAGGTGCAGCTTCCATTTGGCGCAACTCTCGGCGAACCACTTCGTCGCGTGTTTTATTGTTACCCGAGATATTGATTTCATTTACATAAACTTTACGACCGGGTTCAACATTCAATACAAAATCAACAGTTTGTGTTTCTGCATTCGGAATCGGCTGAACGTTGATTTCACTAAACGCATAACCGGCACTACCCATCGTATTTTGCATAGCTTGTAAGCTGTCGACCATTTTTTGCCGTTCATAACGACGGCCTTCTTTCATGGTCAACGCTTTATATAAATCTTCTTTGGGCACTTCACGGGTATCGCCTTCGATTCGAACATTACCCCAGCGATAGCGCGGGCCTTCATGAATGGTAACGGTTATGGTCTGTTTTGTTTTATCATCATTGGTTTGGATATTGGTATCCAAGATACGTGCTTCAAAATAGCCGTTATTCTGATAAAAATCAGTAACCCGCTCCATATCTTCGGCAAATTTTTGCTCGTTAAAAACATTACTCTTAGTTAACCAAGTAAAAATACCCCGCTCACTAAGTGACATCTGATGGCGTAGCTTACGATCCGAATAATGTTCATTACCCTCGAATTCAATATCAGAAATGGTTGTGCTTTTACCTTCTTCTATTTTGACATCAATGGCAACACGGTTACGCGCCAATCGGGTGACGGTAGGAGTAATTTCTACCGACTGTTTACCCCTGTTAACATACTCCTGTTTCAATCCAATTAAAGCTTCATTCAAAGTTGCCTGATTGAAGGGTTGGGAAATACCTAAACCAAATGCATCAAAATTCTTTTTGATGGCATCATTTTGCAATAATTTAGCACCGCTGATATTCAAGCTACTGATAGTCGGGCGTTCCACCACTGTCAATAAAACCTGATTACCCAAAGTTTCCACACGGATATCTTCAAAAAATCCGGTTGCATAAAGATTTTTAATAATCTCTTCGCTCTTAGCATCGCTGAACGTATCGCCTACTTTAACCGGCAAATAATTGAAAATGGTGCTGGGTTCTGTGCGTTGTAAACCTTCTACGCGGATATCCTGAATGGTAAAGTCTGCCATCGCCAGCGGCGACAGACCGATTAACATTAAGGTAGAAGCAATTTGTTTCAGTTTCATAACATTATCCAAACAAACGGGTTATATCGTTAAAGAAAGCCACCATCATCATCAGCAGCATTACAGCGAGACCAAATCGCAAGCCAATAGCTTGTATACGCTCACTCAGCGGTTTTCCGCGTATCCATTCGGCGGCATAATACACCAAATGGCCGCCATCCAAAACAGGAACAGGTAATAAATTCATGATTCCTAAGCTGATACTAACCAAAGCAAGAAATTCTACATAGCTTTGAAAACCATGTGCCGCAGTTTTGCCGGCGATATCGGCAATGGTCACCGGACCTGAAATATGGCTTAAAGAAGCTTGCCCTGTCACCAGCTTACCAAAGAATTTTACTGTCATGACAGAATAATTAACAGTTTTGTTCCATCCCATCTGAAAAGCTTCACCGATAGAAGGGGTATAGTGATGGGTAATAGTCTCATGCCACGCCTTATCATCACTGGGTGCCACACCTACTTTACCTATCAAAGCACCATCGGGCAACTCTTCAGAATTCGGGCGCACCTGCGTTTCGGCAACCTGTCCGTCGCGACTGTATTCTATATTCAATTTTTTACCCGGGCTGTTACGGAACAGTACCGCCCACTCCGACCAACTGTGAATGGCGCGTCCGTCTGCCGCCAACAAGGTGTCGCCTGCTTTTAAGCCTGCTTTATCGGCAGGACTGCCGGCCACAACTTCGCCGAGCGTATTGGTAATTTTCCAAGGCATTAAGCCGATATAGCCTTGTTGCTTAATAACCTGATCCGCTTCCGGCGTGCCCGCAATATTGATGTTTCGTGCAGCGGTTTGACCGGAGGCCGTCTGAACGGCAACCTTAACTTCGCTCGACTCTAAATTCAACACCATTTCATTACGTGCATCCGCCCAATCGCTTACCGGCTTGCCGTTAACCGACAGGATTTTATCACCCGGAACAAATCCGGCACGGGCTGCAATACTGGCCGGTTCGACAGTGCCGACAAACGGGCGCAACTCGGTCACGCCGAGCGAGAAACTCAGGCCATACAATAAAACCGCTAAAATCAAATTGGTTAAGGGGCCTGCCACCACAATGGCAATCCGCTTGGCCGGATGTTGTTTATCAAATGCGTAAGGCAAGTCTTCCTCAGCGACACTACCCTCACGGGTATCGACCATTTTTACATAACCGCCCAACGGTATCGGCGCCAAGCACCATTCGGTATCACCGCGTTTCTTTTTGAAAAACGGCTTACCAAAACCCACAGAAAAACGAACCACTTTAACGCCGCACAAACGGGCGACCAAGTAATGGCCAAACTCGTGCAGGCTGACCAAAATCAAAATAGCGGCAATAAAAGCCAATATGGTAGTTAACATAAATTTCCTACTGATTCCCTATAATGAGTGATACCGTTTTTCAGACGGCCTATTAGCAACAAACCGGACAGTTATCCTATATCCAACAATCTATGCTCGATAATGATTCTGTCACAATGGCCTGTATTTTATCGAAAGAAACCCCTGTTCCAAATATATTTCTACAAAGATTACAGAACTTTATCTATCCTATATATTTTCTATTATTTTCCTGCCAAGGCAGCAATGCCTTTTTGCGCCTGAGCGCGTGCCTGCTTATCCTGCTCCAGCAAGTTTTCAATATCACTAAAGCCGTCTGAAAAGCCTTGTTCCAAGCAATGTGCGACGACACGGGCAATATCGGTAAAACGGATACGGCCGCTTAAAAAAGCCGCAACGGCTTCCTCATTGGCCGCATTCAGCACACACGGCGCGCCGCCGCCCGATTTCATGGCATCATAGGCCAGTTTCAAACAGGGGAAACGTTGAAAGTCGGGCTGGCGGAAAGTTAAAGCCGATAAAGTACCGAAATCCAATGCGGGCACGCCCGACTCAATGCGATCCGGCAAACCCAAACAATACGCAATAGGCGTGCGCATATCGGGATTACCCATCTGCGCCAATACCGAACCGTCGCGATAACGTACCATACTGTGAATCACGCTTTGCGGGTGAATGGTAACTTCGAGTTTTTCAGGCGGGCAATGAAACAGCCAATGCGCTTCAATGAGCTCCAAACCTTTGTTCATCATCGTAGCCGAATCAACGGAAATCTTCTGCCCCATAGACCAATTCGGGTGTTTGACCGCCTGAGCCGGGGTGATGTGATTAAATTCGTTTAAATCGGTATCCAAAAACGGGCCGCCCGATGCGGTTAAAATAATCGACTCGATACCATGCTGATCCAAGCCGCCCGCATAATCTCGGGGCAACACTTGGTAAATAGCATTATGCTCGCTGTCTATCGGCAATATTCTGGCACCATTGGCATGGGCGGTTTCCATAAATAACGCACCGGAAATCACCAATGTTTCTTTATTAGCCAAATAAATAGTTTTCCCTTTTTGGGCTGCTGCCAATGCCGAAGGCAACCCTGCTGCACCAACAATTGCTGCCATCACGCCGGTGACTTCATCGGCAGAAGCAACATCTGATAAAGATTGAACGCCATAAAGCACTTCGGTACGACAATCGGCAGATTCCAACAATTGTTCAAGTGCGGCGGCATGTTCCGCATCGGCGACGACGGCAAACTGCGGATTAAACCGTTTACACTGCTCTGCCAGTTTTTGTATCTGCTTATTACCGGCCAACGCAAAAATACGAAATTTCTCAGGATGGCGGGCAACCACATCCAACGTACTCTCGCCTATACTGCCCGTACTGCCTAAGATGGTTAATACTTGTTGAGTCATGTTTGTGTTCTTTTAATAATATACCAGGCCGTCTGAAATATACCTGTCCCTTGAGGAATACGTCATGAATTCTAATGCAACAGCCAAACAACAATAGTTGTATACATAACAAAAAAGGGGTTACCCCAATATCGCCATAATAGCCGCATAAACACTTAAAACAGCAATCAAACTATCCACACGGTCGAATACGCCGCCGTGACCGGGCAAAAGATGGCTGCTGTCTTTCACATTGGCAGAGCGTTTGAACCAGCTTTCCAATAAATCACCGCCGATACTCACCGCCGTCAATACCCAACCGATTAATATTGCTCCCGGCCACGATACATCAAACGCCAGCCAACCGGCAGACCATACCCAAAGCATATAAACAGTCACACAAGCGGCACCACCAATAGCACCTTCCCAACTTTTACCCGGACTGATAGACGGCGCCAACTTACGTTTACCGAAAGCCTTGCCAAAGAAATAAGCAAAAATATCAGCCACCCAAACCAAGCCCATAATAGCCAACAGAGAAGACGCAGACTCGCCATCAGGGCGTAACCCGGTTAGCGCAAACCAAAACGGCAGCGCCAACATCAATCCTGTCACATAAGCCTTCCAGTCGGGCTTGAGCGTCCACTTTTTATACAGCCATAGCGGCATGATAACAAACCAAAAAGCCAACACCATCAGCCAAGAAATGGTCGGCAACATCCAATCGCCGGCATAAGCTGTGATACCGAATACAGCTGTTGCCGCCAAAAAATGATGATTTTGTGTTTTAGCCATACCGCAGAGGCGGCCGTATTCCCACAAAACCAATAATGCAATCAACCCGCAGAATATTGCCCACAGGCCGTCTGAAGCCTGATACAGCATACCCAGCATAATAGGCAACAGAATTAAAGCCGTAATCACCCTTTGTTTCAACATGATGCCCCATCTCTCTGCTGTTCAACAGGCAGCTGCTCGGATGTCCGCCCGAAACGTCTTTCCCGCATTTGAAAAGATTCGATAGCCGTATTCAGTGCATCCTTGTCAAAATCCGGCCATAAAGTATCGGTAAAATAAAGCTCGGCATAAGCCATTTGCCACAATAAGAAATTACTAATGCGGGTTTCGCCGCCGGTGCGGATAAATAAATCAGGTTCAGGCGCATACGACGACATCAGACTACCAGCCAACATTTCTTCATTAATCTCTGTTTCGCCTTGCTTAATCAAGCTATTCACTGCCTGTAAAATATCCCACCTGCCACCATAATCCACAGCGATGGTAAGTGTTAATCCTGTATTACCTGCTGTTAAAGCTTCAGCTTCTTCAATACCACGATAAATCACTTCATTAAAACGGCTGCGATTACCAATTACTTTGACGCGCATATTATTTTCGTGCAAACGGTACACCTGCTTTTGCAAAGCCTGTGCAAATAAACCCATCAGAAAAGATACTTCATCTTCAGGGCGACGCCAGTTTTCGGTAGAAAAAGCAAACACCGTCAGATATTGCACACCCAACTCCGCACAATTCCTAACCATATTTTCAAGCGCATCCAACCCACGTTTATGGCCGATAACGCGCGGTAAAAAACGCTTTTTGGCCCAACGGCCGTTACCATCCATAATCACAGCGATATGGCGTGGAATCCGCGTATATTCCAAAATCGTTTGGGTACTGCTTGTCATGTTTACTCCCTCACCGGCAACTTTCCTCTGGCTATTTGAGACAGAAAATACTGCTACTGTATCATTCCATATCCGTATCGGCTGTCCAAAGCCGATACGGGGTGCTTGATCATATCTGGTCAATAAGATCAGATCGCCATTAAGTCTTCTTCTTTTGCAGCCAGCATTTTATCGACTTCACCAATATATTTATCAGTCAATTTTTGAATCTGTTCTTCACCACGGCGAGCATCATCTTCAGAAATTTCTTTATCTTTCAGCAACCGTTTGAAATCATTATTGGCATCACGACGCACATTACGGATAGCCACACGCCCTTCTTCCGCTTCTGAACGCACCACTTTAATCAAATCTTTACGGCGCTCTTCGGTCAGCATCGGCATCGGTACACGTATCACATCGCCCATTGCCGCCGGATTCAGCCCGAGGTTTGAATCGCGAATGGCTTTCTCAACGGCAGCTGCCATATTGCTTTCATAAACTTTCACACCAATCGTGCGTGCATCCAACAAAGTCACATTAGCTACCTGACTCACAGGAACCGGGCTGCCGTAATACTCTACTTCAACTTGGTCCAGCAAACCCGTATGAGCACGTCCGGTACGGACTTTGGCTAAGTTTTCACGCAATACTTCAAGTGACCGTTGCATTTTGCCGTCGGCAGTTTTTTGAATGTCGTTAATCATCATCAATACTTTCAAAACGATTAAAATCAATTAAATAAATACACAAGCCCCTAAAAACCGTTTTTTCAGACGGCCTGCATTAAAGAATAACTATTCATAGTACCGTGCTTAGGCGTTTCCGACAAGTTTACCCATTCGAAAACAAAAGCTCTAAATCAATATAATATGGCTTTTTAATAAATATAGGAAATACCTATAAAGCTTTTATTTTCAAATATAGAGAGAATGGAAATACAAAACTACATTACTTTAAACATATCATTACGATACTTTTTCTTCTAACCAATATAAGCCTTAACAAAAGGCCGTCTGAAAGATTTTCAGACGGCCTTTCAAGATTATCTATCTTATATCTTAACAATGTACCAAAGTGCCTTCATCCTCACCGGCAATCACTCGTTTAAGTGCACCCTCTTTGGCAATCCCGAAAACCACGATATTCAGGTTTTGCTCGCGGCACAGCGCAAAAGCAGTGGCATCCATCACCCGTAAATTTTTACTGATGGCTTCGTCAAAAGTAATCGTTTGATAACGTGTTGCAGTCGGATCTTTTTTCGGATCGGCAGTATAAACACCATCGACATTGGTTGCCTTCAGCATAATATCGCAATTCATTTCCGCGCCGCGCAAAGAAGCGGCCGTATCGGTTGTGAAAAACGGATTGCCCGTACCGGCGGCAAAAATCACCACTTTACCCTCTTCAAGATATTGAATCGCTTTCGGACGGGCATAGGTTTCGGCAATCTGTTGCATACTCAAAGCGGATTGCACCCGTGCTTTAAGACCCAACGATTCAAAAGCATCTTTCAACGCCAGCGCATTCATCACCGTAGCCATCATGCCCATATAATCGGCAGTTGCACGATCCATACCTTTGGCCTGCGTGGCAACACCACGGAAAATATTACCGCCGCCAATCACAACAGCAACTTGAACACCCATATCAACAACTTCTTTTACTTGGCCGACAATCTGCATAATGGTTTCACGGTTAATACCAAAAGCGTCTTTCCCCATTAGGGCTTCACCGGATAATTTCAATAAAACACGGTTGTATTTGGTTTTCTGTGTCATGAGATACCTTACTTTCTTCAGATTGGTAGAAAAGAGGCCGTCTGAAAACTTTATCTTTCAGACAGTCTATATATTTACAAGTTTTTGATGTGGCGGTTTAATAGTTTCATAATCAGGATAACACAGAGTGAAACGCCCAACGATGGCAACTATAATCATTTTGCTAAATAACTTTTTAAATCATCCGGTTTATTTTTAACAGCGATAAAGTATATTCACTACATATTGGCAACGCTTATTCGTAGGTCAACCTTTTCAAAAAAAGTTCTCAAAAAAAAGCACCCTGATTCAATTGAATCCGAGTGCTTTTTTCAAATCATAGCTTATACCTTAGCGGCAGCAGCCACTTCGGCAGCGTAATCCACTTCTTTCTTCTCAATACCGTCGCCCACTTTATAACGAACGAAAGATAAAACTTCGGTATTGTTTTCTTTTAAGAACTGAGCCACAGTTTGATCAGGATTCATCACAAAAGACTGACCATTCAAAGTGATTTCAGCCAAGAATTTTTTGATACGGCCTTCTACCATTTTGGCAGCGATTTCAGCAGGCTTACCAGATTCGATAGCTTGTTGTGTATAGATATGACGTTCTTTTTCGATAGTTTCCGCATCCACTTCGCTATCAGAAACACACTGCGGTTTAGCGGCAACAATGTGCATACCGACTTTACGCGCAACATCTTCAGAACCTTTGAACTCTACCAATACGCCTTCGGTAGCTAAAGCACCATGAATATAAGCAGTCAGGCTATTGGCTGTTTCAATGACTTGAAAACGGCGTACAGACATGTTTTCGCCTAATTTAGCGATAATGGCTTTACGCTCTTCTTCTACCAATGCGCTCAACTCTTCAAGTGTAGCCGGTTTTTTCTCAGCAGCAGTTTTTGCTACGGAGTTAGCAAAGGCCACGAAGCCGGCATCTTTTGCCACAAAATCGGTTTCGCAGTTTACTTCAACCAAAGCACCAACATTGCCTTCGATCACATAAGCCAATACACCTTCGGCAGCAGTACGGCCGGCCAATTTACCTGCTTTGGCACCGGATTTAATACGCAGAATTTCTTCAGCTTTCTCAATGCTGCCTTCAGCTTCAACCAAAGCTTTTTTACACTCCATCATACCCAAACCGGTAGCGGCGCGCAGATCGGCAACCATTTTTGCAGTAATTTCTGCCATTTTAACTCTCCTAGAAATTGGGGAACACGGTTTTGCCGTGTCTGAAAATCTGTAAGACCGCTTGAATCTGTTTATACATTTCAGCTTTCAGACGGCCTGTTATGATTTAACGAAGGGGCTAACAAGCCCCTTTGAATCCAAGCCTTATTCAGCGGCAGCTTGGGCAGCTGCTACGGTTTCTTGAATAGCTTGGTTTTTACCTTCCAATACGGCATCAGCAATACCGCGGCAATACAGACGGATGGCTTTTGCTGAGTCATCGTTACCCGGAATGATATATTTCACACCGTCGAAGCTGTTGTTGCTATCCACCACAGCAATCACAGGAATACCTAATTTTTCAGCTTCAACCAAAGTACCTTTTTGATAGCCGGTATCGATAACAAAAATTGCATCCGGCAGGCCTTTCATGTTTTTAATACCGCCTAAAGAGCGTTCCAGTTTTTCAACATCACGTTGCATTTCCAGAATTTCTTTTTTGCTGTAACCACTCTCGGCAGCATTTTCCAAAGCCGCTGTTTTTTCTTCCAAGCGCTTGATAGACTGTTTCACTGTTTTGTAGTTAGTCAGCATACCGCCCAACCAACGGTGATCAACAAAAGGCATACCGGCACGGGTGGCTTCTTCGCGGATAATTTCGCGGGCTTGGCGTTTGGTGCCAACAAACAATACAGTACCTTTATTGGCTACCAAGCGGCGGACGGCTTCTTGCGCCTCTTGGAACATCGGCAAAGTTTTTTCCAAGTTGATGATATGGATTTTATTGCGTGCACCGAAAATGTATTGAGCCATTTTCGGGTTCCAGTAACGGGTTTGGTGACCAAAGTGAACGCCTGCTTCCAGCATTTGGCGCATAGTAACTTGAGACATAAAATTTCCTTGATAAAAGGGTTAAAGCATACACTCCGTCGCATAGAACCTGCTGCTTGGCAGGCACCCTTTCGCGCAGAGTGCGAGCGTTGATTTATAAAAATGCTTTCCCAACGAAGGGAAACCGTAGAATTATATAAGGGAAACGGCCGTCTGAAAAGAGGTTAGCCGGCCTTATTTCGGTTTATCTGTTGCTCATGCCGCTTCATTCGCCGATTGCGCCGCCAAATCTTTACGGCCCAAAAAGTAAACAGACTGGGCAATACCGACCAAAATACAAAATAAATCAGTGCCCTTGGAATGCTCGGCTGGGCGGCAGAAAATAATATGGTTACAAACAAATATCCAACAACAATAATATACCACATCGCCTTAACTGTCCCTTAAACTAAATTTTCGCCTTAACCCATTAATATAGAATATAATTTATATTGTCAATTAAAGTTTAGTTATCCTAACTACTCATGGCGTATAACCCGATAAGGAGTATCAAAAATGAATACACATAATCATCACCAAAATACATCAGCCAACCCTACCGACTTGTTAGACATGAAAGCCGCTGTTGTGTCAGGGAAAGGAGCTGATTTTGAAATTCGGTCTCTAAAAATACGCCAACCTAAAGGCGACGAAGTATTGGTCAAAATAGTAGCAACAGGTATTTGCCATACGGATGTCAGCGCGCGCAACCAATATTATCCTGTGCCATTGCCGGTAGTATTAGGTCATGAAGGTGCCGGTATTGTCCAAGCTGTAGGCAGCGAAGTGAAGGATCTCAAGGTAGGTGATCATGTGATTCTGACCTACGGTTATTGCGGACATTGCGAAGAATGCTACACCGGTAAACAACCTTTCTGTGTCGAGTCTTATGAGCGAAACTTCGGCGGTTGCGACACAGATGGCAGCCATGCTATTTTTGACGAGCAAAACAACCCGATTAACGACCACTTCTTCTCACAATCTTCTTTTGCCACTTTGGCCATCGCCCGCGAAAGCAATGCCATCAAAGTTCCAGACAATGCACCTATCGAATTGCTCGGCCCATTAGGCTGCGGTATCCAAACCGGCGCCGGCACTGTGATGAATGCGTTGGAAGTAACACCCGCCAGCAGCTTTGCCGTTTGGGGTGCAGGTTCCGTCGGTTTAAGCGGATTATTGGGCGCAAAACTACTGGGCGCATCCACCATTATTGCCGTTGATATTGTCGACTCGCGCCTAGAGCTTGCCAAAGAGTTAGGGGCAACACATGTTATCAACAGTAAAAAACAAGATCCGGTTGAAGCCATTAGAGAGATTACCGGCGGCGGGGTTAAATTTGCCCTTGAAACCACCGGCATTCCGGCCATACTTACCCAAGGCGTCAATGCATTAGGCCGTTTAGGGAAAATTGCAGTAGTCGGCGCACCGCCTATGGGCACCCCGGCTGAATTTGATGTTAACGACTTATTGATTTACGGCAAAAGCATTATTGGTAACGTTCAAGCCAGAACAACACCGAAAAAATTTATTGCCGACTTGGTCGATCTTTACCTCAAAGGCGATTTCCCATTTGACAAATTAGTCAAATATTATGATTTTAAAGACATTAACCAAGCAGTGGCAGACAGCCATAGCGGCGTGACTTTAAAACCGATTTTAAAAATTGCCGATGCCGCGCTCTGATAGCGTATCTTGAATTTACGTTAAAAAAGAATAGCGGCAGCAAGCCTATGCCGCCCCGACAGAAAACGCTATCGGGGGCGGCATTTTATATTGCTATAGGGTTTCCAAAATATTCAGACGGCCTCATATCCAATCTACTTCCGGCCTGATATGGCAACATAAACCTTATCAGTGGAATCATTCAACCACTTTGCTATACAATAAAACCCAAGCAAGCTTTTTCAGGCTTGCTTATTTTGTATAACCAATCAATTTTAAAATGAAATTGCAGGCCGTCTGAAACGGCATATTTTAATAAACAAAATAACGGAGAAATAAAGTGAACATCCGCCCCTACCTCAAACATTATCCCCAGATTCACGAAAGCTGCTATATCGACCCTGTTTCTACCGTTATCGGGGAAGTATCTTTAGCCGAAAATGTCTCTATTTGGCCGTTTGCCGTATTACGCGGCGACGTCAACAGCATTACGATTGGCGCGCGTAGTAATGTACAAGATTTAAGTATGGTCCACGTTTCACACAAAACACCCGAAAAGCCGGAAGGCTCGCCATTAGTGATAGGTGAAGATGTGACTATCGGCCATAAAGTTATGCTGCACGGCTGCACTATTGGCAACCGCGTATTGGTCGGCATGGGTACGATTATTCTGGACGATGTGGTGATTGAAGACGATGTGATGATTGGCGCAGGCAGTTTGATACCACCTCGCAAACGCCTGCAAAGCGGGTTTCTTTATGTTGGTTCTCCAGTGAAACAAGTGCGCCCGCTGAGTGATGAAGAAAAAGCTTTTTTGGTTTATTCCGCCGAACATTATATGCGTGTTGCTGCCAATCATAAGCAAACCATGCAAGAATAAGCAGCCGTCTAAAATAGAAATACTTTTAAGGCTTTAGATTTAAAAAAAGGTCGTTCACCTAGCGGCCTTTTTTCTTGAACACTCAAAAATGAAATACAATATTCTATTGTAATATCATTTCAATAATTATTATCCAAACTTCCTGCTTTATTCTCCGTACACCCCCTAAATACATACAATACAATTAATTGCCTCCCATCATCATATATATTATCAATATTAAATTTTGTTATTTTCTTACGTAAATTCCTACACTATTTGTTAAGGCTATATTAGAATGCCTTTTCCGAAAGGCTTTATTTGACATCATTTTGTCTACTTAATGCCGAAAATACACTAACTCAACTCAAGAATAGTGGTGATTATGGATATATCAAAATTTCACGAATATATTAATAGCGTGAGTGGACCTTTGTGGGAGTGGCTGATTTTTCTATTGCTCGGCACCGGTTTATTTTTTACGCTGGCTACCGGCTTTGTTCAATTCAGACTGTTTGCCCGCAGTATTAAAGAAATGCTGGGCGGACGCCAAGCAGGCGATGATCCGCACGGAATCACGCCGTTTCAAGCCTTTGTAACAGGCCTTGCCAGCCGTGTGGGCGTGGGTAATATCGGCGGTGTGGCCATTGCCATTACACTCGGCGGCCCCGGCGCGGTTTTCTGGATGTGGGTTACTGCTTTAATCGGTATGAGTTCTGCCTTTGCCGAGTCTTCATTAGCTCAATTGTTTAAAATCCGTGACCACAAAAACGGCCATTTCCGTGGCGGCCCTGCTTATTACATCAGCCAAGGTCTCAAACAAAGATGGGCGGGCATACTGTTTGCCTTAAGCTTGATTTTCTGTTTTGGTTTGGTTTTTAACGCTGTCCAATCCAACTCTATTGTTGCCGCAACCGAAGTGGCTTGGGGCTGGAACAAACACGCGGTAGGTGTCGGTTTGGTGATTTTAACCGCACCGATTATTTTCGGTGGTATCCGTCGTGTTTCGCGTGTGGCAGAAGCTATCGTTCCTGCTATGGCAACCATCTACCTGCTGCTGGCTTTTTATGTGATTATTATGAATATCTCTGAAGTGCCCCGCGTATTCGGTATGATTTTTGGCTCTGCATTCGAACTGAAAGCAGCCGGTGGTGGCTTATTTGGTGCCATTTCTGCAGCAATGATGAATGGTATCAAACGCAGCTTATATTCCAATGAAGCCGGCCAAGGTTCTGCACCGAACGCGGCAGCGGCGGCAGATGTAAAACACCCTGTATCACAAGGCGTGATTCAAATGTTGGGCGTGTTTGTCGATACGATTATTGTGTGTTCTTGTACTGCCTTTGTTGTATTGCTCGCCGACTTCAACACGGGTGACTTAACCGGTGTACAACTCACCCAAGCAGCTATTGTGAACCACGTTGGCGCATGGGGTGCGGATTTCTTAGCCGTTGTTCTCTTCTTATTTGCCTTCTCAACCGTTATCGGCAATTATGCTTATGCGGAATCCAATATCCAATTTATCAACAGCCACTGGCTGCTGTTAACTATCTTCCGTATGTGTGTATTGTTTATGGTTTACTTCGGTGCCGTAAACAGCGTACCACTGGTTTGGGATATGGCCGACTTATCCATGGGCATTATGGCTTTAATCAATCTGATTGCAATTTTGGCACTCAGCCCGCTGGTTTTCCTGCTACTGAAAGACTACAACGGCAAATTGAAAATGGGCAAAGAGCCTGTATTCAAACTTTCAGAACATCCCGTATTGAAACGCCGTTTCAAATCAGATATTTGGTAAACGGATAAAGCACTATGCTATCAATGATAGGTTAATAGCATAAAGTACAAAATGGGGCGGATATTATCCGCCCCATTTTTATTTAAGCCGCTCATATTTAACCAAATAAGGTTAAATCTTACTTACCCATTTTTGATTAATTCCAACCAAACAAACACTATTTACACACGGTTTAAGCATAATCCCATTTAGGCTGCACCAATACGGTCGCCAATATATCAAACTACCTTCTAATCTCATCCTAGATCCATCTCAGAAAAACAATACAACCATTATCAACCAAACCAAAAATAAGGCCGTCTGAAATAATTTTCAGACGGCCTTATCAGCTTATCAGCAGTATTAAACCACTTCCAATACAAAATAAGCCTTCAGCTGCTCATATACATCATTGGTCACATTAATACAGCCATTGGTCATGATCCGGTCTTTCACCCGTGAAGAAGCAATTCTTTCCATCCGCCGCTCCTCAGGTTTTAACGTCCATACCCGATGAACAGCAAACATAAAATTACCCTCCTCCTTAAATTTCATCACATCACCGCCATAACCACGATGATGGGTTTTGACAATATTTAAGTCGAATACACCTTTCGGCGTTGTCTTTCCGATGAGCACGGGGTAGCAACGGTTATCTTCCAAACACATTTCTGCTTTATCCAGATAAACCGTTGCTTTACGTTTTTTAAACTGATCAATATTGCCGGCCTGTGCAACCATAGTCAGACCGAGCAACATGCTGACCAAAATCTGTTTTTTCATCATCAAGCTTATTGACGAATACGTTTCGGAGAAGTTTCCACTTCACGGATAATCACTTCACGTACCGGCTCTTTTTCACGCGGGCCGCAACCTTCCGGCAACCAGAAGAAGCTTTGCGCATTCATGTTTTTATCAAATAAGATTTTGTATTGGCAAGTTTTATGCTCGCCATCTTCACGGTAATTAAACAAATAATCCCACTCACGTACAAAATATTGGCCTTCGTTAAAGTGCGGACGACCAATCAGGTTGTAGATTTGATCTTTGTTCATACCGGCTTCGATTTGGCGTACATTATCCCAATTCGGCCATGAACCATGTTGTGAACCACTGTGGCGGAATGTAGTTTTTTCAGGATTGGGCCATACCGGGTTATCGGTCATACCCTCTTTACTTACTTTGCTTAAATTACCACAAGCAGCTAAGGCAAAAGCGGCGACTACGGGTAAAATCATTGCAGACAGTTTCATTATATTTCCTTTCAATTATTCTGTTCTCAACAGGCCGCCTGTATTTCAGACGGCCTCAGCAGTTATTACCACTGGTAGCCCAGGCTGGCACCCCAGTTAACATCTTTACGGGTATTTAAGCCAACACCAAACTTAGTCGACCATTTATTGTTATCCGAATTATGGGCATATCCGAATGCAAATGCCTGTTCGTCTTTATAGCCGCCAACTGCAGCAGATACCAAGCTCTTACCCGGCTCATTCGGACGTTGTAAGAAACCGATAGCAGTCGCTCCGGCAATACCGGCACGTAAGTCTTTATCCATATCATCAACACGGTTTCTCAATGCATCTACATTGCCACCGATATTGGTAATCTTGTTGTTGATATTGGTAATATCACCGGCATTTTTATTCACTTGCTCAGCCACACGGTACAGTTGGCTACCATTAATTGCATCGGTGCTGGTTGCAGTAATACGACCAGCTGCAACATTAGTTACCGTACGTTCCGCACCGGCAGAACCGACACTAACCGTACCAACCGGAGCTGTACCGGCAAAGCCACCATAAGTCAAACCGCCAACAGTTGCAGTATTCGTACCAACAGGAGCAGCTGTTCTGGAAGCACTACCCAAAGCAACAGAGCCAGGATGAGATGCATTTGCACCTGTACCGATAGCAACGGCATTCAATGCAGTCGCTTGCGCACCGGTACCTTGAGCAATACTGTTTGCAGAAGAAGCGTTGGCATTACGTCCGAGCGCAATTGCTGCGGCACCGGTCGCTTTTGCACTGTTACCCAATGCGGTTGCAGCTACTGCAGTAGCTTTCGAACCGGCACCGATACTGGTTGAAGCGATTTGAGTAGATTGGGCAGATGTACCTAAAGCAATAGAAGATTGTCCGCTAGCTTGTGAACGGGTACCGATTGAAGTAGACAAGCGGCCTTCACCTTTAGCATCCGAACCAACGGCAATACTATAGTTGTTGGTAGCCTTAGCATTTTGACCCAGAGCAGTGCTTGAACCACCGCTTGCCAATGCCTGACGGCCGACTGCAGTATCGGCATTGTTTACCGCTTGCGACAAATTACCTACCGCAGTAGATGACACACCGGTAGATTTTGATATAGGGCCGATGGCAATTGAGCCATTTTTAGTAGACTGGGTATTAGTACCCACAGCAATCGAGCCTTGATCGGTTGCCTCGGCATTAATACCGGCCGCAATTGAATAGCGCCCTTTTGCACCTTCACCATTAGCGTTACCGGCAACACCACCCGGGGTTGATTTAATACCTAAATAAGGCCCAACCATCTCAGCTTGAGCTTGGGCGGCAAATCCCAATAAAACAGCGGCAACTGAAGCAGCAATAATTTGCTGCTTGGATTTTTTGCAGGCAGTTTTTATGTTTTGGTTCATGATCTTCTCCACATAAAGGGTATCGTTCCAGCCTATTAATTAAAGACATTTGCCCCAATGGCACAAGCCAGTATCTCGGTATAACCACAAAGCCGATTTACGATACAGTTAAATAAAAAGTTAAATAGAATTTTAGATGCGGTTAAATAGTTAAAAACAAGTAGCACCTACGATAATACAATTAAAGAAAAGTTACCTTAGGTCTCACTAAAATTCTTTCTATACCGCCTTTCTTGATTCATCATATAACTTTACCGCATCAGACCAAAGTAAAATTTAACAATTAAAAATTTTGATTAACAGTAAATTTGATAAATTTTTATAAATAATTTTTTATTATAATAAAAGTTAAAATAATAAAAAGATTTACCTTTACATTTTAATAACGATTTTAAATATATAATTTACATTAATTTAATAAAATTTTAAAATAAACTATTTTGATTAAATTAATTATTTGTCATTACAAAAAATACAGTTTAATTTAATTTAATATATGAAATATTATATTTGTTTATTTATGAATATTGAATATTTCCAAATTACATATTATTTTTTTGCAATACCTTAATTTGCAAGAAACTGTTGCATTTTTTACACTTTATCAGTATTCATTGGCACTATCATATTTCTTTTCACTACATCAAAAATTAATTTTCCTATATAAAATATTTATATATCATTTTTATTTAAATGAATTAACTTTTAATGACCCTATCATTATGTTGGATTGTCATCTGTTCAGCCCATACCAATGCCTGATAGAAACTTTCACGAAAAACTTTACCTTCAGGTAAAATAATCACATCAAAACAAAACTGGCCGTGAAACTTCTTATGTATTCATTTATCCGCCCTTTATTATTTAAAGCAGACCCTGAAAAATCGCATTACCTAGCATTACACAGCTTAAATTATGCTTACCGTTTAGGTGTATTGCCTAAAGTCAGCCCGCAAACCCACCCCGTGCAACTGATGGGGCTTACCCTGCCCAATCCGGTCGGGCTGGCGGCCGGTTTGGATAAAAACGGCGAATATATTGATGCGCTGGCGGCACTCGGTTTCGGATTTATCGAAGTCGGCACCGTGACCCCGCGCCCGCAAAGCGGCAATCCGCAGCCGCGCTTATTCCGCCTGCCCGAACACAAAGCGATTATCAACCGCATGGGCTTTAATAATCACGGTATCGACGCCATGATCCGCAACATTACCCAAAGCCGCTATCAAGGCATTCTCGGTATCAATATCGGTAAAAATGCCGACACCCCGATAGAACGGGCGGCAGATGATTATCTGATTTGCTTGGAAAAAGCCTATCCCCACGCCAGCTATATCACCGTGAATATTTCCTCGCCCAACACCAAAAACCTGCGCGACTTACAAGGCGGCAACGAATTGGCGGCATTATTGGGCAAATTAAAAGACAAACAGCAACAGCTTGCCGCCGCAGCTGGCCATTATGTGCCGCTGGCGGTGAAAATCGCGCCGGATTTGGAAGACAACCAAATTGCCGACATTGCCGAAGTAGCGGTACAAACCGAAATGGATGCGGTGATTGCCACCAATACCACCATTGATAAAACCATCTTAGGCGCACATCCGTTGGCGCAAGAACAAGGTGGTTTGAGTGGTGAACCGGTGCGGGAAAAAAGCAACCGTGTGTTGGCGCAACTTGCTCATGATCTTGCAGGCAAGCTGCCGATTATCGGGGTTGGCGGAATTGGCAGCGGCGAAGATGCCGTAGAAAAAATGCGTTTGGGCGCAACCGCCGTTCAGCTATACAGCGGCTTGATTTATCAAGGGCCAGACTTGGTGAAAGCGTGCTTGAAAGCCTGCGTTTAAATCCTGATGTTTCAACCTTAGCAGAGCCAATATAATGAAATAGGCCGTCTGAAAACATTTTCAGACGGCCTATTTTTAAAACAATCATACAGGTCGGGCGATAAGCCGGGTTCTGTCGTTGGACAGCCATTCCTCTAGGCACACCATTGCTGATGCACTCCAGCAACCTACCCGAACACTCGGCGAGCAGCGTTATCGTGTTCTGTTTGGTCTTGCTCCGAATGGGGTTTAGCCTGCTGCGTCTTGTTACCAAGTGCACGGTGCGCTCTTACCGCACCTTTTCACCCTTACCTGTGCCGCCTTTTCAGACGGCCATCGGCGGTTTTGCTTTCTGCTCCACTTTCCGTCGCATTACTGCGCCCGGCCGTTAGCCGGCATTCTGCTCTTCGGAGCCCGGACTTTCCTCCCCGCATGCCTGAAGCATGGCGCGGCGGCTGTCTGCCCGGCCTGTAAGCGGCGGATTATAGCACGCCCAAGCGTGCGGCGCGCCGATACAGCGGCATTATATTCACGTTTGCAAAATATCCGCCCAACCAAAGGCCGCCGCCAACTGCTGCCAAGCATGATCAACAGGTGCCGAAACCCGAACCGTTTGGCCGGTTTCCGGGCTACAAAACACCAGCGTGCGGGCATGCAGCATTAATCTTGTGCTGCCGGTATGGGCGGCAACGGCACGGTTTTGGGCATTGTCGCCATGCGTGGTATCGCCGACAATCGGGTGAAAAATATGTTTTAGATGACGGCGCAACTGATGCTTGCGCCCCGTATGCGGAACCAGCTCCACCCATGAATAGCGCGAAGTAGGATAACGGCGCGACGACGCAAACAGCTGCTCGGTTTGGGCAATACAGCGATAATCGGTGATAGCGGTTTGAGCGGGTTTATCCGGATCGGCCAAGCGGTCGGCAATTTTATCGGCCTCTTCTTTCAGCGGATAATCAATGCGGCCGCTTCCGTGCAGATGGCCGCGCACCACCGCCCAATAGGTTTTTTGAATGCTTTTTTGCTCGAACTGCTGCGTTAAAACGCGCGCACTGTCGCTATCGAAGGCAAACAACAACACCCCCGAAGTCGGGCGGTCGAGCCGATGAACGGGAAAAACATGGCGGCCGACTTGGTCGCGCAGGGTTTGCATCACAAAACGGGTTTCATGGCGGTCGAGCCAGCTTCGGTGTACCAACATACCGGCCGGTTTATTCACGGCAATACACAAATGATCTTGATAAAGGATTTCCAGCATAACGGCTTCTATAAGAAAAAAAAAGAAAAGGCTTGCCGCTGCCGAAATATTTTCAGACGGCCTTGCAATAAAGATTACGACGAACGCAGCAATTCATCGGTTATCCGCTGTAAAAACGCCACGCGCTCCTTGCGGATATCGCCCGCTTCCGCCGCTGCTTTAACCGCGCAACCCGGCTCCGCACGATGGGTGCAATTGTGAAAACGGCACTGCCCGATCAGATGGCGCATATCGGGGAAATACTGCAACAAGATACTGACTTCAAGATGATGCAGCCCGAATTCCTGCAAACCCGGCGAATCAATCAGCTTGGTTTCCGCATTCACATCATACAAACGCGCATGCGTGGTTGTGTGTTTGCCCGAATCAAGGGCGGTTGAAATTTCGCCGACGCGGGCGGTATCGCTGCCCAACAGCGCATTGGTAAGCGTAGATTTACCCATGCCGCTCTGCCCCAAAAAAATATTGGTACGCCCCTGCATCAGCGGCCTGAGCACATCGGCACTTTCCAGCGCACGGGTTTGCACCACCGGATAGCCCAAAGACTCATAAAACCTAAATTTCTCATACCAGCTTTGCGATTCGGGCAAATCGGCCTTGTTTAACACAATAACCGCTTCAATGCCCGCCGCTTCGGCAGCCAGCAACGCCCGCTGCAACAACATTTCATTGGGCGCAGGCGAGGCCGCCGTTACAATAAACAGCTTATCGACATTCGCCGCAATCAGCTTGGTTTTCCAATTATCCTGCCGATAAAGCAGGCTTTTGCGCGGCAGAAAATCCTCGATTACCGCCTGTTCGCCATTGATTAACTGGATATGCACCCAATCACCGCAGGCAAAATCGACACGCTTTTTGCGGGTTGTCGCATCAAACGTGCTCCCCTCCTGCGTGCGGACAATATAGCGCCGGCCATAGCTGGCGGTGATTTGGGCGGTTTCGGGCATAGATAGAATAAACGTGATAAATAAGTGAACGGCTTATTTTACAGGTTTTACAGGATTTGTCAGGCCGTCTGAAAACCTTATTACCGCCAAACCGATACTTTTCAGACGGCCTCTTATCCCTATTCCGCCGTGCACCGCTGCCGTGTTTTAACCAGCTTCCACCCCAAACAATGCTAAAATAGCCCTTTTCCGCCCACCCTTTTTCAGACGGCCTTCATGCTCACCGATTTAGAAAAAACCGCCATCCGCGAACACTACCAAAACATCGGCAAAAACCTGCCGAACTTCCGCCCGCGCGCCGCGCAGCGGGAAATGATAGCCGCGGTTGCCAACGCCTTTTCACGCACGCAAACCCGTGCCGAAGGCGGCGAAGCCCCGCAGCGCGAAGGCGAAAGCATCGTGGTGATAGAAGGGCCCACCGGCGTGGGCAAAAGCTTGGCCTATCTGCTGGCGGGCGGCATTATGGCGCAAACGCGCAACAAACGGCTGATAGTGAGCAGCGCCACCGTTGCCCTGCAAGAACAGCTTATCGATCGCGACCTGCCCTTTTTAGTTGCCCAAAGCGGGTTGGAACTCACCTTTGCACTGGCCAAAGGCCGCGGGCGCTACCTCTGCCCCTACAAACTCTACCAACTCACCCAAAACAACGCCCAACAAAACCTGCTCGGCTTCGAAGCCCCCACCGTATTGTGGGACAGCAAACCCAAGCCCGAAGACCTGAAACTGCTGCACGACCTTTCCGACGCCTTTTCCGCGCGCCGCTTTAACGGCGACCGCGACACATGGCCGGAAAAAATCGACGACACCCTCTGGGCAAAAGTCAATAACGACAACTACGGCTGCCTGAAAGCCGCCTGCCCCAACCGCCCCGAGTGCCCGTTTTACCTTGCCCGCGACACCCTCGAAACCGTAGACGTGGTCGTAACCAACCATGACTTGCTGATGGTCGATATCAGCATGGGCGGCGGCGTGATTCTGCCCGCCCCCGAAAACAGCTTCTACTGCATCGACGAAGCGCACCACCTGCCCAAAAAAGCCCTCAACCAATTTGCCGCCGAACACTCATGGAACCAAGCCGTGTGGGTGATGGAAAAGCTTCCCGCCCTCACCGACAAAATCGCCGCCGTTGCCGACAAAGCGGAGCTGGCCAACCTTGCCGACGAAGCTGCCGCCTCACTACTCGAAAGCCTGCAAGAATGGCAGTTTCACTTAGCCGAAGAACCGGCACTGAGGCCGTCTGAAAGCAACGAATCGGTATGGCTCTGGCAAGACGGCAAAATCCCCGAAGCGCTCGCCTTAACCGTATCCAATACCGCCGTTGCCGCCCGCAGCCTCTACAAACACATCAACAGCCTCAACGATGCCCTAGCCGCCGCCCGCCGCGACAAAGAACAAGACAGCGCGCAAATCGACCGCCTCAGCACCGAGCTCGGCGTTTTCCGCGCCCGTGTCGAACAAATCAACGACACATGGGATTTACTCGCCACCGTACCGGCCGAAGAAGAAGCCCCGCTCGCCAAGTGGATAAGCCGCCGCATCGGCGACAAAAACGATTATATTTTCCACGCCAGCCCCATCAGCAGCGCCGCCTATCTCGCCAACAATCTATGGCGCAAAGCCGCCGGCGCCGTGCTCACCTCCGCCACCCTGCAATCGCTCGGCAGCTTCAACCTGATTCTGCGCCAAACCGGCCTGCAATGGCTGCCCGAAACCACCACGCTGGCACTGGAAAGCCCGTTTGATTTCGACGCACAAGGCGAGCTCTATATTCCGCCGCTGAGCGCCAGCCCCAAAGACCCGGCCGCCCACACCGCCGCCATTGTCGAATGGCTGCCGAAGCTGATTTCCGCCGAAGAAGCCATCGGCACATTGGTTTTATTTTCTTCGCGCAAACAAATGCAAGATGTCGCCCTGCGCCTACCGGCCGATTATCTGCCCTTATTATTGGTACAGGGCGAACAGCCCAAAGCCGTATTGCTGCAAAAACACCATCAGGCCATTTCAGACGGCCGCGCCAGCATTATTTTCGGCCTCGACAGCTTCGCCGAAGGCTTAGACCTGCCCGGCATCGCCTGCGTACAGGTGATTATTGCCAAACTGCCGTTTTCCATGCCCGACAACCCGATTGAAAAAACCCAAAACCGTTGGATTGAGCAGCGCGGCGGCAATCCCTTTATTGAAATCACCGTGCCCGAAGCCAGTATCAAACTGGTGCAGGCGGTCGGACGGCTAATCCGCACCGAACAAGACTACGGCCGCGTGACCATACTCGACAACCGTGTGAAAACACAAAACTACGGCAGACAGATGCTTGCCTGTCTGCCGCCGTTTAAGAGGATCGGGTGAGGATAAAAAATCCTTCATAAACATAATTAGGAAAATTGATCAATCATCTGTATCCATTTAGGAATATCTGAATCGTCTATAGTGATATTCCAATATGGATTTAATCGACGAAGTTCTTCCAATACTTCATCTTTGCTTTCTTCTATCGGTAAAGTATGTGTTATTGAATAATCTAGTGCTCGATTACTAAATACAAATTTAGCATTTTCATATTCAACAACATCATGATCAAATGACAATACTAGACTTGGTAGTACTATCCAATCAACATTCGTTAATTTAGCTTTTTCTTTTATATAATTTGCATCATTTGGCCTGATTAATGCACCTGTCCAAATTACTTGCTCCAAATATTGAACGTTTAATGGGAAAAAGTTAGTCTCCTCCAATTTAGCCATCCGTAAATTAGCCCTTTGCAAATAAATACCTGACAAATGAGCTCCTTCCAAATGAGCTCCACACAAAATTGCTTCCTCCAAATGGGCTCCCTCCAAATGGGCTCCCTCCAAATGGGCTCCCTCCAGATGAGCTCCCTCCAGATGAGCTCCCTCCAGATGAGCTCCCTCCAGATGAGCTCCCTCCAGATGAGCTCCCTCCAGATGAGCTCCCTCCAAATGAGCTCCCCACAAAATTGCTCCCTCTAAATGAGCTTTCCTCAAATAAGCTCCCTCCAAATGAGCTTCCTCCAAATGAGCTTCCTCCAAATGAGTTCCCACCAAATCAGCTCCCTCCAAATCAGCTCCCTCCAAATCAGCTCCCTCCAAATGAGCTCCCACCAAATCAGCTCCCACCAAATCAGCTCCCTTCAAATGAGCTCCCTCCAAATGAGCTCCCACCAAATCAGCTCCCTTCAAATGAGCTCCCTCCAAATGAGCACCATATAACTGTATCCCAGAACACTTCATTCCTTGAAACACACTCAAGACACCCTTTTCCAAACCGGGCAAATGCAAATCTAAATAAGGCAAATACAGATTAGGAAATACCTCCGAATGATAGCGAAGATGCGTACCACCATCGGCTAACAATACTTCGGTCAAAGCAATTCCCAACGGACTTTTGCTTAATTTTTCAGCACAAGTTTTATTTTTCTCAACCTGTTTAAATAAAGCCAACCATGCCGCTGTTAGCAGGTTTAATGCAGGTTTACGAAAATCATCCCCATGTTCGCCGCAATAAAAAGGGCGCAGCATATACACTGCCGCCACTTGTAAACCGACCGCCCCGTCTTCGCGGCTATGGCTGGGCAAATGGCGTTTTGCCCCTGCTTGGCCGTATTCCCGAGCGTTTTCAATGGTTAAATGTGTTTCTGATAAGGTTTGCTCCGATTCGGTATCCTTTGTTTCATTATTTGGCTGCTCGCTGGGTTTGGTTTTTTCGATAATTTTATCTTCCACCAAATGCAAACCGCTTACCCATTCGGCAATTTTATGAAACTCTTTCAGATTAACGTCTTTGCGTTGGTTTTCAATCTGATGCACGGCATTTTGGTCTCGGAACTGCCATACTACATAGGCTACCGGCGCCGAAATCAATAAAACAATCAAAGTCCAAATACCATTGCTTTCTTTTAAAAAGTCCGGCATCCCCCAAATGCAAAATATAACGATAAAAATAGCTATTGGGATAAGCTCTAATTCGACAACTATCCTAACCCGCTTGTATCTGGATATATGCGGATATTGGTTTTTATCATCGAATATAATGTCAAGATTGTTTTTTAAATGATCATATAACTGCCCTGTAAGAATAAACTTTACGGGAACAAGGCATTTAGAGAACCAGCGCCATGCTGTTTTCACTATGCTTTTCACCATTTCCCAAACCATAAACATTATATTTTTTAAAAAATCTATTATGGTTTGAGCTGGTGTTTTTGTACTTAGGCCGTCTGAATGCTTGGATAACAATGTTTTTTTATAAACATTGATTATTTGATTCCATAATCTTTTCATCTTTTTATTTACCCGATTATTTAACTATTTGCCTTGTGAAAACCACCATCAATGCGCTTCTTCCCAATTCGCCCCCGTACCCACTTCGGCCACCAGCGGCACCGACAGTTTGCCATCGGCTACGGCGGCCATTATGGCGGGTAGTTTTTGCTCGACGGCGGCTAATTCGGCTTCGGGCACTTCCAATACCAATTCATCATGCACCTGCATAATCAGCTTGCTTTTGAGGCCGTCTGAAACCAACCAGTCGGCCACATCAATCATGGCGCGTTTAATCAGGTCGGAAGCGGTGCCCTGCATGGGGGCGTTAATGGCGACGCGTTCGGCGCCGGCGCGGCGGTTGGCGTTTTTGGCGTGTATATCGGGCAGATAGAGGCGGCGGCCAAACAGGGTTTCGACAAAGCCCTCGCGGGCGGCCTGCTCTTTAATGCGCTGCATATAATCGGCCACGCCGGGATAGCGGGCGAAATAGCGGTCGATAAAGTTTTTGGCGGAAAGGTTGTCGATGCCTAAGGATTTGGCCAAGCCATACTGCCCCATGCCGTATATCAGGCCAAAGTTGATGGTTTTGGCATAGCGGCGCTGCTCGGCGTTTACGCTTTCGGGGGATACACCGAACACTTCGGCAGCGGTGCGGCGGTGAATGTCTTCGCCGTTTTGGAAGGCGTCGAGCAGGGTTTTATCGCCGCTGAGGTGCGCCATAATGCGCAATTCGATTTGGGAATAGTCGGCGGATACAATCCGGCTGCCTTCGGGCGCGGTAAAGGCTCGGCGCACGCGGCGGCCTTCTTCAGTGCGGATGGGGATGTTTTGCAGGTTAGGATTGCTGCTGGCGAGCCGTCCGGTAATCACGACGGCTTGGGCGTAAGTGGTGTGAACGCGGCCGGTTTGGGGGTTAATCATTTCGGGCAGTTTGTCGGTGTAGGTCGATTTGAGTTTGGCCAAACTGCGGTTTTGCAGAATGATTTTCGGCAGCGGGTAGTCGAGTGCCAATTGTTCGAGCACGGCTTCATTGGTGGAAATGCCGCCGCCGGCGGTTTTTTTGAGCCCTTTGGTGGGAATGCCCATTTTGCCGAAGAGGATTTCTTGCAGCTGTTTGGGGGAATTGAGGTTAAACGGCTGGCCGGCGATTTCGTAGGCTTCGGTTTCCAATGCCAATAGTTCGCTGCCTAATTCGTGGCTTTGTTGCGTTAATTCGTTTTTATCAATCAATACGCCGTTGCGCTCCATCATAAACAGCACTTGGGCAACGGGCAGCTCCATGTTTTGATACATATCGCGCTGTTTGTCGTCCATTTGTTGCAGCAGATGGCTTTCGATACGCAGGGCGAAATCGGCATCTTGGGCGGCATATTCGACCGCCTGCTCCAGCGCAACATCGGCAAAGCTGATTTGCTTGGCGCCTTTGCCGCATAGGGATTCGTAGGTGATGGTCGGCAAGCCTAAATGGCGTTCGGCCAGTTCGTCCAAGCCGTGCCCCAAATGGCTTTCGAGAATATAGGAAGCCAGCATGGCATCGCCGCCGATGCCGTTGAGGGCGATATCGTAGTTGGCAAAGATGTGTTGGTCGTATTTGAGGTTTTGGCCGATTTTTTTGAGGGCGGGGTTTTCAAGGTGCGGTTTCAGACGGCCTAATACATTATGTAAATCCAGTTGTTCGGGCACGGCAGTGGGCGTATGCCCCAAAGGAATATAAACGGCTTCGCCGGGCTGAAAGGCAATGCTGATGCCGACCAACTGCGCCTGCATTGCGTCTAGGCTGGTGGTTTCGGTGTCGATACCGATGGCTTCGGCTTTTGCCAGTTTGGTTAATAAATCGGCAAAGCGGGCTTCTGTGGTTACGGCCTGATAATCAAGCTTTGCTGGGGCTTCGGCAATCGCGGGAGTGTTTTTAGAAGGCTTCTCTTCGGCTAAAGCAGCCTGTTCACCAATATGGGCGGCGCCGAATAAATCGCCGTTGCCTTCGTGTAGCCGCTCTTCGGCTTCTTTCAGCCATGTGCGGAAATTGAGGCGCTTGAACTCAACGGCCAGTTGCGACCATTTCGGCGTAGTGCGGCGCAGGCTTTCGAGGCCGTCTGAAAGTTCGCTATGCAAATCAAGGTCGGTTTTGATGGTCACCAATTGATAAGAAAGCGGCAATTGCGGCAGCGCGGCTTGTAGGTGTTCGCCTACTTTACCTTTGATTTCGGCGGCATGATCCATCACGTTTTGCAAGCTGCCGTATTGCGCCAGCCATTTGGCGGCGGTTTTGGGGCCGCATTTTTCAACGCCGGGCACGTTATCCACTTTGTCGCCCATTAAGGCCAGATAGTCAATAATCTGATCGGGGCGCACGCCGAATTTGTTTTGCACGCCTTCGGTGTCGAGCGTTTCATTGCTCATGGTGTTGACTAGGGTAACGTGTTGGCTCACAAGCTGCGCCATGTCTTTATCGCCGGTGGAAATCACCACGTCCCACCCTTCGGCTTCGCCCTGTTTGGCTAAGGTGCCGATAACGTCATCGGCCTCGACATCGGGCACCACCAATACCGGCCAGCCCATCAGCCGCACCAAGTCGGGCAACATTTCCGCCTGCGGGCGCAATTCATCAGGCATCGGCGGGCGCGTGGCTTTGTAGTCGGGATAGAGCTCGTGGCGGAAGTTTTTGCCTTTGGCATCAAACACTACCGCACAATAATCGTGCACATAATCAGCACGCAGGCGGCGCAGCATATTGAGTACGCCGTATAGGGCGCCGGTGGGCGTGCCGTCGGGCGCGGTAAGCGGTGCCATAGCGTGAAAAGCGCGATAAAGATAGGAAGAACCGTCAACAAGAAGTAGGGTTTGAGACATAATAATAGGCCGTCTGAAAAGATAAAAGATAAGGGATTATAAGGGATATAAGCGGCGGTGTATTTGCACCCGCCTTGAGAATGCCAAAAACCCGCCTTGCGGCGGGTTTCGTTGCTTGATGCGTTTGGTGATTAGTTATTGTTTGTCCAATCATCCAATTCTTTTTCGGCCTGCTCTTTGGTATAGCCGTAGCGCTCTTGGATTTTACCAACCAATTGATCGCGTTTGCCTTCGGCTACTTTCCAATCGTCGTCAGTCAGTTTGCCCCATTTTTCTTTGGCTTTACCAACAAATTGATCCCACTTGCCTTCGATTTGATCCCAATTCATATTTTTTCCTCTCATTATTTTGTTTCATTAAATTTTCACGTATGCAACATTTTTGCTAGATACGTGTTTTTATATTAAAGCATTTATTTTTAGTTTCAAGTATTTAACCCCGATAAAAAATTAAAAATATAAATAAATCAAAATATTATCTATTAAATTTAACTATTATTTTTCATATTTTGCAGTAATTTTAAAAATATACCGTTTTTCTTTTTTTCATTTAAGAAATTTTAATTTCATAATCATTTATTTTTCAAACAAAATAATAATTTATATTTATAAACAATAAATTATTAAACTAAAAAGCAAAAAATGATAGCCAACTACCCATTTAAATATTTACAATTGGTAAAAATATTTATTTACTTATTAACAAAATGCTTATTGTTTATTATTATTTGTAAGCTTATGCAATTTGACATTCCTAACCTACATGTTTTAATAATCTATACATTGCTGTTTATCTAGAAAATATTTCTACTACCAACAGCAACACCACGCCACCACATATCAATTATTAATAAGTAAAGGATAAAATTATGTTACGTTATTCTGTTATCTTTTTTGTGATCGCTATTATTGCTGCGGTTTTTGGCTTCGGCGGTATTGCCGGTACGGCTGCCGGTATTGCTAAATTCTTATTTATCGCGTTCTTGGTATTAGCAGTATTGTCATTGATTTTCGGCCGTCGTAAATAAGCAGCCGATCTGATTGCTTCATAAAGCATAGGCCGTCTGAAATATCGTTTCAGACGGCCTTTAATCATTTCAGCTATACCATTTTTTATATTTCCTTAATCAATATTTCTCTTTTTTATTAGGCCGTCTGAAAACTTAAGGCACTTATACGGCAGCCATCTAAGGTTTAAATCAATATGCTGTAAAATAGTCTGCTTATTGATTAAGCCGTCTGAAACCATGTTTTCCATATTATTCCGCCATGCCGATTTTATTGCCATCAACAAACCGCCGGGTATAGGCGTTCACCAAGATAAAGATTCAGACGGCCTCACCCGACTCTTGGCCGCCCAACTCGGTGTAGAACGCGTTTGGCTGGTGCACCGCTTAGACAAGCCCACCAGCGGCGTTTTGCTGTTTGCCCTAAACGAGCAGGCGGCATCCCAACTGGCGCAACAATTCGCCGCCAAAACCATCCGCAAAACCTATCTGGCTTTAAGCGACCGCAAGCCTTCAAAAAAACAAGGTTGGATAAAAGGCGGCATGGCCAAAGCCCGGCGCGGCGCATGGAAACTCACCCGCGAGATGGAAAACCCTGCCGTTACACAGTTTCACAGCATCAGCATTGAAGCAGGTTTGCGTCTATTTGTTTTACAACCGTATACAGGCAAAACCCACCAACTGCGCGTAGCCATGAAAAGCATCGGCAGCCCTATTCTGGGCGACAATTTATACGGCGGCACTCAAGCAGCAAGGCTTTTTCTACATGCTTGGCAGCTTTCTTTTGATTTCAACGATCAACACCACCACATCACCGCCCCGCTTGATGAAAGCTGGCCGAAGCAAATTCAACCGTTCTTAGCCGATAAAGCAAAAAGTTACGAATAAAAAAGCGTTATAAAAATAAAAAATTATTCTTATATTGATTTTTATCATGCCAAACATCAAAATTATGCTTTTTCAATAAAAAATCAATTTAATATTGTATGATAATAAAATATAACTTGTATTTAACCAAAGGAGGCATGTAGTTATGTTAAGAAAACTCGGATTCGGATTAGGCAGCTTATTGACCCTTGCCGGTTGTAGCACCCTATCGAGCGATAATATGGACTGGCTTGTTTATAAAGATATTGATCAATCAACGCAAGCCATCGCTTTTATGAAAAATTTCACTATTGGCAACCAAACAAATTCCTCTTCACTCTACAATAGCGATGCTATGGCATTTAAAAGGAATGGTACCGATAATAATGACTATCACGCATTGGGCGATATTTATTATTTAGTGGATGAAAACGGAACAAAAATATCGACATTATTCTTAATGGGAGAGTATTCATTAAACCCGAGAAATAAAGATGATATGCGCAAGCTGGCACAATCCAAACAATTTGATTTTTATGAGTTTGGTAAAGGCCGCACTGCCCATGTTCAATATTCTGCCAAAGACAATATTTGTAAAAACTTCAGATCGAAACAGGGTGTTAATGTAGAAATGGCAACCAGTTATTATGTAGGAGATAACTATGCGAATTTCTATACCAGTTTTATTTCCGGAAATATCAGCCGCAAAGAAGTGAAAGTCAGTAACTATACGCATAGTTTTTCAAATAGAGAAACTCAAGAAGGCCTTCAAGAAACAGCAGAAAAATATGGCAAAAATTTAGCCCGGAGAAATTTAATTGAGAAAGCCACGCTATTGATTAATGTGGTTTGCCAATAAGCTATCTATTTATAAGCTGTAAAATGTAGGGCGGAATGAAATGAACAAAACAGGTTCATCTTCTTCCGCCCTATAATGTAAGGTTTAATATGCCAATATTGTTGTTTTAGCAAAAAAATGTTAAACCGATAATAACCATAGCAACTTATCATCCGTTTTTTGCGGTAAGCTATTTAACAGGCTTTTGCCCATCTCAATTAGATTAGATATGGCCGTCTGAATTCCAATAACGACATCATAACTACCCGAAGCACTAACACACCGGTTCTTTTTTAGTCGATTTTCTATTTTAGCGAGATATAAAACCGTTTAACCACCCAAACTTATTTTTACACACAATCCCGTTATAATGAGCAAATGACTCCTAATACTCACTATTTATTCATGAAACCGCTTTTATACTGCATGGCACTCAGTCTCGGCCTAACTGCCGCCCTACCCGCCCATGCCGTAACTTATATCTGTAAAGACGGCAATCGTGCTGTTTTTTCTACTGAAAAACTGAATGCCAGCTGCCAACCGTCGCAAATGAGCGGTTCGGATCGCAATGCACCCAAACCTGTTTCATCTGAAGATACTACGGTTATAGAATCGGCTGCCCCCAAAAAGCCCTCGAATAGCCCTGCTGCTAAAAAAGACGGCATACCTAAAAAAGTCAATCCTTCCGAAACAGAAGCACCACAAACTTTCGAAGCGCATGAAATAGATGATATCTTCAAAACCATACCATCTATTCCAAATGATGACATTAAGATTTCCCCGTCAACGCCAAACACCAGCATCACCAATACTATTGATGCGGCTTCCCAAGATATGGAAATCAAACTGCGTAATGAAAAACAAAAACGGCGAACACCAGTGATTGTGGTACCGAAAATTTCTACTCCACCTGCCGAACAGCAGCTTTCACGTCAGCAGATTATAAAAAATGAAATCCGCGACCAACAATCTGCTTTAGCCCAAACACGTGCTCAACTCAATGCTGCACGCAAACAAGGGGATAAAGCTAAAATCAATAGTTTGCAACGCGATGTACTTGACTATGAAGCCAGTATCCGCGCCATGCAATTTGAAATGAAACATTAATCATATTTAAATTAAAAGCCGTCTGAAAACTTTTCAGACGGCTTTGAAATACTGCAATACTGAAAAACCATTTTTCCTATTGTACAAAAAACCTAGAAAAAGGCGGATGAATCAATCATCCGCCTTTTTCTATTCAATCATAATTTTATTTTTGAAATAAAATATTTAATTACTCGATGCAGTTAAAGCCTGCTTTAAATCGGCAAGCAAATCATCAATATGCTCAATGCCGACAGACAAGCGCACCATGTCTTCACCCACTCCTGCTTGCGCTAATTCTTCCGCATTCAATTGGCGGTGAGTGGTGCTGGCAGGATGTGTCGCCAACGATTTGGCATCACCGATATTCACCAAGCGGGTAAACAGTTGCAGTGCATCAATAAACTTACCGCCCGCTTCAATGCCGCCTTTAATGCCGAAACTCAACAAGCCCGAAGCTTTGCCGCTAAAATCTCGTTCGATTAACGCTTTATATGGGCTATCGGCCAAGCCGGGATAATTGACCCATGCTACTTGCGGGTGGTTTTGCAAAAACTCGGCTACTTTCAGAGCGTTTTCACTGTGTCGCTCCATGCGCAAAGCCAATGTTTCCAAGCCCTGTAAAATCAAAAAAACATTCATCGGGCTGATGGCGGCACCGGTATTACGCAGCGGCACTACACGGGCACGGGCGATAAAGGCGGCAGCACCGAAATGTTCGCTATAATTCACGCCATGATAAGACACATCGGGCGTTGTCAATACGTGGAAACGATCGCCTTTTGTCCAATCAAATTTGCCGCTATCGATAATCGCCCCACCAATACTGTTGCCATGGCCATTAATATATTTGGTGAGCGACTCCACCACAATATCCGCACCCAACTCGATCGGGCGGCATAAAGCGGGGGAAGCAACGGTATTATCCACCACCAGAGGCAAGCCTTGCGCATGAGCCGCTTGCGCGAAAGCGGGAATATCCACCACATTAATCGCCGGATTGCCGATACTCTCGCAATAAACCAACTTGGTGCGTTCGTCGGTATATTTGACAATATCTTCCGGTTTGTCCGCATCAATAAAACGCACTTCGATACCTTGTTTGGGCAGGGTGTGGGCAAATAGGTTATAGGTACCGCCGTAAAGCGTTTTGGTAGCGATAATATTATCGCCCGCTTCGGCCAATGTTTGCACGGTATAAGTAATCGCCGCCATACCGCTGGCAACACACAACGCGGCAATACCGCCCTCAATCGCAGCCAGGCGCTCTTCCAAAACTGCTGTAGTGGGGTTCATAATGCGGGTATAGATATTGCCGGCCACATTCAGATTAAATAAATCTGCACCATGCTGAGTATTGTCAAAAGCATAGCTGGCGGTTTGATAAATCGGCACGGCAACAGATTTAGTAGTGGGCTCGGGGCTATACCCTACATGAATAGCTTGGGTTTCAAGTTTCATTATTTCATCCTTCTTTATTGGTTTCAGACGGCCTTAGCAGCTTTGATATTGTCGATAAACTTATCAAACAGATAAGCCACATCATGCGGGCCGGGGCTGGCTTCGGGGTGGCCTTGGAAACTGAAAGCGGCACGGTCGGTTAACTCGATGCCTTGTAAAGAACCGTCGAACAGCGAACGGTGGGTCACTTTCACATAATCCGGCAGGCTGTCGGCATCCACTTCAAAACCATGGTTTTGACTGGTAATCATCACTTTTTTACTGTCTAAATCCTGTACCGGATGGTTGGCACCATGATGGCCGAATGCCATCTTGCGGGTTTTACCGCCTACAGCCAAGCCCAATAATTGATGCCCCAAGCAAATGCCGAATAATGGTTTTTTACTTTCCAATAAAGTTTTCACGGCAGTAATGGCGTAATCGCATGGCTCGGGATCGCCGGGGCCATTGGATAAAAATACACCATCAGGATTCATTGCCAACACATCTTCGGCAGGCGTTTTCGCCGGCACAACGGTTAAACGGCAACCACGCTCGGCCAACATCCGCAAAATATTGGTTTTCACACCAAAATCATAGGCAACAACATGATAAGGCTGGGTAGCAGGCTGTTTGAAACCTTCACCCAAATGCCACTCGCCCTCCGTCCACTCATAAGATTGCTCACAAGTCACTTCCTGCGCCAAATCTTTGCCTACCATGCTGCCGAAAGCGGCAATCAATTCATGCGCTTTGTCTTCGGTAGCATCCTCCCCAGTCAGAATCGCCCCTGCTTGCGCACCTTTATCACGCAAAATACGGGTCAAACGACGGGTGTCAATATCGGCAATGGCAACGGTTTTGTTGCGCACCAAATAATCTTGCAGGCTTTCTTCGCTGCGGAAATTGCTGTGCAAAATCGGCAAGTCACGAATAATCAAACCGGCCGCATGCACTTCTTTACTTTCTACGTCTTCACCGTTGGTACCGGTATTGCCGATATGGGGGTAAGTCAGCGTCACAATCTGCTTGCGGTAAGAAGGATCAGTCAGAATTTCCTGATATCCTGTCATTGAGGTATTGAATACTACTTCTCCGGAAGTTCGGCCTTCATAGCCGATAGAAATACCGTGAAACACACTGCCGTCGGCGAGAACAAGAATTGCGGGGGTCGTCATGATGATTTCCTGTAAGATTTGATTTTGTAAGCAAGCCGTCTGAAAAGCATAGCAGCAAAAATAATTTTTCAGACGGCCTAAAGTATCCGGCTAAAAAAAAACACGCCGCACAGCTTGTCGGTAAACTGTGTTACGTGCTTTTTCAGGGTATAACGCTATGCCACACAAGCAATGTATTCTAAGCCAAAAAAGGCCGAAACTCAAGAAAAGAGGCAGTAACCCTGTTCTTTGGGATGACCACTTACTCCATCACATAACAACGGTAGATATTGTTTCATTTTTGCCAAAACCACTGCCGAATAAAATCTTGATGATACAAACTAATAAGCCATACCAAACAGATATGCTAAAATCGTTACGATTTCCAACAATAATGATATGCCGCTGTCTATAAACAGCGCTAAAAATGAAAGACGGCACATTATGAAAAAAACATCACTCCGCCTGCGCACACCCGTGCGTCCGATTATTTACAGTCTTTTTGCCGCATTCCCACTATTGGCAACCGGCAGTTCAGCTGCCCAATTCGCCGATACCCCGCTGTATCTTCAAAAACAAACTACTATTTCCGGTGGTGCCGGACAAGTCAAACCCAATGTCATGTTATTTATTGATGACTCGGGCAGTATGCAATGGGTTCCAGAAAAAGACGGGGTATACCCTAATGCAAACAACAGGTTAAAATCAAGAATGCAGATTACTCGAGATGCGCTCAAAACTGTTGTCAATAAATATACCGACCAAATCAATTGGGGCTTCAAAACCTTAAACAATAACAGTAATGTTGATCTACAAGGCTATACTGACGACTACAATGTCATCCTCAACCATATAGATAGAATTAACCCTGGAGGCGGCACTCCGACAACACCCCGCTATTATGAGATTTCAAAAACAGTAAGGGACAATACACAATACCGCTGCCAAAAAAACTATATTGTAGTTCTATCAGATGGTGATGCGAATCTGAGCTGTGACCGTAATGCACGACAAACCTTCAATCCTGACGACCCATACTTTGGCAACACACGCAACGTTCCCGGTCAGTGCGTTGGTGGTGTAAATTCCTACCATACCTTTTGGGATCGCGATAATAACAATGAACCATCCGGTTTAAGATTTTTCAGCCATATTCTTGCCAATCGGGACTTTAAAACAACTGGCACCGACCGCACAGGGAAAAGCTGGAACGGAGACCCTGCCGACCCTAGAGACAGCAACGGAAGAAGCCGGTATGCCCAACAGATTATTGAAACTTACACAGTCGGATTTGGCAGTGGCCTGTCACCGGATGGGCGAAAGTATCTTGAAAAAGGTGCCAGCCAACAGGGCTATTTTTATAATGCATTGAATGAAGATGGCTTAATTGAAGCATTCCAAGGTATTTTCAACAGCATTGAAAACCAAAACCTAAACCAAGCAGAAGAAGGTGTCGGCACATCCGCTCCGGCGATTACCGGCAATAGCGGCAATGATAATGTGCCTGATACGGCGGTTACCGTACAGTTGGATCCTCAATATTGGAGCAGCCAACTACGCTTCTACAATATCAATGCCGACCGCACCATCAGCACCTCATACCAACTGCCCTATTTCGGCAACCGTAAGACACTGATTAATAACGGACAAGGTGTTTTCTGGGCGGATGATTTCAACAAATATGGCAGCAATGATTTCTTCGGTCTCCCCGCAGCCAAACCGAACGAATGGCAAGCTGCGTTAATGCCATGGACCATCCGCAGCAATACCAAAAATGATGCTGCTATTAAAAGTGAATCGGAAACCGCCCCATATAGCCAAACATACCGTGACCGCAACTTAGATTCAGAAGGAAACCCAGTACAAGGTAAACGTGACTTAGGTGATATTCTGGATAGCGGTATCGCGACCATTGGTGATACCGGCGGCAATAAAGGCCGACAGGAGTTTTTAGTTACCGCTGCCAATGATGGCATGGTACATCTGTTCCAACGTTCCAACATGAACAACCATCCTTATGAGCTGAAACTCAGCTATATCCCTGCAGCAATGGAACGTGATGCGGGAAATGGTGGCGAAACTCTTGGCAAAACATTAAAAGAAGTGGCCATTCAAGGATATGGTACCGAGCACCCCCACCGTTATATGGTTAATGGTGGTTTTGTTGTACGCCGTACGGCCAATACGAATACAGGCACCGATGCTGAAACCAACCAATACCGTCAAGTAGTTATGTTCGGTGCGATGGGACAAGGCGGACGCGGTGCCTACGCTTTACAAGTCGGTGGTAAAGATAAAAATGGTACAGCCGTCGGCCTAAACAGCAACTCCAGTGTTTGGGATAGTCAAGTTCCTCTATTTGAAACTGAAAAAGGCAGAAACAATACATTAGGCTATACCGTAGGTACACCTCAAATTGGCCGTGTTTCTATCCAACGCAATCCAGATGAAACCGTCAACACCAATGAAAATGTGCGTTATGCCGCATTTATGGGCAGCGGATACCGCCGTCAGGATATTAACGACAGCCTGAATGAAACCGCTTTGTATGTTTATGACCTACTCGGTCAGGAAGCATCAACAGGTGTGAAAACCGGTGCTGCTGCCGGCACAGTCATTCAAAAAATTAATGTGCCTAACGGTGTCGGTGGCTTATCCAGCCCCACGCTGCTCGATATGGATTTCGACGGCATTGTCGATATTGCTTATGCAGGCGATTACGGCGGTAATATGTATCGCTTTGACTTACGCGGCAAACCCAATAGCTGGAAAGTGACCCGTATTTTTACCGGCACCAGCACGCAACCGATTACTGCCGCCCCAGCCGTTTCACGCCGCGGGGTTAATAAATATGTGGTGATATTCGGCACCGGTAGTGATATGTATCAATCCGATTTAAATAACAGAAACAGACAGGCCGTATATGGTGTTTTCGAAGATTTAACTTACAACGAAAATGCATCTGAAGAACAACCGGCAACAACAGATGATTTATTAGAGCAAACGTTCACTACTCAAGATGTAGACGGTCAATCATTCCGCTTCTTAAGCAATAACCTTATCCGCTCCAATCATAAAGGTTGGAAAATCAGTTTGGGTGAAAATGATGGAGAACGTGTTGTTATCAAACCAACCATGATTCTCCGAACTGCCGTACTCAGCACCCGAATCTATTCATCTTCCGAGAAAAAAACCAATGCCGGAGATGTGTGCCTGCCGGAAACAACCGAAGTATCAACAGAAGCCAACAGTTGGATATTGGCAGTTAATGCCGAAACAGGCGGTGGCTTAAAACGTACTGATGCGCATATAGACTTTATCCAACGCCCAGTTCTTCTCGATCATTATTATGCCAACGGCCAAAAGAAAGGTGGTATTGTAAACTTCTCTTATGTCGACCCCTTACAACGCCTTACCGACAGTGCGGTGACTTTAGATGGCGACAGTGGTGGAAATGGTACAGATATGCACAAAAATGGCCCGGGCGCCGTACCTAAAAACCAATGTTTTGCCAAACAAGCTAACCGGTTCTTAGTACTGAATACCGGCGAATCACCGGCAGTGCAAGGTAGAAACTGTATTATCCGCCGTATCAGCTGGCGTGAAATTTTCTAGTTTGCTAAGAAAATATTAAGTTTGGGATTGACAGACGAATATAAGTTTTATATTATTCGCCATTCTTCAGGGTCGTTAGCTCAGCTGGTAGAGCAGCGGACTTTTAATCCGTTGGTCGAAGGTTCGAATCCTTCACGACCCACCAAATTTAAAAAGCCTAAACCATGTGTTTAGGCTTTTTACTATTTTTATTTCCCAATAAACTTCATTAAAGGCCAACAGGATTTTTCTTTTACGGTATGGCAAAAGGTAAAAATGACAAATCCATCACATAAGCATTCGGGTTTGACCAATCTACCTTAACGGTAATATATTCGCTCAAATAAGGCTCGGGATTTTGTTCCATTGGCGGGCTGACAAAACGGACAATTTCGGCTGTTTCCGGGTTATGTGCCGTAGCAATAACTTCGTATCGGTTTATATAATCATCCCCCTTTTTTCGGCTCCATGTGCGTACTTCCTGTACCGTAGCCTGAATCTCTACTCCTTGCATGACAGCTTGCTGTTGCCCTTTATATTTTGGTAATAAAACAAAGAAAAACAACCCTCCTAATATTAAGGAAGCTATCCATGTAATCGGATGAGGAACAAAAATCGCCGCAAGAATAGCCACTACCATAAAGGCGCCTGCAATAACCAGTGTGGTCAATGTCATCATTTTTATTTCCTTGTATATTATTCTGGCCGTCTGAAAATATATTTCAGACGGCCAGAATTTATATTACCAATGTGCCATATTATCCCGGTGTATCAATTCCGGTTCGTTCACATAACCGAGCTTATCAGCAATATATTCCGATGGTATGCGTAAAATTTTACTGATTTCCCCACTACTATAATTTACTAATCCTCTGGCAATCTCCTTGCCTTCAGTATTCAAAACTGCAACCAATTCACCACGGTGAAAATGCCCGTCTACCCGCACACAACCAACCGGCAACAAACTTCGATGACCTTGAATTAATGCGTTTTCAGCGCCCTCATCAACTATGATGCTACCAGCCTGTTGAACATGCCCAAGCAACCATTGCTTGCGTGCCGCCACCCGACTATGACTGCTGGTAAATAAAGTGCCAATTTGCTCACCATTCATCAAGCGGACTAAAATATTTTCTTCATGACCGGAAGCCACTACAGTAGAAGCGCCACTCAATGCCGCCCGTTTGGCAGCCCTAACTTTAGTATACATACCTCCTGTGCCAACACCACTACCAGCCCCTCCCGCCATTTTCTCTAGTTCCGGATGCTCTGCTTCAATACAATTGATAAACTGCGCCCGAGGGTTTTTACGCGGATCACTATCATATAAACCTTTTTGGTCGGTCAAAATAATCAGAATATCGGCATCAACCAAATTGGTAACCAGTGCTCCTAAGGTATCATTGTCGCCCAACTTGATCTCATCAATGGTTACCGTATCATTTTCATTGATAATCGGTACAATGCCTTTGGAAAGCAACATGCGCAATGTGCTGCGCGCATTGAGATAACGAGTACGGTTACTTAAATCTTCATGGGTGAGCAAAATTTGAGCAGTATGGATATTATGTGGATGAAATGCCGTTTCATAAGCCTGCGCCAACCCCATCTGTCCGACGGCTGCCGCGGCCTGTAATTCATTTAAAGCCGTTGGCCGTTTCGGCCAACCTAAACGCTTGATACCTTCGGCAATCGCCCCGCTGGATACAAAAACAACATCAATACCGTTTTTTTGTAACTGTGCAATTTGTGTTGCCCACTGGTTTAAAGCGGCCTGATCTATACCACGCCCCTCAGAGGTAACCAAACTGGAACCAACCTTTACTACAATTAATTTTGCATTATTTAAGGTGCGTCCTTTTTTATTCATACTATTCATCCTTTTTCAGACGGCTCTATTCTTTATTACGGCCACTCCAAAAATAACGCCATACAAAAGCCGGAAAAGCAAAAATCAGATAGAGACAGATAGTAACAACATAAAACTCCCAATCCTGATGATGCACAATACCTGCTCTTGATTCAAGCAACCATGCCAACGCTGCTGTAATACAAAAGCCCACAAACAATTCAAATAAATGATGCCCGATATGTTTATGTTTCAGCTTAAAAATACCCAATAGCCGTTGTGTCAAAAATGGAGCATTGGCAAAAATAAAGGCCAACAATAATAGAATATACATTGGGGAAGTCATATATCAAACCTTTTCAGATGGCCTTAAATCATAATAAAGTCATTAAGATGAAATAATTAAAAGTATTTTTTAATATTTTGCAAACTACTGTAATTTTTCAAGCAGCTTATTTGGGACAGCCAATAAAACAGATTTATCTGAAAAAATAATCTATCTATACACAAAATATCATATTAACAAAAACGGCAGCTTTCAGGCTGCCGTTTAAACACTAACCCTTTATCGTTAAATCAAAATTAAAAGGTTCGTTCCAATGCTTTTAAACACCAATCCATAACGCTTTGAGGCAATACACCCCAAACCAATAATAAAACGGCATTCACAGATAAAAATACTTTAGCTGTAATATTGCTTCCAATAGATCTGTCGTTGGTAGCCTGATCAAAGTAGATGACTTTAACGACACGCAGGTAGTAGAACGCACCGATCAGACTCATTATTACCGCAAATACCGATAATCCAACGAGGCCTTGAGCCAGCAATGCTTTAATCACGACAAATTTAGCATAAAAACCCATCAACGGCGGAATACCTGCCATCGAGAATAACGCAAGCATCATTAAAAATGCATACCACGCATTTCTTTGATTCAAGCCGGCCAAATCTTGAATTTCTTCGCATTCGAATGATTCGTTTGACAGCAACATCAACACGCCAAAGCCGACTAAACTCATAATCACATAAGTAATGGCATAATACAAACCGGCAGTAAACCCTAATATCTCACCCATAAATGCCAATAAAATAAAGCCCATATGTGAAATAGTAGAATAAGCAAACATACGCTTGATATTGGTTTGCATAATAGCGGCCAAATTACCGATGACTAAAGAAGCAACGGCTAAAATAGCCAGCATTTGTGTCCAGTCCTGACGTACCGTTCCCAATGCAGTAACTAACAGGCGGAAAGTAAAAATAACTGCAGCGATTTTAGGAACTGTACCAACAAATGCGGCAACTGAGGTTGGCGCACCTTGATAAACATCCGGCACCCACATATGAAACGGTACAGCACCTAATTTAAATGCAACTGCAACCACAATAAAAATCAAACCAAGTTTTAATAACCAACTTTGAGCCTGACCCTCATAGTCGGTTGCCAATACAGTCGCAAACTCTAAAGAACCTGTTGCCCCATAAACCATTGAAATACCATATAGCAGCAACCCAGATGCCAATGCACCCAATACAAAATACTTTAAAGCTGCTTCAGCTGCTTTTGCCGAATCTCTACGTAAAGCGATCATGGCATAAAGTGAAAGAGAAAGCAGCTCCAAGCCGATATAAGCTGTTAGAAAATGCCCTGCACTTACCATCACACTCATACCAATCAAGGCAAAAAATGACAAAGTATAAAACTCGCCTTTGAAAATATTGCGATCCTGGTTATAGGGCTTACTGTAAATAAAAATAGCAAATATGACAGCATACATTACCAGTTTAGATAACTGTGACATACCGTCTGCAATATACATACCGCTAAAAGTAGAAATACTTTGAGTAGTCCACACGTTTATTTGAGCCGCTGTAGCTGCCACTAAAGAAAGCAGGCTTAAAATATGGGTAATATAACGATTCTCATCTTTCACCCATAAATCTACTAACAATACAATACCTAATGCCGAAAGCAATACGATTTCAGGCATGGCAGGGATTAAATTTAAATCTGTCCAGTTCATTCACACACCTCAAATCTTACTTTGTGCCACTTGGCTAATTAAGTCATTAGCAGCCTGATGGACAACTTCAATAAACATATTCGGATACAAACCCATGCCCAAAACACATACTGCCAAAATAGTTAAAATTAAAAATTCACGTCCATTAACATCTTGCATTTTTTGAACTTCAGGATTTTTAATTTCACCGAAGATGACCCGCTTATACATCCATAACGTATAAGACGCACCATAAATTAATGTGATGGCTGCTAAAGCACCTACCCAGAAATTTACTTCAATACCACCCATAATAACCATAAACTCACCGACGAAACCTGAGGTAGCAGGCAACCCGGCATTAGCCATACCAAACAACATCATAAAAGCAGCAAATTTAGGCATGACATTCACAACACCACCATATTCTGAAATTTCACGTGTATGTAGGCGATCATACATAACACCAATACACATAAACATTGCGGCAGAAACAAAACCATGTGAAATCATCTGAATAATGGCACCTTTTAAAGCCCAGTCATTCAATTGCCCATCTAAAAATAAAAACATACCTAATGTTACAAAGCCCATATGGCTGATTGAAGAATACGCTACCAGCTTTTTCATATCGGTTTGTACCAAAGCAACCATACCGATATAAATTACAGCAATCAAACTCAACACAATAATGACAGGGGCAAAATAACGTGCTGCATCAGGTAGTATTGGTAAAATAAAACGTAAGAAACCATATGCACCGATTTTTAAGGTAATAGCAGCCAAAACCATAGAACCACCTGTCGGGGCTTCAACGTGCGCATCCGGTAACCATGTATGTACCGGCCACATCGGTACTTTTACGGCAAAAGATAAGAAGAACCCGATAAACAATAGTTGTTGAATACCAAGTGGAATCTGTTTCAGATTTTGGAAATCTACAATCGAAAAACTACCTTCTGCTTGATAAGATAAATACACCATGCCTACCAGCATCAACAGAGAACCTAATAAGGTATATAAGAATAATTTAACCGATGCATAAACACGGCGTGGCCCACCCCACATACCGATAATCAAATACAACGGAATTAACATACCTTCAAAAAACACATAAAACAGAATAGCATCTTGGGCAGCAAATGCGCCGTTAATCAGACCCGACATAATTAAGAAGCAGGCCATATATTGTGCTACACGCTTTTGTATCACTTCCCAACCTGCAAGCACTACCATTAAAGTAATAAAGGCATTAAGTATGATAAATAACACGGATATACCATCCACACCTAATGCATAATTAATATTTAATGCAGGAATCCATTGATGGAACTCGGTAAACTGATAGCCGCCGTTTAAACGATCAAACCCTGTAAACAAAGGTAGTGTTACTAAAAATCCGGCCAGCGAACCGATAAGGGCAAGTATGCGTGCCAAAAGGGCCCGATTGTCCGATCCCGTTGCCAGCACCAGCACACCGGCAATAATCGGCATCCATATTGCCAAGCTGAGTAGGTTGTTGAAAAACATAGTCATAGCCTGTGGTTTATCAAATAAAAATTTGTTGTTATCAAAGATGCTGCATTTTCAGCTTTATTCCGAATCTGCGGAAACTGTATTTTTCTCAAATGGTTTGTCTGAATAAAACCGATATTAATCTTCACTTATCAATATTTTTATCAAATACTATTCAATGAAATTTTAAATAATCCGAGTAATATGGATAAAAGACCAGAATGTCATCGAATCTTTTAGCCATACTATCTCTCATTATTATATTTAAGGATTTCTATACTTCATTAACCCAAATAAATTACTTTCAGACGGCACCAGTATTACTGAAACCATAAATTCCAGAAAAATGCCACAATAAGTACTAAAACACCAAATACCATAAATGCGGCATAAGTATAAATAAACCCTGTCTGCATTTTACGAACTTGAGCGGCAACAGCACCAACTAATTTTGCAGAACCATTCACAATGCCGTTGTCAATAATAGCAGTATCACCTACTTTCCAGAAGAAAGTACCTAATGCACGGCTACCTTTTGCAAAAACATTGTAATAAATAATATCTAAGTAATATTTATTATCCAGTAATTTATAAATCGGGCTGAATGTAGAAGCAATTTTTGCCGGCAAATGAGGTGCTTTAATATAAAGAACCCAAGCAGAAAACACACCGGCTATTGCCAAATAAAGCACAGGAGAATGTAAACTATGTGACAACATTGCTAACGGACCATGAAACTCTTCTTTCATGTGCTCCATCACAGGATGAATTTCATTATTAACATGGATCACGCCTTTAAAGAAATCACCATACAACATTGGTTCAATAGCAATATAACCGATAACAGCTGAAGGAATAGCCAATAAAATCAATGGAATAATTACCACTAATGGGCTTTCATGAGGGTTATCATTTTTACCTAAACCATGATGATGTCCTTCATCATGATGATCATCGTGGTGCTCAGGTAATTCACGCCATTTTTCCTTACCATGGAAAACCATGAAATATTGGCGGAACGCATAAAATGCTGTTACGAATACACTTGCCAATACTGCAAAATAAGCAAAGCCACTACCCGGTAAATGACTCAATTGTACAGCTTCAATAATTGAATCTTTAGAATAGAAACCAGAAAATAAAGGTGTTCCAATCAAAGACAAATTACCAATTAACATGGTTATCCAAGTAATAGGCATATATTTTTTTATATTGCCCATATGACGCATATCCTGATCATGGTGCATACCGATAATCACACTACCAGCTGCCAAGAACAACAACGCTTTAAAAAACGCATGCGTCATCACATGAAACATCGCAATTGAATAAGCAGACACGCCTAAAGCAACAGTCATATACCCCAATTGAGAGAGAGTCGAATAGGCAACAACGCGTTTGATATCGTTCTGAATAGTACCCAAAAAGCCCATAAACAACGCTGTAATTGCTCCGATTACCATAATCACACTTAACGCAGTTGTTGAAAGCTCATAAATTGGTGACATACGAGACACCATAAACAAACCAGCTGTTACCATTGTTGCTGCGTGGATCAATGCAGAAATAGGCGTAGGACCTTCCATTGAGTCGGGCAACCACACATGCAAGGGAAATTGTGCAGACTTACCCATAGCACCCACAAATAACAACAAGCAAGTGACTGTAATCAAATCTGTACCAAAAATCTGCATACCCACCACATTAGGCAGATAGGCAAATACATCTTGATAACGTAAGCTACCACCGAAATAAGCTAATACCAAACCAATGCCTAAAATAAAACCAAAGTCACCGACACGATTGGCTAAAAAAGCTTTTAAATTGGCAAAAATAGCACTTTCACGTTTGAAATAGAAACCAATCAGCAGATAAGACACCAAACCCACGGCCTCCCAGCCGAAAAAGAGTTGGATGAAATTATTGCTCATCACCAACATCAACATAGAAAACGTAAACAATGAGATGTAGCTGAAAAAACGTTGGTATCCGACTTCCTCATCATGCATATAGCCGATGGTATAAATATGTACCAACAAAGAAACGCTGGTAATCACAACCATCATCATGGCGCTTAGAGTATCAATCAAGAATCCGACTGAAAACTCAATACCACCCATAGTCAACCATGTATAGGCATTTTCATCAAATTGAGCTCGTGTACCGTCAATAAAGCCCCACAATACATATCCTGACAGAATGGCAGAGATTGCTACACCCAAAATAGTAATAGTATGTGCACCCGCCCGACCAATGATATTGCCGAACAAACCGGCCAGCAGCGAACCTGCTAACGGAAGCAGGGCAATGGCCAGATATAAACTCATATCACTCATAATTTCTCCGCTTAACCTTTCAGTTTGTTCAAATCGACAACGTTAATCGTATTACGGTTACGGAACACCAACACCATAATCGCCAAACCAATCGCTGATTCTGCCGCAGCCACCGTTAACACAAAAAAGACAAAAATCTGACCGGCCGTATCACCTAAATATTGTGAGAATGCAATAAAATTAAAATTAACCGCAAGCAACATCAATTCAATCGACATTAATAAAACCAGTACATTTTTACGGTTCATAAAAATGCCCATGGCGCTGATGCCGAACAGTAAAGCGGCAAGTACCAAATAATGTGTAATCGTAATCATGCCTTGCCCTCCTCTTTCGGACTTTCGGAAGTTTCTTCAGCACTTTCAGACGGCTTCTGTATCACTGCATCCATTTTCACCATACGCATACGGCCTTCTTTAGCATTTACCCGAACCTGATCGGCAGGATTAATATATTTTGGATTAACCGTTTTACGGTGTACCAATGCAATAGCAGCAACCATACCCAAAACCAGCAAAACAGCAGCCAATTCAAAAGGCAATAAATAAGTTGTATAGATTTGATGGCCTAAATCACGCACATTGCTGTAATCCGCAGGAATATCTTTCATCGGGCCAAATGCTGCAAGATTGGTATCGGGTGCAATTAAAATCATAATTAACACAACAGCCATCAATACACCGACAACAAAGGCAACAGGCGCGTTACGCCAGAAACCTGCTCGCATTTCTTCTATATCGATATTCAGCATCATCACCACAAACAGGAACAACACCATGACCGCACCCACATACACGACAACCAAAGTGATGCCTAAAAACTCAGCTTGCATCAGCATCCACATCATGGATGACATACAGAAAGTCAACACCAAATATAAAGAAGCGTGTACAGGGTTTTTAGCAGTAACTGTTTTTACCGCGCCAAATAAAATGATGGCAGCAAGAACATAGAACATAATCAGAGAAAAAGTCATATTCCTGCTCCTTTAACGGTATGGTGCATCTGCCGCTTTGCGCTTGGCGATTTCACTTTCGTATTTATCGCCAATTGCCAGCAGCATTGGTTTGGTATAGTACAAGTCACCACGTTTCTCACCGTGATATTCCAAAATATGGGTTTCTACAATTGCATCCGTCGGACAGGCTTCTTCGCAGAAACCGCAGAAAATACACTTCGTTAAATCAATATCATAACGAGTGGTTCTACGGGTTCCGTCTTCACGCTGTTCGGATTCGATATTAATTGCCAAAGCCGGACAAACCGCCTCACACAATTTACAAGCAATACAACGCTCTTCTCCGTTAGGATAACGACGCTGCGCATGCAACCCCCTGAAACGTACCGATTGCGGTGTTTTTTCTTCGGGGAACATGATTGTTTCTTTGCGGGCGAAAAAGTTTTTGAGCGTTACACCCATACCTTTTACTAATTCACCAAGCAGAAAAGTTTTTACTAAATTAGCCATTGTTAACCCTCTCTTGGGGGATGATGGTTATGGTTTATCAAATTTCTTTTATCTTCAGGCTATTGAGCAACTTTGCCCTAATAACCTGAAAGCCCGTTGTTTATTACACCTAATTGTTATACCGGGCGTTTCTATTTTTCTACGATCAAACAGCTTGATTTACTTCCACAGACTCAATGGTGAAATCATCCATAAACCAAGCAGCACAATGCATACAAATGTTACGGGAATCAACACCTTCCAACCCAAACGCATAATCTGGTCGTAACGGTAACGTGGGAAAGTGGCACGAATCCATAAATAGCCATAGAGAATAAAGGCCATTTTGGCAAACATCCAGAATGCACTTGGTGCGCCGATAAAACCCCAACTTTGTGGGAACGGAGACAACCAACCTCCCAAGAACATAATAGATGTCAAAGCACCAATTAAAATCATGAAAATATATTCGGCCAAGAAGAACAAGGCGAATGCGAAACCGGAATATTCAACATGGAAACCGGCAACGATTTCAGACTCACCCTCAGCTACGTCAAACGGAGCACGGTTGGTTTCCGCTACCGCAGAAATCAGATAAACAATAAATACCGGGAATAACGCAAACCAGTTCCAAGAGAAAATCGAACCACCTGCAATGCCTTTGGCTTGTGCGGCAACGATTTCATTAAAGTTCATACTACCGGAAACCATCACAACGCATACTAAAGCTGCGCCCATAGCAATTTCATAAGAAATGGTTTGGGCAGAAGAACGCATCGCACCGAGGAACGAATATTTCGAGTTTGATGCCCAACCGGCAATAATTACCCCATAAACCGACAATGATGTAATCATTAAAATATACAGCAATCCTGCATCAACATTGGTTAGCAGCCACTCATCTGAAAACGGAATTACAGCCCAAGCTGCAAATGCCGGCATCAAAGACATCATCGGACCAATATAGAATAAAGCTTTATTCGATAATTTCGGCCGAGTTACTTCTTTAAATAATAATTTTAATACATCGGCAAACGGTTGAATCAAACCGAACGGACCGGTTACGTTCGGGCCGACACGCAATTGCATATAACCGATAACTTTACGTTCGAAATAGGTCAGATAAGCTACGGTCAGAATCAACGGGATCAGGATAAGTACGATTTTTACAATAATCGATATCACCAATCCGATATTGCTGCCGATATCACCCATACCGAGTTGGGTGGCAAATAAGGCTTGGAACCACTCCTGCATGATTAAGCCCTCCCCAATTCAATGCTGTCCATCAACGCACCCAACATTGCATTTTCAGTATGCAATGGCAAATGCACCACTTTTTCAGGTAAATAAGCATCTGCTTCAACAGTCACACGAATGGAATCCATACCCTGCCCTGCTTTTACGATAGCTCCCTCTTCCAAGCCCAACTCAGCCAATGTAGCGGGATGCAGGCGCGCAACCGGCGCTTGGGCATGACTTGTCGCTTGAAGTGGCGCAGAGCGACGAACAATAGCATCGGAATGATAAATGCCTACACCACCGACACGAATCAAACCTGAAGCAGTCTGAACAGACTCACCTTGCCAAGTGGTTTGATTGTTTAATTTTTCAGCCAAAGTATCTTTATTAACCGCTTCTTTTAAAACTTGCTCACTGCTGTCATATTCAAAGCCCGGTAATTCAAATACATTCCCTAATACACGGAGTACTTTCCAAAGCGGACGTGAATCGGCAAAACCTTTTACAACCCCGTGGAATGACTGCAAACGACCTTCCATATTGATAAAGCTACCGGAAGTTTCCGTAAACGGAGCGATCGGAAGCATCACATCGCATACTTCACGCAATGTTTCGCTTTCAAAAGGTGTAAATGCCATCACACTTTGCGCCTGCTTCAGTGCCGCAACAGCTTTTCCACCACGAGCCACATCAATTTCAGGCTCTACGTTCATTAACAATACTGCTTTCTTGGGTTGTGCCAGCATTTCTTGAACAGTATTACCACTATTTACAGCCAAAATATCGGCACCTACACTGTTTGCCGCTTGAGGCAAGATACCAAATGCAGCACCGGTAGCCGCTGCCAAATCTTGGGCAGCAGCATAAATCGCAGCATAATCAGGGTGGTTTTGTACTTCGGCACCCAGCACAATAGCGGCTTTTTCAGCATTTTTCAGGCTGGCAGCAATACCATTTTCCAAATCTTGGGCAACTGCTTTCAGACGGCCTGCCCATTCGGCAGGATGCACAGTTTCATGTGCAAGCAGAGGCATATACAGTTCTTCTTTGCTGCTGGCAATAATGCTGATTTGGGCATCGGTTTTAGCCGCATGGCGCAAACGGGCTGTCAACAAAGGTTGCTCTTTACGCAAGTTTGCACCCACAACCAATATGGCATCTGCGCGACCCAAATCTTCAATACTCTGACCAAGCCATTGCGCACCTTTTAAAGTGCCGGCAAGGCGGTTGTCTTGCTGTTGCAAACGGGTATCAAAGTGTTGAATACCTAATCCATCGGCCAATTTTTTAGCTAAATACAGTTCTTCAACAGTATTCATGGGGTTCGCCCAAATACCGACAGCATCTTTACTATCTTCTTTCTGAATACAATCTAAAGTTTTACGCACATACTCCAATGCAGTCGGCCAATCAACATCGTGCCATTCGCCGCCATGTTTGATTTTCGGATTTTTCAGACGGCTCTCGTGATATAAACCTTCATAGGCAAAGCGATCACGGTCGGCAATCCAGCACTCATTAATACTTTCATTTTCCAATGGCAGTACGCGACGGACGGTGTGTTCTTTGGTTTGTACAATTAAATTACTGCCTAAAGCATCATGAGCAGAAATAGATTTACGACGGGAAAGTTCCCAAGAACGGGCATCATAACGGAACGGTTTGCTTGTTAAAGCGCCAACCGGACAAAGATCAATCACATTACCAGACAATTCAGTCTCTACCGCTTTACCAATAAACGGCATAATCTCAGAAAACTCACCACGGTTCGCCATGGCAATTTCCTGAACACCGGCAATTTCTTCGGTAAAACGTACACAACGGGTGCAGTGGATGCAGCGGCTCATTTCTTCCGCAGAAACCAACGGGCCCATATTTTTACCAACAACAGAGCGTTTTTCTTCTTGATAACGGCTGGAAGATTTACCATAACCAACAGCCAAGTCCTGTAACTGACACTCACCGCCTTGGTCGCAAATCGGACAATCTAACGGGTGGTTTATCAACAAGAACTCCATCACCCCTTCTTGTGCCTGTTTGGCTTTCGGGGAATGGGTATGAACGATCATCCCATCTGTTACCGGTGTTGCACAAGCCGGTAAGGGTTTTGGCGCTTTCTCCACTTCTACCAAACACATGCGGCAGTTAGCGGCAATAGATAGTTTTTTGTGATAGCAGAAATGCGGAATATAAGTACCCAGCTCGTGCGCCGCTTCCATGACGGTCGCACCCTGCCTCACTTCGATCTGTTTACCATCAATTTCGATTTGTAACATGGTTAATGTTCCTAGTTACGGATTTATTTAAAAATTTTTAAGTTCAGACACGCTGTCATACTGCCTGCAATATCGTGTTAATCTTTACTGTAAAACCAATATTGATTCATTCTTGCTAAAAATTCAGGAGTAAGTGCATAACCACTTTGCTCACCAATTACACTGTCAATCCCACAATAAGGACACCATACAGTTTCTTCACCATCTTGTTCCGGTATAAAATCTTCTACCTGTAACTCACTTGATGAAAAAATTTTTTGACAGTAAAAGCAGCCACATATTTGTGTTTGCTTGAGCATTTTGCCATTGTGATAAGCAAATCTATGAGCATCAAGCAACTGCTGTTCTAATTGGTTATTTATTTCTTCCAAATTAACACCACTTATGCGCTTTAGCCGGTCCACCGTGTTCAATATAGTGTTCAAACTCATGTCTGAAATGCTTGGTAAAGCTACGTACAGGGAATACCGCCGCATCGGCTAATGCACAAATCGTACGTCCTGCCATATTGTTACCGACAGATTCCAATAATTCCAAATCTTCAGGGCGGCCTTTACCGGTAGCGATACGGTGCACGATACGATACAACCAACCAGTACCTTCACGACAAGGCGTACATTGGCCGCAAGATTCTTCATGATAAAAATAGCTCAGGCGTTCCAATGCTTTAACCATGCATACATCTTCATCCATCACGATAATCGCACCAGATCCAAGCATAGAGCCTGCTTTAGAAATAGAGTCATAATCCATATTCAAAGTCATCATGACATCACCGGGCAACACAGGCGCAGACGAACCACCGGGGATAACGGCTTTAATTTTTTTACCGTCTTTCATACCGCCGGCCATTTCTAACAATTTAGCAAACGGAGTACCCAACGGTACTTCATAGTTACCGGGACGCTCTACATGACCAGAAATAGAAAACAATTTAGTGCCGCCGGCATTTTCAATACCTTTATCGGCAAATGCTTGTCCACCGTCGCGAATAATAAACGGTACGGAAGCAAAAGTTTCGGTATTGTTAATCGTAGTCGGTTTGCCATATAAACCGTATGAAGCAGGGAAAGGCGGTTTGAAACGGGGTTGGCCTTTTTTACCTTCCAACGATTCCAATAATGCGGTTTCCTCGCCACAAATATAGGCACCATACCCATGGGCTGCAAACAAATCGAAGCTGAAATCGGTGCCCATAATATTTTCACCTAAGAAGCCAGCCTGACGCGCCTCATCCAGTGCTTTTTCAAACCGTTCGTAGCCTTCGAATATTTCACCATGAATATAGTTATATCCAGCTTTGGCGCCCATGGCATAACCGGCAATAATCATACCTTCAATCAAAGCATGCGGATTGAAGTTGATAATATCGCGGTCTTTGAATGTACCAGGCTCGCCTTCATCCGTATTGCAGACTACATATTTGGCGCCGGGGAAAGAACGGGGCATAAAGCTCCATTTCAAACCAGTAGGGAAGCCCGCACCTCCGCGTCCGCGCAGACCGGATGTTTTAACTTCTGAAATTACGTCGTCTTGCGACATTTTTTCAGTGAGGATTTTACGCAAGGCTTGGTAGCCGCCACGTTCTTGGTAGGCCGCGAGCGTCCAGCAGTCCGGAGTATGTGTATCAACATTTTCGAAGATGACACCTGATTGGTAGATAGCCATGTGCTTACCCTAACTATTTCTTTAACTTTTTAATCTAAGAATATCAATAAGAAGTTTTTAATAACAGAAAACGGTTTAACAGTGCTCAATATTTAGTGTACGAAAGATGTATGGTTTTCAGACGGCTTCATTATTTTTAGCAAATATATACAACCGCTTTTGTCCGCCACAAGCCGATACACTTTCCCAAACACAGCACTTTATACTTAATCGATTTTCTATAAACCCTGACAGTACCCTATCCCGTTAATTCAGTTCTGCCAATTTTTTCTCAATAGCTTCTTCAGTCATAAAACTACACATTTTATGATTATTCACCAACATAACAGGCGCATCGCCACAAGCACCCATACACTCACCTTCAACTAAAGTATAAAGGCCGTCTGAAGTGGTTTCGCCAAAACCGATGCCGAGTTTTTTCTGCAAATACTCTGCGGCACTAACACCACCGCGCAAAGCACAAGGCAGATTAGTACATACTGTAAGCTTATATTTGCCTACTGGATGTAAATCATACATATTATAGAAAGTGGCTACTTCATAAGCGGCAGCAGGAGCAATACCGACATAGTTGGCGACAAACTCAATTATCTCGGCAGAAAGCCAATGTTTTTCTTCTTGAGCAATACGCAATGCAGCCATAATAGCGGAACGGCGTTGATCAGCCGGATACTTGGCCAACTCTCTATCAATTCTTTTTAAAGATTCAGCGGATAACATTATCGGTCTACCTCCCCGAATACGATGTCTTGCGTACCAATAATGGCAACAACGTCTGCCAACATGTGGCCGCGTGCCATTTCGTCCATGCCCTGCAGGTGTGCAAAGCCGGGTGCGCGTATTTTCAGGCGGTAAGGTTTATTTGCGCCGTCTGAAATCATATAAATGCCGAACTCGCCTTTCGGGTGCTCGACGGCTGTATAGGTTTCACCTTCCGGCACGTGCATGCCTTCAGTAAACAATTTGAAGTGGTGAATTAAGTCTTCCATACCCATTTTCATTTCAGTACGTTTGGGCGGAGCGACTTTATGGTTTTCAACAATAACCGGACCAGGATTGGCTTTTAGCCATTGCACGCATTGTTTGATAATGCGGTTTGATTCACGCATTTCATTAATACGGCACAAATAGCGGTCATAACAATCGCCATTCAGTCCGACAGGAATATCGAACTCAACATTGGCATAAGCATCATAAGGGGCTTTTTTGCGGATATCCCACTCAATACCGGAACCACGCAACATCACACCGGTAAAGCCTTTTTGCAAAGCACGTTCCGGAGAAACCACGCCAATGCCGACAGTACGCTGTTTCCAGATACGATTATCGGTTAGCAGACTTTCATATTCATCCACACAAGCAGGGAAACGATCGGTAAATGCTTCGATAAAATCAAGCATAGTACCTTCACGCGCTTCATTCAGTTTTTTCAGCACTTTAGCATTACGGAATTTGCTTGACTCATATTTAGGCATAAAGTCAGGTAAATCACGATACACGCCGCCCGGACGGAAATACGCCGCATGCATCCGCGCTCCGGAAACGGCTTCATATAGATCCATCAGCTCTTCACGCTCACGGAATGCATATAAGAATACGGTCATTGCGCCGATATCCAATGCATGCGATCCGATACCCATTAAGTGATTCAAAATACGGGTAACTTCGGCAAACATCACACGAATATAACGGGCGCGTTCCGGCACTTCGATACCGACTAGCTTTTCTACCGCCAAACAATACGCCTGCTCATTAACCATCATGGAAACGTAGTCTAAACGATCCATATAAGGTAAAGCCTGCAAATAAGTACGGGTTTCGGCCAGCTTTTCGGTACCACGGTGCAGTAAGCCGATATGAGGGTCGGCTCGGACAATTGTTTCGCCTTCCAGCTCAAGAATCATACGCAACACACCGTGTGCAGCAGGGTGTTGAGGGCCGAAGTTAATAGTGTAGTTTCTTAATTTATTAGCCACCGTAATTCTCCTCGCGGACGATGCGCGGTGTAATTTCGCGCGGCTCGATGGTTACGGGTTGGTAAATAACGCGTTTCTCGGCTTCGTCGTAACGCATTTCGACATAGCCTGAAATCGGGAAATCTTTACGGAAAGGATGACCGACAAAACCATAGTCGGTGAGAATACGGCGCAAATCGGGATGGTTGTTGAACATAATGCCGAATAAGTCAAATGCCTCACGCTCATACCAATCGGCACTGTTGTAGATTTCAACAACAGAATCGACTACTGGGAAATCATCATCAGCCGCCCAAACACGAACACGGATACGCTGATTATTCTTTACGGAAACCAATTGGCTGACAACGGCAAAACGCTTACCTTCCCAAGGCTCGTTTTTATACGTGCTGTAATCCACGCCACACAAATCAACCAATGATTCGAAATGTGTCTGCTCATTATCACGCAGGGTTTTCATGATTTCGAAATAATGTTCGGCGCGACATTCTACGGTTATTTCATCTAAAGCCAAAGTCACTTTATCGGCTTTATCGCCCAAGATATTTTGGACAACCGGATACAAATCTTTTACATGCATCTCAATTCTCCTAATTACGGGCAATCGTATAAGTACGTTTGATTTTACCTTGCAGCTGAATCAATCCATAAATAAGGGCTTCAGCAGTCGGCGGACAGCCGGGTACGTAAACGTCTACCGGCACAATGCGGTCACAACCGCGTACAACAGAATAAGAGTAGTGATAATATCCGCCGCCATTGGCACACGAACCCATTGACAAAACCCAACGCGGCTCGGCCATTTGATCATATACACGTCTTAAAGCAGGCGCCATTTTGTTACACAAAGTGCCTGCTACAATCATTAAGTCGGATTGGCGTGGAGAGGGGCGGAAAATAATACCGAAGCGGTCCAAATCGTAACGCGCCGCACCTGCCTGCATCATCTCTACCGCACAACAGGCCAAACCGAACGTTACCGGCCACAAGGAACCGGTACGCACATAATTCAACACCGTATCCGCACTGGCGGTTACGAAGCCTTTATTTAAAACGCCTTCTATTCCCATTCCAGCGCACCTTTTTTCCATTCGTAGATAAAGCCTACCGTGAGAACCACGACAAACACAAACATAGACCAAAATGCAAACTGTCCATGAGTAACCATCAGGTCTTTAAACACTACCGCCCAAGGAATCATAAATGCCACTTCCAAGTCGAAGAGGATAAATAATATCGCCACCAAATAGTAACGCACATCAAATTTCATACGCGCGTTTTCAAATGCTTCAAAACCACACTCAAACGGTGCATCTTTTTCGGCATAGTGGTGTTTTGGACCCAGTACATTTCCTAAGATCAGAAACAATATACCGGCGGCCAAACCGATGAGTAGAAAGATTAATACGGGAAGATAGCTTGCCAACATGAGTTTGCACCTAAGTTGTTAACATAAAATGCTAGAAAATACTTTTGAATTGTATCTAATTTCTAAGTTGTTTTAAAGTTGAAGTGTCAAAAAAATGTTAGAAAAAGCTAATAATTTCAAGCAATTTTCGATAACGATTATCATTAATTGATATTTAATGAAAACTGTTATTAGTAATTCAGTTTGCTACTTTGTTAAAAAAATCCAACTCTATTTTACAAAATAGCATTTTTTACAAATACCAATAAAAAATGCTTGCTTGCCTCTGCTTTTTTAAATAATAAAAACTTGATTGATACATTGATTAGCTAATTGAAATTCAAAAATAATTTGAGGCCGCCTGAAAAGCTTCAGACGGCCTCAAATAACCACACCCATTATAAATAATATATCATTTAAAAACTCACAGGCTTTTATCGCTATTCAAAAAACCACCGCTTTGATGCGACCATAATTTGGCGTATAAACCGTTTTTCTCCAATAGTTCAGCATGACTGCCCTCTTCGACAATACGACCTTTATCAAGCACGATCAACCTATCCATCGCCGCAATTGTTGATAAACGGTGGGCAATAGCAATAACGGTTTTTCGTTCCATCATCTTATCGAGGCTTTCTTGAATAGCCACTTCTACTTCGGAATCTAGCGCACTGGTTGCCTCGTCAAGCAATAGAATTGGGGCATCTTTCAACATTACCCGTGCAATGGCAATACGCTGCCTTTGACCACCTGAAAGCTTAACACCACGCTCACCAACATGCGCATCATAGCCTGTACGGCCTTTTGCATCGGAAAGATTAGGAATAAAATCGGCAGCTTCCGCACGATGGGCGGCCGATATCATTTCTTCATCCGTTGCACTGGGGCGTCCATAAACAATATTTTCCCGCACCGAACGGTGCAGCAGGCTGGTATCTTGAGTTACCAGCCCGATTTGTGCACGCAGGCTTTCTTGAGTTATATCGGCAATATCTTGCCCGTCAATGGTAATACGGCCGCTTTGCGGTTCATAAAACCTTAGCAATAAATTAACAATTGTCGATTTTCCCGCACCAGAACGGCCAATCAAGCCAACTTTCTCACCGGCTTTAACAGTCAGATTAAAGCCATTTAATAATGGCTTATTTGAGTCATAAGAAAAATCTACGTGTTCGAAACGGATTTCACCATGAGCTACTTTTAGTGGTAACGCTTTTGGTTTATCAATAATTGTATGTGGTTTGGAAAGCGTTTCCATGCCGTCGTTAACCGTACCAATATTCTCAAACAGACGTGAAGCTTCCCACATAATATATTGTGATAATCCGTTAATACGTAGCGCCATAGCCGTAGCGGTAGCTATCGCACCTACACCTACCTGTCCATAATGCCACAACACAATACCCATTGCCGCAGTTGACAAGGTTAAACTGGTATTAATAATAAAGTTACAAGTACGCAGAGTATTGCCTAACCGCATTTGTGCATGCACCGTAGCCAAAAATTCCTGCATAGACTGTTTGGCATAGCCGGCTTCGCGCGCACCATGGGAAAATAATTTCACTGTGGCAATATTAGAATAAGTATCCGTAATCCGGCCCGACATCAATGAACGGGCATCAGCCTGGCGCTGGGCTGTTTTTGATAATTTCGGAATCAATATCGCCATTGTTGCGGTAAAAACAATAATCCAACAAATAAACGGCACCAGCAACCAACCATCCAACACTGACAATATAATCCCTGAGGTCGTAAAATACACGAAAACATAAACCACCATCTCAGCCAATGTCATCACCGTATCACGTATGGCCAGTGCCGTTTGCATAACTTTAGCCGATACTCTTCCAGCAAATTCGTCTTGATAAAACCCAAGACTCTGACCCAACATCAGACGGTGAAAATTCCAACGCAAGCGCATAGGAAATACGCCTTGCAGCGTTTGTAATTGCACAGCGGTTTGAAGAAAATGCCAAAATATAGCAAATACCATCAGCCCTGCCATCGCCAACAGCCAAACACCTTTTTCGCTCCATAGCGTTTGCGGGGTGTACTGTCCGAGCCAATCAATAATCTGCCCCATAAACTGAAACAGCATGGCCTCCATAATACCGGTTCCGGCTGTTAACAGCGCCAAACCGACAATCCACCAACGAACACCTTCCGTACAACTCCAAACAAAACGCAGCCATCCTTTTTCTGGTGTTTTGGGTGGCATTGCCGGATAAGGATCAATACGTGACTCAAACCAACTAAAAATTTTGTGTATCATAGGGCGTACCCTTATTATTGATAGTCTGAAATAACAAATTGTGTAGGATAAGGCACGAAAAAAATGACTTTTCAGACGGCCTCTAGCAGATCATCTATCGCAATATGTGAAATCAAAAAATCCAATATATTTTTATTAACAATATAGCCATAAGTTTTATCAATCTAAACCATGCTTATAGCTTAATACTATTCTCAGGCCGTCTGAAAAGCTTATTTCAATAGATTTTTTAAAGCCAGCCGAACACCTTCACCAACATCCGTTCCCGCAGGAATACCTTTAACCGCTGCTTTAGCCTCCCGTTCGTTATAGCCCAGTGCCAATAAGGTACTGACAATATCATCGACAGCCTCCTCTTCCCCAACATTTAACGGCATATCGGTTACACCTTCCGGCATCAACTTTCCACGCAACTCTAAAACCATTCGTTCAGCTGTTTTTTTACCAATACCGGGAGCAGACGACAACCGTTTAATATCTTCCCGAGCAACCGCCTGGGCAAGCTCTTCCGTATTCATGGCCGATAAAATACCCAAAGCCGTTTTGGCACCGATACCGCTCACTTTTACCAACTGTCTAAATGTGGCACGCTCACCGGCCGTGGCAAAACCAAATAATAAATGCGCATCTTCACGTACCACCAACTGAGTATAAAGCTGCACGGTTTCATTCAAAGGGGGTAACACATAAAAAGTTTGCATGGATACATCTGCTTCGTATGCTACGCCATTCACATCAACAACCACCTGTGGCGGGGTCTTTTCAACCAGTTTGCCGGTTAATCTGCTTATCATAAATTTCTTTCAAAACTCACCATAAATCATAAATATATGATTTTTAATTTGATATTACTCCCAATATCTTTTTCAGACGGCTTAAATTTCTCAGCCTTCATGCCTATACAACCAAACGAATTATAGCGAAGAACCTTAATAACAAGCACCCCGTATAGCGGCTGTTTATTACTCAGTTTCTTCGCCTAAAGCAAATACACCAATAATTTTTAATATCTATCTAAAATAAATAAAAACGACCTGTATCAATACAGGCCGTCTGAAAAAATAGATTTAAAATACTGCTGAGAGTTTAGCAAGCTTTAAATGCCCACCGGATTGTTGCAAACGAGCTTGTGTGTCTGCTTTCACCGATGTGTTTTGTGAACCATTAACATGGATAGTGCGGGCTTTATTTTGAACCGCATTTTCAGCACGTTTTTCCGGCACAATCTGTTCAACACGCACTTTTGCTGTACCCGTATGCATAAAGCCTAATCTTTTAGCAGCAGCCTTTGAAACGTCTACAACACGCTTGCCATGAAATGGGCCGCGATCGTTAATACGTACAACTACACTTTTACCATTCTGCAAATTGGTTACCCGTGCATAGCTGGGGATAGGCAGTGTTTTATGTGCAGCGGTCATCTCATTCATATCATAACGCTCACCACTGGAAGTTTTACGGCCATGAAACTGCTTGCCGTACCATGATGCCCTGCCTACTTGGCTGAATGAAGAAACTTTCTTACGCGGAGTATAACGTTTACCGGCAACTTTATAACTCATATTTGCCGCCCGGTTGAGTTTTTCAACTTTCACGATTGCATCAGCATTTGCCTGACCACTAAAAAGCAGTCCTAACGCAGTAGCAGCAAATATTCCTGAAAATAAAGTATGTTTGGTTTGTGTCAAAACGAATTCCAATTCTTGAGTTAAACATGCGATGCCTTGTTCAACAAGGTCTTTTCAGACGGCTTCTATACACCGCCCCTATAATCATTTTGCCGCCAAGCTTCAAAAAGCATCACAGCAACCGTATTTGATAAATTCATGCTTCTGCTATCCGGCATCATCGGCAAACGTAGTTTTTGCTCTGCCGGCAGCATTTCAAGAATCTGCTGCGGCAAGCCCCTTGTTTCAGGGCCGAATAAAAATACATCACCTTCCTGAAAAGCCGTTTTATCTGGGCGGGCATGGCCTTTGGTTGTCAAGGCGAAAATACGCCGTCCCTTTAATACTGCCAAACAGTCATCAAAATTCTCATGAACCACCAATTTAGCAAACTCATGGTAATCCAATCCTGCCCGTTTCATTTTACTTGAGTCTAGGGGAAAGCCTAATGGTTTGACCAAGTGCAATTCCGCACCGGTATTGGCGCATAAGCGGATGATATTACCCGTATTCGGCGGGATTTCAGGTTGATATAAAACAACAGTAAACATATAAATCAAATATTTAAGTGTCGAACTATGCCGCAAACGAAGCAGCACGTCAAAAAGTTTTTCATTATTTTTTCATTGGCGGACGCGAAAGCGACCAACAGAAAACTGCGTCAGCCCCCGCCAATTTTAGCGTTCGGGACAATTCTTCTAAAGTTGCCCCTGTTGTGGCAACATCGTCAATAAGTAAAATTTTACGATTGTTAACACATTGTTTTTCTATGACAAAAATATTTTTTACATTTTTATGGCGCTCCGTACTTTTTAGCAGACTCTGCGGCGTACGATGTCGACGGAACACCGTCTGATGCGGCAACACCGGCCAACCATAAGCTTTACCCACGGCATCAGCCAATCCTTCACTTTGGTTAAATCCACGAAATAGCCGTCTCTCTTTACTCAACGGTACCGCTAATACAGCATCAATCCGAATATCATCCAACCAAGGCGGTGCATGCGCCAATAATACCTGTGCTAATGGTGGCAGCATGCTCAAATCAGCCCGGTGCTTAAACGCGTAAATCATACTACTAACAGGCGGCATATAATAAACCGATGTCCACAATCGCTCAAATGAAGGCGGCTTCTTTTGACACTTCCCACATATTACACCGCTGCCACTAACGCCGGCACAGATCGGACAAACGCCCGAAGGATCAGTACGTAATTCAAGTAAATCAGCAGTACAAGCTAAACACAGGCCGTCTGAAACGGAATAGTCATGGCATAATACACATCGTTTTATACCTGATGTTTCGCGCAACCACGAAAGAAAATTCATGCAACATTCCGCCAAAAAAGTTTATCTGATACACGGCTGGGCGGCGAACCGCCACGTTTTCGATGATTTGATACCTCGCCTGCCCGCAAACTGGACTATCTACACCCCAAACCTACCGGGCCATGGCGACGCACCCTTTGACGGTTCTTTTGATATCGCCGGCATAGCCGACGAGCTTTCTGAACAAATCAATGAGCCTGCTTATCTGCTCGGGTGGTCACTCGGCGGCCTGATTTCCCTGTATATGGCCGCCCGTTATCCGGAAAAAATCCAAGCCTTATGTATCACAGCCAGCTTTGCCAAATTTCAAGCAGCGCCAGACTATCCGGAAGGCTTAAGCAATCCCGCCCTCGCTAAAATGATTGACTTGTTTCAACAAGACTATCACAAATATATGAAACAGTTTCTACAATTACAATTTTTATACGCAAAAGAACAACAATCTATTTTAGAAAAAGTCTTGCCCGATATTGTTAAACATGGTGCGCCCAGTGCCATGCAAGCCGCATTAGATACTGTAGCCGAAACCGATGCCCGTCCGTTATTACCTGATATTGACATTCCAACACTATTAATATTCGGTGCCAAAGACTCAATTACCCCACCACGCATGGGAGAATACCTGCAACGGCATTTACCTCAAAGTACACTTCATACTATTGAAAAAGCCGCACATGCGCCCTTTCTCACTCAAGCCGATGAATTTGCCTCACTAATCACAACATTTTTCGAACAAAATTAATATAGATAATTATTTTTTCAGACGGCCTTGTATCTCTCAAACAACCGCTATCATTTTATTATAAAAATATCTATACTCACTTAATTTTATGATAGATAATTATTTTTAGAGGTTTGCTGACATCAAAAGGCCGTCTGAAACAAGGATAATATCTATAAATTAAAAATATTTAACCCTATTTATATTTATTTTATGACTCAGAGCAGCTATTTCATCAATTTACATACAAATATGTATTTTTATATAAAAAGCTGTCTGGAAAATTGCCCCAGGTGGCCCAACTTAATAGAATACGAATATTTGGATAGTACAACGCAGGCATGAACACACCTTTTATCGAAATGAAAAACGTTGCTTTCGCCTATGGGGGAAGGCCCGTTCTCAATAATATCAACTTTACCATTGAGCAAGGTCATTTTGCCGCGGTAATGGGTGGTTCCGGTAGCGGTAAAACAACGCTGATGCGCCTGATAACCGGTCAAATCCATCCTCAAAGCGGGCAGATTCTGATTGAAGGTCGCAATATTGCCGAATTTAATGCAAGCGAATTATACGAACACCGCCGCCGTATGGGTGTATTGTTTCAACACGGCGCACTGTTTACCGATTTATCAGTATTCGACAACATCGCTTTCCCCATGCGCGAACTAACAAAACTACCTGAGCCTGTGATTCGTGACTTGGTTATTTTGAAACTAAATGCCGTCGGACTGCGCGGCGTAGAAAACCTCATGCCCTCCGAGCTTTCAGGCGGCATGTCCAGAAGAGTCGCATTGGCACGAACCATTGCACTGGATCCGGAAATCCTGATTTATGACGAACCATTTACCGGCCTTGATCCGATTTCGTTGGGTGTAATCGCACACTTAATCAGCCGTGCCAATAAAGCACTACGCTCTACCAGTATTATGGTGTCGCACGATATTGAGCAATCTTTAGCCATTGTTGATCAAGTTATTTTTCTAGCACATGGTGAAATTATGTTTTCGGGATCGCCACAGGAAATGCGCGAACTGGATTCACCTTGGGTACAACAATTTGTCGGCGGCCTGCCCAACGGCCCGGTACCGTTCCGTTATCCGGCAAGCACCGATTTAAAACAGGATTTATTAGGCACGGCATAAATCATTATTAATGGCCGTCTGAAAAGATAATATTGAAAAACCATGAATTTTATCCAAACCATTGGGTATAACACCCTACAATTTATCCGTGCATTGGGCAGCGTTTGTTTGTTTTTTATACAAATTCTGTCTAAATCGGGAACTGCCCTAATCCGCTTTAAATTAAGTGTCCGCCAAGTTTATTTTGCCGGCGTTTTATCAGTATTGATTATTGCTGTTTCCGGTTTGTTCGTTGGTATGGTGTTAGGATTACAAGGATATACGCAACTTTCCAAATTCAAATCTGCCGATATTCTCGGTTATATGGTTGCCGCCAGCCTATTGCGCGAACTCGGCCCAGTATTGGCAGCTATTTTATTTGCCAGCAGCGCCGGCGGTGCCATGACCAGTGAAATAGGCCTGATGAAAACAACCGAACAACTTGAAGCCATGAATGTGATGGCTGTGAATCCCGTTGCCCGTGTTGTGGTACCGCGGTTTTGGGCAGGTGTTTTCTCTATGCCGTTGTTGGCTTCGATTTTTAATGTTGCCGGTATTTACGGTGCTTATTTAATCGGTGTTCAATATTTGGGTTTGGACAGCGGTATTTTTTGGTCGCAAATGCAAAGTAATATTTCATTTGGCTATGATGTATTGAACGGTTTGATCAAATCAACCGTTTTCGGTTTGGCCGTAACACTGATTGCCGTTCATCAAGGTTTTCACAGTGTTCCCACTTCCGAAGGAATCCTGCGCGCCAGCACACGTACGGTTGTTTCTTCCGCACTGACTGTTTTGGCTATTGATTTTATCTTAACCGCATTAATGTTTACCGAGTGATACGATGAAAAAAAGTGTTTTAGAATTTTGGGTCGGCTTATTTGTTTTATTGGGTATTTTTGCCATAGGCTTCCTTGCATTCCGCGTTGCCGGCGGCGTATCAGTTGGTGGCGGCTCAGGAAAAACATATACCGTATATGCCGATTTTACCGATATCGGCGGTTTAAAAACCAATGCCCCTGTTAAGGCTGCCGGTGTATTGGTTGGTCGGGTAGGCAGCATCAGTCTCGACCCACAAACTTATCAAGCAAAAGTCAGTCTAAATTTAAACAGCCAATACCAATTCAGCAGCGATGTATCCGCACAAATCCTCACTTCGGGTTTACTCGGAGAGCAATATATCGGCTTAATGCAAGGTGGCGACATGGAAAACCTTGAAGCAGGCGACACAATTACCCTCACTGCTTCTGCCTTAGTATTGGAAAACCTGATCGGTAAATTTATGACCAACTTTACCGAGCAAAACGCAAACGGTTCGAGCACGGAAGAGCCCGTACAAGCGCCGTCTGAATAATCTTTAATAGAACAACATAGGAAACATACATCATGAAAAAATCAGCTTTTATCAGTGCCCTGAGTATTGGCCTTTTAAGTATCAGCCTTGCCGCTGCCGCACCTGCCGATGCTGTTAATCAAATCCGCACCAATGCCACTCAGGTATTAAATATCTTGAAGGATGCCAATGGCAGCAATGATGCCGCTGTCCGCCGCAAAGCCGAAAATTATGCCATCCCCTATTTCGACTTCCAACGCATGACGGCTTTAGCCGTAGGCAATCCCTGGCGCCAAGCCACTCCGGCTCAAAAACAGGCATTAACCAAAGAATTTCAAACCCTGCTGATCCGTACTTATTCGGGCACTATGTTGAAATTCAAAAATGCCAAAGTAACCGTTAGCAATACACCGATTGTGAACCGTGGAGGTAAAGAAGTTATCGTTCATGCAGATGTAACGCCCGAAAATGGTGAAACTGTCAAAATGGACTTCACCACTTATCAAAGCGGCAACAGATACCGTGCCTACAATGTAGCCGTTGAAGGCGCCAGCTTGGTAACCGTATACCGCAATCAATTCGGCGAAACCATTAAAGCCAAAGGCATTGATGGTCTAATTAGCGAACTGAAATCTAAAAATGGCAGCAAATAAAACATGAAATCTGAAGTACGCAACGGTATTTTGCATATTAGCGGCGATGTTACCGTAAAAACGGTAACATCAGCTGCTTACACGCAATTCGAACAGCAATGCCGTCTGAAAGAAATCGAAGCTATTGATCTATCCGGAGTTTCCCGCGCAGATTCAGCCTGTATTTCTTTATTACTCACCGCATTGCGTCTAAAACCCGATTCAATATCTTTGCGTGGCATCCCTGATTCCGTGAATGCTTTATCCGAGTTATATGAAATAAAAGAATGGGTAACCCCATGAACATAAAAAAAACCACCACTATACCTCTTATTATGCTGAGCTTAGCCATAACACAGCCTGCTTCAGCCGAAAATAACCCCGCCGATCCCTACGAACCCTATAACCGCACCATGTTTAAAATAAACGAGAAAGCGGATAAATATATATTCAGCCCGGTAGCACGCGGCTACCGCAAGGTTACCCCCAAACCGGTTCGTACCGGTGTCAGCAATTTTTTCAACAACCTACGCGATGTCGTCAGTATGGGCAGCAACCTGCTCCGGCTGGATATCAAACGCGCCAGTGAAGATCTCGTCCGCGTCGGCGTTAACACCACTTTCGGCTTAGGCGGCCTGATTGACGTTGCCGGTGCCGGAGGAGTGCCCAACAATAAAAATACATTGGGTGACACCTTTGCATCATGGGGCTGGAAAAACAGCAATTACTTTGTTTATCCCCTAGCCGGCCCTTCTACCGTGCGTGACGGTATCGGCAATACCATTACTTATGTTTACCCGGTTAAAAATGCCGTTTTTGAAACCAGTGCAGGCCGTGTCGGTACAGCGACCTTAAACGCAGTCAGCGTACGTGAACAATATTTAGATTTAACCGACAGTTTAGACGATGCAGCCATTGATAAATATACTTATACCCGTGATATTTTTATGAGAGTGAGAGCACGGCAAACAGGCGCAAAATTGCCTGAAAGTATAGAAGACGATATTGATATTGATGATTTGGTTGACGAGCCCTCCTCCCCGGTTGAGTCTTCAACGGTTGAACAAGAAGTATCTGTCGACACCTATAAACCTGTATCAGACATGGCACCACAAAGCAGCCTAACCATACCCGAAGAAGCACAACCGCAGGCTTTAGGGATTTGGGTGCCTGATGAGCTTTAAGGTTATCAATTTATCTATAAAAACCGACCGCATACGAGAATTGAATTGTATGGTAAGTTAGTAGGTACTTATTGGATATAGTTACATGGGAAATTTTGAACGTGACGAAAGGATCGTCACGTTCAAAAATTTAATAAGATTTATAACATTAATAGAAAGATAAAGTATCCTATTATAACAAGGGCTGTTTGTCTTATTATATTTTATAATCTCTCAACTTTTGCTCTTCGATAAAATACAAATTTCGTTTTGCCCGTGTACAAGCAACATATAGTTTATTTAGTGTAGGGGGTTTCAAATTATAAAGCTCATTGTTTTGATAAGCCTCATAAGTGTTTTTATTTAAGACCACACACACATCATCATAGCAATCAACACCTTTTACTTTCCCCCAATTCTGAGTATTGCCTTTGTATTTGTTACTATTCTGATAGAACAGCTTAACTATAGATTCATCTAAAAAAACATTTTTGATTTCATCCGCATTTTCAAGAAATTTAATATTGACTTCATCACTTCTATGCGACTCAATATTGATATGTAATTCATTTGATATAAAGCGACAAATTGTAGGGCTACATCTATAACTCTTAGATAATAAAAACGTATCAATTTGATAACCTGCTTTGCGAAATTCTTTACAATAACCTTCAAAATCATCATGTAAATTACGTCTAGTATTGCCATCTTTGCTAGTATCAAAAGTATGCTGATAAAAATCACCAACTAGCATTATTTCTATTGTGGCTTTGGACAATTCACATAAAAAATTAAAATCATTTGCAGCAAAGTCCTGTACTTCATCAATACAAATCAAATCAAAATATCGCTCTACTCTACTGATTACTTCGGGCATGACTTCAAAATCAATTAAAAGTTTAGCTATTCTGTGAGCATATACTAGGTCATTACTGTCTATATAATACTCACGGGTATATCTTTTTATACCCCTTGAAACAGGTTCTTTAGGGAATACAATACCTCTAGTTTTTAATTCATAGCCACATAATGGTCTATAACAAAAAGAGTAGAGAAATGAAAAGTAAGTATAGACCCTAACACCTTCAGGAATATAACCTAATTTTTTAATGATCCTTTGCTTTAATTGCGATGTATTTAATTCAGTATATGTAAAAATTAAAATCCTACTATCTTCGTGAACTCTATCTATAATAGTTTTTGACTTCCCTGAACCTGCTACAGCAAAAATTACTCGTTTATCCATTTAATCGCCTCTTGTATATACTGAGGTACATTTAGTGTTATATTTTCCTCATCACATTTATCAGCAATCCTAAAAGCAGATTCAGCTTTATTGGCAAGCATAAACTCTTCAGGGGTATTTGACCTTAAATTTTTAAATATATCATCACAAAGTTCTTTATTATCTTGATAAATGCATTTTTCAAAAGTGGTTCTATTAATTTCGTCTCCGTCATAGAATATCTTAATATTATCTATATCATTGTATTCTCTATAGTTATCGATACAGTTTTTCTGCCAATTTCCATCATTATCCCTAATAACAGCAACTTTAATTTGCAGAATTCTAGCTAACTCTAAGTACCTTTTAAAACTAAGACCATCAACAGAAATAATATGTAAGCTATCATTCTCAATACTACGCCCCATACTTTTATAAATTGTCTCAAACAACATATATTCAGCATCACCCTCTACTAAAATAACTTTAGAGGATAGAATAAATTCTAAAATATTACTATCTGGTGCTTTAATAAAAAATTTTGCAGTATCTTCCGATATATTAGAAAGTGTCCCAATATTTTCACTAATACTATTTAGTAGTTTTGCCTTTCTTAAATCTAAACGACTACTAATTAAGCTACTATGTGTTGTAATGATAATTTGACTTTGCGCTGATTTTGAAATTCTCGAAATAAGTCTTTTCATATTAGTGTGGCTTAAATGATTTTCAGGCTCTTCAAGTAATAAAACATCTATTTTTCTTTCTATATTTTGAGACAATACAAATTCTGTTTTAACAAAGCATTGTAGCCCCTTACCCTTTTCCTCAATAGGTATATTATCTTGTATAAGTCCTATATCAGTTTCCAAGTTGGATTTAGAATTAGAGCGTATAGCAAAAGTAAACTCTCCTTGTAATCTTGAATTAATGGTATTTAAATTGTTCGATGTGAAATCTTCTTTGTGTTGTCTATATTGGTTTTTTAACCAAACATTTTGCACATCACTAACGGCTGATTTGTATACTGTTTTCGTATATTCTTTATTCGCATATTCACCATTAATATTTGAGTTATCAATTATTAAAGTTGATAAATATCTACTATACCCCGTATAAGACTCCCCGCTAAATGTAAAAAATTTAACCACATAGAATTCGAAAGGGAAACTATCAGGATTTTGCTCAATAACTTGTTTTATCTCTCTAGTTAAACTCTCATTAGGCAGTATTTCCATATGTAATCCCACCGTTTCAATTTCATCAGTATTATATTTCCCTGAAAGCTCGCTTTTTATATCCTCACTTAAAAACAACTCGACATGAACTCTAGGTAAATCATTAAATGATTTAATTTCTAATTGAATGAATTCCTGACAAGCTTCCTTATTAATTAATGACTCAAAACCTATTATTTCAACTCTATTCCGGCTAGCTTTAGATACTAATTCGATTGCTTGTAAAATCGTACTTTTCCCTGATTCGTTATCTCCAATAATAGTATTAATACCATCTTGAAACTGCACTTCTAGATGTTTAAACTTTTTGAAATTAGTTAATTTTAATTTAGTTATATATTGCTGCATATATGATTCCCTTTTAATTTAGGCTTAAAATTTCCAACTTAAATTTTCAAAATCACTCTTACGGATAGTTTAGTTCAAATAATAACTACTAAATGATTGATATTTCATATACCTAAACTCTGTATATCTAAAACTAAAATAGCTCTTTAATTTAAAAATACTAAACCTAAGATTATAAAAAACCTACCAAAGTTATATTAACTTTAGTAGGTAGAAATATTGGTGTCAACAGTTTGATATTTTATTACTTGCTAGCAAAAAATCTTCTTTTTTCAATCACTCAACCGTAACAGATTTCGCCAAATTTCTCGGTTTATCCACATCAGTACCACGAGCCAACGCGGCATGGTAAGACAACAGCTGAACAGGGATAGTATGAACAATCGGGGATAGTACACCGACATGGCGTGGGGTGCGGATAACATGCACGCCTTCGTCTTCATTAAAATTGCTGTCTAGATCGGTAAATACAAACAGCTCACCACCGCGCGCGCCGACTTCCTGCATATTGGCTTTGACTTTATCCAGCAACATATCGTTGGGGGCAATCACGACAACGGGCATATTTTCATCTACCAACGCCAGCGGGCCGTGTTTTAATTCGCCTGCCGGGTAGGCTTCTGCGTGAATATAAGTGATTTCTTTTAATTTAAGCGCGCCTTCCAATGCAATCGGATAATGAATGCCGCGGCCTAGGAATAATGCGCTTTGTTTGGAAGCAAATTTTTGCGCCCAAGCGGTAATTTGCGGTTCCAGATTCAATACGTGCTGAATGCTGCCGGGCAGTTGGCGCAACTCTTCCGTATAGTGTTGCTCTTGCTCTGCGGAAACGTGGCCGCGCATTTTGCCTAAGGTTACGGTTAAGCCGAACAATACCACCAATTGAGTGGTAAATGCTTTGGTTGAAGCCACGCCGATTTCGGCACCGGCGCGGGTGTAAAGCACAAGTTCGCTTTCGCGCGGCAGGGCGGATTCCATCACATTACAAATGGATAAGCTATGTTTATGCCCAAGCGATTTGGCGTATTTTAAGGCTTCCATCGTATCCAATGTTTCACCGGATTGGGAAATGGTAATCACCATTTGCTTGGGGTCGGCAATCACATCGCGATAACGGTATTCGCTGGCAATTTCGACATCGGTCGGCATTTTGGCAATGCTTTCCAGCCAATATTTGGCGGTTAAGGCCGAATAATAAGAAGTGCCGCACGCTAAAATCTTAATGCTGTGGATATCATCGAAAACCTCGCGGGCATTACTGCCGAAGTTTTCAGGTTCAAAACCGCCCTCTAGAAATACTTCAGCCGTATCGGCAATTGCGCGCGGCTGCTCGTGTATTTCTTTTTGCATGAAATGGCTGTATGGGCCTAATTCCAATGAGGCAAGAGAAAGCTCGGAAATTTTTACTTTACGTTCGGCAACTTGGCCGTCTTTATCAATTAGTTTTTCAATGCCTTTGGTGCTGAGCAGGGCAATATCGCCGTCTTCCAGATAAGCAATATGCCGGGTAAAGGCGATGACGGCCGATACGTCGGAAGCAATAAAGGTTTCGTCTTCACCGAAAGCCACCAAAAGCGGGCAACCCATGCGCGCCACCACCATGTTTTCGGTATTGTCTTGTGCGACAACGGCAATGGCAAAAGCACCGTGAAAACGTTTGCAGGCTGCTTGTACGGCGGTAAACAAATCACCGGTTTGCAGATATTCGTGGTTCACGCTGTGGGCAATCACTTCGGTATCGGTTTGTGATTCGAAAACATAGCCGAGCTTTTGTAAGCGCTGACGCTCGCTTTCGAAGTTTTCGATAATACCGTTATGCACCACCGCTACGGTGCCGCCTGAAATATGGGGGTGTGCATTCGGCTCGGTAACACCACCGTGTGTCGCCCAACGGGTATGACCGATACCGATACGGCCGAACAGATTTTTTTCTTTGGCTGCCTGTGCCATTAAAGCCACTCTGCCGACACGGCGGACACGTTTGATTTTGCCGTCGATACTGACGGCGATACCTGATGAATCGTAGCCACGATATTCCAGACGCTCTAAGCCGTCTGTTAGAAAATCCACTACATTGTGATTGGCGCGTATAGCACCTACGATACCGCACATAATTGTTCCTTAGTATCAAGTTGTAAAAAAATCAGGCAGGCTGACTTTCAGACGGCCTGATCGGACCATTGCTTTATTGAGCAGCAAATTTATTTCTGATTTTTTTCCGGCCGTATCCAATCTTCGATAACGGTTTGGCGTGCACGTGCGAGTACTAAAGTATTGTCTTCGCAACTTTTGGTAATCGAACTGCCCGCGCCCACAGTAACCTTATTGCCCAAGCTAACCGGTGCCACCAACACAACATTCGAACCGATACGCACATCATCGCCGATTTTTGTTCTATGTTTGTTTACGCCATCATAGTTGGCAGTAATCGTACCGGCGCCGATATTGGTTTGGCTGCCGACTTCGGAATCACCCAGATAAGTCAGATGGTTGGCTTTGCTGCCATTGCCCATCGTTGTATTTTTGGTTTCGACAAAATTACCGATATGAACACCGTTGCCCAATTTGGTATTGGCGCGCAGGCGGGCAAACGGGCCGATACGGGCATCTTCACCCACTTCGCAGCCTTCTAAATGAGAGAACGGGGCAATTTTCGAACCTGAAGCAATTGTGGCATTACGGATAATACAATTGGCACCGATTTCCACATCGTCGCCCAATTCCACTTCACCTTCCAATACCACATTCACATCAATCACCACATCTTGACCATGTTTCAGACGGCCTCTTAAATCAAAACGATCGGGATCGCGCAGGGTAACGCCTGCTTTCAGCAAAGCTTGTGCCTGTTGTTTTTGGAAAATCCGTTCTAATTCGGCCAGTTGCACTTTATTGTTCACGCCTGCCGCCAGATAAGATGCGGCAACTTGCACGGGGTGAACGGCAATGCCGTCACGATTGGCCAAGGCGATTAAATCGGTCAGATAATATTCGCCTTGTGCGTTGTTGCTTTGCAGGCTATTCAGCCATCCGGCAAGCTTGGCATTGGGCAATACCAAAATACCGGTATTGGTTTCTTGAATGGCTTTTTGAGCGGCATCGGCATCTTTTTCTTCGACAATAGCCACCACTTTGCCGTTGTCGCGGATAATACGGCCGTATCCGGTCGGATCGTCTAAAACATCGGTTAGCAGGCCGACTTCATCACCGGCTGCTTCCAGCAAAGCTTCCAGTGTAGCGGTATCGGTTAACGGCACATCACCATAGAGCACCAAAGTACGGCCTTCTTCCGGCAAATGTGGTAGCGCAATTTTTACCGCGTGGCCGGTGCCCAGTTGCTCGTTTTGCTCTACCCAATTCACATCACGCTTCACCTGCGCCAAAACTGCTTCTTTACCATGCCCGATCACAACACTGATGCTTTCGGGGTTTAAGCTGCGGGCGGTGTCGATAACACGCTGAACCATCGGCTCGCCACCGATTTGGTGTAATACTTTAGGCAGTTTGGAATACATTCGGGTGCCTTTTCCGGCAGCTAGAATAACGACATGTAAAGAAGATTGGCTCATATTATTGTTTTGCCTTAATTTGATAGGTTTTAGAAATGGATATTAAATTTTTAAGTAGGCCGTCTGAATGATTTTCAGACGGCCTTAATCATTCCATACCGTTTTATTGCACTGTATTTGGCATACTTGGGGCTTCCCAGTTGGTGCCGCGTACATTTTCCGTGTGACCGCCTGAAGTGACGGCACGTTGTTCGGGACGGAATTGGTTATAGCGCATATTGCGCGAATAAGTACCATCTTGGTAAACCACCGGTGTGCCGGGTTGGTATTTTGGTTTTAAAGCAGTGTGGCCGTCGGCTTTTTGATAGGTTTCCCAAGAGCAGGCACTCAGTAGGGAAAAAACAGCCAAAAGGGCAAAAGAGCGCATAATGATTCCTTAAAAATTGCTTCGGTGTGAAAAATATGAATGATTAGGTCTAACCTTATTCATTTTAATCAAATTGTGTACCAATTGATAGTGAACCATTCATTGGTATTTTTGCCCACTCGGACAACGAAACCATATCAGGTGCGGCAAAATCTACAAAAGGCAGCGCATGTGCTTGTTTACCAAACCATACTGTATGCATACCCAATGTTTTGGCAGCATGCAGATTGTCGGCACTATCATCAACCATAATGCAACAGTTCGGGCTTATGTCTAATACTTTGCACACATGCCGATAAGCCTGAGGATGCGGTTTGTAATACAAGCCGAAATCATCGGTGCCGAACAAAGCATCAAAATAAGCAGCTATACCCAACTGCTCAACCAATGCCTGCACATAAAATGACGGTGCATTGGAAAATACAACTTTTCGACCACCCAAACCGCTTAAAGTTTCTATGGCATTTTCCATCGGCACCAATGCCGGCAATATATCTTGTAAAGGATGGCTTTTTTGTAAAAAGTCATTAACACAGATTTCGGGATGGTGCTTTTGTAGGCCCGCCAGCGTTGCGCCATAGCGGTGCCAGTAGTCTTGCCTTAAATCGGAAGCCGCTTCATCACTTAAATTTAAATGACGGGCCATATATGCCGTCATCTGTTTGTTGATTAAAGAAAAAATACCCGCATCGGCATGATGCAGGGTGTTGTCGAGATCGAACAACCAAACTGTTTGACAATTCATCTTATTTAAAATACTTTACAAATAATTTTCCAAAGAAAAACCCTTTGAAAAATAGCTATTTCCCATAAGGGCATCATCATATATCCGGATCATACACAATGAAGATAACACAGAAATTATTATTAGGCTTGAGCTTATGCCTACTCAGCTTCCAAGCTGCCGCACAATCGGAAGTCCGACTGGCTGTACACGGTTCTTTCAGCCTGCCCGACGAACAAATCAAAAAATTCGAGCAAGATAATCATACGAAGCTCACCATTATTAAAGCCGGTAGCGGTAATGAAATGCTGAATAAATTGATTTTAAGCCGTGCCAAACCGATTGCTGATGTGGTCTATGGCTTAGACAATGTCAACATCACCAAAGCATGGGAAAACGGGATTTTATCTTCAAAACAACCGACATCTGTGCCCACCGATGCCTCTTTATCCGGTGTATTGGCCGTTGACTACGCCTATGTGGTGCTGAACTACGATAAAAAATGGTTTGAAGATAAAAAGCTGCCGTTGCCACAATCAATGGAAGACTTAGCCAAGCCGGCCTATAAAGATTTATTAGTCGTACCTAATCCCAGCACATCCAGCCCGGGGTTATCTTTCCTGATGGCCAATATCGGCGGGCTCGGTGAAGAGCAAGCATTCAAATGGTGGGCCGATATGCGTAAAAACGGTGTAAAAGTAAGCCAAAGCTGGAGCGATGCCTACTATACCGACTTCACCCAAAACGGCGGCTCTCGTCCTTTAATCGTCAGCTATGCCACCAGCCCTGCCGCCGAAGTCTATTACAGCAAAGGTAAATACAGTGTACCGCCAACCGGAAACTTATTCCTAAAAGGCGGCGTATTCCGCCAAATAGAAGGGGCTGCTGTATTGAATGGGGCAGAAAACCCCGGGTTGGCCATGAAACTGGCTTCATACCTGCAAAGTGCCGAAGTACAAAAAACTCTGCCTTCTGAAATGTGGGTATACCCTGCCGCCAAAGGCACACCATTGCCGCAAGTGTTTGAATTCGCCCAAACACCGAAACAGCACTACACCCCCAGCAGCAACCTAATGGCAGACAAACAAAAACAATGGGTCAGCCGTTGGATAAGAACCGTACTCAAATAAACCGGCCACATAACAAACAGGCCGTCTGAAAACTTTCAGACGGCCTTTATAAACCTCTAAAGCACATCAATATAACAAAGGAAAATCAATGAGTTTCAAAGCTTTTTTAGCCGAACGGAATATTGAATTCAGTTTGCGCCGCTACGGTATAGACGCACTCAATTTTATGGCTTTAGGCTTATTCAGCTCGCTTATTGTCGGACTGATTTTAAAAACCATCGGCACATGGGCCTCATGGCAATGGCTGGTAGATGTCGGCACGCAAGCGCAAAGCGCTATGGGCGCGGCCATCGGCACGGGCGTAGCCTTTGCCCTCAAAGCACCGCCGCTGGTCTTGCTCGCCAGCGTAGTCACCGGCACCGCAGGCGCAGCTTTAGGCGGCCCGGTCGGTTGTTTTCTCGCCGCAGCAGCCGGCGCCGAAGCCGGAAAATTACTTCATAAAACCACCCCGATTGATATTGTGATTACCCCGGCTGCCACCTTAAGCGTCGGCATTGCCATTGCCCAATTTATCGGCCCTGCCGTTGCCGCCTTAATGACCCAAACTGGAGAATTGGTGATGTGGGCGGTAGAATTACAGCCCTTACTCATGAGCATGGTCGTGGCCGTATTAATGGGCGTATTATTAACCTTGCCCATCTCAAGCGCCGCCATTGCCATTTCCCTTTCCCTCAGCGGGCTGGCAGCAGGCGCGGCCACCGTAGGCTGTTGCGCACAAATGATAGGTTTTGCCATTATGGGCTTTCGGGATAACCGCTGGGCAGGCCTACTCAGCCACGGCCTAGGCACCAGCATGCTGCAAATGCCCAATATCATTAAAAACCCGAAAATCTGGATTCCGCCCACGTTAACCGGCGCATTATTGGCACCATTAGCCACCTTAGGCTTTCAAATGAGCAATATCCCCTCCGGCGCAGGAATGGGCACCAGCGGATTAGTCGGCCAAGTAGGCACAATCAACGCCATGGGCAGTACTCCGACAATCTGGTTCGCCATTGCCCTACTACATTTCATACTCCCCGCCCTGCTAACCTGGCTGATTGCCGCTTGGATGCGCCGCCGCGGTTGGATTCGTGATGGGGATTTGAAGCTTGATATATAAAAGGATTGAAATTTTTATCAGGAATATTGCAAATGTAATCAAGTAATATGAGACTACAATGAGCCAACAACAACCATTTAATGAAGGAACCATAGAAGCACTTGCCCGAGTTTTAGGTGAGTGTGGTTCTGGAACAGACATTACACGGATACTAAATGACAGAGGTTTACCTGATCATTCGGGAGAGTCGACCAAATGGCGACGCTTATACTTTATATTCCTAACCTCGCAAAAAGAAACAAACAGCCCTAATAAAATATTGGATTTTATCCGCTCTTTTTTAACCCCTGCCCGCTTTGTCGGTCGTAACGAAGAATTAGAAAACCACCGAACCAAACTTAATACTATTCTTGTGATGGTTGGGCTTGAGTTAGGGAAAGACGGCCAGTTCAGAATTGTTCATCCAGCAACTACGCTTGATGAGGCAGAGAAACGAGTACAAACCATTCGTGAACGTTTAAAAGGCCGAGCGATACACTCAGAAGTTGAGAAATACTGTCGTGCAGAATTAATGCAGGAAAACTACTTTCATGCCGTTTTCGAAGCATCAAAAGGGCTCGCACAACGAATTCGGGAATTATCTGGTACAGACGGTGACGGGGCACAGTTAATTGATAAAGTTTTTTCTGTCGAAAGGCCACTTCTAGCAATAAATACTTTACGTACTGAAACAGAAAAATCGGAGCATAAGGGCTTTGCTCAGTTACTAAAAGGATGCTTTGCAGCAATCAGAAACCCCCTTGCTCATGAACCTAAAATACTATGGAGCGGAGAAAATGATACTGCCGACTATCTTTCGCTGTTATCATTATTGCATAGAAAACTAGATGATGCCGTGCCAACAAGATTGGGAAAAACAATAAAAAATTCCGTTAAAACTAATTAGCTAATTATCCGTAATACGTTTAATTAATAAACAAGAGGCCGTCTGAAATCCTTTCAGACGGCCTCTTGTTTATTTAAGTTGCATAACAACCTAGTTTTTTACTTTAACGCTCAAAATGCAAAAACTGAATATGCCGTTCATATTGATTCAAAATATCAATAATGATTTGCTCTTTGGTGTAGCCGACAATATCGTAATCCTGACTGCCTTCAACCAAGAATACTTCGGCACGGTAATAGACTTCTTGTTCGCCTTTCGGTGCCAGATTAGAAGCCTGACTCAAAGCGAATACCGGTTTAACGGCTTCTAATAAGCGGACTTCATATAAGAAATCAATTTCTTCACCATGCAATACAGCCAATTTCAAGGCACGGTTTTCTTTGTCTTCCGTGAGCCTGCTTTCAATGCCTTTTTCCTGCAATTCATGCGCTACTTCCAGCATAGCCGGTTGCAAGCTTTGAGTCATAAAGCGCGAAGCATCTTCGGCATCGGGGAAGTTCACCAAGCGGCTTAAACGGTTGCGCCAGTTGCGGCCGTTATCCAATACCATTGCGCGGTCGATAAGGTTGGCTTTGCGCTTGTTGCCTTCTTGTTGCAAGCATATCCACAAAGAAATCATGTAAAGCACCAAAATAAGCGAGAACGGCAAGCCTGCGACAACCGATACCGATTGCAACGAGCCAAAGCCGCCGGCAAAAAGCAGGCCGAGGGTGATTAGGCCTGTGGCAGCCGCCCAGAATAGGCGCATCCAAATCGGCGCATCGGCACCGGAAGCAAGGTTTTTCGAGCTTAAGTTTGCCAATACCAGCGCGCCGGAGTCGGCAGAGGTAACAAAGAAAATCAAACCGATTACCACCGCCAACAACGACCACATAGAGGAAAGCGGATAATGCTCAAGCAGTGCGAACAAGCCCATTGCCGGGTCTTGCAGGGCGGTTTCGCCTAAAGCCACCGCACCGTTATTCACCATTTCAATGGCGCTGTTACCAAAAATCGAGAACCAGGCAAAGATAAAGCCAAGCGGGATAAACATCACGCCGAACACAAATTCACGCAAAGTACGGCCGCGTGAAATGCGGGCGATAAACAGGCCGACAAACGGCGCCCATGCTACCCACCATGCCCAGAAAAATATGGTCCAGCCTGATTTCCATTCCGCGCCTTGATCACCGTTATAGGCATACACTTGGAAAGTTTTGCCGATAATGGTTTGGAAGTAATCACCGATATTTTCAGTAAGCGCGTTCAATAGGAACACGGTCGAGCCCATAAACAGCAGGCCGATTAGTAGAACAGTAGCGCCCAACATATTGATTTCAGAAAGACGGCGCACACCGCGCTCCACGCCCGACATCGCCGATAATCCGGCCACAATCACCACCGAAACAATAATAATGGCTTGTACCATTTTATTGGTCGGAATACCGAATACATGGTTCAAACCCGCATTGGCCTGCAATACGCCGATACCGAGACTGGTGGCAATACCGAGCAGGGTACACACCACACCGAAGGTATCAACGGTGTGCCCCAGCCAGCCTTCAGTACGTTTGCGGCCAAAAATAGGCATCAAAGCACTGCGCAGGGCAAGCGGCATGTCTTTGCGGTAAGCGAAATACGCCAGCGCCATACCGATTAAGGCGTAAATACCCCAACCGTGCAAACCCCAGTGTAAGAAAGTTTGCGCCATCGCCGCCCGTGCCGCTTCGGGTGTACCGCCCTCGCCGATATTGGGGGTGAGATAGTGGGTCAGCGGTTCGGAAGCACCGAAAAACAGCAAATCGATCCCGATACCGGCCGAGAACAACATTGCGGCCCAAGCCAGATAGGGAAAGTCGGGACGGTCTTGGTCTTTACCCAATTTGATATCGCCATAGCGCGATGCGCCGACAAAAATAGCGAAAATCGAATAAGCGGCCACAACCAGCATGTAATACCAGCCGAATTTATCCGATATCCAACGCAAAGCGCTGCCGAGCACATTTTCGCTGAGCTCGGGGAACATAATCGTAAATACGATAAGGGCAACAGATGCTACCGAAGCGGCGGTAAACACGGTTTTGTTCACCGCCAGCTTCGGTAGCTCCGCTTCCGTGTGATTAGAGGCATTATGCATGCGTTCTCCTTATATTATTTTAAAATCAAGAACAATAAGTTTCAGACGGCCTCAAACAGCCTGTGAGGCCGTCTGAATAAACATGATCAAACTGTTTGTTATGTTCTCCTTTTTCAGACGGCCTAAACCATAACGGCCATCCGGCGACAATCAATTAATGCCGCTTGGTTTTCAGACGGCCTCCATACGATACTTTAGGCCGTCTGAAAAATATTTAACTACTGCGCTTGGCTTCTCCGCGCACCGGCGCATCTCCGGCCACATAATAAGCCGCAGTTGATTTGGGCAACGGTTGGCGGCCACGGATTTTGTCGGCGATTTTTTCTGCCAACATAATGGTGGTGGCATTGAGGTTGCCGGTAATAATGGTCGGCATAATCGAAGCATCCACCACGCGCAAGGCTTCAATGCCGTGTACGCGGCCTTCATTATCCACCACAGCATCATTGCCCTCACCCATCGCACAGGTGCAAGAAGGGTGATAAGCGGTTTCGGCATGGTTGCGCACATATTCGTCCAGCTCGGCATCGCTTTGCAGATTGGCAGCCGGGGTTATCACGTCGCCGCGATAACGGTCGAGCGCAGGTTGATTCATAATCTCGCGCGTGATGCGGATGGCGGCACGGAATTCTTCCCAATCCTGTTCATGGCTCATATAGTTAAACAGAATGCTCGGATGCTCGGCCGGATCGCGTGATTTCAGTTTAATACGGCCGCGGCTGGGCGAACGCATCGATCCAACGTGTGCTTGGAAACTGTGCGACTTGCTGGCATTGCGTCCGTCGTAGCGAACGGCAATGGGTAGAAAATGATATTGGATATTCGGCCAAGCGAATTTTTCATCGCTGCGGATAAAGCCGCCGCCTTCGAAATGGTTGGTTGCGCCAAGGCCGGTGCCCATAAACATCCATTCGGCACCGATAGCGGGTTTGTTCCACCAGTTTGTTGCCGGTGCAATCGAAACCGGTTCTTTACATTCATACTGCATGTAAAGCTCGAGATGGTCTTGCAAATTATTGCCTACGCCGGGCAAATCAAGAATTTCGCTCACGCCGGCTTCTTGCAACCATGCCCCGGGGCCGACACCGCTGCGTTGTAAAATCTGCGGCGAAGCAATCGCTCCGGCACACAACAACACTTCACGGCGGGCATCAATGCTGTGCGTTTGCCCTTTATGGCTGAAACGCACCCCCCGCGCCCGTTTGCCGTCGAATAAAATCGTGTCGGTCAGTGCGCCGGTGAGAATGGTTAGGCGGTCGCGGTGTTTGGCCATATCCAAATAACCGCGTGCGGTTGAAGAACGGCGGCCATTAGGCGTTACAAAACGATCCATCGGGCCGAAACCTTCCTGCTGATAGCCGTTTAAATCGTCGGTTCGCGGATAGCCCGCATCCACACCGGCCTGAATCATCGCTTCAAACAACGGATTCACGCCGGGCTTAGCGGTGGTTACATGCACCGGGCCGCTGCCGCCGTGGTAATCGTTTTCACCGGCATCGCGCTGTTCTGCTTTTTTAAAATAAGGCAGGCAGTCGAGATAAGTCCAATCTTCCAAACCGGGCTGTTGCGCCCAATTATCGAAATCCATCGCATTGCCGCGGATATAACACATACCGTTAATCAACGACGAACCGCCCAAACCTTTACCCCGCCCGCAATCCATACGGCGGTTGTTCATATGCGGCTCGGGATCGGTTTTATAACCCCAGTTATAGGTGGTGCCTTGCAGCGGCATTGCCAATGCGGCCGGCATTTGTGTGCGGAAATCCAAACGATAATCTGGCAGACCCGCTTCCAGCAGTAATACGGAGACATTTTCATCTTCGGTTAGCCGTGCAGCCAACACATTACCGGCACTACCGGCACCGATAATAATGTAGTCGTAAGCAGTTTTTAATGACATTAAGCTTCCTTCTTTCTTTATCTTTTAAAATAAACTTTATAGAGAATTCGTGTTAACCGTATTGTATAAAATCAAATAATTTAAAAATAAAAATTATTTACATACAACACTTTAACTAATTAAATATTTATTAAAACTGGTTCTATCATCAATATAAATCAAATATAGCCATTACAATCATTATCTGTATGGTTTTTATTGGTATCAATATAACAAAAATAGGTTATTCATTTATTTTAGTGAAAAATAAAGCCAATATTTACAAAACATTAACTTATATTGAATAGTGTTTTTCTTCATATTTGTTGTATTCACCGAAAATTTCTTTACTATGTCACAGAATAATAAAGCAGTTTAAAGCAATTGATGATAAAACATCACAAAATTCAGTTCTTTTGCAACTAATTTAACTATTACCAAAATTAATTACTTGGTAAATTTGCTTTAAGCAACATATCATCTTATGATGGTTATCGTAAATTATTTCGAGCAGCTATATACATATAGACATATCATGCATTATTGATATTTCATTTTATGAATATTAACATATTTAATATTTTACAATATTCGCTCCGATACAATTTATTTATGCCTCCAAATAATTTTATATATTAAGGATATAAGCATGAGTTCAAACAAAAACTTATTAAACACTCCATCAGAAGAAAAGGAAAAATCCGCTTCAGCCATTCTGAAAGACAACGGCATCTCCAGACGCAAACTTTTAGCTGCCGGTGCCGGACTGGGTGCATTGCCCTTATTGGGAACCCGCGCATTTGCGGCCAATAACAATTCTGCGGCTGCTGCAGCTACGGCAACACGTGCCCGCTCTTCTGCTTACGGTGCCAGCACAGCAGAGAAAGCAATTAAAGTTGTCGGCTTGGACCGTTTGGAAAAAGAAGCCAGCAAAGTCATTCCTAAAGCAGGTTTCGCATTCGTATCAGGTGCTGCCGGTGCTGAATGGACCATGCACGAAAACCGCCGTGCTTTTAATGATTACCGCATTGCCGCCAAGCGTTTGGTTGGTTTGTCTCGCGACGACATCGATATCTCTACCAAATTACTGGGCTTGAATATGCCTTCTCCTGTTATGGTTGCACCTATGGGCGCACACGCCATGGTTCACGAAAGAGGTGAAATCGATACATCCCGCGGTGCCGGCCTAGCCAATACCTTATACTGCTCATCCGGTGCATCAAATGCTACTTTGGAAGAAATCGCCCGCGCCACTACCGGCCCAAAATGGTTCCAGTTGTATTACAACAATGACGAAGCCGTTACCCGCTCACTGTTAACCCGTGCCAAAAAAGCCGGTTTCACTGCTATCATTTTAACTGCCGATGCCTTAGGCCCGGGTCAACCTGAAGAATTCCAAGCTATGGGCAGCCCTTTCCGTCCGGATAGAAACTTCGGTAACCACGATCCGAAAAAAGGCGGTTCAGGCAACTTCTTTAACCAAAAAACATCATTAACCACTAAAGACGTTCAATTTATCAAACAATTTACCGGCCTGCCTGTGATTGTTAAAGGTATTTTGCGTCCTGACGATGCTGACAAATTCATCCGTGCCGGAGCCGATGCCATTCAGGTTTCCAACCATGGTGGCCGCCAAATCGACGGCGTTCCTGCCAGCATGACTGCATTGCCTGCTATTGCTAAAGCGGTTAACAAACGTGTACCGATTATTTTAGATGGCGGCGTTCGCTATGGTATCGATATTGTCCGTGCTATTGCCATGGGTGCCGATGCTGTTGCCGTGGGTCGTCCTATGCTTTACGGTTTGGCTATGGGCGGTGCTCAAGGTGTGAAATCAGTCATTGACTACCTCAACAACGACTTGAAATCTGCCATGTTGTTGTCTGGCGCGGCCAAATTGTCTGATTTAAACTCAAGCTATATTGACATCGTTGGTGAAAACGAAAAATTTGACACCTACAATGGCTAATCTTGAATCTATAAGATTGTAAAAGCTAGAAAGCCGGGTATATTGCCCGGCTTTTTTATGGCTTAAGCCGTCTGAAAAAATAATTTAATAGTATTCAACTAAAAAGCTGCGTTCGTCATTGAAGCAGCTTTTTATCGATACAAAACAATATCACTGCTTTTTTACTGCCATAAAAGCCGATACTCCAACGGTATAGGCTGAGTTATATTGGGAAATAACACAAGCTATTCTCAGAATACCGACTGATAATCGCCCAATTCAACCTGCACCGATTTGGTTTGCGTATAGTGCATGAGGGTTTGAATACCGTTTTCGCGACCAACACCCGATTGTTTATAACCGCCTACGGGCATTTGCGCCGGCGATTCGCCCCACGCATTCACCCAACAGATACCGGCCTGAATCTGACCGATCACACGGTGGGCGCGCTTAATATCACGCGATACCACGCCTGCCGCCAAACCATATTCGGTATTGTTGGCGCGGACAATCACTTCTTCTTCGGTGGTATAGGGCAAAATACTCATTACCGGGCCGAAAATTTCTTCGCGGGCAATCGCCATTTCATCGGTGCAATCGGTGAATACCGTCGGCGCCACATAAGCCCCCTGCGCCAATGCACCATCTTGCAAACGGGTGCCGCCGGTGAGCAATGTTGCGCCTTCCGCTTTGCCTTTTTCAATATAGCCCAACACTTTTTCCATATGCGGGAAGCTGGCCAACGGGCCGAAATTGGTTTGCTCATCAAGCGGATCGCCGATACGGATACGTTCCACACGTTCTAAAATTTTGGCTTCGAAAGCAGACTTCATTTTCACCGGCACAAACACGCGGGTACCGTTGGTACACACTTGGCCGGAGCTGTAAAAATTGGCCATCATGGCAATATCGGCCGCCAGATTTAAATCGGCATCGTCGCAAATAATCAGCGGTGATTTGCCGCCCAGTTCCATCGTCACATCTTTTAAGGATGAAGCGGCTGCTTGCGACATCACTTTTTTACCGGTCACCACGCCGCCGGTAAACGATACTTTGGCAATCTGCGGATGGGTGCTCAATGCTTCACCTACGCGCCAATCGCCCTGCACCACGTTAAACACGCCATCGGGCAAACCTGCTTCGGTGAAAATTTCCGCCAGTTTTAAAGCCCCGCTCGGCGTGACTTCGCTGGGCTTGAAAATCATGGCATTGCCGGCTGCCAAAGCCGGTGCGGCTTTCCACATGGCAATCTGAATCGGATAGTTCCACGCGCCGATACCGGCCACCACGCCAAGCGGCTCTTCGCGGGTATAAACAAAGCTGCTTTCGCGCAACGGAATTTGGCGGCCTTCGATAGCCGGCACCAATCCGGCATAGTATTCAATTACGTCGGCACCGGTTACCACATCTACATACAGCGTTTCCGACAACGGTTTGCCGGTATCCAAGGTTTCGATTTTGGCCAATTCGTCATTGCGTTCGCGCAAAATGGCTACGGCTTTTAATAAAATACGGCTGCGTTCTACCGCCGTCATCGCCGCCCAAATCCTTTGTCCGGCAATTGCGGCCTGTACGGCACTTTCAATTTCATCAGCACTGCTTTGCTGAATCTCGGCCAGCACTTCGCCGTTGGCAGGATTAATGTTTTGCAGGGTTTCGGCTTGTGGGTTCTCGGCAATATAGGCGCCGTTAATATAGGCGGTTAATTTTTCCATATCAGGTAATCTTTCTTAGCAGATGCCCAACCGGCTTGAAACTTGGCGGTTCGGACGGATAAATAAAACGAATACGGCAGTAGAAACATTTAGAGGCTTTGATTTGTGTTCGAGCATAGAAAAGCAGCAGGCTGCCGTATATAGGTGTGCAAATAGTCACTTTGCGTTATTGATATTTATTTTTCTTTATAACATATTTCAGACGGCCTGTCATAGCGTCGGCGATATGATGAGGCCGTCTGAAAGACTCTTCAGACGGCCTTTTTAAGAAAAATCAAACACGGTTTCAAGCGATAGAAAAATACCGGTAAAACAGCGGCAATCGATAACGAAAAACGGAAAATATGTTATAAATAGGCTTTTCAACCAACACTTTCTTTGGAGCAATACGATGGAATTAGTATTTATCCGCCACGGGCAAAGCGAATGGAATGCCAAAAACCTGTTTACCGGCTGGCGCGATGTAAAATTAAGCGAAAAAGGTTTGGCGGAAGCGGCCGAAGCCGGACGGAAATTGAAAGAAAAAGGCTATTTATTCGACATCGCGTTCACTTCCGTTTTAACCCGTGCCATCAAAACCTGCAATATCGTGTTGGAAGAATCCGACCAATTATGGGTGCCGCAAATCAAAACTTGGCGCTTGAACGAACGCCACTACGGCCAGTTGCAAGGCTTGGATAAAAAACAAACCGCTGAAAAATACGGCGACGAGCAAGTGCATATCTGGCGCCGCAGCTACGACACCTTACCGCCCCTGCTCGACAGCAACGATGAATTTTCAGCACACAACGACCGCCGCTATGCCCACCTGCCTGCCGATGTGGTGCCCGACGGTGAAAACTTAAAAGTAACCCTAACGCGCGTCTTGCCCTTCTGGGAAGACCAAATCGCCCCCGCTATTTTGAACGGCAAACGTGTTTTGGTCGCCGCACACGGCAACAGCCTGCGTGCTTTGGTGAAACATATCGAAGGCATTTCCGACGACGATATTATGGGCGTTGAAATTCCAACCGGCCAACCGTTGGTATACCGTTTGGACGACAATTTGAAAGTATTGGATAAATTCTATCTTTAATTCAATTGCATCTGATTCAATCAAATGAAAGGCCGTCTGAAAACCATTCAGACGGCCTTTATTGATTTTATTCAGTGATTTAACACAATACTTTTCTTTTAAGAGGCAACGCGCTTCAACAGTTCGTCTGCCAAAGCCAAATAAGCCACCGTGCCTTTGGCTTTGGCATCATAAGCCAAGGCGGGCATACCGTGGCTGGGGGCTTCGGCCAAGCGCACATTGCGCGGAATGGTCGTTTCAAAAAGCTGTTTGCCGAAATGCGCCTGAAGCTGTTCGGAAACCTCTTGCGACAAGCGGCTACGGCTGTCGTAAAGTGTGCGCACAATGCCGAGAATATCCAGCTTCGGATTAATCGCTTGGCGGATTTTCCGAATGGTGGCAACCAAATCCGAAATCCCTTCAAGCGCATAATATTCGCACACCATCGGCACAATCACGCCGTTGGCCGCCACCAAGCCGTTTAAGGTCAGTAGCGTCAGTGTGGGCGGGCAGTCTATCAATATAAAATCATAATCATCCGTCACCGCAGCCACGGCGTTTTTCAAACGCATTTCGCGGGCAAGCTCCTGAACAAGCTCCACTTCCGCTCCGGCCAGCGTGCGGTTGGCCGCCAAAATATCGTAGCCGCCGTTTTTGCTGTGCAATAAAGCCTCTTTAATTGTGGCCTCACCCAATAAAACCTGATAAATGCCGCTGGAAATATTGCTTTTATCGATGCCGCTGCCGGTGGTGGCATTGCCTTGCGGGTCGAGGTCGATAACCAATACGCGTTTTTTCTGCGCCGCCAATGAAGCGGCTAAATTCACCACGGTTGTGGTTTTGCCGACCCCGCCTTTTTGATTGGCAACGGCGATAATATTGATGCCCATTCTTATGCTGCCTGTTTTTTAAAGTTGGCTGAATTGTACCGTTATTTGCCGTCGAATGGTAAAAAGGCCGTCTGAAAGGTGTGATTCTAATAATAAATAAAATAGCAGCAGATATTTAGAAAACCTGTAAAAATGCTAGATAACCATGAAAATAAGCTGCAAAAGCACAAAGCCGCTATATAACTAGCGGCTTTGTGTTTCGGTTTTGAGTATTTTGGTGTAAAGGGAACAAATTTTCTCGTATACGCGCACTCCGATTTAAATAAGATTTAAGAGGGATAAAAATGAGTTTAAGCTATTTGGGTGTTTAATGGACTCGGCATTAGGATGTCTGCCAAGTGTCTTTATTTTGCAATAAATAATAATAATTATCAATAATAAAAACAAACTAAATTACTTTGTTTTTATAAGTATATGAAAAACAACATAATTTAATTTTTATCCATGCTGTTTTTTTAATATTACTCATAGCCAAACTTAACCAAACTGCCCACAATCGGGCTGTAAATCCCGTATAATATCCCCATATTACAAACCCACTTCATAATAAACAGATACCTCGATATCTGTTTGACGGAATCAGAAAATGCCTCACACCTACCAAACCGTACAACGTGATTTATTGGAAGCCAACCAACTTTCACCTGAAATACTCAGCCGTAACCTCAAGATTATCGGCAGTCATCATGTGGATTATGCCGATATTTATTGCCAACGCACTGCTTTTGAAAGCTGGCACTTAGAAGAAGGGATGGTGAAATCGGGCAGTTTCCAAATAGACCAAGGCGTCGGCGTGCGGGCGGTGTCGGGTGATAAAACCGCGTTTGCCTATGCCGATAGTTTGGATACCTCTTCGATTGAACGCTCCGCCCAAGCCGTGCGGGCAATCGGGGCGGCAGGCGGCCAAACGGCTAAGGTTCAGATTCCCACGCCTTATTACGGCAAACAGATCCATACTATGGACAATCCTATTAACGGATTAGATTCCGCCGCCAAAGTGGCACTCTTACACAAAGTCGAAGCCTTGGCCAAAGCGGCCGACCCCCGTATCGTACAAGTGATGGCGGGGCTGACCTGCGAATATGATTTGATTTATATCGCCCGCTTGGACGGCAAACATGCCGCCGATATCCGCCCGATGATCCGCCTGAATGTAACCGTGATTGCCAAACAGGGCGACCGCCGCGAACAAGGCAGTGCCGGTGGCGGCGGGCGTTACGGCTTGGATTATTTCGACGACGAACGCATCAGCAGCTATGTGCAAAAAGCGGTGAAACAAGCGCTTACCAATCTCGAATCCCGCCCCGCTCCGGCCGGCGCCATGACGGTTGTTTTGGGCAACGGCTGGCCGGGCGTGCTGCTGCACGAAGCGGTAGGGCACGGTTTGGAAGGGGATTTTAACCGTAAAGAAACCAGCGCCTTTGCCGGACGCATCGGCGAACGTGTTGCCGCCAAAGGCGTTACCGTCGTGGATCAGGGTGATATTAGCAACCGCCGCGGTTCGCTTAATATCGACGACGAAGGCAACGAAACCCGCCGTACCGTTTTAATCGAAGACGGTATTCTAACGGGCTATATGCAGGATGAAACCAATGCCCGCTTAATGGGCGTGCCGGTAACCGGCAACGGCCGCCGTGAAAATTATTCGTCCGCCCCCATGCCGCGCATGACCAATACCTTTATGGAAAACGGCAGCCATGATCCGGAAGAAATTATCGCTTCGGTCGATAAAGGGATTTACGCCGTAAACTTCGGCGGCGGCCAAGTGGATATTACCAGCGGCAAATTCGTGTTCAGCGCTTCCGAAGCGTGGTGGGTCGAAGGCGGCAAGCTGCAATATCCGGTCAAAGGCGCCACCATTATCGGCAACGGCCCCGATGTGTTGAAACACGTTTCCATGATCGGCAACGATACGGCTTTGGATAGCGGCGTGGGCGTGTGCGGCAAAGACGGCCAAAGCGTACCCGTCGGCGTTGGTCAGCCGACGTTGCGGATTGATTCCGGCCTGATTGTCGGCGGCAGCGAAGTATGATGTTGCATCATCAGGCCGTCTGAAAATATGTTCAATACAATGCTTTAACCATAGGCCGTCTGAATGTTTCAGACGGCCTTTCACATTCAGATTTCATCCTATTTAAACAGCCAAAGCGGCCGCCACTATCCTAGCACTGTGCAGCTTGTATAATAGCCCCACCCGTCGGCTACGGCCGCTTTCCGGATAATCGCTCATGGCACGCCCCCGTTTTATTTCCACCTTACTCATCGCCCTGTTGCCGCTGGGTTTTCTGGCCGTAATGGTTGTGGCGCCGCTGATTGCGCTGGCACTATACGACAACGCCAGCCCGGTGTGGCAGGTGTTGCAAGACCCTTACATTCAAACCCGTATCGGCTGGACGACCCTGCAAGCATTGATTACCTGTCTGCTCACCTTATTAACCGGCGTGCCGATTGCTTGGGTGTTAGCTAGGTTGGACTTTCGGGGGCGGCGTTGGATTTTGCGGCTGCTGATGCTGCCTTTTGTGATGCCGACCTTAGTGGCCGGTATGGGTGTATTGGCGCTGTTCGGTCCGCACGGTTTATTGTGGGCGGGTTGGGACGGCACGCCTTATTTATTGCTATACGGCAATGTGTTTTTCAATCTGCCCGTACTTATCCGCGCGGCCTATCAGGGCTTTTTACAAGTGCCCGCCGCACGGCTCTATACGGCGCAAACACTGGGTGCGGGCACTTGGCAACGCTTTTGGTATGTGGAAAGGCCGGTATTGCAGCCTTGGCTGGCCGGCGGCATGTGCTTGGTGTTTCTGTATTGTTTCTCAGGATTCGGGCTGGCAATACTCTTGGGCGGCAACCGCTATGCAACGGTTGAAGTGGAAATTTACCAACTGATTGCCTATGAATTGGATATGGCGCAAGCGTCGGTATTGGTTTTGCTGGTGTTGTGTATTACCGCATTGGCAGGGCTGCTTTACGCTTGGTTAAGCCGCCGTACCGCAAGCGGCCGCAGCATACAGCCGTTGCCGCCGTCCCCGCCCCGAAGCCCTGCAGCCAAAGCGCTGTTGGCCACTGCATGGCTATTGTTGATCGTGTGTTGTGCCCTGCCTTTATTGGCAGTATTGCTCCAAGCCGTTCAGGCCGGCAGCTCTTGGCAGGTATGGCGGGAAGCGGACACCCTGCATGCGGTATGGAATACGCTGCGCTTTACTTTTTCGGCCATGCTGTTGGCCATGCTGCTCGGCATTTTCCATGCCGCATTGGCTCGAAGGGCGGCATGGGTGCGCGGGCTGACTTTTCTGCCGTTTATGGTGTCGCCCGTTTGCGTGGCTTTCGGCCTGCTGCTGCTCTATCCCGAATGGACGGCTTCGCTGCCTTTATTGGTTTCCACCTACGCGCTGTTGGCCTATCCTTTTATCACCAAAGACCTACTGGCCGCATGGGACGGCCTACCCGCCGGCTATACGGCAGCCGCCCGCAGTATGGGCGCGACACCTTTTCAGACGGCCGTTTCGGTTACCGCCCCTTTATTGCTGCCCTCATTGCGGCGCGGCCTCACATTGGCCGCCGCCACTTGTGTGGGCGAATTTGCCGCCACCTTATTTTTATCCCGCCCCGAATGGCAAACACTTACCACTTTAATCTATCATTATCTCGGTACGGCCGGTGCCGACAATCACGACCGCGCCATGGTGCTGACGGCCATTTTAATGTTTATCGCCTTTATCGTTTTTATCTTGCTCGATGCCGTTGAAAAACGCGAACAGGCCGTCTGAAAAGGAATCCGCCAATATGCTGCAACTCAAACACATTCATAAACACTATGGCGAAAAAACCGTTGCCGACGATATTAACCTTGAAGTCGGCGACGGCAAACTATTGGCCATCCTCGGGCGTTCCGGATGCGGAAAATCCACTTTATTAAAAATAATCGCCGGATTGGTGCAAGCCGATAGCGGCGAAGTATGGATAAACGGCACCGACCATACTCAGCTGCCGCCCGAGCAACGCGGCATTTCGCTGGTGTTTCAAGATTATGCCCTACTGCCCCACCTCAACACCCTGCAAAACGTTGCTTTTGGTCTCAAAATGCAAGGCATCGGGCGCAAAGAATCCTATCCCAAAGCCATGGAAATGTTGGCCGAAGTGGGTTTGGGCAACGAAGCACAACGGCGGGTGGAAAGCCTTTCCGGCGGCGAACAGCAACGTGTCGCCCTGGCGCGCGCTTTAGTCACCGATCCGAAACTGATGTTGCTCGACGAATCTTTTTCCAGCTTGGATACCGGCCTGCGCCACCATTTGCGGCAATTTACCGCCGACCATATCCGCCGCCGCAATATCCCCGCCGTGATGGTGACCCACGACCCGGAAGAAGCATTTACCCTCGCCGACCATATCGCGCTGATGGATAGCGGCAAAATCCTTCAGACGGCCACACCAGACGCCTTGATTAACCGACCGGTGAACGCACGGGCAGCGCGTTTAATCGGTGCTTATAATGTGAACGACACCCACTATATTCCCCAACAAGCACTGCATTTCAACCAAGCCGGCGGCACCATCTGCACCGTAACCCAATTTTCCCGCCTGCCCGACCGCAACCTGCTCGGTATGCAACACCCCCAATACGGCGAAATCTTACTACTGCCCGACCCCGCCCAAACCGAAGGCTTAGACCTGCAAACCGGCAGCCAATGGCCGCTGCGGGTAGACGAAGATAAAATTGTATGGTTCGACCGCTGAAATACCAGGAAGCCGTCTGAAACAGTTTGAAAATAAAGGCATTACTTGTATTCATCAGCACGGCTTCCACAATAAAACCATCACGATTTCAAAATCATTAAACTTCTTTGCGGTAACACCTCTTGCCTACCGAAAAACCTTCTATTAAGCTTTAAGCCGTCTGAAACCTCATCATCCAACAAAGGAGCTCTTTATGTCAGTTATCACCCGAACCATTGAATATACCACTGCCGACGGCATGGTTTTTAAAGGCCAACTTTATCTGCCTAATCAAACTGTTCAAGACTTATCCGGCGTATTAGTGGCACCGGAATGGTGGGGCTTGAGCGAACATGTCAAGCATTCAGCCGAGCGCTTGGCAGAAGAGGGTTATGCTGCATTAGCTATGGATTTATATGGCGAAGCACGCTTAACAGATGATGCCGCCCAAGCCAATGAATGGATGACTCAGACCCTGTCTGACCCCACTATTTTGGCGGATCGCACCCAATTGGCTTATGATGCACTGGCCGCACAACCTGAAGTCAACCCACACAGTATTGGTGTTATCGGTTTCTGCTTTGGCGGCCGCGTTGCTTTGGATATGGCACGGCGTGGCATGGATTTAAAAGCGGTTACCAGCTTTCACGGCTTTGTGACATCAGAAGCCCCTGTACAAGAAGGCTTTATTAAAGGCGAATTACTCGTTGAACATGCCGGTCAAGACAGCATGGTTACTATGGATAATATTGCCGCATTCCGCCAAGAAATGGATAACGCCAAAGTACGTTACCATGTTGACATATTCCCCAATGCCAAACACGGCTTTACCAACCCCCAAGCTACCCGAAATGCAGAGAAAAACGGCACCGACTTGGCTTATAACGAAGAAGCCGCTGCCACCGCATGGCAAAATATGTTGAATCTGTTAGAACGTACACTGTAAAAAAGTGCGCGCAAGCCCTTTAATAAAAGCAGATAAGCGGTATTGATACCAAAGCCTATCTGCTTTTATTTTATTCCTATCCGACTGTATGGAGATATCACATTGTTTATATCCCAGCCGTCTGAAATCATCATAAGCCTGAAACAACAACCATTTACAACGTTTTTATTTAAAAAGAAATTTATTAATATCATTACTACATAAAACTACTTAATAAAATAAAAATATTATTTTCAACATCTTAACCCATTCATTATCATTTTATAAAAATAAAAATAAATTTCTTTTTATTTCAATAAATTAATCTATTCTTATATTAAAAGCATATAAATTATAATTTTTACATTACAACAATAAATGCTGAATAACAACTTATATAAAAATTAAAAAACAAAATTAGCTATTTATTTGATAATAAATGCCAAATATTTTAAAAATATAATTATCTATTCATTTTAAAAGCTGGTATGCCCTTGTTTGAACATCTTGGCAAGCCTGAAAAAAAAAGGTACATTCCGACTACACCGAGTTACAAGAATGATGTACACCGGTTATCCAAAAATCAAGCGAGAACAAAGGAGTTACTTAAATGGCAAATTATCAAAACGAGATTAAAGTTGCAGACGAACTGAAAACCCAGCATGGCGAGGGTTGGCACAATATCACCCCCGAATATGTTGCCCGTATGCGTTTGCAAAACCGCTTCAAAACAGGTTTGGACATTGCTAAATATACCGCTGCCATTATGCGTAAAGACATGGACGAATATGATGCCGACCATGCCAAATACACCCAATCGCTAGGCTGCTGGCACGGCTTTATTGCCCAGCAAAAAATGATTTCTATTAAGAAACACCAAAAAAATACCGCCAAACGCTATATCTACCTTTCAGGTTGGATGGTTGCCGGTTTGCGTTCTAAATTCGGCCCCCTGCCCGACCAATCCATGCACGAAAAAACCACCGTGCCTGAACTAATCGAAGAAATCTACACATTCCTGCGTCAAGCCGACGCACGCGAATTAGATCTGCTGTTCACCGCTTTAGATGAAGCCAACCGTTCTGGCGACAGTGCCAAAGCCAAAGAGATTCAAAATCAAATCGATAATTTTGAAACCCACGTGGTGCCGATTATTGCCGATATTGATGCCGGTTTCGGTAATGCAGAAGCGACCTATCTCTTAGCGAAAAAAATGATTGAAGCCGGTGCCTGCTGTATCCAAATCGAAAACCAGGTATCCGATGAAAAACAATGCGGCCACCAAGATGGTAAAGTAACCGTACCGCATACTGACTTTTTGGCCAAAATCAGTGCCGTTCGCTACGCATTCTTAGAATTGGGTGTAGACGACGGTATTATCGTTGCCCGTACCGACTCTCTTGGTGCCGGCTTAACCAAACAAATTGCGTTCTCTTCCGAAAAAGGCGACTTGGGCGACCAATACAACAGCTTTTTGGAAGGCGAAGAAGTTACCGATCTTTCACAAATCAAACCGGGTGATCTGATTGTGAACACCAACGGTAAAACCATCAAACCAACCCGTTTGGCGAGCAATCTGTTCCAATTCCGTAAAGGTACCGGTATCGACCGCGTGATTTTAGACTGCATCACTTCGTTGCAAAACGGCGCCGATTTATTGTGGATCGAAACCGAAAAACCGCACGTCGGCCAAATTAAAGAAATGATGGATAAAGTTCGCGCTGTGATTCCGAATGCCAAACTGGTATACAACAACAGCCCGTCATTCAACTGGACACTGAACTTCCGCCAACAAGTGTTTGATGCATGGAAAGAAGCCGGTAAAGACGTTTCCGCTTATGATCGCGCCAAACTGATGAGTGTTGATTACGACGAAAGCGACTTGGCTAAAGAAGCAGATGAGAAAATCCGCACCTTCCAAAAAGATGCTTCACGCGAAGCCGGTATTTTCCACCACCTGATTACCCTGCCGACCTACCACACCGCCGCCCTGTCTACCGACACCTTGGCAAAAGACTACTTCGCAGAAGAAGGCATGCTCTCTTATGTGAAAAACGTTCAACGTCAGGAAATCCGCAACGGCATCGCTACGGTGAAACACCAAAATATGGCCGGTTCGGATATCGGTGACAACCACAAAGAATACTTTGCCGGCGAAGCTGCTTTGAAAGCAGGCGGTAAAGACAACACCATGAACCAATTCTCGTAAGAGAACGGCTTCAGACGACCTTTTACTCCAGGAGGTTTCTGAAGCCGCCCTCTTTATCTGTACGGTTCCGCCGTTACGGTTTTACCGCACAGATAAAGGCAGGCAACAGCCTGTGTAGTATTGTTTGTGAAGCGTAAATCTCTGATTGAGATATTTGGGCAGTCCGTACGGACTGCCTTTTTTTCTGCTTATGCTTTACACGGCCGATAAATCATTTTTTTCAGACGGCCCAATTTCCATCCCATCAAAAATCGGGCAGATACTCATGCATCTGCCCGACTCCAATATATTTCGCATTCAACTTTGCTGACGGCGGCTATATATCAGTGAAACAATAATAGACACCGCCAAAGCCCCAAACACAATCACCAAAGATAAAGCAATCGGTATGTGTACCCACGGCGTTATTAACATCTTAATACCGATAAAGCTCAACACAAAAGCCAGACCGAATTTCAGGAAAATAAAGCGGTCGGCAATGTCGGCCAATAGAAAATACATCGCCCGCAAACCGAGAATGGCAAAAATATTGGAAGTCAGCACAATAAAGGGGTCGGTGGTAACTGCAAAAACCGCCGGGATACTGTCTACGGCAAAAATAATATCGCTTACCTCCACCATCATCAGCACCAACAGCATCGGTGTGGCAATATACTTGCCGTTTTCAACAGTGAAGAATTTTTCACCATGAAAATTACGGCTCACGGGAACATGCCGTTTAATCCAATTCAGCATTTTGTTTTGAGACAAATCCGTATCTTCGTCTTCATCACTTTCGCGAATCATCTTCACGCCGGTATATAGCAAGAATGCGCCGAACACATAAAGAATCGCCTCGAATTTTTCAACCAATACCGCACCGATAAAGATCATCAACATTCTGAGCACAATGGCGCCGAACACACCATACAGCAAAACCCGGTGCTGATATTTGGGCTGAACTTTAAAATAAGAAAAAATCATTAAAAACACAAAGATATTGTCAACAGCCAATGATTTTTCCAATACATAGCCGGTAAAAAATTCCAGCACTTTCTGCTTAGCCACCACATGCCCGTATAGCGGATTGCCTGCCAGCTCGAAATACAACCAACCGCCGAAAAGGCACGATACACTAATCCATATTAAAGACCATACTAATGCCTCTTTTACGCTGACCTTATGCACACCCGTCTTCTTCAAAGACAGCATGTCGATAATAATCATAATAAAAACGGCAATAAAAAACACCCCGTAAAACAAGGGTGTCCCAACCGAGGGATGCTCAACCATAAAATTCCTAAAATAACGCAATAATCATCAAAGCCGGTTATTCTAGCACAACCGATACCGATAAACCCGACAAAGGGCAATCTCAGGCCGTCTGAAAACAGGTTGGCACTACCAAGTCACATAAAACATCGTTTTTGCCAGCAATACAATCAATATCATATGCACTAATACCGCCCGGTGAATGTATTTAGACCAAGCCACCGTGAGCGTGTCGCGCCGCATTTTGGTGACTGCAATCAAAAAATGCACCAACACGCTAAACGCCAGCAATATTTTCAAAAAAAGCTGGGTATTGAAAGAAGAAGCAAACGGATCGGCGAGTATGGCGGCATAACGGTGTGCCATCGTTAAGCCGGACAAAAATACCCCGCCCACAATCCAAGGCATCACCCGCACCGCGCGGCGGGCAATCGCTTTTTCCACTTCGCGCCGCGCTTCCCGCGACACCTGCTTGCTGTGAACCACCGACAACACCAATGTTTCAAAAAATACCCCGCCCACAAAAGCAATCGCGCAGAAAAGATGTATGATATGTGCAACAGAATAAACGCTCATAAAATATGCTTTCAAACTCTTTCGCAGTTTTAATACTCTTTACATCGAACAATATACCATTATTTGCCCAATATGCCATACTGAGTCATGTCAATATGGGTAGTCCGCTTAATCAACACTATAAAGTTATGAACACAAGCAAACTGCCCTTTAATACCAACACTTACTCTTTCTTCCAGGAGGATATTATGAAATCTACTATCGTTAAAGCTATTGCTTTGCTGGCCGTTGCCGGTTCATTGACTGCTTGCGAAAGCATGTCTCGCACTCAACGTAACACTGCTACCGGCGCCGTTATCGGTGGTGTAGCCGGCAACCTGATCGGTGGCGACACCGGTGCTACTTTAGGTGGTGCTGCTTTAGGTGGCGTAGTGGGTAGTCAAATCAACAAATAAATGACTGCTTAGCCAACGTCAATCAAAGGCCGTCTGAATAAAACCATTAATCCGGTTTGTTCAGACGGCCTTTTTACAACCGGATAATACTGATACGTCATTTTACTAATTCCAAAAAAATGAAAGGTATTCAATCTTTAAATATTATTATTCCACGTGATCAGAATAAAGCATTTACCGTCCTGCCAAATACAAACCCATGAATTCAAAAGATTTTCAAGAAAAATTTATTTTAAAAGAAGGAAGAACAGGTCGTTACGTTGATTTTGATGCCTGTCCATATGGTAGAAACCCAGCTTACCATAGAAATCATTAATTTTAGGATAAATATATGAAAAAGAAATATATGAGAAAGAAATACATGAAGATTTTAAATAGAGACGAGATCATGGAAATTTATTTATTAATAGAGGAATTAAACGATATTTTTCATGATCCGGACAGATTCGGAAATATTAATATAATACAAAAATTTGGAGATGAATATTATCCTACAATTCATAAATTATATTATGAGACATTATGGAATGCATTGACCATAGACCAAAGAAAAGAAATTTTAGGAGAAGATTATGACCATAAAATACGTGGACAATATGATTGATTTGGCAAACTAAAAATATTTATTAAAAATTAGAAAGTTTTTAGTTAGTTGCAGATATTTAAATGCATTTTTATGCATCAAACACCTCTCCTCTGATGCCTAGAAGGCGACTAACAGGCTCAAACATATCACTTTAAAACAGGTTTTCTGGTGGTTTAGATACTGTGTTACCGACTGCCAATCAATCACCTGCTCAAGCTTTACTCAAAGAAAGCGGTCGATGTGTTTGGCAATCATGGCTTGTGCGGTTTGTTGGCAGAAAGCACTCATAAGAAACCCCTTAAATATCTTGGTGAAGAATTTAAGGGGTTTTTTGGTTTTTTTGAAAAGGTCTCAGGCCGTCTGAATCAATCAACTATCTTTATGATTCACTATCACCGTTTTCAAGCAATTTCTTCAAACGATACACCCAATCTAAGGCTTCGCGCGGTGTTAGTTCGTCGGGATGGATAGAAGCCAAAGCTTCCAATGCCGGATTGGGTTCGGCGGTTTCTTCTGCGGTGATATCCGAATCGCTATCTTCATTTTCAGACGGCTGCATGGCAAAGATATCCAATTGCGGGCGGTTGGCGGCGGCTTGGGCTTCGAGTTCGCCCAAATGTTTATAAGCGGCTTTGAGGGCGCGGGCGGGGATACCGGCCAGTTTGGCAACGGCAATACCATAGCTTTTGCTGGCCGGGCCGGGCTCGATATGGTGTAGAAAAACAATATCGCGCCCTTCTTCCAAGGCCGATAAATGCATATTTATAGCGCCGGCGTGGGCTTCGGGCAAACGGGTCAGCTCGAAGTAATGGGTGGCAAACAGGCTGAACGATTTGTTTTTCTGTATCAGATGTTCGGCAATGGCCTGCGCCAGTGCCAGCCCGTCGAAAGTGGAAGTACCGCGGCCGACTTCGTCCATCAAAACCAATGATTGCTCGGTGGCGTGGTGGAGGATATACGCTGTTTCACTCATTTCGACCATAAAAGTGGAACGGTTGCCGGCCAAATCATCGGATGCGCCGATACGGGTGAAAATTTGGTCGATAGGCCCGATTTTGGCATAATCGGCCGGCACAAACGCGCCGGTGTGCGCCAGCAAAACAATCAGCGCGACCTGCCGCATATAAGTGGATTTACCGCCCATATTGGGGCCGGTGAGCAGCATCAGCCGCTGTTTGTGGTCGAGCAAGGTATGGTTGGCGGTAAAATGGCGAACCTGCTGCTCGACAACGGGATGGCGGCCGTTGCCGATGTCGATAAGGGGATAATCGGTAAACACGGGGCAGGCATAAGCGCGCTCTTGCGCCTGTTTGGCAAACGTGGCCAATACATCTAGCGATGCGGCGGCTTTGGCGGCTTTTTGCAATTGTGGCAAGGCCGTCTGAAGATCGGCCAGGAGCGCTTCGTATAATTGTTTTTCCAACGCCAGCGCCTGCTCTTGGGCAGTGAGCACTTTCTCTTCAAAGGTTTTCAATTCGGGCGTAATAAAGCGCTCGGTATTTTTCAGGGTTTGGCGGCGTTGGTAGTCGTCGGGCGCCTGTTCGGCCTGTATTTTCGATAACTCGATATAAAAACCGTGTACGCGGTTGAATTCCACTTTTAAGGTGGATAGGCCGGTGCGTTCGCGTTCGCGTGCTTCGAGTGCCAATAAAAATTCATCGCCGTGGGTTTGAATATGGCGCAATTCGTCCAATTCGGTATTGAAGCCCTGATTCATCACGCCGCCGTCGCGCAGCCATACGGCAGGCTCGGGCAGAATGGCGGCTTTAAGCTTTTCGGCCAGCGGCAGGGTTTCGGGAAAGATATTTTGTAGGGTTTGCAACAGGCTGCCGCCGGTTTCGGGCAGCTTGATTTCGGCCAGCACAAACAAACTATCGCGCAACGATGCCAAATCGCGCGGGCGGGCATTGCCGACGGCAATCCGCGCGGCAATGCGTTCGATATCGGCAATGGTTTTCAGACGGCCCTGTAAATCGGCATGATGGTCTTGCAACTCCTGAACCGCCTGCTGCCGTGCCTGAATATGTTGGCGGCTGCGTAAAGGGTGGTGCAACCATAAAGCCAACAGGCGGCTGCCCATGTGGGTGGCGCATTCGTCCAATACTGAAAACAGCGTCGGCGCTTTTTTGCCGGTGAGGGTTTGGGTGATTTCAAGGTTGCGGCGGGTGGCGGCATCCATGCCGATATATTGGTGGTCGGTTTCCAGCGACAGGCCGTCGAGGTGTTGCGGCAGATGGTTTTGAGTGAGGCGGATATAGTTGAGCAGCGCTCCGGCCGCACCGATGGCGGCGGCATGTTCGTCGGGGTTCAAACCGAAGCCGAGCAGGTCTTGGCTGCCGAAGTAATCGGTGAGCAGTTTGGCGGCGGTATCGGGGGCAAACTGCCAATGGTTGAGCCGTGTGATATTGGCACCCTGAATCTGCGGGGCGGTTTTGCTGTCGGGCAGCAGGATTTCGGCGGCCTGCAAACGCGCCAGCTCGTCAGGCAATTTGTCGGCGGTGGTGATTTTAACTTTAAACTCGCCGCTTTGTAGCGATGCCCATGCCAGCCCGATGTGTTTTTTGCCGTCGCTCACGGCCACAATGCGGTTGGTTTCTTTGTCTTCTAAAAAGGCGCTGTCGGTTAGGGTGCCGGGCGTTACAATGCGCACGACCTTGCGCTCTACCGGCCCTTTACTTGCCCCTACTTCACCGGTTTGCTCGCAAATAGCGACGCTTTTGCCCATCTTCACCAGCCGCGCCAAATACTGCTCGGCGGCATGAAACGGCACGCCGGCCATTTTAATGGGCTCGCCGTTCAGCTGCCCGCGCGTGGTAAGGGTAATGTCAAGCAATTTGGCCGCTTCGACGGCATCATCCAGAAACAGCTCGTAAAAGTCGCCCATGCGGTAAAACACCAGCTTGTCGGTATGCTGCGCTTTGATGTCGAGATATTGCTGCATCATCGGTGAAACGGCGGGTTTGGTCATTTCAGACGGCCTTTGTATTGCAAAAAGAAACGATATTGTAGCAAAAGGGTGAATAGATGAGGCCGTCTGAAAAGGGTTTTTCAGACGGCCTGATGATATTCACTATATTTAAACGGCAGCGGTATTACGAATCACTCTGATGTTGCAGCGGATACAAGTCCAGTTTTTCCATTAGCATGCGGTCGCCGTCTTCTTCGGGGTTTTCGGTGGTGAGCAGTTTGTCGCCGTAGAAAATCGAATTGGCACCGGCCATAAAACACATGGCCTGCATGGCTTCGGGCATGTCGCTGCGGCCGGCGGAAAGGCGTACATAGCTTTGCGGCATGGTGATGCGGGCAACGGCGATGGTGCGCACGAATTCCGTCCAGTCCAATTCTTCGGCATCGGCCAACGGCGTGCCTTCCACTTTCACCAATTGGTTGATGGGCACGCTTTCGGGTTGCGGGTCGAGATTCGCCAAGCTGGCAATCAGGCCGGCGCGTTCAGGGCGGGTTTCGTTCATGCCGACAATACCGCCGCAACATACTTTCAAACCGGCGCTGCGCACTTTGCCTAATGTATCCATGCGGTCTTCGTGTTGGCGGGTGTGGATAATGTCGTTGTAGCGTTCGGGGTCGGTGTCGAGGTTGTGGTTATAGTAATCGAGGCCGGCCTGTTTTAAGTCTTCGGCCATACCGTTTTCGAGCATGCCGAAGGTGCCGCAGGTTTCCAAACCCAAGCCTTTAACGGCCTTGATGATTTCGGATACGGTTTCGACGTCTTTGGGTTTGGGGCCGCGCCATGCCGCGCCCATGCAGAAACGGCTGGCACCGCGTGCTTTGGCGATTTTGGCCTTCTCGACGATTTCTTCCACATCCATCATGCGGGCTTTTTCCAAACCGGTGTTGTAGTGCGCCGATTGCGGGCAATATTCGCAATCTTCGGGGCAGCCGCCGGTTTTGATAGACAGCAGGGTGGACAATTGGATTTCGCGCGGATTGAAATGTTGGCGGTGGACTTCGGCGGCCTGATAAACCAAGTCGAGAAACGGCAGTTCGAACAGTTCTTCCACTTGGCATTTGCGCCAGTAGCGGGCGGTAGGGTGCGGTTTGCGCTCGGTTTTCCGGCGCAGGGCAACAGGAGATACGGTCATGGCGTGTCTTTCTTTCAAGTTTGCAGCGGCGCAATGTCGCTGACGTGCAGGGCTGCAAGCGCAATGTTTGCAGCAGCGGTGTGGTTCAGGCCGTCTGAATCTTTCAGACGGCCTGAGGGGAAGTTTAGCCAGTTTGTGTAGGTCTGACAATCATCTGTTGCGAAAAGGGCGTTTATGCGCCGATTTCCGGCTTAATCAGCGGTTCGATCCTTTTACCATATCCATCAAAAACAGGCGGCAGTCGATATTGCCGTTATAAAGCGGGATTTTGCGTTTGGGCGACAGCCGCATCAGCTTGGGCATGTCGCGGTCGCCGGTAAACATGCCGACCAGCCAGCCGGCATAATGCTGTTTCAACCATGTGCCCAGTTGCGGATATAAGGCTTGCAGGGCCTGCACTTCGGCCAAACGCACGCCATAAGGCGGATTGGCAATCATAATGCCGTTTTCACCATTCGGGCGGGCGGCTTGCGCATCGCAAACCTGCCAGCGAATCAAGCCGTCCACTTCTGCCGCCTGCGCATTGGTTTGGGCGGTGCGGATCATATAACGGTCGTTGTCGCTGCCTTCGATGGGGGCGGCCGTCTGAAAACGAATCTGCTGTTCGGCTTCGCGGCGGATAGCCGTCCATAAAGCTTTATCAAACCCTTGCAGCTTTTCAAAACCGAAACGGCGCATCAGGCCGGGCGCGCGGCCGGTGGCAATCCATGCTGCTTCGATGGCGATGGTGCCGCTGCCGCAAAACGGGTCTTGAAACGGTTGGGAGCCGTCATAACCGGCCAACAGCAATAATCCGGCGGCTAAGTTTTCACGCAAAGGGGCTTCGCCGCTGTCTTGCCGATAACCGCGTTTAAACAAGGCCTCGCCGCTGGTGTCGATAAAAATACGCACACTGTCTTCGCTCACAAACGCATGAATGCGGATATCGGGGCGGATTTTGGCCACATCGGGGCGCGCCTGATGGGTTTCGCGAAACGCATCGCACACGGCATCTTTGATTTTCAGGCCGACAAAATCCAAACTCTTCACACGGGCGCGGCGGCCTTCCACTTTCACTTTAAAGGTTTGTTCGAGTTTAAACCACTGGCTCCAACGGATATTGCGGGCGAGGGTGTAGATGTCTTTTTCATCGCGGTAGCTGCCTTTGGTTAATTGCAGCAACACGCGGCTGGCGGTACGCGAATGCAGGTTGATGCGGTAAACCTGTTCCAGCGTGCCTTTGCAGGATACCCCGCCGTCGGTCGGCCGGATATCTTTGCAGCCTTGTGCGGTGAGTTCTTCGGATAGTGCGGTTTCCAACCCGCGCGGGCAGGTGGCAAATAGGGAATATTGAGTCATGATACTTTCTTTGTGTGGAAGCATTCAGGCTGTCTGAATGCGGTAGAAATAAGTAGCCGATTATAGCCGTGTATCCGCCTCGGTGCAGAAATATTTCAGACGGCCTCTAGTCGGCAGCGTTTACGCCTTTATAATGGCCTCTTTTTTGACAAATGAATTAGCGTTTTATTTTATGAATGCAACCGAAATCATCCACATGATCGGCACGGCGGCTTTTGCCATGTCGGGCTATCTGGTGGGTGTCCGCAAACGGCTCGACCTGCTCGGGGTATTGATTACCTCCATATTAACGGCGGTAGGCGGCGGCATTATCCGCGATGCCATTATCGGCCGCATTCCGCTGGCGTTTACCCACAATACCGCTTGGTGGGTGATCGGTGTGACGCTGTTGTTGTCGTGGCTGTTTAAATTGCAACAAAGCAAAAAGCGCGAACTGGCGGCGGTTTTTCTATTGGCCGACTCGTTGGGGCTGGTGGCGTTTACGATTACCGGCGCCCAAGCCGGCCTGATGATGGACTTGAATATCTTCGGCGTGGTGCTGCTCGGCTTTATTACCGCAGTGGGCGGCGGCATTGTGCGCGATACGCTGGTGAACGATATTCCGATGATTTTGCGCCAAGATTTTTACGGCACGGTATCGATTATTGTCGGGCTGGCCATCTATGCCTTGCATGCTCTGGGTTGGATTAACCCGTTTACATTAAATCTGTTATTGGTCGGCGGTTATCTGCTGCGCTTGTGGGCATACCGCGTTTCGTGGCGGCTGCCCCGCTTTTAGCCGATATTGTTATCAGGCCGTCTGAAAAACCATACTGTTGTTTCAGACGGCCTAGCCTTACCCAACCCGATAACACGGCCAACTATATCTGCCCGCCCGCAGCTTGTATAATAAGCCGCTTCAACCTTATGGGCGGCACAGCGTTTCAGGCCGTCTGAAACACTTTGTTTAACGAAAGCCGATTATGTCCGATATTTTAAATAAAATTCTGGCGACCAAAGCCGAAGAAGTCGCCGCTGCCAAAGCCGCCGTTTCGCTCGACCAAATCAAACAACAAGCGGCCGACGCCGAGCCTGCGCGCGGCTTTTTTGCCGCCATACAAGCCAAACATGCCGACAACCTGCCCGCCGTGATTGCCGAAGTGAAAAAAGCCAGCCCGTCTAAAGGCTTAATCCGCCCTGATTTTCACCCGGCCGCGATTGCCGAAGCCTATGCCCGCGCCGGTGCCGCCTGTATTTCGGTGTTAACCGACGAACACTATTTTCAAGGCTCGCCCGACTATCTGAAACAAGTAAAAGCCGCCGTTCCGCTGCCTGTTTTGCGCAAAGATTTTATGATTGACGAATATCAGATTTATCAGGCGCGCGCATGGGGCGCAGATGCGGTGTTGCTGATTGCCGCCGCCTTAGAAGCGGAACAACTCGAACGATTCGAACAGGTTGCACACGAATTGGGCATGACGGTATTGCTTGAATTGCACGACCCGTCCGAACTGGCCAAATGCCGCAATATGACAACCCCTTTATGGGGCGTAAACAACCGCAACCTGCGCACCTTCGAGGTATCGCTGCAACAAACCTTGGATTTGCTGCCCGAACTGCCCGGAAAAACCGTGGTGACCGAAAGCGGCATCCGCAATAAAGACGACATCGACTTTATGCGCGGCCACGGCGTACACACCTTCTTAATCGGCGAAACCTTTATGCGCGCCGACGATATCGAAGCCGAAGTGAAAAAATTATTTTAATATCAATATTTTGATAGTTATATTGTGCGGATTGCCGACCCGAAGCAATCCGCACCGCAACACGCATACCAAACTTTTCAGACGGCCTGAAATCCCCACAAGCCGAACGCGGCCATCAAACACCGTCCGCACTAAAACCGCACCCGCATACATTTCCCCGAATCCCTGCCCGAAACTGCTATAATTCCGCTTTATTTCTTTACTTTTAATAAGCTGCTAAAAATCATGCAAGAACAATACCAACCATCCGCCGTCGAACCGGCAGCACAAGCCAAATGGGAAGCCGCCCGTATTTTCAACGTGGCCGAAGACGATTCCAAACCCAAATACTACTGCCTTTCCATGTTTCCCTATCCCAGCGGCAAGCTGCACATGGGGCATGTCCGCAACTACACCATCGGCGACGTATTAAGCCGTTTCAAACTGCTCAACGGCTTCAACGTATTACAGCCTATGGGTTGGGACGCCTTCGGGATGCCGGCCGAAAATGCCGCCATCGACCGCAAAATCGCTCCTGCCAAATGGACGTATGAAAACATCGCCTATATGCGCAACCAGCTCAAAAGCCTCGGTTTTGCTTTCGACTGGGAACGCGAATTGGCCACCTGCACCCCCGAATATTACCGTTGGGAACAGCTTTTATTCACCAAACTGTTTGAAAAAGGCGTGATTTACCGTAAAAACGGCACCGTAAACTGGGATCCGGTCGACCAAACCGTATTGGCGAACGAACAGGTTATCGACGGGCGCGGCTGGCGTTCGGGCGCAGTAATCGAAAAACGCGAAATCCCGATGTATTACTTCAAAATCACCGATTACGCCGAACAGCTGTTGGCCGATTTGGAAGGCTTAAACTGGCCCGAGCAAGTCAAAACCATGCAACGCAACTGGATAGGCAAATCGCGCGGCATGACCGTACGCTTCGCCATTGCCGACGACAGCAAACAAGGTTTATCCGGCAAAGACAGCGAATACCTGCAAGTCTATACCACCCGCCCCGATACCCTGATGGGCGCCACCTACGTTGCCGTAGCTGCCGAGCATCCGCTGGCCACTGCGGCCGCTGTTCAAAACCCTGATTTGCAAACCTTTATTGCCGAATGCAAAGCCGGCAGCGTGGCCGAAGCCGATATGGCGACCATGGAGAAAAAAGGCGTGCCGACCGGCCGCTATGTGGTAAACCCGCTCAACGGCGACAGGCTGGAAGTGTGGATTGCCAACTATGTTTTATGGGGTTATGGCGACGGTGCGGTTATGGCCGTGCCCGCCCACGATGAACGCGATTTTGAATTCGCCCACACATTCGGCCTGCCGATTAAACAGGTGATTGCCGTCGGCGACAATCAGTTTGATGCCGATCAATGGCAGGATTGGTATAGCGATAAAGAAAACGGCCGCCTAACCGCCAGCGGCGAATTCGACGGCATGGATTTTCAGACGGCCTTTGATGCCATTGCCGCCAAACTGCAATCATTGGGTGCGGGCGAACCGAAAACCCAATACCGTCTGCGCGACTGGGGCATCTCACGCCAACGTTATTGGGGCTGCCCGATTCCGATTATCCACTGCGAACACTGCGGCGACGTGCCCGTGCCCGCCGACCAACTGCCGGTTGTGTTGCCCGAAGACGTCGTACCCGACGGCAGCGGCTCGCCGTTGGCCAGAATGCCCGAATTTTATGAAACCACCTGCCCGAAATGCGGCGGCGCGGCCAAACGCGAAACCGATACCATGGATACGTTTGTGGAATCGAGCTGGTATCAATTCCGCTATATGTCGCCCCAGTTTTCAGACGGCATGGTCGCCCCCAAAGCCGCGCAATACTGGCAACAGGCCGACCAATATATCGGCGGTATCGAACACGCTATTCTGCACCTGCTGTATGCCCGTTTCTTTACCAAGCTGATGAACGAAGAAAATATTGTGCCCGTGAAAGAACCGTTTGCCAGCCTGCTCACACAAGGTATGGTATTACAGGCCACCTATTACCGCGAAACCGAAAGCGGCAAAAAACAATGGTTCAACCCCGCCGAAGTGGATGTGCAAACCGATGAAAAGGGCCGCCCCGTTGCTGCGGTATTGCGTGCCGACGGCCAACCGGTGATTATCGGCGGCGTGGAAAAAATGTCGAAATCGAAAAACAACGGCGTCGACCCGCAAGAGCTGATTGATGCCTATGGCGCCGACACCGCCCGCCTGTTTATGATGTTTGCTTCGCCGCCCGAACAGTCGCTCGAATGGAGCGATGCCGGCGTGGAAGGCGCGCACCGCTTCCTGCGCCGCCTGTGGCGTACCGTTTTCGAATACGTTAAAGCCGGCGCACCGGCAAAAGCCTTCCAAGGCAGCCAAGACGGTTTGGATAAGGCGCTCAAAGAATTACGCCACAAACTGCACGCCACCATTGTGAAAGTCAGCGACGATTACAGTCGCCGCCAACAATTCAATACCGCCATCGCCGCGATCATGGAATTGCTCAACCAATACGACAAAACCGACACCGGCAGCGAACAAGGCCGCGCCGTCGCCCAAGAAGTATTGGAAACGGTAACGCAATTGCTATGGCCGATTGTGCCGCATATCTGTGAATCATTGTGGAGCACGTTGCGCCCCGATACCGCCTTGTGGGAAAACGGCTGGCCGCAAGCCGATGAAGCCGCCTTAGTGAAATCGGAAATCGAAATCATGGTGCAGGTAAACGGCAAACTGCGCGGTAAAATCACCGTTGCCGCCGATGCCGACAAAGCCACGGTTGAAGCCGCCGCACTGGCCACCGACGGCGCGATTAAATTTATGGACGGCAAAACACCGAAGAAAATTATCGTCGTGCCCGGCCGCTTGGTGAATATTGTGGTTTGATTGAAGCCGGTTGTTTGAATGATCAGGCCGTCTGAAAGGTTGAACTGCACCCCAAAAGTTGGACACCTCCAACCCATTAAGGTGCAGTTCACCTTTCAGACGGCCTTTTTATATGATAAATATTAAAATTTAACATTTATCAACAATTTTATGATTAATAAACCTATTTTCACAGGCTTAAATTACGATTTAAATATGTGCAGATATAATACAGTATTACTAATTATTTTTTTATTTAACTTTATATTTTATAAAGATAAATTTTTTATAGAACCAAGCATTGATGTAAAGTAAAAAATACAGTTGTTCTCTTTATAAACGTATGATATAAATGTTAATTTAAGAAATTTAAAATTAAATTTTGATAAATTTTAATCTGATTAACCGATTTTAGATTGTCGGATATGGGCGATATGAAAGCGGCTTATATAACAGCTTAATATCATTTTGTTATTTCTTACGTTTTCTAGAAAGTGGTACGTTTATGAAACAAAAAATTTTCTTGGCGATTGCTGTGGCTCTATCGGCTGCCGGTTGTGCGACTGAATCTTCCCGTGCGGTTGAAGTAGCTAAGGTCGCTTCTTATAACACGCAATATCACGGGGTTCGGGCACCGATTTCTGTGGGTAATTTCGACAACCGTTCAAGTTTCCAAAGAGGTGTGTTTTCAGACGGCCAAGACCGTTTGGGCAGTCAGGCTAAAACCATTTTGGTAACACATCTGCAACAAACCAACCGCTTTAATGTATTGAACCGTACTGAATTGAGCGCATTGAAACAAGAAGCCAATATCAGTGGCCGTAGCCAAGCATTAAAAGGAGCCGATTTTGTGATTACCGGCGATGTAACCGAATTCGGCCGTAAAGATGTCGGTGATCATCAGCTCTTCGGTATTTTAGGCCGTGGTAAATCGCAAATTGCTTATGCAAAAGTCGCATTAAATGTGGTGAATGTGCGTACTTCCGAAGTGGTGTATTCAGTTCAAGGTGCCGGTGAATACTCATTATCAAACCGTGAAATTATCGGCTTTGGCGGTACTTCCGGTTACGACGCAACCTTAAACGGCAAAGTATTGGATTTAGCCATCCGTGAAGCCGTGAATAATTTGGTAGCCGGTATTGAAAACGGCGCTTGGACACCTTTACGTTAAGAGGCCGTCTGAAAATGAAAATGCATAAGATCAGATATGCCGTGATGGTGGCTGCTGCGGTTGTTTTGGCCGGTTGTTCGATGGGCGGTAATAAAAACCTCTATTATTGGGGTGACAACAGCAAAACCGTTTATCAACATTTAAAGAGTGACGGTAAACCGATTGGCGAACAAGTTGATGCGATGACGCAATATTTTAAAAAAGCTCAGAGTAAAAAACAAAACGTTGCCCCCGGTGCTCATGCTCACATGGGTTTGTTGATGATTGATAGCGGCAATAATGATGAGGCTATCCAACATTTTGAACAAGAAAAACAATTGTTCCCCGAATCTGGGGTATTTATGGATTTCTTGTTGAAAAATGCCCGTGGAGGTCAATTATAATGCGCAGCTTAAAATTATTACCTTTGGTGGCCGCTTTAGCATTATCGGCCTGTGCCACACAACAACCGTATGATTACACAGCTTTTAAAGAAAGTGATCCCAAATCGATTCTGGTTTTACCGCCTTTAAACGAATCGCCCGATGTAAACGCAACGGCAGGTATGGCTTCTGCGGTTACCTTGCCTTTGGCCGAATCCGGTTATTATGTTTTTCCGGTAGCGGTGGTGGAAGAAACGTTTAAACAAAACGGTTTGACCAATCCGGGTGATATTCATGATGTGCAACTGGATAAGCTAAATGAAATTTTCGGTGCCGATGCGGTTTTGTATATCAAGGTAACCGAATATGGTACGAAATATCAGGTTATTCAAAGCAATACCCGTGTCAGCGCCGAAGCGAAACTGGTAGATGCCCGCACCGGCAAAGAATTATGGACAGGTTCGGCAACCGCTTCCTCGCTTGAAAGAGGCAATAATCAAGCGGGGTTATTGGGCGCATTGGTGCAGGCTGTAGTTGAACAGATTGCCAGCTCGGTGAGCGATAGAAGTTATGATATTGCACAGATGACTGGTTCTCGTTTGTTGTCGGCCGGTACGCCTAAAGGTATTTTGTACGGGCCAAGATCACCGCATTATCATACCCAACATAATAAGTAATTGATATTTATTATAAAGGCCGTCTGAAAGGTTTCAGACGGCCACTTTTATATCAGATAAAACAAAATGTTTTATTCATAAACTTTCAATAATTCCACTTCGAAAATCAAAGTGGCATTAGGCGGAATCACGCCGCCGGCTCCATGTGCACCATAGCCCATTTCCGGCGGAATGGTCAGTTTGCGTTTGCCGCCTTCTTTCATACCGCCGAAACCTTCGTCCCAGCCTTCAATCACTTGGCCGACGCCTAAAGTGATGGTGAGTGGTTGGCGGCGGTCTAAACTGGAATCAAACTTGGTGCCGTCTTCCAACCAACCGGTGTAATGTACGGTGATTTCTTTACCTTTAACGGCTTCGGCACCGTGTCCGGTAACAATATCTTCAATTTTCAAACTCATGGTGTTTTACTTTCTTTATCGGTTTTTAAGCCGCAAGGATAGCATAGAGCCGGCGGTGAAAAAACCATAAACCGGTTATCGCTATCATAAATTCGGCATATTGAAGAAACGTGGAAACAGTTTGTGTTTCCCGATGGCTTGTCGTGTATCATAATCAGCAATATAAAAACGCATAATATAATGTAATGGAAAGAGAAATAATGAATACTTTAAAAATCGTGGTATTAGATCGCGGCACATTGCCGGGCAAACCGTTTGTTTTTGATTTTCCATTTGAAATCAAAGAATATGAAAATACCCTACCCGAAGAAACCGCCGAGCGTATTCAAGAAGCGGATATTGTGGTTACCAATAAAGTGGTGTTGGATAAAACAAGCATTGCTGCCGCCGCAAATCTTAAACTAATTGCCGTGGGGGCGACCGGTGTAAACCATATTGATATGCAGGCGGCCAATCAGGCTGGTGTTACCGTGTGCAATGTTCGTAATTATGGTAATGATTCCGTTGCTGAACATGCTTTTATGCTGATGATTGCGCTTATGCGTAATCTGCCGGCTTATCAGCGCGATATCGCAGCAGGGGTGTGGGAAAAATCGCCTTATTTCTGCCATTTCGGCGCACCGATACACGATTTAAACGGCAAAACCCTGGCTATTTTCGGGCGCGGCAGTACCGGAAACACTTTGGCCGGTTATGCGCGGGCATTCGGTATGAATGTGATATTCGGCGAACACAAACACGCGCAAACCGTGCGTGAGGATTATGTTTCTTTTGATGAAGCGATTCAATCCGCCGATGTGATTTCCCTACATTGCCCGCTTACGGCGGAAACCGTCAATATGATTGGGGAAACAGAATTACAGCAGATGAAAATCGGCGCGGTATTGATTAATTGCGGCCGTGGCGGTTTGGTTGATGAAAATGCTTTGGTGGCGGCATTGAAATACGGCGGACTGGGCGGGGCGGGTGTAGACGTATTAACGCAAGAGCCGCCGCGTGATGGAAATCCGCTGCTAAAAGCCCGTTTGCCGAATTTGATTATTACGCCGCATATGGCATGGGGCAGCAATGAAGCGACCAGCCGTTTATTTGATATCTTGTTGGATAATATTAAGCATTTTGTTGCCGGAACGCCTAAGAATGTGGTTTGAAGGCCATATTAGGCAAGAGGCCGTCTGAAAATATTCGCCTTAAAAATACAATAAACCGTTATTGTTTAAGCAAAATAAACGCATAAAAAAAACCCTTGAAATCAATCAAGGGCCGAACTTCATGTTTTTCCGAAAGGATAAACAGTTATGAAAAGTTGCTGTTAATTATTATACTGAGGCGGTTTATTTAAAGCCAGCATAGCCGTATATTGGTTAAAACATTGTAGGGTTTACGCTACAATATTGTTTCTATTGGATTTATATTTTAAATGAATAACCACACCATCTATATCTTATTTTTATTTTTCTTCGCCTTTTCCACTTTGCTGCAACTGTATCTTTCCATCCGCCAAAGCCGTGCGGTATTGAGGCATCGGGGCAATGTGCCTGCCGATTTTGTATCGGCCGTATCGCTTGAAGAACATCAGAAAGCCGCTGATTACACATTGACCAAGCAACGCTTTGCCCGCTACCGAATTCTATTCGAAGCATTTTTATTGCTGGTGTTCACACTAGGCGGCGGTTTGAATGTTTTGGCCGCACTCAGCATCAAGTTTTCAGACGGCCCTATTACACAAGGCGTATTGCTGATTGTTCTTTTTACTTTGGTCAACAGCATACTCAGCCTGCCGATGGAATGGTATTCGACATTCAAGCTCGAAGCCCGCTTCGGCTTTAACCGCAGCACACCGGTTACATTTTTTGCCGACCGTTTCAAAGGCTTATTATTGGGTGCGGTGATTGGTGTACCGCTATTGTATGCGGTGATTTATTTAATGGGTGTTACCGGCAGCTTGTGGTGGCTTTGGGTGTGGTGTGTGTGGCTCGGCTTTTCCCTGTTGATGTTGTGGGCTTTTCCGAAATGGATTGCCCCTTTGTTTAATCGTTTCGAACCCCTGCCCGAAGGCCGTCTGAAACAACAAATTGAAAATCTGCTTAACCGTACCGGTTTTCAAAGCAACGGCATTTTTGTGATGGACGGCAGCAAGCGCTCGGGGCACGGCAATGCCTATTTCACCGGCTTGGGCACCAATAAGCGGATAGTGTTTTACGATACCCTGCTTGAAGATATGCAGCCGGACGAAGTCGAAGCCGTATTGGCACACGAACTCGGCCATTTTAAACACAAACATATTGTTAAACAGATGATAATAACCTTTGTTTTAGCGTTGGTTATCTTATTTATTCTAGGGCTGCTCATGCCGCAGGCCGCTTTTTATCAGGGCTTGGGGGTCGCTTATCCCAGCCATGCCATGGCACTGCTGCTGTTTTTTATGGTATTGCCGCTTTTTACCTTTCCGTTTTCACCTTTAAGCAGTTTGATGTCGCGTAAAAACGAATTTGAAGCCGACCGTTTCGCCGCCAAAACCGCTTCCGGCAACGACTTGATTAACGCCTTAATCAAGCTCTACCGCAGCAATGCCGCCAGTTTGGTATCCGATAAATGGTATGCCCGTTTTTATGATTCTCACCCGGGCGCAAGAGAACGGATAAGCGCCTTGAAAAAGGTTTCATAAACGGTTTATATCATAGCCCAAAAGCATAAAATAAACATATTCGATTTTTCAGACGGCCTTTTCCCACATATTCGGTTAAAATGCCGCATCCTAAAGCGAAAGTCATACTATGAACCTTTACCATAAACTACCCGCACCGATTTTACCGGAAGAGACCCGCCGCGATATTCAGGCGCGCGAATCGTATCATGTGTTGAAAATCATTTCCGAATTTGTCGAATCAGGTGAAGAGCTGCGGGCGATTCAGCCTGCCGTCAGTATCTACGGCAGTGCGCGTACACCAGCCGAGCACCCCGATTATCTGTTTACCGAAAGCCTGTCACGCAAACTTTCCGACGCCGGTTTTTCCGTGATTTCAGGCGGCGGGCCGGGTATTATGGAAGCGGCCAATAAAGGCGCATTTGCCGGCAGAAGCCCGGCTGTCGGTTTGAATATCGTATTGCCGCACGAACAAAATGCCAATCCGTATCAGAATTTATCTATTAAATTTCAACATTTTTTCCCACGCAAAGTGATGTTTGTGAAACATGCCGTTGCCTATGTGGTGATGCCCGGCGGTTTCGGCACGATGGACGAATTGTTTGAAAGCCTAACATTGGTACAAACCGGCAAAACCCCCAGCCGCCCGATTATTTTAGTCGGCTCCGCTTTCTGGAAAGGCCTGCTCGATTGGATTAAAGAACAACTGCTCGGCAACGGCCTGATTTCACCGGAAGATTTGGATTTAATCCAACTGATTGATGATGAAGACGAAATCATCGAACATATTTTCGCCCACTATGAAAACCGTTTGGAAAGTATGTGCGAATCACAAAACAATACTTGGGAATTGGGCTTGTAAGAAAGGCCGTCTGAAAACTAGTCTATTTTATTTATTAAATCGATAATTTTTTGATTTTATTAAGAACTGAATCATGTATTCAAACAGATTCAGTTCTTTTTTATTTATATTGAATTTGGTTTTTCATAATGCACAAAAGCATATACGGTACCGTTTGCGGCAGTATGTTGTTCACGGTTTTTTATTTGCCATTCTTTGCCTATGGGCGGAAAAAAGGCATCGCCGTCTATCTTTAGATCTACTTCCGTGATGCGTAAATCAGTGGCGACTGAGAGTGCTTCGGCATAGATTTGCGCGCCGCCGATAATCATGATTTCAGCGGCATCGGCACATTTTGCCAATGCGTCTTTTAGAGAAGGCGTGGTTTCCGCGCCTTCGGCAATATAGTCCGCTTGTCGGGTAATCACGATATTGCGGCGCCCGGGTAGGGGTTTCTTCGGTAGGGATTCCCAGGTTTTGCGTCCCATAATAACGGGTTTTCCGGTGGTATAGGCACGGAAAAAGGCGAAGTCTTCGGGCAAGTGCCAAGGCATGGTGTTGTTGATGCCGATGCAGCCGTTTTGAGCGCAAGCAGCGATAAGGGTGATTTTTTGCATAGATTTTCCCATGATTTGGTATTTGAATAAGTAGATTTTAATCGAATATCCAAATATTGTCTGAAGCTGTATTTTTCCTTAATTTTTGGGTTTTATATATTCCAACATCAAAATTTTATTTATTTTAAATATTTCGTTATTTATTTTTAATGAAATATCTATTAAACGATAAAAATTTCATTTTAGATATTAGTCTATTATTGATTGTCATAGACAAAATAAAAAATACCGCTTATCATTAAATTAAACCGATTATTTTCTTATAAAAAACAAAATAAAAAATATAAGTGCTGTGTAACTGCAATGAAAATAATCCGACTTTTTATTATGCATATTAATTATTTTAAGAAATGAAGGGAAACATTGTGGCCGGCTCGTATTCACTCTACCGTTGTGCCGTTTTATCAACTTCTACCGGTATGCTTGATAGTGTACTCGACCGTAATAGTCCTATCGATATTTTGCGCTTATCCGTTCAGATGGGCGGCGAAAAATATGCAGACGGATTGGATTTAAAAGCAGAAGAGTTGTCAGATTGGTTGCGCAGCCATCCCAAAGAGGTCATTACTACTTCCCCACCGGATAAAGAGTCTTTGCGTAAAACATTTTATTATCTTAAATCTCAGGGTTATCACGAAGCTATTGTTACGACAATTAGTAGCCGATTGAGCGATACAGCAGAATTAATACGTCAATTGGCGGAAGAAATGGCCAATGATCTGAAAATTCACGTGATTGATACCGGTACCACCGCTATGCCGGAAGGTTTTTTTGCATTAGAAGCCATCAGATTGCTTTCTTTGGGAAAAACATCTGCCGAAGTGGTGGATTATTTAGAAAGACTCAAACCGCGTTGTGAAATTCTGTTGGCAGTTCAATCGTTAACACCATTAACACGGAATAACGGCTTATTGCGCATGGGAGCTGCTTTTAATGATTGGCTGGGTTTGAAAACTGTATTACGGTTTAATGAAAAAGGTATTTCACATTTAGCCAGTATTCAAAATAATGATCAGATGATTGATCGGTTGATTGAAGCGCTCATGGTGATAACGGCAGATAAAAATCCGACCCATCTTGTGATTTCAGGAGGGTATTGTGGTGATGGTGCGTTGTATAATCAGTTTGCGTGTAAATTGAATAAAAAAACAGGTTTACATTTAGAAAGCGGTATTCCGGTTTCGCCTGCTGTCGGCGTATATACGGGATTAGATGCGATAGGCATCGGTATTGTTGAAAAAATTCAAGATTAATATAAATAAAACAATACTATATTTAATCCTATTTGTATGAAATGATAATACTTATGGTATTGGATATTTTAATAAAATAGGTATTGATTAATTTTTTGTTGGAAATGATTATAAGCCGTCTGAGCAATATGGTTCAGACGGCTTATTTTTATATGAATAGAAAATAAAGGAAGATAATATAAATAATTATAAGTTGTTATTTATATTGATTTAAATCAAAAAATATAAGATTTAATTTATAACTGGTGGTTTTTGTGGCTGATATATATTATATATAGAATATAAGAGATTATTAATTGAAAATAAATGGTTTTTATAAAAAATAATCCATAAATTTTTTGCAGCGGAAATACATTTCAAATGTAAAAGTATGCCGTTGCGAAAAAATTTCTACAAATGAGAATAGCAGGAACACTATGAAAACAGTCAGTAAAACCGTTTTGGCAGCGGCTATATTGCTGGGTCTGGCTTATGGTGGCAGCGAATTGCTTACCCGGCAGCGCCATGAAACCGGCCAAGCTACCGTAAAAATTAATGCAGAGCAAATCCGGCGGGGAGAATATATCGCCGCACTTTCCGATTGTTTTGCTTGTCATACCGCACCGAAAGGCCGTGCTTATGCGGGTGGTTTGGCAATGCAAACGCCTCTGGGTGCCATTTACAGCACCAATATCACACCCGATAAAGAAACAGGTATCGGTTCATATACCTACAATCAATTTAAAGCAGCAGTACAACATGGTATCCGTTCGGATGGTACGCCTTTATATCCGGCCATGCCTTATGCTTCTTATGCGGTAATGCCGGATGACGATATTCAGGCACTTTATGCTTATTTTATGCAGGGTGTGGAGAGTGTGAAGCAGAAGAATGCAGGCAGCACGATTCCACCTGTATTAAATTGGCGCTGGCCGCTGGCTTATTGGCAGGCGATGTTTGCGCCCAAACGCAGTTTCGAACCGGATGGTCGTTACAATATACAGCTCAACCGTGGTAAATATTTGGTAGAAGGGCCGGGACACTGTGGCGCATGCCATACGCCACGCGGTATCGCTTATCAGGAAAAAGCTTTAAGCGAAGATGGTAAATATTTCTTAAATGGTGCGGTGATTGATGGTTGGCGAGCCAAAAGTTTACGTGGTGATGCCCGTGGACTGGCTTCTTGGCATACCAAAGAAATAGCAGACTTTCTGGCGACAGGCAGAACCGAACGCAGCGCGGCTTTTGGTGCGATGGCTGATGTAGTAGAACATAGTACTCGTTATTGGTTGCCGGAAGATATTCAAGCCATTTCGGCTTATTTAAAAACACTCTCTCCTACTCCCGGTAAGGTTACGGCATTACCCGCTAAAGTGGATAAGACAACCGCTATGTTACAAAGTGGTCAGTATGTGGGGAGAGGAGCTTTACTTTATGCTGAACACTGCCAAGTCTGCCATCGTGCTGACGGGAATGGTGTGGAACGCATTTTCCCTGCTTTAAATAAAAATAGTGCGGTTTATGCCGGCTACCCGCAATCGGTGATTCAAATTACTTTGGAAGGCGGTCGTATGCCGGAAAACGGTCATGATGTGATGGCGTTCAGTATGCCCGGATTCAAGAATCTTAGTGATGAAGATATCGCTGAAGTGGTGAATTTTGTACGTAACGGCTGGACCAATCAGGCACCGGAAACGAATAGTAAAGAAGTGGCTGAAATCCGTGCATTTGTGAATGGGAAAGCCCAAAATTTTGTTCCGAATACCGCATCAGGAGCGCATCATGAATAAATACACGATATTGACTGCGGCGATTGTGGGATTAGGGTTGAGTTTGTCTGCATGTCGGGATAATAGTAGCCAAACTTTTGAAAATAAAGTGGATAGTTATCCTGTAGTTGTTGGTAAGGGTGAAGATAAAAAAGTGGTTGGTGAATATGCTTTACCATCAGACAGCGATATAGACAAACAGCCTAATGCAACGCAAATACGTTATGGCCAACGCTTGTTAAACGAAACTAAAAGATTGTTGCCCGGATATGTGGGCAATCAGCTCAACTGTAATAGCTGCCATATTGCCCAAGGTAAAGTGCCGGGCGGTAATCCTTATATCAATACATATAATAGTTATCCGCGCGAAATGCCCCGTGCGGGTAAAGAATTGGATTTGGCAGGCCGGATTAATGGTTGCTTCCAACGTTCTATGAATGGCAAACCTCTGCCTGAAGACAGTGAAGAGATGCAAGCCATGATTGCTTATATGAAATGGCTGGGGCAGGATGTACCGAAAGGTCAGCGAGTAGATGTTGTCAATGCCGTTTCTATTAATACCGATTTAATACCGAATCCCGGCCGGGGCAAACAGCTCTATGCTCAATATTGCGCCAGCTGCCACGGCAGTAATGGTGAGGGTAAGCAAGACGGAACGGGCCATTTTGCTTTTCCACCTTTGTGGGGGGATCAATCGTTTAATATCGGAGCAGGTATGGCGCGTACTTATAAAGCTGCCGCCTTTATTAAAGCCGCTATGCCGATGGGGGTTCACACCAAAGGTATGTGGGGGGAAGGTAATTTGCTAAGTGAACAAGATGCGGTAGATATTGCCGAATTTTTCACCCACCAACCGCGCCCTGATTTTGCCGGTAAAGTAAACGACTGGCCGAATGGTAAAAAACCGAAGGATGCACGTTATTAAGTAGTTGAGTAAACAAAAATGGGGCGGATAGTTTATCCGCCCCATTTGATTTGAATATTTGACGTTATCGGCTTGTTTTAAGCAGTCAGCAAACCTTGTCCTAAAAATTCGCCTTTTTCAATACCGGGCAGGGTGAAGAAATAACCGCCGCCAAACGGGCTGATGTATTCTTCTAAAGGCTCGGTATCCAAAAGTTTCTGTACAAAGATAAAACCGTCTTCAAGATTGGCCTGATAGCAGATAAAGACCAAACCGACATCAAGCTGCCCCGCTTTGGAAAGCCCGCGTGAATAATCGAGCGGACGGCGGAATAGCTGGTGTTTCTTCATAAATTCCGGATCACGCGGGTTGGCTACGCGGATATGGCTGTCGGTCGGAATCACTTCGCCATCGGGATCTTTGCTGTAATCAGGGGCATCTTGCTCATGTTTCATACCCAAGGGTGCGCCGCTGTATTTTTCACGTCCGAAAATGGTTTGTTGTTCTTGCAACGGTGTTCTGTCCCAGAATTCGACAAAATGGCGGATAATGCGCACGGCCTGATAAGTGCCATTTTTGGTCCAAGCCGGTTCGTCCATACTGTTGGCGGCGATGCCCGTCCATAATACCTCGTCGGCAATTTTGGGGTCGGATACGTCGGGGTTGGCGGTGCCGTCGTGGAAACCGAGTAGGTTGCGCGGGGCGGAACCGGGTTGGGTTTTGGGCAGGAAGCCGTCGATACTCCAACGGATAACGGCCCAATTGGCGGTATTTTTAATAATATCGCGCAAGGCGTTTTGGCATGTTTCGGGTGAGAATGCACAAATTTGCACGCTTAAATCACCATCGCACCATTGGGCTTGGAGTTTGTCGTTAAAGAAATCTTTTAATTCCTGCAAATGTATGGGCTTTTTATCGGCCAGACCGAAACGTTCGTCAAACAGGCTGGAGCCGACGCTAACGGTAATGGTTAAGCCGTCGGGTTGGAAAACTTTGCCGAGAATACCGCTGCCGGAAGGCGGGAGTTTGATGTCTTCGTCTTGCAGTTCGCCGCCATGGGTAAGGAACTCAATCCGTGCGGTTAAAACACGCAACAGCTTTTCCAAATCTTTTTGATTTTTGGCGGACACATCAAATGCGGCCATAATGCCGAATTGCTGCGGTGGCGTGGTAATGCCGGCCTGATGTGTACCATAACAATCATAGCTTTGCGGATTATGCTGCATAAGGGCGGCTTTTTCTTCCTCTTTGCCCTTTTTTGTACCCCATGCAATACCGCCTGCTGCGGCGACAATGCCGGTGGCGCCTGCTGCCAATGCGGTTTTCAGCAGGGTGCGTTTTTCGGGTTGGGCTGGGGATGGGTTGTCTTTATTCATAATCGATATATATTTATTTGGTATTTCTTAAATGATTTTCAGACGGCCTAAATATTGTTTTTAAGCCGTCTGAAAAGGGTCGGCAAATACTTCAGATAGGGTTATTCAAGACCTAAAGTACCGCGTAATTTAGATAAATCTTCAGCCAATGCGTTAATCGGCGCCTGTAGGGTTTTGCGGTCGGCATCGGTGAGTTTATCGTAGGTCTCATAACCACCGTCGGCAGTTTCATATTTCGCCAGAATTTCATTAACCTGCTTGAAGTTAACATCCGTTTTATCCAAGATTTCTTGGTTTTTCTCGGCAATCATCGGGCGGAACAGCTCGACAATTTTTTGCGAACCTTCAACGTTGGCTTTAAAGTCGCTCAAGTCGGTATGGCTGTAGCGGTCTTCTTCGCCGCTGATTTTGCTGCCGGCAACTTCTTCAATCAATTCGGAAGCTCCGCCGACCACGCCGCCTACCGGGAAGGTCAGATCTTTAATTTCTGCTTGAAGTTTGTTGACATCAGCCTGAAGTTTGTCGGCAATCGGTGCCAAACCTTCGGTGCTGTTATCCACCCACAAGCCGTATTCGATACGGTGGAAACCGGTAAAGGCTTCGTCTTTGGCGCCGGCTTTGAAATCGTCTTCACGCGCGTCAATAGCGGGATCGAGTTCGTTGAACAATTCGGCAATCGGTTCGATACGTTCGTAATGGCTACGGGTATCGGCAAACATGGATTTGGCTTTCTCTATTTCACCGGCTTTAACTGCGGCAACAAATGCAGCGGTTTTGGGAACCAGTTGATCCACTTCTTTTTGAACATAAACTTTATATTCGGCCAGCGGTTGGGCAAGTTTTTCCAAATCGGCTTCGCCGCCCGCACGTTTAAAGCCGCTGTCGGTTACGGTGAGTTTGCCGCGCGGGTTGTTTAACAGGCCGCAAGTCATGGCGTATTCGCCCGGCAGCAGGGTGACGGTCATTTTATCGCTCAGGCCGGGGGCGATATTTTCGCGCTCGTCTACCACCATCACGCCTTTTAGAATTTCCCATTCCAGTTTGCGGCCGCTGTTGTTTTTAATATTGAACACGACTTTACCACTGGGAATAGTCAATTCCATCGGTTCGCAGGCCGTATCGTTCACCGATACGTTCACCGAACCGTCTTCATTGGTTGCAGGAGCCGCCGATGCGCCGCTACCGTCGGTTGTTTGAGCGGTTTGTTCCGCTTCGGGCGGTTGGCAGGCAGCCAAACCGAATGCCAGTAAGACTGATAAAGCAGTCATATTCAGTGTTTTCATGTTAAACCTCTTTTTCATGTGTTTTTAAAGATTGTGGAGGAACAGCAGGTTTGCTGCCGCGTAAGAACCAATACATAACCGGTATGAGATATATCAGCCATACCAATATTTCGCCTTGGGTCGGATGGTCGGTGTAGCCAAAGAAGCCGCCAAGCAAAACGCCTAAGGGGCTGTCTTGATGCAAAATATGCGAAGTATCGAATGCGATGGTTTGCAGATGGTTCCATACACCCGCCTCGTGCAGAGCACCCAGCGAACCGGCCAAAAGCCCTGCGGCCACCACAATTAGAAAGGCGCCGGTAATACGGAAAAACTTGGCCAGATTCAAGCGCATACCGCCTTGATAAATCAATACACCGATTAAAACGGCAACGGCCAAGCCGGCCAATGCACCGACAGGCATTCGCCAAGAAGGGCTTTGTTCGAAAACCGCAATCAGAAAGAAAACGCTTTCCAAACCTTCGCGGGCAACGGCTAAAAACGCCATGCCGACCAAGGCCAAGCCCTGACCATTCCCTCGATTTAAGGCCGCCTGAACGGATTCTTGAAGATGTTGCTTCATCGAACGGGCGGCTTTTTTCATCCATAAGACCATATAGGTCAGCATACCGACGGCCACCAGCCCGATAAGGCCGACAACCAATTCCTGCTGTTTCTGCGGGATTTCACCTGTTACGGTATATATGGTATAGCCTAAAATGACACACATCAGCACGGCTAGAACAACCCCCAGCCAAACTTTAGGCATGAGTCTGCTGTTTCCGGATTGCTGCAGGAAACCGGCAACAATACCGACAATCAGCGCGGCCTCAATGCCTTCGCGCAACATAATTAAAAAAGCAATAAACATAAAAACCAAACTTTTCAACGGCTATTCTTTTTTACGGTATACCTGTTTAAATTTAAATGCAAATTATTTTTATTATTAATTGCAATTAAAATTATGACCATAATAAGGCCGTCTGAAACTGTTTCAGATGGCCTCATAATAAAAAACTTACTTTTTAAAACAAAATTTTATATATGTGAAATAGGAAAGCACAGCATAATTTATGCTTATGTTAGAATGCTTCCGATTAGATTGGTGTTTTCAGACAGTCTTTACATTCTCAAGGCCGTCTGAAAATGAACCAAGTAGGGGCAGATTAGTCTGCTTAGGTGCAGCGAAGCCCTGTTTTATGCTGTTTTGCTGTGGAAATATTTTAAAAATTTGCTGTTGAAACCAAGTGTTTAAACAGCCTGTATGATAAATTGAGTTATGAATCACCAAAAAATCTATCGTTTTGCTATTTTGAGTCTTACCGCCGCTTTTTTAGCCGCCTGCGGTACCAAACAAACCAAACCCCTGCCGACGCCGCAACCCATGCCGCCCGTGAAACCCGGAGCACCGATGCCTACCGGTACCCCCTCTCCTTTAGGTTATATCCATACACCGGGTGGCGGAGCCAGCTATAAGGTGGTGTCGCACCAAACCATGCCGCAGTGGCAGCAGCAGAATTTTGTCGAAAGCTTACGAGCATTCCGCCTCGGTTGTGAAAAGCTTCAAGGCCAACCTAATTGGCGTAATGTCTGTGTACAAGCAGCGCAAACACCTTATCAAAACGCTCAGGCTAAATCTTTTTTTGAGCAATACTTTACCTCGTGGGAAGTAAGTGAAAACGGTAAATTGGGCGGCACGATTACCGGTTATTACGAGCCGGTTTTACACGGCGATGCCAAACAAACCCGCCAAGCCCGCTTTCCGATATACGGTATTCCCAATGATTTTGTTTCCATTGATTTACCGGCCAACTTGCGCAACAGCAAAGGCACCATACATGTGCGCCAAACCGGGCAAAATAAAGGCGTGATTGATGCCAACGGCCCTTATAGTGCCAATCTGGCACAATTCCCCATCAGCAATCGTACCCGTGCCTTAAAAGGGCGCTTTGTCGGCAATCAATTTGTACCCTATTACACCCGTGCTCAAATTAACGGCGGCGCACTCGACGGTAAAGCACCCATACTCGGTTATGCAGATGATCCGGTTGAATTATTTTTCTTACATATTCAAGGTTCGGGTCGTTTGAGAACACCCGACGGCCGCTTTATCCGTTTGGGTTTTGCCGATAAAAACGAATATCCCTATGTGTCTATCGGCCGCTATATGGCCAACCGCGGTTATTTGACGCTTGGCCAAACCACTATGCAGGGCATCAAAGCCTATATGCAGCAGAACCCGCAACGCTTGGCCGAAGTTTTGGGGCAAAATCCCAGCTATATTTTCTTCCGCCAACTGCCGGGTAATGGCGAAGGCCCGATTGGTGCACTCGGTACGCCGTTATTGGGACAATATGCCGGCGCGGTTGACCGCCATTACATTACCTTGGGCGCACCGCTATTTGTGGCCACGGTTCACCCAACCCAAAAATATGCCCTTAACCGCCTGATTATGGCGCAAGATACCGGCAGCGCAATTAAAGGCGCGGTTCGTGTCGATTATTTCTGGGGCTACGGTGACGAAGCCGGCGCGGTAGCAGGCAAGCAGAAACATACCGGCTATGTATGGCAGCTATTACCGAATGGTGTTATGCCGGAATATCGCCCTTAATTAATAATTGTTTCGATATTCATTAACAGGCCGTCTGAGACCTTTGCAAAAACCCCAAAAATCCCTTAAATTCTTCACCAAAGATATTTAAGGGATTTCTCATGAGTACGTTCTTTCAGCAAACCGCCCAAGCCATGATTGCCAAACACATTGACCGCTTTCCTTTATTAAAGCTCGAACAGGTGATTGATTGGCAGCCGGTAGAGCAGTATCTGAATCGTCAGAAAACCCGTTATATCCGAGACCACCGCGGCCGTCCCGCCTATCCCTTATTGGCTATGTTTAAAGCCGTTTTACTCGGCCAATGGCACAGTCTTTCCGACCTCGAACTCGAACACAGTCTTATTACCCGTATTGATTTCAACCTGTTTTGTCATTTTGACGAGATGAATATTCCCGATCACAGTACCCTTTGCCGTTACCGCAACTGGCTGGCACAAGACAATACCTTGGCCGAGCTGTTGGATTTGATTAATCGCCAACTGACTGAGAAAGGCTTAAAGGTAGAGAAGGCGCAGGCTGCCGTTATTGATGCGACGATTATTCAGACGGCCGGCAGTAAGCAACGTCAGTCTATAGAGGTTGATAGCGAAGGAGAGATAACCGGTCAAACCACACCGAGCAAAGATAAAGATGCCCGTTGGGTGAAGAAGAACGGTCATCATCAATTAGGCTATAAGCAGCACACCCGTACCGATGCGGAAGGTTACATTGAGAAGCTGCATATTACAGCGGCCAATGCCCATGAGTGCAAACATCTGTTGCCTTTATTGGCAGGCATTGCCAAAGAGACAACGGTCTATGCGGATAAAGGTTATGACAGTGCGGAAAACAGAAAGTATCTGGAAGAATATAAACTGAAAGACGGCATTATGAGTAAATCCCATCGCAACCGTCCGCTGACGGAAGCGCAAACCCGCCGCAACAAATATTTATCGAAAACCCGTTATGTAGTGGAACAGAGTTTCGGTACGCTGCACCGTAAATTCCGCTATGCCCGGGCAGCCTACTTCGGGCTGGAGAAAGTAGCGGCGCAAAGTCATCTGAAAGCGATATGTTTGAACCTGTTGAAGGCGGCCAACAGGCTACGTGCGCCTATTGCTGCCTAAAAGGCAGCCGGATGCCTATTAATTAGGCATCTGAGGAGTAATAAAGGGGATATTGCGGTCAAAAACAGCCGAAATCCTGTGTTTGGAGTTCGGCTGTCGGGTGAAGGACTATTTCGCAAAGGTCTCCGTCTGAAAGTTTTTCAGACGGCCTCTGTTTATATGTTTTGGCAAGCGATGTTTGTTTTAACTTTTATTACATAATGAGTGATTACTATATGACTGGAAGTATGCAATTACCGGATTTTAGAATATGATTCTAAATAATCAGAAATCTAAAACCAACCAATACCTGATTAATACATTATTTCTATAAGGAGACATTTAATATGCGTATATTGTCAAAGTCACTTTCTACCCTTGCCGTGATGATGTTGGTTGCTTGTTCCGGCCATTCTCCCGAGGATACCGCTAAAGATTTTACTCAAAAAAGTTATGAAGGCGATGCAGAAGCTGTTATTGCGATGATTCATTTTCCCGATCAAGAAAAAAATAAACCCGGTGTAGAAGATATGCTGAATGGCAAAGTGAAAGCCGCTGTTTCTCAACAAAAAGCTTATGCGGATGAATATGGCGGTATAGATGAGATTTCTGCTGATCCCGCGGTTATTTCCGGAGAGAATAATGATGCCGCCCAAGTAGAGGTACATATCCGTTTTAAACAGGGCGAAACCAAAGATGACAATGTTAGATTAATCAAAACCGACGACGGATGGAAAGTTCGATTATAAAAAAACATATTCGGAAAAAGATGGCTGATATTAAATTAAAGCCATCTTTTTTGTTCATTCCATTATGTTTTTTATTTATTTTAATTATTTATTTTGATAAGTCGGAAGATAATCAAGGTACGGCTATTATTCTTCCGCCGGCTGAATTATTGCAAACCGGCGATTGGATTTTTCGAAGTGGCCGTTCGGCGGATAGCCAATTTATCAAAAGGGTGAGTCATAGCCGCTATTCGCATATTGGCATGGTTGTTCAAACCCAACCGGATATTATCATTGCCCACGCAACCACCGATGATGATCCCAAACATCCGAATCAGGTATTGTTAACGTCATTAAATGAGTTTACGGCGGCAGACAAAGCCGATGCTATTGCTATTGTGCGCCCTAGGTTTTTAAACCGATATCAACGGGCGCAAAGTGCCAAAAGTGCGGAAAATATGGTGGGAAAGGCTTTTATCATGACCAAGCGTTCCGAAGAGCCTTTTTATTGCACATTGTTGGTTTTCGATGCGGTACATCAACAAAATCCGGATTTCAATCCGCAATGGCAGTATTTGGATATTGCCGTTTTTGGCGGTGAATACCTGTTTCCCGAAGCCTTTACCCATGCCGATGTGGAATGGATATATCAATATCCGGGTAAATAAAAAGATATTTGAGGCTTTTGTTTCTTTATCAAGTATGTTGCATGATAAGGTTCTGATTGACTAAACCCATCATTTAAAAAGATTTGATGCCAAGGCATCAGCAGATTGAATTCTATTTTGCCGAGGCATCAATTGTGTATTTTTATTGAGTAGATTTTTGCTTGGCAATAATAATTTCTACACGGCGGTTTTGGGCGCGGCCTTCGGGGTTGTCGCTGCCATCGGCATTTTCATTGTCTGCGATGGGGAGGCTTTCGCCTTTGCCTTCGACTTCCATGTCTTTTGTTACGCCGTTTTTTGCCAACCAGTCTTTAACAGATTGGGCCCTTGCAACAGAGAGTTTGATATTATAATCTTCCTCGCCTTTGCTATCCGTATGGCCTGTGATGGTAATTTTGCCTGTGCCCTGCTCGTTGATAATGGCAGCGGCTTGTTGCAATACGGCAGTTGCATCGGGTTTTAAATCGGCTTTATCAAAATCAAATAATACGTCGGACGACATATTCACTTCCACGCCTTTTTCGGTTTCTTTGGTAGAAATTCCGGTAACGTTGCCATGAAGCTGGGAGCCGCCTGAATTCAAACCATTATTACCACCATTGATTCCGTCTTGGTTTGCATTCATATTCACTACATTGCCGCTAAGCTTGCTGGCTCGGGCAGAAAGTTTACTGGGTAAAGGTGCCCGTTCTGCCGCTCTTATTTCCGCATCAGTCGGCATATCTTCATCCATTGATATGCTTGGATTAGTCGGCATTTCTGCATCAGTTGATATTTCTGCATCAGTCGGTATTTCTTGCGAAGATTCCGATTCCGTTATTTCTTGGGGGCTGCAGGCAGATAACAAAAACATCGGTATTAAAATACCGGATACGGTTTTCAGATTTATCATATTCTTACTTCCGTTGTAGAAACAATTGATTTAAGTAAAAAGCTGCTTGAATCTTTCAAACAGCTTAATATCATAATGTTTATTATCGGCTGACAGGTATAGCGTCAAACGAACCGATTTGGGGTAAATCGATGCTGATGCTGGGAGTGCTGGGAGGGGGTGCCGGAAACTTCAAAGTCATTTTAATAGGGTCGTCGTCATTGATACGAATTTCAGTTTTATTTGAAGCTAATGGGGAAGCCATGTAAACACCGGCTTCATCTTGTAATAAACTTACCTTTTGCGCTGCGGCATCATCAATATAGCTTACATTGTCTAGTTTGGTCTCGTAGCTTACATACCGATAGCTACCATCAGGTTTACGCTTTGGTACGAATAAAAATTCGACTGTCAGAATCTGACCAACCACACGGGCTTTGGTTAAATGCACCATATCACCATCGCCGTATTCTTGGGTTTGAATCGGTGTTGTTTCAGGCATAGCCACGGCTGCTTTTTGAGAAACTTGCGGGGTTTCTTCCGAGCGGATTAAATTTTCACCTGAAGAAGGAGGTACTGCCGTTTGCTCCTGTTTGGGTTCTTCTTTCCCGCCGATACTTGAAATTTGATCGCAACCTGCTAAAAAGGCAGAAGCGCAAATTAACGAAGCTAATATTTTAACTTTCATTATAGTTGTTCCCTAAAAAGTTTCTAAAAAAACCTAATTAATAAAAAAGGTTATGCCCAAAATCTTAGAAAAATTATATATTAATGAATTAAAAAATAAAAGGGTTGCTTGATATGTGATATGACATAAACCCATTAAATTAATCTTTATAAATAACAGCTAGTTAAGCTGAAATATATTCTCGTCAAACAATAGTTAGAAGAATTAACTACCATACTTTTACCTGCAATATACAAACGCTTACGCTATATATTTTTCTAAAGCCAATGAATTGGAATTTATCAAATATCAAAAAAGCCATATTTATATGCATGGCATTATTTTTTATCTTATTATTGGCGGCGGTGTCTTGGGTAGGCTATCAGGATGCCGTCATCAGCAAACGCACGCCGGATATGATGCAAACGGCGGATAGTGCGTTGGTGTTGAGCACCAGAGTTTATATGAACGGCAAACCGAATCCGTGTTTATCGGCCAGAGTCGGCGCTGCTGTTGAGCTTTGGCGGGCGGGAAAAGTGAAAAAATTGGTGATGAGCGGCGGCATTAACCGCGATTTCCGACACGGTTCGAAAACCATGCAGGCGATGGCCGAAAAAATGGGCGTGCCTGCTTCAGCCATTCAGCAAGAAACCGAAGCGGACGACACCTTTAAAAATATCGTATACAGCACGCCTTTATTGCAAGATGATCATAGTGTGATATTGGTGAGTTCGGGCTTCCATATGCCGCGTGCAAGCTGGCTGGCCGCCCGCCAATGGCCGGATAAACAGATTCAGGTTTATGCCCATCATCATAATTGTTATGACAATAGCGGTGCTTATTTATTGGTATTGCTCAGAGAAGTCGGTGCGATTGTGAAAAACGGTGCATTGGATAGGTATTGAAACGGTTTCGGATACACCTTTCAAAGCCGTTTATTCTAGATTTTTCCAAGAAGAAAAAGGGTGGTTGCTTAAATAGGTATTGGTGAAATGGCCGTCTGAAAGAATATTGTAGGTGGAATCAAAGGAAGAGCTAAGTGAGAATATTTGACCAGCCGCCTACAGTTTTGCCGAGTGAGTAATTCGAGTGGGGGATTTATTTTTTCAGAAGGCGGCTTGGTAAGTATCAAGCAAAAAGTTTGTATTCAAAAGCAGATACCCCCCTGCATTTTAAATAGATGATGAGCTTTATGGTTTACTCATAATTAAATTTTTTTGTGAATAATTTTAGTAAATAACCACCCTACAAAATACCACCAAAGCATGTTCAAAAAAACAAATAGTATATTACCTAATATATTATTTAGATAATGTGTAATAAAGATAGATAGAAATGAAAATGGAATTGCTAAAATAAATAAGATAAATCCATCCCAGCTACCTTCTGTATTTCCTCCTAAAATAATCAATGCAATAACCCCATATATTGCTGATAAATAAATACCTAATTTATTTTTATTATGTATCATATGAAGTATCCTTTTGTATCGTTATATTCTTTCCATTAGTAAAATTAAAGGTACACTCTCTCTACAAATAGATATTCTATACAAAATATGTTTCGCTACTAATTCATCATAATAGTAATAGCTGATTCTGTTATAGGCTTTTAGGTAGGTTGTTTTCAACCAACTACAGCTTTCTGCTTAAAAAGCTTCTTAATCTTTACGACAGAAAAATATACTAATTAAATATCCAATATAAAAAATATAGATAATACTTAGAAAATAATAAATAATTTCCTTAACAAGATAACTAGATAGTTGATAGTTTAAAATTTCATAATGAATGGAAAGTGGATCAACTAAATAGATTTTAATTAAAGCTATCGGTAAAGTAGTTAAAAATAAATAAATACCGGCAATCCAACCATCTGCAATAGGAAGAAGAAGAATAAATATCAAAATATAGATTAAAAGTATAGCTAAAGAAAATTTAATTCTTTTTTTAACTATAAAATTCATAAATAATCTCTTTTTAATATGTAATATTGTGTTTACAAATAGGAAGTATATTTTCTATTCAAAGAAATAATGACTACTTAATAGTAAGAATAGCAATATTTTTTTACTATTTCTTTGTTCTAATTTGTCTTACCCAAAAAATATTGAATAAATTATTATGAGTCATACTCTATTTGATTTTAACTTTATTTATTAACTTTAATATAAAACCAATTGTAAATAAATTAATGAAAATACTTAAAAAACTATATAATAAATGTATAATTCTACGCCAAAAAATATTATTCAAGGTTGAGTCTAAATTTAAATTAAAAAAACCCAATATATTTTCCTCTATTATTGACCATGGTAAGGTAAAAAATATATTTAATATTTCAGCAATCCATGGCTGCAATATTAATATTAACATATATATTACAATATAAATTAATGATAATTTTAAAATTAACAATAGTTGTTTTAATATCACGGATAAGTCCCAGAAAATTGATTTAAAATCTCATTTGCTGATAGGAATTATTATATAAACTTGTATTATTTCTAAATAAATATACATAAATTTTTCTATGACTTATCTTCATCATTACTACCATGATCATTAGAAAAAAGAAAAAATGTCAATAAAAAAGAAACAGTAAAAATATGAATAGAATAAAAAATATAATGGATAATTGTACGTATCCATTGTGATCTTATTAAATCTGATGGCAGATCGGTAGAAAAACCCATATGTCTTAAAATCCACTCGACTATATCATATAAATATAAAGAAGTAGGTAAAATGAGAAAGAAGTTGAATGCCACTTCCATAAAAAATCGTCCAAATATTAGGGAAATAATTATATAAAATGCCCAATAAATACCAAGTGCTTTAATGGCAAACATAATTCTCTTTTTAATCATTATTTATAAATTCCTATCGGGTTAATTATTAATTTAGGGGGATGCTTTTAAGCAACTGCCTTCAATTCCCATATTTTGATTAATAGCCAAAGCAAGAAGATCTCTTTCTACTTTAAAAGAACTTGAATCCGACTGGATATTTTTAGCTGCATTAACTAAATGATCATCACAATTTATCATGCATTCTTTTTTGGCAAATCCATTACAGGCTAACAATTCTCTGCATTCAGCGTAGCACATATCATGTCGCTTACAAGCACTATCTAATAAACCAATTGGCTTTTTATAATAACCATTATTATCTATATCTTTGCTATAACTTTCATGGTGACCGCCTGTCCAGCCGGGTCCGCACCAATTGCCATGAAATTTAAAATCTGCTCCCCCAAGCCATCCTATACTTGAAGTACTATTATAAATTTGTTGGCTACCCATTTCATAATAAGGTGAAAGCCCTAGACCATCTATCCACATTTGTATATTCGGGGTATATACATAAAGATAAAATCCTCCATCCAACCCAATCGGATCCTGATTCACAAACCGACCACACTCCGGCTCATAATACCTAAAGAAGTTATAATGTAACCCCGTTTCGGTATCGCAATACTGATTCTGCAACCTAAACGGCTGATGAGCATTAGCAATATTGGTCTCTTCCTCTAATTTCCCCCAACCTTTATATTTGCCAAACCACAATAAATTTCCATCTTTATCGGTCATCTCACGCGGAATGCCGATTTGGTCGCAGTGGAAATAATTGGTTTCTTGGTAGCTTTCCCCTTCTTCGTTTGTCCAATTACGGATTTGTGCCAAAGGTTCGTAAGCATCTTTGTCGGTATAGATATAAGTGTACAGGCCGTCTGAACGGGTTTCCTGTATGAGGTGGCTGCCGTCCCAAGTGAAGTCGGTTTTATCTTCTAAGCCGTCTGAAACTTCTTGGCCGTTTTTCAGACGGCCTTTACCGGTTCTTCTGCCTAGTGCGTCATAAGTATAAACCCAAGTCTCTTTTTCCCGTTCGGGTTTAAAGATTTCCACTTTCACCAGTTGGTCGTGCAAATCGTAGAAATAGTTCTGTACTTCGCCGTCGGCCAGTTCGCGGTGAATCAGGTTGCCTAAGTCGTCATAATAATAGCTGATGCCGTTATAGTTTTTGAGGCGGTTGTCGGCAATTTTATCTTTGAGGCCGTCTGAAAGGATATTGTGGGCGGGGTCGAAGGCAAAGGTTTCTTTGTCGGCTTGGGTGATTCTGCCGAGTCGGTCGTATTCGAACTTTGTTACGCCGCTTCTTTGGTCGCTGCTGTGAATGAGGTTGCCGGTTTTGTCGTAGCCGTAGCTGCGTTGGACGGCGGTATGACCTGCAGTGGTTTTGTTTTTGCCTTTGGGTTGGGTAACGGCATTTAATGCGGCGATTTATTTTTTCAGACGGCCTGAGACCTTTGCGAAATAGTCCTTCACCCGACAGCCGAACTCCAAACACAGGATTTCGGCTGTTTTTGACCGCAATATCCCCTTTATTACTCCTCAGATGCCTAATTAATAGGCATCCGGCTGCCTTTTAGGCAGCAATAGGCGCACGTAGCCTGTTGGCCGCCTTCAACAGGTTCAAACATATCGCTTTCAGATGACTTTGCGCCGCTACTTTATCCAGCCCGAAGTAGGCTGCCCGGGCATAGCGGAATTTACGGTGCAGCGTACCGAAACTCTGTTCCACTACATAACGGGTTTTCGATAAATGTTTGTTGCGGCGGGTTTGCGCTTCCGTCAGCGGACGGTTGCGATGGGATTTACTCATAATGCCGTCTTTCAGTTTATATTCTTCCAGATGCTTTCTGTTTTCCGCACTGTCGTAACCTTTATCCGCATAGACGGTGGTCTCTTTGGCAATGCCTGCTAACAAAGGCAACAGGTGTTTGCACTCGTGGGCATTGGCCGCTGTAATATGCAGCTTCTCAATGTAACCTTCCGCATCGGTACGGGTGTGCTGCTTATAGCCTAATTGATGATGACCGTTCTTCTTCACCCAACGGGCATCTTTATCTTTGCTCGGTGTGGTTTGACCGGTTATCTCTCCTTCGCTATCAACCTCTATGGACTGACGTTGTTTACTGCCGGCCGTCTGAATAATCGTCGCATCAATAACGGCAGCCTGCGCCTTCTCTACCTTTAAGCCTTTTTCAGTCAGTTGGCGGTTAATCAAATCCAACAGTTCGGCCAAGGTATTGTCTTATGCCAGCCAGTTGCGGTAACGGCAAAGGGTACTGTGATCGGGAATATTCATCTCGTCAAAATGACAAAACAGGTTGAAATCAATACGGGTAATGAGACTGTGTTCGAGTTCGGGGTCGGAAAGGCTATGCCATTGGCCGAGTAAAACGGCTTTAAACATAGCCAATAAGGGATAGGCGGGACGGCCGCGGTGATCTCTGATATAACGGGTTTTCTGACGATTCAGATACTGCTCTACCGGCTGCCAATCAATTACCTGTTCGAGCTTTAATAAAGGAAAGCGGTCAATGTGTTTGGCAATCATGGCTTGGGCGGTTTGCTGAAAGAACGTACTCATGAGAAATCCCTTAAATATCTTTGGTGAAGAATTTAAGGGATTTTTAGGGTTTTTGCAAAGGTCTCGGCCTAAGGGGTCGAGTTCGTAGCGGCTGGTGAGTTTGCCCTGTGTCCGTTCGATTTCGCGGTGCAGTTTTTTGTCTTTGAAGCCGTCTGAAAGTGGTTTTTATAACTTGAATAGGTATTTAAATATAGGCTACTATGTATTTATCTCTTATTTTTAAATTTATGAATGAAAAATGGATAAATATTTAATAATAGGAAAAATAAAAATGAAATAAGATAGAAAAAAACCATTTTGATATGTTCTATATTTCCTATGGTAATAGACACATAGTTATTATTTGTATTACATTTCCCATATAAATAACAACTATATAGTTTGAAAGATGATCCGATTAAAAGCAATAAATATATAAAATGCCTACGATATTTATTAAATGTCCATCCATAAAAATAATATTTAGTTTTTTTGAAAAATTTTTTAAACATATCTTTATTTTCTATTCTATGCAGACTATTTAATTTTTTCTTTTAATATACTAAAACATAAAAGTATTATTATACTATCCACTAGTATATATAATAAAATATAAAAATAATACCCAAAACTGCCAATATTGTAATTTTTAATAATATTCATACCGCAGTATCCAGTTAAGCTACAAATATATAAATTATAATTATTTACCATAAGTAAAATAATATACCCTATTATTTTAATAATTTTCTTATTTATTTTTTTGGACATATATTACCCATAACTCTAGTAACCATATTAGATTCAACTTTATCTTTTATATATTTTTTTGCTTGCATTTTTTTATCATATTTTTACCTTTCTCCATCTTTTTTTCCTTGTTTTTTGCTGTTTTGGAAAGTTTTTTCATCTCGCATTTCCATTTTTTCCTTTTTTATAGACTTCATATCCTTTTTTAGCTTTACTAGCAGGATTAATTAAATCAATAATTTCACTTACATTTGAACCAATCTTATACGATAAAGATGGCTGCCGTCCCAAGTGAAGTCGGTTTTATCTTCTAAGCTGATGCCGTTATAGGTTTTTAAACGGTTGTCAGCAATCTTATCTGTTTGGCCGTCTGAAAGGATATTGTGGGCGGGGTCGAAGGCAAAGGTTTCTTTATTGGCTTTAGTGATTCGGCCGAGTTGGTCGTATTCGAATTGTGTTACGCCGCTTCTTTGGTCGCTGCTGTGAGTCAGATTGCCGGTTTTGTCGTAGCCGTAGCTGCGTTTGACGGCAGTTTGGGCGGATGTATAACCCGCCCTACTTTTTTGCCTTTGGCTTGAGTAACGGCATTTAATTCGGCGATTTGTTTTTTCAGACGGCCTGATGAATGCCAAAAAAGCGTGCGTGCCCAAAGAGCACACACCTCACGCTTTGAATAGAAATTCCATAAAAAATACAATTATTTAATTTTCCTTATATAAAAAGAAAAATCTTTTATTATCATAACTTTCAGAACCAAATTGTTCAGTCCAACTTTGAAGGTGGACATCCATAATTTGAATAAGGTTTAAATCCGTTAGCGTTTTTTTAATAATGGGATAGTCTTCCAAGTTAGCAATATCTTCTTTTTTAATTTGATTTTTTATATCTAATTGCTTTTCTTTTCTTGTAACCCAAAAAGATGGCATATAAAAACCAAACTCACTTACACCTGAATATACCTCATCATTTTCATCGTCATTATAAGTTAAGCAAATAAAAAAATTAGCAAACTCTTCCGGGGTTAGTTTATTTTTTGCATATAACACCACACTGTTTAAATGTGCCAAAGCCAAATTAAATAAAAAAGTATTTAAATCTTCTCTATTTATATTATTTTTTAATATTTTTTTTACTGTAGGGTATCCGTGTATCAAAGGTGGTTCTTCAAATGTCTCATAATCAAAAAGAAGTTCTTCAAACTGAATGGATGAATCTTTAAAAATTTTCGCAATTTTTTTGGTTAACATTTATTTCACTTTCTATATATTTCAATTACTTACTGTCTATGTGTTCCAGCCATGACAAAATAAAAAGTCTTTATCATCTTTACCAAAAAATTGGTATACTTCTATCTTTAATAAAAAAAACCATCTAAAAAAGTAGATAGTCAAAACTAATAACTTTAAATAGCAGAGTATTGTTGTAGCCTGTACACTACATAAGTGTCTATACAGTCCTTAACTCACTATATAAATTATATTTATTTTTTAGTTTGCCAAATCAATCATATTGTCCATCTATTTTATGGTCATAATCTTCCTCTAGAATTTGTTTTCTTTGGTCTATGGTCAATGCATTCCATAATATTTTATAATATAATTTATGAATTGTAGGATAATATTCATCCACAAATTTTTGTATTATATTAATATTTCCGAATCTGTCCGAATCATGAAAAATATCGTTTAATTCCTCTATTAATAAATAAATTTCCATGATCTCGTCTCTATTTAAAATCTTCATGTATTTCTTTTTGACATATTGTTTTCTCATATATTTCTTTTTCATATATTCATCCTAAAATCAGTGATTTCTATGATAAGTTGGGTTTCTACCATATAAGCCAAATGGCCCATCATGTACAAATTCAATAGCTTTACTGTTTAGAGAGTTGGGTCTCGGTGTGAACTCCCCCGGACAGGTATCAAAATCAACGTAATGTTTTGCTCTTCCTTCTTTTAAAATAAATTTTTCTTGAAAATCTTTTGCACTCATGGGTTTACCTTTGGCGGGAACGGCAAAGACTTTATTCTGATCACGTGGAATAATAATATTTGAAGATTGAATACCTGTAATCCCTTTGAAATTAGTAAAATGACGTACAGGCCGTCTGAAAGTGGGGTTCTGTTATATAAATTATATTATTAATATAATCAAAAATACTCTGACACCATACTTTAAAAAATAAAATTTATAATCTTTTTCTATATTTACACTGGATTTATTAAGAATAATTCCCCAAATAAATTTATTTGCTTCGATATTTTTACAAATAAAAAATTCGATAAAAGAATTTACATTATTATACTTTTTATAAATAGAATAAGCACTATACCAATAAAAAAAATACCCATAAAAAACCAACCAGTATGGCTATTGATAAAATTAAACTATCCATAATGAAATATTTTATATTAAAGTTTTACCTAAAAAATAAGCTTTATTACTTAATTGTATAGAAAATAATCTATTGCGATAAACACAATATGGTGTAGTATAAAATAATGTATTGTATACTTTATCACATAAAATCTAAAATCTTTTTCTATATTTATAGAAGATTTATTAAGTCCAATTTTCCATAGAAATTTACCTGCTTTTATATTTTTGAAAAAAAGAAAATCGATAAAAGAATCAATAACCTCATATTTTTTGCAAAGATAAAACCCACAATACAAATTAAAAAATGAATAAAAAAGAAGAATTGAATCTGATATTGATTTTAAAGTCATATGATTATCTTTCCTATATTAGATTACCATGGTATATGGTTAATAACTTTGTTATTGGCTTTTCTTTGTATGAGAAAAAGGCTTGGTAATATGTCAAACCTCCTCCCAGACCAACCCCTACTTTTGCTGATGTATAAAGCTTTTGATGTCTCTTTAAAGTAGAACTGGCACATGCTCCAACCGATCCTAAGAACTTAGCTGTCCCACATATTTCACTGTAGAAGCCGTCATCTCTCTTTCCTGTTAAAGGTATAGATCTACCAGCCCCAATTTCGGCAACTGCTCCTGCTGTCAATGCAATGTTACAGATGAATTTACCTTCCCCTGCATATTCCAAACCACCATTCACACCAAACCCTAATGCTGCCGTTGTTTCTATATTTACCCCTGTAACCCATTTATCAATTTTTTGAAGTAGACTTTCACCTTCTAAACCTAAAGGGTCGGTCCACATTTGGGAGTTAGCCGAAAAAGTGTAGAAGTTTCTCCCACCATCCAACCCAATCGGATCCTGATTCACAAACCGCCCACACTCCGGCTCATAATACCTAAAGAAGTTATAATGTAGCCCTATTTCGGTATCACAATACTGATTCTGCAACCTAAACGGCTGATGGGCATTAGCAATATTGGTCTCTTCCTCTAATTTCCCCCAACCTTTATATTTCCCAAACCACAATAAATTTCCATCTAAAGGCGATATGTTTGAACCTGTTGAAGGCGGCCAACAGGCTACGTGCGCCTATTGCTGCCTAAAAGGCAGCCGGATGCCTAATAATTAGGCATCTGAGGAGTAATAAAGGGGTATTGCGGTTAGAAACAGCCGAAATCTTGTGTTTGGAGTTCGGCTGTCGGGTGAAGGGCTATTTCGCAAAGGTCTCGGCCTTTGCCGATTCTTCTGTCTAGTGCGTCGTAGCTATAAACCCAAGTCTCTTTGCTGTTATCTTTTTTAAAGATTTCCACTTTAACCAGTTGGTCGTGTAGATCGTAGAAATAGTTCTGCACTTCGCCGTCGGCCAGTTCACGATGAATCAGATTGCCTAAGTCGTCGTAGTAATAGCTGATACCGTTGTAGATTTTGAGGCGGTTGTCGGCAACCTTATCTGTTTGGTCGTCCGAAAGGATATTGTGGGTGGGGTCGAAGGCAAAGGTTTCTTGGTCGGCTTTGGTGATTCGGCCGAGTTTGTCGTATTCGAATTGTGTTACACCGCTTCTCTGGTCGCTGCTTTGGGTGAGGTTGCCGGTTTTGTCGTAGCCGTAGCGGCGTTTGACGGCGGTGAGGGTACGGGTTTTGCCCGTGCCGGTTTCGGGAAGGTCCGCTATGGCGGTTTGTTGTTTCAGCCGGCCCAGCGGGTCGAGTTCGTAGCGGCTGGTGAGCCTACCCTGGGTCCGTTCGATTTCGCGGTGCAGTTTGTCGCGTTCGATATCGCTGATGATTTCTCCATCCAGATCGATCCGGTGTAAATGCCCGCTGCCGTAGTAGAGGTAGTTGATGCTTCTGCCGTCGGGCAGTTCGGTGGCGGTACGGTTGCCGTTGGAGTCGTAGTGGTGGCGGATGTGGCGGTGTTTGTGCAGTAGGATAAGGTCGTGTTCGGGGTTGTCCCAGTCGGTGGTGGGCAGGCCGCTTTGTTAGTTTGGTTCGTCAGCGGGTAACGCCCATTAATGTTGGCCGATTAACTGGCCGTTGGTATCGTAGCCGCAAATGGTTTCTTGGGTATGGCTTTGATTGTCGTGGACAGTGGTGTGGGTTAGACGGCCTAAAAAGAATATTCTATTTATATTTGTAATTTTTTAATAAGTTTAATATTTCTTTCGATTTCTTTTTATCATGATATTCTTCTGTAGCATAATGTTTAGCATTATATCCAAACTCATTTTTTATATTTATATTGGCCTTGTTTTCTAAAAGAATCATAATAATATCTGTATTCCCATTGAGGCAAGCATTTTGGATAGGAGTAAAACTTAATTCTCCTGATTGATTAACATTTGCACCATTCTCTATTAATAAAAGAACATCTTTTTTAGCTTGAGAATTCACCGCTAAATTTAATAATGTTTCTCCCATAGAACCCAAATCATGTACAGAGGTAATGGGAGGATAAGTAAAAAAACTAGGGTAATTTTGATATTTAGAAAAAAGTTTTAGTAATGAATCATTCATTTTTTATCTCCGAATTAATCTTTGCTTTATTTAGAACATTCAGATTTTTCTTTCTCTTTCAAAGCATTCAATCTATTTTGCCAATCCTTAATTTTAATCGCATGCCTACCTGGTTGCCATTTTTTATCCCAATCCGTATAAAGTTTAATACATTTTTTGGCATGTTCAATCTGTGCACTTAAAGTTGCGCATCTAGATGCCTGCGGTGGAACTGGAGTATCACAAAATCTTTTTGCTAGTTGATATTCTTGATCACGTTTATTGGTTTTTTTGCTTTTTTTATTTATTTTATTAAATATTTGCTTTAATTGTGAATAAATTCTAAACGGGTTCAAACCTATAAGATCTATCCAATTTGTAATATTAAAAGCATAAGTATAAAAATTTGTACCTCCAAAATATTTAATCGGATCCTGATTCACAAACCGCCCGCATTCAGGCTCGTAATACCTAAAAAAGTTATAATGCAGCCCCGTTTCTTAGTCGCAATATTGGTTTTGCAACCTAAACGGCTGATGGGCATTGGTAATATTGGTTTCACTCTTTAGCTTACCCCAACCGTAATAATCGCCAAACCAAAGCAGTCTCCCGTCTTTATCCGTCATCTCCCGCGGGATGCCGATTTGGTCGCAGTGGAAATAGTTGGTTTCCTGTCGGGTTTCCCCTTCTTCATTTGTCCAGTTGCGGATTTGTGCCAAGGGCTCGTAAGAGTTTTGGTCGGTGTAGATATAGGTATACAGGCCGTCTGAACGGGTTTCCTGTATCAGGTGGCTGCCGTCCCAGATAAATCCGGTTTTCAGACAGGCATTATCTGCAGTATGCCTGTCTGAAACGTCCGCCCGCTCTTTGCCGATTCTCCTGCCCAGTGCGTCGTACGTATAAACCCAAGTCTCTTTTTCCCGTTCGGGTTTGAAGATTTCCACTTTCACCAGTTGGTCGTGCAGATCGTAGAAATAGTTCTATATTTCGCCGTCGGTCAGTTCGCGCTGGATTAGGTTGCCTAAGTCGTCATAATAATAGCTGATGCCGTTGTAGGTTTTTAAACGGTTGTCGGCAATCTTATCTTTGAGGCCGTCTGAAAGGATATTGTGGGCGGGGTCGAAGGCAAAGGTTTCTTTATCCGCTTGGGTGATTCGGCCGAGTGGGTCGTATTCGAATTGTGTGGTGCCGCTTCGTTGGTCGCTGCTTTGGGTGAGGTTGCCGGTTTTGTCGTAGCCGTAGCGGCTGGTGAGCCTACCCTGGGTCCGTTCGATTTCGCGGTGCAGTTTGTCGCGCTCGATGTCGCTGATGATTTCTCCGTCCAGATCGATCCGGTGTAAATGCCCGCTGCCGTAGTAGAGGTAGTTGATGCTTCTGCCGTCGGGCAGTTCGGTGGCGGTACGGTTGCCGTTGGAGTCGTAGTGGTGGCGGATGTGGCGGTGTTTGTGCAGTAGGATAAGGTCGTGTTCGGGGTTGTCCCAGTCGGTGGCGGGCAGGTATTCGGCTACGTCGTCCTGCGGGCGGTGCGCCCGGAAGCTTTCCTGGATGAGCCGCCCCAGGCTGTCGTAATCGAAACAGGTGATGGCGGCGGGATTGGCCGCCCGTACCAGACGGCCTTCGGCATCGTAGTGGTAGACGGTGCGTTGGACCTCGGGGCGGTCAGTTTGTGGTCGAAGCCGCTTTCGGCAGTCAATCGGCTGAGAGTATCTTTAGCTAACGACCAGAGTCCGCAACTATAGTTACAATCACTTTATTTTTCTCCCAAACTTGTAGCCCAAGTTCTTCAAACTGGTAAACTAACTGGGGAATACTATCATCTTCAACATGTAATTCATCAATCTCTCCTACAAAACTGCTTTCTGTTATTTTTTGAAACTCTTCAATACTTATCCCAATTAAATTCACATCCTTAAACCAAAGTTCTTTATAACAAAATATAGAATCAATTCTATTGTCTTTTACTGTAATGAAAAAACTTTCATCAGGAGCTTCATAGTGAACATAGCCGAACTCATCAGGTTCACTACATTTAAAATCCTTTAACAGAGATGTGTAGTGCTGAATATGATTACCAAATTTGAAGTGCCCCACCGACTTTAGAGGAAATAATTCCAATCTCATCTTTTTGCTCCTCTGCTATGTTCCTCTCCTTTGGCTTTTCTTTGTGCAGCTTTAGTAATATTTTGAATTTTTTGCTCTATTTTCTTTTTCTCCCGGCCAGTTGCTGTTTTTAATTGCTCCCTTAATCTTGCAATATCTTGTTGAGATTTTGAAATAGCTCGTCCACCATCCCCATGTTTTTCATTTTTGGAACTATCAGATGCACAGCTACCTACTTCATCGCTAGCATTTTTTCTTCTTCTAGCAAGTCCCAGGGGATCAGTCCATTCTTGAGTATTAAACGCAAACTGATAAAAATTCTCCCCACCCCACAACCCAATCGGATCCTGATTCACAAACCGACCACAATCCGGCTCATAATACCTAAAAAAGTTATAATGCAAACCCGTTTCAGTATCACAATACTGGTTCTGCAACCTAAACGGCTGATGGGCATTAGTAATATTGGTCTCTTGGTCTAATTTCCCCCAACCTTTATATTTTCCAAACCACAATAAATTCCCGTCTTTATCCGTCATCTCTCTAGGGATACCGATTTGGTCGCAGTGGAAGTAGTTCGTTTCCTGGTAGCTTTCCTTTTCTTCATTTATCCAATTGCGGATTTGCGCCAAAGGTTCGTAAGAATCTTTGTCGGTATAAATATAGGTATACAGGCCGTCTGAACGGGTTTCCTGTATCAGGTGGCTGCCGTCCCAGATAAATCCGGTTTTCAGACAGGCATTATCTGCAGTATGCCTGTCTGAAACGTCCGCCCGCTCTTTGCCGATTCTCCTGCCCAGTGCGTCGTACGTATAAACCCAAGTCTCTTTTTCCCGTTCGGGTTTGAAGATTTCCACTTTCACCAGTTGGTCGTGCAGATCGTAGAAATAGTTCTATATTTCGCCGTCGGTCAGTTCGCGCTGGATTAGGTTGCCCAGGTCGTCGTAGTAATAGCTGATGCCGTTGTAGGTTTTGAGGCGGTTGTCGGCAACCTTATCTGTTTGGCCGTCTGAAAGGATATTGTGGGCGGGGTCGAAGGCAAAGGTTTCTTTGTCGGCTTTAGTGATTCGGCCGAGTTTGTCGTATTCGAATTGTGTTACGCCGCTTCTTTGGTCTGTTGAATGGATCAGATTGCCGGTTTTGTCGTAGCCATAGCGGTGTTTGACGGCGGTATGACCCGCAGCGGTTTTGTCTTTGCCTTTGGGTTGGGTAACGGCATTTAATGCGGCGATTTATTTTTTCAGACGGCCGGATGAGTACCAAAAAAAAGCGTGCATGCCCAAAGGGCACATACCTCACGCTTTGAATAGAAATTCTATAAAAAATACAATTATTTAAATTTCCTTATATAAAAAGAAAAATCTTTTAATTTCAGAGCCAAATTGGTCAGTAAAACTTTCAAGATGGACATCCATAATTTGAATTAGGTTTAAATCCGTTAGCGTTTTTTTTATGATAGGGTAGTTTTCCAGATTAATAATAGCCTCCTTTTTAATTTGATTTTTTATATCTAATTGCTTTTCTTTTCTTGTAACACAGAAAGTTGGCATATAAAAACCAAATTCGCTTATACCTGAATCTACTTTATTTTCATCACCATGATAAACCAAACAAATAAAAAAATTAGCAAACTCTTCCGAGGTTAGTTTATTTTTTGCATATAACACCACATTGTTTAAATGTGCCAAAGCCAAATTAAATAAAAAAGTATTTAAATCCTTTCTATCTATATCTTTTGCTATTTTTTTTACTTTAGTATATCTGTTAATTAAAGGGGGTTCTTCAAATGTCTCATAATCAAAAAGAAGTTCTTCAAACTGAATGGATGAATCTTTAAAAATTTTCGCAATTTTTTTGGTTAACATTTATTTCACTTTCTGAGACCTTTGCAAAAACCCTAAAAATCCCTTAAATTCTTCACCAAAGATATTTAAGGGATTTCTCATGAGTACGTTCTTTCAGCAAACCGCCCAAGCCATGATTGCCAAACACATTGACCGCTTTCCTTTATTAAAGCTCGAACAGGTAATTGATTGGCAGCCGGTAGAGCAGTATCTGAATCGTCAGAAAACCCGTTATATCAGAGATCACCGCGGCCGTCCCGCCTATCCCTTATTGGCTATGTTTAAAGCCGTTTTACTCGGCCAATGGCACAGTCTTTCCGACCCCGAACTCGAACACAGTCTCATTACCCGTATTGATTTCAACCTGTTTTGTCATTTTGACGAGATGAATATTCCCGATCACAGTACCCTTTGCCGTTACCGCAACTGGTTAGCACAAGATAATACCTTGGCCGAACTGTTGGATTTGATTAACCGCCAACTGACTGAGAAAGGCTTAAAGGTAGAGAAGGCACAGGCTGCCGTTATTGATGCGACGATTATTCAGACGGCCGGCAGTAAACAACGTCAGTCCATAGAGGTTGATAGCGAAGGAGAGATAACCGGTCAAACCACACCGAGCAAAGATAAAGATGCCCGTTGGGTGAAGAAGAACGGTCATCATCAATTAGGCTATAAGCAGCACACCCGTACCGATGCGGAAGGTTATATTGAGAAGCTGCATATTACAGCGGCCAATGCCCACGAGTGCAAACATCTGTTGCCTTTGTTGGCAGGCATGGCCAAAGAGACTACCGTCTATGCGGATAAAGGTTACGACAGTGCAGAAAACAGAAAGCATCTGGAAGAATATAAACTGAAAGACGGCATTATGAGTAAATCCCATCGCAACCGTCCGCTGACGGAAGCGCAAACCCGCCGCAACAAACATTTATCGAAAACCCGTTATGTAGTGGAACAGAGTTTCGGTACGCTGCACCGTAAATTCCGCTATGCGCGGGCAGCCTACTTCGGGCTGGATAAAGTATCAGCACAAAGCCATCTGAAAGCGATATGTTTGAACCTGTTGAAGGCGGCCAACAGGCTACGTGCGCCTATTGCTGCCTAAAAGGCAGCCGGATGCCTATTAATTAGGCATCTGAGGAGTAATAAAGGGGATATTGCGGTCAAAAACAGCCGAAATCCTGTGTTTGGAGTTCGGCTGTCGGGTGAAGGACTATTTCGCAAAGGTCTCTGGCCGTTTTTCAGACGGCCTTTGCCGGTTCTTCTGCCTAGCGCGTCATAAGTATAAACCCAAGTCTCTTTTTCCTGTTCGGGCTTAAAGATTTCCACTTTCACCAGTTGGTCGTGCAGATCATAGAAATAGTTCTGTACTTCGCCGTCGGCCAGTTCGTGGTGAATCAGATTGCCTAAGTCGTCATAGTAATAGCTGATGCCGTTGTAGGTTTTTAAACGGTTGTCGGCAATCTTATCTTTTTGGCCGTCTGAAAGGATATTGTGGGCGGGGTCGAAGGCAAAGGTTTCTTTATCGGCTTTGGTGATTCTGCCGAGTCGGTCGTATTCGAATTTTGTTACGCCGCTTCTTTGGTCGCTGCTGTGAATGAGGTTGCCGGTTTTATCATAACCGTAGCTGCGTTTGACGGCGGTATAACCCGCAGCGGTTTGGTTTTTGCCTTTGGGTTGGGTAACGGCATTTAATTCGGCAATCTGTTTTTTCAGACGGCCTGATGATGGCTAAGAAAAGTGTACCCAAAGGGCACAACACCCTACACTTTGAATAGATAAATAGATGTTTTTATGCAGGCTACGACTTGCTTCGAAGCAGTAGGCAATGGGCTAAGTTATACTGTTGAAAAAAAAGAGTGATGGTTTTTCAGACAGCATGAAAAACATGCATATAGTTACACTCAATGGAACTAACTATACCTACGCAGATAAACCTCTTTCAATGAAAGAAATATCTTGTTCAATATTTACATAATAAATTAAGCCATATTTGTCAAAATATATTAGTAATCCATGTTTAAGATATGACCAATCTTTTAAAAGATATTCACTCTCATACAATCCTTCTCCAATCAAAGCCACCACTATACCTTTAGAATTACCTAATTTAACCCTATCTGCCAATTGAATCTTTGTTCCATCATAATAATGCATAATTATTTTATCCTCTAACGGCATTTAATGCGGCGATTTATTTTTTCAGACGGCCTGATGAGTACTAAGAAAAGCGCGCGTGCCCAAAGGGCACAGCACCTTATACTTTGAATAGATACTTTTATGCAGGCTGCGGCTAAATTTGTATTCAAGATGTTGTGAAACTCACTTTGCAACTAAGTTTTCTTACTAGGCTATTGTGTTATTTATGTTTTTTTCTTTTAAAATTATTTAGTAGTTTTACTATCATATCTTTATTTTCACTTGATGAGTTAATTGCAATTTTAATGGCATTTTCTCCAAATTCATTTTGGATATTTTTGTTAGCGCCATTATCAAGGAGTAATCTCACCATTTCTATATTTCCAAACATGCATGCATAATGTAGTGGCGTATATCCTAAATCACCCTTAATATCAATCAATGCTCCATTTTGAAGAAATATAAGAGCATCGTTTAAATAATTATTTCTAGCTGCAATATGTAAGACTGTGTCATCCATGCCTCCTACTTGATTGATATCTTCAATAGATACACCCAAAAAATCAGGATGTATTTCATATCTTTTTAAAATATTTGATAGTTCTTTTTCCATTTATAACACCTATAACTGTAAATTTATAAATTGAATATTTTAGATTTTATTTCTTATTTATTTCTTACTAGTGACACAATTTTTCTTATGCTCATTTTTTAGATTATTTAATCTGTTTTTATATTCTTGTATTTTTTGAGCATGCCTACCAGGTAGCCATTTTTTATCCCATTCTTCATAAAGATTAATACATTTTTTCGCATGTTCAATTTGATTGTGCAAAGATGCGCATTTATTTTCTCCAGTTGGCGGGGGATTGTCACAGAACTTTTTTGCTATTTCATATTCACGCTGCTTTTCTGCATCTTGTGATTTTGAATTTGCTTGTAATTTCGAGTATGCCCAGACTCCTACATCCACTGCGACTGCTGCACCAAGTGCAATTCCCCAGCCTGCCCATTTTTGAGGGACTGCATCCGTCGGCTCCAATATTCCGGCATCCGTACCCAATCCAGTTAATACTGCAGCCGTTGCACTTAATCCAAATAAATCAAACCATGTTTGAGCATTAAGCGCAAACTGGTACAAATTATTCCCCCCTCCTAGTCCAATCGGATCCTGATTCACAAACCGACCGCAATCAGGCTCATAATACCTAAAGAAGTTATAATGCAACCCTGTTTCGGTATCACAATACTGATTCTGCAACCTAAACGGCTGATGAGTATTAGAGATATTGGTCTCTTCCTCTAATTTCCCCCAACCTTTATATTTTCCAAACCACAATAAATTCCCGTCTTTATCGGTCATCTCACGCGGAATGCCGATTTGGTCGCAGTGGAAATAATTGGTTTCTTGGTGGCTTTCCCCCTCTTCGTTTGTCCAATTGCGGATTTGTGCCAAAGGTTCGTAAGAATCTTTGTCGGTATAGATATAAGTGTACAGGCCGTCTGAACGGGTTTCCTGTATTAAATGGCTGCCGTCCCAAGTGAAGTCGGTTTTATCTTCCAAGCCGTCTGAAACTTCTTGGCTGTTTTTCAGACGGCCTTTGCCGATTCTTCTGCCTAGCGCGTCGTAGCTATAAACCCAAGTCTCTTTTTCCTGTTCGGGCTTAAAGATTTCCACTTTCACCAGTTGGTCGTGCAGATCGTAGAAATAGTTCTGTACTTCGCCATCGGCCAGTTCGCGGTGAATCAGGTTGCCTAAGTCGTCATAATAATAGCTGATTCGTCATAATAATAGCTGATGCCGTTATAGGTTTTTAAACGGTTATCGGCAATCTTATCTTTGAGGCCGTCTGAAAGGATATTGTGGGCGGGGTCGAAGGCAAAGGTTTCTTTATCGGCTTGGGTGATTCGACTGAGTTGGTCGTATTCGAATTGTGTTATGCCGCTTCGTTGGTCGCTGCTTTGGGTAAGGTTGCCGGTTTTATCGTAGCCGTAACTGCGTTTGATGGCGGTATGACCCGCAGCGGTTTGGTTTTTGCCTTTGGGTTGGGTAACGGTATTTAATTCGGCGATTTGATTTTTCAGACGGCCTGATGAGTGCCAAAAAAAGCGTGCGTGCCCAAAGGGCACAACACTCTACACTTTAAATAGATATGTTTATGCAGGCTACGGCTTGCTTACCTCTTGTATAAGTATTTAATACAAGCTACGATTTACTAGTCATCTAGGACAATTTTTTCATTTTTAATCCATATCAAAGCGTGATGTAACATTTCATCTAAATTATCAATCCCACCATAGGCTACAAATTCATTGCTATCGGCTTTTATTGACACCCAATTCTTATCAGATCTCTCAAGGAAAATATTTATATTTTTTTTATTATTTTCCCCAGAAAGAGAAACTCTCCATCCTGGATTATCCAAAGTATCAATTTCAATTCCATACGAATGTTCCCAAACCCCATCACATTTTGATTTATACCAATTTTGTAGGCTTGTTAATAAATTACTCATAAAATTAATCCTTGCTTTTTAGCTAATTTCCTAGCCCAACGAATATCTTGTACTGTAGCAGGCCTAACTGTTTCATGTTTTTTTACAGGAAAGCATTCTCCAGTTTTAGGATTTTTACCTTTAGGAGATTCTTGAATATGAGGAGTAGCTATAGATTGTTGTATTTTTTTATCAAAATGTGCCCTTCCTCTTAAATCAATATGCCCTATTGTAGTAGGTGTCATAAAAGAAAGGCTATTTTGACCAATTTCATTAGCCAACTCTTCTGCCATTTGTTGAACATTTTTAGAACCACAAGAGGAACACGAACCGATTTTAGGCGTTAGTCCTAATGGGTCAATCCAAACCTGTGTATTCTCAGCAAAAATATACAGATTATCCCCACCCCACAACCCAATCGGATCCTGATTCACAAACCGTCCGCAATCCGGCTCGTAATACCTAAAGAAGTTATAATGCAAACCCGTCTCTTGGTCGCAATACTGGTTCTGCAACCTAAACGGCTGATGGGCATTAGTGATATTGGTCTCTTGGTCTAATTTCCCCCAACCTTTATATTTCCCAAACCACAATAAATTCCCGTCTTTATCCGTCATCTCTCGCGGAATGCCGATTTGGTCGCAGTGGAAGTAGTTGGTTTCCTGGTAGCTTTCCCCTTCTTCGTTTGTCCAATTACGGATTTGTGCCAAAGGTTCGTAAGAATCTTTATCGGTATAGATATAGGTGTACAGGCCGTCTGAACGGGTTTCCTGTATTAAATGGCTGCCGTCCCAAGTGAAGTCGGTTTTATCTTCCAAGCCGTCTGAAACTTCTTGGCCGTTTTTCAGACGGCCTTTGCCGGTTCTTCTGCCTAGTGCGTCGTAGCTATAAACCCAAGTCTCTTTGCTGTTATCTTTTTTGAAGATTTCCACTTTAACCAGTTGGTCGTGCAGATCGTAGAAATAGTTCTGCACTTCGCCGTCGGCCAGTTCGCGGTGAATCAGGTTGCCTAAGTCGTCGTAGTAATAGCTGATGCCGTTATAGGTTTTTAAACGGTTATCGGCAATATTGTCTTTGAGGCCGTCTGAAAGGATATTGTGGGCGGGGTCGAAGGCAAAGGTTTCTTTGCCGGCTTTGGTGATTCTGCCGAGTTGGTCGTATTCGAACTTTGTTACACCGCTTCTTTGGTCGCTGCTGTGAATGAGATTGCCGGTTTTATCATAACCGTAGCTGCGTTTGACGGCGGTATGACCGGCAGCGGTTTTGTTTTTACCTTTGCCGCTTTCCGACAAGCTGTTGAGTGCGGCAATCTGTTTTTTCAGACGGCCTAAGGGGTCGAGTTCGTAGCGGCTGGTGAGTTTGCCCTGTGTTCGTTCGATTTCGCGGTGCAGTTTGTCGCGTTCGATGTCGGTAATGGTGTCGCCGTCTAGGTTAATCTGGTGTAAATGCCCGCTGCCGTAATAAAGGTGGTTGATGCTTCTGCCGTCGGGTAGTACGGTGGCGGTGCAGTTGCCGTTGAAGTCGTAATGGTAATGGATACTTTGAGTCTGCGGCAGAAACAGCATGTCGTATTGCGGGTCGCGCCAGTCGGTGTCGGGCAGGCCGTTTCGGGTGTTTTCTTCTCGGGTCGGTACCGCCCATTGGTGTTGGCCGATAAGTTGGCCGTTGGGGTTGTAGTCGAAACAGGTAATGCTTTTTTCGTTGGCGGCGCGGACGAGGTTGCCGTTGCTGTCGTAGCCGTAAACGGTTTCTTGGCTATGACCCTGATTGTCGTGGGCGGTGGTGCGGGTCAGACGGCCTAAGATGTCGCGTTGGAATTCGGTGACTCTGAGCGCGGTTTTGTCTTTGAGGCCGTCTGAAAGCGGGGTTCTGTCTGTGCTTGGGGCGGATTGGCCGCTTAGTTGTGCCATGAGTTTGGCGGCGGTGGCGGTATCGTCGCCGTATTCGTTTTGCTGAACGAGTTCGCCGCCTTGATTGTAGTGATAGGCGGTCAGTTTGTGGTCGAAGCCGCTCTCGGCAATCAGGCGGTCGTTGTCGTCGTAGGCGAAGCGGTAGCGGGCGCCGTTTTCATTGGTGAGGGCGATCAGTCTTCTGGCTTTATCGTAGTGGTAGCCGAAGGTGTGGCCGAGGGCGTTGGTGCGTTGGGTCGGCAGTCCGTCTTGGCCGTATTCGTATGCGGTGGTGTGGCCTTCGCCGTCGGTATGGGTGGTGAGGCGGCCGGCGGTGTCGTAATGAAAGCGCTCCCTGCTGCCGTCGGGATAAACGGCGAGGGTGAGGTTTTGGTTGGGGTCGTATTGATATTCGGTATATTGGCCGAGTGCGTCGGTAATACGGGTCAGCCGCCCTTCCTGATTGTAGGCCAGCCGGGTTTCATAGCCGGAACAGTCGGTAATGAGGTCGGGCTGGTTGTAGCGGTTGTAGTGATAGCCGGTGGTGCTGCCTTTGGGATCGGTGACCGACAGCAGTAGGCCGTTGTCGGCATACTCGAAGCGGGTGATGTGCTTCATCGGGTTGGTGTGGGTGAGGAGGTTGCCGGCTTCGTCGTAGCTGTAGCTGTCGTAGTTTCCTTCGGCATCGCTTTGGCGGATAAGGCGGTAGCTGTCGTCGTAGTCGAAATGCAGAATGGCACCGTCGGGACGGGTGAGGCTTTCGATTTGGCCTTCGTTGCTGTATTGGTAGCGGGTAATGCGCCCCATCGCGTCGGTGTGGCTGAGCAGCCGGCCGAGGTGGTCGCGCTCCATCAATACTTCGCTACCGTCGGCATAGACCCGTTTGGTCAGCTCGTTGTTATAGTCGTAATGGTATTGTTCGGTACGGCCGAGAACGTCGGTGACTTCGGTATAGCCGTTGTGATAAGTGAAACGCCATTCTTCGCCCAAACTGGTGCGGTTAACCAGCACTTTGCCGGTGGGGGTGTAATGGTCGTATTCGTAGAAAGAGCTGAGGCCGGCGGCATCGGTGTGCGACACCATCAGGTTGTTGCGGTAGGTGAAGCTGCGTTTGGTGCCGCCGTCGCGGCCGATAACGCGGATTAAATCGCCGCTGCGGTTGTATTGGTAGCGCACCCATACCTCACCGCTTGGGGCATCTGCGCCCGCTGCGGGCAGTGCTTCGAGCAACGACACCGACAGCAGCCGCATTTTGGGGTCGGCTGCGTCGCCGACATTGCCGAAGGCCAGATGAAATACCCGCCCGTTGCCGTCGATAATGTATTGCGGCAGTCCGCTAACGGGATGGTAAATAAAACGCTGGTGGTTGCCGTTGGCGTCTTCTACGGCAACCAGAGGCAGTTCGGCACAATGTTCACCGTTCGGGTCGTCGTCGGAAACCGTTAACGGGGCGAAACGCAATGATACCGAACCGTCTAAAGAGGCAATCACATAATGGCCGTCGGGGTTTTTACTAAACCAAATCTGCTCGCTCTCAAACAATACCGGCTCTTCGTCGTCTTCCTCCACTTCCGGCAACGGAAACAACCGCCCCTGATCGTCGATATAGGCCAAACCCGCTGCGCTGCGTACCATACGTTGGCTGCCCGGTATGCTCCAACCTTCACCCAGCCAGCCGGTGCCGTCTTGGTCGGAATAATAGCTGCGGCTCCAGACCAGAGGCAGTATGCCCTCAAAGGCAAAATCGGTTTCGTCGGTTAAAAACTTGAGGCCGTGTATCGGGTTGACCGGGCGGCCTGCCCCTGCGGCGGCTTTACAGGAAATACAGGGTTTGGGCGGCAACCGTTTTTTGAACTTGCCGTTCATGTGAAACATATCGCCGGTGCGGATAATATAGCGCTTGCGGATTTTAACCGAAGAAGAATGCATCATCGGCCAGGCTGCTTTACCGACGGTGCGGGAAACGACACCTTTACGGATACCGGGCTGGTCGCCGTAGGTATTGGGGGCCTTACTGGCATTGTATACAAAAGCGGGTTTGCGGTTGATTTTAACGTCTTTGGCAACGGTTTTGGCACTACCCAAATCGGCAAATAAAGGGAAAGGAACGGGCGGGACGACACCGGGAACAAAACAGAAATCGGGCACCATAAAAATTACTTTGAATTTACTGCTTTTACGGGCGATTTTATTGACGGCCATAATCATCTGATTCGGAAATGGGAGGAAACCGGATTATAGCTACGCTGTCATAAAATTCATATAGAATATGATGTTGATGTATTTTTTAATGACAAACGGTATGATTTGCCCAAGAAGAGTAAGGATATTGGCTTAAATAGGTATTGGTGAAACGGCCGTCTGAAAGGATAAAGGAATTTATAAAAAGGCAGATTTATTCAGCTCCAAAATAAATGGTGTTCTTTATATAAAGTAATCAAGTACTGGTAGGTGTTATCGCTTATAATGCTGTTTTTAAAATAACGATATTTAAGGAACACAATATGACTTTTCCTGCCTGCCCGCAATGCGGCTCAGAATTCACTTATCACGACGGTATCCAGCTTGTCTGCCCTGAATGTGCTTATGAATGGCAGGAAGGCGAAGCGGCCGATAGCGAAGATATTTTGGCGGTAAAAGATGCCAATGGTACGCCGCTGGCGGATGGCGATACGGTGGTTTTGATTAAAGATTTAAAGGTAAAAGGCAGCTCGATGGTGATTAAACAGGGTACTAAAGTGAAAGGTATCCGTTTGCAGGAAGGTGATCATGATATTGCCTGCCGCATTGATGGCAGTTCGATGAATTTGAAATCGGAATTTGTGAAAAAAGCCTGATAAATATGATTGAATTTATTTAAAAAAGCCGTCTGAAAAGGTTCAGACGGCTTTTTTCTTTTGACAAATTATTTTTATCATATATAATTTATCAAATATAATATTTTTATTATATATTTAAAATGAAATATTAAAAAATTGATAAAGGGCATTTTATGAAAACTAATGTGGGCGGTATAGATAGAGTTATCCGTATTGTGGTCGGTTTGGCTTTAATTATTGCAGCCGCTACTGGTAAAGTTGGTTGGTGGGGCTGGCTGGGTGTGATTCCGTTGGCTACGGGATTGTTTTCTTATTGTTTGCTCTATACTTTATTCGGCATCAATACTTGCCCGACCGGTAAAAAATAAATCTGGAGGTTTCAGGCCGTCTGAAAGCTTTTCAGACGGTTTGGTTTTTTGTTAAACAATCATAAAAATAAAATATTTTAAATTGAGGAATTTTTATGCCTGTAGATACTATTAATGCAGTTGATGCAAAAAGAAAATTACAGCAAGGCGCGGTATTGGTGGATATCCGCCAATCGGATGAATACCGCCGCGAGCATATCGAAGGCGCGGTATTGCAGCCTTTAAATCAAATTAACGAACATGGTTTATCTGAAACCTTACAAAAGGCGGAATGTCTAATTTTTCATTGTAAATCAGGTATGCGTACCCGTAATGCGGCAGAAGTTTTGAGCCAAAAAGCGGCAGGTAAAGAGGCATTTATTTTGGAAAAAGGTCTGGATGGTTGGAAATCATCGGGACTGCCGACACAAAAAGATCATTCCCAACCTTTAGAAATGATGCGTCAGGTTCAAATTGCTGCCGGCTCGTTGGCTTTATTGGGTGCTTTATTGGGGTGGGCGGTGTCGCCGTTATTTTATTTATTGTGTGCTTTTGTCGGTGCAGGTTTGCTGACTGCGGGGTTAACCGGTTTTTGCGGGATGGCAAGGATTTTGGCATTGATGCCTTGGAACCGGCGGGTGTAATAAAAAGCATTTAAAAAATATTGTCACCGTTTGGCAGTGTTTGGTTATACAATTTGCTCACACGAAAGTTTAGATAAAGTGAATCAATATGCAGGATATGTTTGCCAAATATGATGAAGCTACTGCTTTTCTAAAGTTAATGGCTAATACAAACCGGTTGGCTGTGTTATGTAGTTTGCAAGACAGGAAATATAATGTAACCGAATTGGCCAATATGACAGGTTTGCCGCAAGCGGCTATGTCGAGCCAGCTGGCTTTATTAAGAGAAGCCGGTTTGGTGGATTGTGAAATCAGGCATAGGGAACGTTTGTATTATATTGCTGATGAACGTGTCGGCCAGACTATTAAGTTGCTGTATTCATTTTTTTGCGAAGATGATGAAGCGGACAATAAAAAATAAATTTTCTATACCAATAGGCCGTCTGAAAAAATTTTCAGACGGCCTATTTTATATCAAGCTGATTTTAACAAATTGATTATATTTAAATTATTTAAGTAATTTTTGATATCGAATATGAAAATAAAATGATAAGGGCGAGTTTTATTTGGCTTTTTGATGTGTTTTAAACTTGGCCTTGTTATGTCGGTTTATGCCTTTTAATAATGCTTGTAGACATTAGTATTTTATGATTTCTTATTAAGAAATGAATGTTAAATAAAATTGGTATTTATCAATTATTGGTTGTTTCATACAATACACACATCAACAAAGCAGGCAGCAAATTTCAAATATTGCCTGGCATATTAACTAATATAAAACACATATTAAAAGGATCTCCATCATGAAAAAAACTGTACTTACTTTCGCCGCTTTAGCTACTTTTGCCGCTTCTTTCGCTTCTGCTAAAGGCGCCCACATGCCTAAATATGACTATGCTAACGATTCAGGCCCTATCCCGGGTTTACAAGAAGTTCATTATGAGGGCATGAGACGTGCAGCTAAAAATGATGATCGTGTTAAATTTATTGCACCCCGTGGCGAAACTTCCGACGCAGTTTTCCAATACCACTACGACCATTTGGGCCGTACTGAAAGACGTAATTAATTATTAAATACTCACCTAATCAAAGGCCGTCTGAATCACTCAGACGGCCTTTGATATTTGATTTTGAATGGTTTAAACAGTGCATTGAGCTCGTGCGGCTTTTAATACTTCATCAAGCTTTTTCTCGGTAATTTCGCCTAAAACCGCTTGTTTGTAACCGCATCTCGGCGCTTCGACTACAGTAAAAGGCAGCGCGCCGACGGTATTGCCGAATGATTTCATAAAGGCACGGCTGTCCGAACCGCTATAACGCCATATCGGGTAGCTGACCGGAGTTTGTTTGAGGAAGGCTCCGATTTTGTCGGTAGAATCCAGTGCAATGCCAACCATATCGACACTGCCTTTTTTCTGCTTACGGTACCATTTTGACATAGCAGGCATTTCTTTGCGACAGGGGCCGCACCATGTCGCCCATAAATTGATAATGCGTACGGGCGCTTTTAATGAAGCGGTGCTTCTGGGGGCGGTGCTGTTCCAATTTTGCAGATCGCTTGTGGCGGCATAAGTGCCTGTGCTGAAAACAGCGGCAATGAAAAAAAGAGATAAGGCTTTCATTTTATATTCTTTCTTGTTAACCACTTCGGAAAAATAGATTTTATCGCGGTTTTACAACATCATTTTAATGGATAGATTATATTTGAAATTTGGATTTTTTATCTTTTCAGACGGCCTATATAGGGTTTTCGGGCAGTTGTAAAACCATAGATTTTTAGCATGAATGTAATTGCCTGATATGGCAAGACAAAATGTAAAGATTGGTTTACAATCAAGTAAAATATACCAACTTTCAGGAACCGCCATGTCGAAAATCGTTATACTGTACCACAACAACCGTTGTAGCAAATCGCGTGCCGCGCTTGCCTTGTTGCAGGTTCGCGGTATTAAAACCCAAGTGGTGAATTATCTTGATGTTGCTCCTACTTTTGAAGAGCTGCAAAATATTTTTACCAAACTGGGTACCGATTCGCCACGTAGTATGATGCGGGTTAAAGATTCATTATACCGCGAACTGGGATTGGATAACGCCGAATTAAGTGATGATGATTTATTAAAAGCCATTGCCGAGCATCCCACTTTGCTTGAACGCCCGATTGCCGTTATCGGCGATAAAGCCGCCGTCGGCAGGCCGTTGGAAAACATTGAAGCATTGTTGTAAAAATCCCATTATTTTTTATTTGACTAAAGCCGCTGCAAACGCCGAAATATGAGTTCCCGGATTTACCGAAGCCGAAACGGCTTGCGCTATCACCTGTTAAACGGCTTTTTATTAAGCCTGTTGCTGGTGGTGTTTACTTTCTCTTGCTGTGTGTGGCTGGTATACCGCACGGGCAATGAAACGCTGCCTGCCGATGTGCATGCCGATGCGGCGGTAGTATTGGGGGCGGCTGCGTGGGATAAACGCCCTTCACCGGTTTTTCAGGAGCGGATTAACCATGCGATTACCCTTTATCAAAGCGGACGGGTCGATAAATTGGTGTTTACCGGCGGTACCCCGAAAAAAGGGTTTATGACCGAAGCGGAAGTCGGGCGGCGTTATGCCATGAAGCAGGGCGTGCCACCGAATCGTATTTTGTTTGAGAACACCTCACGCAATACTTATGAAAATTTGTTGAATATCCGTCCGTTGCTACGTGCCAACGATATTCACACCATTATTATCGTCAGTGATCCTTATCATACCGCACGGGCTGCGGTGATTGCTAAAGATTTGGGTATGGATGCAAAAACTTCCGGTACGCCGACCAGCCGTTATACTCAAGCTCAAAAGAAAACCAAGTTTCTGCTTCAGGAAAGCTATGCTTTGTTTATTTATTATTTTGAAAGCTGGGGCAACAGCATATTGGCCTTTTTCGGATTGAAATAAATTGAGGCAACAATATATACAGGCCGTCTGAAACGGTTTCAGACGGCCTGATAACTTTATAAATACAATATTGAATATTCCGACAGGGTACGCTGTGCGTGCCTGATTTTTTTATCACAACTATAAAATGAAAGCGTTTTAATGGCTGAACAGTCTAATAAATTTTACTCACTTTTCTTTTCGGTATTTTTTCTATTCGCAGGGTTCGGTTTGTTTTTGAACTCGGCCGGTGTGGAATTATCGCAGATGGGTGTGAATAATACCGCCATCGGTATATTGAATGCCGCCTTTTTTATTGGTGCGACACTGAGCGCGGTAGTTGCACACCGTGTTGTTTCCGGTGTCGGGCATATTCGTGGTTTTAGTGTATTTGGTGCGATCTTTGCTATTGCTGCACTCGGCCACACCATGACCGATAATTTATGGGTATGGGGTGTATTGCGGGTATTGCTCGGTTTCTGTTATTACAGCCTGCTGATGATTGTGGAAAGCTGGCTGGTTGAGCGCAGTGCCGCCGTAGCGCGTGCCAAAACATTGGCGCTTTATAATGTGGTTTACTATATTTCGTTTACCGCCGGTATAGGCCTGTTGAGTTTCAAACTTTCCAGCCATGATATTTTTACACTGGCAGCCATTATGGTGATGATGGCAATGTTGCCGGTGACCATGACGGGCTCAAAAGCACCCGAGCAACCACCACGTCAACGCATCAGCCTGCCGCGCCTGTTTGCCATCGCCCCTTTGGCCTTAGTCGGCAGTTTTGTGGCCGGTTTGCTGATGAACGGTTTTTTTACTATGGCTTCGGTATTTTTATTGCAACAACAGTTTAATGTGCGCCAGATTTCGTTTTATCTGATGATTGCTATGGCACTGGGGTTTGTCGTGCAATTGCCGATTGCCCGTTTTTCCGACCATTTCGGCCGCCGTTCGGCAATTGGTATTTGTTCGGTGATTTCTGCAGTAGGTGCGGTAACCGGCATTGTATTGATGTTTATGGGCATTCAGGCTATGTGGATTCATTATGTGACCGCCGTATTTTTCGGTATCGGCCTGTTTACCCTTTATGCATTGAGTGTGGCCCGTGCCAACGACCAGATACCGCATGAAATGAGCACCGTAGAAGTGAGCCGCAGCTTATTATTTAGCTACGGTATGGGTTCGCTATTGGCACCGATTATCTTAGGTTTGACTATGGATCAGATCGGACGTTATGGGTTTTATGGCTATTTCATAGTGTTTGCATCTATCTTGGCCGTTTTCGCATGGCGCCAGCAGGCAGTACCGGAAGATCGCCGCAGTATGCATGTTAATATGCCGGCTACCGCAGCCGGCCCGGCTGTGGCCGATCTTGACCCGCGAAATGATTGTGGTGTCACCAGACCGTTTGACGAGGAAGAAGCGCAAGCGTATGCAAATCAAATCGTACAGGAACAGGAAACAGCAAAACCGGAACCTGAACCTACGGTTTGAAGTAGAAAAATGTAATAGAGGATCGGTATGATAAGCAAAGGCCGTCTGAAAAAGAAATTCAGACGGCCTTTGATGTATTTAAATCGACAGTATTTGCTTCTCATTATATTAAAGCAGAGCATTGTGCTTTTAGCTGCTTATCCATCAACAAAACAGGCCATCTGAAAGCGGTAATAAAAGCTGCTTTTGGGCAGAGCGGCGCTGTGCAGCAGGTATTTAAGCGGATGTTTTGCCCTCAGTGCTTGGACGGCTTCGCTTTTTTGGCGGCCGCTTCTTTCTGCCTGAGGGCTTTTAATTCCTTTAGATAGTCGTTCTCCGCCCGCATATAGCGCAACTCTTCAATCAGTTCCGCCTGTGTTTTTTCGTGGTCGGGTTTGTCGACGATAAAGGGGTTTTTGCGTTTGATGATCATAATGGCCTGCGGATGCTCAAGTGCGCGGATGCCGCCTTGGTTGTATGCGGCTATCCAACGGCGTAAATGGGTACGGGAAATATTAAAGTGATCGGCAGTACGCTGTTGGCTGCGTACGCGCTGATAATATTGTACGGCTTGGTATTTAAAGTCTAATGTATATTTGCTCATAAGAAAACTGCACCTTAATGGGTTGGAGGAGTGTCCAACTTTTGGGGTGCAGTTCAATTTTCAGACGGCCTGCATTATTTTATAAAAGATTATCGAATTAATTTGCCAAAATGGGCCAATACACGTATCAACTGGCAAGCATAAGACATTTCATTATCATACCAAGCAACAGTTTTCACCAATTGTTTATCGCCAACTGTAATCACTCTGGTTTGAGTGGCATCAAACATAGAGCCGGCCTCAATTCCGATCACATCGGAAGATACAATCGGATCTTCGTTATAAGCATAAACCTCACTGGCCGCTTCTTGCATGGCGGCATTGATTTCTTCAATAGTCACAGGGCGTTCTAAAACACAAACCAGTTCGGTTAAAGAGCCGGTGGCAACCGGTACACGTTGTGCGGCACCGTCAAGTTTGCCTTTCAATTCCGGAATCACCAAACCGATGGCTTTAGCCGCACCGGTTGTATTCGGCACAATATTCATAGCAGCAGCACGGGCACGGCGGAAATTACCTTTGCGGTGCGGTGCATCTAAAGTATTCTGATCGCCGGTATAAGCATGAATTGTGGTCATCAGACCTTCGACAATACCGAATTTTTTCTGTAACACATTGGCCATAGGCGCAAGGCAGTTAGTGGTGCAGGAAGCAGCGGAAATCACCGTTTCACTACCATCTAAAGTATCTTCATTCACACCGTAAACAATGGTTTTCATATCGCCGCCGGGTGCGGAAAGAATCACTTTTTTAGCACCGGCTTGAATGTGTTTTTCGGCTTTTTCTTGTTTATTAAAGAAACCGGTACATTCCAGAACTACATCAACACCCAACTCAGCCCAAGGCAGATTTTCAGGATTCGGTTCGGAAAGCACTTTGATTTCTTTGCCGTTTACCACTATAGCATTATCTTTTAATGCAGCTTCTCCCTGAAAACGGCCTTGTGTGGTGTCATATTTAAACAAATGCAACAACATATCGGCAGGTGTTAAATCATTCACAGCCACAACTTCAAAATCTTTGTGATCAATCATTTTACGCAAAACCAAGCGACCGATACGACCAAAACCGTTGATAGCAACTTTAATACTCATTTATTTGCTCCTTATTGTAAAATTTTTAAGTAGATGTACCCTTTGTATCATGAAATAAAATTACTTCCTAGTGTTATTTTTATAAAAATGTACAAAATGTGATTCAGGTTAAGTAAATAGGTTGGCTAAATTACTGAAAATAATTCTTTTAATATTATTTAAAATATAAATAGGTGATAATAATGAATGGCTGTTATTTTTGTGGATAACTCTATTTTAAATATAAAAAACAGAAGGCTATTTTACAAAAAAGGTTGTAGGCAAATATTCGTAATAAAGTAGTGTAATAAAGGATAAAGAATGAAATAAAATTTCATTTTGTGGATAAAATTAATTTATCCACATTTTTTACACAAAGGTATACAAAATAATCTTTATATTTTTAAAATAACCGATAATAGATAAAGCTCTTATCTCATAATAAGTAAATACTATTAAAAATATTATGTTGGTCGTTCTATTTTATCGTATTATCAAAATAAGCAAGAAACTAAGGACAACAATATGCTACAAAGAACACTGGCAAAATCCATTCATGTTACCGGTGTTGGCCTCCATTCCGGCGAACGTGTCGCGCTTACCCTGCATCCGGCAGCGGAAAACAGCGGCATTTCTTTCCGTCGAACCGATTTAGTGGGTGAACAAAACGATGTGATTCCGTTAACGCCTTATCTGATTAACGATACCCGCTTATCGTCAACCATCGTTACTGAGAACGGCGTTCGCGTCGGTACTATCGAACATATTATGTCTGCATTGGCTGCTTATGGTGTGGATAATGTATTAATCGAATTAAACGCACCCGAAATCCCGATTATGGACGGCTCGAGCCTGCCGTTTATTTATCTGCTGCAAGATGCCGGTATTATCGATCAAAAGGCACAAAAACGCTTTTTGAAAGTTTTAAAAACCGTAGAAATCAAAGAAACCGGAAAATGGGTACGCTTCACGCCTTATAATGGCTTTAAAGTAACCTTAACAATTGAATTCGACCATCCGGTATTCAACCGCAGCAATCCGACTTTTGAAATTGATTTTGCCGGTAAATCCTATATCGACGAAATCGCCCGTGCCCGCACATTTGGTTTTATGCAGGAAGTTGAGCTGATGCGTTCCCACAATCTTGGCTTGGGCGGCAATCTTTCCAATGCCATTGTGATCGACGATACCGATGTTTTAAACCCCGAAGGTTTGCGCTATCCGGATGAATTTGTGCGCCATAAAATTTTAGATGCCATTGGCGATTTATATATTTTAGGCCATCCGATTATCGGCGCTTTCGAAGGCTATAAATCCGGTCATGCCATTAACAATGCTTTATTACGCGCTATTTTGGCTGATGAAACTGCTTATGAATGGGTGGAATTTCCAAACGATAAAGACCTACCGGCAGCATTTCATGGTTTACCGAATGTCGCATAACTTATTCTAATAAAAAGGCCGTCTGAAATTTTCAGACAGCCTTCAATCATTCTACCAAATCATTTTAATCCCCCATCACTTTGCCTTCCCGACGCGGATCCGCCCCGCCTTCCAAGCCTTCTTGTGTGATAACGATGCCCTGTACACCTGAATTTAAATCGCGTACCTGTACCTGATAGCCCAACCTTTCCAAAGTAGGAGCCTTGGTCGCAACGGAAGTATTTTCTTCAAGTTCATAAACACCGGTGCGATTCAAAAAGTTTGGATAATAAATTGCCTGCTGGATATCCATACCCCAATCAAGATGTGCCATCAGAGTTTTAGCCACATAGCCGATAATACGGCTGCCGCCGGGGGAACCGAGCGCTAGATAAGGTTCACCATTTTTCAGAACAATAGTCGGTGACATGGAAGAACGCGGCCGTTTGCCGCCTGCCACGCTGTTGGCAATAATCCTACCTTCTTCGTCAACCGGCGTAAACGAAAAATCGGTTAATTCGTTATTCAGAAGATAACCATTGGCCATTAGGGTCGAACCAAAAGCATTTTCAATAGATGTCGTCATGGAAACCACATTACCTTCTTTATCCACAATCACCAAATGGCTGGTAGAGGGCAGCTCCAAATCATTGCTTTTGCCTGCCTGTTCCGTTCGTGAAAAACCACCCGGTGTAATATTTTTTAAAGCGCCGTAATGATCGGCAATCAAACCGGCACGCAGTTTCAAATAAGCCGGATGAAGCATTATCTTTTCGGGTACATCGGTAAATTGAGGATCGGCTACATAATAATTGCGATCAGCAAATGCCAAGCGGGAAGCATCACCCAACAATCGCCAGCTCAACATACTTTCCGGCCCCAATGCTTTCATATCGAAATTTTGTAGAATACCGAAAATTTGACCCAAAGCAATCCCGCCCGAACTCGGTGCGCCCATACCGCAAATTTCATATTCTCGATAAGGTGAACAAACCGGTGGCCGCTCGATAACCCGATAGCTTTGCAAATCACTAGGCGTCATCAAGCCAGGATTATCCTGTGCATTGCTCACCGCTTTTGCAATATTCATAGCGGGCTGGCCGCTATAAAATGGTTCGCTGCCCTTTTCAGCCAATAATTTCACTGTAGTGGCAAATTCAGGATTTTTTAAAACCATACCTTCTTCGAGTGGTTTGCCGCCGGGTAAAAAATAAGCTGCTGTTGCGGGATAACGTTGTAATTGCTCGCGGTTCTGCTCGATAGAACGTGCCATCCGCTGCGATACGGCAAAACCTTCTTGTGCCAATGCAATCGGTTTATCGAATAAGATATTCCACGGCAGTTTTCCATAGCGTTTATGCACGTCTTCCAATAGTTTGGGAATACCCGGCACCCCGACCGAACGGCCGCCGACAACCGCTTCCATAAATTGCAACGGTTTGCCTTCTTCATCTAAGAAAAGCTCAGGTGTAGCTGATTCCGGCGCGGTTTCACGCGCATCAAAAGTGGTGAGTTTTTTCTCTTTATTGTCCCAATACACCAAAAAAGCACCGCCACCCAAACCGGAAGACTGCGGCTCGGTAAGGCTTAATGTAGTCTGCATGGCAATCATGGCATCAATGGCACTACCGCCACGCTTTAAAATGTCATAGCCGGCTTCGGTTGCTAACGGATTGGCCGATGCCGCCATAAATTCCTTTGCACGTACCAATTTCTGATCGGTCAGCCCCGTACCTTGTTCCGGTGCCCGTTTTTCAACACTTTGAACGGAAATTTCAACACCCTGAGTTATAGCGTTCAAATCCGGTAAAGGTGCTGCCTGTGAGACCAAAGTTAAGGTTGCCAGCAAACCCCATAAAACTTTTATCTTCATTATTTTTCTCCCATCTGTTTTTATCTATATTTATTAAAAATATTAACTGATACCACAAAAATAATATAACTAATTGTTTAATATAAAATATTAATTCTTTACCATCCTTCAAAAAACCGCTTTTAGAAAAACAGTCTAAAAGGGATAAGCCGTCTGAAAGCTGTGGATAACTATTTTATAGTCCACAAACACTTAAAAAATGGAAAAATCATCCACATTTATCCGTAAAGAAAAAGTGGGGTTTTCCCAAACCAAAAAATATAAATAACAAATTGAAATTAAATTAAAAAATAAGTTATTCACAAAAAAGATTATGTTTCAATATCAATATCTTTTTATTATTTAAATATAAGTTGTAATACTTTAAAAACACGCTTCCAAATAAAATCTCTTTACTTAGCCTTTTCTTTATAAGCGTTGTTTAACTACACTGAATCAGTTAAAGTTCACACTATAAACATCCACATACAAAAGGATTTTCCAATGAAAGGTGATATCGGTGTAATTGGTTTGGCCGTTATGGGTCAAAACCTGATTCTCAATATGAACGATAAAGGCTTCAAAGTCATTGCTTTCAATCGTACTATTTCCAAAGTAGACGATTTTCTCAACGGCGCTGCCAAAGGCACAAATATTATTGGTGCCCATTCTCTACAAGAATTAGTCGATAAATTGGAAAAACCCAGAAAAATTATGCTGATGGTTAGAGCCGGTGAAGTAGTAGACGACTTTATCAGCCAACTTGTTCCCCTTCTCGATAAAGACGACATTATTATTGACGGTGGTAATGCTAATTTTCCCGATTCAACCCGTCGAACGCATGAATTGGCTGAAAAAGGTATCCGTTTTGTTGGTGCCGGTGTTTCCGGTGGTGAAGAAGGCGCGCGACACGGCCCTTCGATTATGCCTGGCGGCAATGAAGAGGCCTGGCCTTATGTCAAACCGATTTTGCAGGCGATTGCAGCCAAAACGCCCGAAGGCGAACCTTGTTGTAATTGGGTCGGCCGTGACGGTGCCGGGCATTTTGTAAAAATGGTGCATAATGGTATTGAATACGGCGATATGCAGCTCATCTGCGAAGCCTATCAGTTTATGAAAGACGGACTAGGTTTGGATTATCAACAAATGCATGAAATTTTCAGCATTTGGAACCGTACCGAACTGGATTCCTATCTGATTGAAATTACAGCCGATATTTTAGGCTTCAAAGATGAAAACGGCGAGCCGTTGGTAGAAAAAATCTTGGACACCGCCGGCCAAAAAGGTACCGGAAAATGGACGGGCATTAACGCTTTGGATTTGGGTATTCCGCTTACATTAATTACCGAATCGGTATTCGCCCGCTGCGTATCGGCTTTAAAAGAACAGCGTACCCAAACAGGTAAACTATTCAATAAAACCATCAAACCCATAGAAGGCAATAAAACCGAATGGGTGGAAGCATTGCGTGAAGCATTATTGGCATCAAAAATTATTTCTTATGCACAAGGCTTTATGTTGATTCGCGAAGCCAGCGAAAACCACGATTGGGCCTTGAATTACGGCAAAACCGCTTTACTGTGGCGTGAAGGCTGTATTATCCGCAGTGCATTTTTAGGCAATATCCGCGATGCTTATGAAACCAATCCCGATTTGGTTTTTTTGGGTGCCGATCCTTATTTTAAAGAAATCATTGAAAATTGTTTGGATGCATGGCGTAAGGTTACTGCCAAAGCCATTGAATGTGGCATTCCTATGCCTTGTATGACTTCAGCCATTACTTTCCTTGATGGTTATACCAGCGAGCGCTTACCGGCCAATCTGTTGCAAGCACAACGCGATTATTTCGGCGCGCATACCTATGAGCGTACCGATAAACCGCGCGGCGAGTTTTTCCACACTAATTGGACGGGTAAAGGCGGTGACACCGCGTCGACAACATACGATATTTAATTACATTGCTCCATTAATCAAACAGGCCGTTCTGAAAAGCTTTCAGACGGCCTTATTTTTTAATATGGTTTTTTATTTACCGATGCAGAATCTGGAAAAGATAACACCCAATAAATCATCTGCAGTAAACTCACCTGTAATTTCACTACAAGCTGCTTGTGCCAAACGCAAATGCTCAGCCAGCAATTCGATTTGGTCGTTGCCGCATAGCGCGGCGTTTTCCAATTCGATTTCTGCCGCATGTAGAGCAGTAAGGTGGCGACTGCGGGCTAAAAACAGGCTTTCGCTTTCGCCCTGCCAACCGATTTCTTTTAATAATGCCTGTTTGAGCAAGTCTAAACCCTCGCCGGTTTTGGCAGAAAGTTTAATCAGCGTATCGGCACCGGTTTCAGTTTGTCGGCCGTCTGAAATCAGGCGTACTGTTTCGCCGGTTAAATCGCTTTTATTGTGGATTTCGATTTTTTTCAGGCCATCCGGCAGGCTGTTGAGAATCGCCTGTGTTTTGGCATTAATGCCCTCGCGCGGATCAATTAGAATCAGAGCGACATCGGCCTCGCTAACCGCTTTCTGGCTGCGCTCAATACCGATTTTTTCGACAATATCATCGGTTTCACGCAAACCGGCGGTGTCGATAATATGAACCGGCACACCGTCGAGCGTGATTTGTTCACGTACTGTATCGCGGGTGGTGCCGGCAATATCGGTAACAATCGCAATATCATCGCCGGCCAAAGCATTCAGCAGGCTGGATTTGCCGACATTGGGCGCTCCCACCAAAACCACATTCATGCCCTCGCGCAAAATTGCGCCCTGTTGGGCACTGTCGATTACGGTTTTCAGACGGCTTTGCAGATTGGCCAGTTTGCCACGGGCATCGGCGGCTTCGAGAAAATCAATGTCTTCTTCGGGAAAATCTAATGTGGCTTCAACCAACATGCGCAGGGTAATCAGCTCGTCAACCAAAGTGTGAATATGTTGCGAGAACGCGCCTTTTAGCGAACGCACGGCCATACGGGCGGCGGAACGGCTGGAAGCATCAATCAGGTCGGCCACACTTTCGGCCTGTGCCAAATCCAGTTTATTGTTGAGAAAAGCGCGTTTGGTAAATTCCCCCGGCTCGGCCATACGCGCACCCAATTGCAGGCAGCGTTGTAGCAACATATCCATCACCACCGGCCCGCCATGTCCTTGCAGCTCGATAACATCTTCGCCGGTAAAGCTGGCAGGCGCGGCAAAATAAAGCATCAGGCCGTTATCAATGGCTTGGCCGTCCGAATCAAAAAAATCGGTATAAAGGGCAACACGTGGCTTAGGATTTTTGCCGCCGCTAATTTCTTGCGCCAACGGCAGCAGATTTTTACCGGATAAACGGATAACACCAACACCCCCGCGTCCGGGCGCGGTGGCAATAGCGGCAATGGTGGGATTAGACGGAAGCATAAGGATATTCTCAAAAATAATATCAGTATAGCAAAAGGCCGTCTGAAAGCGGTTATGTGTTTGTGCTTTTGCTTATAGCTGATTGGCCGTATCCTAAATAAACATCTTAGGTTACGGTTTATTAGAATTATATCTCCACTGATTTAATTTATTTATTGCTTCCGGCATTTGCTTTGCAGCGGCTCTTGCATATAGTTGTTTACTTTTATCTAAATCTTTTTGTACTAGCACCCCTTCTTCATACAATTGAGCAAGCATATATTCCGCATCAACATCTTCATATTCAACTGCTTTAGTTAATAATTCTAATCCACGTTGCTCATTTTTCATCTCATCGTCTTCTAAATAAACCCACGCTAAAGTATAAAATGCCGGTTTATATTCCCCTTTAACAAGTGATTCTAATAAAGATACAATTTCTAGTTTATTAATTCTTTTATGGTTATTAACCTCTTGATCCATTAAAAGCAAAACTAAATTATTACGCGCTTCAAAATTTCCGTTATCCGACGATTTTCTATACCATATTTCTGCATCATTAAAATTACCTTGCTGTTGATATAAATAGGCTAATTGTGCTTGAGCAACACTGTTATTTTTATCAGCAGCTTTTTGTAGCCAATATTTTGCTTTTATTAAATCACGATTTGGAAAATCTCCACTCAAATACAGATAACCCAACATTTGTTGTGAAGGAATATCTCCTTTTTCTGCTTTGCTTTTTAAATCTCTAAATGAAGATTCATCCCACTTGGAAACAACAAAATAATTTCCAAGATTATCACGTCCCAAGCGAGTACTTTCTATTACTAAAATATCTTTACCAGCAATTCTTTTATAATTTTCTTGTTTTTTATTACCATAAGATAATAAATAGCCGAATGCTATTAAAATAATGCTGATTATTATTATGATTTTTCTTGTCATTTTTTAATTTTCCTACATTGAATAGACGTTTCAGGATTATGTATATGAGTATTATTTTAACTATGAAAAATTTAGTATATCTTAATATATAATTGCTATTATATAAAAATTTATTGATTAATTTTTTATCTATTTAATGAAAATTACTTTTTATTTTTTTAGGAATTAGATTTTTTATTAAATATTTTATTTATTATATAAAATAATGCTATAAGGCAACCAAGAATAGTTAAGCTATACATTGATAAATATAAAAAATAATTAAATCCTCCAGTTTCTACTATTCTCCAAGTTCTTATTCCACATTTTGAATAAATAGAACATTTATAAAAGAAATATATATTTAGTATAAGTAAAAATAATATTATATTCTTCATATAATTAATATCCCATTAAAAATCTCAGTAGGCGTACCCTTTGGGTACGCCTACTGTATTTTGAATCAGCATTTTTAGTATTTAATGTAACCCATTATGGTTCACTATTATCAATCAATAATGCTTTTTTCCTCCCTTAATTTCCAAACATTATCTTTTTTTTCTAAAAAAGTAGTAATGTCAATGGTTTGGTTATTTTGTGTGCTTCTCTCACTTATACTTATGTATTGAATCTTGTTATTACGCTCATCGAATTGGATACCTATTCGAGTTTCTGGATTTATTATTCCATTAGTAATGCCTACGGCACTTAATCCATTTTCAGTTTTCACAATTCCCACATAAGAACCATTATGCTCGTTTCTAATTACTGAATGTGAATGTCTTTTTGACGGACCGTCTTCTTCATATTGACTCCAATTACCATATTGATTTTTTTCCGAATGGCAAGCTGAGAGAATGAATAAAATGATTAGCATTAATTTTTTATTTTGCATATTATTTCCTTGTTATTGGCATTAAAAACTTACTGTTTGCCTTTAATACGTTTTAATTCTGCCCAAGTATCTACAGGATAATCATTATACATATTTTTTAATGTATTCTATTGGCCTACATTACACTTTCTTGTTTCAAAACATTTTCTTGCTTCTATATGAAATGCCATATTGGTGCAGGTGCATACCTAAAATACAAAAAATGGGCGGATATCTAATCCGCCCCTACACTTTGAATAGATATTTTTATGCAGGCTGCAACTTGCTCAACTTGATAAGTATCAGAAACGTATGTGTGCTAAAGAGCATATACGATATACTTTTGATGAAAACACTCATAGAGCTATGGTTTATTGTAAGAGCTATTTTTTAATGTCTCTAAAGCAGTAATAGCTTTTTGATTGCCTTTTTGTTCTGCTTTTTTGAGATATTTTAAAGCTAATGTATGATTTTTATCTACTCCCAACCCTTGATAATACATCACGCCCAACCAATAATAAGCATCAGTATTATTCAATAATGCTGCTCTTTTAAACCAATATAATGCTTCTTTATAGTTAGGAGATGATTTAACTTCTTTCATTTTATAAGGATATAAATTCATCACACCTAACTGATTTTGAGCAGGTGCATAATTTTGTTTTGCAGCTTTGAGTAGCCAAAATTTACTTTTAGTAAATTCATTTTTTTCACTATATGTTAAGCCTAATAAATATTGTGCTTCAGGTATATTTTGATTAGCTGCATGATAATACCAATTCTGGGCTTTTGATAAATCTTTTTTAGTGCCTAATCCATCACTATAAAGTGTCCCTAAAATTAATTGAGCTTTTGCATTTCCATTTTTAGCATATGGATACAAACAATCTTTTAATCTCTTGAATTCCGATCTAACTTCATATTGTTTACATACTTGAATATCATCTTTATTTGACCCATAACTATAAGAAAATAATATATTTATAATAGATAAAATAATTAAAGATATAACTTTTTTCATAATGCCATCTTTTTATAATGGGTTACCAAACCCAAAATTGGTATACTTTTATTTTTAATAAAAAAAACTATTTAAAAAAGTAGATGGTCAGAGCCAACAGCTTTAAATAGTAGAGTATAGTTTTAATCTGTACTATACATAGCAAGCTCTAACCTACTATATAAATTAGATTTATTTGTAATACTTTTAGTTTGCCAAATCAATCATATTGTCCATATATTTTATGGTCATAATCTTCCCCTAAAATTTCTTTTCTTTGGTCTATGGTCAATGCATTCCACAATGTTTCATAATATAATTTATGAATTGTAGGGTAATATTCATCTCCAAATTTTTGTATTATATCAATATCTCCAGATCTGTATGGGTCATGGAAAATTCTATTCAATTCTTCTAATAATAAATAAATTTCCATGATATCGTCTCTATTTAAAATCTTCATGTATTTCTTTCTCATATATTTATCCTAAAATTATTGATTTATATGATTAAGTTGGGTTTCTACCATATAAGCCAAAATGACCCTCCATGTACAAAACTCAATAGCTTTACTGTTTCGAGAATTGAGTCTGGATGTGAACTCTCTCGGACAGGTATCAATCAACGTAATGTACTACTCTTCCTTCTTTTAAAATAAATTTTTCTTGAAAATCTTTTTTATTCATGGGTTTACATTTGGCGGGAACAGCAAATACTTTATTCTGATCACAACGAAAAAGTATATGAATTATTACCTCTTCTGGTTTAATCGGATCTTGATTAATAAACCGCTTGCAAACAGGTTCATAATAGCTAAAAAAGTTATAATGAAAATCTGTTTCAGTATCACAATACTGGTTTTGTAATCTAAACGGCTGATGTGTTCCGGTAATATTGGGTTCACTCTTCAGCTTACCCCAACCTTAATAATAGCTGATACCGTTGTAGGTTTTTTGAGGCCGTCTGAAAGTAATTTTTATGATTTGAATAGGTATTTAAAAATATAGGCTACTATATATTTATCCCTTATTTTTAAATTTATGAATGGAAAATGGATAAATATTTAATAATAGGAAAAATAAAAATGAAATAAGATAGAAAAAACCATTTTGATATGTTTTATGCAGACTATTTACTTTTTTCTTTTAATATACTAAAACATAAAAGTATTATTATACTATCCACTAGTATATATAATGAAATACAAAAATAATATCCAAAACTACCAATATTATAGTTTATACTATGATTCATCCCACAATATCCGGTTAAGCTACAAATATATAAATTATAATTATTTATTATAAACAAAATAATATACCCTATTATTCGAATAATTTTTTTATTTATTTTTTTGTACATATATTATCTATAATCTAAATTAATTTTAATTTTTAAAAAGTACATACTTTATTATGTGTATTTATGGCCTATTGCTTATATTGTCTTAATTATAAGAATATAATAATTGGCTAAGGATGAGTACTAATATAATGACTAATCCACGAGTCCACTCTAAGAAAAGAGATAATTTAACAAGGAATCTAATAGAGTTATATTCTTTTGAATCAAATTGTAATGGCGGTGGAACTTCTTTATTTTTATATAAAAATATAGCAAATTTATACTTTAATCGAATGAACTCCCAAAAGAAATAAGTATCAGAAGGTTTTCCTGCTTTCTTATATAATTCAGGGTATTTATATAATTCATCAAGAAACCCTTGTACTCGACTATTTACATACATTAAAAAAAACCAGTATCCTAAACCAACAAAGATAATTATAAAAGTTATTAGCATTTTTTCTTCAATAGGATTTAAGTTAGATTCTTTACTTTTATATGTTTAATAGATAATCAATATATAAATATTGATTTGAATAAAAGGATTATAAATATAATCAAAAATATCCTAACACCATACTTCACAACATAAAATTTATAATCTTTTTCTATAGTTATAGTGGATTTATTAAGAACAATCCCCCAAATAAATTTATTTGCTTCGATATTTTTTACAAATAAAAAATCGATAAAAGAATTTACAGTATTATACTTTTTATAAATAGAATAAGCACAATACCAATAAAAAAATACCCATAAAAAACCAACTGGTATGGCTATTGATAAAATTAAACTATCCATCATAAAATACTTTCTATATTAAAATTTTTTGATATCCAATATTGGCAGTTACCCTTCCGCCCAGACCGTCTCCTATTTTTGTCGTAGCATAAGGTTTTTAATTTTTTTAAATTGGCCTTTTCCTCTAATTTTCCCCAGCCGTATTTTTCCAATTGCGGATTTGTGCTAAAGATTCGTAGCTGCCTGCATCGGTATAGATAAGTATATCTTCCAAGCCGTCTGAAACTTCGTAATTTGCCGCATCCGATATCGGTTAATGGTATCTCCGTTTAGAACGTCTTTGGCAACGATTTTAGTGCTGCCCGAATAGGTAAACAAAAGAACAGGTGGGGCTACGCTGGGAGACAAAAAAGAAATCGCACACCATAAAAAGCTTTTTATGGGCGATTTTATTAACGATCATAATTATTTGATTTGGAGGTTGAAGGAAGCAGATTATAGCTATACTGTTATAAAATCCATATAGAATATGATATTGATATATTTTTTAATGACAAGCGGTATGATTTACCCAAGAAGAATAAGGGTGTTTGCTTAAATAGGCATTGGTGAAACGGCCGTCTGAAGTGATTTCCCGCCCTAGCCAATCAGGTTTGGGGAATTCGGCCTGCTCGCTGTCTAATTCCAATTCGGCCACGATTAACGGGGCGTTTTCGCCGAAATATTCGTCAATCTCGAAAATAAAGCCTTGATGGTTGATTTTATAGCGGTGTTTTTCCAGCTTGAAGCGGCACATGGTCTGCATGATTTGCTCGGCATGTTGTAGCGGAATTTCATATTCGAATTCGCTGCGGGTAACGTCGGAAATATAACCTTTCAGGGTGAGCCATGCCTTATCGCCGATGATGCGGACGCGTATGGCGGCTTCTTTTTCTACACTCAAATAGCCTTGCAACATTTTTTCAGGCGTACCGGCTTCGGTGCGCCAGTTGTCGTTTTTTAATAAGAAGCGGCGTTCGATTTCGATGGTCATGGATTCAGACGGCCTTTTAGAATGGTTTGAAAACAACAAGATAAAGTGCGGCAATCATAATCAGCACGGGGATTTCGTTAAAAACGCGAAACCATTTGTGCGAATAGCGGTTTCGGTCTTCTTTAAAATCCAGCAGTATGCGGTAGCAGTAAAAATGGTAGGCCAACAATATCACGCCCAGAGTGACTTTGGTGTGCACCCAGCCCATACCCCACCAACCGTTAATAAAGGGAATGGTAAAGCCGGTGAGCACGGCGGCGATACCTAACGGAGTCATAAATTTAAACAGCCGTTCCGACATACCGAGCAAACGTTGGTATTCGCTGCGGTTGCCCGCTTCGACCTGTGCCAGATTCACATAAATACGCGGCAGATAAAATAGGCCGGCAAACCACGAGATAATAAAAAATATATGTAGCAGCTTGAACCATAAATACATTTCAGACGGCCTTTGGAAAATAACAGACATATTGTAGCGTTAAATAACGCCCAACGGTTAAGATTTGCAGGCACGGGCGGCTTTTTTGCTAAAATACATCCGCATTTTACGGAAAGGAAAACAAAATGATTAAACAATTTGAAATACATGGCGGGGTAAAAAAACAACTTCAGGAATTTCTCGACGGCCGTAATACCGATTTGAAAACGGCGATGGATAGCGAGCCTTTAAACCGCGAAGTGGCGGCCATTGTGCATAACGGCTTGCCTGCGATGGTGAGAAAAATTTATTCGCTGGAGAAGATGCAGAAGTTTTTTTGGGAGAAAAAAGATTTGATGGTGGATTATGTGGCGGCGCGTTTGGCGGCTGCCGATAAAAAGCCGAAAGGGACTAAAAATACCCGTCAGAAAAAACGCTGATTTTTTGCCTTGATTGAATAAAGCAAGCCGTCTGAAAGTTTCAGACGGCTTTATTTATGGCGTTACCGCCCGATTAATTCACCGGCAAAGCCGACGGTGCGACGGCTTTCAAGTAGTTTAATGCAATAAATTGTTTATCGGTGTCCACTTCGGTCACCGCCAGCAATAGTTGGGATTTCGGCAATGCGTCAAAAGGGATGCCGGTGGCGCGTACGACTAGCGGCAATCCGTTGATACGCACTAAATCTTCTTTCAACAGGGTGGCGCTGAGTTCTTTGAGGTTTTCCTGCCGGATATACACTAAGCTCCAGTAGCTTTCCATCTGGCGTTGGAAATCGGCATAAGCGGTATAGGTGGTATCAAAATTGCGTAGCGCGCTGAAGAGCTCGGCATCGTTGTTGTGAAACAAAGGCTCGGCATTTTCATCAATCAGGCTGATGAGTTGTTTTTGATTGATGTAGTCGGCGGCGCGGCGCAATGGCGAGGTAAACCAGCCATAATGCTGAACGCCCATGCCGCTATGCGGTTCGGATTGGGTGCTCATGCGTACTTTGCTGTTGCCGGGCTGCACGCGGAACAGCCCGGGCAGGTCGTTTTGGTCAAGCATTTCCGCCCAAGTGCTGTTGGCGAGAATCATCATTTCGCTCACTAAAGTATCGATAGGTGAACCACGTTCGCGGCGGGCAACGGCAACGTGGCCGTCGTCGTTGAGTTCTATGCTGTAATCGTATTGCGGAGGCCGTTCGGGATCGTATTTGCCGCGTGTTTTTTGACGGGCAATGGCGAATTGGTGCAACCAGATTAAATCTTGATGGTGGTTGAACATGACGCGGCCTTCGGCATCCAGCCCTGTTTGGGCATTGAAATGCGGTTCAATGGCTTGAATACGCAGGTTTTCGCTAATATAAACGGCTTCGATTTTGTGGGTGGGTGCGCTGATATTGAATTCGCTGTCCACATCAAAATAGATGCTGATAGCGGGGCGGTGTGCGCCGGCATCAAGGCTGAATCCGGCAATCCAGTTTTCCGGCAGCATGGTGATTTTGCCACCGGGGAAATAAACAGTGCTCAGGCGTGCCATAATGATTTTTTCGATATCGCTGCCGGGAGTGACGGCGAGCGACGGTGCGGCAATGTGGATGCCGATGCGTTTGCTGCCGTTGCCTAAGTCGGTAACGCTCAAGGCATCGTCGACTTCGGTGGTGCTGTCGTCGTCGATGGAAAATGCCTGTACGTCGGCTTGCGGCAGCGGTGTGTAGGCGGGTATGTCGATATGGGGAAAGCCCGTGCCTTGCGGAAAGTGTTTGACTTCGAAACCGTCGTAAAGATATTGGGGAATCGATTGAACCGCGCCGGTTTGCATGGCCAATGCCAGCGGTGTCGATTTCATGGCACCCGCTGCTTTGGTAAAGGCTTTATAGGTTAGTGCCTGTTTGTCGGGCGCGTGTAGGATGGTTTTTAAATCGGCGGCAATTTCAGGGGGCATCTTGCCCTGTTGCAAACGCTCCGCCCAGCTTTCGATTTGTGCTTCCTGCTGTTTTTTGCGTTCGATAGCGGCCAATGCCTGCTTGAGGGTTTCTTCGGGCGCGGCTTTGAATACGCCTTTGCCTTTTTTATAGAAATATACGGGGGCGGAATATAGGGCGATTAAAGTAGCCGCCAATTCGATTTTGGTCGGTGTGTGGCCGAAATATTCTTCGGCAATTGCTTCGGCGGTGAATTCTGTGTCGCTGCATACTTCCCAGAGTAAATCAGTGTCGATTTCGGCGGCTTCACTTTGGGCTTTAGTGAAAAAATCTTCCGCCGGTGTGTCGAATTCGACGAATACATTGGCCGCTTTCACTTTGGTACGCTTGCCGTGCATGGTGTCGGCTTGGTAGTTGGTATCGTTTTTTTGAACGACAGCAGCCACTTTGAACTGGCCGGATTCTTCGTAAAATATGTTCATATAATTTAATTATTTAAAAACTCGCGTGATTTTAACAGGAATCGTTGAGGCCGTCTGAAACATTTGTCCGCTTTCATAAAGCATAAAGGCCGTCTGAATGCCTTTCAGACGGCCTGGTTTGATCATTGGTCAATCAGCGGATAACACCACACGCCATACGGCTGCCGCCACCGCCTAATGCTGCGGGGTGGTCGCTGTAATTGTCGCCACCGGCATGAATCATTAAGGCATGACCGTGTAGCGACTCAATATTTTTAATACGGGGTGCTACTACAGGTTGAACATGACCGTCGGCGGATACGGCTAAGGCAGGCAAATCGCCCAAATGGCCGCTGTCATCCCACGGGCCTTTATGTGCGCCGGTATGGGTGGGATCCCAATGGCCGCCGGCAGCCAATCCAGCTACAGTTTTGCCATCTTTCTTAGCCGCCGCACAGCTTGGGTTTTCATGAATGTGAAAACCATAGATACCGGCTTTCAAACCTTTTAATTTCGGTGTGAATACGGCACCGTAGGGGCTTTGGCTGATGTGAACCGTACCGATGGGGGTGTCGCCATTGGTTGGGTCAAGCAGTGAAACGGGAACCGTGATTTCAGTTTGTGCAAGGGCGTTGAAGGATGCACAGCATAATAAGGTAGCAATGAGTTTTTTCATATTGTGATATTCCGTTTTATCTGATTGGATAATGGAAAGCCGTGATTATTCAGACGGTCTGTTTTTGAGCTTTAGCTTTAATTTTAACAGATAACCAAGATAATTTATTTTTTTATTGATTATATTTAATAGATTCATTGTTTTTTTAGACTGGTTTATCAGATATTTAGGCACTTGCTGAAACGGAAAGCACGGATGCATTACCGTTTTGAATCTGAAATTTCACTTCATATCCGGCAATATTCATTATATAGATACGTTCGGGAATATCCTGATAAGCGGGGCGCGGGTCTTGGGCGATGCTTTGGCTGATCAGGTTGCGTTCTGATGGGGATAAATATTCCGCCCCTACGGCAGCCTGCCAGCTAACGGATAATTCTTCCGGTTTGGCGGCAGCGAAACCGCCGGCGGCCTCGGGCTTGGCTTCGACAAAAGGAATATACGGTTTGATGTCGATAACGGGGGTGGCATCCAATAAATCGGCACCGCTGCAATACAGGCGTACGGTTTTATCGGTTTCGATGCGTTCCAGCTTGAGTAGCGACAAGCCGATATGGTTGGGGCGGTGCGGGCTGCGGGTGGCAAAAACGCCCATTTTCTGTTTGCCGCCCAAACGTGGCGGCCGCACCAATAACGACCAGCCTTCATCTAAAACGTCGTGAAAAATAAAACTAATCCATACATAATCGAAGCTGTCTAAGCCGCGCACACTGTCGGCTGTGAAGCGTTTGTCGAGTTCGATACAAACTTCGGCGGCAGGCACCAATCCTGGCTGGCGGGCGACGCCGAATTTCTGTGTATAAGGGGAATGTACGGTGCCGATGGGGGTAATAGTGTATTGCATAGGCCGTCTGAAAGCCGTTATAAAAGCGGTATCATAACACTGTTATCGGTTTCAGACGGCCTTTGTTATAATGGCGTCTGCTTAAAACAAGAAGGCCGTATATATGATCGTGTCGATTGATGTGGATGCTCAGAAAACCTTTACCCCTTTGTGTCCGAAAGAATTGCCGGTGGCCGAGGGGGATACCATTGTTGAAGAGTTAAATGCTCAGGCTGCATTGGCGGATTTACGGGTGATGACCAAAGATGCACATAGTATGTCGGCCAAGTGGTTGGTAGACAATACTGAAGATATGTTGCAGCCAACCGGCCTGCCTGAAGCCGATTTAACGTGGGTAGCCCATGCGGTGGTAGGCAGCGAGGGTTATGAATTGCTCGATGGCCTGCCGAAAGCAACCGAATACGATTATTGCGTGTGGAAAGGTGTCGACCCTGAATTTCACCCTTATGGCGCGTGTTTTCATGATATTGGTGAAAAACTAAGCACGGGCTTGTTGGAATGGCTGCATAGCAAACAAACCGATTTTGTGTTGGTGGGCGGATTGGCTACCGATTATTGCGTTAAAACCACGGTTTTACAGTTGCTTAAAGGTGGCGATTGGAAAGTGATTGTGAATGCGGCAGCTTGTCGCGGCATTGCGCCGGAAACCATCGAAACGGCTTGGAATGAAATGATGGATGCCGGCGCGGTGGTGCTAGAAAATGCAGAAGCTATTGATAAATATATTAAAAATCAATAGTTTGATTTTGTTTCACGTGAAACATAGTAAATCGGAATAAGGCATGGTTATGAAAACGCTGTTGGTCAGACTTTCCAGTATGGGTGATTTAATCCATACCATGCCTGCTGTTGAAGATTTATCGCGCATGCGGCCGGATATTGAGTTGCATTGGCTGTGCGAGGCGGGTTTTGCCGATATTGCCCGCCTACATCCTTTTGTGAAAAAAGTCCATGTGATGCGTTGGCGGCAGTGGCGCAAACAATTACAAAAAATAGATGTTTGGCGTGAAATGAGCCGTCTGAAAGACGATTTGCGCGGGCAGCATTTTGATATGGTTTTGGATGCACAAGGGTTATTGAAAAGTGCTTTGTTTGCCAAAGTAGCCAATGCGCCGGTAGTCGGTTTGGATTTTCATAGCGCACGGGAACGGTGGGCGGCGTTGAGTTATAACCAGAGCTATGCCGTGCCGAAAGGACGCAGTGCAGTTTGGCGAAATCGGGCGTTGTTTGCGCAGACGTTTGGTTATGAGATGCCGTCTGAACAGCGGTTTGGTTTGGTTGTGCCGCCTGAAGCCGAATTGACCGAACTTGCACCGCATTATTATGTCGGCCTGCATGCAACCAGCCGCGACAGCAAACTATGGCCAGTAGACCGCTGGCTGGCGTTATTTGATAAGCTTTATCAGCATAATAAAGCGGTTGTTTATTTGCCGTGGGGTAATGAAGCTGAAAAACAGCGTGCGGAGCAAATGGCGGCAGAACGGCCTTTTGTGCGGGTATGCGATAAATTGAGCCTGTTGCAGGCGGCTTATCTGCTGGATAATGCGGCCGGTATTGTCGGCGTGGATACGGGGTTGCTGCATTTGGCCAATGCATTGGATAAGCCGGTGGTAGGGGTTTATACCGATACCGATCCGGTAAAAACCGGTGTTCAAGAATCACCGTGGGCGGTGAATTTGGGCAATGTGGCGGATATACCTACGGCAGACGAAGTGTTTGATAGTTTGTTGGCGTGTATCGAAGCCAAAGCGTAGGCCGTCTGAAATACGGGGAGTTAAAAATACGGATTCATATATCTGTATATGGTTTTTGAAATACCGTAAAAGCCTGAAAAAAGGGTTTTAATTCAGGTATAATGCCAAAATCTATCGAGCCGTTTTTGCAAAGAAAATGCAGGGTTTTTTCTGCAAAAACAGTTTATTTTGGCAATAATAATTGATTCAATACCGGATAGCTTCCGGTTTTAAGGAGTGTTCATGAAAGCACTGGTTGCAGTAAAAAGAGTGGTGGATTACAACGTTAAAGTGCGGGTAAAAGCCGATGGTTCGGATGTGGATATCGGTAATGTGAAAATGTCGATGAATCCTTTTGATGAAATCGCGGTTGAAGAAGCGGTTCGTTTGAAAGAAGCCGGCAAAGTCAATGAAATCGTTGCCGTATCGTTGGGTGGTAAAAAATCTGAAGAAACCTTGCGCACGGCGTTGGCCATGGGTGCGGATCGTGCCATACATGTGGAAACCGATGCCAAGCTGGAGCCGCTTCATGTTGCCAAATTGCTGAAAGCCGTAGCCGCAAAAGAATCGCCCGATTTGTTTTTGTTGGGCAAGCAAGCGATTGACGATGATGCCAACCAAACCGCGCAAATGTTGGCCGCCCTTTTGAATGCGCCACAAGGCACATTTGCCTGCAAGTTGGAAATGAAGGATGGCGAAGTATGGGTAACGCGCGAGATAGATGGCGGTGAAGAAACTTTAGCATTGAAACTGCCTGCTGTTGTGAGCGCCGATTTGCGTTTGAACGAGCCGCGCTTTGTGAAGCTGCCGAATATTATGGCTGCCAAGAAAAAACCGTTGGAAAAACTTTCCCCTGCCGATTTGGGCGTGGATGTGGCCGCTAATGTAAAAGTGCTGAAAGTGGCCGAGCCGAAACAGCGTCAGGCCGGGGTGAAAGTGGGTAGCGTTGCCGAGCTTGTTGAAAAATTGAAAAACGAAGCCAAAGTCATCTGAAGGGTTGTGAAATGAGTGTTTTAATTATTGCAGAACATAATAACCAGCAATTGAATCCTGCTACCTTGAATGCAGTTACGGCGGCGGCTAAATTGGGCGAAGTGCACCTTTTAGTGGCCGGCCATCAGGCGGCAGGTGTTGCCGAAGCGGCCAAGCAAGTGCCCGGTGTGGCTAAAGTGCTGCTTGCCGATGCGCCCTACTATGAAAACGGTTTGGCTGAAGAAATTGCGCCTTTGGCAGTGAAATTGGCTGGTGATTATCAACATATTGCCGCTACGGCAACAACTTTTGGTAAAAACCTATTGCCGCGAATTGCTGCTCTTTTGGATGTGCCACAAATTTCCGATTTAACCGAAGTGGTTGATAATAAAACATTTATTCGGCCGGTTTATGCGGGCAATGCCTTTGAAACCGTGCAAAGCGATGCGGCTAAATTGGTGCTGACTTTCCGTGCTACCGCTTTTGAAGCGGCACCCTCTTCGGGTGGTAATGCCGAAGTGGTTGCGGTAGAAGCCGCCGATCAGCAAAATTTAAGCCGTTTTGTATCGCAAAAACTGATTCAATCCGACCGCCCCGAGTTGGCACGGGCCGATATCGTGGTTTCCGGTGGTCGTGCTTTGGGTAGTGCGGAGCAATTTAATGCCGTGATTACCCCACTTGCCGATGCTTTGGGTGCGGCGATAGGTGCCTCACGTGCTGCAGTTGATGCCGAATATGCACCGAATTCCGCTCAAGTCGGTCAAACCGGCACGGTAGTGGCGCCGAAACTTTATATTGCGGTTGGTATTTCCGGTGCCATTCAACATATTGCCGGTATGCAAGACAGCAAAGTGATTGTGGCGATTAATAAAGATCCTGATGCACAGATTTTTAATGTTTCAGATTATGCACTTGTGGGCGATTTGTTCCAGATTGTGCCTGAGCTGATTTCGGCCTTAAAAGCTTAACTGTTTCACGTGAAACATATCTGAACCGTGAGAACCCGATGAAGGTTTAATCTTTCATGGTGATGTATTAATATTAAAAGGTATTGTTTCGCAAAGGCATCAGGCCGTCTGAATAGTAGGTTCAGACGGCCTGATATTTTGGGAGAGAGACGATGACTACTTTACATAACCCCGAGCAAATTTCTTTTGCTTCTGACAATTATTCAGGTGTACATCCTGAGATTCTTTCTGCACTTTCCGATGCCAATGGTGGCCATGTTGGCGCTTATGGCAATGATCCCTACACCGCTTATTTACGAACCTTGGTTAAGCAGCATTTCGGCGAACAGGCCGAGGCCTGGCCGGTGTTTAACGGTACAGGTGCTAATGTGTTGTCTTTGCAAGCTTGCCTACCCCGTTGGGGCGCGGTGATTTGTGGTGAATCTGCGCATGTTAATGAAGATGAAAGCAATGCGCCGCAAGCAGTTGGCGGGTTTAAATTATGGACGGTTCCTGTTGAAGAAGGAAAAATCAATACTGATCTAATTGCGCGCGAAGCGCACGGATACGGCTTTGAGCATCGGGCACAACCTTTGGCCGTCAGCATCACGCAAAGTACCGAATGGGGTACGGTTTATCAGCCGTCTGAAATCGAAGCCATCAGTGCTTTGTGCCGCAAACACGGTATGGCGCTGCATATGGATGGTGCGCGTTTGGCCAATGCCGCCGCTTCGTTGAATGTGCCTTTGCGTGAGATAACTACTGATGTGGGTGTGGATATTCTTTCTTTCGGCGGCACTAAAAACGGTTTGCTTTTTGGCGAGTGCGTGGTGGTTTTGAATCCGGAAAAAGTTTCAGACGGCCTGAAATATCTGCGTAAATTAAACCTGCAATTGGCTTCTAAAATGCGCTTTATATCCGCCCAATTAATCGCATTATTGGAAAAAGATTTATGGTTGAAGAGTGCGCAACATGCCAATGCAATGGCAACACGCCTTGCTGACGGTTTGCAACAGATTGAAGGGGTGTCGCTGAAATATCCGCAACAGGCTAATGGTGTATTTGCACGGTTGCCGAAAGGTGTTGCCGATACGGTTCGAGAGCATTTTGCTTTTTATGATTGGGATGAACAGGGTACGGTTCGCCTAATGTGTAGCTTTGATACTCAACCGGAAGATGTTGATTTATTTTTAGCTTTGGTGCGTAAAGCTGTTAACGGGGCCATCTGAAATGGCGGTAACCACTTATCGAACCATTGCTTCCCCTGCCCAATCCGAATTTAAAGATAAAGGCAGCCGCTTTATTGCGTTTGCTTATCCGGTTCGGACTGCGGCGGAGGTGAAGCAATATGTGGATAGTTTGCGCAACGAACATCATAAAGCGCGCCATTGGTGCTATGCCTACCGTTTAGGTACCGACGGCATGCAATTTCGTGCCAATGATGACGGCGAACCTTCGGGCAGTGCCGGGCGGCCGATTTTAGGGCAGATAGATTCGGCGGAACTCACCGATATTTTAGTGGTTGTGGTTCGCTATTTCGGCGGAACATTATTGGGTGTGCCCGGTTTGATTCATTCCTATAAAACGGCCACGGTAGAAGCGCTTAAATCTGCGGAAGTTGTTGAAAAAAATATTGAAAAAATAGTTTGGCTACGCTGCGATTACCCGAATTTAAACGATGCCATCCGAATTGCCGGGCAATATCAGGCCAATATTATTGAACAGGATTTGCAACTGGATTGCCGGTTAACTGTGAGCATTCCGTTGGCAAACTATGATGCCTGTGTCGCTGCCTGGCAGCATACACGGGCGATTGATATACGGTTTGAACAAATGGAAGAAACTGCAGATTAAAATAGAATCGGTATGTTTGTAGTTGTACAATTGTTTTTTATTGGTTGGTGTCGTTTAATAAATGGTTTTAATTCTGTGGGCAGACCGTTTGAAATGTTTCAGACAGCCTGCCCTGTTGATGTGGAAATCGGCTATAATCTAACGTTTCAATTCACGGTCAGAGCACCTTCATTTATCAAGGAAACCCTATGAAATTACTCGTTATCGGCGGCGGCGGACGCGAACATGCGTTGGCGTGGAAATTGGCACAATCCTCTAAAGTGGAAACGGTTTATGTTGCGCCGGGTAATGCCGGCACGGCGGTTGAACCGAAGCTGCAAAACCTTGAATTAACCGCTCATCGTGAATTGATTGAATTTTGCCAACGCGAAAATATCGCCTTTACATTGGTAGGCCCCGAAGCACCGCTGGCAGCCGGCGTAGTAGATGATTTTCGTGCGGCCGGTTTGAAAATCTTCGGCCCGACCCGTGCCGCCGCGCGTTTGGAAAGTTCTAAAGATTTTGCCAAAGCATTTATGGCGAAATATGCAATTCCGACCGCACAATATCAAACCTTTGAACATGCCGAACAGGCACATGAATATGTGCGCAGCAAAGGGGCGCCGATTGTGATTAAAGCCGATGGTTTGGCTGCCGGAAAAGGGGTGATTGTCGCCGAAACCGAAGAAGCCGCCCATGCCGCCATTGATGATATGTTGTTGGGCAATAAAATGGGCAATGCCGGCGCCCGTGTGGTGATTGAAGACTTTTTGCAGGGCGAGGAAGCCAGCTTTATTGTGATGGTGGACGGCGACCATGTTTTACCGATGGCAACCAGCCAAGATCACAAACGTTTGCTGGATAACGACCAAGGGCCGAATACGGGCGGTATGGGCGCGTACAGCCCCGCGCCTGTGGTAACCCCTGAAGTATACGAGCGTGCCATGAATGAAATTATTTTGCCGACCGTGCAAGGTATGAAATCAGAAGGTAATGATTTTACAGGGTTTTTATACGCAGGTTTAATGATTGATTCGTCTGGCGCACCGTTTACCATTGAATTTAACTGTCGTTTCGGTGATCCGGAAACGCAGCCGATTATGAGCCGCTTAAAAAGCGATTTATCCGATTTGGTTGCGGCCGCTATTGATGGCAAACTGGATCAGGTTGAAGCGCAATGGTATGACGAAACTGCGGTGGGTGTGGTTTTGGCGGCAGCCAATTATCCCGAATCACCGAAAAAAGGCGATGTGATTACCGGCTTGGAGGCTGCAAACCAAATCGGCAAAGTATTCCATGCCGGCACTGCAGCCGATGAATCCGGCAATATTGTCACCAACGGCGGACGTGTTTTGTGCGTGGTTGGCTTGGGCGATGATGTTGCTTCGGCAAAAACCAAAGCATATAGAGCGTTAGCTGAAATTCATTTCGACGGCATGCAATACCGGACCGATATTGCCGATAAAGCCATTAAGCGTTAATCGGTTTTGAGGTAAATGAGGCCGTCTGAAAACTTTTTCAGACGGCCTCATTGTTGGTATTGAATTAAAATAAAGTAGATTGTATTAAACAGTATGCCAAGCCTGCATGCATTGGTTTTCAGACGGCTTATTTCTATAAAGACAATATCAATCTTCATCTATCTCAAATAATGAATGTCGGTTTTTTTCGATATATTATGTTGTGGCATAGCCCGACTGTTTAATACAAGAATATGCCGTAAAAAGAAATAGCTTGTCGTGAAATAAATTGATAGCATAAACGCCTATGATAAAACACACCTGTTTCCTTTCTGCCGCTGCCCGTATCAAACTTTCCGCCCATTTAAAACGCGGCGGACTGCTGGCTTACCCTACCGAATCGTGCTACGGCTTGGGCTGCCTGCCTACTCATGTGCGGGCGTTGCAAAAACTGGTTCGTATTAAAAAGCGGCCGCAACATAAAGGCATGATTGTGATTGGCAGCAGCTTGCCGCAATTATTGCCTTTATTAAAAAGGCCGTCTGAAAATACGGCCGCTATGCTCGCTGCCGAATGGCCGGCCGCGAAAACCTTTCTGCTGCCTTGCCGCCGTTTACCGATGCTCCTGCGCGGACGGATGCGCGATAAGCTGGCCGTACGCGTGCCTGCGCATCAGGGTGCGCGGGATGTGTGTGCGATACTTGATACGCCGCTGGTTTCGACATCATGCAACCGTTCCGGCCGCCGTCCTTGCAAAACTTTGCGAGAAGCGAAAAGGCAGTTCGGGCGTGATGTATGGATTGTCGGCGGGCGTATCGGCAACCAAAAATCCCCCAGTCAGATTATTGATGGGGAAACCGGAAAGCGGCTGCGTTAAAGCCTTATTGGGCTAAGGTTGGGGTTTGATTGGTGTGGGCAAGCATGCGGTTATAAGCATGGAAGTCTGAAAATAAAATAATGGGTTACTTTATTTCTATAATGCTAACTATTTGAAAATGATATTAAAAGGCCGTCTGAAAACATATTCAGACGGCCTTTTCTAACAACAATCGGCAAAAATAATGTTTAATTGCGGATTCTGTTTAAAACTTCTTCTTTGCCAATTAATGCCAATACGGCATCTATGCTCGGTGTTTTGGCTGTGCCGCACACGGCCAACCGCAAGGGCATACCGAGTTTGCCCATTTTAATGCCTTCTTCTTCGCAGAAAGGTTTGAATAAATCATGAATGGCTTCGGGATTCCAGTCGCTCAATGCTTCCAGTTTATCGGCAAAGCGCAACATCCGCGCCTGAGTGTCTTCATCCCAATGTTTTTGCATATCGGCTTCGCTAGGCGTGCCTTTTTGGTAGAAATAAATACACTCGTCGGCCAAAGTATTTAAATCTTGGGCGCGGTCTTTCACCAAATCTAAAACATCTTCCAGCAAGGGCTTCTCGGTTTCTTCCACACCGCGAACCGCCAAACGGGGGCGGATCAATTCCGCCAATTCGTTATCGGGTGTCGCTTTAATGTGCTCGCCGTTAATCCAATATAGTTTTTTCATATCCATACGGCTGGGAGACGGCGAAACGTCTTTTAAATCAAACCATTCGATAAACTGCTTCATGGTGAAGAATTCATCGTCGCCGTGTGCCCAACCCAAGCGCGCCAGATAGTTCAACATTGCGTGCGGCAAAATACCCATTTGGCCGAAATCGGTAATGGCTACGGTATCACCGCTGCGTTTGGATATTTTTTTACCCTGCTCGTTCAGAATCATCGGCAGGTGGGCATATTCAGGCAGTTTAGTGCCCATTGCTTTTAAAATGTTGATTTGTTTCGGGGTGTTGTTGACATGATCATCACCGCGAATCACATGAGTCACGCCCATATCATAATCGTCAACCACCACGCAGAAGTTATAAGTGGGTGTACCGTCGGCACGGGCGATAATCAAATCATCTAAGGCCGAATTAGGAATGCTGATTTCGCCTTTCACCAAGTCATACCAAGTGGTTGTGCCCTCAATAGGCGTTTTAAAGCGGATAACAGGCTCGACATCGGCGGGAATCGGCGGAAGTGTTTTACCGGACTCAGGCCGCCAGCGGCGGTCGTAAGTGGCCGTGCCGTTTTTTTCTGCCTGTTCGCGCATGGCTTCCAGCTCTTCTTTGCTGCAATAACAGTGATAAGCCTGTCCTTGCTGTAAAAGCTCGTTCAGCACTTCTTTATAACGTTCGAAACGGCGGGTTTGATAAATCACATTATCGGCATTGTCGTAATCCAAACCGACCCACCGCATGCCGTCTAAAATAATATTGACGGATTCGGCAGTGGAACGTTCTAAATCGGTATCTTCGATACGCAGCAGGAATTCACCTTTGTGTTTTCTGGCAAACGCCCAAGAAAACAGCGCAGTGCGGACGCCGCCGATATGTAGGTAGCCGGTGGGGCTGGGGGCAAAACGGGTGCGGATAGTCATGGAAATGCTCCGATAATACTGAAAGTTGTATTGTATAGAGGGGCGGTGAAATATGCTATAGCTAACGGTAGCCTGATTGGGCAGAGTATGCACGATATTTTAATGAATATAACCATGAATCCGGTATTTTTGCTTAATAACGGGCACAGCCGATAAGTATGAGCAGGTTTTTCTCTATTTTTAAGTTTTCAGACGGCCTTTGCCCGAATAGATAAAAAGGCAGAAAAGGCGTACAATAACACCCAAATATTCAACTATTCGGGCAGTATCAAACCGCCTGATTTTTTTTGGAAAATAATATGAGTGAACAGCCTTCTATCCCCGAGCAAAACGAAACGCAATTGGATGAAAACCAAATCATTGCCTTGCGTCGTGAAAAACTGAATGAAATCCGTAAAAACGGTATTGCTTTCCCTAATCAGTATCGGCGTGATGCGTTTGCCGGTGATTTGCAAGAGCGCTACGGCAATCTGGAAAAAGCCGAGTTAGACCCGCAAGCCATTCCGGTTAAAGTGGCCGGCCGCATGATGCTGAAGCGGGCGATGGGTAAAGCCAGTTTTGCCACCATTCAGGATATGAGCGGCCAGATTCAGGTTTATGTGAATAATCAGGGTGTGGGTGAAGACGTTCATAATGCGTTTAAGCATTGGGATTTGGGCGATATTATCGGCATTGAAGGCACATTGTTTAAAACCAATCATGGTGAATTAACCGTGCGCGCAAGCAAGCTGCATTTGTTAACCAAATCTTTGCGCCCCCTGCCCGATAAGCATAAAGGCCTGACCGATCAAGAGCAAAAATACCGCCAGCGCTATGCCGATTTGATTACGAACCAAGATTCGCGCGATGTGTTTATCAAGCGCAGTAAAATCATTCAGGCCGTGCGTAATTACATGGTTGGCGAGCGTTATCTGGAAGTAGAAACGCCGATGATGCACCCGATTCCGGGCGGGGCTACGGCCAAGCCGTTTATTACTCATCATAACGCGCTGGATATTCCGCTTTATCTGCGGATTGCACCGGAATTGTATTTGAAACGGTTGGTCGTCGGCGGTTTGGAACGCGTGTTTGAAATCAACCGCAGTTTCCGCAATGAGGGCATGAGTACCCGCCATAACCCCGAATTCACGATGATGGAATTCTATGAGGCGTTTTCAACCTACGAGCGTATGATGGAAATGACCGAAGGCGTTATCCGCAATGCGGCGTTGGAAGTGTGTGGAACGGCCAAGTTAAGCTACAACGGCAAGGAAGTGGATTTGGAAAGCCCGTTTGAACGCTTAACCATTCTCGAAGCAATTAAAAAATACAATCCGCAATATACTGACGAACAGCTTAACGATGAAGCATGGTTGAAGCAGGAAATTGTGAAACACGGCGAGAAAATTCCACCGTCGCCCGGTATCGGCAGCCTGCAATTGGCGCTATTTGAAGGTTGTGCCGAAGGCCAATTGTGGAACCCGACCTTTATTGTGGATTATCCGGTTGAAGTTTCCCCGCTGGCGCGTGCATCCGATACCAAGCCCGGCCTAACCGACCGTTTCGAGCTGTTTATCGTCGGTCGCGAGCTGGCAAACGGCTATTCGGAGTTAAACGATCCCGAAGATCAGGCCGCCCGCTTTAAAGCGCAAGTCGCGCAAAAAGATGCCGGCGATGATGAAGCAATGCATTATGATGCCGACTATATCCGCGCTATGGAATACGGTTTGCCGCCCACCGGAGGCAGCGGTATCGGTTTGGATCGCTTGGTGATGTTGTTAACCGATGCGCAATCTATCCGCGATGTGATTCTGTTTCCGCAAATGCGTCCGGAATAATACTTCTAAACTAATTTAATGGATAAAGTGAGGCCGTCTGAAAGCTTTCAGACGGCCTTTTATTTGGGTTTTAATAAGCGGTTTTATATCACTAGATTTCATTGGTATATAGATTGGTTTTTACCTATTGTGAGGAATATGGCTGTCTGAAAAATAGTATTTATCGGTTTTCCATATCGTTTATAAACAATTTTAATGTTTCCAAATAGGAAATGAATGTTAAATAAAATTGGTATTTATCAATTTATGGTTGTTTTATAAAATACACACATCAACATAACAAGCAGCAAGTTTCAAAACGTTGTTTGACTTTTAACTACATAAAACACGATACATAATGAGGATAATCATCATGAAAAAAACCATACTTACTTTCGCCGCTTTAGCTACTTTAGCCACTTCTTTTGCTTCTGCCCGCGGTGCGCATATGCCTAAATACGACTATGCCAATGATTCAGGCCCGATTGCCGGTTTACAAGCAACCAATAATAATAAAGAAGACAGCATCCAATTTATTGCACCGCGTACCGGAATTGATGATTCTGTTTTCCAATATAATTATGAACACTTGGGTCGTACTGAAAGCCGTTAATAAATAACTGAGTGTTTATTGAAGGGATAAGAAGGCCGTCTGAAAAAAGTTTCAGACGGCCTTCTTGATCTTAATAGGCTAACCTTTTTATGCTGTTTTTCAAGCGATTAAAGGTATAAAGGAAGCGGTTGTGAATGAAATAAAAGAATAGATATGTGGAAAATAAAACAACCGTATCTCAGTGTGAAATACGGTTGTTTGGTTATTTTTATATCGTTGTTTCAGACGGCCTTCTTGATCTTAATAGGCTAACCTTTTTATGCTGTTTTTCAAGCGATTAAAGGTATAAAGGAAGCGGTTGTGAATGAAATAAAAGAATAGATATGTGGAAAATAAAACAACCGTATCTCAGTGTGAAATACGGTTGTTTGGTTATTTTTATATCGTTGTTTCAGACGGCCTTAGCCGGCATTTTCATTGATAAAGTCCACACCATTTAATTGAGAAGTCAGCACTGCTTGGCGTAAAGCGGATAGTGCTTTGGGGCGTACGAAGTTGCGGCGGTATGCCAATACGACGCGACGGTGCGGCGCTTCGCCCTCAAAGGGAATGATGCTGAACAGCATATGGTCGTTTTCGGTTAATGCCGTAGCCGGCAATACGCTGATGCTTAATCCGCTGGCAACCATGTGACGGATGGTATTGATGGAACTACCCTGTAGGGTATTAGTGAGCCCTTGAATTTTTTGGCGAGAAGCCAATTCGGAGCAGCTTGCCAACACCTGATCGCGCATGCAGTTCCCCTCGGTGAGCAACAATACCTGCTCTTGTGACAGCATTTCGGGGGTAATCGTATCCAGCTCTTCGAAATGATGGCCTTTCGGCACAATCACAAAAAACGGCTCATCATATAAAGGCTCGGTGACAATGCCGGGTTCTTGATAAGGCTCGGCTACGATAAGCGCATCCAAATCGCCGCGTTTAAGTGATTCAGTGAGAATTTGGGTGTAATTCTCATCCAACATCAGAGGCATATTGGGTGCGGTTTTTCGCAAGGAAAGAATCAGTTTGGGCAGCAGATAGGGGGCAACGGTAAAAATCAAACCGAGCTTGAGCGCGCCTTCCAACTCGTTTTGCTCTTCGCTGGCAAGGTGCTTAATCATATCGGCTTCTTCTAACACCCTACGGGCCTGAGCAACAATGCGCTCACCCGCTTCAGTGGTGATAATGTCGTTGCTACTCCGGTCAAACAGCGATACGGCCAGCTCCTCTTCCAATTTTTTGATGGCAATCGAAAGAGTAGGCTGGCTGACGAAGCAGCGACGGGCGGCGCGCCCGAAATGACGCTCCTGTGCTACTGCGACAATGTAACGCAATTCTGTTAAAGTCATGCTTCTTCAGCCTTTTTTTGCTCCGGCAGGGTTATATTCAATTCGAGCACATCCATGCCGTTTTGTTTTTCTTGGGAAATACGGATATCGTCCAAAGATACGTGAACGTATTTGGACAATACTTCCATCAGTTCTTTTTGCAGGGTTGGCAGATAATCGGGCGCCTGTTCTTTGGCACGCTCTTGCGCAATAATGATTTGTAGGCGGTCACGAGCAACGGCAGCCGTTTTATTTTTTTTGCCAAACAATAAATCAATCAATGACATTGTTTAACCTCCGAATAAGCGTTTGAAGAAGCCTTTTTTCTCGGCTTCGAGGAAACGCATTTCTCGGTTTTCACCCAACAATCGCGACACGACATCTTTATAAGCTTCCGCCGCAACGACTTCGTTTTGATGAATAACCGGTGCGCCCGAGTTAGATGCCTGCAATACGTTTTGCGATTCCGGAATCACGCCGATTAACGGAATGCGTAAAATATCACAAATATCTTGAACGGAAAGCATTTCGCCTTTTTCAACCCGTTCGGGTGAATAGCGGGTAATCAGCAGGTGTTCTTTAACGGTTTCGCCTTGTTCGGCTCTACGGCTTTTGCTTTGCAGAATGCCCAAAATACGGTCTGAGTCGCGTACGCTGGAAACTTCCGGATTGGTGGTAATGATGGCTTCATCGGCAAAATAAAGTGCCATCAGCGCACCTTGCTCAATACCGGCCGGAGAGTCGCAGATAATGTATTCGAAGCTCATATCATTAGCGAGCTCTTTTAATACTTTTTCCACACCTTCACGGTTTAAAGCGTCTTTATCGCGGGTTTGCGAAGCGGGGAGGATGTAGAGGTTGTCGGAATGTTTGTCTTTAATCAGTGCCTGAGTTAGCGAAGCTTCACCTTGGATAACGTTGATTAAGTCGTAAACCACACGACGTTCGCATCCCATAATCAGGTCGAGGTTACGCAAACCCACGTCGAAGTCGATAACGGCGGTTTTATGGCCGCGCAGAGCCAAACCGGAGGCGATACTGGCGCTGGTAGTGGTTTTGCCTACGCCGCCTTTACCTGAAGTTACTACAATGATTTTTGCCACGATGTTTCCTTTATTGAGCAATCAAAACAATTATTCTTCGTCTATGGCACTAATGACCAGACGGTTCTCTTGGAGCGATACCTGCACGGCTTTTTTATGGAGGTGCGCCGGCAGGCTTTGTTCGAAATTACGGTATATTCCCGCTACCGATACCAATTCGGCCTGCATGGAATGAATAAAAATTCTGGCATCACGGTTGCCCGTTGCGCCGGCCAATGCACGGCCGCGCATGGCGCCGTATACATGGATATTGCCGTCGGCAATAATTTCCGCACCTTCGTTTACGATGCCGGTAACGATTAAATCGGCATTTTCAGCATAGACCTGTTGTCCGGTTCGAATCGGGGTGCTGACTAATACCGTCGGCTTGCTGATAACGGTTGCCTGAACCTGTTCGGATGCGGCAGGTGCGGTTTTAGCCGGTGGTTCGGAAATTTTACTGTCATTACGGCTGAAGGTCAGATGATAGGCTTGGGCGTGTGCCGCCCATGCTTCATTTTGATGACGCAGGCCGATGATTTGCAGGCCGTAACGGGCAAACAGCGACACAATGCCGGGAATATTTAATTCGCCGGGGCTGTTGAATTCCTGTACATCCAATAAAAACAGCATACTGCCGAGTTCTTTGTGTTGGCTGACACGCTGTTGTAAAAAATCTTCCAATTCCCCTAAGTCCGCAGTATGTAACTGTACGGAAAGCACATCAAGACGTGCTGATTTCACTTCAAAAGCTGTTTTCATTTTAAAGGCAGTCATAAAAAAATTTAATGGGGCTAAGTTTACCGTGTTAACCTTAGCTATTCAATCCGTTAGAGCCATCTGAAATGAAAAAAAGCTTCCATATTGTCGGTATGGGCCGTGTCGGGCAGACTTTTGCCGCCGTTTTGCCGAAAAGCGGCAGGTGGAAATGGGCTGCTGCGGTTTCCCGAAAAAACAAACCCGGCGTTTTGGCAGACTATTCAGCCAATATGATAGTTCCCCGTATCCAAGATCTGCCGCCGGCAGACGCAGTATTAATCGCTACGCCGGATAATGTATTGAAAAATACGGCCGCACAAGTGGCTCAACTGCCTTGGTTGGCCAATGAAACTTTAGTAATGCATTTCAGCGGAGCAAAAACAATATGCGTATTAGATGAAGTTGTCAAATGCGGTGCGACAGTCGGCAGTTTACATCCTGTTTTCGCATTTGCCGATGTAGAAAAATCCATACGGGAATTGGCGGGAAATTTATGTGCTTTAGAAGCGGCCGATGCCGAGGGTATGACAAAACTACATGAGTTGGCTGAAGCTGCCGGATTGCGAGCATTTGAAATTTCTTCGCAACAGAAAGCCCGTTATCATGCGGCTTTGTCGGCGGCGTCTAATTTTTCGGTTACGTTGGCGGCGTTTGCCCAAGATTTATTGGCACCGCTACATTTTTCAGACGAATTGGTGAGAGAGCTGGTGTCCGGCTTAATGAGGCAGAGTGTTGACAATCTGGCCGAACTGCCGCCTTTATCGGCACTCACCGGCCCTATTGTGCGGGGAGACGATTCGACGGTAGAAGGGCATTTGTCGGTGATGGATGAAGCCGAGCGGCAGAAATACCGTATTTGGGCGGCCGCAACATTGGATTTGGCACGTCCGCGTTTGGGTAGCGGGCAAATCAACGCATTAGAAAAAGTGTTGAATCTTTCAGACGGCAAGGCACATTAAATTTGAGCCTGCCAGTTTTGAACCTGCCGTAATACGCCTTCGGTGCTCAAGCCTAAATCATCAATCAGCCGTTTGGGGTCGCCGTGTTCGGTAACCGTATCGGCCACGCCCAATAATAGGGTCGGTTTGCAGATATTGTGTTTGGCCAATACTTCCAATACCGCACTGCCCGCACCGCCTTGTGCGGTATTTTCTTCAATGGTAACCAGATAATCGTGCGATTGTGCCAAGCTGCAGATTAAGGCTTCGTCTAAAGGTTTCACAAAGCGCATATCGGCTACGGTGGCATCCAATGTTTCTGCCGCTTCGAGTGCGGTTTGTACCATACTGCCGAATGCGATAAATGCGGTTTTTCTACCTTCGCGTTTGATTAATCCTTTGCCGACGGGCACGGTATTCAGGCCGTCTGAAACATCGGCACCGATACCCGAACCACGCGGATAGCGTACCGCAGCCGGGCCGTCTATCTGATAGCAGGTTGATAGCAGCAACCGGCATTCGTTTTCATCGCTCGGTGCGGCGATGACCATATTTGGTACGCAGCGTAAGAAACTTAAATCATATAAACCGGCATGGGTAGGGCCGTCGGCACCGACGATGCCGGCACGGTCGATCGCAAATAAAACCGGTAGGTTTTGTAAGGCAATATCGTGAATCAGTTGGTCGTAGCCGCGTTGTAAAAAGGTGGAGTAGATGGCGACAACAGGCTTGCTACCGCAACAGGCTAAGCCACCGGCAAAGGTAATCGCATGCTGTTCGGCAATGCCGACATCAAAATAACGCTCGGGGAACTGTTTTTCATATTCGACCAAGCCGCTGCCTTCCCGCATGGCGGGGGTAATGGCGATTAAGCGGCTGTCGGCGGCGGCCTGATCGCACAACCATTTGCCGAAGATTTGCGTATAAGTCGGTTTGGCGGCCGGTTTCGGTGTGCTGGGTACGGTTTCTTTATTGTCTTGTGCCAGTGTGGAAACGGCATGGTATTTGACCGGATCATTTTCGGCCAGTTTGTAGCCTTGCCCTTTCTTGGTAATCACATGCAGGATTTGCGGGCCTTTTTTATGGCGCAAATCCTGAAGTACTTCCACCAGATTATCGACATTATGACCGTCGACCGGGCCGGTATAGTGAAAGCCGAAGTTTTCAAACAGTGATAAAGATTGTTTTACGTGCTCCGCTTCGCCTGCGATGGTTTTGATTCTGTGTTCGACTTTTTGGGCGATTTCCAAGGCACCCGGCAGTTTATCCAATACTTTGGTGGATTGGGCTTTAATCGTGCTCAACAGCCCGTGCATATCGCGCACCACATTGCGGGCAAGGTATTTGGGCAGGGCGCCGACATTGGGTGAAATCGACATTTCGTTGTCATTGAGAATTACGAGCAGATCAATATCCATATCGCCCGCACAATTTAAGGCTTCGAAAGCTTGGCCTGCCGTCATGGCACCGTCGCCGATAATGGCGACACTGCGTTTATCATTGCCGGCCAGTTTGTCTGCCACTGCCATGCCGAGTGCGGCTCCTATCGAAGTAGAAGAATGGCCGACTCCGAAAGCGTCGTATTCGGATTCGCTGCGTTTGGGAAACCCTGCCAAACCGCCGTATTTGCGCATGGTGTTCATGCGGTCTTTGCGGCCGGTCAGGATTTTGTGCGGATAGCTTTGATGACCGACATCCCAAACCAAATGGTCTTCCGGCGTGTTGTAAACATAATGTAGCGCAACCGTCAGCTCGACCGCACCGAGATTGCTGGCGAAATGCCCGCCCGTTTGCCCGACCGATGCCAAGAGAAAGGTACGCAATTCTTCTGCTACTTGCGGCAGTTGTTTGGCATCTAGGCCGCGTAAATCTTCCGGCAGGTTAATGGTGTCGAGTAAAGGGGTTTGGCTCATGGTGTGGTCTTTATTTTGGCTGGATAACGGCGTATAGCGTGTCATTATAGCAAGAGATTGTATAGCGGGGTATGCACCGGCCGTCTGAAAGCCCTATGCTTGTCAATAAATAAAATTGACTGTAAATATTCTATACTGCGTTTTGATATTCTATATTAGAATAATTATGTTATGGCACAGGTGTTTGAATATTAGGTTTGAAGCCTGCTGTAGCGGAATCAAGCCGTTAGATAAGCCGGCCTGATTCTTATCCGTTTATTCTTATCATCATTTTCGGAAATCGATATGAAACTGCTTAAATTATGTTTGCCTTTTATGTTGCTGCCTGTTTTGGCGGCTTGTAGTCAGGAACAAGCGGCCGCACCTGCGGAAACCGAATCTGCCGCCGCCACTTCTGCCGTAGAAACATCCGATGCCGCGCCTGCCTCTCTCGGTAAACTGGCTGCGGAAAAAGATGCGGATTGGCGCTCTTTCCAGTGTAGCGACGGTAATACTCTGGATGCCCGTTATTATATGGAAAACAATGGTGCGGTGGCTGAGGTGCGCTTTGACAACGAAACACTCAAACTAAACCATGATACTGAAGCCAGCAATGCCGACACGATTACATTCGGCAACGGCACTTATACTTGGCGCGTAGACAATCAAGGCAGCAATGATTTATATGCCGAAGGCAACGGCTTCTTGACCCGTACTGAAAAACAAGAAGTCGCCAGTGAAATGATTGATGTTGATGACATTATAATGAGAAACTGTATGCCTTTGTAAGCATTGGCCGTTTCTATTGGAGGCCGTCTGAAAGGTTTCAGACGGCCTCATTATATGAATAACGGCAAAGTGTTTATTGATGTATCTTATTCAAGATATATGGTTTTTCAGTTTGACCTGATGCCTTTTTTTGTTAGAATCGCGCAACAAACCGCTTCAGGTTCCGGCTGTGTTAAGTTTATAGATTGCCGGTTGTCTTTGTTTTTCCAATCACCGGCCGTTTTGTTTTCAGACGGCCTCAGAAAGAATATCCGCTATGTCTTACCAACAAATCACGATTGCCGTTAAAGATAATGTTGCCGAACGCCTTGCCGATGCGCTGATGGAACACGGTGCGCTTTCGGCTGCCATTGAAGATGCTTATGCCGGAACGGCCAATGAGCAGGCCATTTTCGGTGAGCCGGGAATGCCGGCCGAGCAAATTTGGCAGCAGAGCAAAGTGATTGCATTGTTTGATGAGTCCGCCGATGTTGCCCCCGCTGTGGCCTCAGCCGCCGAAGATTGCGGTATCGCCGTTCCCGAATATGAAACAGAATTATTGGCCGAGCAAGATTGGGTTCGGCTGACTCAGGCGCAGTTTGATCCGATTCAGATTTCCGAACGTTTATGGATTACCCCGTCATGGCATGATGCACCCGATGAAAATGCCGTTAACCTGCAATTAGACCCCGGTTTGGCATTCGGCACCGGCAGCCATCCGACGACCCGCCTGTGTTTGCAGTGGCTGGACAACAACCTCAAAGGTGGCGAATCCGTTTTGGATTACGGTTGCGGTTCGGGTATTCTCGCCATTGCCGCCCTGAAACTGGGTGCCGGCAGTGCCACCGGTGTGGATATCGACGAACAGGCGATCCGTGCCAGCAACAATAATGCCGCGCAAAACAATGTATCGGCCACCTTCCTGCTGCCCGATGCCTTGCCGCCGCATCAGTTTGACGTTGTGGTTGCCAATATTTTAGCCAACCCCTTGCGGATGCTCGGCAGTTTGCTGGCCGAACGTACCAAACAGGGCGGCCGGATTGTGTTATCCGGCATTCTTGACGAACAAGTCGAAGAAATGAGCAGTATTTACAATGAATGGTTCGAACTTGCCCCTGTGCAAACCGATGACGGTTGGGCATGTTTGAGCGGTACCCGGCGTTAATCGTCGGTTTAGGCCGTCTGAAACCATAAGACCGTGCAAATGAATAAAACGATCCGTATTTTAGGTATCGACCCCGGCAGCCGCGTTACTGGCTTCGGGGTGATTGATGTAAGCGGCCGCGAACATTTTTATGTCGCTTCGGGTTGTATCAAAACCCCGCCGGCCGCCCCGTTGGCAGAACGGATTGCCGTGATTGTGAAACACATTGATGAAATTATCCGGCACTACCAACCGCATCAGGCGGCAGTCGAACAAGTATTCGTGAATGTGAATCCCGCATCCACGCTGATGCTCGGGCAGGCGCGCGGGGCGGCTATTGCTGCTTTGGTGATGCATCAATTGCCCGTATTCGAATATACCGCGCTTCAGGTGAAGCAGGCGGTAGTCGGCAAAGGGAAGGCGGCCAAAGAGCAGGTTCAGCATATGGTGGTACAAATGCTGTCGCTGTCGGGTACACCGCAAGCCGATGCTGCCGACGGTTTGGCCGTTGCCCTGACCCATGCTTTGCGTAACCACAGCTTGGGGGCACAACTCCAACAAGGAGCTTTGCAAGTGAAACGCGGGCGCTTCCAACGTTGATGAAGTTTGTTAACCAAGCTTTGTAATATAGAATTATCAGATTGAATGTATAGGGAATGCCGCCATAACCATGAAATATAAATAATGATATGAAATTTGCTTTTTTTATTCTTTACCTGATTCAATTGCTGCCTTTCGGCATGATTCAGAAATTGGCCGATTTTATCGGCACGCTGGCGTATTATGCCGTAGCACCGCGACGGAAAATCGGTGAAATCAACCTGCGCAAATGTTTTCCCGATTGGCACGAAGAACAACGCCGTGCATTGCTGAAACGACACTTTCAGCACATGGCCAAGCTGATGCTCGAATACGGTGTGTATTGGTATAGCTCTGCAGAAAAGCTGCGTGAAAAAGTGCATTATCGCGATAAACATTATTTAGATGATGCACTGGCCGCCGGAGAAAAAGTGATTTTGCTTTACCCGCACTTTACTGCTTTTGAAATGGCGGTTTATACGCTGAATCAGGATGTACCGCTCACCAGTATGTATTCGCATCAAAAAAACAAAGCCTTAGACGAACAAATCCTCAAAGGCCGCCACCGTTACAATAATGTTTTTTTGATTGGCCGCACCGAAGGCTTGCGCGCGATTATCAAACAGATGAGAAAAAGCGATGCTCCGTTTCTGTATCTGCCCGATCAGGACTTCGGTCGCAATGATTCGATTTTTGTGAATTTTTTCGGTATTCCCACCGCCACCATTGCCGGATTAAGCCGTATTGCCGCAATGACGAAAGCCCGTGTGATTCCCGCTATTCCTACGCGTGAAGATGATGGTACCGTTACCCTGCGTTTTTATCCGGCTTGGGAAAACTTCCCGACCGACGATACTGAAGCCGATACCCAACGCATGAACGACTTTATCGAAGCGCGTATCCGTGAACATCCCGAGCAATATTTCTGGCTACATAAACGTTTCAAAACCCGCCCCGAAGGCGAAGAAAGTTTTTATTAAGATTTCAGACGGCCTGTATCATAGCGAACAGGCCGTCTGAAATATAGGCACTCTTTTATATCAATATGGCTTATTGATATAAACATTTTATTAAAATAATCAAGCAGAACGCATCAGCCAGCCGATAGCGCTAAGGCCGTCTGAAAAATATCAAACCAGTTTCAGACGGCCTCAAAAGGGCGTACAATTCTGCTCATTTTTAAAGCACAGTCAAGATAATGATTTACCCTAAAACTTATGATGTCATTGTGGTTGGCGGCGGACACGCCGGAACCGAAGCCGCATTGGCTGCCGCCCGCATGGGCGCACAAACCCTATTGGTGACCCACAATATCGAAACCCTCGGCCAAATGTCGTGCAACCCCTCTATCGGCGGTATCGGCAAAGGCCACTTGGTGCGCGAAGTCGATGCACTCGGCGGCGCGATGGCACTGGCTACCGATAAAGCCGGTATTCAGTTTCGCCGTTTAAACGCCAGCAAAGGTGCCGCCGTACGCGCCACCCGTGCACAGGCCGACCGCATTCTTTATAAAGCCGCCATCCGCGATATGTTGGAAAACCAGCCCAATCTCGATATTTTCCAACAGGCCGTTGAAGATATTACTTTGGAAGGCGAACACGTCAGCGGTGTGAAAACCGCTATGGGTGTGGAATTTAAAGCCCGTGCCGTGGTGTTGACCGCCGGTACGTTTTTGGCGGGCAAAATCCATATCGGCTTGGAAAACTATCCGGGCGGACGGGCAGGCGATCCGGCCGCACAAGGCTTATCAGGCCGTCTGAAAGAGCTCAAGCTGCCGCAAAGCCGCTTGAAAACCGGTACGCCGCCGCGTATCGACGGGCGCACCATTGATTTTTCACAACTCACCGAACAGCCCGGCGACAATCCCGTACCGGTATTTTCCGTACGCGGCAATGCCGCCATGCACCCGCATCAGGTATCGTGCTGGATTACCCATACCAACAGCCGCACCCACGATATTATCCGTTCCGGTTTCGACCGCAGCCCGATGTTCACCGGCAAAATCGAAGGCGTCGGCCCGCGCTACTGCCCCTCGATTGAAGACAAAATCAACCGTTTTGCCGATAAAGACAGCCATCAGATTTTTCTTGAGCCGGAAGGTTTAAACACCAACGAATATTACCCTAACGGCATTTCTACCAGCCTGCCGTTTGATATCCAAATCGAACTCGTCCGCTCGATGAAAGGCTTGGAAAACGCCCATATCCTGCGCCCCGGCTATGCCATCGAATACGATTATTTCGACCCGCGCAACCTGAAAGCCAGCTTGGAAACCAAAACCATTGCCGGCCTGTTTTTCGCCGGCCAGATAAACGGCACCACCGGCTACGAAGAAGCCGCCGCACAAGGCCTGTTGGCCGGTGCCAATGCCGTGCAATATGTGCGCGAAAAAGACCCGCTGCTATTGCGCCGCGAGCAGGCTTATTTGGGCGTATTGGTGGACGACCTCATTACCAAAGGCGTGAACGAACCCTACCGCATGTTTACCAGCCGCGCCGAATACCGCCTGCAACTACGCGAAGACAACGCCGACATGCGCCTTACCGAAGCAGGCTACAAAATCGGCTTGGTGAGCGAAGCCCAATGGCAGGCATTCGAGCAAAAACGCGAACAAATCGAACGCGAAATCCAACGCCTGAAAACCACATGGTACACCCCGGCCAAACTGCCCGAGGGCGACCAAGTCCGCGTATTCGGCCAAAAACTCAGCCGCGAAGCCAATCTGCATGATTTATTACGCCGCCCCAATATCGACTACGCCGCCCTGATGACCCTGCCCGGCGCCCAACCCGAAACCGAGCTTAGCCCGCAAGTGTTGGAACAGGTGGAAATTCAGGTGAAATACCAAGGCTATATCGACCGCCAAAACGAAGAAATCGAAGGCCGCCGCGATTTAGAAAGCCTGAAACTGCCGGCCGATATCGATTACAGCAAAGTGAAAGGTTTATCGGCGGAAGTGCAGCAAAAACTCAACCAAAACCGCCCCGAAACCGTAGGGCAGGCCAGCCGTATTTCCGGCATCACTCCGGCTGCCGTTACCCTATTGATGGTGCATTTGAAACGCGGGTTTAAAGATGCCAAACAAGCTTGATGTTTAACAATAGGCCGTCTGAAAAAATTTTTTCAGACGGCCTGCTATATGCGTTATTGTTTCCAGTCGGTTGAGTATTAGGTTTGTACCGACTTGTGTCATGGCAATTATTTGATTAGAAAGGCCGTCTGAAATATGTCGCTGGCTCAAGAGAAATCGGATTTACGCCGCCACTTCCGCCGTGCGCGGCAGCAGTTGGATAAGCATGAACGCACCCGCGCGACCCGTGCGGCAGGCCGTGCGCTCAAGCGTTATATCCGCAGGGGGCGGCGTATCGGTATTTATTGGCCGATTGGCAGCGAGTTGCGTTTAGACGGTTTTATTCAGACGGCCTTGCAGCGCGGGGCGAAACTGTATCTGCCCTATATTGAGAAAAACACCTTGCGCCTGTGGTTTACGCCTTATCGGGCGGATGCCCGGCACGCAGAACGGCGGCGCGGTAAGTCGGCTTTGTATATTCCCCAATTTTCAGGTAAAAAAATCCGTGCCCATCATTTGGATGTTTTGCTGGTGCCGCTGGTGGGTATTGATAAACAGGGTTTCCGGCTTGGTCAGGGCGGCGGTTATTATGATGTGTCGCTGGCGGCATTGCGCGGCAGGCTGCAACCGCATACGGTCGGTGTGGGCTTTGCCTGCCAGTTGTGCGAACGACTGCCTCGTGAGGCACATGACAGGCAATTGGATGCTTTTGTCTGCGAACAAGGCATCATGCGCTTTCAGACGGCCTCTTAAGAATTGTGCGATTAAAACGGCAGGGCACGGTTGCGTTACAATAGGTTTATTTGATTCGTGGCTCGGTTTTGAGAGGATTGGCTTGGCCGCATAAATTTTTACACCGCCTACGGTTATCTGCCGTGCTTTTGGGTGGTCGGACGTTATAGTTATTTTATGAATACACGTTGGTTTTATACGCAACTTTGGCACATCGCCCCGTTTTTTATCCGCCGCTATTTGCGAAAGCGCGCAGAAAAAGCACCGGCTTATCTGGAACATTGGCCGGAGCGTTTCGGCGGGGTGTTTCCGAATCCGGTGCAGCAGCCGATTTGGGTGCATGCCGTTTCGGTGGGGGAAACCCGTGCGGCGCAGCCGTTAATCCGCGAATTGCGGCATCATTTCCCCGATGCGCCGTTATTGATGACGCAGATGACGCCTACCGGCCGTGCCACGGCCGAGATGCTGTATCCCGATGCGCAGTGCCGCTATCTGCCTTATGATAAGCCGGAGTGGATTCGGCAGTTTTTAAACGAACACCGCCCCCGTTTCGGGGTGTTGATGGAAACGGAAATCTGGCCGAATTTAATGCACGGTTGCGCCGAAGCGGGTGTGCCTTTGTTTTTGGCCAATGCGCGTTTATCGGAAAAATCGCAAAACGGTTATCTGAAAGTGCGCAAACTGGTAGAGCCCGCCATGCAGACCTTATGCGGCTGCTATGCGCAAACGGCGGCCGATGCCGAGCGGTTGCATTTAATCGGCGCGTCGAATGTGCATGTTTGCGGTAACAGTAAATACGACATTACGCCGACCGAAGCCATGCACGAACGGGCAGCGCGGTTTAAAGAACGTATCGGCAGCCGCCCGGTGGTGGTTTGCGGCAGTACGCGCGATTATAAGGGCGTGAATGAAGCGCAATTATTGTTAAAGGCTTGGCAGACTTATCAGGGCGATGCGTTGTTGGTAATTGTGCCGCGCCATCCCGAAAGCTTTCAGACGGCCTATGATGCCGCGGCTGCTTTGGGGTTTAACGTACAAAAGCGTAGTGATGATGCACCGGTTGCCGCTGAAACGCAGGTTTGGATTGGCGACAGCATGGGTGAATTAACCGCATATTATCTGGTGGCCGATGTGGCTTTTGTCGGCGGTAGTCTGGTGGATGCCGGTTGCCAAAATGTTATCGAACCGGTGGCCTGCGGCGTGCCGACTTTATTCGGCCCCTCTACTTATAATTTTGCCGATGCCTGTAAAGGTGCGGTGGAAGCAGGGGCGGCTAAGCAGATTTTTAGTGCTCAAGAATGGCAGCATACAGCGGCACAGTGGTTGGTCAACCCGCAAAACAGAGCACAATATGCCGAACATGCAGCACAGTTTGTGGAAAAACATCATGGTGCCAGTAAGCGTATGGCGGATCGTATGGTAGAAAATTTGTCTTCGGTTGTTGAGAATATGAATGAGAGGCGGTTTTAAACAGGCATGAGACCTTTGCAAAAAACCAAAAATCCCTTAAATATCTTGGTGAAGAATTTAAGGGATTTTTGGTTTTTTGCAAAGGTTCTAGAGATAAATATCTGCCCGCTTTTGTCTGCGTATCGAATATTAAGAAATCCGCTCGATTTTGGCGCCTACTTTGCCCAATTTGGTTTCGATATTTTCATAGCCGCGATCGAGGTGGTAGATGCGTTCGACAATGGTTTCCCCTTCGGCCACCAAGCCGGCCATTACCAAGCTGGCGGATGCGCGTAAGTCGGTTGCCATAACGGTTGCACCGGAAAGCTTGTCTACACCTTTTACAATGGCGGTATTGCCTTCAGCAAAAATATCCGCGCCCATGCGGTTTAATTCGGGCACATGCATAAAACGGTTTTCAAAAATAGTTTCCACTACTTTGCCGGTTCCTTCGGCAACGGCATTCATCACCATAAATTGCGCCTGCATATCGGTTGGGAAGCCGGGGTGCGGCACAGTGCGGATATCGACGGCTTTTGGGCGTTGCTGCATATCAATGGCAATCCAGTCGTCGCCCGCTTCGATAATGGCGCCGGCTTCCACCAGTTTGTCGAGAATGACTTCCATGGTTTTCGGGGCCGCATGGCGTAATACTACTTTGCCGCCGGTCATGGCAACGGCACATAGGAAGGTTCCGGCTTCGATACGGTCGGGTACGACGCTGTGTTCGCAGCCGTGTAATTCAGGCACGCCTTCTACCGTCATTACCGATGTGCCGATACCGCTGATTTTGGCACCCATTTTGACCAGACATTCGGCCAAATCCACTACTTCCGGTTCGATGGCGCAGTTTTCCAAAATGGTGGTGCCTTCTGCCAGGGTGGCGGCCATTAATAGGTTTTCAGTACCGCCGACGGTAACGACATCCATAACCACTCGCGCGCCTTTCAGACGGCCTTTGGCCTTAACATAACCATGCTCGATAGTGATTTCGGCGCCCATGGCTTCCAAACCTTTGAGGTGTTGGTCGACAGGGCGGGAGCCGATGGCACAACCACCCGGCAGGCTGACTTGAGCCTCGCCGAAGCGCGCCAAAGTGGGGCCGAGTACCAAAATCGAAGCGCGCATGGTCTTCACCAATTCGTAGGGGGCAACGGTATTGTTGACCGTACCGCCGTTGATTTCGAATTCGTGAATATTGTCGGTCAACACGCGTGCGCCCATGCCTTGCAACAGTTTTTGGGTGGTTTTTACATCGCGCAGCATCGGCACGTTTTTCAAACGTAGGGTTTCGGCGGTCAGCAGGCCGGCACACATCAGCGGCAGGGCGGCATTTTTGGCACCGGATACAGTGATTTCCCCGTTTAAAGGGCCGTTGGCGGAAATTTTGAGTTTGTCCACGATGGTTCTTTCGGTAGTAAAACAGGCGTTTCAGACGGCCTGTATTGTCATGTTTTAGCGGGGCAACCGGAAAATATAGCTTTAGATTGTGTATAGGCCGTCTGAAAACAGCCGTATCAGTTGGTATTGCCCGATAATGATAGGATTCGGATATAAACCGTGTATTCCGGTGCGGCGTATCTGTTTTTCACTTTTGATAAACACGCGATTATAAAGGATTTTAAAAAGAGTCGTTAGTGTTGTGAAACAAACGGTATCAGGTTGAGACCTTTGCGAAATAGTCCTTCACCCGACAGCCGAACTCCAAACACAGGATTTCGGCTGTTTTTGACCGCAATATCCCCTTTATTACTCCTCAGATGCCTAATTAATAGGCATCCGGCTGCCTTTTAGGCAGCAATAGGCGCACGTAGCCTGTTGGCCGCCTTCAACAGGTTCAAACATATCGCTTTCAGATGACTTTGCGCCGCTACTTTATCCAGCCCGAAGTAGGCTGCCCGGGCATAGCGGAATTTACGGTGCAGCGTACCGAAACTCTGTTCCACTACATAACGGGTTTTCGATAAATGTTTGTTGCGGCGGGTTTGCGCTTCCGTCAGCGGACGGTTGCGATGGGATTTACTCATAATGCCGTCTTTCAGTTTATATTCTTCCAGATGCTTTCTGTTTTCCGCACTGTCGTAACCTTTATCCGCATAGACGGTGGTCTCTTTGGCAATGCCTGCTAACAAAGGCAACAGGTGTTTGCACTCGTGGGCATTGGCCGCTGTAATATGCAGCTTCTCAATGTAACCTTCCGCATCGGTACGGGTGTGCTGCTTATAGCCTAATTGATGATGACCGTTCTTCTTCACCCAACGGGCATCTTTATCTTTGCTCGGTGTGGTTTGACCGGTTATCTCTCCTTCGCTATCAACCTCTATGGACTGACGTTGTTTACTGCCGGCCGTCTGAATAATCGTCGCATCAATAACGGCAGCCTGTGCCTTCTCTACCTTTAAGCCTTTCTCAGTCAGTTGGCGGTTAATCAAATCCAACAGTTCGGCCAAGGTATTATCTTGTGCTAACCAGTTGCGGTAACGGCAAAGGGTACTGTGATCGGGAATATTCATCTCGTCAAAATGACAAAACAGGTTGAAATCAATACGGGTAATGAGACTGTGTTCGAGTTCGGGGTCGGAAAGACTGTGCCATTGGCCGAGTAAAACGGCTTTAAACATAGCCAATAAGGGATAGGCGGGACGGCCGCGGTGATCTCTGATATAACGGGTTTTCTGACGATTCAGATACTGCTCTACCGGCTGCCAATCAATTACCTGTTCGAGCTTTAATAAAGGAAAGCGGTCAATGTGTTTGGCAATCATGGCTTGGGCGGTTTGCTGAAAGAACGTACTCATGAGAAATCCCTTAAATATCTTTGGTGAAGAATTTAAGGGATTTTTAGGGTTTTTGCAAAGGTCTCAGGCCGTCTGAAACGGTTTCAGACGGCCTGATAAAAAGTGAGGTATTTAATTAATGTTACATAAGGTTTAAATCGCTGATACGGTCGTATAAGCGTTCGGGGTTGTCGCCCTCTTCATGCAATTGGATGCGCAGGCGCAAGTCGTTGGCCGAATCGGCCTGGCGCAATGCTTCGTCGTATTCGATTTGATCTTTGATATAAAGGTCGAACAGGTTTTGATCGAAGGTCTGCATACCTTCGCCGACGGAACGTACCATTTGCTCTTTAATATCCATTAAGTCGCCTTTGAAAATCAAGTCTTGAACGGCGGGGGTGTTGAGCAAAAGGTCGATAATGGCGGTACGTTGGTTGCGGCCTTTTTTAATTACCAAACGTTGGCCGATAATGGCAGTCATATTCATGGCTAAATCCATTAATACTTGTGCCTGCCGCTCTTCCGGATAGAAGTTGATAATCCGCTCGATGGTTTGCACGGCATTATTGGCGTGGATGGTAAACACGCACAAGTGGCCGGTTTGGGCAAGCTGGAGGGCGTATTCCATGCTGCTTTCACTACGCACCTCACCGATACAGACCACATCGGGCGCTTGCCGCATTGCGCTTTGTACAGCCAGTTTCCAATCGGCGGTATCGATGCCGACTTCACGCTGGGTGATAATACAGCGGCGGGGTTGGTAGAGGTATTCGATCGGGTCTTCGATGGTAACGATATGGCCGGGCACTTTTTGATTGCGGTGGTCAATCATAGCCGCCATCGAAGTGGATTTACCCGAACCGGTCGGGCCGGCCAGAATCAACAGGCCGCGGCGGGTGAGGGCCAGATCTTTTAATTTTTGTGGAAGGGAAAGTTCTTCGACACTGGGCACACGTTGGTTAATACGACGCAATACCATGCCGGGGCGGCCTTGTTCATGGTAGGCGTTGACACGGTAGCGGGTATTGCTGCGCGATTGTACCGAATAGTTGAGTTCCAAATCACGATTAAACGCTTCGCGTTGTTCGTCGTTCATGGTCGACTCGGTAATCGCGGCGGTATCGGCACCGCTTAGGGCTTTGTGCGGCATGGGGGTAAGCACGCCGTTGATTTTCATTGACGGGGGAAAACCGGCACTGATGAAAATATCGGATGCACTGCGTTGTTCGGCTTCCTGACACATACGGTCGAGCAGGGGGTGCAGTTGGGTGCCGATTTCGGCAGGGGTAGGGATATGCGGCGGTTGGTTTTTCTGCGAATAAGCCTGAACCATTTCCGTCAGCAGGTTGTGCAGTTGGTTGGACTCGCTCATGATGTTTTACCCTTATCTGTGTTATATCTTGGTTTGATTAGACAATCATATCGGCGCTTTGCGCTTTGCTGCGGGCGACTTCGTGGCTGATAACGCCTTGCCGAACCAGTGTCTGCAATGCTTGGTCGAGGGTTTGCATACCGTATGATTGGCCGGTTTGCAGTGCCGAGTTGATTTGGGCGATTTTGTTTTCGCGGATGAGGTTACGCACGGCAGGTGTGGAAACCAAAATTTCATGCGCAGCAACACGACCGTTGCCGTCGCGGGTTTTCAGCAGGGTTTGTGAAATCACCGCACGCAGGGATTCGGAGAGCATGGAGCGTACCATTTCTTTTTCGCCGGCGGGGAATACGTCGACAATACGGTCAACGGTTTTGGCAGCCCCGGTGGTGTGCAGGGTACCGAAAACCAAGTGGCCGGTTTCGGCAGCAGTCAGTGCCAAGCCAATGGTTTCGGGGTCGCGCATCTCGCCGACCAGAATCACATCGGGGTCTTCACGCAGTGCGGATTTCAAGGCGTTGGCAAAGCTGTGAGTGTGTTGGTGCAGTTCGCGCTGGTTAATCAAAGCTTTTTTACTTTGGTGCACAAACTCAATCGGGTCTTCGATGGTCAGGATATGGGCGGGCTGGGTGTCGTTGATATAGTTGATCATGGCCGCCAGTGTGGTGGATTTACCCGAACCGGTCGGGCCGGTAACCAAAACTAAGCCGCGCGGGTTGTCGGAAATTTTTTGGAAAATGCGTGGGGCTTTCAAATCTTCAAGGGTCAGTACGGTGCTGGGAATGGTACGGAATACCGCTGCCGGGCCGCGGTTGGTCATAAAGGCGTTGACACGGAAACGGGCAACATTGGGCAGTTCGAACGAAAAATCCACTTCCATATTTTGTTGGTAGATTTTACGTTGGTAATCGTTCATCACGGAGGTAACCATATTGCCGACTTCTTCGCTGCTCATTTCGGGCAGGTTGATGCGGCGGACATCGCCGTGAACACGGATCATCGGCGGTAAATCTGAGCTTAAATGGAGGTCGGAGGCTTTATTTTTCACACCGAATGCGAGTAAGTCGGTAATTTGCATAATGTGGCCTTACTTTTTCAGTTAAAATTTTTATTTAGTTAAAGTTTTACTGCCGATAGGCTGTCTAACGGCAGCGGCTATTGATATAGCTGTTTATTTTAAATAGATAATGTTGTTAAACCAAGTAAAAATTTAATTATTTTTGCTAATTTGGTGAAAACAGACGAATACGGGAGTAATTATGACAAGCGTGCAACACAATTATCAGCAGGTGCTTTCCGAATTACGCCGTGCCGAAGCCGCTGCCGGCCGGCCTGAAGATAGCGTTTGTTTGGTGGCTGTGAGTAAAACCCATCCGGTCGAACTGATTCGGCAGGTTTATGAGGCGGGGTGCCGTGATTTTGGTGAGAACTATATTCAGGAATGGTATGAAAAAACCGAAATATTGGCCGATTTGCCGGATATCGTTTGGCATGTTATCGGTGATGTCCAATCGAATAAAACCAAATATGTGGCCGAGCGTGCGCATTGGGTGCATACGGTCAGCCGTCTGAAAATCGCTCAAAGATTAAGTAATCAACGCCCCGAATCCATGCCGCCGCTTCAGGTGTGTATCGAGGTGAATATTGCGGCCGAACCGGACAAACACGGCGTTGCCCCCGAAGAAGCGGTGGCCTTGGCGCTTGAAGTAGCCAAACTGCCGAATTTAAAAGTACGCGGCCTGATGTGTGTGGCTAAAGCCGACAGTGATGATGAATCATTGCGCGAACAGTTCGGTACCATGCAGAAATTGTTGGCGGATATGAATGCGGCGGGCATTCCGGCAGATGTGTTGTCGATGGGGATGTCGGCAGATATGGCGGTGGCCGTATCGTGCGGGGCTACGCATGTGCGCATCGGCAGTGCGATTTTCGGTAGCCGTCATTATGGTGAGCAGGCTTAAGGTTGTTTAAGCATTGAATAATATTTGCTTGTATATCTGCCTGTCTTTATTAGGCCGTCTGAAAGGCTTGGGCGGGCAGATATGTTTTATTCGTTTATACTATATGGTTTGAATGATTCGTGAGACCGTATCGACCGAGTTGATACGGCTGTATTTTTAAGTATATGGCGGATACAGGCCGTCTGAAAAATAATAAAAGGAGTTTTGTATGTCAAAGTGGGATGAGCGTTACCAAACCGAAGAATATGTTTTCGGCACAGAGCCAAATGAATTTATCGCCCGTATCGAGCCTTATCTGCCCTCTGCCGGAAAAGCATTGGATTTGGCAACGGGTGAGGGGCGCAACGGTATTTTTCTGGCACAACACGGCTTGGATGTGGAAGGTGTGGATATGTCGGCAAAGGGTTTAGAAAAAGCACAAAGTCTGGCAGATGAAAAAGGTGTGCGTTTTCATACCCGCCTGGCGGATATTACTGCGATGGAATGGCCGTCTGAATATTATGAAATCGTGACTTCGGTTTTTTGTCATTTCGCCGAACCCACACGCACCCAAACCATGCAGAAAATTGTCAGCACTTTAAAACCGGGCGGGCTGTTTGCCGGTGTTTTCTACCATCCCGACCAAATCGGTTACGGAACCGGTGGCCCGAGTGATCCGGCTATGTTGGGAACATTAACGGAAATGCAACAGGCTTTATCCGGTTTGGAGTGGGTAATAGCAGAACATGAGGTACGGGAAATCAATGAAGGTATCCGCCATCGCGGTATGAGTTCGTTTATTTGCTTATTGGGCAGAAAACCTGATCACCAATAGGTTAATGGGTTATCTATTACAAAGACTGGAATATTATTTAACATAAAGTCAATAATATTCCAGTCTGATTTTTATTAAATTTAATAAATATAAATATGCTAACTATTATTAAATAATATTTTAATGTTTATTAAAGAAATGATTAGTAAATTATTTTACATATATTAATGATGTAAATAAGATTGACTATTTGGGTGATCAAAATATACTTTCAAGCTAATTTCTATATATTAATTAAACTGATTAACAATAACATTTTTTATAAAATAGAATAGTAAAAGGTTTTATATGAATGAAGATAAAAATAATAATCCTAAAATAGTTGATAACTCATTAAAAAACAATGAAAACAGCCAAAAAGAAGATCTTGATGGCAGCAGCTCTTTATTAGATAAAGAGCCGTTATTGCTTTTGGAGAATCTTGAAGAAACTGAAGTGTTACCCGACGAAGTCTTTTGTGAAGAAAGTATGGCAGGTGCTAACATACGAAATTTAAAAGAAAAAAAATCAAAAAAGAAAGCTGGTAAAGAGAAAATAGGCGGTAAATCAAAAAAAGCAAAATCTAATATTCAGCCCCCTGAGCCTATTTTGCAAATGGGTACGGCAAAAGGTGTAGAAACCATGTTTCGTAATGCCTTCCGTACGGAAATGGAATTATTGGCATTAGCGGCTACAAAGGCCAATATTATGATTTCATTAAATGGCTTTATTGTATCTGCTTTGATGATTTCAGGTGCTTTTATTTTTTCCTCTTCTCCGGAGTTTCTTGTGCCGGCAGGTATTTTTATGGCAACAGGTGCAGCATCGATTGTGTTTGCTTTGTTTTCTGCCTCTCCGGATCGTATAGGTAAAATAAATGCGGCCTTAAATTGGTGGAAAGATTTGTTGAAGGGTAAGGCTAAATGGCGTCATTTTAAGACAAGAGTTTTATCGCCTCGTGTGCATTTTTTTGATGAAAAGCCGAATATTTTGATTTATGAAGATAGGGTGAAAATTCCTAAACAACGTTATTGGGAGATGATGCAGGAAATTATGTCTGATCGAGAACAGGTCTACCATAAGATGAGTGATGAATTGTATTGGCTTGGGCTATTGGCCAACAAACAATTTAAATATCTCAACATTTCTTATGCAATTTTCCGTTGGGGGTTATTGGCATCTGTATTGGCATTTATCGGTATGAAAACATTGCCGAGTATTTCATCTGATGCTGAAGCTAGGAAAAATGCAGCTAAGTTACGTGGTGAAGGTATTTATACATTCAGCAGTGTTTATGAACCATCAGCAGTACAGCAAATTCCAGACGGAAGATTGTTGGTTGTAGAAGACGAAGCGGATAGAGCAGCAAGTATTTTGGCTTTTAATGCAGATGGTACTTTAGTGGAAAATGATGTAGCTGACACAAGAATTATCCGTGGATTAAAGCGTAAACTTAGCGACTTGGAGGGGCTGACCCGAGATAATGAAGGTTATATTTATGCTGCTACTTCACATTCGCGAAACCGTGAAGGACTACGCCGCCCCGATCGTGAACATCTACTACGCTTTAAAATTCAAGGTAATGATGTTGTCGAGCTGAGTTCTTTCAATAGCTTGGTTGATACTTTGGAAAATTCAGAAGAGTTGGCGGCAATGCTTAAAGAAAAAACCGGCACAACGTTGGATTTTAAATCAACTAATATTGAAGGCTTGGCCTATGATCCGCGTTCTAATAATTTGCTGTTGGGGTTCCGCGATCCTGAGTTTAATGAAAAATCCATGATTATCTATATTGATAATCCGAAAGCTGTTTTTGAATCAAAAGAACAACCACATTTTTCAAATGTAGTATTTTTAGATATTAAAGGTGGCGGTATACGTTCATTAAACTATGATCCGGTATTGAAAGCTTTCATTATGACCAATGAAGTTAAAGATGAAGATGGTAGTAAGTTTTCGCAATTCTGGACATGGAACGGGGATCCGGAGGCAGCACCCAAAGCAGTAGATTTACCTAATTTGCGCCATTTGACTAATGTGGAAGCTGTTGATTCTATTAAAATCAACGGCCAGCCAAGATTGATTTTTATGAGCGATGAAGGTGATGTTGATAAAAAACTGACTGCTAAGTATATGATTGTAGATTATAAAGATTTTTAATTATATAGCATAATGGTTGAAGATTGATCAGGCAGTAAATACCACGATGTGGTTACTGCCTGATATCTTTTTTGAAGCTTGTTTAAACGTTTTTTGAATGAGTTATTTAGAAAAAATATTATTAGTTGTTACAGGTTTTTCTAAAACACCGTTTGCCAAAATTATGACTTACAGTGTTTCATCATTTTCTTATGTAGCCAGTAAACCATCATACCGAAAACTAATCCCCAGAAAGGGCTGCTGATACCGAGCAGTGTCATCCCTGAAGCAGAAGTGAGTAAGGTTACTAAGGCTGCTTCACGAGTGGTTTCATCTTTCCATGCCCCCACCAGATTGGCTTGGAGTACGGCAAAAATAGGAATACCGGCCAACGCGGCAGTAAGCTCCGCAGGCAGGGCAGATAAGAGGGATACCGCAACACCGCCTAATAAGCCGATTAATATATAGAACACCCCTAAAATCACATTGGATAAGTAGCGTCGTGCCGGATCTTTGTCAACATCACTACCCATAGTAATAGCGGCACTGATGGCTGCCAGATTCACGGTAAAGTTGCCGAGAGGTGCGGTGAGCAGCGTCGTTATTGCACAACTTTCTACCAAAGGTCGGGCAGGCGGATGGTAATTATAGCCGTGCATAATGGCCATACCCGGTACATTTTGTGTGGCCAATGAGGCAATAAATAATGGCAGGCCGACACTCATAATATGGCCGAAATCCCAAGCAGGCTGTACCCATTCTAGGGTAGGATTGCGCCACTCCAATTGGCTCCAATCGAACAACCCCGCCCAAGTCGCATAAACAACCCCTGCCAATAACATCAGCATGACACTATAGCCGGGTAGGCGGATTTTGCTAAGAAAGAATACCACCAGCATAAAAAATATTAATAAAGGTTGGTATTCCATCGCACCAAATACTTGGCTGCCGAAGTTCAACAGAATCCCTGCCAACATAGCGGCAACCAATGGGGTCGGAATCATACGAACCAAACGGTCAAACCAACCGAATGCCGATATCAGCCACATTAAAGCCGATGCAGCTATAAATCCCGATATGGCATGAGCAAGCGGCATGCCTGTCATCCCGGCCAATATCGCTGCGCCGGGCGTACACCAAGCAACCATGACCGGCATCCGATAGCGGATACTTAAAATCATGGTTAATAGTCCGCAAGCCAAAGCCATTACAGTGAACCATGAAATAATTTGTGTCGGCGAGGCACCTAATGTCAATGCTGCCTGATAGATAATCGCCGCTGCACTTACATAGGAAACTAATATGGCGGAAACCGCTGCAGAGAAATGTGAGGCGGAAAAATCAGATAATTTCAGCATAATAAATGGTATGGTAAAGGTTGTTAAAATATTAATATTTTGAAATATACCCCTTTATTCAGGCTCGGGAAATGGTATAAATGATACTTATATTAAACAGCTTTATTTAAATATGCTTTTAGTATGGCAGCCAATATTTTTTTCAGACGGCCTAAAGGAAATCAGTTAAACCGATGTTTATGGCCGTATGCTAGTTTTTTCGTTCGGTGACAAACAGTGCCAATGAACGTAAACGATCTGCTTTATCACCAAATGGGTTAAGCAGAGCAACAGCTTCTTCAACTAATGTTTCGGCGTAATGGCGGGCTTCGGCCAGTCCCATCAGTTTCACATAAGTCGGCTTATTGTTGTCGGCATCTTTACCGGCAGTTTTGCCCAGTGTGGCGGTATCGGCTTCGCAGTCGAGTACATCATCAATCACTTGGAAAGCCAAGCCGAGTTTACGGGCATAGTGATCCAGCCGTTCAATATCACCGTCATTCACATCGGTACAACTTAATGCGCCCAATACTACGGCGGCACGAATCAGCGCACCGGTTTTTAAACTGTGCATGTGTTCTAATTCGGTTTGTGTCATGGGTAGGCCGACATTGGCCAAGTCAATCGCTTGGCCACCGGCCATACCGAGGCTGCCTGATGCCTGTGCCAGCACGCTCATCATTTTTAATTGCCGTGCCGGCGGTAGATTGGTAGGTTGGCTGAGAACATCAAAAGCCAAGGTTTGCAGGGCATCGCCGGCCAATAAAGCAGTGGCTTCCCCGTATTGCACATGGCAGGTCGGTTTGCCGCGTCTCAGGCTGTCGTTGTCCATGGCGGGCATATCATCATGAACAAGCGAATAAACATGAATCAGTTCAACTGCCGCCATAGCGTGTTCTAGGGCAATCGGGTCGGTTTCCCCTAATTCGGATGCGGCTAAAACCAATAGAGGCCGTAGGCGTTTGCCGCCGTCTAGTGCGGCATAGCGCATGGCTTCATGAAGTGTTTGTGGATCAGCCTTTTCAGACGGCATCAATCTTTCAAGTGCCAATTCGGTTTGCGCCTGCGCTTTTTGCCGCCATGTTGTTTCATTATTCGCTTTGCTCAAGATTCAGCTCCTTCAGTTCTTCCGCGTCCAATACTTGTAGTTTTTGTTCGACTTCGGCTAATTTGGCTTGGCAGTATTTCACCAATTCGTTGCCTTCCTGATAGGCAGCCAATGCCTCTTCCAGCGGCATTTCGCTACTTTGCATGGCTTGAGTGAGGGTTTCCAAACGCTTGAGTGCGTCTTCGAAAGATTTCGGGGCGGCAGATTTTTTCATAATGGCTGTTGTTGTATGGAAAAAACGTTATTGTATAGTAAATGCTGTCAAAAAACTTCACTATACACTGGCTTTCAGGTGGGCGGCTTAAGCGATACAAATAGGGTTTTGAATATATTGTGGTGAAACGGTATGAATAGCAATTTTTAGGCCGTCTGAAACCTTTAAATAACAATGACAGACTAATTTCTAAAAAATTTTTACATATCCAATATTGATATTAAAGTGTACAGGGCTGAAAGCTAACCGACACCCACCCCAAAAGCAGTGAATGCAGTCAAGCCCGATATCCGATACAATTAAGGCCGTCTGAAAAAAGGATAACTTCAACTATGGCAAAACCTAAAGGCGGCTTGGGCCGCGGATTAGATTCCCTTATTTCTAATAATATTGATGATGGCGGCAGCGACCGTCTGACGACGGTGGCAGTATCCGATATTCAGCCCGGCCGCTATCAGCCGCGTGTTCAAATGGATGATGAAGCCTTACATGAATTGGCAGAGTCGATTAAAGCCCAAGGCGTGATTCAGCCGGTGATTGTCAGAGAGAGAGGGCTGTCGCAATACGAATTGATTGCTGGTGAACGTCGTTGGCGTGCTAGCCAATTGGCAGGGTTAACGGAAATTCCCGTGGTGATTAAAAGCATTAGCGATGAAACGGCATTGGCCATGGGTTTGATTGAAAACCTGCAAAGGGAAAATCTCAACCCTATCGAAGAAGCACGCGGTTTAAAACGTTTGGCTGATGAATTCAGCCTAACACACGAAACTATTGCTAAAGCCGTAGGCAAAAGCCGTAGTGCTATTTCGAATAGCCTGCGCTTATTGGCATTGCCCGAGCCTGTTCAAGATATGCTTTATCAGCGTCGTCTTGAAATGGGTCATGCCCGTGCGCTGTTGACGCTACCTGTCGTCGAGCAATTACTGTTGGCGCAAAAAGCGGTTAAAAACGGTTGGTCTGTCAGAGAAGTCGAACGACGCAGTCAATTGGTGCAGCAGGGTAAGAAAACCGTTGCCGCTACAGGTAAGAGAATCAATCCTGATATCCGCCGTTTAAATGAAGCGATTACCGAAAAACTGGGTGTGAATGCCGAGGTGAAAAGTAGCAATCAGAAAAAAGGTAAGATCGTATTGTATTTTGACACACCGGAAACATTGGATAATCTTCTGCAAAAATTGGGTGTGGAATATGATGAGTAAAATAATACTTTTATCTTATTTTAATATCAAAAAAGGAAACTATTTCTAATATTTTGAGTATAAATAGAGTCGCCCAATATTCTTTCAGACGGCTCTATTTGTATTGGTATCTACAGAATCGAGTGTAAAAATTCATATATGGAATAACCAGAAGTTAAAAAGTAGATTATCCATATATTTTATAAAAACTTCTGTCTCATATTTAATAGAATGTAGTATCATGTAGTCTACTTGAGGGTGTAGGCTAATAAGTTTAAGTAAAATAAACGAAAATCAAAATTAAAATATCGGTCACAAAGGTTAATAATTGTCTTGACGCTTAAACACATCTTGATTATAGTAGCCCCGCTTAATATGCCTCAGGGTCATTTTGTATGAATAAGATTTTATATATGCAATTGGCCGCATTGGCAGTCACCGCCGTATTGTGTGCCGCAGTCAGCGGAATAGGCGGTTTTTGGTCGGCAATCGCCGGCGGTTTAAGTTACCTATTGCCCTCGGCGGCAGCAGTTTTACTTTTAAAACTTTTCAAGCCTTATCCGCATTTGGCGGGAAAGATTTTTCTGTTGGGAGAGGGTTTAAAAGTAATGCTGGCTTTGGTGTTCATGTTGTTGGTTTTTGCTATTTGGCATGAAACATTGAAATTTCTACCCTATATCTTAGGGCTGGTTACCGTCAGCCATCTGGTTTTTTTAGCATTGTTGAGAGTTCGAGACTATGGCAAGTGAATCAATGAGCGCTGCCGACTACATCAAGCACCATTTACAAAGCTTGACGAGTTTGCAGGATATAACACAGGGACAGGGCCTTAAAAATATAGCCGATTTTTCATTTATCAACATCGATGCCATATTTTTTGCAGTATTGCTTGGTGTGATCGGTAGTTTTTTTCTATGGCTTGGCGCTAAAAAAGCAACCGCAGGCGTGCCCGGACGTTTTCAAGCGGCAGTAGAGATACTGTTTGAGTTTGTTGATGATATGTGTAAAAGCATTATCCACAACGAGCAGTCGCGTAAAGTTATTGCCCCATTAGGTCTGACATTATTCGTTTGGATTTTCCTAATGAACGCCATGGATATGTTGCCGGTAGATTTATTACCTTGGGCGTGGCAGGGTGCGACAGGAGAGCATCATGCATTATTGCGTGTTGTACCTACTGCTGATTTGAATACCACATTGGCTTTGGCTGTTGGCGTTCTACTGATTTGTATTTTTTACAATATCAAAATCAAAGGATTTGGCGGTTGGATGCATGAAATGTTTACCGCCCCTTTCGGCCCGGCATTGGCTCCGGCAAACTTTGTTTTGAATATTGTGGAATTTTTATCTAAAACCGTATCACATGGTATGCGGTTGTTTGGCAATATGTATGCCGGCGAGCTGGTATTCCTGTTGATTGCACTCTTAGGTGGTGCTTGGGCGGCTTCCGGTAGTGTCGGCATTATGGATCCGATTATGTTCGTATTCCATATCCTTGCCGGTATGGTGTGGGCAATTTTCCATATTTTGGTGATTACCCTTCAGGCATTTATTTTTATGGCATTGGCGTTTGTATATATAGGTCAAGCTCACGATGCACACTGATTTTGTAGTTGTTTTTTTGATGTATTGAGTATTTTATATTTTTTCAACGTAGTTTAACCTTTGTTTTTCATTAAGGAGTTTAAAATGGGTTTGATTGCTATTGCATGTGGTTTGATCGTTGCTTTAGGCGCATTGGGTGCCTCTATCGGTATCGCAATGGTGGGTTCTAAATATCTGGAATCTTCTGCTCGTCAGCCTGAATTGATTGGCCCTCTGCAAACCAAACTATTCTTGATTGCCGGTTTGATTGATGCCGCATTCTTGATTGGTGTGGCTATTGCTCTGTTGTTTGCGTTCGTTAACCCGTTTGCAGGCTAATCCAAACGGTAAGTGTTTCAATTATAATGACGAAACGCCGTTTGTTTGATTAACCCTAATTACGAAGGTTAAGTAAAGTGAATATTAATGCAACCTTATTTGCGCAGATCCTTGTCTTTTTCGGCTTGGTGTGGTTCACGATGAGATTCGTATGGCCGCCTATCGCGAAAGCATTGGACGAGCGTGCCGACAAAATTGCAGAAGGTTTGGCTGCTGCCGAACGCGGAAAAAGTGATTTTGAACAGGCGGAAAAGAAAGTTGCAGAACTCTTGGCCGATGGGCGTAATCAGGTTGCCGAAATGGTCGCCAACGCCGAAAAACGTGCAGCTAAAATAGTAGAAGAAGCAAAAACACAAGCTTCAACCGAAGCTGCCCGTATTACAGCACAGGCAAAAGCCGATGTGGAGCAGGAAACTAACCGTGCCCGTGAAGCTTTACGTGAGCAAGTTGCCGTATTGGCTGTCAAAGGTGCCGAATCTATTTTGCGTAGCGAGGTTAATGCTGAGAAGCATGCGCAAATGCTTAGCGCCTTAAAACAGGAGCTGTAACTTATGGCTGAGTTCGCAACGATTGCCAGACCCTATGCAAAAGCATTGTTCGGTTTGGCGCAAGAAAAAAACCAAATAGAGTCTTGGTTGGGCGGACTGGAACAACTGGCATCTGTAGTGCAGCAAGAAAAAATTGCCGCATTTATCGAACAACCGGAAAAAGATGCTTCAGAAAAAGCAGATATGTTGGTTGGGCTGGTAGATTTAAGCGATTCGAACTTGAAAAATTTTGTATCGGTGCTTGCCGAACAAAAGCGCTTACAGATTCTCCCGGAAGTATATGCACAATTTCAAGACTTAACCTTGGCACTTAACCATACTAAGCGTGCCGTTATTTACAGCGCATATGCCTTAAATGATGAACAGCTGAATGAGTTAACCGCAGAATTACAAAAACGTTTCGGTACCAACTTAGAAACCGTAACCGAAGTAGATCCGGATCTCATCGGTGGTGTAAAAGTAGAAATAGGTGACCAAGTATTGGACTTGTCGTTACAAGGTAAATTAAATGCTTTGTTTACGGCTATGACAAATTAGGAGAGTTTTCATGCAGCTTAATCCTGCTGAAATTAGCGACTTGATTAAAGCCAAAATTGACAATTTGTCTGTAAATACAGAAATTCGTACCCGTGGTACTGTGATTTCCGTAACAGACGGTATTGTACGTGTTCATGGCTTATCAGATGTTATGCAAGGTGAAATGCTTGAGTTCCCCGGCAACACTTTCGGTTTGGCAATGAACCTGGAACGTGATTCCGTAGGTGCCGTAGTGTTGGGTGAATATGAGCATATTAAAGAAGGCGACGAAGTTAAATGTACCGGCCGGATTTTGGAAGTACCCATTGGTCGTGAGCTTGTCGGTCGCGTGGTTAATGCGTTGGGACAGCCTATCGATGGTAAAGGCCCTATCAATACCACATTGACTGCACCGATTGAAAAAATCGCTCCAGGCGTTATTGCCCGTCAATCAGTGGATCAACCGATGCAAACCGGTGTGAAATCTATTGACTCTATGGTACCGATTGGTCGTGGTCAGCGTGAGTTGATTATTGGTGACCGCCAAACCGGTAAAACAGCCGTTGCTTTGGATGCGATTGTTAATCAAAAAGATACCGGTGTTGTTTGTATTTATGTTGCCGTAGGCCAAAAAGCTTCTTCAATTGCCAACGTGGTTCGTAAATTGGAAGAGCATGGTGCAATGAAACATACCATTGTTGTTGCTGCAACGGCATCTGAAGCCGCTGCGTTGCAATTTATCGCACCTTATGCCGGTTGTACTATGGGCGAATTCTTCCGAGATCGTGGCGAAGATGCCTTAATTGTATATGACGATTTATCTAAACAAGCGGTTGCTTATCGTCAAATTTCCCTATTGCTCCGCCGCCCTCCCGGTCGTGAAGCTTATCCGGGCGACGTTTTCTATCTACACAGCCGTTTATTGGAACGTGCTGCGCGTATTAATGCCGATGAAGTTGAAAAACTCACCAATGGCGAAGTAAAAGGTAAAACCGGTTCATTGACTGCGTTGCCGATTATTGAAACACAAGCTGGTGACGTGTCTGCATTCGTACCGACCAACGTTATTTCTATTACCGACGGCCAAATTTTCTTGGAAACAGACTTATTTAACTCTGGTATCCGTCCTGCAATCAATGCCGGTATTTCCGTATCGCGCGTTGGTGGTGCAGCACAAACTAAAGTTATTAAGAAATTAGGTGGTGGTATTCGTTTGGCGCTGGCGCAATATCGTGAATTGGCTGCGTTCTCTCAGTTCGCATCAGATTTGGATGAAGCAACACGCAAACAATTGCAACATGGTGAGGTGGTTACCGAACTCATGAAGCAGAAACAATTCAGTACCCTGAATACTGCTGAAATGGCATTGACATTGTGGGCAATCAATAATGGTTCGTATGAAGACGTTCCGGTTCCCAAAGCATTGGCATTCGAAGCTGAATTCTTAAGCTTCGTACGCACTCAGCATCCTGCCGTTTTAGATGCCATCAATGCTTCAGGCGCTATGTCTGATGAAAATGAGCAAGTGTTGGTTCAGGCAATGAAATCCTTTAAATCTTCTTACAACTATCAGTAAGTCGTTAGAGATGAAAGGAGTCTGAAATGGCAGTAGGGAAAGAGATTCTCACCAAAATCCGCAGTGTTCAAAATACTCAAAAGATCACTAAAGCGATGCAAATGGTGTCGACCTCCAAAATGCGGAAGACTCAAGAGCGGATGCGCTTGGCGCGTCCGTATGCTGAAAAAGTACGTATGGTAATGAGCCATTTGGCACAAACCCAATCCGATCACGGTATTAAGCTGTTAGAGCCGCATCGTAGTGTGCAGCGTGCCGGGTTTGTTTTAATCACAACCGATAAAGGTTTGTGTGGTGGCTTAAATGCTAATGTTTTAAAAAAATTCTTAGCACAAGTTCAAGAATATCAAGAACAAGGCATTGAGGTTGATGTTGTTTGTTTGGGTAGTAAGGGATTGGCAGCTTGTCAGCGTATCGGCTTGAATGTGATTGCCAGCGTGACCAATCTGGGCGATACCCCTAATATGGAAAAAATGCTCGGTGCTTTAACTGAGATTTTTCAGCGTTATGAGAAAAAGCAATTAGATACCATTCACTTGGTGTATTCGGGATTTGTGAATACGATGCGCCAAGAACCTCGTAACGAAATCTTACTGCCTATCGGCCAAAACACAATTGAAAGTGTTGATATAGACAGCAATTATAGTTGGGATTATCGTTATGAACCGACTCCGGTGGCTGTTTTGGAATATTTGGTCCGCCGCTATTTAGAGTCTGTGGTTTATCAGGCATTGAGTGACAATATGGCTTCAGAGCAGGCCGCACGTATGGTTGCAATGAAAGCTGCAACCGATAATGCAGGAAATGCTATTAAAGAGTTGCGTTTGGTATATAACAAATCACGCCAAGCTGCAATTACCACAGAATTGTCAGAAATCGTTGCCGGAGCAGCTGCCGTATAAGGTTGCCGCGACCGTGCATTAAAATAGGATACGATAATGAGCCAAGGCAAAATCGTACAAATCATCGGTGCCGTAGTTGATGTTGAGTTTTCACGAGACAGCATTCCGCACGTGTATGATGCTTTAAAATTGGTTGATACCGATCTCACTTTAGAAGTACAACAACTTCTAGGTGATGGTGTTGTCCGTACCATTGCAATGGGTAGTTCCGACGGACTGAAACGTGGAATGATGGTAAGCAATACCGGTTCCCCGATTTCCGTGCCGGTGGGTAAGGCAACATTAGGCCGTATTATGGATGTACTCGGTAATCCGGTTGACGAAGCCGGTCCGGTTGCTTCAGATGTAAAACGTGCCATCCACCAAGAAGCTCCGAAATTTGATGAATTATCAAGTGCTACCGAGCTTTTGGAAACAGGTATTAAAGTGATCGACTTACTGTGCCCGTTTGCGAAAGGCGGTAAAGTAGGTTTGTTCGGTGGTGCCGGTGTAGGTAAAACCGTTAATATGATGGAATTGATCAATAACATCGCCAAAGCACATAGTGGTTTGTCCGTATTTGCCGGCGTAGGTGAACGTACCCGTGAAGGTAACGACTTCTACCACGAGATGAAAGATTCCAATGTATTGGATAAGGTGGCCATGGTTTATGGTCAAATGAACGAACCACCCGGTAACCGTTTGCGTGTGGCCTTAACAGGCTTGACTATGGCTGAGTATTTCCGTGATGAAAAAGACGAAAACGGCAAAGGTCGTGACGTTTTATTCTTCGTAGATAATATTTACCGTTATACGCTTGCCGGTACTGAAGTATCCGCATTGTTAGGCCGTATGCCTTCTGCGGTGGGTTATCAGCCGACGTTGGCTGAAGAGATGGGTCGTTTGCAAGAGCGTATTACTTCTACGCAAACCGGTTCTATTACTTCTATCCAAGCCGTATACGTACCTGCCGATGACTTGACTGACCCGTCACCTGCAACAACATTTGCTCACTTAGATGCAACCGTCGTTCTGAGCCGTGATATTGCTTCTTTAGGTATTTATCCAGCAGTAGACCCGTTGGATTCGACTTCACGTCAATTGGATCCGATGGTATTGGGTCAAGAGCACTATGATGTTGCGCGCGGTGTTCAGTCTACTTTGCAAAAATATAAAGAACTGCGTGATATTATTGCCATTTTGGGTATGGATGAATTGTCTGACGAAGATAAATTGACAGTGATGCGTGCCCGTAAGATCCAACGCTTCTTGTCTCAACCGTTCCATGTGGCCGAAGTATTTACCGGTTCTCCGGGTAAATATGTTTCTTTACGCGATACCATTGCCGGCTTTAAAGCTATTTTGAGCGGCGAATACGATCATCTGCCGGAACAAGCTTTCTATATGGTTGGTGGTATTGAAGAAGCTGTAGAGAAAGCAAAAACCATAAACTAAGGAGGCCGGCATGAATATCATGCAAGTTGAAGTGGTAAGTAATGAGCAGAATATCTATTCGGGTGAGGCAAGTTTTGTTGTTGTGCCGACCTTGAATGGCGAGCTTGGTATTTATCCGCGACATGAGCCGATTATGAGTTTGGTGCGTCCCGGTGTATTGCGTTTAACCGTACCGGGAGAGTCTGAGGAAATATTGGTTGCCATTTCAGGCGGGGTATTGGAAGTTCAACCCGATAAACTGATGGTATTGGCCGACGTGGCCGTGCGCAGTGATGAAATGGATCTAGCCAGAGCTGAGGAGGCTAAAAAAGCTGCCGAAGCACATATTTCTCAAGCTAAAGACGATGAATCATTGGCTAAAGCCCATGCGGCATTGGCGGCGGCAATCGCACAGCTGAAAACTTTGGATTATATCCGCGCACAAAAAAATAAATAATTTTGTCGGTAGCGTTTGTAAAAGGTACGATATGAATATCGTACCTTTTTCTATTGTTTAACCGATGTAAGTGGCAGTGAGATATTAAAGTGTGAGAGATGCCTAAATAGGTCGACAGCTGATATTTTATTTTTCAAATAAATCAAATGGCCGTCTGAATAAATTTTCAGACGGCCATTTATATAGATGAACTTAAGCTAGCTTTATTTTCTTGCTTTAAATCCCAGTAAATGCTGTTGTGTCGCCAGCCATGCACCGGCAATGCCTAATGCGGATACGGCAGCCATAATCAGCAATACTTCCCAAATATGAAAATAGCGCCAAACAATATTCAGGCCGTAAGGTTTGAAGATTTGATTGACCAGTGGCTGTGAAAGGTTTACCAGCCATGCACATAAAATCAGGCTCAATGCGGCCGACAATATGCCCTGCCATGTTGCCTGATAGAGAAAGGGGCGGCGGATAAACGAGGCGGGGGCGCCAAGTAGCTTGGTGATTTCAATTTCTTCTTTGCGGCTTAAAATTTGCAAGCGGATAGTATTGTGCGCTACCAAAACAAAAGCAACACTGAGGGTAATGGCTAGAAACCAAAAGATTTTATGGACAAAATCATTGATTTGATAAAGCGTTTGCATCCATTCCGTATCCAGTTTGGCAGATTCCACCATCGGCAGTTTGGCCAAGTCTTGTTGCAATGCCTGCATTACTTCGGGCGGTGTGGCCGGGTCGGGTGTCACGATAAACACATCGGGCAACGGATTTTCATCTAGCATGGAAACCAAGTCTTGCCCGCCCAAACTGGTTTGCAATTCTTCCAAACCTTCCTGTTTGCCAATAAATGTACTCTCGCTGATACGGGTATCTTTGGCCAATAGGGATTTAACCGTTTCATTATCAGCTTGGGCGGCATTGAGTTCCATATAAAGCGTGATTTGCGGCGACTCGTTCAGTTTGCCCAAAACAGCTTGGGCACTGTTTACGCCGAGATACAATGTGAGCGGCAGTGTCATGGCTACGGCCAGCATTAGCAAAATCAGGATGGTACCGACGGGCTGCTTGAGTAGCTGTCGGGCAGCATTCACGGCGGCATCGATGTGGAGCGACAAATAAGGATTCATGAAGTAAACCTGCCTTCCTGCAAACGTAAAATACGGTGGCCGTAGTCTGCCATCAGGGTTTCATCGTGTGCGGCTACAATAACGGTGGTACCTACTTCGTGAAAGGTTTTGAAGAGTTCCATAATATCCAAGGCATAGGCGCGGTCTAGGTTGGCGGAAGGCTCGTCGGCAATCAGCAGGCTGGGTTGGTGCACAACGGCGCGGGCAATACACAAACGTTGTTGTTCGCCGCCGGAAAGTGTTATCGGGTCGGAAAGCTCGCGCCCGCCCAAGCCTACTTTTTCAATGGCAATCCGTGCCCGTTTTTCGGCTTGTTTGAGGTCGTAGCCGATAATGCGCAGCGGCAGTAATACGTTTTGCAACACATTGCGGTCAAATAGGATTTTATGGTCTTGGAAGACGATGCCGATATGTTGGCGCAAAAAGCCGATTTGGTTGTCGCTTAGGTTGCCGATATCCTGATTATTGATCCAAACCTTGCCCTTTGTCGGTTTGGTGATACCGGAAATCAGCTTGAGCACGGTTGATTTTCCCGCACCGGAATGGCCGGCCACAAAAATCATTTCACCCTTGCGGATATTAAAGCTGATATTTTTCAGGGCTTGAAAACCACCGGGATAAATTTTAGAAACTTGTTCGAAACGAATCATAAGCATTCTCGTTGTAAGTGGGATTCAGACGGCCTTAAGTAATAAAGAGGCCGTCTGAAAATAATTACGGCGGATTATACCGAATAATGCCTAACTGTTCAGCTGCCACTGACAGACGGAATCCTATATAATACAGCGTAGTTTCAGACGGCCTTTATCAGATAAGAGGCCGTCTGAAAAATGATGATTAAAAAGGAACCACCATGCTCACACCCGAACAAGTTAAAGATATGATTGAAGCCGTTACCCCTTGCGAATACGTTGAAGTAGAGGGAGACGGCCACCATTTTTTCGCTCAGATTGTTTCTTCCGGTTTTGAAGGAAAAGCACGTTTGGCGCGCCACCGTTTGATTAAAGACGGCTTGGCCGACAAATTGGCCAGCAACGAACTGCATGCTTTATCGATTACCGTTGCTGCCACACCGACAGAGTGGGCGGCTAAACAAGCTTAATACCCAATTCTATTGAGATATGAATAACAAAAGCCGCATTTAATGCGGCTTTATTGCATGGTATGGTTAAGCAGACGGATTCAATAAACGATATTGTATGCGGATATATTCGTCTAATACGGTTTGTTGGATGTCCAATCTGAGCTGGAGCGGCGAGGCGAAGCGTACCACAATGTTATACACTTTATCATCGTGGGGAACACGGGTAATCCGAGGTTGGGCGGCCGGTGTAATAAACAGTTTTTGGGTTTGAACGGCCTCTAAGTGTTTTTCAATAGCCGGAACAAAAGGTGCACAGCGTTTTTCCAAGAGTTGTTGTAGCGGCGGCACGATTTGATCGGAATCCAGATGGATTGGCACCGGAATATCAAATGTATGAATAATATACGATCCCATCACATTATCGCGTTGTACGGAATGCGAAAGCAGCAGACTGTTGGGAAACGATACGGCTTTACCGCTTAATTGACCGACTTGCGTATTGGGGCCGATTTGCATCATTAACGTATTAAACAGGTTGATATCGACCACACGCCCGCGCAGGCCGTTGACTTCAATATAATCGCCTACCGAGTATTGCTTGGTTGTCGCCCGTAAAACACTGCCCGACAAACACATAATCAGTTCTTTTGTAGCCAACACAACGGCAGCGGCCACGGCAAACATCGATAAGGCTAAAGTATGGATTTGTGCCGCCCAAATAATCGTTAAACCGAATATCACCAAAATCAGGGTAACATTGCGCCCCATCACCGCCCAACGGCGTTTTTCTTCAATCGGCATGGTGGGATGGCTGCGGAAATGTGCCTGAAGCAAAATAGTGCGCAACAGCAAAATACCGGCAATCATCAGAATAGATTCAATGATTTCCAGTTTGACCGGCCCGTTTTGGATATAGTGGAGAATGGTGTCCCACATGGTATTGCCCCGTATATTGGAATGTACAGCATGTTTGAGTATATGCTTTTGTTTATATCGGAACAATCTTTCCTTAAAACAAGCGGGCTAAAAAGGCTGTCTGAAACTTTTCAGACGGCCTATCCTACATAGCAAGCCATTGTAAAATTCAGTACAATACGCCTCTTGAATTCAGGAATAATAAAGAGAACCGCCATGATTGAAGCCGAAATCGTCAACCAGTTGAACGCTATGCTGAACGACCTTTCCGAACGCAGCAAAGATATCCGCAGCTATCTTGACTACGACGGCAAAAAAGACCGCCTTGAAGAAGTGGTCGGCCTGTCGGAAGACCCCGATCTTTGGAACGATCCTAAAAAAGCCCAAGAAATCGGTAAAGAGCGTAAAGTATTGGAAGGCATCGTCTTAACGCTTGATAAAATTGCCGCCGGTATCGACGACAATCGCGAATTGCTTGAAATGGTTGTCGAAGAAGAAGATGAGAGCGGGTTTGCCGCTGTACAAGAGGATGTCGGCGAGCTTGAAAAAATGATGGCCGATTTGGAATTCAAACGGATGTTTAACCAGCCGGCCGACGTGAACAACTGTTTTATCGACATTACCGCCGGCGCGGGCGGTACCGAAGCGGAAGACTGGGCCGGCATGCTCTACCGCATGTATTTGCGCTATGCCGAGCGCAAAGGCTTTAAAGTGGAAGTATTGGAAGAAGACGAAGGCGACATTGCCGGTATTAACCGTGCCACCATTAAAGTGGAAGGCGAATATGCTTACGGCCTGTTGCGTACGGAAACCGGTATCCACCGTTTGGTGCGCTATTCCCCGTTTGATTCCAACAATAAACGCCACACTTCTTTCTGTTCCGTTTTCGTTTATCCCGAAGTGGACGACAGCTTCGAAGTGGAAATCAACCCTGCCGATTTGCGTGTTGATACCTACCGTGCTTCGGGTGCGGGCGGGCAGCACATCAATAAAACCGATTCGGCTGTGCGGATTACCCACAACCCCACCGGCATTGTGGTGCAATGTCAAAACGACCGCTCGCAACACCGCAACCGCGAAGAAGCCATGAATATGCTGAAAGCCAAGCTGTTTGAATTGGAAATGCGCCGCCGCAACGAAGAAAAACAATCGTTGGAAGACAGTAAATCCGATGTGGGTTGGGGGCATCAGATTCGTTCGTATGTATTCGACCAATCGCGCATTAAAGATTTGAGAACTTCTTATGAAGTCGGCAATATCAAAGCCGTAATGGACGGTGATTTGGACGGCTTTATCGAAGCCAGTCTGAAGCAGGGTGTATAGTACCGTTTGAGGCCGTCTGAAAACGGCGGTCTCAAATATCGCCATGGTTGTTAGTGTTTCATAGCGGCGGGCATGATTGTCCGCCATACTATTTAAAGAAAGCGGTTTGGAATAAGCCGTTACCGTTATAAAGCCGTCTGAAAAATTGCAGGTTCCCTTATGATACAAACCGATTTCTCGCGCCCTGTTTTGGCCATTGATACCAGCACATCATTTTTGTCGCTGGCGTTGCGTGTGGACGGCAAAACGATTATCCGGCACGAAGAAGTAGGTAATAAACAATCCGAACTGATTTTGCCGCATATCGGCGCTATGTTGGCGGAAGCCGGCATGACCGCCGCCGATTTGGGTGTAGTAGTTTATGCACAAGGGCCGGGTGCGTTTACCGGCTTGCGTATCGGTACCGGTGTGGCGCAGGGCTTGGCTACCCCGTTTGATATTCCCTTGGTGGGCGTACCGTGTTTGGATGCGGTGGCTTATCAGATAACGGCACCATGCGTATTGGCGGCAACCGATGCGCGCATGGGCGAAGTCTTTTATGCTTGGTTCGATACGGAACGGCAACAACGTTTAAGCGATTATCTGGTAGGCAAAGCAGCGGAAATCGAAGTACCGGCAGCAGAAAGCATGCCGCAAGGTGTCGGCAATGCGTTTGCCTTGGATGATAAACCGCCGTTTGCCGGGCGTGCCGATATGCCGACGGCAGCCGATTATTTGCAATTGGCATCTTCGGGGCGCTATCCGGCGACAGATGCGGCGCATGCCGAGCTATTGTATGTTCGCAATAAAATCGCGTTAACGGCAAAAGAACAAGCCGAGCGCAAAGGCGGGCGGCCGTGATTATCAGGCTGGCGGAAGAACGGGATATAGCCGCATTGGCAGCGTTGGATGCATTATGCAATCCTTCGCCGTGGTCGGCCGTACAGTTTCAGACGGCCTTGAACAGTCGTGTCGATACGGTTAAGGTATTGGCAGACGAGCATAGCCTTATCGGTTTTGCGGTATGGCAAACCGTATGCGATGAATCGGAACTGCATTTGATTGCGGTTCATCCTAACCGCCGCCGTAGCGGTGCCGCTTCGCAATTGATGCAGGATTGGTTTCAGACGGCCTCGGAGCAACAGGTAACACGGTTGTTTTTAGAAGTTCGTGCCACTAACGAAGCGGCAAAAGTGCTTTATGGCAAATTCGGGTTTACCGAGTGCGGCCGTCGCAAAAATTATTATGCATTGCCCGATGGTGGTCGGGAAGATGCGGTTTTGATGGAGAAATCATGTTAAGCAGCCGTTATCTGCATTTGCACGAAGCCTTAGGGCTGGGGCCGATGTGGTTGAAGCAGGGCGCGAAAGTGCTGCCTGCCGACCATAGCGCCGAAGTGCGGCCGGATAGCGGCGGCAAGGTGGCAACGGTAGCGGCCGAACCGCATATGGCCGCTACGGCCAAAGCGCCTGCACGCCTGGCTGCCATTGCTGCCGTCCATCAAAAGGAAACGGTTTCAGACGGCCTGAATAAACAACATGCGGAACAAACACCGCAACCGATAGCAGAACAGCCAAGGCCGTCTGAAAAAATGGCAGTGAAAGCAACGGATAGGGTGGCGGAAACTGCTCCTGCCGCCCCTGTTTTCGATACGACAGATATTGTGTCGGCCGAGGTGATGGTAGTCAGCATTTGCCCGGCACCCGAAGACCGTACCGCCGGCGTATTGTTTAGCGGTAGTGTCGGCGTGTTGCTGGATAATATGTTGGCGGCGGTCGGTTTGAAGCCCGATGATGTGCATAAAACCACATGGATAAAGGAAACCACGGTTTTTATGCCGCAGCCGACACCGGAACAAGCCGCTGCCGCATTGCCGCAGATATCGGCCGAACTGGCCGCATCTCAAGCTGGCGCGGTGTTGTTTCTGGGACAGGTATTCGAACAGTCTGATTATGCGGAAACAATTGCGCAGTTATGCGGTAATACACCTTATTTTGTCGTACCGCATCCGGCGCGGTTGTTGAGGCAGCCGCAATTGAAACGGCAGGCATGGCAGGCGTTGAAAAAATTGCAGCATGTTTTAAAGGCACGGTAGTTGCCGGTATTTGGATAACAAAACATTCAGGCCGTCTGAAACTTTTCAGACGGCCTGAATCCAATAGATAGAGAATATAGACCCGGCCTCCAGTCTGTTTTTCAATTGCTCGGACAGTATGCTGTTTGTCGGTATTGTTTATTCTGTCGTATGGATAGCCTTGCTATCGGCATTCGGGCAGGCGGGATTCTATGTTACTATTTCTCAAAGCTTGTTTTTATGCTTTTATAATAATAAAGCCGATCCGTTAACGGAAGGAATTTTGCTATGAACCATCAGTATCAGCAGCCACAGCCCCTGCCGCCTTTTCATCATGTGATTGTGGTCGGTGCCAGCGAACGCCCCAATAGTGTCGGCGAGCGGGTGCTTACTCATCTGCTGGCCGCCCCGTTTACCGGCAAAATCACACTGGTTAACCTGCGGCACAAAACCGTGGGCGGCATGAAAGCGTATAGCAATGTCGGCCGCGTGCCGGAAGCTGCCGATGCGGTTTTGGTGCTGACTCGGCCGGAAAGCTATGAGAGCGTGTTGCGGTCGTGTATCAAACAAAATATAGGCTATGTGGTTTTTGCCCAAGATTGGGACAGCCTTTCCGACGAAGAATATAAACAGGCACAAGCGGTATTGAAAAAGAATAGGAAAACCGATATACGGATTGTGGTTTGCCATGCTGCTTCGGTTCAGATTCCTGCTATACGCCTGAACGCAGGGGTTTATCCGGATATGCCGGTCGGCACAGTGGGGCTGATTAGCGGACATGCCGCCGAAAGCGTAGATATGCTGGCATGTTTACGGCAGGCGGGGTTGGGTGTTTCTTGCCATGTGGGTTTGAAATATGCCCTAAGCCCAACCGTTTCGGCCGATATTATCGAAATGTTGGGCAGGGATGCGGGCACAAGTTTAATCGTGGCGGAATACAATCCGAATGAAAATTTACGCCGTCTGTTTAGTGTCGTGCGCAAGGTGGCACGCCGTAAACCGGTGATTCTTTCGGTTAGCGGTTATGCCGATGCGGAAGAGCGGGCGGTATTGCAGGCATTGTCGCGTTATAGCGGCTGTGTGGTAGCATTTTCCCGCGAAGAATTTTTAGCCGCCGTGCATGTGGCCGCCGCGAAAAAACAAGCTGCCGATACATTGAAAGTCGTGGCCAATATTCCTTGCGGCCGTCTGAAAACGCAGGCCGACGAATTAGATATTGCTTTGCAGCTGCCCGATGAAACACAAAGACCGCCCGAAAATACCGAAGGTTATATCGGCAGCAATCCGTCGCCCCTGCGTTTCCGCGAATGTGTGGAAAACAGCCTGCATCATCATCAAACCGAAGCGTTATTGACAGTGGTTTCCCCCGCTGCCGATAAAGCCGCCGACATTATCCGCTTATTGGCGGATATACAAAAACAATCTGATAAGCCGTTGCTGGTTAGCAGTCCGCTTTCAGACGGCCTGATGCAGTTTAAAGACACTGATCAGGCATTGTCGGCATTTGGTTTCCAAAAAAAATACAAAGCATTGAAACAGCTTCGGCAGCATGTGGCGAAGCCGTGGCCGTCTGATGTGGAAAGCCCGTCTGTTAAAGAGATAAAGCAAGCGGCAGAGGATTTGCCGCAACTGCTGAAAACATTGTATCTGCCTGAAAACCATAACGAGGTACAACCATTGTGCGCCCGATTGATTTTCAGACGGCATCCGTATTATGGCGCGGTTGTGTTTGCCTGTTCGGCTGGTAAAACTATGGCCGTTCTGCCGCCGTTTACAACACTTGATGCCGAACAGCTGATTGATAAGGTTGAGTTAAAACGCCATCATAAAACGGTTTACCAATGGCTATACAGTTTAAATGCGGTTGTCGGGCAGGTGCCGGAAATCCGCTCGATACAGATGGAAGTGTATCCCGACGGCAAAACGCATACGGAATGTGAAATAGCGGAAACAGACGACGCAGACGATAGCGAAACAGTGTTGGCAGCATATCCTGTTGCTTTAACACACACGTTTACATTAAAAAACGGCCAAAAAGCCCGTATCCGGCCGCTATTGCCCGAAGATGCCGAAGCCAAGCAGGATTTTGTGCGCCATTTGTCGAAAGAGGATCGCTATACCCGCTATATGACGCACCTTAACGAACTCAGTCCGACCATGCTCGCCCAAGCCTGCAATCTCGATTATGCTTCCGAAGCGGCCATTGTTGCTGAAGCCGTTGAAGATGGCACTTGGTTGGGTGTTGCCCGATTCGGCAGCACGGAAGATAGGGAACGGTGCGAGTTTGGCATCAGTGTGGCGGAAGCGGCGCAGGGGCAGGGTTTGGCTGTTTATCTGATGAAACAGATTGTCGGATTGGCCAAACAGCAGGGCTATTCGGTCATGAGTGCGGAAATCTTGAAGCAGAACGTAGCCATGCAGAAATTGGCGGAAAAACTCGGTTTTGCCCTAACGCCGTCGCCGCACGATAAAGATTTACTCGAAGCTGTTTTTAGTTTGATTGAAGACGAAGAAAAGCCGGTAAACAACATAAAGCAAAATTTAAAACAACAAATACTTGCGCTCAAATTGTAATCTATTCTAAAATTAGCGGTTTTCTATACATCCGACTTTTATAAAAGGAATTTTTCATGGTAGTTATCCGTTTAGCCCGCAGCGGCTCAAAACACCGTCCGTTTTTCAATATCGTGGTTGCCGATTCACGCAACCGCCGCGACGGCCGTTTTATTGAGCGCGTAGGTTTCTATAACCCCGTTGCTAACGAAAAACAAGAACGTGTACGCTTGAATGCAGACCGCCTGAACCACTGGGTAGGCCAAGGCGCGCAAGTAAGCGAAGCCGTTGCCAAATTGGTTAAAGCACAAAAAGCCGCTGCTTAATTCATCTATCGTCGGAACATACTGTTATGACCGATAACCGGCAAAACGTAGCCATGGGCTACATTAAAGGCGTATTCGGCGTTAAAGGTTGGCTGAAAGTAGCTGCCAATACCGAATACAGCGACAGCCTGCTGGATTATCCGGAATGGCAGCTGAGTAAAGACGGCCAACGCTTGTCGGTTACGGTTGAAACCGGCAAAGTCGTCAATGGTGAATTGCAGGTAAAGCTAGTAGGAATAGACGACCGCGAAGCAGCATTTGCATTGCGCGGCTATACCATCGAAATCAACCGCGAAGATTTTGCCCCGACCGAAGAAGGTGAATATTATTGGGCAGATTTAGTGGGAATGACGGTGGTGAATACCGAAGGCATCGTGTTGGGTAAGGTGGATAACCTAATGGAAACCGGCGCACATGATGTCTTAATGATAAGCGGCGAATATGGTCGGAAACTGATTCCGTTCGTATCGCAGTATATCGGCAAAGTAGATACCGAAAATAAAACCATCACTGCCGACTGGGGCTTGGATTACTGATGTTGATTCAAGCCATTACCCTGTTTCCGGAAATGTTTGACAGCATAACCGGATACGGTGTGACCGGAAGGGCATTAAAGCAGGGGCTTTGGCAGTTTCAAGCCATTAATCCGCGCCGCTTTGCCGATAACAAACTCGGCTATATCGACGACAGGCCTTTTGGTGGCGGGCCGGGTATGATTATGATGGCACCGCCTTTGCAGGCCGCCATCGAAGAAGCAAAAAAAAACGGTTCCGGCAGCAGCCGGGTGGTGTACCTCAGCCCTCAGGGCGCACCACTCACGCATGCCAAAGCAGAAGAATTGGCAAAATTGGATAATCTGATTTTGCTTTGCGGTCGTTATGAAGGTATAGACGAGCGGCTTTTGCTCAGTAGTGTTGATGAAGAAATCAGTATCGGCGATTTTGTGGTATCGGGGGGCGAACTGCCTGCCATGATGCTGACAGATGCCGTATTAAGATTGATACCTGGTGTGTTGGGTGATAACCGGTCGGCCGAGCAGGATTCGTTTTCAGACGGCCTGTTAGACTGTCCGCACTACACCAAACCGGTAGAGTTTCAGGGCATGACGGTTCCCGAAGTATTACGTTCGGGTAATCACGGCCTGATTGCAACGTGGCGGTTGAAAGAATCGCTGCGGCGCACATTACAGCGCAGACCGGATTTACTGGAAAAGCGCATTTTAATCCCAAAGGAGTCCCGCCTCTTGGCAGAAATCAAACAAGAGCAACAGGACAGCCAATCATAATTAGGAAAATACAATGAATTTGATCCAACAATTAGAGCAAGAAGAAATTGCTCGCTTAAACAAAGAAGTTCCTGCTTTTGCACCGGGCGATACCGTTGTCGTATCCGTGCGTGTAACAGAGGGTAACCGTACCCGTTTGCAAGCCTATGAAGGTGTGGTGATTGCCCGCCGTAATCGTGGTTTGAACAGCAACTTTATCGTACGCAAAATTTCAAGCGGTGAAGGTGTGGAACGTACTTTCCAACTGTATTCACCCAATGTTGTGAAAATCGAAGTGAAACGCCGTGGTGACGTGCGCCGTGCCAAACTGTACTACTTGCGCGGCCTGACCGGTAAAGCTGCCCGTATTAAAGAAAAATTGCCGGCACGCAAAGGTTAATTTCTTATTAAACATCAGGTTGCAGTATTTTGGAATAAGCAAAAAGCATGCAATAATTGATGAAAATAAATCATCAAACAGCCGAAACCTAATATTTAGGGTTTCGGCTGTTTTGTTTATTTATCAACTACTAAGGGCGGTATTGAAGCTTGTTTTTATATAGTTTTCATTATGCCAAAAGAGATTACTCAAAAACTTTTGCAATAAGCCACCTTTTCAATCCTATTATTTTCAGTTTAATGTTTGCTTTCATGAAGCGTTTTCTTCGTTATAATGCACAAAACTTTAAACTTTTCTTTCAGGCCGTCTGAAAGTTTCTGAAGCGCTTGCCGATACAATATTGATTGAAGATAAGCAGAGAAAGTGGTTGTTATTATTTGATGATATTGATAAGGCAAATAATTTCAGACGGCCTGTTATCACCATGAAAGCTGATTTTATGTACGCCAAACTACTTCTTTCCCTCATGTTTTTACCGCTTTCCGTTCATGCGGCCGTTAATATCCAGCGTTGGCATACGCCGGAAGGTACGCAGGTTTTATTGGTTGAGCGGCATGAGAATCCGATTGTGGATGTGCAAATCAGTTTTAAAGGCGCGGGTAGTGCGTTTAATCCAGAAGGGAAAAATGAAGTTGCCGAGTTTACCGCGGCTTTATTAACCGGCGGTACCCGTGAGCTGAATGAAGAAGCCTTTCAAGATAAGATTAACGATTTGGCAGCCGAAGTCCATAGCTCAAGTGGTGAAGAAGGTGCGGGTATCACTTTCCGCAGTTTGAGCGAAAAAGCCAATCTTCAACCAGCCATTAATTTGGTAAATCAAGCTTTAACGCAGCCTAGTTTTGATAGTGCTGTTTTTGAGCGTATCCGCAAACAAAGTATAACCGGGTTGCAACAGCAGGAAACCGATTCCAATTTTATTGCAGGGCGTGAGTTAACCCGATTGAATTATAGCGGCCATCCTTATGGTCGGATTGCCGAAACCAGTGTAGACAGTATTCGTCGTGTTCATTTAGACGATATCCATGCATTTTATCTCAGCCGCTATGCTAAAAATAATGCCATTGTGTCGGTTGTCGGGGATATTAACCGTCAAGAAACGGATGCATTAGTGAAACAGGTATTAGAGGGATTGCCTGAAGCGAGTGTGGTTAAAGGTAATATTCCCGCAGTGCCTTTCCGCCCGGCAGAGCAGAAGAATATTGATTTTGCAGGTGAGCAGGCGCAAATTATGATGGGTATGCCGCTCATCAAACGCCATGATCCCGATTATTATGCTTTGGTGGTTGGCAACTATATTCTTGGCGGCGGTGGATTCGACAGTCGTTTGATGAAAGTATTACGTGATCAATACGGCTATACCTACGGTGCACACAGCAGTCTTTCCCCAGCTACCGAAGCCGGTCCGCTAACCATTGGTTTGGCAACTCAAAAAAATAATACTGCCCCGGCATTGGAAGCCGCGCGTAAAGTATTGGCTGATTTTATTGCCAACGGCCCGACTCAAGAAGAGTTACAACAAGCCAAAGCCAATATTATCGGCAGCTTTCCATTAAGGTTTGATACCAATGCCAAGCTTTTGGGCTATCTCAACCTTATCGGTTTCTATGATTTACCGAATAATTATCTTGAAGCTTATCCGAAAGCCGTTCAGGCGGTAACGGTAGATGATATCAAATCCGCATGGCAGCGCCGTGTGAAAATGAATGGTATTCATACCGTTGTTGTGGGGGCGGGCAAGGAAGTATTGCCTGCTAAAAAAGTGCAATAAAAAGATATTGGCGCTGTTTTTTAATTTTAAGCTGCCGATTGTTTTGATTTGTAAATCAAATCAGGCAGATGTAAAATCCCACCGTATGTTATTGGTCGGTGGCAAGCCGGTATATCTGCCGCCGCGGTAAGATTGTATTGTTTTGGCCTTTGAGCTTGGTAGTGTTTCTGATTCATAGGTAGGTTGAAGGATTAGAAAAATATTGTCTTGATGCCGTTTCAAACGAAATAATATGAAACGGCTTTTATATTCTGAATACTAAGGGAAGAAATATGAATGCCGTTGTGATTGCCGTTGCCGTGATGCTGATTTTGTCGCTGGCGCGGGTGCATGTGGTGCTGAGTCTTTTGCTGGGTGCGTTAGCCGGCGGATTGGCAGGTGGATTGGGCTTGCCCAAAACCATGGAAGTGTTTCAAACAGGCTTGGCAAACGGGGCGCAGATTGCGCTTTCTTATGCAATGTTGGGCGCATTTGCGGTGGCCATTGCCCATTCCGGTCTGCCGCAAATGTTGGCCAATGCGGTTATCCGCCGTTTAGATAATAACCATGTGCGCGATAGTGTGCCCGGCAGTGTGAATACCATCAAATGGGGTTTACTGCTGGCACTGCTTGCAATGAGCGTGATGAGCCAAAACCTGATTCCCATTCATATTGCCTTTATTCCGTTGATTATTCCGCCGCTGTTGCTAGTATTTAACCGCATCCAAATCGACCGCCGTCTGTTGGCCTGTGTGATGACTTTCGGTTTGGTGACTACTTATATGTGGTTGCCCGTAGGGTTTGGTGAAATCTTTTTGAAACAAATCTTAGTCGCCAATATTGATAATGCAGGTTTGGATGTCGGTAATATTAATGTTGTTCAAGCGATGACGATTCCTGCTCTAGGCATGATTACCGGTTTGTTGATTGCTATTTTTATCAGCTATCGCAAGCCGCGTATCTATCAAAACACAACTGCCGATGTCGAAGCCAATCATCAGGCTTCAAGCCAACCGAAAATGTCGCTTTATCGCAGCATGGTGGCATTGTTGGCGATTGTGATTTCTTTTGTTGTGCAACTTTGGGCGGATTCTTTATTGCTGGGTGCCATGATCGGCTTTGCCGTCTTTATGGCGGCAGGAGTAGTGCGTTGGGGAGAGGCCGATTCCGTATTCAATAGCGGCGTTAAAATGATGGCGATGATCGGCTTTATTATGATTGCCGCGCAGGGCTTTGCCGAAGTGATGAAAGCCACCGGACAGATCGAACCGTTGGTTCAAGCTTCTGCAGATATGTTTGCCGGCAATAAAGGTATGGCGGCTGTGGTGATGCTGGTGGTCGGATTGCTGGTAACTATGGGTATCGGCAGCTCGTTTTCCACTTTACCGATTATTGCGTCGATTTATGTGCCTTTGTGTATCAGCATGGGTTTTTCACCGATGGCGACTTTGGCCATTATCGGTACTGCCGGTGCATTGGGTGATGCTGGTTCCCCCGCTTCCGATTCTACGCTTGGCCCGACTTCCGGTTTGAATATGGACGGCCAGCACGACCACATACGCGACACGGTGATTCCCACATTCCTGCATTACAATCTGCCGTTGATGATATCCGGCTGGGTTGCCGCGATGGTGCTGTAATATGGACGACTTAGAAGCCCGCGTTACCGAATTGGAAATTCAGACGGCCTTGCAGGAAGATTTGCTGGCCACGTTGAACGATACCATTGTGAAGATGCAGCAAACATTGGATTTACAACAAGCCCAATTGAGGTTGCTGTATCAACGCATGCAGGAAAAAAGCCCGGGTGATGCAGACGAACCTTATAGTTTGATGGACGAAATACCGCCGCATTATTAAACGGCAAACACGATTGTTTTAAGTTTTAACTCAGATATCAGGCCGTCTGAATCCGTTTTCAGACGGCCTGAATAATCTATTTTCCAGTATTTAAGAATTTTATAGCACAAATGAATATAACCGTTTTAGCCGTCGGCACCAAAATGCCGCGTTGGGTCGATGAAGCCGTTGGCGAATACGCCAAGCGTTTTGGCCGTGATATCCACTACACCTTAAAAGAAATCAAACCTGAAAAGCGTGGTGCGGGCGTGAATGCCGCCCAAGGTATGGCGGCGGAAGAAAAGCGTATTCTCGAAGCCATACCGCAGGGCGCGTTTTTAGTGGTGCTGGATGAGCGGGGCAAAGCACCGACATCGGTCGAATTGGCCGACTATCTGAAAAACTGGCAGCAAAACGGCGAACATGTTTGTTTTGTGATTGGCGGCGCCGACGGCATGACCGATCACCTCAAACAACAGGCACGTTTGAGCATACGTTTATCCAGTTTAACGCTACCACACGGCATGGTGCGCGTATTGCTTACCGAACAGCTTTACCGTGCCGTTTCTATCTTGCACAACCATCCTTATCATCGTGAATGATTGTGCGTATTATCAAGGCCGTCTGAAATTTTTCAGACGGCCTTGAGCTTTGGTTTTAGCAATGCTACCGTATGGATTTTCACACATATTTGTTATAATTCCCCTTACCTGTCGCCGGAGCATGACCATGTATGAAGTGAACCGTAGTGTGTTTTTACTGATCCCATTGGAGCCTTTTTGGAATTGGTTGCAATCCCTGCCTGAAACCCCGCTGGATATTACCCTCGAAGATTTACAGGCCGATGCCAATTCTTATCTGATACGCCCGTGTGAAACGGCTGATGAAGTGTGGGACGAAATCGAAACCCGCTTCGAACAGATTTTTGCAGCCGAATTGGCCGATTGGTGTGAAGACGAAAGTCAGTGGCCCGACTTGGATGCCGACATTTTTCAAGAATGGTTTGATGTGCAGCTTTCCACCGTCTTGACCGATTTGGAGCAAGAGCCGCTCGGCCGTGAGATTTTCCAACCGATTACTTTAAACTAAACCATGACGGAAATCCGCGTAAGAAGCTATCATCTCGATGGTTACGGCCATGTGAACAACGCCCGCTATCTTGAGTTCCTTGAAGAAGCGCGTTGGGCTTTTTTCGAGCAGCATGATCTGTTGAATCATCTGACAGGTTTGATGATGGTGGTTTCACGTATTGATATCCGTTATAAACGGGCGGCACAAGAAAACCAGATATTGCGTATTAATACGCATATCCGCTCGGTTGAACGCCGCGAAGTAGTGTTAACACAAACCATCAGCCGCAGCGATACCGGAAAAACCGTCGCCGAAGCCGACATTACACTGGTGCCTGTAAGCAGCGGAAGCGGCAGATCAACCGATTTACCGCCCGAACTTTATCATTTCCTTACTCAATATAGATCATTATGAAAAAATTGCTGACTATTGCCGCCGCCCTTGTTGTCGCCGTTTTACTCGGTTTGGTGCTTTGGCCAAAAAACGAACCGGTTCAAGCCTTTTCATTGCCTGATTTAAACGGCCAAGTTGTGAACAATGATAATTTGCAGGGCAAAGTTACCTTAATTAACTTCTGGTATCCGTCCTGCCCCGGCTGTGTGAGCGAGATGCCCAAGATTATTAAAACCGCCCACGATTACGAGGGCAAAGATTTTCAAGTGATTGCCATTTCCCTGCCATACGACCCGATTGAAAGCGTGCGCAATTATGCTGCCGACCGCAAACTGCCGTTTACCGTCATGTATGACGCCGACGGCAAAACAGGCAAAGATTTCGGCGTACAAGTCGCTCCGACTTCTTTCTTTATCAATAAAAAAGGTGAATTATTAAAAACCTTTGTCGGTGAACCGGATTTTGGCGAACTCTATAAAGCCATTGATCAGGAACTAGCCAAATAAAAAAGCCATATAAACAAGGCCGTCTGAAAATTCAGACGGCCTTGTTTATATCTTTATCAGATAATTGCAAAATCAGCCTTCACGCAGAATTTTACGGATAGCAGCCAATTGGCGGCGGCTCACAGCCAATGGTTTTTCAATATCTAAAACACGGGCACCCCATGTGGCGTTATTGTCATCTTCGTCGCCGGAGTCTAAGCGTATCAGGCAGTCCAAAGTATGGCGGAACACCAACGCATTACGGTGGATACGGATAATTTTATCGCCCAACAATTCTTCCCAATAAACCAGCGTTTTGGGCAATTCGTAGCTTTGGCCGTCGCCGGTAAACAGAAATACTGTTTTGTGTTCGGCCATCAAATAGCGAACCTGCTGCCAAGGAATTTCAACCATACGGTTGCGGTTAAACACTTTGAAGTGGGTAAAATCATCGGCTTTTTCGCGATGTTTTTCATTTAAACGCTCTAAGGCCGTCTGTAAACGGGATACCTTAATGGGTTTGAGCAGATAATCGGCGGCAGCTAGTTCAAAGGCACGCAAGGCGTGTTCTTCGTATGCCGTGGTAAAAATAACGTCGGGTTGTTTTTTGGCGACGCGTTTAATACGTTCGACCAGCTCTAGGCCGGTGATTTCCGGCAGGCCTATATCGGCAAAAACAATATCGGTTTCATGAACGCTCAACCAATCCAAAGCCGGTTGGGCGTGGTGAAAAATTTTCAGTAGTACGACATTACATTCTTCCAGCAGCACTCTCAGGCGCTCTGCAGCAAGAACTTCATCTTCAACAATAATGGCACTCAGCATATCTTTATCAGTCTGTCGGTTGTTTATAAACAGGTCATTCAATTTTAAATAACCGAGAAAGTCGCTTATGACAGCATAGCGCACAGCAAAATTGCCTGATTATAGGCAGGTTAGAGTACACATCCTATCCCGAACAATAACTTATATCAATATTAATTAATAAAAAACAGTAGTGGCAATCAATATATTACCTGACAATTATTATGACTAATGAAATAAATTATAACTATCTATTTTTAATCTTATTTAAATTTATTAAAAATTTCAAATTATAAAAATATATGGCATAAAATTCCAAAAAATAATTATAAACCAAAAGAATAAAAAGATAACATTAGTAATCTTTTTTGTAATCGGAATACAACGGATGTGATAGCAGGATGTGAAATCAAGTTATTTTCGATAAGTAGGTAAGCATAAGATAGAAAGACTTGAATATTGAGTAAGATAAATAATGAAATAAAAAAACCGACATTATTATAATATTATCTAATATTATATTTATGTCGGTTTGTTGTAATCAAGAAATCAGTAATATACGCTCGTAAACAAATTAGAAGCGGTAGCCGACAGTAGCCATATAGGCATTGTTGGTTGCTTTATTATCATCGCGTTTATAGCGTGTTTGTTCCCACTCTATGCCAGCCTCCACATTTGGAGCCAGAGCATATTTCATCCCTACGCCATAGCCAACACCATGCATACCGTGGCTTCCGCCGCTATTCGTACTAGAGAATTTGCCATAGTGATAGCCTACTTTACCGTATGCCATCAAATCTTGTGCAAAGCGATAGCCGTGCACATAAGAAAGGCCGACATCATATTTTTGCTTTAAATTAATTGAGCCGGCTGTGCCAACTTTACGGTGTATCGGTTTCAATGCAATTTCACCGCCGCCGATCCAATTGTTTCCAAATTCCACATTGTGGCTACCGCGGATTGCAAAATCCGCTCTATTTTTTTCATCCAGATTGCTGTTTTTAAAATCGGTTTTGCTCACACCTGCACCAATTTCAACACCGGTGCCGGTAAAGCTAGACATAGATTGTGCTGACACTGCTGCCGCTGAACCGGCAATCAAAACAGCCAATAATATTTTTTTCATAGCGAAGCTCCTATTAGAGTCATTATGGGTTCATTATAGTGTGGTGTGGTTTTAGCATCATTAAACACCAACGGTAATCCAGTGGTAACCATAAGACTCCGTTAAGCCCGCTGTGTTGCAGTGATTACATGATTTCGCGCATGCTTAACGTTTGTAATATAAAGTATTTTATCGGTTGATGCATTGATTAGAGTTTGATAACCATCGGGCTACTATAAAGAAAAATCATTAAGGTGATTATTTTTAAAAGGCCGTCTGAATCGCATATCGGCAAATCGTTTTTACATTACCCGAATCAAGTTTTTCCGCTTTATCGGGCAGTCAATAGCCTTTCAGACGGCCTTATCCATTACAATACCGTATCTTTTTTTCAGACGGCCTTATCACCATGTTTTCCGACCCGACTGCCTCCGCCCTTTTACAAGGCTTGAATGCCGAACAGCTTTCCGCCGTTACTTGGCCGCCCCAATCTGCGCTGGTGCTTGCCGGGGCGGGCAGCGGCAAAACCCGCGTACTCACCACCCGCATCGCCTGGTTGTTGCAAAGCGGGCAGGCCAGTGTGCATAGCATTATGGCGGTAACCTTTACCAATAAAGCCGCCAAAGAAATGCAAACCCGCCTGAGTGCCATGCTGCCGGTTAATGTTCGAGCCATGTGGCTAGGCACTTTTCACGGCTTATGCCACCGTTTTTTACGCCTACACCATAAAAACGCCGGCCTGCCCGCTACCTTTCAGATTCTCGACAGCAGCGACCAGCTCGCCCTGATTAAACGCCTGCTCAAACAGCTCAATATTGCCGAAGAAATCATCGCCCCGCGTTCGCTGCAAGGCTTTATCAACGCCCAAAAAGAAAGCGGTTTGCGCGCTTCTGTTTTGCAGGCACCCGATCCGCACACCCAACGCATGATCGAATGCTATGCCGAATACGATAAAGTCTGTTTACGCGAAGGCGTGGTGGATTTTGCCGAATTGATGTTGCGCAGCTATGAAATCATGCAGGCCGACGAAACCCTGCGCCAACACTATCAAAACCGCTTTAACCATATTTTGGTTGATGAATTTCAAGATACCAACAAACTGCAATACGCATGGCTCAAGCTGATGGCAGGCGAGCATACCGCCGTATTTGCCGTAGGCGACGACGACCAATCCATCTACCGCTTTCGCGGTGCGCATGTCGGTAATATGACCGCCTTAATGCGTGAATTTGATATCGAAGCACCCATTAAACTCGAACAAAACTACCGTTCGGACGGCAATATTCTCACCGCCGCCAATGCCGTGATTGAAAACAATGCCGAACGCTTGGGTAAAAACCTACGCACCGATGCCGCCGAGGGTGAAAAAATCCGCTTTTATGCCGCTTCGGTTGATACCGACGAAGCCCGTTTTATTATTGAAGAAGCGCAAAACCTACGCCGAGAAGGTTGGCCGCTTGATCAAATGGCCGTGCTCTACCGCAGCAATGCCCAATCGCGCATTCTCGAACAAGCCCTGTTTCATGCCGGCGTACCCTATAAAATCTATGGCGGCTTGCGCTTTTATGAGCGGCAGGAAATCAAACATGCGCTGGCCTATTTGCGGCTTTCGGTCAACCCCGATGACGACAACGCCCTTTTGCGTGTGATTAATATGCCCCCGCGCGGTATCGGCGCCCGCACCATTGAAAACATCCAAGCGGCTGCTGCCGAACAAGGTATTTCCCTATGGCAGGCCGCCTGCGGTATGGGTGCGAAAGCCGCCAAAGTCGCCGCCTTTGTCCGCCTGATTGACAGCCTGCGCGAACAGGCGCCGAACGTTTCCCTGCAAGAGATGATGGTCGGCATTACCCGCGACAGCGGCCTGATAGACTATTACCAAAACCAAAAAGGCGACCATCAAGATAGGCTCGACAACCTCGACGAACTGGTCAATGCCGCCGTAGCCTTTAAGCCCTCTGAAAGCAATTTTGAGATTCTGCCCGAAAACGCCGCCGATAATCCGTTGTTCCCCATTCTCGCCTTTCTCAGTAATGCCGCGCTGGAGTCGGGTGAAAATCAGGCCGGGCAGGGCGAACAGGCCATACAGCTAATGACCGTACACGCCGCCAAAGGGCTGGAATTTGATATTGTTTTCCTCAGCGGCATGGAAGAAGGGCTTTTCCCCAGCGAATACAGCCTTGCCGAACGCGGCGGCCTAGAAGAAGAACGCCGCCTGATGTATGTCGCCATCACCCGCGCCCGCAAACGCCTGTATATCAGCATGGCACAACAACGCCTGCTGCACGGCCAAACCCATTTCGGCATTGTTTCGCGCTTTGTCGAAGAAATCCCCGAAGCCGTCGTTTACCGCTTATCATCCGCCGCCCAACGCTTCAATAGCTTTACCGACGCACCCAAAGTGAAAAACCGCGTGGTCGAAAACTACAGCCTGCCGCAGGAATATGCCGGTTTCCGTATCGGCCAAAACGTACGTCATGCCAAATTCGGCACCGGTGTCATTATTGATGCCGTCAATAAAGGCGAATCGGCACGGCTTACGGTGAACTTTGGCAAACAAGGGGTAAAAGAGTTGGATACCAAGTTTGCGAAATTAGAGGCCGTCTGAAAAGATTTTGTTGATATGCCAACGATTTTTATACAATAAGCGGCAATATTTTGAGTGGTTAGAGAATAGATTTAAGGGAATGAGATGGAACGAAAAATAACACCAGAAGAATTAAAGCAGATTCTTGAAAAACATGAATTATGGTTGAGAAGTGGCGGTAAGGAAGGTGAAAGGGCAAATTTTGAGGGAGTGGACCTTAGAGGAGCGGATCTTCGAGGAGCTATCCTTATAGAAGTAAACTTTGCGAGAGTAAGACTTGAAGGAGTAAATCTTGCAGGAGCTATCCTTATAGCAGTAAACCTTGAGAGAGCAAACCTTGAGGAGGCAAACCTTGAGGAGGCAAACCTTGAGGAGGCAAACCTTAGAAGAGCAAACCTTTGGGGAGCAAACCTTGAGAGAGCAAACCTTGAGGAGGCAAACCTTTGGGGAGCAAACCTTAGAAGAGCAAACCTTTGGGGAGCAAACCTTGAGAGAGCAAACCTTGAGGAGGCAAACCTTTGGGGAGCAAACCTTGAGGAGGCAAACCTTTGGGGAGCAAACCTTGAGGAGGCAAACCTTGGGGAGGCAAACCTTAGAAGAGCAAACCTTTGGGGAGCAAACCTTTGGGGAGCAAACCTTTGGGGAGCAAACCTTTGGGGAGCAAACCTTGAGAGAGCAAACCTTGAGGAGGTAAACCTTAAGGGAACAATAGGAGTTAATATTCCTAACCGCAATACAATTACTTTAGAAACCGGTGTTCAACAAAAAGAACAAGAAATTGTTCGGAGAGAACAAGAAATTGTTCGGAGAGAACAAGAAATTGTTCGGAGAGAACAAGAAATTACTCAATTAAAGGAACAATTGAAACAAGCAGGCAATGATGCAGAAGAAGTTAAGGAGTTAGAAAGTCAAATTGAGCAGCTCGAAGCGCAGAAACAACAGCTCGAAGCACAGAAACAACAGCTCGAAGCACAGAAACAACAGTTCGAAGAACAGAAACGACAGCAAGAAAATGAGTTGAACAGTTTGAAAATGCAAATTACTAAATTGAAGACTGAGTTGAGTGGTAAAATCAAAGACGCTAAAGAATCTTTAGAAAAAGCACTGAAAAATACAGATACACAAATTAAAATTAATCAAATATATGCTTTGATATTAGGTTTTGTGGGAACATTAATTTTAATTGGCTCTTTAGTGTTATTGTTATTTATTCCATATTACTTATGGCAGCATAACTTATTTCCTGAAAATAACTGGCATATTTTATTTTACACTTTCCCCGTCATTACTTTAATTCTGATTGCTACCACACTATTGCGCCATCAAAAAGCCTTACTTAATGAAGTGCGCTATTTTTCCGCCATGAAACACCAAGTCGAGTTATACAGTGGTTTATTGGAGGCATCGCAACACGCTGCCGCAGGGTTGGGCAATCCGGATAAAGCCGCCGAATATGTACAGGAAACCTTTACCCAAATCCGCGACCGTTTGCTGTCTATGCAGCATTTCCAGTATCAAGCCGATGCTCAAAGCGAAGACAAACGCAGTCGGGATGATTCAAGTTTGGATAGAGTTGCGCGTTTATTAGAGAAAATTACCGACTTGGCCGGTAAAGGCAGCCAATAAAATTTAGGGGCTAACGTAGATTAGCCCCTAAATTTAAATGGTTTATATATTCCGTATATATTCTATTTCAAAGAACAATATCCTGTATCACTAATTTTGGTTCATTAGCTCATTAATACGCTTTCTTAAGTCTAAAACAACATTTTCCCAATCCTCATCTCCTTCCCATAACTCATAAAGTTCATTGTCGTTTTTATCTAAAATACGATTAATGGATTTGATAGCTTTATCAAATAAAGCCTTATCAAAACTATTTTTTATAGTTTCAAAATCAATATCAATGTCTTCTAACCCCGGTGGATTTTCTTTAGAATTACCCATTATCAAAGCAATAGTTTCAATTGCTGCAAGAACTTCTACGGCGATATTAGACTCTAAATATTCGTCTTCGTAGACCGCATCTAAAGTTTTTTCTAAAAAACCTCTAGTCGGCTGTTCTCCAAATTCATACAACCAATCACATGCCTCATCATTTTCAAAATTACCTGTTCCCCAAGCTCCCATAGTATTTACCTCCTTCTTCTTTAAAATGCTTCATCAACTTTGGACTATCTAATGGCAATATTTCTTCTTTATAACCCTTTAAATATTCCACTTTCTAAATAACGCTTTATTTCTTCTGTGATTATATTATATTTTTTGTGTTAATTTTTGTCTGGCATAGAAAAACTTATTTCATTATTTTTCCATGTAATCGAATTACACGACTTTACTTCCTTACTCATAAACTAAACTGGCTCCTCTCCAATTTATGATTTAAAGAGGCCGTCTGAAAAGTTTTCAGACGGCCTAATCATTTAACTGCGCATTATTGCAGATACTTTTACTTAAGAAGCAGAAGTAGCCGCGAAGCTCTCAGATAAAGGCGGCAAGCCTAAGGAGAATAGTTTATTGGCATTGTCACGGCCGATGCGCAGTTTGGATTGGTTGTCCATTAAGAGATCATCAAACCAGCGTGAGCCGGCATCCATGTGTTCGTAAGGATAGTCGGTAGAGAACATCACGCGCTCAATGCCCACTTGCTCAATGGCTTCCAATAAAGGTTTGGAGTGGAAATGGCCGCTGGTGGTTAAGTGGAAGTTGTTGGCCAAATAGTAGCCGACACGGTGTTTGGCTTTAGAGCCTTTGGCACCAAAGCGTTGCATATCCAATCTGTGTTGCAGACGGGGCAGCATGTAAGGCAGGCCTTCGCCCAAGTGGCCTAAAATCACTTGCAGGGTAGGATAACGGTCGAATAAACCGCTCAACATCAATCTCACGGCATGGCTGGCTGTTTCATAACCGAAGCCCCAAGCGGAACCCACTAATTCGGGATAGCCTTGAATAGAACGGCGTTGGCTGGGCAGCGGTTCGCGCGGGTGCAGATACATCGGCACATTCAATTTCACCATGCGTTCCCAGAATACATCTAAAGGTGCTTCGTCTAAGTATTGAACTTTTTCGTCGGGACCTACATTGGTGTAGCCGTTAATCAATACGCCTTTCAAGCCCAGTTTGGTAACGGCGCGTTCCAACTCGTCGGCGGCTGCTTCGGGGTTTTGCAGCGCCACGGAAGCAAAAGAAGTCAGGCGGGTAGGATGTTTTTGAATAAACGAATGGGCATAATCGTTGGCAGAGCGTGCCAATTCAACCGCTTCTTCGGGGTCGATAATCGACTGAACGCCGGGGGAAGTCAAAGACATAATACACACTTCAATACCGGCACGATCCATTTCGGCCACGCAAAGATCGGGGTCGGCCAGTTTGCGTTTCACGTCTTGAGTATATTCCACGCCGTTACGGTCTTCTTCACCTTTGGCGTCCCAGTATTTATTGTTTAACTCCGTTGAGAAGTGCTCTTCAAGGGCAATTTTACCTTCCATGACTAACTCCTTTTAAGATGAGTTGCAAAAAAATCACAAATATAGAAATAATATTTTAAAAATTATCATACTCCCAAGGTGTGCCGATGTGTAATGAATTAACTAAACTTAAAAAGACAGTACGAATTGGATACATTGGCAAATTGTCGGTCATATCGAAAATATAAATATGATTTTTTCATGGAAATATTTTTTATGAATAGGGTTGGATAAAAAAGGCTGTCTGAATATATTTCAGACGGCCTTTTGCAATATTGTTAATAATCATATTAAAAAAATATAGCTGTTTTGAGGGATTTGCTTTGAGATGTTGATGTGGAAATTTCAAACATTATTCTTATACTTTCTATATTATTTTAAATAAATTGCAAAAAAATATTAAACTTCATATTTTATTGTGTTGGGTCAATTTCTCTAGTGTTTTTGCACTATTTATATTGCATTTGAAAAAAATATTTCATAAGCTTATTAATAATAAATTTTCTGCTATTAGGGTGTTTTCAAAAGTTGGTTAAATACCCGATAGTGTTGTGCTGAATAGCCGGATATCCGGTTATAGAGGCTATTAATAATAAGCAAGGAAATATTATGAAAACGTATTTGAATTTACTCATGGTGGCAGGTATTGCTTCGTTCACACTTTCTGCATGCGGCTCGAAAGAGGCGATTAATTCCATACGACCACCGTCCGGTAAGAATGGTTATCAGGTGATTACCACGCCCGATTTGAGCAGTACGAATACCCGTGATGTAAGCTTGAAAATCAACGGTAAAACGTATCGTGTCGGTGATAAGATTGATATTGCTACCCTGCATCAGAATACGGTACATAATCAGTCGTATGAACTAACGGCTCAGAAGGTGGGAAATAAAGGCGAGATTAAAGAGTCGGGTACGGCACGAATTTATAAAAACAAATATTCTGCTGTGTTGGCTGCACATGTTGATAAAGAAACCGATAGTAATGTCAGCCGCAATGTAGATAAATTCCGTGTGCTAGCGGTTCAGGGTGATGCAACGGCTATGGCGAATCTGCCTACTCAAGGTTCTTATTTGTATGAAGGGCAGGCGTTTACCGGTAAAGACACCCATGGCCAATTAAGCTACTTTGTTGATTTCGACCGCAGACAGGGTTCAGGTTCGATTTTAGGTTTGGGTCAATATGGTAAGGTTGACTTGGAAAAAGGTAGTATTGCCGGATTGAAAGCCGGTGGTGCGATTCAGGGTAAAGTCGGTATAGAAGGCATAGCTAAGAATGGCAATAGTACTTCCGGTTCGTATAAGTTAGGCTTCTTTGGCCCCAAAGGCGAAGAAATTGCCGGTCAGGCACAATTGAAGATTAACAACCAAGATGTCAATATCGGCTTCGGTGGTAGAAAATCCCCTGATGCGCGAAGAAATTAAGCACTAATATTAAAAACGCGTCGAGTTGGATATATCTGTTTAAAGTTTGATTAGTCAAAATCAGGCCGTCTGAATATTTTTTCAGACGGCCTTTTATGATTTTAAACAACCCTTTGGCTATTGTGCCTTTACCGCTTTTGCCGCTTCCCTCATAATGCGGCTGATTCGTTTCATTGACTTTTGAAAATTGACTTCCAAAAAAGGAACACCGCTATGGCATTTTTGAAATTAACCGAACAAAACGTACAAGGCAAAACCGTATTAATCCGCTCCGATATGAATGTGCCTTTTAAAGATGGCAAAATCAGCAACGATACCCGTATCCGCGCATCTTTGGCTTCGATTCGGTATTGTTTGGATAACGGTGCTTCCGTGATTGTGATGTCGCATTTGGGTCGGCCGACCGAGGGCGAGTTTCACCCTGAAGACGATGTCGCTCCTGTTGCAGCACATTTGGGCGGCTTGCTGGGCAAGGAAGTAAAAGTATTGAACGACTGGCGTGAAAACAAACCTGTTTTAGCGGCAGGTGAAGTAGCAATGCTGCAAAACGTACGTATTAATAAAGGTGAAAAGAAAAACGATACCGAGCTGGGGCAGGCTTATGCGGCTTTGTGTGATGTGTTTGTGAACGATGCCTTCGGTACGGCACACCGTGCGCAAGCTTCCACCGAAGCTGTTGCCCGTTTCGCCCCTGTGGCTTGTGCCGGCGTATTGTTGGCAGATGAGTTGGATGCTTTAGGTACGGCTCTGAAAAATCCCGCCCGCCCGTTGGTGGCAATTGTGGCCGGCAGTAAGGTTTCTACCAAATTAACCATTCTTGAAAGCTTGGCCGATAAGGTTGACCAATTGATTGTCGGCGGCGGTATTGCCAATACTTTCTTATTGGCACAAGGAAAGTCTATCGGTAAATCATTGGCCGAACATGATTTGGTTGGTGAGTCTAAAAAGATTATGGAAAAAATGGCGGCCAAAGGCGGCGTAGTGCCGTTGCCGAGTGATGTGGTGGTGGCAAAAACGTTTGCCGCTGATGCCGAAGCAACCGTTAAATCAATTGATGAGGTGGCCGAAGACGATATGATTCTGGATATCGGGCCGAAGTCTGCTGCGGTATTGGCTGAAGCACTTAATGCTGCCGGCACCATTGTTTGGAACGGCCCCGTCGGTGTGTTTGAGTTTGATGCCTTTGCCGGCGGCACCGAAGTATTGGCTAAAGCAATTGCTGAAAGTAAAGCATTTTCGATTGCGGGTGGCGGCGATACCTTGGCGGCCATTGCCAAATTCGGCGTTACCGAACAAATCAGCTATATTTCTACCGGCGGCGGTGCATTCTTGGAATTCTTAGAGGGCAAAACACTGCCTGCCGTAGCCGTATTGGAGCAACGTGCATAAGTAAACAGATATTTGAATAAACAGCTAAGGCCGTCTGAAACCGTTTCAGACGGCCTGTTTGATTATTGAGGTAATTTATACTTAAAGAAACTCAATCGTGTTGTTAAAACAGTGTTTGACATAATCAGGTAAGATATAGTGTGATTATCTTTACACAGGCCGCATTGTTACTATGTTTTGAAGCAGGCGAATAGGCGGCTTGTGTGGCAGCAGTTCAATTATTGAAAAGGTTTCGAAGTTAAATATGACTATTTATTTTTTAGGTGGCGGTAATATGGCCGAAGCCATTGCCGGTGGCTTGGTTCGACAAGGCGGTTATCAGATTCATATTGTCAACCGTGGTGCGGAAAAACGTGAACGTTTGGCAAAAAGCCTCGGCGTGGCCGTATCGGAAAAATTACCGGCATTAAATGCCGAAGATATTTTGGTGCTAGCGGTGAAACCACAAGATATGCAGGCGGCGTGTGCGGGAGTGGAAACCAATGGTGCGCTGGTGTTGTCAGTGGCGGCAGGCTTGAGTGTGAATACCCTGAGCAGTTATTTGAACGATACACGCCGTATTATCAGAACCATGCCGAATACGCCCGGACGGGTTGGTTTGGGCGTGTCGGGCTTGTTTGCCGCCGATGGTGCAAGCGATGCCGATAAACAAGCGGCAGAAGAGGTGATGTCGGCAATAGGGCAGGTGGTTTGGTTGGAAGATGAAGCGCAAATACATGCGATTACCGGAATCACCGGAAGCGGCCCCGCTTATGTGTTTTATTTAATGAATGCACTGCAAGAAGCAGCATTGGCGCAAGGCTTTGATAACGAAACCGCACGGCAGCTCAGTCTGGCTACCTTTAAAGGTGCCGTCGGTTTGGCCGAGCAAGGCGGGGAAGACTTCATAGTTTTGCAACAAAATGTAACCTCAAAAGGTGGTACCACTTTTGCTGCCCTCGAAACTTTTAAAGAGCGAAAAGTCGCTCAAGCCATTGGTGCCGGCGTAGATGCCTGTGTCGCCCGTTCGAAAGAAATCGCTCAACAATTCGAGGGTGGTAAATGATTGCAAAATTACTGATTCTGTTTTCAGACGGCCTCTCGATTGTCTGTTTGGCGCGTTGTTTGCTGCAATGGGCGCAATTGGAATATAAGCACCCGCTCGCACAATTTTGCGCCCATACGACCGATTGGCTGGTTCAGCCGTTGCGTAAGGTAACGCCGCCAATCGGCCGTTGGGATACCGCCTGTGTGTTGGCTTCGATTTTAATCTACTATCTGGCGTTTACCCTGATATCGCTAATTGCCCTACCGGGTGGTTTTAGCATCAAAATTATTGCTGCCAATATGTTTTTCACCGTTTTAAGCGTTTTAAAAGCAATCGCTTATGTTTTATTGCTGGGGTTGGTATTAAGAATGGTTATGAGTTTTCAAAACCCATACGCTTCTTTACAAGTATCTTTGCATAGAATATTTGAACCATTGTCAGAACCATTTGTCTTTTTAAAATTCGGGCGCTACGATTTTTCAGGAAGCGTTCTGGTGATTGTGTTGTGGTTTTGGTTGAGTGCAATCTTGCCACAGCTGACAAGCAAATTAAATTTATGGTTGTTGAATTGATTTATCAATAAGTTAACTTGGCTATATCACCTGATTGTAAATCAAACTATGGTTTGCAAATGGGAAATATAAGGTACATAAATAAAATTATGTTATGATGCCATCCGCCTAACGGCGAGTTAATTTATCGAATAATCAATAACAAACTAACAACAGCGATGACTGGCTTAAAAAGTTACTCATGGCAATAGGGAAGAAAGAATCATCATGGCAAAGCTGACAGAACAAGATATCCTCAATTGGAATGGTCCTGAAGAAGACTACATGAATGCAGACCAATTAGAATTTTTTCGTGAGCTGTTGATTAAACTGCAAGATGAGTTAATTGATAACGCTACGACTACGACGGGTCATCTGAAAGAACATGAGTCTGCCCCCGACCCTGCCGATCGCGCCACTCAGGAAGAAGAGTATGCTTTAGAACTGCGTACCCGAGATCGCGAGCGTAAGCTTTTGAATAAAATTCAGGCATCTATCCGCCGCATTGATGAGGGTGAATATGGATTCTGCCAAGATACCGGAGAGCCAATTGGCCTGAAGCGATTATTGGCTCGTCCAACCGCTACGCTGTCGGTAGAAGCACAAGAGCGCCGCGAACAACTCAAAAAACAATTTGCAGATTAAATATTCAAAAAGTATTTGATATTTGCTTAAAAATTAAAAATGCCTTTTTATCATCGTTCGGTTATGTTTGGACAGTGTGATAAAAAGGCATTTTGTTAGGCGTTTATTTCGCATTATTGTCAGTTATAAAATTTTTCTAAAAAAATTCTCAAGATAAACAATGTAGTGGTGAAGGGGTGTGTATTTTTTCAGTTTATGGGTATTGACTGGGTGTTTTTGAGTCGGTATAGTTCGGTTTCTTCGCTGCTGACGCAGTGGCGGGAATGCTCTTTAACAACACAGAATACCGATAAGTGTGAGTGCCTGACGGCCTCACACTGCGACAAAAACAGACAGGAATAAAATCTTGTCGGTTTCTTTGAAGCAGACCAGAAGTTATAAGTTAGAGATTGAACATAAGAGTTTGATCCTGGCTCAGATTGAACGCTGGCGGCATGCTTTACACATGCAAGTCGAACGGCAGCACGGAAGAGCTTGCTCTTTTGGTGGCGAGTGGCGAACGGGTGAGTAATGCATCGGAACGTACCGAGTAGTGGGGGATAACTGTCCGAAAGGATGGCTAATACCGCATACGCTTTGAGAAGGAAAGCGGGGGCTCTTAGGACCTCGCGCTATTCGAGCGGCCGATGTCTGATTAGCTAGTTGGTGGGGTAAGAGCCTACCAAGGCGACGATCAGTAGCGGGTCTGAGAGGATGATCCGCCACACTGGGACTGAGACACGGCCCAGACTCCTACGGGAGGCAGCAGTGGGGAATTTTGGACAATGGGGGCAACCCTGATCCAGCCATGCCGCGTGTCTGAAGAAGGCCTTCGGGTTGTAAAGGACTTTTGTCAGGGAAGAAAGGGTTTGTGCTAATACCACGAACATATGACGGTACCTGAAGAATAAGCACCGGCTAACTACGTGCCAGCAGCCGCGGTAATACGTAGGGTGCGAGCGTTAATCGGAATTACTGGGCGTAAAGCGGGCGCAGACGGTTACTTAAGTCAGATGTGAAATCCCCGGGCTCAACCTGGGAACTGCGTTTGAAACTGGGTAGCTAGAGTATGTCAGAGGGGGGTAGAATTCCACGTGTAGCAGTGAAATGCGTAGAGATGTGGAGGAATACCGATGGCGAAGGCAGCCCCCTGGGATAATACTGACGTTCATGCCCGAAAGCGTGGGTAGCAAACAGGATTAGATACCCTGGTAGTCCACGCCCTAAACGATGTCAATTAGCTGTTGGGGCACTTGATGCCTTAGTAGCGTAGCTAACGCGTGAAATTGACCGCCTGGGGAGTACGGTCGCAAGATTAAAACTCAAAGGAATTGACGGGGACCCGCACAAGCGGTGGATGATGTGGATTAATTCGATGCAACGCGAAGAACCTTACCTGGTCTTGACATGTACGGAATCCTCCAGAGACGGAGGAGTGCCTTCGGGAGCCGTAACACAGGTGCTGCATGGCTGTCGTCAGCTCGTGTCGTGAGATGTTGGGTTAAGTCCCGCAACGAGCGCAACCCTTGTCATTAGTTGCCATCATTAAGTTGGGCACTCTAATGAGACTGCCGGTGACAAGCCGGAGGAAGGTGGGGATGACGTCAAGTCCTCATGGCCCTTATGACCAGGGCTTCACACGTCATACAATGGTCGGTACAGAGGGTAGCCAAGCCGCGAGGTGGAGCCAATCTCATAAAACCGATCGTAGTCCGGATTGCACTCTGCAACTCGAGTGCATGAAGTCGGAATCGCTAGTAATCGCAGGTCAGCATACTGCGGTGAATACGTTCCCGGGTCTTGTACACACCGCCCGTCACACCATGGGAGTGGGGGATACCAGAAGTAGGTAGGGTAACCGCAAGGAGCCCGCTTACCACGGTATGCTTCATGACTGGGGTGAAGTCGTAACAAGGTAGCCGTAGGGGAACCTGCGGCTGGATCACCTCCTTTCTAGAGAAAAGAAGAGGTTGTTGGGTACTCACACTTATCGGTAAGCTGTGTAAAAGATGCATGAGAAGTTTTAAGAATGCTTATGCGCAAGCTATAAGCTGTCTGTTGTTAAGACAATAGAGACCTTGGGTTTGTAGCTCAGCTGGTTAGAGCACACGCTTGATAAGCGTGGGGTCGGAGGTTCAAGTCCTCCCAGACCCACCAGAGATTCTTCGGGCAGGTTGTAGAAGCTGTCCGGACGGATAAGGGGGCATAGCTCAGTTGGTAGAGCACCTGCTTTGCAAGCAGGGGGTCATCGGTTCGATCCCGTTTGCCTCCACCAAAAGCCGCTAGGTTAAAACATATTGCTACTTTTTAAATTAAAGCCAGCTTTAAAAGCTGTTTTTAATTTGCAAAGTGACTAAGCAACAGTCGTTGTTTAGTAGGCATGCATCGCTCTTTAACAAATTGGAAAGCCGAAATCAACAAACAAAGACAATGTCGATTTACCGAAAGGTAAGTTGTACAGTATTTGGGTGATGATTGTATCGAGTAACTTATGAAAGACAAAAGGCATAAGTTACACACAACAAAAGCAGTAAGCTTTATCAAAGTATGAACATCTAATCTGATTACTCGTCAACGGTAATTTAGATGAAGTCAAAGAGGTTCTTGAAATGATAGAGTCAAGTGAATAAGTGCATCAGGTGGATGCCTTGGCGATGATAGGCGAAGAAGGACGTGTAAGCCTGCGAAAAGCATCGGGGAGCTGGCAATAAAGCTATGATCCGGTGATGTCCGAATGGGGAAACCCACTGCATTCTGTGCAGTATCCGCTCCTGAATACATAGGGAGTGAGAAGCGAACCCGGAGAACTGAACCATCTAAGTACCCGGAGGAAAAGAAATCAACCGAGATTCCGCAAGTAGTGGCGAGCGAACGCGGAGGAGCCTGTATACGATAGCCATTGAGATAGAAGAACAAGCTGGGAAGCTTGGCCATAGTGGGTGACAGCCCCGTATTCGAAATTTCATTGGTGGTACTAAATATACGACAAGTAGGGCGGGACACGTGAAATCCTGTCTGAATATGGGGGGACCATCCTCCAAGGCTAAATACTCATCATCGACCGATAGTGAACCAGTACCGTGAGGGAAAGGCGAAAAGAACCCCGGGAGGGGAGTGAAATAGAACCTGAAACCTGATGCATACAAACAGTGGGAGCACCTTTAGGTGTGACTGCGTACCTTTTGTATAATGGGTCAACGACTTACATTCAGTAGCGAGCTTAACCGGATAGGGGAGGCGTAGGGAAACCGAGTCTTAATAGGGCGTCTAGTTGCTGGGTGTAGACCCGAAACCGAGTGATCTATCCATGGCCAGGATGAAGGTGCGGTAACACGCACTGGAGGTCCGAACCCACGCATGTTGCAAAATGCGGGGATGAGCTGTGGATAGGGGTGAAAGGCTAAACAAACTCGGAGATAGCTGGTTCTCCCCGAAAACTATTTAGGTAGTGCCTCATGTATCACTTCCGGGGGTAAAGCACTGTTATGGCTAGGGGGTCATTGCGACTTACCAACCCATGGCAAACTAAGAATACCGGAAAGTGCAATCATGGGAGACAGACAGCGGGTGCTAACGTCCGTTGTCGAAAGGGAAACAACCCAGACCGCCAGCTAAGGTCCCAAATGACAGATTAAGTGGTAAACGAAGTGGGAAGGCCCAGACAGCCAGGATGTTGGCTTAGAAGCAGCCATCATTTAAAGAAAGCGTAATAGCTCACTGGTCGAGTCGTCCTGCGCGGAAGATGTAACGGGGCTCAAATCTGTAACCGAAGCTGCGGATGCATGCTTGCATGCATGGTAGGGGAGCGTTCTGTAGGCCGAAGAAGGTGACTTGAGAAGGTTGCTGGAGGTATCAGAAGTGCGAATGTTGACATGAGTAGCGATAAAGCGGGTGAAAAGCCCGCTCGCCGAAAGCCCAAGGTTTCCTACGCAACGTTCATCGGCGTAGGGTGAGTCGGCCCCTAAGGCGAGGCAGAAATGCGTAGTCGATGGGAAACGGGTTAATATTCCCGTACTTGATTCAAATGCGATGTGGGGACGGAGAAGGTTAGGTTAGCAAGCTGTTGGAATAGCTTGTTCAAGCCGGTAGGTGGAAAGTTTAGGCAAATCCGGACTTTCATAACACCGAGAAGCGATAACGATTGTCTACGGACAAGAAGTAACCGATACCACGCTTCCAGGAAAAGCCACTAAGCTTCAGTTTGAATTGAACCGTACCGCAAACCGACACAGGTGGGCAGGATGAGAATTCTAAGGCGCTTGAGAGAACTCGGGAGAAGGAACTCGGCAAATTGATACCGTAACTTCGGGAGAAGGTATGCCCTTCGATGTGAAAGACTTGCTCTGTAAGCATTGGAGGGTCGCAGAGAATCGGTGGCTGCGACTGTTTATTAAAAACACAGCACTCTGCTAACACGAAAGTGGACGTATAGGGTGTGACGCCTGCCCGGTGCTGGAAGGTTAATTGAAGATGTGAGAGCATCGGATCGAAGCCCCAGTAAACGGCGGCCGTAACTATAACGGTCCTAAGGTAGCGAAATTCCTTGTCGGGTAAGTTCCGACCCGCACGAATGGCGTAACGATGGCCACACTGTCTCCTCCCGAGACTCAGCGAAGTTGAAATGGTTGTGAAGATGCAATCTCCCCGCTGCTAGACGGAAAGACCCCGTGAACCTTTACTGTAGCTTTGCATTGGACTTTGAAGTCACTTGTGTAGGATAGGTGGGAGGCTTTGAAGCAGAGACGCTAGTTTCTGTGGAGCCGTCCTTGAAATACCACCCTGGTGTCTTTGAGGTTCTAACCCAGGCCCGTAATCCGGGTCGGGGACCGTGCATGGTAGGCAGTTTGACTGGGGCGGTCTCCTCCCAAAGAGTAACGGAGGAGTTCGAAGGTTACCTAGGTCCGGTCGGAAATCGGACTGATAGTGCAATGGCAAAAGGTAGCTTAACTGCGAGACCGACAAGTCGAGCAGGTGCGAAAGCAGGACATAGTGATCCGGTGGTTCTGTATGGAAGGGCCATCGCTCAACGGATAAAAGGTACTCCGGGGATAACAGGCTGATTCCGCCCAAGAGTTCATATCGACGGCGGAGTTTGGCACCTCGATGTCGGCTCATCACATCCTGGGGCTGTAGTCGGTCCCAAGGGTATGGCTGTTCGCCATTTAAAGTGGTACGTGAGCTGGGTTTAAAACGTCGTGAGACAGTTTGGTCCCTATCTGCAGTGGGCGTTGGAAGTTTGACGGGGGCTGCTCCTAGTACGAGAGGACCGGAGTGGACGAACCTCTGGTGTACCGGTTGTGACGCCAGTCGCATTGCCGGGTAGCTAAGTTCGGAAGAGATAAGCGCTGAAGGCATCTAAGCGCGAAACTCGCCTGAAGATGAGACTTCCCTTGCGGTTTAACCGCACTAAAGAGTCGTTCGAGACCAGGACGTTGATAGGCAGGGTGTGGAAGCGTGGTAACACGTGGAGCTAACCTGTACTAATTGCTCGTGAGGCTTGACTCTATCATTTGAAGAACTTCAGATGAAAGCTTACTGTATCCTTCAAAAGGATACGATACAAACATTACCGAAACAGTTGATTGAAATAAAAACGGCTTTACCGATTTGACAGTTTAGTCTGGCGGCCATAGCGAGTTGGTCCCACGCCTTCCCATCCCGAACAGGACCGTGAAACGACTCAGCGCCGATGATAGTGTGGATACCCATGTGAAAGTAGGTCACTGCCAGACACTTATACCGAACCCCTGATAGAATACTATCAGGGGTTTTTGCTTTTTACAGAGATATATTACAAATACTTATTGTGACGTCATGACAACAGATATGATAAATGCAGTGATAATAATTGTTAATACTTGTATGCTGCTTTATGATGGGGCTGCTGTCTGGGAAGAAGACGGTATCTTATACACAACGACAAAGGAGCAGTGATGAAGCGTTATTTGTTGGGCATCTGGGCGGCGCTATCGGTGACGATGGCTGCGGCAGCGGTGAATATCAATACGGCGGGGGCGGAGGAGTTGGCCGAGCTGCCGGGTATCGGGCCCTCGAAGGCGGCGGCGATTGTGGCCTACCGTGATGAGAATGGTGCCTTTAAGTCGGTGGCAGAGTTGAAGAATGTGAAGGGGATTGGCGACGGTATTTTAGCGAAGGTGCGCGAAGAGGCCGTTACCGCCGACAATGCCGACAATGCCGATAAAAAAGCCAAACCCGCCCTGAAAAAGTAAATACAGCCGCCTTGGCAGACTGGGAGAGAATAAAGCAGCCGGATTCGTCTATGAGCCCGGCTGCTTTAGTTTCGGAAAAAGCTTTTAAGGGGAGAGCTTATTTAATGTAAAGAATTGATAGTAGTTCCTAAACGATACCATCCAAATAAGCGCCATAGACACAAAATAGCTATTAATGGTTGGCAGAGGGCAACGATTAAATAGCGGACAGAATCAAAATTTATAGTCTGCGTACCATCTATGAAATGAAGGGTTGCCCAAAACCATTGCCATAAAGAAGGAATACTAAAAGCTAATACGGCAATTAGCCCTAATGTGCGGAATATGCCTATGGATAAAAAATTTTTTTGTAATACACTTTTATTGAGTTGAATTAAGGTATACAGTCCAAATCCAATAATTAAAATCATGCCGGCATTCGTAATGGCTTGTAGCCCGTTAAAGGCGATATTAGGTGAAATAGTTAATCCGTCTTTAAATATATTCTTTTGATCAGGATAAAAATTTTGTAAAATATTCAATATGAAACCGTAGATCATATCAATTAATATAATCCAAACGGGTAAGGATGAAAATAAGCGGTTCATTCAATTGATTTCAATATAAGTTGGATAAAGTATCTAGTTTAAAGTATTTATAGATTCTTATGAATAGTTGATTTAAATTTATTATTTAAATATAGATAGGCTTTATTGTTGTTGAATTGATAATTGAGTAAGCATTAAAATTCATAAATTTTGTTAAAATTTGAAATTTTTGTTACTATATCGTGAATAAATAGTAAATAGTAAATAGTAAGTAATTATCTTAAATAAATACTTTTTAGTGATTTTTGATTTAGAAAAGAAAAATGATTTCAACGAAGTATTTAAAAATTTATCTTAAGTTATTATTTTAATAATGTATTGATATAAGACAATGTTTTATTTGAAATAAACTATTTTTATTAATATTAGAAGGCCGTCTGAAATATTTCAGACGGCCTTTCGGACAATACCCCATGCAAAAATATTTTTTTGTCATAATATCTAGTGCAGCAGCGTTTGTTACTGCTGCTGGGCCCACGACTCAAGGTGTTTTACCTCCGTCGGATATTCCTCGTTTTGAGAATGCAGACAAAGCCATAGCTAAACCTGAAACTCGAAAAACAGAAGTAGCTGAGTCAGTTAATGTTCCGTCTCAAAAAGATAATACAGTAGAAATCGGAGAACATGATTTACGCCAAAATCCGGAATTGACTGCCCAATTAATTGAGCAATCGTTACGTAGTCAGAATTGGGCGCTTTTGGCCGATTTACTTCCACTTTATCGTAGCTTGTCTCAATATGATGAAATACTTTATGACTATGCCAATGGTGCATTGCTGCGTTCTCAGAAAAAACATGGAGAGGCTATTGCGGCATATCGGCGGATTATTGCGAAAGATCCGGATTTGAGTTATGTGCGCTTGGACTTGGCCGGTATGTTGTATGAAAACAAGCAATATCAGGCATCTAAAGATCAGTTTGAGCGCGTCAAGGCGGATGATATTACGCAGGAAGCCAGAATGATGGCTGATGTTTATTTAATGCGTATTCAAAAACAACAAGGTTGGGTTGTGAATGCCGGTGTGCAATATGAACGCAATGATAATGTAAATAATGCTTCTTCGATACGCCATGTGGATACATCATTGGGGAGGTTGGAGCGTAATGAAGATTCTCTACCAAAAAAAGCCAATGGTCTGAGATACAACTTTTCTGCTGAACGCGATTGGAATATTGCAGGTAATCATTATTTAACAACAGAAGCTTCATTTGATGGTGTGCAGTATTGGGATAATAAAGATTATAGTGAGCAAAGCGTCCATTTAGGTACCGGATATAAAAATCAGAATATCCAACAATGGACATCGGTGACCCCTTTTATTGGCTATCACCGTTTGGGTGGGGAGGCATACAGTCGAAATTTTGGTATCAGCACACAACATGGGCGTTGGTTGAATGATAACTGGCAGGTGGTTGGGGCGTTTACCCATCTTCAAAGGCGTTATGCCAAAAGTTATCTTTCAGAACGCTATAATGGGCACTTGAATAACCTTTCCGTAACAGCCGCTTGGCTGCCCCAAGCCGGATTAATGATTTATAGTGGTGCTGATTATGGTCGAGAACGAGCAGCAGAAAGCCAGGAATCATCAAAACGTAAAGGCTTGCGTACTGGTGTGCTGAAAGAGTGGCAAAACGGTTTAAGTACTCGTGTGAACCTTCGTTATACGCATCGGAATTTTGATGCGCCGAACCAATATTTTGGTATTGTCCGGCGCGATAAAGAGTATCAGGCTAATTTTGCGATATGGCACCGCAGTGTACATTTATACGGCATTACCCCTAAGCTTAATTTTCAGTATTTAAAAGTAAAAAGTAATATTCCTGCTTTCTATTCACGGCAAAACAAGCAATGGTTTATTACCTTGGAAAAAACTTTTTAATCAATGCAATGTAATAAAGCCGTCTGAAAAAAAGCTTTCAGACGGCCTTATTACGTTACAGTATTTCAATCGAAATTATCGGTTATTAGGTAATTTAACGACTACTGTATTGGCTAAATAATCTTGTAATGTTCTACGGTCTTTCGAGCGGTTAAACATCATAATGAAGCATACCAGCCATACAATCATTGAAAGTAAGCTGGAAATACCTTCTGTTAATTCATCATCGCCCCCTATGGCTAATACCAATATCTTACTGATTAGAGTACAACCAAGGGAAAGAATAAAATTGAAGCCAATCTCGCGTATTAATACCGTACCACCAAATCCAGGGTTGGTACCATCTGTTTTCAATACACGGATTTTCATTACTTTTTTACCCAAAGACTGCCCGCTTTTACTCATCATGATGACTTGGAGAATAGCATAGGCAAGTAGGATGACTAGTCCAACAACCGCCATTTGATTGAATGAGCTTTGATCATATACAGTCACTTTTGTGCTGCCTAAAAAATCTTCCAAGGAATAGCCTATAGTGATGATGAGTGGCAGAAAGGCAATAAATGTGAAGAGAATGTTTAAACAATAAGCAGCGATACGGCTACCTGCTGATGCCGGTTCGACAACAACCTCTGTTTCAAACGATTGTGATATTGCATTATTTGTATAGATTTCATTCATTTTTAATATAAACCTTTTAAATATAAAATATTATTTATTATGATAAAATTAGCTTTTTATGAAGCAGACTGTTATTTAAACTAAGAATAATTAAGGTTATATTTTACCTTATAAAGGAATAGTTTAGTTGTTTTGAATATATTGGCAGCTGCTTCTGTTGTAGTGCTGGGTAAGAATATTTAGTTAAATCAATATAAGGCCGTCTGAAAAAAGTTTTCAGACGGCCTTATATTGTGGTTTTTAAATCAAATATTATTTACCCGGTAGTTTAACCACTACTGTTTTCGCGAAATAATCTTGTAGCGTTCTGCGGTTTTTCGAACGATTGAACAGCATAATAAAACAGATGAGCCAAACAAGCAGTGATACCAGATTGGCAATATCACCAGCTGTTGATCCTGTTCCTAACATTCTGCCTATTAATGATGCGGCGGCGGTTAGGGCAATATTAAAAACAATTTCACGCATCAATACGGCGCCACGGAATCCGGGGTTGGTACCATCCGTTGTTAATAAACGGATTTTCATAATTTTTTTGCCGAAAGACTGACCATCACGGCTCATGATTCGAATTTGCAACAGGGCATAAACCAACAGAATTAAGAAGCCGATAAGCCATGTCCAGCTAAAAGCTTCTCCTATATTGGACAGATCTGCTCTATGAGCCGGTAAGTCATTAAAGGAAGAGGATATCATCACCATAAGCGGAATATAGGCAATGAGGGTAAAAACAACATTGATAAGATAAGCAGCTATACGACTACCCGGTGTGGCAGGGTCGACAACAACCTCTGTTTCAAGCGGCGGCAATGTAGCATTATTTGTATGAATCTCATTCATTTTTAATACTCCTTTTTTATATAGATTGATTGTTAAATGCCGATATCGGCGGCTTTTACTTAGCAAATATCAAAAAAAACTTTACTTTTATTTATGCCGGCGTTAAAACGCTACTTTTGTGATTGTTATCATATTTGTAAACATATTTCCTTTGAGGAGCACACAATGAAAGTAGGATTTGTCGGCTGGCGTGGTATGGTCGGCTCTGTATTGATGCAACGTATGCGAGAAGAAAATGATTTTGCCCATATTGCCGAAGCAGTATTTTTTACGACATCAAATGTTGGCGGAAGTGCCCCTGATTTTGGTCAGAAAGCTAAAATTTTAAAAGATGCTAACGATATTAGCCAGTTGGCAGAGATGGATGTGATTGTGACCTGCCAAGGCGGCGACTACACCAAAACCATCTTCAAACCGTTGCGGGACAGCGGTTGGCAGGGTTATTGGATTGATGCGGCATCTTCTTTGCGTATGGATGATGAAGCGGTGATTGTGTTGGATCCGGTTAACCGCAATGTGATTGATGCGGCATTGGAAAAAGGTGTTAAAAACTATATCGGCGGCAATTGTACTGTATCGTTGATGCTTATGGCTCTGGGCGGTTTGTTCCAAAACGGATTAGTCGAGTGGGCAACCAGTATGACTTATCAGGCCGCATCCGGTGCGGGCGCCAAAAATATGCGCGAATTGCTGGAAGGCATGGGCGCTATCCACCATCAGGTAGAAAAAGAATTGGCTGATCCGGCCGGTGCTATTTTGGATATCGACCGTAAAGTATCCGATTTCTTGCGTAGCAGCAGCTATCCGAAAGCCAACTTCGGTGTGCCTTTAGCGGGCAGTTTGATTCCTTGGATTGATGCCGATTTAGGTAACGGCCAATCTAAAGAGGAATGGAAGGGCGGCGTTGAAACCAATAAGATTTTAGGTGGTGAGAATCCCATTGTTATCGACGGCTTATGTGTACGGGTAGGCTCTATGCGCTGCCATAGCCAAGCGATTACCTTGAAATTGAAAAAAGATTTGCCGGTTGAGGAAATCGAATCATTATTGGCCGGTGCCAACGACTGGGTGAAAGTGATTCCGAATCAGAAAGAAGCCAGTATTAACGATTTAACCCCTGCCGCCGTTACCGGAACCTTAAGCGTGCCGGTAGGCCGTATCCGTAAATTGGGTATGGGTGGCGAATATATCAGCGCATTCACCGTAGGCGACCAGCTTTTATGGGGTGCTGCCGAACCGCTGCGCCGTATGTTGCGGATTATTTTAGGTAATTTAGACTAATCTAAATATTGATATAAAAATAAGCCGTCTGAAATTTTTCAGACGGCTTATTGTATATATTCAGCCAGATATTTTATATCAAGGCTTTTTAACGTACTTGTGCCGATTGGGGTTGTACCACAACCAAACTTGAACGTTCCGGCGTCAGCAATTTTGCAGCGGCCTGCACTTCTGCAATGGTTACTTGTTGCAGGCGGCGGCGTAGTTCTGCTTCATCGCTATATTTGAAGCCGCGTGTTTCCAATTTGCCCATAAGGGAGGCTTGGGCAGTGATGGAGTCGTTGGCATAAATTTCCGAAGCGGCACTCAATTTACGGATTCGGTCTAATTCTTCCTGTGTAATACCGTTTTGGGCGATATCGTCAATTTCATTGCGCATAAGGCGGACGAGGGTATCGACGTCCGTACCCGCACCCGGCATGCCGACAATGGTGAACAAAGGCATTTCCCGGTTGAATAAATCATAATTGGTGCCGACATTTAAAGCCACTTGTTTGCCCCGAACTAGATTTTTATCCAGCCGACTGGATGAGTTGCCGCTGAGAATATCGGATAAAACATCCAAGGCATAAGGCATTTTATCGCCAATGTTTCTCAGCTTGGGAACGCGGTAAGACAAGGCGAAGACCGGTTGGCGGGTAACGGCGGAAAAAGTTTGTGCACGAACGGGTTTGGTGGCCATCTTCTCGTTGTTAAACCGATTGCGTGCCGGCAGGGTTTTCGAGGGGATAGGAGCGAATAGCTTGGTGACCGTATTGAGTGTTTGCTTGGCATCGACATCACCAACAATCACCAGTGTGGCGTTATTGGGAGCATACCACTTCTGATACCATTGGCGCAAATCGTTGGCTTTTAAGATATTGAGATCATTCATATAGCCGATAACGGGTGCGCGTAGAGCGGGGGTTTGGTAGCTGTTGAGAAAAATATGTTCCCATAGTTTGCCGTAGGGGCTATCTTCAGTGCGTAGGCGGCGCTCTTCGCGGATAACGTTCATTTCATTATCGAAATCCTTATCGCTGAAGTTTAAATTTTTCATGCGGTCGGCTTCCATCGCCAATACTTCGGGGAGGTTGCCTGCCGCTATATTTTCAAAGAATACCGTTTCGTTGCGTGTGGTATAGGCATTGTTTCGCCCGCCCAATGCCGATACACGGCGGCTGAATTCGCCAGACGGTACGCTCGGTGTGCCCTTAAACATCATGTGTTCCAACGCATGACTCAAGCCGGTTTTGCCTTCTTTTTCGTCTATACTGCCGACCCGATACCAAATTTGTGATACGGCAACGGGGGCACGGTTGTCTTCTTTAACGATAACTTTTAATCCGTTGGGCAGTGTTTTGGATAATGTTTGCGCCCATGCGGGTGAAGTAGAGAGCAAAAACAATAAAATCATTCGGCGTAACATAAGCATTCCCTTTAAAAACATTAAAGTGATAATAGCTTTTGCCGTCTGATTAAACAAGGCCGTCTGAATATTTTTCAGACGGCCCTTTGATATATCGACAAAAAACAACCGGTATTTAATGTTGGTTATTGATATCCTGCCTGTTTTGTAACACCAAAGTGCCCAGCATGGTATAAAGCGGCACAATGTCGGTAGACTTGGGAAACTCAAACGTATAGCTGGTTAATTGTTCGTTATAAGCTTTCCGATACACGCTTTGCAGGCAGGTGATGGTTAATTCGCTGTCATCCAAGCCCATACCCGCCGTTTCCATTTCCACATCGACAATATTCATCAGATAGATGGATTTAAAGCTTTGCTTTTTGCCTGTTGCCCCTTGTTTGTCAATAAATAAAATACGTTGGTCGGTAAAAACAATTAAATCGCGAATCAGTTTGTAGCCGATAGAGATTTTTTCACCTTCAAAGAGATAACGGCCAAACTGTTGTTCCAATTCTTCTAAGGAAATTTCGCTCATATTGCCGAGCATACCCTGAACCAATTTACCTAAGCCAAAAGCCATTTTTTACCCTTATGATTGATTTTGAATAAATGATTTTATCATCAAAAATTAAGATGAAAGAAACGGCTTGGGGGCGGGCGAAGTATCAAAGCGGGTTGTGTTGCGATTTACCATACGGTTTACGGATTGGCATTCTCTAAAAATACGTTACAATTAGCTTATAAAAACCACTTTATTTAATAAGGGAACGCCATGTTCAGTTTTTTTAAACGTAAGAAAAAACAAGAAACCGTTGAAACTGCTTCCGAGCCGGTGCAAACCCCGACAACGGAAACCGTCGCCGAACCTGAAACCCCTTCGGTTGAGATCAATGTAAACGTTTCGGATGTGGAGCCGTTAACCGAAGCACAACAGCAGGCAGTAGACGAACATATTGAAGATAATATCGTCAGCCAATTGGTATCCGATGTTATGACCGATCATGAAGATGTATCGGAACAAACCGATGAAACGGCAACCCATGCACCGACAACAGCCGAAGAAAGTCATGCGGTACCAACCGAAGAAGCCGCTGTGTTAAATAGTAATGATGTGGCAGAGGCATTAAAAACCGGCGACAGTATTGCTACGGTAGCCGATCCGGTGGATCCCGCCGTGCCTGCGGTACCGGAACCACCGCAGGCGGAAGAAAAACTCAGTTGGGCGGCACGCTTGAAGCAAGGTTTGTCCAAATCGCGTAACCAGATGGCCAAATCACTGGCCGGCGTGTTCGGCGGCGGTAAAATCGATGAAGATTTATACGAAGAGCTCGAAACCGTGCTGATTACCAGCGATATGGGTATCGAAGCCACTGAATATTTGATGAACGATGTGCGCAAACGGGTGAGCCTGAGAGGTTTGAAAGACGGCAACGAGCTGCGTGGTGCATTAAAAGATGCCATTTACGATTTAATCAAACCCTTGCAGGAGCCTTTGCCTATCCCCGAAAGCGATCAGCCTTTTGTGATTATGTTGGCCGGTATCAACGGTGCGGGCAAAACCACTTCTATCGGCAAATTGGCCAAATATTTTCAATCGCAGGGAAAATCCGTTTTACTGGCGGCGGGCGATACCTTTAGAGCCGCTGCCCGCGAACAATTGCAAGAGTGGGGCGCACGTAACGGTGTGACCGTGATTTCACAAACCACCGGCGATTCCGCCGCTGTGTGCTTCGATGCGGTAGAGGCAGCCAAAGCCCGCCATATCGATATTGTTTTAGCCGATACGGCAGGCCGTTTGCCGACACAACTTCACTTGATGGAAGAAATTAAAAAAGTGAAGCGTGTTTTGCAAAAATCCATCCCCGATGCCCCGCATGAAATTATGGTGGTGTTGGATGCCAATATCGGCCAAAACGCAGTGAATCAGGTCGTGGCGTTTGATGATGCTTTGGGCGTAACCGGTTTGATTGTGACCAAGCTGGACGGCACGGCAAAAGGCGGTATTCTTGCAGCGCTGGCCTCAAACCGGCCGATTCCCGTCCGCTATATCGGGGTGGGTGAAAGTATCGACGACTTGCGCCCGTTTGATGCCCGTGCTTTTGTGGATGCTTTGTTTGAGTGATAAGAATAAAATCAGCAAAAAGGCCGTCTGAAAAAACTTTCAGACGGCCTTTTGATGCTATTTATTTTCCTAGTGGCAGATATAAAAATACCCGGTATAAACCGGGATTTTTACTTCTGGTGGAGGTAAGCGGGATCGAACCGCTGACCTCTTGCATGCCATGCAAGCGCTCTACCAACTGAGCTATACCCCCGAAATTTGGTGGCGAATCAGGGACTCGAACCCCGGACACAAGGATTATGATTCCTCTGCTCTAACCGACTGAGCTAATTCGCCGTTTCGTGAAAACGTGATTATACGGTTTTTTTGAAACGGGGCAACCAATTTATAGGCTGATGTTTGTTTTTATTTGATTTTTATAGAAAAATTTTTCTAAAATCTTGAGCTTTTGTGTGTTGTTTGAATGTTGATTTTTTATGTATTGCGATAGGCCGTCTGAAAGTTGATTGTTGGTTTTTATTCAGACGGCCTATGGTGGGTTTAAAGTTTATGGCAGATATCGCCTGATATAAAGCCTTGCCAGTCGATATCGATATCGCGGCCGAATGCAATTACTTTAAACAGTTCGCCCATTTCATGTTGGCCGAGCAGTTTGTGTATGGCGGCGGCTTCGCGGATGTAATCGGCAGATTCGGGGTCGGCGGTTTGCGCCAATAAGCCGGTAATGCCTAGGTTTAATAAAAAATGTGCCTGTGTGGTATAGCCGATTAAATCTAATCCGGTATCGGTACCTGCTTGAGCGATATCGGTGAAATTGACATGGGCGGTCAGGTCGGTCAGCCCGATATGGAAAAACGGGTCGTGTACGGTGTGGTGGCGGTAGTGCCCGATAAAGGTGCCCATTTTGCGTTGCGGATGGTAATACTGGGCGGCATCAAAGCCGTAGTCGATAAAAATCATGCCGCCGCGAAGCAGTTTCTCGGCCAATGTGCGGATAAAGGCATGTTGGGCGGGGTGTAGTTCGCTGGTGTAGGGTTCGTCGGGTGGGAAATATTCGGCGGCGGCTTGTAATAGCGTGTGGTCTGTGAGCGGGCGGGTGCTTTGAATAAAGGATTCGCCTTCTAAGGAAACGCCGGTTTGCAGGAGTTGGTGTTGTTCATGCCGGATGATTTCGCAGGGCATCGCATCTAATACTTCGTTGCCGATAATGATGCCGTCGAAGTGTTCGGGTAGTTCGGCGAGGTGAATCACTTTGTCGGCAGCATCGGGTGCTCTTTCCAGAATATGTTGATATTGCCGTTCGGCTAATTCTTCTGATACTTCAATGATGTAGTAGTGTTTAAGGCCGTCTGAAAGGCTTTGTAGCAAGCCTGCGGCCAGTTCGCCCGTGCCTGCGCCGAATTCATATACATTGCCGTCGGTTTGCGATAGCAGCGGTGCGATTTGTCGGGCAAGGGTTTGGGCGAATAAGGGGGTAAGCGTGGGGGCGGTAATAAAGTCGCCGGCGGCGCCGATTTTATGAGATCCGCCGGTGTAGTAGCCGTATCGGGGGGCATATAGTGCCAGTTCCATAAAACGGGAAAACGGAATGAAGTTGCCGTTGTGGCGGATGGCTTCGCGAATCAGGTTTTGTAAGGCTTCGGAAGAAGCTAATGCTGTTGCGGAGGGGGTAGGGAGTTGGGCTGTCATAATTGTTAGATAATGTAAATGTTATATGTGCGTAGGCATATTATAACGTGGATTAAAAAATGCTACTGTAGGTATTATTTTTACTAGATATAGTGGTTTGTTTTTTACCAAGATACTATATATGGTGTTTTATGCATCAAGGCATATGCCAAAGTAGGGCGTATGCCTGATTTTTTAGGGGTTAAGTGGTTGTCGGGACGCTTATTTTTTAGAAAAGAGCGATTTGACCGACGCTATGAAATTTCTTATAGTGTAGGCATGTGGGGTAATGTGTGTCAAAGTGTCGCTATTGCCCGAATTTGATAACGGAGTGCGATAAAGTGTTTGGCGGCGTTCATGAATTGAGCATAGACAGCAAAGGGCGGTTGGCGATTCCTGCCAAGTTCCGCGAGCTGTTGCTGCGCAATTATACGCCGGCAGTCGTGGCAACATTGGATTCGCGCCATCGTTTGTTGATTTATCCCGAATCGGAGTGGGGTAGGGTGGCTAACCAATTGTTAGCATTGAAAGTTGCGGGTAATCCCACGTTGCAGCGCTATCAAAATTTGCTGTTGCACAATGCGGATACTTTGGAACTGGATACGGCAGGGCGTGTTTTGCTGCCTGCCAACCTGCGCCGCCGTGTCGATTTCGATAAGGAAGTAACGCTGGTAGGGCGCGCCAATCGTTTGGAATTATGGGGTCGCGAACATTGGGAAGCCGAGATGAATCAAGCGTTGGATATTGATGAAGAGGAATTGTCGTTCCAATTGAGCCAGACGGATTTGCAATTGTGAGTACGGCCGAACCTTTGAAACATATCACCGTATTGCTGCATGAGGCTGTAGATACATTAAATATCCGTACCGACGGCATTTATGTAGACGGTACGTTCGGCAGGGGAGGGCACTCCCGCTTGATTTTGTCGAAGTTGGGCGTTCAAGGCCGCTTGGTGGTGTTTGATAAAGATCCGCAGGCCATTGCGGTAGCCAATGAATTGGCGGCACAAGACAAGCGTGTGCAGGTTGTACACGACGGCTTTGCATCTTTTCAGACGGCCTTAAACGAACTGGGTATCGGTGAAATCGACGGTGCATTGTTTGATTTGGGTATTTCCTCACCGCAGATAGATGAGGCAGAGCGGGGGTTTAGTTTCCGTTTTGATGCGCCGTTGGATATGCGTATGGATACGACCCGCGGGGTGTCGGCGGCGGAATGGATTGCCACGGCAGACGAACAGCAATTACACGAGGTAATAAAAAATTATGGTGAAGAGCGGTTTAGTCGCCAGATTGCGCGCGCCATTGTTTCGCAACGCGAAACGGCACCCATCGATACAACCCGCAAGCTGGCGCAGCTCGTGGCGCAAAACGTCCGTACTCGTGAGCGCGGACAAGACCCCGCAACCCGGACGTTCCAAGCCGTTCGGATTTTCATCAACCGTGAGCTTGAAGAAGTAAAGGCCGTATTGCCGCAGGTAACAGGCCGTCTGAAAGCGGGTGGCAGATTAGCGGTTATTGCTTTCCATTCTTTGGAAGACCGCATTGTTAAACAGTTTATCAAGCAGCATTCGCAGCATCCGCCATTGCCCCGTTGGGCGGTGGTGAAAGAAGCCGATTTACCGCAGCCGCCTTTAAAGCAGATAGGCAAAGCCGTGAAGCCGAGTGCCGAAGAAACCGCTGCCAATCCGCGCGCACGTTCTGCAGTGTTGCGGGTGGCCGAACGTACCCAAGGCCGTTTTGAAGTTGAAGCATAACAGGCCGTCTGAAAGCATAAATGCAGTCTGACGGGCCGTCTGAAAAAAATATGAATAAATTGAATGTTCTTTTGTTGGTATTGGCATTGTTGTCGGGTTTGGCGGTTGTGACCGTGCAAGACCAGTCGCGCCAATACTATATTTCACTGGATAAGGCTGAAAAGCAGGAAATCCAACTTGAGCACGATTATGCACGTTTGAAGCTCGAGCAGGCCAAGTTGTCGAATCACAAACTGATTAGACAAGCGGCGGAGCGGCAGCAATTACATCCGCCGGGCGCTTCGGATACGCGCATGATTGAAACACAATAACATAATGAAATGGAATGGCACGATGGGTTCTACCTTTCGTAAACGCCGGATAAATATAAAATAAAAACGAGAAGTTGCTATGTTGATTAAAAACGAATATAAGCCCCGAATGTTACCCAAACAGCCCAAGGCTAAAAAGCCCGTTTCGACCAACGGGCGGATTGCATTGGTGTTGGGCGGTTTGGCCTTGGCATTTACCGCATTGGTATGCAGAGGTGTTTACCTGCAAACCACGCAGCATGAATTTTTGAAAAATCAGGGTGATCAGCGCTTTGTGCGCACGATTACCCTGCCTGCTTCCCGCGGCACGATTACCGACCGCAACGGCGCCACGTTGGCTCTGAGTGCGCCTACCGAATCATTGTATGCCGTGCCTTCCGGTATGGACGTTCAGCCTACCGGCGAGCAATTGGAACAGCTTTCCGCGCTTATCGGCGTATCCGTCGAAACCATAGAGAAACGTTTGGCACGCAAAGAAAAAGATTTTATCTATCTGAAACGCCAGTTAAGCAAAGAAACCGCCGATAAAGTGGCTGCCTTGGGCATTAAAGGCTTAGCATTCCAACAAGAATCCAAACGGCATTATCCGATGGGCAATCTGTTTGCGCATGTAATCGGGTTCACCAATATCGACGGCAAAGGCCAAGAAGGGTTGGAGTTGGCGCTGGAAGACGATTTGAGTGGTGAAAATGGTGCCAAAGTTGTGTTGCGCGACAATAAGGGCAATATTGTCGACAGCTTGGATTCGCCGCGTAACCGTGATCCGAAAAACGGGCACGATATGGTGATGTCTTTGGATCAGCGTATTCAAACACTGGCTTATGACGAGTTGAATAAAGCCGTTGATTATCACCGAGCCAAATCAGGTACAGCTATTGTATTGGATGCCCAAACCGGTGAAATTCTGGCTTTGGTAAACAGCCCGGCTTATGATCCGAATGAACCGGGCAAAGCCGATAGCCAGCAGCGCCGCAACCGTGCCGTAACCGATATGATCGAACCGGGTTCGGCCATGAAACCTTTTGCCATTGCCAAAGCGCTGGATTCGGGCAAAGTCAATGTCCATACCCGCCTGAATACCCATCCCTATAAAATCGGCCCGGCTACCGTGCGCGATACCCATGTTTATCCTTCGTTAGACGTACGCGGTATTATGCAGAAATCTTCCAACGTCGGTACCAGCAAATTATCGGCCATGTTCCAGCCTAAAGAGATGTATGATTTTTATCAGAGCTTGGGGGTTGGCCAGCGTATGCATTCCGGCTTCCCCGGCGAAACACCGGGTTTATTGCGTAAATGGCAGAATTGGAAACCCATTGAGCAGGCAACCATGTCGTTTGGTTACGGCTTACAGCTGAGCCTGTTGCAATTGGCGCGTGCCTATACGTCATTAACCAACGACGGTGAAATATTGCCGGTGAGCTTTGAAAAACAAGTGGCCGCTCCTAAAGGTCAGCGGGTAATGAAACCCGAAACCGCCCGTGCCGTGCGTGAAATTATGGTTGCCGTTACCGAAAAAGGCGGTACCGGTACGATGGGTGCGGTAGACGGATTTGATGTCGGCGCTAAAACCGGTACGGCACGCAAATTGGTGAACGGCCGTTATGCCAGCGACAAACACGTTGCCACCTTTATCGGTTTCGCTCCTGCCGACAAACCGCGTGTGATTGTGGCGGTTACCGTAGACGAACCGACTGCCAACGGTTACTACGGTGGTGTGGTTGCCGGCCCCGTATTTAAAAACATTATGGGCGGCAGTCTGAATATTCTCGGCGTTTCCCCAACCAAACCTTTGAAAAACGTACCGGTTCAGACGGCCTTTAAAAACTAAAGAGTATCTTAAATATGTTCAGCGAATCAGATGTATCGGCTGAAACCGACTTGCCGCCCTTGCTGTGTGAAAACGCAGCAGGGCGTTTGTTGCATTCGGACAGCCGTAAAATCCGGCCGGGTGATGTGTTTATTGCCTGCCAAGGCGAGTACACAGACGGGCGTGCCTATATTCCCGCCGCCATTGATAATGGTGCGGCTTTTGTTTTTTGGGACGACGACGGCACATTTACTTGGCGTCAGGAATGGCATATTCCCAACCAAGGGATTAAAAATTTAAAAAAACGGGCCGGCATCGTGGCTGCCAAAGTGTACGGCAATGTTTCAGACGGCCTGAAAGTATGGGGCGTTACCGGTACCAACGGCAAAACTTCCATTAGCCAGTGGTTGGCGCAGGCGGCCGATATTTTGAATGAAAAATGCGCCATTATCGGCACGGTCGGCAACGGCTTTTGGGGTGCATTGGAAGAAACAACCCACACCACGCCCGACCCCGTATCGGTACAAACATTACTCTACCGCTTCAAACAGCAAGGTGCGAAAGCCGTAGCCATGGAAGTATCCAGCCACGGCCTCGACCAAGCCCGTGTGAACGGCGTTGCATTTCAGACGGCCGTGTTTACCAACCTCACCCGCGACCATCTTGATTATCACGGCAGCATGGAAACTTATGGTGCCAGCAAGAGCCGCCTGTTTTACCAATACCCGCTAAAACATGCCGTGATTAATATGGACGACGATTTCGGTGTCGAATTGGCAGGCCGTCTGAAAGCCGACAGGCCGGAATTAACCGTTTACGGATACGGATTCTCCGAACAGGCCGATATCCGCATTACCCGTTTCCAAGCCGCTTCGGATGGCATGACAGTTGAGTTCGAAACCCCGTGGGGGATTGGCGAAGTAAAAAGCCGCCTGCTCGGCCGTTTCAACGCCCAAAATCTGGCATCGTGCGTTGGCGTTTTGTGTGCCGACGGACACCCTTTGGAAAAAGTATTGGATACCCTTGCCCGTATCCGACCAGCAACCGGCCGTATGGATTGCATTATGGGCGATAACCATCCTTTGGTTGTGGTGGACTACGCCCACACGCCCGACGCCCTTGAAAAAGCGCTATGCACTTTGCAGGAAATCAAACCCGAAGGCGCCAGTTTATGGTGCGTATTCGGCTGCGGCGGCAACCGAGACAAAGGCAAACGCCCGCTAATGGGCGCGGCGGCGGTGGCCGGTGCGGATAAGGTGGTGGTTACCAGCGACAACCCGCGCATGGAAGAACCGCAGGCCATTATCAACGATATCCTGCCAGCCGTATGCTTTCCGGAATATACCGAAGTCGACCGCCGCTTGGCGATTGAATATGCCGTTAAAAATGCTGCTGTAAACGATATTATTTTGATTGCCGGCAAGGGCCATGAAACCTATCAGGATATACAGGGGCAGAAGCACCATTTTTCTGATTTTGAAGTGGCCGAAGCGGCGTTGGCGAAACGCTAAATCTAAATATACTTTTAGAATTTTTTATTAAATTAATTTTTTGTACAAAAATAATAGCAATATTTGTTTTAGGCACATTTTACCAAGGAAAACTTATGTCAAAAATAAAAACAAGTTTTAATGTTGTAGAGGAAAAATCTGCACGATTAGCTGTTTTAATTGATGCAGACAATGCCTCTGCTAAAGAAGTAAAAGCTATTTTAGAAGAGGTAGCTAAATTTGGTGAAGCAATTGTTAAAAGAATATATGGGAATTTTGTTTCAGGGAATGGTCAATGGAAACAAGTTATCAATGAACATGCTATTAAACCTATGCAGCAATTTGCCTTTACAACAGGTAAAAATGCAACTGATGGATATATGATTATTGATGCAATGGATTTGTTATATACAAATCGTTTCGATGGTTTTTGTATTGTATCAAGTGATAGTGATTTTACTGCATTAGCTATTCGCTTGAAAGAGCAAGGAGCTACTGTATATGGTTTTGGTAAGATGCAGACGCCAAAAGCTTTTTTAAATGCTTGTAGTCAATTTATTTATGTAGAAAATTTATTACCTGAATCAAAAAATGAGTCTGAAAAAGAAGTAATGACTTCTGATGCACAGACTGTAAAAAATAAATTATCACCATCGGTTCAAAAAGAAGTCACTCAAGAAGTTTTACCTAAAGCAGAATTACAAAAAGACATTCTTAGAAAAGTATTTGATTCGTCAGATAATGAATGGTTAGAAATTGGTACTTTAGCGGCACAATGGAAATTACTACAAGTTGATATTGACCCACGTACCTATGGGTGTAAAAAATTTACAGATTTAATTAGAAAATATCCTGATATTTTTGAATACGAAATGCGAAAAAATACAGAAGGTACTCATGAACATATGTATGTTAAATTAAAAATTTAACAATTTTGAGATGTATATTCATAAAAATTTAATATTTTTTATATTAAACGGAGGCAAATACACATGATAAACCAAACCTTGAAACAAGCTTTGTGTATAGGCGCCGTATTGGCTGTTGTGGCAGGTTGTCAAACCCAAAATTACTCGCGACCGGGCAGTGATTTGGCAGCATTGCGGGCGCAACCGGCGCCGACGGCCGGCAGTTTGATTAACCCAGTGAAAGGTCATCGCTTTACCGATACATGGGGTGCGGCGCGCAGTCATGGCCGCAGGCATGAGGGCGTGGATATTTTTGCCAAAAAAGGCACGCCGGTACGCAGTACGACCGACGGCATTGTGACCCGTATCGGAAACAATCGTTTGGGCGGCAAGGTGGTCGGTATTCAAGGGCCGGGTGCGTGGCACTATTACGCCCATTTAAGCAAATTCGCCAATATCAAACGATACCAACGGGTGAAAGCCGGTACGGTGATCGGTTATGTCGGCAACAGCGGCAATGCCAAAAATACACCTTCTCACCTGCATTACGGCGTTTATCTGCCCAAAGGCGCAATCAATCCTTATCCGCTGATTAATCCGAACAAATAGGCCGTCTGAAAAAATAGAGAAACCAAACAACAATATGAAACCTTTAGATTTAAACTTTATCTGCCAAACCTTAAACCTACCGATGCCGTCTGAAAACCGGCCGGTCGGGCGCATTGTGACCGACAGCCGCGATATTCAAGACGGCGATGTTTTTTTTGCTTTGGCAGGCGAGCATTTTGATGCGCATGATTTTGTCGCCGATGTGTTGGCAAAAGGGGCGGTGGCGGCCATAGTGTCGCGTGATGATTGTGCAGGGCTGGCAGGTGCGTTGAAGGTGGATGACACCCTATCGGCTCTGCAAACTTTAGCGGCGGCATGGCGTGAGAATGTGCAGCCGTTTGTTTTCGGGATTACCGGCTCTTCAGGTAAAACCACGGTGAAAGAAATGTTGGCCGCCGTATTGCGCCGCCGTTTTGGTGCGGATGCGGTATTGGCGACGGCAGGCAATCTGAATAACCATATCGGCCTGCCGCTAACTTTGCTGAAGCTCACGCCGCAACACCGTTATGCGGTGATTGAAATGGGTATGAATCATTTCGGCGAGCTGGCGTTGTTAACGCAGATTGCCAAGCCCGATGCGGCATTGGTGAATAATGCTTTGCGCGCGCATGTCGGTTGCGGATTCGACGGTGTCGGCGATATTGCCAAAGCCAAAAGTGAGATTTATCAAGGGCTGCGCCCGAACGGTTTGGCGCTGATTCCTAGTGAAGATGAGAATGCCGCCGTGTTTCAGACGGCTGCCCATGCGTTCAAACAGCATACGTTTGGCGTAGGGCAGGGCGATATTCATGCCGAAGAAATTGAGTTGAATCCTTTATCGTGTGCTTTTGTGCTGGTGTCCGGTAACGATCGTGCCGCCGTACAACTGCCCGTGCCCGGCAAACACAATATTCATAATGCCGTTGCGGCAGCGGCTTTGGCGCAGGCGGCCGGATTAACTTTATCTGAGATTTCAGACGGCCTGTCGGACTTTGCCAATATCAAAGGCCGTTTGCAAATTAAAAAAGGCATTAAAGGTGCAACCGTGTTGGACGATACCTATAACGCCAATCCCGACAGTATGAAAGCCGCGCTTGATGTTTTGGCCGGGCTGCCTGCGCCGCGCGTATTTGTGATGGGCGATATGGGCGAACTCGGTGAAGACGAAACCGCCGCCATGCATGCCGAAGTAGGGGCGTATGCCCGCGAAAAGGGCATTGAAGCGGCTTATTTTGTCGGCAATGAAAGCGTGTCGGCCGCCGAATCGTTTGGTGCCGACGGCCTATGGTTTGCCGATAAGGATCCGCTGATTCAGGTATTGGTGCACGACCTGCCGCAAAATGTGCATGTATTGGTGAAAGGGTCGCGCTTTATGAAGATGGAAGAAGTGGTAGCGGCGCTGTGTGATTAATGACCGCCGCTTTTATGCTGTGGCAAATAGATTCGGTATTGCCGATATTTAAGCGTGAGCCTCCCTTCGGATATAATAAGCGGTTTAAACAAATCCTTCAGAATGGTGAAGCGAAGGATTTTTCTAAAACAATGAAGAAATATTTTTGCATGGCTTTGTTGTTTCTCTACGCGTGTCATCAGCATGAAGTAAAAGTGAAAGCATTAAAAAACGTTGCTGCATATAGCAGCAAGGATGCTTCTTACAGTCATGTGGATTTTGTCATTCCAAAGGATAGTCTTTGTTTTTTAGGTAGGGAACAATACGGAAAAACCGACAGATTTGTGGAAATCCGTTGTGAAAACGGACTTGAAGGGCTGATTATCGAGGAAGAAGCCTTCAAACCCATCCATCACTGAGCAGGCCGTCTGAAACGGTTTCAGACGGCCTCTATAAGGTCGATAAATATAAATCAAACAAAAAGGAATTAACCTCATGCTTTTATGGTTAGCCCGCTTCAGCGAATGGTTTACCGCGTTGAACGTTTTTCAATACACCACTTTCCGCGCCGTGATGGCGGCATTGACCGCATTGGCGTTTTCGCTGCTGCTAGGGCCGTGGACCATCCGCAAGCTGACTGCATTAAAAGTGGGGCAGGCTGTCCGCCACGACGGGCCGCAAACTCATTTGGTCAAAACCGGTACGCCGACGATGGGCGGTTCGTTGATTCTAACCGCCATTACAGTATCTACCCTATTGTGGGGCAATTTGGCCAACCCGTATATTTGGATTTTGATTTTGGTGTTGTTGGCAACAGGCGCTTTGGGCTTTTACGACGACTGGCGCAAAGTGGTTTATAAAGACCCGAACGGGGTATCGGCAAAATTTAAAATGGTGTGGCAGTCGGCAGTCGCTTTGGCTGCCGGTCTGCTGCTTTTTTATGCTGCACGCAATTCGGCCAATAATATTCTGATTGTGCCGTTTTTTAAGCAGGTTGCGCTGCCGTTGGGCGTGGTCGGTTTTGTCGGGTTGGCTTATCTGACTATTGTCGGCACGTCTAACGCGGTGAACCTGACCGACGGTTTAGACGGCTTGGCGGCGTTCCCCGTGGTGTTGGTGGCGGGTGGTTTGGCGGTATTCGCCTATGCAACCGGCCATGCCGAATTCTCGGCTTATCTGCAACTGCCGTTTGTGACCGGTGCCAACGAAGTGGTGATTTTTTGTACGGCGATGTGTGGCGCATGTTTGGGCTTTTTGTGGTTTAACGCTTATCCGGCGCAGGTGTTTATGGGCGACGTGGGCGCGTTGGCCTTGGGCGCGGCCTTGGGCACGGTCGCCGTGATTGTCCGCCAAGAGTTTGTATTGGTGATTATGGGCGGCCTGTTTGTGGTGGAAGCCTTGTCGGTAATGTTGCAGGTGAGTTGGTATAAACGCACGAAAAAACGGATTTTTCTGATGGCGCCGATTCACCATCATTATGAGCAGAAAGGTTGGAAAGAAACGCAGGTTGTGGTGCGTTTTTGGATTATTACGATTGTGTTGGTATTGGTGGGCTTGAGTACCTTGAAAGTACGTTAAGGCCGTCTGAAAACCAATAAGTAAGTTTCCGCATGGGAAGCGGTGGCTCGGGCGGGTTGGCCGTTCAGTCGTTTTCCTTTTGGCAGCTTGAAAAATTTTGAAGGAGTATGACCATGAGGATGAGCGGTTGGATTTTGGCAGTATGCGCGGCAGTTTCGCCGGTATCTGCTTGGGCGGCATCGGGACTTTCGACTGAAACATTAGCCGGAACGTGGCAATGTGTGTTTGAGGAGCGTTCGGGTGAGCATTGGGCGGAAATGAACACGCGGCTGAATTTGCAAGCCGACGGTAAGTCGCAAACCCAAATGCATTGGCACTTTTTTGTCGAGGGCGACACCTTGGATTACCGAATCCAATCGCAAGGCCGCTGGCATCTCGAACAACAAACGTTGATACGCGAAGAAAACCCGTTCGAAGTGAAACGGGGGCATCGGCGGGCATCGCTGAAAAATAAAAATATCAGAGATTTGGATAAGCGGTGGTTCGGTAGTATGCAGCAGGAAGTGAAGAGAAAAAAACCTGCCATTGCCCAAGCCCGTATTCTCAGCTTCAATGGTGACGAAATGGTTTTAGAGGGCGGAGAAGAAATGCAGTGCACCAAAGTGGCTAAAACATCTGCCGGCGGTATGGCTAATTAAATAACCGGCTTGGTTTAAGCCGAGGAGCTTGTGATGAATTTTAAAAATATATTGGCGGCATGCTGCTGCGTATGGCTGTTTGGTTGTGCGCAAGATATGAACACGGCATCGTCTGCCGAGTCGGATACGGCAACGTATCCGAAAAGCGTACTCGGTTTATATACCTACGGGCATGAAGTATCGGTTTTCGAGCCTTGCGGGCAGTCGTTTGCATGGTGGATGAGTGGTGCCGAAAATGTGATGCAGCCATTGATAGCGGCCAGCACGGCATGGATGGATAAAAAGCAGCAGCCCTATCAGCCGGTATTGGCGCGTTTGGTGGTAGGCAAGCCGGTGAAGGCAACGGAAGGATTTCCGGCCGACTATGACGGCGCGGTTACCGTGGAAAAAATAGAGGCGCTGTTTGCCGATCAGCAGGTTTGTCCTGCCAATGTTTGAGTTTCGTGTGTGTAAACGGAAAAAAGATACATCAATATGAACTGGCAAAATAAACGAATTTTGGTAGCAGGATTGGGCGCTACGGGTGTTTCCATGATTGCTTTTTTGCGGCAGCAGGGCGCGCAAGTGGCCGCTTATGATGCCGACTTGAAAACAGAACGTGAAGCTTCGTTGAAGCAGCGTTTTGATAATCTAATTTGTTATACAGGCCGTCTGAAAGAAGTTTTGGCGCACGGTTTCGATATCTTAGCCATCAGCCCCGGTATCAGCGAGCGTATGCACGATATTGCCGAATTCAAGCAAAACGGCGGCATAGTGTTGGGCGATATTGAAATTCTAGCGCAAACATTGCAAGGCAAAAGCGACAAAATTATCGCGATTACCGGCAGCAACGGCAAAACCACGGTAACCAGTTTGGTTGGTTATCTATGCCAACAATGCGGGTTGGATACCATCATTGCCGGTAATATCGGCACCCCCGTTCTGGACGCATATATGCAGCGTGATGGAAAGCCGGCAGACGTATGGGTGTTGGAGCTTTCCAGTTTTCAGCTTGAAAATACCGAACATTTAAATGCCGATGCGGCTACCGTTTTGAATATTTCCGAAGACCATCTCAACCGCTACGACGATTTATTGGACTACGCCCATGCCAAAGCCAAAATTTTTCGGGGGCAGGGTGTGCAGGTATTGAATGCCGATGATGTGTTTTGCCGTGTCATGAAACGCGCAGGGCGCAGCGTGAAATGGTTTTCACTTGAGCACCGGACGGATTATTGGGCGGATACGCAAGCAGGCCGTCTGAAAGCCGACGGGCAGGATTTGGCGGCTATGGCCGATATTCCGCTGCAAGGTTTGCATAATAGCGCGAATGTATTGGCGGCTTTGGCTTTGTGTGAAGCCATCGGTTTGCCGCGAACCGAATTACTGCAATATGTTCAAACCTTTAAAGGGCTGCCGCACCGTGTGGAAAAAGTTGGTGAGAAAAACGGTATTACCTTTATCGACGACAGCAAAGGCACCAATGTCGGTGCGACTGCCGCCGCAATTGCCGGTTTGCAGGCGCCTATCGTATTGATTGCGGGCGGGCAGGGAAAAGGGCAGGATTTCACGCCGTTGCGTGCTGTCTTGCAGGATAAAGCCCGCGCCGTATTGCTGATTGGCGAGGATGCATCGAAAATCCGCCACGATTTGGCCGGTTGCGTGCCTGAAACAATAGATTGCGCAACGCTGCCCGAAGCCGTTCAGACGGCCTATCAACTGGCGCAGTCGGGCGATATCGTTTTACTCAGCCCTGCTTGTGCCAGCTTCGATATGTTTCAGGGTTATGCACATCGGGCGCAGGTATTTATTGATGCTTTTCAGCAGTTATAAGGTTAAAAACATGACGTTCAGATGTTTATCAGGCCGTCTGAACCATTTGAAATCACACATTTTAAAAAAAGCAATATGATTACAGAATCCAAAATATTAGACCGCAAAATACTTCGCAGCGGCCATAAAATCGACTATTCGCTATTGTGGATGGTGGTGTTGATGGTGTCGTTCAGCCTATTGATGATTTATTCCGCTTCCATTCCGTATGCGGCGAACGACGGCGGCGATAAGTGGTTCTACCTTAGCCGCCAAGCAATGTTTTTAGCTGCGGGCGGGGTGATCGGTTGGGCGGTCACCAAAATCAAGATAGCGACTTGGAAGAGGGCGACCCCGTATATTTTGTTGTTTAGTTTGGTATTGTTGGTGGCCGTGTTGGGTGTCGGGCGAGAAATCAACGGGGCCAAACGTTGGATACACATCGGGCCGATTAACCTGCAACCGACCGAAATTTTCAAGCTTGCAATTATTTTGTATTTGTCGAGCTTTTTCACCCGCAAAGCCGAGATTTTGAAGCAGTTTAAAAAAGTCGGTTTTTCCGCCGTACCGGTGGGGTTCGGTTTGGGCTTGATTATGTTGGAGCCCGACTTCGGTTCGTTTGTGGTGGTGGCTGCCGTGGCTATGGGACTGCTGTTTCTGGCCGGGCTGCCGTGGCGCTGGTTTATGATGATGGTCGGCATCGGTTTGGGCAGTATGGTGGCATTGATTGCCGTAGCACCATACCGTATGGCACGGGTAGCCGCATTTCTAAACCCGTGGGAAGACCCGTTGGGCAAAGGTTATCAGCTTACCCATTCTCTGATGGCGATTGCCCGTGGTGAATGGTTCGGCGTCGGCCTGGGCGCTAGCTTGGAAAAGCGTTTTTACCTGCCTGAGGCGCATACCGACTTTATTTTGGCCGTTATCGGCGAAGAATTCGGGTTCGTCGGCATTTTGATGCTGATTCTCTGCTATGCATGGCTGGTATGGCGGGCGTTTTCTATCGGCAAACAGGCGCGGGATTTGGAATTGTATTTTGGTGCCTATGTGGCCAAAGGTATCGGTATTTGGTTGGGCATTCAAAGTTTCTTTAATATCGGTGTGAATATCGGCCTGCTGCCTACGAAAGGGCTGACGCTGCCGCTCATGTCATACGGCGGTTCCGCCGTGATAGTGATGTTGGTATGTATGGCGTTGTTGCTGAGGATTGATTACGAAAACCGTTTGAAAATGCGCGGTTATAAAGTTGAAGGATAAATAGATTATGGTCGGTAAGACTTTTATGTTGATGGCAGGCGGCACCGGCGGGCATATTTTCCCCGCGTTGGCCGTAGCGGAATCATTGCGTGCACGCGGGCACCATGTGATTTGGCTGGGCAGTAAAGATTCTATGGAAGAGCGCATTGTGCCGCAGCATGATATCCGCTTGGAAACGTTGGCCATCAAAGGTGTGCGCGGCAATGGTTGGAAGCGTAAATTGATGCTGCCGTTTACCCTGTTCAAGACCATACAGGCAGCTTTGAAAATTATCCGTAAACACCGCGTAGATTGTGTTATCGGTTTTGGCGGTTTTGTTACTTTCCCCGGCGGGGTGGCGGCGAAATTGGCGGGCATTCCGATTGTGATTCACGAACAAAATGCGGTGGCGGGATTGTCTAATAAACAGCTTTCCCGCTGGGCGCGGCGTGTGATGTATGCCTTTCCGAAAACATTTGATAACCCCGACGGTTTGGTCGGCAACCCCGTGCGTGCCGATATTGCCAATCTGCCCGCTCCGGCCGAGCGGTTTGCAGGGCGCAAAGGCCGTCTGAAAGTATTGGTGATGGGCGGCAGCCTTGGCGCGGATGTATTGAACCAAACCGTTCCGCGCGCACTGGCGTTGCTCACCGAAAACGAACGCCCCCGAATATATCATCAGGCCGGGCGCGGCAAACTCGGCACATTGAAAACCGATTACGAAGTGCTCAATGTCGATGCCGAATGTGTGGAATTTATCGATGATATGGTTGCCGCCTACCGCGATGCCGATGTGGTGATTTGCCGCGCCGGTGCGCTGACCATTGCCGAATTGACCGCTGCCGGTGTCGGCGCATTGTTGGTGCCGTATCCGTATGCGGTAGACGATCATCAAACCGCTAATGCCCGCTTTATGGTGCAGACGGATGCCGGGCTATTGCTGCCGCAATCGCAACTGACGGCTGAAAAACTATCGGAAGTGCTGTGGGCGCTGGATCGTGAGCGTTGTTTGGAGTGGGCGGAAAACGCCCGTACATTGGCGATGCCGCAAAGTGCCGACGATGTGGCCTTGGCGGCAATCGCCACGACAATGTAAGCATAAGGGTTGCGGTTATAGGCAGAATAAAAGGCGGGATGGTTAGAAAATATGCTGTTTCATTCGAATCAGGCCGTCTGAAACGCAGCGTAAACACCTTTTTACATTAAAAGCATAGCTTATATAGCCGTAGCTCTTTAAAATAATGCCTTTTAAGTGTCGCCGTTGCGGATAGGCCGTCTGAAACGGTAAAAAATTCAGGAAATCCAAAAATATGATGAAAAACAGAGTCAGCAATATTCATTTTGTCGGCATCGGCGGTTCCGGTATGTGCGGGATTGCCGAAGTTTTGCATAATTTGGGTTTTCATGTGTCCGGCTCGGATCAGGCGCAAAGTTCGGTTACCGAGCATTTGAGCAGCTTGGGGGTGCGTGTTTATCCCGGCCATACCGCCGAACACGTTGCCGATGCCGATGTGGTAGTAACATCCACTGCCGTAAAGGCCGATAATCCGGAAGTGGTTGCCGCACAAGAGCGGAAAATCCCCGTGATTCCCCGTGCGTTGATGTTGGCGGAATTAATGCGTTTCCGTGACGGTATCGCCATTGCCGGTACGCACGGTAAAACCACTACCACGAGTTTAACGGCATCTGTTTTGGCTGCAGCGGGTATGGATCCGACCTTTGTGATCGGTGGTAAATTAACGGCGGCAGGAACCAATGCCCGTTTGGGGCGGGGCGAATATATCGTAGCGGAAGCCGACGAATCCGATGCATCGTTTCTGCATTTAACGCCGATTATGTCAGTGATCACCAATATCGACACCGATCATATGGATACTTATGATCACAGCGTCGAAAAACTGCATCAGGCGTTTGTCAGCTTTATCCACCGTATGCCTTTTTACGGTAAAGCATTTTTGTGTATCGACAGCGAGCATGTGCGTGCCATTATTCCGCATATCAGCAAACCTTTCGCGACTTACGGATTAGATGAAGAAGCCGATATTTATGCCAGCGATATACAAGCCGACGGCACGCAGATGCGGTTTACCGTGCATGTGAAACAACATGATATCGAGCCTTTTGAAGTTGTATTGAATATGCCGGGCCATCATAATGTGTTGAACGCGTTGGCGGCAATCGGGGTGGCGTTGGAAGTCGGCGCTTCGGTGGAAGCGATTCAACAAGGGCTGCTCGGTTTTGCCGGTGTCGGACGACGCTTCCAAAGCTATGGTGAAATTAGTCTGCCCGAAGGCGGCCATGCCGTATTGATTGATGATTACGGCCATCATCCTGTAGAAATGGCGGCCACTTTAGCCGCCGCGCGTGGAGCTTATCCCGATAAACGCTTGGTATTGGCTTTCCAGCCGCACCGCTATACCCGCACCCGTGATTTGTTTGAAGATTTTGTCGGCGTACTCAGTGCCGTTGATGTATTGGTGTTAACCGAAGTATATGCCGCCGGCGAAGAGCCTATTGTGGCGGCCGATTCCCGTGCTTTGGCCAGAGCCGTGCGCGTATTGGGCAAGCTGGAGCCGATTTATTGCGAAGAAGTCGGCGAGTTGCCGCAAACCTTATTGAATGTATTGAAAGACGGCGATGTGGTGCTCACCATGGGCGCGGGCAGTATCAATAAAGTGCCGGCAGTATTGGCAGGGCAGGCCGTCTGAAAAAGAAAGAAAAGAAAGAAGCGAATAAATATGCAAGCATTTGGCAAAGTTGCCGTTTTAATGGGTGGGTTTTCCAGCGAGCGCGAAGTATCGCTTGATAGTGGTGCCGCCATTGTTGCCGCACTGAAAAGCAAAGGTATAGATGCCCACCCGTTTGACCCGAAAGAAACCCCGCTGGAACAATTAAAAGCCCAAGGTTTTCAGACGGCCTTTAATATCCTGCACGGTACATACGGCGAAGACGGAACGATACAGGGCGCCTTAGAACTATTGGGTATCCCCTATACCGGCAGCGGTGTGATGGCTTCTGCCGTCGGCATGGATAAATACCGCTGCAAACTGATTTGGCAGGCAGTGGGATTGCCTGTTCCCGAATTTGCCGTGCTGCGGGAATATAGTGATTTTGATGAAGTCGAGCGTCGGCTCGGCCTGCCTATGTTTGTGAAACCGGCAGCCGAAGGCAGTAGTGTTGGCGTAGTGAAAGTAAAAGAAGCAGGCCGTCTGAAAGCTGTTTATGAAGAGCTGAAGCATTTTCACGGCGAGATTATTGCCGAGCGCTTTATCGGCGGTGGCGAATATTCCTGTCCGGTGATTAATGGGGAGGGTTATCCCAGCATCCGAATTATCCCGACCACCGAGTTTTATGACTACGAAGCCAAATACAACCGCAACGATACCGTTTATCAATGCCCGTCCGACCTTAACGAAGCAGACGAGCAGCAAATGCGGCTGTTGGCCGTGCAGGGTGCCGAAGCCGTCGGTGCGGCCGGTGTGTCACGCGTGGACTTCTTAAAAGATACCGACGGCAAATTATATTTGCTTGAAATCAATACCCTGCCGGGTATGACAAGTCATAGTTTAGTACCGAAGTCTGCCGCCGAAACCGGCTTGAGCTTCGCCGATTTATGTGTTGAAATTTTGAAAACCGCTCATGTGGGATAATGCAGGCGCGCTTAAGCGCATAACTCGTTGGCTGATGCTTCTGGTGATTGTGATATTACTGGGAGCATTCGGTGTTTGGATTTACAATTCACCTTATTTCCCGGTGAAACAAGTCCGTATCGAAGGCGAGATACAGCGTACCGGCAACAAGCAATTGCAAACCGTGGCGCAAAAATATATACGCGGCAACATTTTGAAAGCCGATTTAAACGGCGCGCAAGAAGCATTTGCGAAATTGCCGTGGATTGGCAAAGTCACCATCCGCCGCCGCTTGCCCGATACCGTGGAAATCCGCTTGGTAGAAAGAATACCGGTTGCCCGTTGGAAAGATTCCGCACTGGTGGATAGCGAAGGCAACTTATTTAAAGCCGCCACCGATGAAACCTTTCCAGAGTTTGAAGGGCAGCCCGGAACAGCCAGAGACATGGTGAACCACTATAATCGCTTCACCGGCATTATCAGGCCGCTGGATCTACATATCGTCAAACTCGAATATACGGCGCGTTCGGCATGGTCGGCAGAATTGGATAACGGCATTGTCGTGCGCTTGGGGCGTGAAAACGAAATTGACCGCATGCAGCGTTTCGCCGATATGTGGCCGAGTATTTTGAAAGAGCAGGAAAAATATCTGGAATATATAGATATGCGCTATAAAGACGGCTTTGCCGTGCGCTACCGCGAAAAACCGCAAGAAGAAGACGAGCCGTCTGAAGAACAGGATTTGGCGGCTGAAACACCAAACCGACAGTAAACATAAAAAATGAATGGGATATTATGGTAAAAGGCAAATATATCAGTGCATTGGATATCGGCACTTCTAAAGTGATTGCGTTGATTGGCGAAGTTCAGGAAGACAACGAAATCCACATTATCGGTTTGGGGCAGGCACCGTCGCGCGGCTTGAAAGCCGGCATGGTGACCAATATCGATGCTACTGCCCAAGCCATTAAACAGGCCATGAACGAAGCCGAGCTGATGGCCGACTGCAAAGTAGACAGCGTCACCACCGGTATTGCGGGTAACCATATCCGCAGCCTCAATTCGCAAGGCGTGGTAAAAATCAAAGACGGCGAAGTAACGCAGGCCGATATCGACCGTGCGATTGAAACCGCCAAAGCCGTAAATATTCCGCCCGATCACAATATCCTGCACACCGTGGTACAAGAATATATTATCGACAACCAACCCGGCGTGAAAGAACCCATCGGCATGAGCGGGGTGCGGTTGGATACCCGCGTACACATTATCACCGGCGCCATTACCGCACTGCAAAATATTCAAAAATGCGTAAACCGTTGCGGGCTGCACATGGATCAAATCATGTTGCAACCATTGGCCAGCGGGCAGGCCGTGTTAACCGAAGATGAAAAAGACTTGGGTGTGTGCGTGATTGATATCGGCGGCGGCACCACCGATATTGCGGTTTATACCAACGGCGCCATCCGCCACACTGCTGTCATTCCCGTGGCCGGTGATCTGATTACCAAAGATTTGGCGCAAGCACTGCGTACGCCGCACAATGCCGCCGAATACATCAAAATCCACCACGGCGTTGCTATTGCCACCATGGACGGATTAGATGAAATGATCGAAGTGCCAAGCGTCGGCGACCGCCAGCCGCGCCAGATTTCCCGCCGCGTATTGGCCAGCGTTATCGGCCCGCGTGTCGAAGAAATTTTGGAGTTGACTCTAAATGAATTGCGCCGTAGCGGTTTCCCTGAAGAAGTGCTGACTTCGGGCATCGTCTTAACCGGCGGGGCATCGTTGCTGACCGGCATTGTCGATCTGGCCGAAGACGTATTTAACCTGCCCGCCCGCATCGGTGTGCCGCATGAAATGGGCGGGGTATCCGAACGTATCCGTAACCCGCGTTATGCCACAGCCATTGGTTTACTTCAGGCGGCCAGAGGCGAAGTTTACGGCGCACCGGTAAGCGGTGCGGTTGCCATCCGCGAATCTAAAGACAGCCTGTGGGTGAGATTCCGCGATTGGCTGAAAAATAATTTTTAAGACAAACGTAAAATTATCATAAAAATATAATAAGCCTTTTGCCATGCGCATCATGCTTCTTATATAATATATAGCACTTACAATCTTTTTTTACCCGTCCTGACGCAGGGCGCAAAGGAGCATATAAATGGAATTGGTTTACGACGTAGTAGAATCCGCCGCGAGCCCTGCGGTTATTAAAGTTATCGGTATTGGCGGCGGTGGTTGTAATGCCATCAACAATATGATTTTAAACACTGTTCAAGGTGTTGAATTCATCAGTGCCAATACAGATGCCCAATCTTTGGGCAAAAGCAATGCCACCAAACGTATCCAATTGGGTACCAACCTAACCCGCGGTTTGGGTGCAGGCGCCAACCCTGAAATCGGCCGTGCGGCCGCCCAAGAAGACCGCGAAGCCATCGCTGACTCTATCCGCGGTGCCAATATGCTCTTTATCACCACCGGTATGGGTGGCGGTACCGGCACAGGTGCCGCACCTGTTGTGGCTGAAATTGCCAAAGAATTAGGCATTTTAACCGTTGCCGTGGTTACCCGTCCTTTCGGTCACGAAGGCAAACGCGTGAGCATTGCCCAAGAAGGTTTGGATCATCTGAAAAGCCAAGTTGATTCTTTGATTGTGATTCCGAACGACAAATTAATGACCGCTTTGGGTGAAGACGTTACCGTCCGCGAAGCATTCCGTGCTGCCGATAATGTGTTGCGCGATGCCGTAGCCGGTATTTCTGAAGTGGTTACCCGTCCCGGCTTCATTAACTTGGACTTTGCCGACGTGAAAAACGTGATGAGCATTATGGGTATGGCCATGATGGGTTCCGGCTTTGCACAAGGTATCGACCGTGCCCGCCTGGCTACCGAGCAAGCCATTTCCAGCCCGCTGTTGGACGATGTAACGTTAGACGGCGCACGCGGCGTATTGGTAAACATCACTACCGCCCCGGGCTGTTTGAAAATGTCTGAATACCGCGAAATCATGCAAGTGGTGGATCAATATGCCCATCCCGATGCAGAACGTAAATACGGTACTGCCGAAGATGAAAACATGGAAGAAGACGCTATCCGCGTGACCATTATCGCTACCGGCTTGAAAGAAAACAACGGTGCTTCTGCGGGCAGCAACCTGCGTATGGTGAAAACCCAACAGGCAACCGGTACTGAAGATGCGTTCCCGAATATCGACGGTTTAATCCGTTCAGGCCGCAGCACCCGCAGCATGAACCTGACCGCTTCCGATTTCTCTAACCAATCCGTTTTAGACGACTTTGAAATTCCGGCCATCTTGCGCCGCCAAGCCGACTAAAACCATTTGTTTCTATCGTTTATCGTCAACTGCGATAAAACAAGGCCGACTGAATATTTCAGACGGCCTTTTGCTTTTTATGCTTTATCATTTATATCAATAGAAGCCGTCTGAAAATATTTTGAAAACAATAAGATTGTTTTATTTGGCGTCAGTATCGTATATTGGTGTATCAACAGTGTTTCGACCGCAGTCTGATTTTATCTGCTGCGGTTTTGTATTTTATGAAACATTAGATAATTAATGAATTTTCATCATATTGATAAAGAGGTGTAAGAAAAGCCTGTTTCAACCGTCTGATAATAGCATCGGTTATGTCTAAAGCGTTTTGGAGGCAGGGTATTGCTAAATTCAAGCCATATTGTTTTGCTGTTGTGGTTTAAATAAAAAGTAAACAATATGTAATTAATGATTTGCCAGTATTTTATGAATAAGGCCGTCTGAAAAAATAGCTCAAGCCTTTTGCAGTCTTTACATGAAGCCGATATTTATTAGCCGTATGCATGCGGCTTTTTATTGATTGTATAGATATATGAGGAAAATAATTAATGATTACGGTTGTTTTTATTTTATTTTTTGCCATTAGGTTGATTTCGCTGGCTATTTCCCGCCGAAATGAAAAACGCCTGATTGCGGAAGGGGCAAAACAATTTGGTGAGAAAAATTCAAAATTACTGGCCGCTGCCCATATTGCCTATTATTTTGCTGCGTTGGCTGAATCGCATATCCGCGGTATTGCTTTTGATACGGCATCTGCAATCGGCACGGCCATCACGGCTTTTGCCTTAATTGTATTGTTTTATGTGATTCACGAGTTGGGAGAAGTTTGGACGCTGAAAGTGTATATCCGACCGCAGCATACCCTCAACCGCTCATGGTTGTTCCGCCATATTCGCCATCCCAATTATTTTCTTAATATTATCCCCGAGCTTATCGGCATCGGCCTGCTTTGCCACGCATGGGCAACGATGATAATCGGGCTGCCGGTTTATCTGGTGATACTTGCTGTCCGTATTCGCCAAGAGCAAGAGGCTATGCGGCATTTGTGGCAATGTTGATTTTCAATTAAGCCGTCTGAAAATATCGGATTATTCCTTTTTAATACAGGTAGGCTTTATGTGTATTAAACCTGTAAACACTGCGGGTTTAAGCTATGAATCAGCGGGCGGATGAATTATCCGCCCGCTTTGGTATATTAAAAACCGACTTGGTTTAAAACCGTTTTCCAACCGCCGAAGCAAGAGCCGATAAACGGTCTTGCCGCAATAGAAACGGGTTTAAAAAATCACATAAATCATTGTGGCGAATCCCGCATAAGGGCTGGAAATATCGTATAATCTCACGAATTTGCTTGAAATATTGATAGGTATAATCAGCATTAAAACCGATACGGATTATATTTTCAATCAAGGCTTTTATCTGATGGGCAAAGCTGTTTTGCTACGGCATTGTATATCGAGCGGATATAGGCCGTCTGAAAAGCGTATAAAGGGTTGTGCCTTAGGTGCACGCGGTTTGGTGTATTTGAAGCAGATTGTTTTTTAATAATTTTATTTAGATTCAATACTAGGAGGGAAAATGGTTAAATATTTTGAAGAGCATTCAAATCGTGTCACCCGTGCTATGCAAGCATGGCCTATTTTGCAAAGTGCTGCGATGAGCCGCCAAACCATGACGTATAAAGACTTATCTATCAAAATGTATGGGCGTGATATAGCAGCAACGTTGGGCAGCATTTTAGAATATATTGCCGTGTATTGTAATCAAAATGAGCTTCCCCCTTTAACGGCTATTGTCGTGAATAAAGAAACCGGTTTGCCGGGTGTCGGCATTCCCGTTGAGGAAGATTTGAATAAGGTGCGAGAGCAGGTTTACCAATTTGATTGGTATGGTATTTTCCCGCCAACAGAACAAGAGTTTGAGAATACAAAAGAAAAATAAAGTTAGATTAGGCCGTCTGAAAAGCGTGTAGAGTGTGCCGTAGGCACGCAGGCTGGATTGGAGGGTATTTTAAAAATATGCACCTCTTCATCATCTGTTTTGATTACTGATGATACCTTTAAAATAATGTAGCTGAATCAGTATTTATATATAAATTAATAAGAATAAGAAAAGGTATTGAATGCAAAATTATATTTCACCAGAATTTGATAAGCGTGCGTTTCATTGTCCTCATTGTGGAGTTTACTCTCATATGGACTGGAACTTTTTACAATTGGAGTATGAAGAGAATAGTGTTATTAGTTATAAAGCTGCTTTATGCGATCATTGTCGTAAATTCAATTTTTGGAAAGTGTTAGATATCACCCCTGAATTTTTAAGCTATGAGCAACGAAGACAAATTACACCAGAAACAGTGGCGAAAATGGTATACCCAGATATTGGGCTTTGCCCCTTACCTGAGCCTGATATGCCTGATGATGTAAAGCAAGATTATGAGGAAGCAGCAGGAATTTTTGCTAAATCCCCTCGGGGAGCCGCTGCATTACTAAGATTAGGGTTTCAGAAATTATGTATACATTTGGGCGCAAGCGGTGACAATATTAATAAGGATATTAAAAAGTTAGCATCGCAAGGTATTTTGTCACACAAAGTAACCCAAATGGCCGATATAGTACGCATTACAGGTAATAATGCAGTTCATCCCGGTCAGCTTGCAGATGAAGATTTTGATAAGATTGCCGAAAAACTATTTTATTTAATCAATTGGATTGTGAAGGAATGTATTACCAAACCAAAGGAATTAGAGGAAATTTATAATATGATGCCTGAAGGGGCTAGAAAAGCGGTAGAAAAGCGAGATAATAGTTAATAAATAATTTAAATTCATAGTAATTCTAAAGAAAGACCCACCATGCCTAAACGTACCGACCTAAAATCCATCCTTATTATCGGCGCCGGCCCGATTGTAATCGGCCAGGCTTGCGAATTTGACTATTCCGGCGCGCAGGCGTGTAAGGCTTTGCGCGAGGAGGGCTATAAAGTCATTCTGGTCAATTCCAACCCCGCCACGATTATGACCGACCCCGAAATGGCCGATATTACCTATATCGAGCCGATTATGTGGCAGACGGTGGAAAAGATTATTGCCAAAGAGCGCCCCGATGCGGTGCTGCCGACCATGGGCGGACAAACGGCGTTAAATTGCGCTTTGGATTTGGCGCGCAACGGTGTGTTGGCGAAATACAATGTCGAATTAATCGGCGCTACGGAAGATGCGATTGATAAAGCCGAAGACCGCGGCCGCTTTAAAGAAGCCATGGAAAAAATCGGCTTGCACTGCCCGAAATCATTTGTTTGCCACACCATGAACGAAGCTTTGGCCGCGCAAGATCAGGTGGGTTTTCCAACGCTGATCCGTCCGTCGTTTACTATGGGCGGTTCGGGCGGCGGTATTGCCTACAATAAAGACGAATTTTTAGCGATTTGCGAGCGCGGTTTTGATGCATCGCCCACGCATGAATTGCTGATCGAGCAATCGGTACTCGGCTGGAAAGAGTACGAAATGGAAGTGGTGCGCGATAAAAACGACAACTGCATTATTATCTGTTCGATTGAAAACTTCGACCCGATGGGCGTGCATACCGGCGACTCGATTACCGTGGCTCCCGCGCAAACGCTTACCGATAAAGAATACCAAATCATGCGTAATGCCAGCTTGGCGGTGTTGCGCGAAATCGGCGTGGATACCGGCGGCTCGAACGTGCAGTTTGCCATCAATCCGGAAAACGGCGAAATGATTGTGATTGAGATGAACCCGCGCGTGAGCCGCTCTTCCGCGCTGGCATCGAAAGCCACCGGTTTCCCGATTGCCAAAGTAGCGGCGAAACTGGCGGTCGGCTTTACGCTGGATGAATTGCGCAACGATATTACCGGCGGTCGTACGCCTGCTTCGTTCGAGCCGTCTATCGACTATGTGGTCACCAAAATCCCGCGTTTTGCCTTTGAAAAATTCCCGGCTGCCGATGACCGCCTGACTACGCAAATGAAATCGGTGGGCGAAGTGATGGCGATGGGGCGCACCATTCAGGAATCGATGCAAAAAGCTTTGCGCGGCTTGGAAACGGGCTTGAGCGGCTTTAATCCGCGCACCGAGGACAAAGCGGTTATCCGCCGCGAATTGGCCAATCCCGGCCCCGAGCGTATTTTGTATGTGGCCGATGCCTTCCGCGCCGGCTTCAGCAAAGAAGAAATTCATGAAATCTGCGCGATTGATCCGTGGTTTTTAGCGCAGATTGAAGATGTGATTCAGGAAGAGCAAAAAGTCGCCGCAGGCCATCTGAACGATTTGGATTACGCCACCTTGCGCCGCTTGAAACGCAAAGGCTTTTCCGACAAACGTTTGGCGCAATTGCTGAATGTTTCCGAAAAAGAAGTGCGCGAACACCGCTACGGCCTCAACCTGCATCCGGTTTACAAACGCGTGGATACCTGCGCGGCCGAGTTCCAATCCGACACCGCTTATCTGTATTCGACTTATGAAGAAGAATGCGAGGCGCGGCCGTCTGAAAACAAAAAAGTGATGATTCTCGGCGGCGGCCCCAACCGTATCGGCCAAGGTATCGAGTTTGACTATTGCTGCGTACATGCGGCCTTATCGCTGCGCGAATCGGGCTTTGAAACCATTATGGTGAACTGCAACCCCGAAACGGTTTCTACCGACTTCGATACCTCCGACCGCCTGTATTTCGAACCGCTCACTTTGGAAGACGTATTGGAAATCGTGCGCACCGAAAACCCGTGGGGTGTGATTGTGCATTACGGCGGCCAAACGCCGCTGAAGCTGGCCAATGAATTGGTGGCTAACGGTGTGAATATTATCGGTACTTCCGCCGATTCGATTGATGCGGCCGAAGACCGCGAGCGTTTCCAAAAAGTATTGAACGATTTGGGCTTGCGCCAACCGCCGAACCGTACCGCCCGCAATGAAGAAGAAGCCTTGGTATTGGCCGAAGAAATCGGCTATCCGCTGGTGGTGCGCCCGTCGTATGTATTGGGCGGCCGCGCCATGCAGGTGGTGCATTCGCAAGAGCAGCTGAAAACCTATATGCGCGAAGCCGTTCAGGTATCGGAAGACAGCCCTGTATTATTGGATTTCTTCCTGAACAATGCCATCGAAGTGGATGTGGATTGCGTTTCAGACGGCAAAGATGTGGTAATCGGCGGCATTATGCAGCACGTCGAGCAGGCCGGTATCCACTCGGGTGACTCGGGCTGTTCGCTGCCGCCTTATTCGTTGAGCGAAGAGATTCAAGATGAAATCCGCCGCCAAACCAAAGCGATGGCTTATGCGCTGAATGTGGTCGGCCTGATGAACGTACAATTTGCCGTACAAGACGGCGTGGTGTTTGTATTGGAAGTAAACCCGCGTGCGTCGCGTACCGTGCCGTTTGTATCGAAAGCCACCAGCGTGCCGTTGGCGAAAGTCGGTGCACGGGCAATGGCGGGCATCAGCTTGAAAGAACAGGGTGTAGAAAAAGAAGTGGTACCGGATTTCTATGCGGTAAAAGAAGCCGTGTTCCCGTTTATCAAATTCCCTGGTGTGGATACTATTCTTGGCCCGGAAATGCGCTCTACCGGCGAGGTGATGGGCGTGGGGGCGACCTTCGGCGAAGCTTATCTGAAAGCCCAATTGGGTGCAGGCGAGCGTATGCCGGCTACCGGTAAAGTATTTATTGCCGTGCGCGATGAAGATAAGCCGCTGGTGGTGAAAACGGCGAAAAACTTCATCAGCTTGGGCTATGAAGTGGTAGCCACCCGCGGCACAGCTGCCTATTTGAAAGGGCAGGGTGTTGAGGTTGAGGTGATTAATAAAGTGTTGGAAGGCCGCCCGCATATTGTCGATGCGATTAAAAACGGTGAGATTGCCTTGGTGGTGAACACGGTGGGCAGCGATGCCCAATCGGTGTCCGACAGCCATAGTATCCGCCGCACGTCGCTTACCCAACGCGTGCCGCAATATACAACGGTTGCCGGCGGCGAAGCCATGAGCGAGGGCGTAAAAAGTATGAATACGCTGGGTGTTTACAGCGTACAGGAATTACACGGTAGATTAAAAAAATAAACATTTAAGAAGCTGTTAATCAATAGGCCGTCTGAAAAGTTTTCAGACGGCCTTATTTGTTGATTATTCGGATGATTTAACGATTCACAGTAAACACTTGCAGCATATTGGTCGAACCGGTTTCACGCATACGCGAGCCGCTGGTGATAATGTATTGGTCGCCGTTTTTTAATACATCGCGTTCAAACAACATTTTTTCTACTTCGTTTAAGGCGGTGTCGTGGTCGGTGCTGGTGGTGATTTTGAGCGGACGCACGCCGCGATACATCGCCATGCGGCGTTGGGCGGCAATGCTGGGCGTGAGGGCGTAAATCGGCAGTTGGATGCTGTGGCGGCTGATTTCAAACGCTGTCGAGCCGCTTTCGGTAAGCGCAACAATGGCTTGGGCGTTAACCGCGCGGGCAACGTGAACCGCGCCGTCGGCAATAGCCAGATAAGTGCTGACTGCTTCTTCGCTGTATTCCTCTTCTACGCCGTTGAGCGAATCTTGTTCGGCTTCCGCTGCCGCACAGATGACTGCCATTTGGCGCACGGTTTCAAAAGGATAAGCGCCGATGGCGGTTTCTGCCGAACACATGACCGCATCGGTGCCGTCTAACACCGCATTGGCCACGTCGCTGACTTCGGCGCGGGTCGGCACGGGGTTGGTAATCATGCTTTCCATCATCTGTGTGGCAGTGATGCTGAAACGGCGCAGTTCGCGGGCGCGGCGGATCATGCGTTTTTGCAGGGCGGGCACGGCGGCATTGCCGACTTCGACTGCTAAGTCACCACGGGCAACCATAATGCCGTCGGCAGCTTGAATGATTTCATCTAAGTTGGCAATCGCTTCCGCCCGCTCGATTTTGGCAACCAAGCCCGGGCGCACGGCGTTACTGCCCTGCATTTCCTGCTCGATTAAGGCACGGGCAATGTTTAAATCTTCGGACGATTTCACAAAGCTGATGGCCAGATAATCGCAACCGATACTGATGGCCGTTTTTAAATCCTGAAAATCTTTTTCGGTTAAGGCGCCGGCGGAAAGGCCGCCACCCCGTTTATTAATACCTTTATTACTTTTTAGGAAATGGCTGTTTTGTACGGTGGTATGGATTTCGCTGCCGTTTACACTGTCGATAACCAAAGTGAGCAGGCCGTCATCCAATAGCAAGGTGTCGCCCGCGGCAACATCTTGGGGCAGGTCGCGGTAATCCAGGCCGACCCGTTCGCGGGTGCCTTCTCCTTCCAATGCGGCATCCAATAGCAGTTTTTCACCGGCTTCGAGTTGGATACCGCCGCCTGCCAGTTTGCCGACCCGGATTTTAGGCCCTTGCAAATCGGCCATAATCGCCACTTCGCGACCGGCTTTTTGAGAGGCTTCCCGAACGATGCGGGCGTTTTCCTGGTGAAACTCGGTGCTGCCGTGGCTGAAATTGAAGCGGACAATATTTAAGCCGCCAACGCGTATCATGTCTTCCAGTAGGGTTACGTTATTACTGGCCGGGCCGAGAGTCGCCACGATTTTGGTGTTGTGGCGGATGCGGGTGAGATTGCGGTTGGCGGTACTCATATCAAAATTTCCTTAGGATGAAGGTGGGTTTGTGTATTGTTTGTGATTTTAACCTGAAATATTTTATTATGTTGGAAAATTACAGGTTTTTATGGTTTAAACAAGTATATGGTGGTAGAAAAGTCATGTAATTAAGGGGGTGTGTATGTTGGTAAGAAGATTAAATAACAGGCCGTCTGAAATAATCTTTCAGGTGGCGTGATTATATTGATTTAACTGCCTAAATATTTTTAATTAGTACCATAACCAAAGCTGCTGCCAATATATTGGATATTCAAAACAACTAAACTATTCACTTATAAGGTAGAATACAAATTTAATTATTCTTGGTTGAAATAAAGGGTTTCATAGAATCCGATATTATCATAATAAATAAAATCATATATTTAAAAGGCTTACGTTGTTAATGAATGAATATACAAACAATACAATACAACAATCGCCTGAAACAGAAATTGTTATGGAACCTGCATCAGCAGTACGTCGTATCACTGCTTGTTTTTTAAATTGCTTCTTTACGATTATTACCATTCTTCCATTTTACGTCACTATAGTTTATTCTTTTGAACATACGAAAGAATTTACCGAAGAGTTAGCCGAGTGGGCATGGCTTTTGAGCTTATTCATCCCGCTTTTCTATGTCTTTGTACAAATTGTTATGATAAGTGCAAGCGGACAGTCTTTAGGTAAAAAAGTGATGAAAATCCGTTTGTTGAAAACAGATGGCACCAACCCCGGATTTATTCGTGCAGTGTTAATACGTGAATTTGGTTTTATACTTACTCTTAATACTATTTTCGATCTAATTAGCGGTTTGGTGTTTGGTACATGGTATGTAGATGGAGCCACTACTATCTCCCAAGTATTCTTACAGATTACATTTTTAGTATGCGTGATTATGCTGTTCAATCGTTCAAAAAACCGTAGAACATTACAAGATTATTTTGCGAAAACAATAGTAGTTAAATTACCGGACAACCAATCATATTGGGTTTGATTTAAACATCAGGCCGTCTGAAAGATTATTTCAGACGGCCTGATTCAATATACCGCTAGGGCAAGCTTATTCGACCACGATTTTGGGGAAGCGGCTGCTAAAGTCTTTGCCTTTGTCGGCAATCGCTTGGGCAATCTGCCATGCCGCCTGTGTATAGATTTCGGCAACGGCGGGTTGGCTTGCCTGCATTTGCACGGCCGAGCCGTTGTCCATCGCTTCGCGTACGGGCAGGCTTAGGGGCAGTTGGCCAAGCAGGGGCACGCCGAGATTTTCGGCCAGATTTTTACCGCCGTCGCTGCCGAATATGGCTTCGGCATGGCCGCATTGGCTGCAAATATGTACCGACATATTTTCCAAAACGCCGAAAATCGGAATATTCACTTTTTGAAACATATCCACGGCTTTGCGGGCATCAATTAAGGCAATATCTTGCGGCGTGGTCACCACTACCGAGCCGGTAACCGGCACTTTTTGCGACAGCGTCAGTTGAATATCGCCGGTGCCGGGCGGCAGGTCGATAAAGAGATAATCGACGTCATCCCATTGGCTTTGAAACAATAATTGTTGCAAGGCTTGGCTCAACATCGGGCCGCGCCAGACAACGGCTTGTTCGGTATCGACCAAAAAGCCGATAGACATTACCTGTATACCGCCTTCGGCAATAATCGGAATCAGTTTTTTGTCTTGTTGTTCGGGCTTGCTTTGGGCAACGCCGAGCATGGTCGGTTGGCTGGGGCCGTAGAGGTCGGCATCCAAAACGCCGACGCGCGCGCCCATATTGGCCATTGCCACGGCAAGGTTGGCGGTGGTGGTGGATTTGCCCACGCCGCCTTTGCCCGAGGCAATAGCGATAATGTTTTTCACGCCTTTTATGGTGTTTACACCCGGCTGCACTTTATGGGTGGCAACGGATAGGCCGATATCGATATGCAGGGGGGCGCCGTTTGTGAGCGGGTTTAAGGCCGTCTGAATCTGTTCGGTCAAGGCTTGGCGGATATGGTTAACAGGGAAGCCGAATTGCAGTTTGATATAGAGGCCGTCTGAACGTTCTGCTACTGAATCTATGGCCTTTTCGCTACCGAGTGTGCGCATACTTTGCGGTATGGGCAACTGTTCGAGTGCGGTTTGGATATTTTGAATATTCATGATGTGTCTCTGTGTGATGTGTGCCGTTATTTTAACAGAACGGCTTGTTCATAGCAGGGTATGGGTTTTCATAGCTTGAGGCCGTCTGAAAGGGTGGAATACTTGAAAAGCAGTATATATTTGCGTATCTTTACGAAATCCGTCTTTTAATTGATATCAATGCCTACTATTTATAGCTTGTATTTAAACTCATATTTGATGATAAAAAGGAAAACGTAAAATGAATGTTCCTGTTTCTTATGCCGCTATGTATCCCCATACCTGTAATAAAGCCTTATATGTGGCGATGGCTCTGCTATTTGGCGGTTTGGGCATACATAAATTCTGTGCCGGCCGTGTGTGGATGGGTATTTTGTATTTGCTGTTTAGTTGGACTTTTATCCCGACAGTTGTCGGTATTATTGAAGGCATATTGGCGGCCTTTAAAACAACCGATTCGCTGGGTGCAATTGTAGTGTAAATTCATTAAATATCGAATACGCCGTCCGTATTGTTGCGGGCGGTTTTTTATTGCTTTTTCAGACGGCCTGATATGATTTTCTCGGTTTTCTACCTGCCGCCTGTCTATATAAATCAACGCTTATACCATAAATCAGCCGTTCCGCATGTTGTCGGACACAAGCCGTTTGCCGTTGGGTATAGTGATGCCGACCGGCCGATAGCGGCAGACGGGTTGTCTGCCTGACGGGTCGTTTGAGATGGATACGAAGCCGTTTCGGATAGCGAATAGAAACGGTTGCCGAACAACGATTGTTTTCAGGGATAACCTGCCTGAATTTCGAAAGCCTGTTATATGAAAAAAATCACAACTGCTTTAACCGCACTAGGATGTGCTGCGGTTCTATCCGGCTGCCAAACACTTTTTCCCGCGCAAGATCAGGTAGTCAATACCATAGCCGATCCGGTGGATAGCATCACTGCCGTTACCGAAGTATCGGGCGACGGCCAAAAAATCACCGCCGCCGTGCTTCATTATAATGAGCCGGTGCTCAATGATTCGTTAAACCCGGAAGATTTTGCCGTTAACCGCCGCACCATCACCCAAGTGTATAGCAACGACCGGCCGGTGAAAGGCGGGCAGGGTAAAGATGGCAATTATGTGATTGTCGAGCTTTCCGACAATGATGAAGACGCCGTAGCATTCGGTGTGGACGGCCGCGACATTATCCGCCGCCGCCCCGAATTGAAAATCACCCAAACCGGCGATATCAGCGATGTTTCCGGCCAAGTTATTGCCCCCAGCAGCATAGAGCGGCAGAGTACGCAAACGGTAAATTTGGTTGTGGACGGCTTCAAACAGGCGGAGTTTACCGATCCGCAAACCGGTACGGCGGTTGCATACAATCTGTTTGTGCCCGAAAACCATCGTGCCGACAAACAATATCCGCTGGTGTTGTTCCTGCATGATGCCGCCGTGAGCGGTGCGGATGTGCAAAATACCCTGCAACAGGGCTTGGGTGCGGTCGTGTGGGCATCGCCCGAGTCGCAAGCCAAGCAGGAGGTTTTGGTATTGGCGCCGCAATTCGACTATTCCGCCGCGCAGCCTTATGCGGGCAAAAGTGAGGCCGATGCCGTTGTCCGCCTGATTCAGTCGCTGCAAGCCCAATATAACGTCGACCCCGCCCGCATTTATGTGACCGGACAGGGTGAAGGCGGTGATATGGCCATTGCGATGAATGCCGGCTATCCCGATTTGTTTGCCGCTTCGTATATTGTTGCCGCCCCGTGGAACGGCACTCAAGCCGTGCCACCGGTTCAGGGCAAAATGTGGATTGTAGCGGCCGAAGGTGATGAAAAAGCGTTTGCAGGCATGAATAAAGCAACCGATGCATGGGCAAAACAAGGCACCAGAGTGGTGCGCGATATGTGGAGCGGGCTGGCTTCGCCGGAAGAGTTCGACCGTGCATCCGAAGCCATGCGCAACCAGCAGGCCGATGTTTACTATACCGTTTTGCAAAAAGGCACGGTGGTGCCGTCCGGAAAAACGGAAAGCAGCCGCGCCAATCAGCGCAATACATGGCGGATTGCCTATACGATTGACAGCATTCGCGATTGGTTGCTGGCGCAGCATAAGTAACCGTTGATTTTAATGATAAAAGGCCGTCTGAAAAGCGTTTCAGACGGCCTTTGGTTTTGAAATGGTTTAATGTTGTTCATGTAGGGGCGGATTATATATCCGCCCGTGTCGGCGGTTTGATAATGTTGGGGGCGAAAACCCGTTTCGGTTTCGGCAATATCGGTATGGTTCATGGTTGAGGTCGTGCAAACAGCGGGCGGATATGCAATCCGCCCCTACGGTTTTTAAATGGATATTTGGGGATTACTCGGTGCAAATGCCTGTTTTCGGCACATTATCTATCTGCCAATGTTGCACGGCCCAGTCTAATAATTCAGACGGCCTGTCGGTTTCGGGCGCGGGCGGCAGATTGAGATAGGCCATGACTTGGCGCAATAGTTGTTCGCGCTGTTTGAGGTCAAGCGCGGGGGCGAGTGTTTGTTTCGACCATTTTTGATGTTGTTTGTTGAGCAATAACGGCAAGTGGGCATAATGCGGGGTCGGCATACCGAGATAGCGCTGTAAGCCGATTTGACGTGGGGTGGATACCAGCAAGTCTTGCCCGCGCACAATATGGGTGATGCCCTGATCGGCATCGTCTGCCACAACGGCCAGTTGGTAAGCCCAAAAGCCGTCTGCCCGCAATAAAACGAAATCGCCGATATCGCGGGCGGGGTTGTGGGCGTAATGGCCGACAATGCGGTCGTCGAAGCCGATGGTTTCGTCTTGCGCGCGCAGCCGCCATGCGGGGGTTTTGTGAAGGTCGTTTTCAGACGGCCTGTAATCGGGGCGGCCGCATTGGCCGTCGTATATAGGGCCGTCGATGCCGATACGCGCCCGTGCCTGCCAGTCTTTGCGGCTGCAATAACACGGATATATCAGCCCTTGTTTTTTCAGACGGCCTAATGCGGCCTGATAAAGCGGGTGGCGGCGGCTTTGGTAAACCACTTCGCCGTCCCATTGAAATCCGAATGCTTCGAGAGTGCGCAAAATATCGTCTGCCGCGCCGGCCATTTCGCGCGGCGGGTCGAGGTCTTCCATACGCACCAGCCAGCGGCCGCCGTGTGCTTTGGCGTCGGCATAAGAAGCTAGTGCGGTCAGTAGTGATCCGATATGGAGTAGGCCGGTCGGGCTGGGGGCGAAGCGTCCTGTATAGGTCATGGCGGGTTAGGGTGGTTAAACACGCCGGATTATATAACCCAATTATTTCCCCATCGCAACCGTTTGCGCATAGGCCGGCTTGCGGGTAGCAACCGGGGGTACGATAGTCTCGGCCAGCCGTTGGAATAATTTGTGGTTTTTGTCTAATAAGCCGTAACGGGCGAAGGCATCTAAAGTCACCAGCATGGCATCGTTCATCAATAAGCCGCTGCACATGGCGTCGGTTAGTTCGGGAACGGTCATTTTGGTGAATCCGGCCACTTCGCCGTCTTGGTTTTCTGGCCGGGTATCGGGCGGCAGTATGGCATCGAAAATATGCAGAAATTCGTTGTGCAGCCCGCGCGATACGGGGCGGCGGCTGTGGCGTACACTTTGACAGCATAATGATTCGAGTAAGTTTCTGCTTAGTCCGGCTTCTTCTTCTGCCTCTCGCAACATCGCCTCTTGAATGCTTTCGCCGCTGGCAATGCCGCCGCCGACAATATTGTCGAGTTTATTGGGATCGACGGCTTTATGAGCTGCGCGGCGGCCTATCCAAAATACCCATTCGCCGTTGTGTTGTGTTAACCCGTTGATATGGACGGCATGGCTTAACAAACCCAGCGGACGGAAAGCGGAACGCTCCAGCTCGAATAAGGGTTCGCCGTTTGCGTTGTGAACATCGAATTTTTCATCACGCCAGCCGCGTAGATAGCCTTGCCGATGCCAATTTTGCGCCATGGTTTGCAGAGCTTCGCCCATCTCATGCCAGTTGGCGGTGTGCAGGTGGATGCCTTGTGGTTTGATTTCTATCGGCGCCGGCCAGTCTTCTATGATGCGTGCGCGCCATTGCCTGTTCAGACGGCCTAGTTTTAAACCGTTCAGCCATAATATCTGCCATGAATCGGAATCGAAATAATCGGTCAGCAGGCTTTGCAGCCGGTTTTGTTGGTTGGCGTTGAGGCAATGGGTGAAATAGGGTATGCGTGTCATGAGTTTTTCCTGCGTGATCTGTGATTAAGGTAGTATGTAGCAATGTGGTTTGTATAGTTGTTTTTATAGGGTTTTATAAGTCATAACATATCTGATTTTGATTTTACTTTGCGCGGATAGTTCAAAAATATTGCGGTAACACAAATTTTCGTTTGGTTTTTGATGTCAATGAAGAAAAAATTGTTGACCGTTCAGGCTATCCTACAAGCGGATAAGTTTAATTTGTTTTACAATACACGCCTTTAATGTATTCAAATAAAGTATTTATATAGCGTTATGGATGAAAAACCTGCCTTGCCCGTTGTGGGCGACGATTATCTGCTGCTCGGCCAATATGCCGAGCGTGCTTATCTTGAATATGCGATGAGCGTGGTGAAAGGCCGTGCGCTGCCCGAAGTTTCAGACGGCCAGAAACCGGTGCAGCGGCGGATTCTCTATGCTATGCGCGATATGGGCTTGGTGCACGGTGCCAAGCCTGTTAAATCTGCGCGGGTGGTGGGTGAGATTCTCGGTAAATACCATCCGCACGGCGATGCTTCCGCTTACGATGCGATGGTGCGGATGGCACAAGATTTTACCCTGCGCTATCCCTTAATCGACGGTATCGGCAACTTCGGCTCGCGCGACGGCGACGGGGCGGCGGCCATGCGCTATACCGAAGCGCGGCTCACACCGATTGCCGATTTGCTGCTTTCCGAAATCAATATGGGCACGGTAGATTTTGTGCCGAACTACGACGGTGCTTTTGATGAGCCGGTACACCTGCCCGCCCGCCTGCCGATGGTGTTGCTAAACGGCGCATCGGGCATTGCCGTGGGTTTGGCAACCGAAATTCCTTCCCATAATCTGAACGAAGTCACACAGGCTGCTATTGCGCTACTGAAAAAACCAAGCCTGACTACAGCCGACCTGATGCAGTATATTCCCGCCCCCGATTTTGCCGGCGGCGGTCAGATTATTACTTCCGCGGAAGATTTACAGCACATTTACGAAACCGGAAAAGGCAGTGTGCGCGTGCGGGCGCGTTATGAAGTCGAAAAACTGGCGCGCGGCCAATGGCGGGTGATTGTGACCGAATTGCCGCCGAACACCAGCGCCCAAAAAATCTTGGCCGAAATCGAAGATCAAACCAATCCCAAACCGAAAACAGGCAAAAAAAACCTAACGCAAGACCAGCAAAACACCAAAGCGTTAATGTTGTCGTTGCTGGAAAAAGTACGTGATGAAAGCGACGGCGAATCGCCCGTGCGCTTGGTGTTCGAACCGAAATCCAGCCGTATCGACACTGAAAATTTTATCAACACCCTGATGGCGCAAACTTCGTTAGAGGGCAATGTGTCGATGAATCTGGTGATGATGGGCACGGATAACCGTCCGGCACAGAAAAACCTGAAAACCATTTTGCAGGAATGGCTGTCGTTCCGCACCGAAACCGTTACCCGCCGCCTGCAATACCGTTTAAGCCAAGTCGAAAAGCGTATTCATATTCTCGAAGGCCGCATGATCGCCTTTTTGCATATCGACGAAGTGATTAAAGTAATTCGCGAGTCGGACGAACCCAAAAGCGATTTGATGGCGGCATTCGGGCTAACCGACATTCAGGCGGAAGATATTTTAGAAATCCGCCTGCGCCAGTTGGCCAGATTGGAAGGCTTCAAGCTCGAAAAAGAATTAAACGATTTAAAAGAAGAAGAAGGCCGTCTGAAAGTTTTATTGGGTGATGAGAATGAAAAGAAAAAACTCATCATTAAAGAAATGCAGGCCGATATGAAACAGTATGGCGATGAGCGCCGTACTTTGGTCGAAGCCGCCGAGCGGGCCACGCTCACCCAAACCACGGCCGACGAGCCGGTTACCCTGATTCTTTCTGAAAAAGGCTGGATACGCAGCCGCGCCGGCCATCATCTCGATTTAAGCCAAACCACGTTTAAAGAGGGCGACGGCCTGAAACAGGTATTGGAAGGGCGCACCGTGTGGCCGGTGGTCATACTCGATTCGCACGGGCGTACCTATACGCTTGATGCGGCGGAAATTCCGGGCGGGCGCGGCGACGGCGTGCCGGTGTCGTCGCTCATCGAATTGCAAAACGGTGCCGAAGTCACTGCGATGATGACCGGCCTGCCCGATCAGCATTATCTGTTGGGCAACAGCGGCGGTTATGGCTTTATTGCCAAATTGGGCGATATGAACAGCCGCATCAAAGCCGGTAAAAACGTGATGACCTTAAAAGCGGGTGAGAAAACCCTGCCGCCGGTGCCGGTTTATGCGGTATCGCTGATTAATCCCGATTGCAAAGTATTGCTGGCAACCGATGACCACCGTTTACTGGCGTTTTCGATTGGCGAGCTGGAAGTCCGCGAAAAAGGGCGCGGCCTGCAAATGATCAGCCTTTCAGACGGCGTCCGCCTCGAACATCTTACCGTCAGCACTTCGCCCGAATTTATTGTGGAAAGTGTCGGTAAGCGCGGGGCAGAACACAAAGAACGCCTCAGAATGCAAGATATAAACAACAAACGGGGTAGAAAAGGCAAACTATTGGATATTTCAGGCCGTCTGAAAGCCCTATACGGCACAGATTAGGTATAATCACATAATATCCAATTTTACTAAAGCAATTATATTGAAAGAGATTACCGCATGCTAAATGAATGCGGTGGTAAGCATAAGGAAACCGGAAGGCCGGCTATTGATAAACCATATACAATAATAAAGCTATAGAACGACGTGGCATGAATGTAAACAGATTATTTGTCAAACAGGATTGGGAAGCGCTAAACGAGCGGATTCCGGGGCTGATTAATATCGCCCGGATAGCCATTGTATTGTCGTTGCTGGTATTTCATCTTTCAGGTGTCTATACCGATGGTGAAACGCAAAAAAATATGTTTTCCCCGCTGGAGTTTTACAGCTGGGTGGCGGTTTATGCTGTTTTAATCTTATTTAGCCTGTTTAAACCGGAATGGCAGTTGCAATCATCCGATTTGCCCAATGCCGGTGCGGTCAGCGATATCACCATGATTATGGTATTGACTTATATTTCCGGTGGTATAGGGTCGGGCTTCGGTATTTTGGTGCTGCCTTTTATTGCCACTTCCTGCTTGCTCAGTCACGGCCGTCATCCCATGCTGTATGCCGGTTATGCAACCATGCTGATAGTATTGAATATGTTTTTTGCCGGGCAAATCCGCTTCAATCCTTTTGAATGGGACAGCCATGCCGCGATTACCGCTTCATTGCTAACCGGTGCCTGTTTTTTAGTAGCGGCGCTAACGGCCTTTTCCGCCTCTTATCTGCAAGCGGCTACCGAATCTGCTACCCGCCATCAACTGGCTTACCGCCGGGTTAGCGGATTGAACAGATTGGTACTCAACCGCGTTCAGGAAGCAGTGATTGTGATAGATGCCTCGCAGCGCGTGTGGTTGTTTAACCGGCAGGCCAAAACTTATTTTCCGAATCTGGAAGTGGATAAACAGGAAACTGTGTTTAATGAACTGGTTTCCCGTTGGCGGTTTCAGCCCGATAAAAACTTTGAAACCGATATCCATATTTTTCAGCATTCCATGCATGTGCGTGCCGTGCCGCTGATTCAGGAAAAAACTGAGCTGCTGATGTTGTTTGTACGTTCACTGCGCGAAGTGGCGGCCGAAGCATTGGCTACTAAATTGGCTTCATTGGGGCAGCTTACCGCTAATCTTGCTCATGAAATCCGCAACCCCATGTCGGCTATCCGCCATGCCAGCGATTTGTTGAACGATGAAGATGAAAATGATCCGAGCAAAGCCAAGTTGCACCATATTATCGATGCCAATATTCAGCGTATTGATAAAATGCTGGAAGATGTTTCTCTGATTAACCGCCGCGACAGCGTCAGCCGTCAACCGGTTAACCTGATGAAATTTTGGCTGGCGTTCAAACAGGAATTTACCTTAAGCAATCCCGATGCTATCGGCTGCCTGCGCATGAATATGGATGGCAACAATCTGAGCGTATTGGTTGATGCTATGCATTTGCAGCAGATTATGTGGAATTTGTGTAATAACGCATGGCGGCACAGTCGCAAAGACCAACACGCGATTACCGTATTAATCAAGCCTAGCGGCCGCATCCATATTTCGATAGTAGTGGCCGATAATGGCACTGGTGTGCCGCCTGAAGTGCGCAATCATTTGTTCGAACCGTTTTTTACCACTGATAAACAAGGCACGGGATTGGGGCTGTATGTTGCCCGCGAGCTTGCCCATGCGAATTTGGGTCAGTTACACTATCATCCCGAGATGAACGGGTTCGAACTGATTTTACCAAGGGAAAGCGATGAGCAATAACTTGCAAGACCCCGTATTGGTGGTCGATGATGAAGCCGATATCCGCGATTTGATGGAAATGACCCTGATGAAAATGGGGTTGCGGGTACAGACGGCGGTTGGTGTTGACGATGCCAAAGACAAGCTCGACAACAACGATTATTCGTTGGTGTTAACCGATATGCGTATGCCCGACGGCTCCGGCTTAGAAGTGGTGCAATATATCGACGAGTTGGCATTGGATACTCCTGTTGCTGTGATTACTGCTTTCGGCAATGCCGATCAGGCCGTGGAAGCTTTGCGGGCAGGTGCTTTCGATTACCTGCAAAAACCGATTACCCTGTCGCAACTACGCTCTTTGGTAAAGTCGGCAGTAAAAATCAACGAGCCGTCTGAAAGTGTGGCAGCCACCAAAACAGAAGCCCCACCACCGAAAGCCGAGCCTACGCCAACGCCGCCGAAACCGGCCATGCCTTTCCGCCCGGCTTCTATATCTTATCCTGTCAAACAGCCGATACAGGCACCAAAAAGTGGTTCCCCGCTCAATCGTTCGGCCGGTATTCCCGAAAGCCTGCGCTCGCTGAAAGAACGTTTTTCCAGTGGCGAGCTTACGGCGCGCTTATTGCCGGAACATGGTGAAATCGGTGGTGAAAATGATATGCCGCGCTTGTTGGGCATTTCGCCGCAAATGGTAGAAGTGCGCCATCTTATCCGCCGTTTGGCGCAAAGCAATGTACCGGTTTATATTTCAGGCGAATCGGGTACGGGTAAAGAACAGGCGGCACGAACCATTCACGAGCTTTCCGAACGTGCCGACAAACCCTTTATCGCCGTCAACTGCGGCGCGATTCCCGAAAACCTGATGGAAAGCGAATTTTTCGGTTATAAAAAAGGCAGCTTTACCGGTGCCGATGCTGATCGTTCGGGCTTTTTCCAACATGCCGACGGCGGCACACTGTTTCTTGACGAAGTAGCCGATTTACCATTATCCATGCAGGTGAAGCTATTACGCGCCATTCAGGAAAAAGCCGTGCGCCGTATCGGTGATGCGCGTGAAACTTATGTGGATGTCCGCATTGTGTGCGCCACCCATAAAAATTTGGAAGCTTTGGTTGAAAGCGGTGCATTCCGTCAGGATTTATATTATCGCCTGAATGTGGTTTCTTTAAATATGCCGCCTTTGCGTGAAATGCGTGAAGATTTGGGCGGGTTGATTGTGCACCTGCTGTATAAACACCGTACCAGCAGCGAAAGCTACAAACTCAGCCCCAAAGCGCAAGAAGCCTTATTGCATTACAGCTATCCCGGCAATTTCCGTGAATTGGAAAATATTCTCGAACGCGCCGTCGCCCTTACGGTAGGGCAGGTTATCCAGTTGGACGACCTGCAAATCAACACTGGTTTGTTTCCTAGCCAAACGGCTGAGCGTGAGAAAAAAGATGCTTTCGATGAAATTATCGAAGCCCCGCCGGTCGGATTAAGCCCCGGCGGCTTGTTGCCCGAATTTGTGCCCGGGCAAATGCAGATTCAGGATTATCTGGATAAAATCGAGCGCGAAATCATCGAGCAGGCTTTAAAGCAAACCCGCTATAACCGCACGCAGGCCGCCAAACTGCTTGGCATCAGTTTCCGTTCTATGCGCTACCGTATGGAACGCTTGGATATTCATTAATCCGATAGTGCACAGGCCGTAAGGTTTCAGACGGCCTATCTACGGATACAAGCCTATTAGGTATGAAATATCGGTTTTATGGAAAAGGCCGTCTGAAACTTTATCTTTCAGACGGCCTTTTTTAAATAGCTGTCTAATTGCATATAATATTTTATTATTCAAACACTTTTGCCCTTTACCGATTCTTATCGTATTCATAAGGCCGTCTGAAAAAATGACCATAGTTTATCTTACCGAATCCGCCGAACAACCCGTCCGCGATATTATCCGCCGTTTCGGCATGGCCGAATCTGCCGTGCCGCCCGAACAGGGCAGCTATTTGCAAGCCGATTCAGACGGCATATCTCTTTGCCGTGTCGGTGAAAAAGGCCGGGTGCGTGTTGATTTCGTAGGCGGTGCGGCGCAATACCGGCGCACCAAAGGCGGCGGCGAATTAATCGCCAAAGCCGTTAACCACACTACCCAACCCACCGTATGGGACGGCACCGGCGGACTAGGGCGGGATGCTTTTGTATTGGCATCACTCGGTTTAGAAATAAAAGTGATTGAGCAAAATCCGGCGGTTGCCTGCCTGCTTTCAGACGGCCTAAGGCGTGCCGCAGAATCAGGCGGGGAAATTGCCGCCATTGCCGCGCGCATTCATTTATATTTCGGCGATACCGGCATGCTATTGCCGCAATTGTCCGCCGAACACGGCCGCCCCGATGTGGTTTATCTCGACCCCATGTACCCCGAACGGCAAAAATCGGCCGCCGTGAAAAAAGAAATGGCCTATTTTCATGATTTGATTGATACGCCGCAAAATGAAGCCGGCCTACTTGCCGCGGCAAGAAAAACCGCAAAAAAGCGGATTGTGGTCAAACGCCCCCGCTTAGGGCAGTTTCTCAACGGCGAAGCACCCGCATATCAATACACCGGCAAAAGTACCCGCTTTGATGTTTACCTACCCGAACCGGAAGCATTACCGACAAGCATTAAAGCCTAGCCCATATTAGTAAAAATTATGATTCGTATAGAGGCAAATTGAGTGCAGTATGAAAATATAGCCTTTTTAAACAAACCATTATAAAATATTTTTGCCGTTTTTGATTTTAAGGAGTGCCCGTATGAAAACCTTTTTACGCCGAACAGCCTTTTTATTGGCGGCAACCTGTGTGCTGCCGGCCTATGCCGCCGATGTCAATCTTTCCGATTTTCGCTACCCTTTGGCAGAAATGCAGGATATTGCCAACCCCAATAAACTTTCCCACCGCATTTTTTATACCCGCCCCTCTACCGGCCCCAATGCCGCTTGGTTTGATGCCGTGAAGCAGGGCAAACTCGACAAAGTGAAAGCCATGGTTGCGGCAGGGCAGAGTATAGAAGCCAAAGACACGGGAAGCCTCGGTCAAACCGCGCTCGGTTGGGCCGCGTTTATTGGTTATGAAGATATAGTGGATTATTTAATCGGGCAGGGTGCCGATTTACACGCCACCGATCGCGGCGATGTTTATAACGCATTGAAATCCGCCGTGCTCGGCAAAAATACCGCCATTGTGAAAAAACTGCATAACCTGTTGCGCGCCGAAACCGATTTGAACGACCAAACCGTAGAAAACGACGGGGAAACATTGATTATGATTGCGGCCAGCAATAACCGCTTGGAAACTGCAAAATATCTGCTGTCTCAAGGAGCCAATCCTAATTTGGTTACCACGCAGACCAACCGTAATGCTGCTTCATATAATCAAAGCGCACTTTCTTATGCCTGCGTGCGGAACTATCCCGAGATGCAAAAATTATTGATTAGCCATGGTGCGATTAATCACCGTACTGGAAAACCGAGTTGCTGATAGTTAATAGAGAAAAAACGACTATTTTTAAATAGTCGTTTTTTAGTGCCAATAATGAATATAAATTAATGTATAGCCGCGCAAAGGCGGCTGACTTTAGACCGCTTGCAAGGTACTAACATTATGACTGTTTCAACACACAGCCGCGCAAAGGCGGCTGATCGGATATTTTACAACCGAGCTTTGCTGTTCTTTTCTTGTTTCAACACACAGCCGCGCAAAGGCGGCTGACGGGCGCGCTGCCTTGCTTAACAACAAGGCCGCCTGTTTCAACACACAGCCGCGCAAAGGCGGCTGAAGCCTCTTGGGAAACTTACACCAATCAAAGCCTTGAAAGCTTTAATTCGCTAAAGTATCGTCAAGGGTCTGAAAAAAGTATAACACAGCCGTTTGGGTTATACCTATATTCATAATATCTTCATTGTTAAAGAGTTTTTATGATCGCCAATCTCACCGTATTTTAACGGGCGCTATATATTAGCGGGCAATAATTTTATGGCTTTCGGGATTGTTTATTTATATGTTATAAACTTGTTTGATTTTATGTTAAACATTGGGTTTGATAAAGCTATTTAAAGCTATAAACTATAGATAATTTATAACAATATGGCTTGATTAATTTGTAAAATATTTGAACATCATCATCGGAGAATAATTGAATATGGACTCTTTGACTCAGGCCGTATTGGGTGCGGCGGTGCAGGGGGCGGGCTTAGGCAAGTATCAGGGGCGTAAGGCGATTTTTTACGGCGCATTGCTTGGCACGCTGCCTGATTTGGATGTGTTTATCCATTACGATGATCCGATTTCTTCTATGACTTATCATCGTAGTTTTTCCCATAGTTTAATGGTATTGGTGCTGCTTGCCGCCGTGATGACTTGGATAATTAAAAAACGTTGGCCCGATTCGCCTTATAGTTCGTCGCGCTTGTTTTACACGACGGCAGCGAGTCTGATTACTCATCCTTTATTGGATGCCTGTACGGTATATGGCACACAATTATTCTGGCCGCTAGAGCCGACACCACAACAATGGTCGGCAGTTTTTATTATCGATCCGATTTATACCGTGCCGCTTTTATTGGCGGTTATCGCGGTATTGTGGCGGGGGATAAAGAAGAGTACGCACAGGGCGTTGGTGTTGGCGCTGGCTTGGAGCACGGCTTATCTGGCGTGGGGCGGCTATGGGCAGTATCACCATGAACAGCGTGTTCAAGCATATTTGCAGGGTCAGGGGATTGCTGTAAAACGGATTATGGCAACACCTCTGCCTTTTAATACCTTGGCTTTTCGGGTATTGGCGCAAACGGATAATGGCGATTATATAGAAGCATTCAGTGGCTGGCTTGATCATGCGCCGCCGGAATATGTGCGGCTGCCGCAAGGGTTGGATTTGGCCGAGCCTATACGCGATGAAGTGCTTTTTAAACGCTTAAATTGGTTTAGCGACGGCTGGATTCGTGTCAACCAAGAAGATAACCGGCTGGTAGTTAGCGATTTGCGTATGGGCTTGGGCAATTCGTTGTCTTTCCGTTTTGTGATGGCCGAATATGATGGCAATAAGTGGAATCCGGTATTGCCGTATAGATTCGGTACGGGGCTTCGCGATATGCCTACTTATCTCAGCCGCATCTGGCCGCGAGTGTGGCATGGTACGCCTTTACCGTTGAGTGAATGGATAAATATGCCATCTGCCGAGCCCGAAGCGGTGCAGGAAAATTAAAGTTGTTGTTTTAATAAGTGATATAAAAAAGATTGGGCAACAGGCAGATAAGAAATGATCTGCCTGTTTTTTATGCCTTACCGTATGCTTGAGATGATGATAATAAAAGAAGATTTTATTTTCAGACGGCCTTTATGTAAGGGGGAATTGCATATCCGCCTGTTGGTTTTGGGTTTGGGCAAATACCCGATAATGTTGGTATTTTCGGAATGTAAATATAGATTTAGCACTTTTATTGTATAAAAAAGGGCATTACATTTATTAAATGAATTAGGCCGTCTGAAAACCATATTATTAAGTAGTAATTTGCTATATTTAAAATGAATATTTATTGTTATCGTTTTTAAAGTTTACCTGTTAGAATATTGAAAATAACTATTTGCTCGGTTGAAAGTTTAATCCGTTTAAAAGGAAAGATTGATGAATATCTTAATCACAGGCGGTTCGGGGTTTTTAGGCCAGTCTTTAAGCCGGCGGTTAAAAAATTTGTCGGATAATCATCCGAATTCTGCTACCCGCATCACATGGCTAACCAGAGATAGCGGGCAGTTTCACCCCGATTATATCGATTTAATGACTTATGAAGATTTCCAAACCACCGAAGAAACTTTCGATGTCATTATCAATCTTGCCGGAGCGGGCATTGCCGATAAGCGTTGGAGCGCAGCAAGGAAAAAAGCCCTGCTCGACAGCCGAATCCGCCCCACGCAAGCCGTTTTAGCATTTATTGCGCGTACCCAAACACCGCCCAAGCTGTTCGTGAGCGGTTCTGCCATTGGATGGTATGGCGTTCAAGGTGAAAAAGCATTAGATGAAAACAGCGGTTTCGTCGGCGATTTCGCCCATGATTTATGCGAAGCATGGGAAAAAGAAGCCGAACTTGCCACCGCTTCAGGCGTTGAAGTGGTTATCTTGCGCACCGGCGTTGTGATCCACCCCAAAGGCGGCATGCTTGCCCGCTTGCTGACACCGTTTAAATTAGGGCTCGGCGGTAAATTAGGCGATGGCAAGCAAATAATGAGCTGGATTAGCCGAGAGGATTGGGTAAACGCCGCAGGATTTATTATCGAACAACATTTGGCCAAACAAATACAGCAGGCGCAAAACAAATCCGAAGCAAAAAGCATGGTGAGCCTATATAACTTAACCGCCCCAAATCCGTTGAATAATCAGGAGTTTACCAAAACATTAGGCAGCTATTTGCACCGCCCAACATTAATGGGCGTGCCGGCTTTTATACTAAAACTAATATTGGGTGAAATGTCGACTTTATTGCTTGACGGACAAAAGGTGATACCTAAGAACTTATTGGAACAAGGCTTTAAGTTTCGGCATAGTTATTTAAAGCAGGCTTTGGAAGAACAGGAGTGAGATGAGTAGAAGTAGGCCGGATTTATTCAGCCTGCTTTTATTATATACAGCCGCCCGAAGGCGGCTGAGACATTATCAAAAATTTTGCAAAGTGATGGTTGTTAACCAAAATTTAATACGGTAATGAGCGTCTAAGTGGAATAAATAGGTTTAGTTAGACTTCATAGTTAACTTAATTATTTTATCTATTTTTTAAGCAGCAATGTTTGTATTTCTTTCCGCTATTACAAGGACATGGTTCATTTCTACCAATTTTTTTAGTAATAACTCTTCCTTTTGTCAAAGTTTTAAATATATTATTTTTTCCAAGTGTATTTTGGTATATATTCTGAATTTCTTGATTATACTTCCATTCAAAATCTAACACATCAAAATATTTAACCTTTCCTTGTTTGGAAAGAATTAAAGCAAACCATAAATCTGCATGTGTATGATATTTTTTTAGTATGGCATGGGTATTAATTTTTTTTATTAAATCATTTGTTGTAATTGGATGGTCTGTAACATACACAGTCAGCCCTGACTTATCTCCAATATATAAACTAAAATCTGAAAGTATTTGAGTTTTATTGTGGTTCAAAGAACGAATACATTGATTGATTCCCAAATTATAATTTTCGATTAACTCTCCGGAACATTGCATCATTAATAAGCCAAGTTTCAATTTCTTTTGAGAATCTAAAGGTGATAAAAAATTAAACAATTCCCACCAATAGGTATCTTTAAATTTTAACCAGCCAGAGGGAATATTTATATCGTGCTCATCTAACATTTTTCCCCTTATTTTAGAAATATATATATCTAAATTGAATGAGAGACTATCGTCTAAATAAACTAGATTGACATCTTCTTCTAAGCATAGCCAATTTGCTTTTAAATGGGAGGATAAAATTTCAATTTGAGTATTGGCTAAGAAAATAGATCTTGATTTTGAAAATGAAGAAATAAAGTGTAAAAAATCTAATGGAGTCAGTAATGTTTTAGACATTAAATCTAACAAAAAAACATCGAGAACCAATGCATGAGCAATATTATTAATATTATGTTCTTCTAATAAAAGCCTAACTTGCATAACTAAAGCAGGAAAATATTCCGACAATATACAAATAGGATAGCAAAACTCTATCTTAGGTAGTCTAATAATTTCATTATTTACTTTTGCTGTATATTGATTAGTTAATAATATTTCTGAGCAATTAACTGCTTGATCATAAGCATCTTGAATAGCTTTTGAGAAATCATTGGAAATTTGCGCAATATTGCCTTTACGAGATTCTAATGTTAGTTTTTTTGCTTTTGCTTGAAAGACTAAAGCATGGCCACTTACGTTCACTAGAATATCAATTTCGCCTGATTTGTTTTTAGATTTTATTCCATCATGTTCAGAATATAAATCTACATTTTTCCATACATTTTTTTCACCAAATACGTTACATAAAATTTTATAAGTGAAATCTTCAGTAAAATCCCCTCTATTTTTTAACGCTATATTTTTATATTGCTTATCATTTAACATCCAAAAAAATGGTGTTTCATAAAGTGCCTGTGATATTGTAAATAAATCAAATATTAAAAACTTATCATCAGATAGATTAATAAAGGGATATGCACTTAGAGGATTAAAATCATCAATTTGTCGGAAATTATTTATATCGTCAATATTTTTCAAGCAAAATGCATCAATAAATGATTGTAATTCATCTATAGGAAAGTTATTAACTGACTTTTTTTCTAGAAAATTAATTATTTCTGTTTTGGAAAGAATAAAGTCTTCTAAAGAAATTTCATTCTTGTTCGTTAATGCATAATCAATTTTAATATGATGTAGATCAAATATAATTTCAAGAACATAAAATGCTACACGTATTGAGAACCCTTTATTTTTAACAAACCAGTCATTATCTTTTAAATATTTTAAACAACCTAAATCTTGATATTGGAAAGAATATACACCATCTCCTCCATAAAAAATTGCTTCTCTAATAGATTCTTCTGTTAAAAATACATCTGATTCATTGAATAACTCAAAATTTTGTTGCGTGTGCATAACATTTGCTTTTTCCCGCATATTTTTAACTATAGGTTGGGTAAAAATATTATGTAAATTATTAAGTAATTCTTTTATTGTTTGAATATTTTTTTCTAAAATCTCCGGTATAGGTTTTTCATCTTGAAAAAAATAAGGATTATTTTTAATCACTAAAGCTAAAAGAGTTAGCAACTCAGCCCTAATAACTTTTTCTTTATTTATATGAGATTTGACAATTTGATTAGATGTAAAATTTCCATTTTTATTTGCCCTATAATAATTATTATCAAAATTCAACTTCACTAAAGCATGAATAAATCCTTTTTGACTACATAATGTTGATAATTGATTAAAAATTTCTTGTTCTGATAACATCATAATTTTCCTAAAAAAGAGGCAAACGCTGCCGCCATCTCGCCGACATTCTGGGCGTGGCTTTGCAGGGTTTGCCAATCTTGTTCCGGCCGGTTTTCGGCGGAATGGGCGTAATAGATACGCGGGGCTTGTGTATCCAAAACAGTTTCTCTAACTGATTCTTATTATTTCTCTATTCATTATTTTTATATAAATTTATCACATTATAGTTATATTGATTTCTTATGTACATATACACTAATAAGGCCGTCTGAAACTTTTTTCAGACGGCCTTGATTTAAAGCTTAATGATGGTTTCGGGCATAATGCCGCGCAATTTTGGCGGCGGCTTTATACCAGCTTTTTTGCGTGCTTTTGGCGGGGCGTTCGGTGGCGTATAGCCATTGCTCGTATTGCCGCAGCAGGCGGGTGAGGTTTTTGTCTTCGAGGCGGTTTTCGCGTAATAGTGTTTGCAGTTCGCCTGCGCTTGTGGCGGCTGCGGTTTCGTCGTTCGGCCCCATAAGGGCGGTTTTGAGCAATGAAAAGCCTTCGTTGAGGTAGTCGCGTTCGCTTTGGCGGTTTTTATGCCACCAGCGCAGCAGCGGTAATAGGGCAATCAATAAGCCGACGGGCAACACCAGCAATAGGGTTTGGGCGTTGAAGCCGCCTAAGCCGAGTAGGGAAAACAGGTTGTTTTGTCTGCTTTGGTCGTAGTTGACAACCCATTGCTGCCAATAGAAGCGGCTGGTGTCTTGCCAGCGGGCAAAGGTGCTTTGGCCGTCTGAAACCATATTGCGTTCGGTTTCGGGCAGGGCTTCGCGGATGCCGCTTTCGGTGCGGGCTGAGGATACGGCGGCGGTGGGGTCGACGCGCAACCATACTTGTTCGTCGGGCAGCCAGACTTCCGCCCATGCGTGTGCGTCTTTGGAGCGTATCTGCCAGAAGCCGGCTTGTGAATTGTATTCGGCGCCGAGATAGCCGGTTACGATGCGGGCGGGCAGGCCGGCGGCGCGCATCATCACCACAAAACTTTGGGCGTAATGTTCGCAAAAGCCTTCCAGCGTGCGAAACATAAATTCGTCTATGCCGTTTCGCCCCGGGGTGCGCGGCGGTTGGAGGGTGTAGCGGAACGGCCGGCTGCGGTAATAGTGTAAAACTTTGTCGATAAACTGCCTGGGATTGCCGGATTGTTCGGCAAGGGTTTGCGCAAGTTGCCGCGTTTGTAGGTTGCCGTTTTCGGGCAGATGGGTATAGCGGGCATATTCGCTGCGGTAGAGTTTGTGGTTTAAGGTATTTTTTGCGGTTGCCTGTAGGTTGAGGCGGCGTAGACCTTCGCGGCTGCGGTAGGCACGGATGGTTTGCCCTGCGCGGCGGGTTAATCTTCTGGGCATGTCGCCGGTAGGGTAGTCTAAGGCGGGGAGGACGCGGTTTTGATCTTGTATGACTATTTGATAGGAAATGGTGTCGGCGGCTTCGGCGATGGGGCGGGCTTCGTCGATGTTGGTGTCGTCTAAAGCCTGCCAGCGGATGCTGTCGAAGTCGGCCATAATCACGGCGCGCCAGTATAAGTCGCTTTGGCGGGGGATAAAGCCGTCGGCAAAGGTGATATTGGCAACCCATTCGTCGCTTTGTACCAAATTGCTGATGCTGCCGGGTTCCATAGTGTCGGATAAACCTGTTTTAGCTTGGCCTTTTTCTTGAGGAATACTCCATAGCGGTTCGCTCAGGCGCGGCACGGCTACGAACAATAATGCCATCAGCGGCAGGGTGAGCAATAGGGCTTGGAAGGTGTGTTTGGCGGATTCTTTAATACCCAGCCCGCACAATACGGCAAAACAGATGCCCACGGCGGGTAGGGCGGTGAGCAGCCATGCGCCGATTAATAGGTTTTGATTCAATAAAACCGAAGAGCCGATTAAAAACAGCATCGCCAACAGCAATACCTGCCAATCGCGGCGCGAACCGCCTTCGAATGCTTTGAGCATAATCATCAGCAGCAGAAACGATATGCCGCCCTCACGGCCGAATACGGTGCCGAGTTGCTGCCACACCAGTGCGCCGGCGGCGAACATCACCACAATCAGGGCGGCTTTGGGGATGCGGGCGGTATTCAGTTTTAAAATCGCCAGCCGCGACAGCCATAAAACGGCGAATGTGATCATCACCGGCACGGGCAGGGCTGTAACCAGCGGCAGGGCGGTTAATAATAAGGTAAGCAATACGGTGGCCGCTGCTGCGGGCGGCGGGGTTTGCTTGAGGAATGAAGGGTTGGCAATCAGCATAGCGGTTCGTTGTGTGTATGGTGGCTATCGGGTTTCAGACGGCCTGTCTGTTTTGATGTTTGGCGGATAGGGTTGGATACCCGCTTTAAGGTGAGGCCGTCTGAAAGGGTTACCACAAAGCCAGTGCCGTCAGGCAGATTTCGCGCTGGCCTTTTTGCGGTGCAATTATTTTTTGCGGCAGTTCCAATATATAGGGCTGGCCGCGCCGTTCGGCTTCGAGTACCCGAAAACAGAGTAATCCGGCCAAGCGGTCTGTCGGGGTGCCGACGGGGTAGTCCAAATAGGAAATCATGCTGCGGTTTGCGGTGTGTTGTTGTTCTTCAAAGCGTTTGTCGAGCATCTCGCCTGTTTTGGCAAAAGCTTTCCATGCCACATGCTGCAAGGGCATGCCGTTTTGGTGCGGTTGTAAATAGGCGGGGTCATCGCCGCCTTGAACGGAACGGTATTGTTTGTCGGTGCCGTCGCTTTGTTTTTGGCTTATGGGGTGTTCGTGCGGTATTGGTGCGGGGTAAACGATGGTGTTGCTCGGCCATTGCCAAACACATTGCACCATGCTTATGCCGAATGGGGCGACGGAAGCCGTTCTGAGCGGCGGCACCCGTAAATAGCCGCGCCTTAAAGTGGGCACCTGCCATATATAAACGGATTGGCCGTCCGAGGCGACGGGCCACGGCTGCCACAACTGCGGGGCGGCGGTTTCGGCGTTGATAAAGTCGTCTTCATTGCAGAGCCACAGCCAGCGGCGGCGGGTGTTGTTCGGGGTGTTGAGGGTTAGCGCGGCGGTATTTCCGGCAAAGATTTCCGACGGCGTTTTAATATCGATTTGCAAGGCCAGCAGTTGGCGCAGATTGGTTAATACCGCCACCACTGCAAACCCTGCCAGCCAGAAAGCGGCGGCATAGGCAAGGTTTACCTGATAATTCAGCCCGACCAACCATAGCAGCGCAATAGTTACCAGCAGCCCCAACCCTAAGCGGGTCGGCCGGCAATATAAAGCCGATAGGTCGGGCGAGCGGCCGGTTACCGCCGGCAGGCGGCGTTTAGGCGACGGGGACATGGTTGAGTAAATCCGCCAGAAGGTGGGCACTGGGGCGGTCTTGCTGCACCGGTTGTAGGCGGTGGTTGGCAACCGGCACCCAAACGGCTTTGATGTCTTCGGGCAAAATATGGTTTCTGCCCTGCATAAACGCCCATGCTTTGGCCGCAGCCAAAACGGCCAAACCGGCGCGCGGGCTTAAGCCCAATATAAACCGACCCGGCTGGCGGGTGGCGTTAACCAAGCGGTAAATATAATCGGCGGCAGCGGGAGCGCATTTGACTTGGGCGGCCTGTTGCTGCCATTGGCGCAAAGTGGCGGCATCGCAAACGGCTTGTAAAGCCGGAAGAGCGGCACGGCTGCTGCCTTGCTGATAAAGCTGTTTTTCGGCCGCTTCGGTGGGATAGCCCATGCTGAGGCGCATCATAAAGCGGTCGAGTTGCGATTCGGGCAGCGGAAAGGTGCCGAGTTGTTCGGTCGGGTTTTGGGTGGCGACCACAATAAACGGTTCGGGCAGCGTATAGGTTTTGCCTTCTACCGATACTTGGTGCTCTTCCATTGCTTCCAATAGGGCGGACTGAAGCTTGGGCGAAGCGCGGTTGATTTCGTCGGCCAATAGAAAGGAATGGAAAACGGGGCCGGAATGGAATTCGAAAGTGCCTTCGTTGGGGCGGTAAACGTTTACGCCGATTAGGTCGGAGGGCAGCATATCGTTGGTGAATTGTACGCGGCGGTAGTCTAAGCCGAGCACGGCGGCTACACCGTGCGCCAGCGTGGTTTTGCCGACGCCGGGTACGTCTTCGAGCAGAATGTGCCCGCCGGCTAAAATGGCGGCCATTAATTGCCGCATCACGTTTTCTTTTCCCAAAATCAGCGTATTGAGCTGTTGTAATGCGTTTTGTATGTTTTTGTTCATCGTTGTTATATAAATAAAAAAAGCCTTATCGGCAGTTTTCCTGTTGATGGAATGGTTGGGTGCGGCATAGACGGCATGCCGCCGACTATTGGTTAAGATTTTATCATAAACGGTTTGCATATTCGCTAAACGGCGGCTATTTTGTTAACTTAGTGTATTATTTTTTACATAATCAAATAACAGGCCGTCTGAAAATTTTCAGACGGCTTATTGTGGAAAGTGATATTCTTTTGCTTTGCTGAAGCGATAGCACTATTAAAAATATTCATATTCCTATGCAAATAACTCGTTTGCAATCCGTTCGGAAAACATTCAAGATAAGCTTATCAAAATCCAGCCATTACCATTGGTTTAATGATCACAATAAAGGAGTTATACATGAACACTTTTCATCTGTCAGGCTATCCGCGCATCGGCGCGAAGCGTGAATTGAAATTCGCCGTCGAAGCATTTTGGAAAGGCGCGAAAACCGAAGCCGAAGTACAGGAAACCGCTGCGGAAATCCGCCGTTTAAACTGGGCGACCCAAAAAGCCGCCGGTGCCGATTTATTGCCGGTCGGCGATTTTTCTTTCTATGACCATGTGCTTGATTTACTTTGCACTTTGGGTGCGATTCCGAAACGTTTCGGCTTCGATGCCGCCAATCTGAGCCTGCCGGAATATTTCCAACTGGCGCGCGGTAATGCCACTCAGTTTGCAATGGAAATGACCAAATGGTTCGATACCAACTATCACTATATCGTTCCGGAATGGCATGCCGATACCGAATTTAAAGTCAACGCTAAAAACCTGATTGCCCAAATCAAAGAAGCCAAAGCGCAAGGCCATGATATCAAGCCTACTTTGGTCGGCCCGGTTACCTTGTTGTGGTTGGGTAAAGCCAAAGACGATAATTTCAAACGCATCAGCCTGTTGCCCAAACTATTGCAAGCTTATGCCCAATTATTGCGCGAACTGGCTGCCGAAGGCGTGGATTGGATTCAGATCGACGAGCCGATTTTGGCCGCCGATGCCGATGAAAATTGGATTAAAGCCGTTGAAACCGCGTATAAAGAATTTGCCCATACCGGTGTGCGCATTATTATCGGTACTTATTTCGCTTCGGTTGCCGAGCATCTGAACCTGCTCAAATCATTGCCGGTACACGGCGTGCATATCGACTGCGTGCGTGCTCCCGAGCAATTGAGCGTCTTTACCGATGCATGGCCGCAAAACAAAGTATTGTCAGTCGGCCTGATTGACGGCCGTAACGTATGGCGCGCCAACTTATCTAAAGTGATTGATACTTTAGAGCCGGTTAAAGCCAAACTGGGCAACAACTTATGGATTGCGCCGAGCTGCTCGTTGTTGCACAGCCCGCAAGATTTGGCTGTCGAAGAAAAATTGGATGGCGAAATCAAATCATGGATGGCCTTTGCCGCCCAAAAATTGGTTGAGCTGGGTGTCGTGAAACAAGCTTTGGCACATGGTAAAGACAGTGTAAAAGAAGAAATTGCCGCTTCGGATGCCGCCGCCGCCGACCGCGCGACCAACAAACTGATTCACAACGATGCTGTGAAAGCCCGCGTGGCCGCATTGGTGAAAGGTGCCGACAAGCGCAATTCACCGTTTGCAGAGCGCATTAAAGCCCAACAGGCTTGGATGAATCTGCCGGTATTGCCGACCACAACCATCGGCTCTTTCCCGCAAACTACGGAAATCCGTCAGGCTCGTGCCGCTTTCAAAAAAGGCGAATTGAGCGAAGCCGATTACGACGCGGCCATGAAAAAAGAAATCGCCTACTGCGTGGAAGAGCAAGAGAAATTGGAATTGGACGTACCGGTACACGGCGAAGCCGAGCGTAACGATATGGTCGAATACTTCGGCGAGCAATTGGCCGGCTATTGCTTTACCCAATTCGGTTGGGTGCAAAGCTACGGCAGCCGCTGCGTGAAACCGCCGATTATTTTCGGCGACGTTTCCCGCCCGAATCCGATGACGGTTTACTGGTCTTCTTACGCCCAAAGCCTGACCAAGCGCCCGATGAAAGGTATGCTGACCGGCCCGGTTACCATGTTTAAATGGTCGTTTGTGCGTGATGATATTCCGTTGAGCGAAGTGGCCAAACAAATTGCGCTGGCGTTGAACGACGAAGTATTGGATTTGGAAAAAGCCGGTATTAAAGTGATTCAAATCGATGAACCGGCCATCCGCGAAGCCATGCCGCTGAAAAAAGCGCAATGGGACGAATATCTGGCATGGGCATGCGAAGCGTTCCGCCTGTCGTCTGTCGGCGCGGAAGACAGCACCCAAATCCACACCCATATGTGTTATTCGGAATTTAACGATATTCTGCCGGCGATTGCCTCTATGGATGCCGATGTGATTACCATTGAAACATCACGTTCCGATATGGAATTGCTGACCGCCTTCGGCGATTTCAAATACCCCAACGATATCGGCCCTGGCGTGTACGATATTCACAGCCCGCGCGTTCCGACTGCCGACGAAATCGAGCATCTGTTGCGCAAAGCCATGGAAGTGGTACCGGTAGAGCGTTTGTGGGTGAACCCGGACTGCGGTTTGAAAACCCGCGGTTGGAAAGAAACCATCGAGCAGCTGCAAGTGATGATGGATGTTACCAAAAAACTGCGTGCCGAACTGGCCAATAAATAATTGAGTCGGTTTGATTAAGATGTAACCAAGGCCGTCTGAAATGATTTCAGACGGCCTTGTATATTGAAATATCAAAAAGGCTTATGCTTTAAAAACGGCACCGATAAGTCCCATAATAATCAATATGCCGCTGGGAATCACCGTGAGCAGAAAGCCGATTGCACGGGTTGACGGGTCAGCCATATAGGCGCGCCAGTAGATAAAACGGCCGATTAGGTATACCAAGCCGATAATAACGGTTATTCCGTTTTGCCAATAAGAAGAAGCAATCACCAAGGCAGGCAGAAAAACAACCAATTGTTCCAAGGTGTTGGCATGAACACGGACGGCACGCTCGAATTGCTCGTTTCCTGCCATTGCAGGCGCCTGTATGCCGTATTTTGCCCTTGCCCGTCCGACTTGGATGCCGAAGAATAGATATTGCAAAAGGGCGCAGAGGCCGATTATGTGGATAAAGTTCATTGTCTTCTCCTAAATAAACCAAACCATCAACCATTCCGAATACAAACTGCCCTATCGCAGCGGGTAATGTTTGGAATCCGATAAATCAATTAAGTTTCTGCTTATACTGCACAGGCATGAGAATGAGGCCGTCTGAAACTTTGGGCTTATTCCCGAAAGCGGCTATGGCAGCTTTTGCAGCTTTGGTTTAATGCTTCCATCGGCTTTTGCACGGCGTCATAATTGCCGCTGCGGGCGGCCTGATTCAATGCGGCGGCCGCTTGGTTGAAACGCCGGATAGCCGCTTGAAATGCCTGCGGTTGCTGCCAGATATCGGCTTTGGCTTCGGAATTGCCGTCGTTGCTGTCGGTCTGAAAAAGCGGCCACGGTTCGGCTGCCGTATCGTTTAACTGTTTGGTTAATTCGGCAAACTCGCCGGATGGAAACGATAAAATATTATGTTTTTGCAACATATTGTTCATTTGCTTTGTTAGCCCGCGCCATTCTTTCATATATTGCTGGCGGGCTTTGACGTCGTTGTCTTCGGCGTGCGCGGGCAGGGCGGCGGGTAGCAGGCATAGCAATGCCCAAAGGTATTTTTTCATAGCGTGTTCCTTGTGGTTATCGGGTATTGATTATTATGTGGTTGGGGCCGTCTGAAAAAACGGTTTCAGACGGCCTGATAGGGTTTGGTGCTTATAGGGTACCATTGCGCCAATCGTAGCATATGCTATGATGGCAGGCTTTTTTAAAAGTTGAATTTTTATAAAAATCAATATTATATTATTTTATGTTCAGCGTATATCATCATTTTTTTCTGTTTAGGTAATCCGATGCGCCAGACTTCATATTTTCATACCGTGATTATCGGCGCCGGTGCGGCCGGTATGATGTGCGCCGCCCGCACCGGACAAGGCGGCAAAAGCGTGGCTTTGCTGGATCATGCCGTGAAAATCGGTGAAAAAATCCGTATTTCAGGCGGTGGGCGCTGTAATTTCACCAATCGCAATTTAAACGGGCACGACGGCTCGCCTTATTATGTCTCGCAGCAGCCGCGCTTTGTGCGCTATGCCTTATCGCGCTATACCGCCCAAGATTTTATGCACTTGTTAGACAAATACGGCATTGCCTATCATGAAAAGCATAAAGGGCAGATGTTTTGTGACGACAGCGCCCAAGCGGTTGTCGAGATGTTGCAAAACGAATGCCGTTTGGGTTCGGTAACATGGTATACGGGGTGTACGGTCGAATCGCTAACCGCATTGCCAATCGCGCCGGCAGGCTATGAGCAGGCACGATTTGGTATCAATACCGATCAGGGTCTGTTTTATTGCCGTAATCTGGTCATCGCCACCGGCGGCTTGGCCGTGCCTGCTGTGGGTGCATCACCGTTTGGCTATGAAGTGGCCAAACAGTTCGGCCATCATATTATTCCGCCCGAAGCCGCTTTGGTGCCGTTGCGCTTTGAAAAATGGGCGGAGCAGGGCTTTGATACGCTTTCGGGTATCGCGCTGCCGGTGCGGATTAGTACCGGCAGTGGTAAGCAGGCGGTTGTGTTTGATGAAGATTTATTGTTCAGACATAAAGGATTAAGCGGCCCGGCGGTATTGCAGATTTCAAGCTATTGGCAGCCCGGCAGGCATATTATGGTGAACTTGGTGCCCGATACCGATTTGGCAGAAGTATTGTGCCGCGATAAAGTCGGCAAAAAAATCCAACTCAAAACCGCTTTGAAACAGCTTTGCCCGGTATTGCCCGAACGCCTGATTGATTTTTGGTTGGGCAGGGAGCCGTTTCAGGCAGTAGCGGGGCAAAAGTGGGCGGATATTCCCAATGCGTTATTGCAGCAGCTCGGCCAAAGCCTGAATCACTGGACGGTTTTGCCCACCGGTTCAGACGGCCATAAGAAAGCGGAAGTGACACGCGGCGGTGTGGATGTGAAAGAAATCAACCCGAAAACCATGCAGAGTAAACAATGCGAAGGCCTATATTTTATTGGGGAAGTGATGGATGTTACCGGCTGGCTCGGCGGCTATAACTTCCAATGGGCGTGGGCTTCGGCTGTATGTGCGGCTGAGGCGTTAAGGGCGGATGAGCATATATAGGACAAGGCCGTCTGAAAAGATAAGTGTGTTTCAGACGGCCTCTTTATCAAGATAGCGTATTGGTCGCAACATTAAAAAAGCCCGAATAACTTCGGGCTTTGGCTTGATTGAAGAAAGGTTATTCCACCCGCTCGCCGTGGATATTTAAATCCAAGCCTTCGCGTTCGACATCATGCTCGACACGCAAGCCGCCGCAGATAAGGGCAACCAGTTTTAAAATGAGGAAGCTGGCAATGCCGCTGTAAACCACAATGATTAAAGCATCTTTCAGTTGAATCAGCAGTTGGCTGCCGATGGTTGCATTGCCGCCGAATATTTGATTATTGAATACAATACCGGTCAGAATGGCACCGACTAAGCCGCCGAAGCCGTGAATGCCGAAAGCATCCAGTGAATCATCATAACCGATTCTGTGTTTGATAATGACCGATGAAATATAACAGCAAACAGTGGTGAGAATACCGATAATCAGTGCGCCTTTAGGGTCGGTAAAGCCGGCGGCAGGGGTGATGCCGACCAAACCGGCGACTGCACCGGAAGCAATACCGAGCGCGGAAGGGCGGTATTTGGCGAGTTTTTCACACACCAGCCAAGTCAGTGCACCGGCTGCTGCCGATATTTGAGTAACGGCCATGGCCATACCCGCCGAAGCATTGGCTCCAACGGCCGAACCGGCATTAAAACCGAACCAACCCACCCACAGCATCGCTGCGCCGGTTAGGGTGAAGGCCATATTATGCGGCGGCATGGCTTCTTTGCCATAGCCCACGCGGCGGCCTAAAACAATGGCGCTCACCAAGCCCGATACGCCTGCGGTAATATGAACAACCGTACCGCCGGCATAGTCGAACACCCCGCCTTCGCTCATAAAACCGCCACCCCAAACCCAATGGGCGGCCGGCACATAAACCAACATCACCCACAAGCCGGAAAATAACATCATGGCCGAATATTTGATCCTCTCGGCAAAGGCGCCGGTAATAATACAGGTTGAAATAATGGCGAAGGTCATTTGGAAAAGCATAAATACGGTTTCAGGAATGCTGGCTGCGTTGGGTGCAACTGTCACCGTTTCCCGAGCCAAATCCATACTCATACCGTTTAAAAATAGGCGGTCAAAGCCGCCAATCAGCATATTGCCCGGTGTAAAGGCAAGGGAATAGCCGGCCACGACCCATAAAACGCTCACCAGTGCGGCGGCTGAAAAGCTATGCATCATAGTGGAAAGCAGGTTTTTTTTGCGAACCATGCCGCCGTAAAACAAGGCCAGGCCGGGAATGGCCATAAATAGTACTAATACGGCAGATATCATTACCCATGCGGTGTCCCCTGTATTGAGTGCCGTAAACGGCTGCCACCAATCTTCCGTTCCCGAAGCGAATACGGGCAGAGGGGCTAAGGCGGCTAATGTGGGTAATATATGTGTTTGTTTCACTGGCAGGTGGCTCCTAGGGAATGGATATGGTTTTTTAAATATTTTTATCGTGTCTGATTGGGGTTTATTAGGTAAAGATTTCTATTATTTTTTTGTATATATATAAGATTATAATAATATTTTATAGAATGGTTTTATCGTTTTATATTTTGATTATTTAGTTTGGTTTTGTAAAATTGTTTACAATCTCTTGTAATGAAATTACTACAATTTGATTCTTTGCTCAAGAAAAATATTTTGATTGATAAAATGAAGCTGTTTTTGAGATGTTTTTTTTGAAGATGAGATATGCTGGGCTTGTATAAAGTAGGCCGTCTGAAACTTTCATACAAAGTTTTCAGACGGCCTGTTTTTATATATTATTTTTTCATATCAGGTTTGTAATCGGTATAGCTGGAATAATAGCCGTAACCATCTATACCTTCACTTTTCATGCCGTTGAGGATGATGCCGTGAATATCTATGTTGCTTTGTAGCAGACGGTTGACACTGATATCGAGTTCGCGTTCGGTTGTGCTGTTGTAGCGGGTCACCAGCAGAGAAATACCTGCTTGTTGGCCGACAATGTTGGCATCGGTAACCGACAATACCGGCGGGGTATCGACAATCACATAATCATAACGCTGGCGGGCACGACCCAATAGTGTATTCAGACGGCCATCCAACAGGAGTTCGGAAGGATTCTCCGGCAGCTCGCCGTGACTGATAAAGCTTAGATTTGAAATATTGGTTTCTTGTACGGCCTGTCCGGGTGATAGTTTGCCTTCTAAAATTTCAGATAAGCCTTGATCCGGTGTGGCACCAAAAAAATCATTTAAATAACCTTTACGCATATCGCCGTCTATTAACAGCACTTTTTTGCCGGATTGTGCCATCAGGGTGGCTAAGTTGGCGGAAATAAAGGATTTTCCTGTTCCAGGTGCCGTGCCTGTAATCATCAGAATATTGTTTTTGGCATCTGCCATTGAAAAATAGACGTTGGTACGCAAGGCACGCAAAGCTTCTACTGCGGCATCTGTGGGGGATTCCAAACTCAACAGATAGTGAGGATGCGTGTGGCCGGAACGGGTTTTCAGCTTGCCGCCGAATGCACTGCGTCGATGTTGGGTTTTAGACAATGGAATCAGGGCGGCAACATCCAAGCCCATAGCTTCGATTTCTTCGGGTCTGCTCAGGCCGTGGCGCAATATGGAGCGTATCATATACCAAGCTGCAGTCAGACCGCCGGCAAATAATGCGGTAAGCAAAGTAATGACAACTTTACGCGGTGCAACGGGGAGCTCTGGTACATCAGCGTAATCGACAATCCATACATTGCCCTGAGCACTGGCTTTCATAATATTCAGTTCTTGCTGTTTGGCCAACAATTGGGTGTAGGTGGTTTGGTTGGTTTCCACATCACGGGTCAGGCGGATTACTTCCTGTTGGGTGTTGGGCAATTCGGCAATCTGTTGGTTGATTTTATTTCTGGCTTTTTCTAAAACCGATAATTTATCAAGCACGGCTCTGTAGTTGGGGTGCTCGGGCGTGAATAATTCGGCAAGGCCGGCCTCTTCGGTTCGTAGCATGGTAATTTCGGTTTCGATATTAATCAGGCTTTCCAAGGCACCTTTCGATTCAACCGGAATATCCAATGAGCCGGTTCGTCTGCGGTATTCGTTTAATTTATTTTCTGCATCTTGGAGGGTAGATCTCAGGCGGGGCAGCTCTTCGCCGATAAAGGCCAAGCCGCTGGCGGCAACCTGAACATCGCGGTTGATGTTTTGGTTGACGTAGTTATCGGCAATACTGTTCAGTATCCGGGTGATTTTGGCCGGATCGGTACCACGGTAAGCCAGATTGATAATCGGACTGGTTTTCCCTTTGCTGGATACGGTCAGGTTTTGTTTGAGATTTTCAATAGCGCTAAGTTTGGAGTGTTTGACCAGTGTGAAGCGTTGACCGCTTTCCGCCAAAATTTGATTAATCTGTAATGTTGCTCTCGGGCCTATTTTTAGTGCCTGTCCGACAGTGCCGTTGACTGTGCGTCCGTCGGGCAGTTCTACGGTATACAGTTTGTTGTTTTGGTTGGTGAGGATGAAAGGTTGATTGAGCCATTCGTCGCCAACTGTAAAGGTATGGATACGGATTTCAGGATCGATGTCGCTACTGAGGTTGTGTACCAGATTGCCGATAATCGGGAAGTATTTCGGGCTAACGGTTTGTGCCAGTTGCAGTTCGTCAACGGTTTGGCCTAAAACCAAGCGCGACTGTATTAATTCCAATTCTGCTTCGGAGGTGGGGGATTCCGTGGAATTCAACATACTGTTGATTTCAGCCAGAATTTGGTTTTGCTTGGTTTCAACTTCCAGCATGGCATCGGCACGATACACGGGTGTGGCGGCAAAACTATATAGTGCGCCAAGTAGCGCTCCTGCGGTTACGGCGATAAGGATGGGATATTTGTAATTGAGTAGGTTGCGTAGTTGCAGGCCTACATCGATTTCGCCGCTGTTATTGTTGTTGGGTGAAAAAGCGGAGTATTGTTTTGCCATTATCGGTATTTCCTTGTGTATTTTATTTATTTTCTTATCAATAAAGCGGCTTAGGGGCGAAGGGTTAGTTTAAATGCCCATTGTTCGGCAGCTGCTTCTAGCTGGCGGTAAACTGCTTCAAACACTTCGTTGTCCCGACGATAAGGGTCGGGTATGTTTTTGTGTGGCAGCCATTGGGCGAAAAGCATGGTTTTGCTTCTGGCCGAAGGCAATACGGCCGCCACCATATCAATATGTGCCGTTTCCATCACCAATATCAAATCTGCCTGCCGGCACATAGCGGCGGTCAGTTGGCGGGCGGTATGCCCTGCGATAATCAGGCCGTGCCGTAAGGCAGTCCGAATCGCTTGCAGGTCAGCATCTTTACCTGCCAGTGCCCGCAATCCGGCTGATGAAACATCCAGATGGGGCATTTTTTGTTTCAATAACTGCTCGGCTGTGGGCGAGCGGCAAATATTACCGATACATACGATTAAAATTTTTTGATACATGGTGCTCGCCCGTTAATGCTTTAAAGCTGCTTATCGGAGGGTATCGTCTATCGAATTGATATTGGTAATCGAATTCGTCAGTTGTGAAACAACACGATTCCAACGGGCAACAGGTGCAGCCGTCACATAAACCACATCCTCTGCTTGTAGATGGAAGCGGTTGGCCAATGCATAGGCCGAGGCATCTTTCAGGTTAAGTTGGTAAATATGTATCGGTTTTTGGAGGTCGTCGGGGGCATTGCGGATAACAAAAATGCCGGAAGCATTGGAAGTCAGCTGGCTGATGCCGCCTACTTGACCGAGTGCCTGTGTTAGTGTGAGTCCGTAATTGCCCATATTCAGTGCGGTTTGTCTGCCGACTTCACCCATCATATAAACTCTACTGTTTTCGATGGTGGGTACATAAATCACGTCACCACCGCTTAAGAGTAAGTTTTGCGAGAGGTCGCCGTATTGGCGCATGTCTTGCAACGAGATGGTGCGTTCGATGCCGTTTTGGGTCCATTTGATGTTTCGGGTGTCGGCGTTATCCGCGGCACCGCCTGCTTGATCAATAGCATCCAGTAGGGTTAATGGAACATTGGTAATCGGTAGTTGTCCGGGTTTGCCGACGGCACCGGATATGGAAATACGTTGTGAGCGGAATTCGGCAATATTAACGGAAACCTGTGGTTTTTTGATATAGCGTTTTAGGCGGGCTGTCAGAATATTTTGTAATTCTGATAAGGTTTTCCCTTTGGCTAAAACCCGACCAATTAAAGGGTAGTCCAGATAACCGGATTCATCAATCCAGGCGCCGTTGGCGACTTGTCTGCTTTCCGGATTATGGGCGATTTGGGCCGGTGTGTTGAGGTCGGGATGGTTCCACACAACAATATTCAAAACATCACCAGGGCCGATACGGTAACGGTATCCGGCTTTTTGTCGGTCGAGTGCGGGATTGCTTAAAGCAGTCGGTATAGGTTTTTCCATCCGCTCGATCAGGTTGAGCGTGACAGGATAAAGGTTGATGCGGCTGTCAAGATCGTTGTCGGTTTCGGATTCATTGTTTTCATAAACAACGGTTTTATTGCGAGTAGGCAGCCCTGAACCGGGTATCACGGTACAGCCGGCAGTAAAAGCCAGCAGTGAAAAACTGATAATGCTGTATTTTTTTATATTCACGGTTGTTCCTTAAGGGTAAAGCGTTTATAACAGGCTGCCGAATATTTATCTGATTGGTTGCCACGGCAGGCCGTCTGAAAACGCTATATGGGTTTTCAGACGGCCTGCTGGTGTTGCCGCCATACCAAATCGCAAATGTCATCTTTCGGGGCAAAACCTGTGGGTGCTTCTAATAAGAGTTGTCTGAGTGCCATTTGGTTCATTTCCCGGCATGCGGAATCCATATATTGGAGTATTTTTTCCAGTTCTGACCAAGGCAACATCACTTCACTGGCCGTCATAATGCGCGGATGGGTAGTTTTCTGTACTTCTTCCCCGATTAACAATTCTTCATACAGTTTTTCACCCGGACGCAGGCCGGTCACTTTAATTTCAATATCGCCGTGAGGGTGGTTTTCGTCTTTCACTTCAAAGCCGCTCAAACGAATCATTTGACGGGCGAGATCAATGATTTTCACAGATTCGCCCATATCCAACACAAACACATCCCCACCTATGCCCATCGCACCGGCCTGAATCACCAGTTGGGCGGCTTCGGGTATGGTCATGAAATAACGGGTAATGTTTTCATGTGTCAGGGTAACGGGGCCGCCGCCGGCAATCTGAGCTTCGAAAACAGGTACGACCGAACCGGAAGAACCAAGCACATTACCAAACCGAACCATACAGAAACGGGTTTTTTGACCGCTTTCGGCCGCTAATGCTTGTAAACAAAGTTCGGCCATGCGTTTGCTGGCACCCATGGTGTTGGTAGGGCGGACGGCTTTATCGGTAGAAATCAAAACAAAAGTTTCTACCCCAGCATCAATAGCGGCTTGGGCGCAGAATAGCGTGCCGTATACATTATTGCGTATGCCTTCAATAGTATTGAATTCGACCATCGGAACATGTTTGTAGGCGGCGGCATGGTAAACGGTTTGTACATCATAGGCTTTCATAATGCTGTTTAGACGTTTACGGTGTTGTACCGAGCCGAGCAGCGGTATGATTTCTACCGGATTGGATGCGTTTGCCTGAGTTTCATTTAATTCTTTATCAATGCTGTATAGCGAGAATTCGGATAACTCAAACAATATCAACTTGGCAGGATGTTGGCGGATAATCTGGCGGCACAATTCCGAACCGATTGAGCCGCCGGCACCGGTAACCATGACCACTTTTCCGGTTATATCCGCACCCATCAATTCAGGGTTGGGGGCAACAGGTTCGCGGCCGAGTAAATCGACAACTGAAACTTTTTTCAACGAGCTGACGCTGATTTTGCCGTCTACCAAATCTTTCATGCCAGGAATCGCCAATACTTCGCAAGGCAGTTTTTTCAAACGTTCGATAATTATTTTGCGTTCTTCATGGCTGGCACTGGGAATAGCCAATAAGATTTTTTCGACGCCGTAACGGCTGATCAAATCTTTGATTTCAGACGGCCTGTACACAGGAAGATCATAGATGGTGGTGCGCTGGATAGCGGGATTATCGTCAACAAAGGCGACGGCATTGTATTCGTTGACTTGTTTGATGGCTTCGAGTAATTGGCGACCCGATTGCCCTGCACCATAGATAATGACTGGTGTCATTTGCTTACGGTTGCTACGGTCGGTCAATATGGCCTTGAGAATAATACGCGAACTGGTAATCAAAACCACCAGCATCAGAAAATAGACAATCGGCAAAGCCAAACGCAGACGCTGCTCGAACACCAAAACGCTGATAAAAAAGATCACTGCGGAAATAACACAGCCAATAACGGCAGTGCTAAGAATGCGGGTACTCACATACCGGGTAACGGCACGATAGAGCCCCATTTTGACAAATAACAATATAGTCAATAAAGCGGTTGACGCAAATGCGAACCAGTTGGCAATACTGCTCCATTCGTTGTTGTAATTGGCTTTCAGGCTTTCGGCAAACCAAAAGGCCACGAATATCACCATCATATCGTGGATAACGAAGAATGTTTTTTTAGTATTTCGAGGCAGACTCAGCAATGTTTCCAGATTCATTTTTATTATCCGGTTAGTTATTTATTGTTTTTTTATATCAATCATAGATGATGTTTTATATACAGCTATTTCAGACGGCCTGAAGTAATAGGCCGTCTGAAAAGAGGCTTACCTTGTTGCTTCCCTTAAAACTTCATCAATATTACGGCGGCAGAAATCCATTTGTTCTGCCGTAATGGTGGGGTGAACCAAGAACATCAATGAAGTTTCGCCCAGTTCTACGGCATTTTTTAAACGTTTCGCCGGCCGCCAAGGTGTATTTTCGAAAGCCTTTTCCAAATAAACTTCCGAACAGCTACCCTGATAGCAGGGGACTTTACGTTCGGTTAATGTTTCGACAATACGGTCGCGGCTCCAACCTTCTTTCAGGTTTTCAGGTCGGACAAACGCATAGAATTTGTATTGGGCGTGTTCGATATCATCGGATACTTCGATGAGGCGGATACTGTTGAACGGTTTTAAAGTAGCTTCAAGTTGCGCGGCATGCTCTCTGCGCAGTTTCGTCCATTCCGGCATGCGTTTGAGTTGGATACGTCCGATAACCGCCTGCATTTCGGTCATGCGCCAGTTGGTACCGAAGCTTTCGTGCAGCCAGCGGAAGCCCGGCGGATGTTGGCGGTGGTAAACCGCATCGTAGCTTTTACCGTGGTCTTTATACGACCACATTTTCGACCACAATTCTTTATCGTTGGTGGTGACCATGCCGCCTTCGCCGCCGGTGGTCATGATTTTGTCTTGGCAGAACGACCATGCACCGATATGGCCGATAGAGCCGACGGAGCGGCCTTTATATTTGGCACCGTGTGCTTGGGCACAATCTTCAATCACCCATAGTTTGTGCTGTTCGGCCAATGCCATAATCCCGTCCATATCGGCGGGCATACCGGCCAGATGTACCACGATAATGGCTTTGGTATTGGGCGTGAGAACGGCTTGAATGGTTTCGGCAGTGATGTTTTGGCTGTTTAAATCCACATCGGCAAACACCGGATTGGCACCTGCGGTGACAATGGTTGATGCCGAGGCCAAGAAAGTGCGTGATGTCACAATCACATCATCACCCGCGCCGATATTCATGGCTTTAAGGGCAACATCTAGGGCTAAAGTGCCATTGCCGAGCGCAACGGCATATTGTGTACCGGCAAATGCGGCAAACTCTTTTTCAAATTCACGGCACTCCGTTCCTGTCCAATAGTTAACCTTATTAGACAGTAAAACACGGGATACGGCATCGGCTTCTTCTTGGGTGAAGCTTGGCCAGGGAGCGAGAGAAGTATTAAGCATCGGCTTGTCCTGCAAAAAGGCTGGTGGAATCTTTGGGGGCGACTTCTTCCAAAATCTGACGGTTGATTAAGGTATATTTTTTACCGTCGATTTCAATGTAGGCACCATCGTATGGCGGAAACCAAAATGCACGTATTTTTCTTTCTACATCGTCGCCGGGACGGATGGCTTTCATGGCTTCCATTTCGGCACGGCTGGTATAACTGCCGCCGATATTGGGGTAAGTCGGTAATTTTTCAGTGCTGCCAATAGCTTGCATAATCAACCGTCTGGCAAAATGCTCTAAAACACGCATAGATTCTTGCTCGAGCGATTGGGCGGTTTCGGTATCCGGATTCATTGGAAAACGAACGACCTCGATTAAGTCGCCGGTGTCGATAGAATCATCGATATAGTGTGCGGAAATACCCCATTCGGAAAGCTTGTCCATAATGGCTAGGTTATAGCCGCCGGTGCCTTTGTATTCGGGCAGAATAGCGGGGTGGAAATTAATCGTACCGCGCACGGGCGTGGTTAGAAATTCATCACGCAGCTTACGCCAGTAGAGTACGGATACCCCTAAATCATATTTCAGACGGCCTTCACGCATGGCTTGTAGTGCGGTATCAAAAGTATATAAAGGCAGACCGAGACGGTTGGCAGCTGCAGCTGTAGGCGAGCCTTGTAAATGGCTGTCGGTTAATACCCCTACAATTTCCACATCGGCTTGGTGCATTAGAAATTCTAATAATGCGGCTGATACTTTTTTGCGGCCCATAAAAAGAATTTTGGTCATTTGGGGTCATTCCTTTTCGATGAAATTATCTGTAAAAGTGAATTGAATAGCGATATTATTTTTTACTCCGACAAAAAAAGTGTCGGCAGTTCGTTAATACTTTCTATCCATACGCAGGGCTGGTGTGCTTCATCAAAATCATCCGCACGGTGCCGGTGGATATTTTTTGATGTCGGCCGGATGCCTATGGTCAACCAGCCTAGGCGGTTAGGGGTGATAAAGTCTTTTTTAATATTATCGCCAATATAAATATAATTTTTGCCCGGATAGGTTTGTTGTACCTGTAAAAAACGTTTGCTATCAGGTTTTTCGGAACGATAAGCTTCCGAAATCAAAATATCGTCAAAATAATCTAATAAATTTAAAGCCTTGAGTTTCTGTCTTTGTGTCAGGCTGCGGCCGTCTGAAAGTAGGACGCATGCAGTAAATTGTTTTAATATGCACTTAAGTTTCTCAGACGGCATAAAACCGTTTAAGTTCGGTTTATGCGTTCTATAAAGCCATAAAAGTGATTGCTTTTCCGATTCGTTAAATTCACAAATAGTGCAAAGCTCTTCCAGCCAAGTACTGCTGTCTGTGTTGATACGCGATATCAGATCTTTCTCACGGTATTCAGGGTAAAGTGATGAAATTTCCCGGCATACCGCATGAATTCCCGATAGCTTATAGTCATGTTCGGCATACAGCGTATCATCCAAATCTAAAACCAGAATACTTTCAGACGGCTTAACGGTGGTCTTCATGCACCAACACTTTCGCATCGTAACGCAACATAATTAAGTTGTTTTCCCATTGGTCGAAAAAAGCAATGTCGCGGTTATAAAAATATTCTTGTATCAGCCAGCCCAGATAATTGCCGCCGGAAGCATAGGTGAGCGGAAAGCCGCCACCGAATCGGGGATTGATTTCAATGCCGTAAATGGTATCGCCTTTACAAAAAAACTGGGCAGTAATACAGCCGCGTGCGCCTTCTAATACAGAAAGTTTCTCAATCATCAATTGATATAGATTATTGCGGCGTGTCGCACCTTTGCTGACTTCTCCACTACGTACTTCAAGGCGTTCACGAGGAACCGCGCATTTCAGACGGCTTGAACGGTCGTAATACAAATCAACAGTAAATTCGGTAAATTCATCTTTAATATTGATATAGCGGCAGAAAATAATTTTTGGGTCTTTTAACAATTCATAAGATAAATCTTCGGCTGAATGGATATATTTTGTACCGATACTGCGGCTGCCGTCGTAGGGTTTGGCAAAGCAAGGGAAAGAAAGGTTTTTACGATCATATATTTCGGGGGCTTCAATACCGTAACGGTCAAATAATTTGGCCGTCAGACGTTTATCACGACAGATAGTTACCAGAACAGGATCGGAAATCACAATATGGATGCCCGCCTCTTCAAAGCGCACACGTGCATTGGCAAGTTTCTGTAATTCCGTATCAATAGTGGGTATGATCATGCCGACATTTTGTGCCACAGCCAGCTCGAAAATATAGTCTATATAACCGTCGTCACTTATCGGTGGGACGCTAAAGGCTGCATCTGCTATGTGGCATGCAGATGAAAGACGTGGGTTTAAGTCAGTAGTGAAAATTTTAATGTCATCCGACAATTGCGCGGCTTCAGTTTTGAAGTCTTGTATCAACTCCACTCTGCGTCCGGCAGATAAAATAAGAATATTATTTTTTTTCATGATCGTGGTTTCCCGTGAAATAAGGCATCGTTGCTTCTCCCTCTGCGGAAATACCTTCCCGCACGAATACCTTTTTAATGGTTAAAAATAAGATTTTTATATCCAGCATAAAGCTGTAATTATCGATATACCAAACATCGTATTTGAATTTATCATCCCATGAAAGAGCGTTGCGTCCGTTGACTTGGGCCCAACCGGTAATTCCCGGTTTCATTTCATGGCGTCGGTATTGGAATTCATTATAGAGCGGCAGATACTGCATCAACAGCGGGCGCGGGCCGACCAAGCTCATATCGCCTTTTAAAACATTCCATAACTCAGGCAGTTCGTCGAGACTGGTGGCACGGAGTTTTTTACCGAAATCGGTCAGCCGTTCGCTGTCGGGTAAAGGATTGCCGTTTGCATCAACCGCATCACGCATAGAGCGAAACTTAATCATCTTAAACGGCTTGCCATCTTGGCCCGGACGCGTTTGGGTAAAGAAAACAGGGGAGCCGAGATTTTTGCGGATTAAATAGATGAGTATCAGCAATATCGGTGATAAGATAATCAAACCGAGTGCCGAAGCGACAATATCCAAAAGGCGTTTCAAGAGCTTATTCATACACCTAACCCCTCTATCAGATTGATGATTTTTCGATAGGAAACATCTCGTTTAAAGCGTTTGATAATTTCATCATTTTGAATGGGATCATCTTTATGCTTTAAGATATTGCGGGCAGCAGCAACGAAACTCTCCACATTACCGGATTGATAATTTGCGTGAGGAAGTAGCGAGAGCACTTCGTCAGTTTCTTTTCCTACCTGACTGTTTAATATCGGCTTTTGTAGTGCCATATAATCGGATAATTTATTCGTTATAGAGGCGGAAGAGTGTGCGTGGATAGGGTTGATGGCAATATGGCATGCTTTGGCGACCGACATCATTTCACTATAAGGCAAGTAACCGTAAAATTTTATTGATTCATGAGTATAGTTTTGTAATTTTTCTAAATCGGGCCCGCCGCCCATAATATGTAACTCAACATTTTCACCTTCACCGGCCAATTGGGTAATACCTTTGCATACAGTTTCCATGTCATAACTGAAGCTTAGCGTGCCAAGATAGAAAAAACGTATTTTTTGATTATGAAAAGTATGTATGGGTACGCTTTCTAATGTATCGAAATCGGCACCGATATAAACCACTTCACCGGGTACTTTAGGATTGGCTTCCTGTGCCCGTTGTAAGTAAGTTTGGGATACTGCGACCAAGCCGTCGGCATAGCGGTAAGCCCGGTCGGCTTTGGAAGAAAAGGGTAAGAGGCGGTGTGGGATTTTTTTCAATTGGGGGATGACGGCAGAAAATGATTCCGGCCAAATATCCTGTACATCAATAATAAGTTTGTAGCCCAAGCGCTGCTTATGCTTGCCCAATACAATATTGGAAGCAATAAAAGGATAGGCAGAATAGACGATATCGGGTGTACCGAAATCACCATGCTCCAGCATCTGTTCCAATGATTTAACAAAAACATGATGGCTTTTCAGTCGGGCAACCGACACATTTTTCTGATAGCCGCTTTCATTAAGTAATATTACTTTTAAACGGTCGTTTGAGGCAGCCGCCGCTTGCTCGGATGTTCGAAATGATTTGTCGTAATGCCGGAAATTACTGGTGATAAGAACCACATTATGTGACTCGGACAGTAATTCGGCCAAATACCAGAAACGGTTGAAGTGCGGTTCCGGCGGCAGCGAGCAATAAGGAGCGACAATGGTAATATTCATATCGTTATCTTCCGAACTTACATATTATAAGCTGCCATTGTTGTCCGATAGATTTCTTCGTCTGAACATAAACGGATAACATGGTCATGAAGTGCCTGCCCCAATTGATGGCGTAATTCAGGATTATTGACTAAGTCTTCAACACATTGAGCAAAACGTTCCTTGTTTCCAAGCTCAACGCAATAGCCGGTTTTGCCGTCGACAACCATTTCTGAAATACCGGACATATCGTAAGTAATTACCGGTGTGTTGTATAAACCTGCCTCCAAAACATTATTACCGACACCGGCACAGTCATCGCCTTTGCAATTAGGTGTATTAACCAGAATATCGGTTTCTTTAAAATAAGTTGTTAAATCGCGAACCCCGCCGAGAAAGGTAACCTTATCGGCAATACCTAACGATTGTGCCTGTTGTTTTAGGCTCTCCATATTCTCACCCGTGCCGGCGATTTGCAGGCGTACGGGAATATGGCGGTCATCCAAAATCTTGAAAATATCCAACATTAAATGTACGGCCCGTATATTGTCGAGGCGTGATAATGTGCCCAACATCACATAATCTTTATCGGTTTTTTCCGGTACATAATCTACTTTATGCAGAGCGTTATAAGTATAAGTGATTCGATTAGCCGGAAAGCCGTGGCGGATAAGCTTATCGCGTTCGTGTTTGCAGTTGGCGATAATATAAACATTCAGTTTATTAAACAGTTTGGCGATTTTCGGATAGGTTGGCGCATGCAGGCCGCGGGCATGGTAAAAAACTTTGGTTTTGGGCGAAGCGATTTTGGCTGCAATGGCGCAGGCCGGCACAATCCGTGCCATTTGACAGTGGATAATATCGGGCTTTTCTTGAGACAGCATTTTCATGTATTTGCGTGTGGCATTCAGATAGCCCAATTTCCCGCCAGAATAGAAATCAATGTCATACCAACGGATACCCAAATCCAGTGCATCTTGCAATAAAGGCCCGGAAGAGGATGCTAAAACAACGTCGTGTCCATAATGGTTCAGGAGGCGGCCGAGTCGTAATGATGCATGTTCGGTTCCGCCTAATCCGCTCATTGAAGTGCTTAAAATAATTTTCATTGTGTTATAACCGTTTTAGTTGAAAATAAGGTTGTCTGCGCGAGACTGTATGTTTGACCGGCAAAGCATATGTGGCATAAATAAAACTCAAGAAACAAGGGAGCCATATAAACGGCAGTCTCAAGATAGAAGAAGGAATAAATCCACCGATTAAAAATATGGCCAAGCAAGTCAGCGAGAAAAAGCGTTGTTTATTTGTTAAATGTGTTGTTGCCATTGTAAAAATGTAAGTAATAACATAGCCGGCAAATGCGAGTAAGGAAATGATGCCGAAGCCTAAATACAGTTCGATAAGGAAGCTGTGCGGATTCTCAAAGCCCAATTCGAAACTTAAATGACCACCGAAATATTCGTTAAAGTTTTTAGGGCCGTATCCTGTGAATAAAAAAGGCGGATTTTCCCAGAAATAGTTATAGATTTCTTTACGGTAAGAAACGGAATTGTCTTGCTCTAAATCGAATAGAAACAGATATAAACGCGAAGAAATATTTTCTAAAAACGGATTGCCGTAGAGTGACAATAAAAAATCCTGTATCCAGCGGGTAGGTATGGAATAAAGGCCTAAAGCAACCAAGCCGGTGGATAACAATACTGTGAAGCTATTGTTCCGATATGCGAGAGCCAGGAAAAAGAGTGCTAAGTAACACACGGTAGCCGTGCGTGATGCACTGGCAATAATAATAAAGCCCAATAATAAGAAGAGTAGCCAGCCGATTAAGGTATCTTTAAGTGATGTTTTTTGTAGGTTAAAAAATAATAATACTGTGGGTGACAAACACAGGGCGGTGGTGCCCAGATTATTGGGATTGAAGAACAGACCTTTAATAATACCTGCTTCTACAGCCAATATTTCGTCTCCGGATACAAATTGAAAGCCGGTTAGAAGTTCGATTAATGGCGGTATACAGATAAACAGTGTAAATACAATAATCAAATGGCGGATAAAACCAACTCTATCGGCATGGCGGGAAAGAATCAAATGTAGTAGATAGAAAAAGGCAGGGATGGTTAAAAAGAAAGTTAAATCTGCATAGTTCGACATTTCCAGTGGGGTGATAAAAAAATGTATGGCAGACCAGCCGGACATTAAAGCCAAGCTTAAGAGTGCCAATCCTGTTTTGGGCATAAAACGTTTGTTTTCTAAGAAAGCAATCAACAAAGCAGCCAATACAAACAGCATCGATAAAGGATTATCAATACGGGGTATCCCTACCAGATAAGACAACATCGGCCCGATCATATATGCGGTAAGCATGGCATATACCATAAAAATATAAATGGTTTGGCTTTTTATTTTCATGAGTTTTCAATTTAATTCTGTTGATTGGACAATACGTTTTTATATTCTTCAGTAATTTTATTCACAATACTGGCTTCACTAAACTCATTGATACAATCGTTGCGCAATGATTCGGGGTGATAGTTTTGGCGGTTTTCATACAGATTAATCATGGCTTGTGCCAGTGCATCAATATCCTCGGTAGGCACCAGTAAGCCGTTTTCCTCCGTCACGATCGATTCGGGGCCGCCGCAGCGTGTGGCGATAACCGGCAGCCCTTGCGAGAGTGCTTCAATAAATACCATCCCGAAGGTTTCATTTCTACTGGCCAATACGAAAGCATCGGAACGGCGCATCAGGTTTAATACTTCATGATATTGGAGGCCGCCTAAAAAACTCATCGAATTTTGTATATTCAATTGCTTGGCCAATTCATGCAGCTGGGGTGCTGCCAAACCGGTACCGCCGATTTCCAGCCGTATGTCGGGATATTTTTCCAATACTTTGGCAAAAGCAGGCAATAAGATATCAAAGCCTTTATTAAAATTCAGATGTGCGACCGAGCAGAAGGTAAAATGACTGTTTTGTGGCTTGGTAGAAAAATCAAATACTTCCGAAGCTTGGGCGGATAAGATATTGGGAATATATTTCCATTCCAAACCACGGTATATTTTTTCAAGCAAGGTGCAGAAATGCTTGCTGACAGCAATGCGTGAAGCACATTTTTGTGCCGACAAGTGCATGGCATCCCATTGCCAATTGCGGATTAATTTTCTGGCGTAAGTGGAGCTGTGTTCGGTAATAACATAAGGAATACCTGTTTGCTCATGGATGGCGTGCGCCAAAATACCACCGAAATTCATGGCATGTGCGTGAATAATATCCGGATACCCATGATCACGAACGTAGTGTTCAAACAGTTTTTTGCCGGCATTTACCCAGCGGGTACGGTCTAGCGGCAGCCTTGGGAAAAAATACATGCTTTTGTAGACATAAGTCGGTATGTTTTCTTCGACATAATGGCGGATGCCGTATCCCCCCATTACAATTGATTTTGTTCTTCGTAAAGAGCGGAACAGCGGTGCGGTCACACCTACTTTCAGGCCGGAGCGTTGCAAAGCCTGAGCCTGTTGGCGGAAGAAAATACCGTCAACATCTTCCGGCGTTTCCGGATACCAAGAGGGAATAATTAAAACATGCATACTGGGGCGCCTTATTATTGTTCAAATGGGCAGAGTCGGTGCCATTATTTGTTATTCAGGTTGTCGGCCGGAACGGTGTTTCAGACGGCCTTTTATCTGTACGGCTAAATTATTTAATGCATTACGGTTTTTAAACAGTAATAGGATTAATGCTGCCAACCACAATACAGCGAAAAAGTAGTAATTTTGGCTGGTGCCGTAATAGGTATAGAGCAAGCATACAGCAAGGCATAAAAAGGTACTGCCGTAGAGTTTTATCCTTGGAAGCGGTTGCCATAAACGTATGGATGCTTCTGATTTTAATATAGAAAACAGCCAAAAAGATATAGCAGTGGATATGGCGGCACCTCGGGCACCGGCTATGGGTACCAACGCGTATAGCAAGCCTAGATTACACAGCAGCGCAGTAAGGGAAAAAACAGTAATCAACCAGGTTTTTTTGCTGACATTAATACCGATGCCGGTAACTTCCGTGAGCGTATACAGTAGCGGAAACAGCATGCTTGATAGCAGGATAAACTGAACCGGTGCATATTTTTCGGGCAGTATCCAATTAACCAATGGTGAAAAAAGGCCGACAATGCAGATTAATGCGGCAATTAAATCGGTCATCGATTCGGTGATGCTGCCTATTTTATCTAAGTTGGTTTTTTCTTTGACCCATTTAAACACCATCGGTGCCCAAATAACCGAAAAAATATTTTGGAAAATAAGCGCAATGGCACCGAAACTGACAGCCATGGAATACACACCCAATTCGGAAAGGCCGGACAATTCTTTTAAAAGAAAACGATCTACCGAGGTAAAGCCCCAATAAGCCAAACCGCCTAATGCCAAGGGCAGTCCGTAATGTAGGCTTTCTTTCAGTAGCGGTGTGGAAAGAGATACTGAAGCTGCTGCTTTTAGTTCACTCCGAGTTTGCAATACCAAAATCACAACGGTTAGAACCTGTGCCAAAGTATAGGCGGAAACGAGTGTCAACGTATGGGTGGGAAAGCCTATGGCAACACTCATTAAGACAAAAATCAAAATCAATACTTTGGGGGCAAGTTGGCTGAATGAGAACGCAAAAGCCTTTTCTTCCATCCTTAAAATCAAGGCGAAATAACGTGTGAGCAGCGAGCCGCTAAAGAAAATCAGGCACAACAAGCCGAGTGTATTGTTGCTGATTTCCAGTACTTGTTCAGACGGCCATGAAAGACGGATAAGCGCAATGGCTAGGCAAAGAAGGGCAGTGAGTATTACAGGCGGCAATACAATAGCTCGAAACAATGCAGCTTTATCGGTTGCGGCATGATACTCACGGATATATGCCTGATCCAAGCCCAAACCGGTTAGATTTAGGGTGAGGGCGGCTACGGTTTGCAGCATTACAATCCGCCCGATATCTTCGGCAGGGAAATACCAAGAAATCAGTGGCAGAGAGATAATACCGATGGCAGCACTCCCTAAGGGACCGAGTGCGTAGCCGAAAATTTTGCGTGTATTCATGTATTCATAAATTTAGTTTTCAGACGGCCTGTATCGTGTGTGGTAAAGAAAAATATTATTTTATAAAAATTAAATTTTTATCGTTTTCGTTGTTATGCTTTTAGATCGGGGTTGGGGTACCGAGAGGCCGTCTGAAATACTTTTAAATAGCAGCTTTCAGAGCATCGGCAACCTGCATGATCTGTTTTTGCGTCATATAAGGATGCATGGGCAGACTCATGACTTCTTGTGCAACCAAGTCTCCAATCGGTAGTAGGGCATCACTGGCCACTGCAGGCTGTTTATTTAATGGAATCGGATAATGGACGGCAGTCGGAATACCGTTTTCTTTTAAGGCCGTCTGAACGGCATCACGGTTTTTCACGCGGACAGTAAACTGGGCATAAGCACTGCGGTTATGTGCTTCGATAAACGGCACGGCAATGCCAGTATCCTTTAAGGCTTCGGCATACATGGCAGCAACTTGCTGGCGCAGTTGCATTTCTTCTTCCAGTATTTCCAATTTGGGCAACAGAATGGCCGCCTGAAGCGTATCCAAACGGCTGTTAACGCCTACACGGATATGATGATAACGGCGGTCTTGGCCGTGGCGGGCAATTTGGCGGATAACGGTGGCCAGTGCTTCGTCGTTGGTAAACACCGCACCACCATCGCCATAGCAACCTAATGGTTTGCTTGGAAAAAAACTGGTGCAGGCAATGGTGGTCAGATTACCGGATTTTTTGTTTTTATAGATGGCGCCGAAACTTTGGGCGGCATCTTCAATCACAGGCAGATTATATTTGGTGGCTACGGCATTAATGGCATCGTAGTCGGCACATTGCCCGTAGAGTGATACAGGGATAATTGCTTTGGTTTTATCGGTAATCGCCGCTTCGATTTGTTCCGGATGAATATTGTAGGTTTTTTCATCAATATCGACATATACCGGTTTTGCGCCCAGTAGCGCTACGGTTTCGGCAGTGGCGATATAGGTAAACCCGGGAGTAATCACTTCGTCTCCCACGCCGACGCCCAATGCCATCAGAGCAATTTGCAGTGCATCGGTACCGTTAGCCACGCTGATGCAGTATTGTGCACCGCAATAGGCGGCTAGTTTTTCTTCCAGTTCGGCTACTTCGGGGCCGAGAATATAAGCCCCGTGTGCCAATACTTTTTGAATATTGGCATCGATTTTGTCTTTAATCCGTGCCTGTTGGGCGGCTAAATCGATAAATTGCATTATGCGCTCCTTGTTTCTTCTGATTTGCTCAGGCGGCCGTCTGAAAGGGTATATACCGCACCGGTATGGGAGCAGATAGCACGGCCTTCTCCTTGAACAGGCAGATTCAGTTGTTCGCCGTATTCGCTCATCCAGCCGATTTGCCGTGCAGGCACGCCGACCATCAGCGCATAATCGGGCACATCTTTATTCACGACCGCACCGGCGCCGATAAAGGCGAAGCGTCCGATGGTGATGCCACAGACTACCGTGCAATTGGCGCCCAGTGTTGCCCCTTTTTTAACTAAGGTATCGCGGTATTCGCTTTTACGTTCGATAAGCGAACGCGGGTTATAAACATTGGTAAATACCATGCTCGGCCCGCAGAATACGCCGTCTTCGAGATAAACGTTGTCATACACGGAAACATTGTTTTGAACTTTGCAGTTATCGCCGATTTTGACCCGGTTTCCGACAAAAACATTTTGTCCGAACGAGCAGTTTTGGCCGATTTCGGCACCGCTGCAAATATGTACGAAATGCCAAATACGGCTGCCGGCACCAATTTTTGCACCTTCGTCGACAATGGCGGAGGGGTGTACGGTATAGTCTGTCATTTTAATAATTCCTCTAAAGCGGCTTCACCTTGAAGCTTGGCAGTAGTCCATTTGCCGCCATAAATATGCAGGACGTTGTCTATCCGCTCGAATGCCCATTCGCGGGTGGCATCGCTGGGGTTGCTTGCACTTTTCAACAACGGGCGGACACCGGAAAAACTGCTGTCAATATCAGAGCGGTTGATGGGCTGTCGGTGGTAGGCATTGTATGCCGCCAGCAGGTAATCTATTTCTTGCTCGGAAGCTTGTTCCGCTTCAGGGTGGTCTTGGCGTATTTCAGTGGTGCCGATTAAGGTTTTTCCCTGATAGGGCAACACGAAAAAAATCCTTTTTTCACCCGGTATCGGCAGCATCAGAGCAGCCGGTGTCGGGATATTGGTTAAAATATGGCTGCCGCGAACCCAATCGAGAGTATAGGCAGGCAAACCGTTTTGCTGTGCACGTAATGTCATTGCCCACGGTCCGGTGGCATTGGCGATGCGGTCGAATGTATCAAGATCATTCAGATATTCGATTTTATGGTGTTCGACAACATCTACGCCTAAATTACGGCACTTTTCAATTACCCAGTGCCCGAGAGCGAAATCGTCCATTTGTGCGTCATAAAAGGAAAATGCCCCTTTTAGGCCGTCTGAAAGTAGGGTTGGGTATTGTTTCAATACTGTTTGTTTATCCAACCATGCGCTACGGGGAAAGCCGCTACCGGAGGCCAGAAAATCATATAGTTTGGTACCGATACCTATCTGCCATTTAGGGCGGCCCCGATTTTCATAAATAGGAAACAATAAACCCAACGGCCGACACAGGTGAGGTGCTTGATCCAGCCAGAAACGGCGTGCCTGTAAGGCTTTTTTAACCAAAGCAAACTGACCGGTTTCCAAATAGCGTAAACCGCCGTGTAATAGTTTTGAAGAAGAACGGCTGGTGTGGGACATCGGGGTATCTTGCTCAAACAGGGTAACGGCCAAACCGCGTTCGGCTGCTGCCCACGCGGTACATGCACCAACAATACCTGCCCCCACAACAGCGATTTTCATCTTTAATACACCAAAGGCAATGAAACGGTTTTATTGTCGCGCGCAGAAAGATAAGCGGCGATCAACAGTTCCAACGATTTCAAGCCTTCGCGACCGTCTGTTATCGGCTCTGCCTCACCACGCATGACATCTATTACGTTTTTGTAGTAGAGCGGATGACCGAAACCGTAAACCGAAGTCGTTTCATAATTGGCGGTTTTGACTTGCTCGTCGTAATCGCGGGTATCGGCAAAATTCCATTCTTGGATTTCATTGACCGCCATGCCGCCGATACGCACCGTACCGGTTTCGCCGAGAATGGTAATCGAGCCTTCAAGATTTTTCGGATAGGTGCACATGGTAACGGCCATCGAGCCGAGTGCGCCGTTACGCCAACGGATATTCATCACGCCGGTATCTTCCGCTTCTATATCGCGGTGTGTCGAAATCATGGCTTGTACGTCTTGTACGGGGCCGATAAGCCATTCGGTCAAATCAACGTAGTGGCTGGCCTGATTCATAAAAGCACCGCCGTCAAATTCCCAAGTGCCACGCCAACCGTTGCCTTGGTCGTAATAAGATTGGGGGCGTGTCCAAAATACATTCAGATGCACCATACAAATCTTACCGAAACGCTTTTCATCCACTGCGCGCTTGAGTAGTTGCAATGTAGCGTTGAGGCGGTTTTGTTTGACCACGAATAAACGTTTTCCGGCTTTGTCGGCGGCTTTAACCATGCGTTCGCCATCATGAAGACGGGTCGCCATCGGTTTTTCAGTTACCACATGAAAGCCCGCTTCAAAAGCTTGAACGGCTTGTTCGGGGTGAAGGCCGGAAGGGGTGGTTAATACAATAATATCGGCATCGGTTTCTGCCAGCATATCCGCATATTTTCTATAGCCTTTGGCACCGGTGCGCTCAACTGCAGCTTGTAGGTGTTCCGGATGAATATCGCAAACGGCGACAATTTCACAATGGTCTTTCAATGCTTCAAATGAACCAAAGTGGTTGTTGGCAATACGGCCACAGCCAATAAGTGCGAATTTAATTTTACGGTTTTTGATAGTGTCGAACATATTTTCAGACGGCCTTTATCATAGTGAAACGGGTTTTAAACGAGCGACCGTTATGTTTATCAAGCTAGAGAAAGCATAACGGTACCGTCATACAATGATTATGCTTTTATAATGTTTTTCTCAGCACCTTTGAATTTGCCACGGGTATCAATAATCAACTTGGCGTGTTTTTTCAATAAATCGTAATCAAACTTATCGTGGTCGGTAGTGAGAATCACACAATCGAAGCCGGCAATGTTTTCGGCTGTAAACGGTTCGCTTTTCAAGTCGAATTTGTGTTCGCGCATTTTGGGGAACACCGGCACATGCGGGTCGGTATAGGCTACCTGTGCACCTAAATCACGTAAGCGCTCCATGACTTCTACCGACGGGCTTTCGCGCATATCGTCCACATTTTTCTTATAAGAGATGCCTAAAACCAATACCTTGCTGCCTTTAATAGATTGGTTACGGTCGTTTAATGCCAACATGGTTTTATTCACCACAAACTCAGGCATAGAGGAATTGACCTCTCCCGCCAGCTCGATAAAACGGGTGTTGATGCCGTATTCACGGGCTTTCCAAGTGAGGTAAAACGGGTCGATAGGAATACAGTGACCGCCCAAGCCGGGGCCCGGATAATAGGCGACAAAACCGAAAGGTTTGGTTGCGGCAGCAGTGATGACTTCGTGAATATCAATATCCATTTTGTCTGCCACAATTTTCATTTCATTGACTAAACCAATATTGACGGCACGGTGGATATTTTCTAAAAGTTTGGTTAATTCGGCTGCTTTGGTTGAGCTGACAGGAACGACTTTGTCGATAGCCGGCTGATAAAGCGCAATACCGACTTCTAAGCAAGCAGGGGTATGTCCACCAATCACTTTGGGAATAGTGCGTGTTTCAAAATTAGGATTGCCCGGGTCTTCACGTTCCGGTGAATAAACCAAGAAGACGTCATCGCCGACTTTCAAACCGTTTTCTTCCATACGTGGTAGTAATTCTTCTTCGGTTGTGCCGGGGTAGGTGGTGCTTTCCAATGAGAGTACTTGCCCTTTGCGCAGATAGGGCTTAACTGCATCAGTGGTGTTAATGACAAAACTGATATCGGGCTCACGGTATTTATTCAATGGAGTAGGTACGCATAAAATAATGGCTTCTACTTCGTCGATACGTGAAAAATCAGTAGTGGCTTCAAAGCGTGTTTTGCTTGCTTCGGCAATTTTTTCAGAAGGAATATGCTCGATGTAGCTTTGGCCCTGATTCAGTTTTTCTACTTTTTCTGCATCAATATCAAAGCCTAATACTTGAAAACCGATGTCAACATAGCGCAACATTAAAGGTAAACCGACATAGCCTAAACCGACGATACCTATTTTGGCTGTTTTGTCTGTGAATTTTTGAATGGTTGCATTTTTCATAAGGCAGTCTCTTGCTAGGGAAAGAAATGCCGGGAGAGCAGTATCAGCAAAAGTTGATTGTACAAAACCGGCGATATATTGACAGTATGACTGTTTTGCCGTCTATCGGTTTCATTGTATTGATGCAAATCGGGTATATTTACAAAAACAAAACAAATTTTTGAATGGCTAAAGGAGAGAGAGCCATTTGAAAGAAATTGACTACACCGGTTCCGTAATGAATAAAATAATTGTTATAGGGTGAAGTAACTTGTTGAAAAGATAACGGCACGCTGGAAACGAATTTAAAGTGCCCGGAGTGCCGTTATTCATAAGTGTAAGATAGAAAATATATGATATTTAGTTTACAAAATTTTTCATATTATTATGCAGGAATAATACGCTTAAATTATACTTCATATTATTTACAATAATAATGGTTATTTTTCCAAAATCCACTTGATATCTTTGCCGATTGTATTTACTGAAACAGTTTTCCATGTGGCAGGTTTGCTTAAGACAGATTCATTGTCAATAAATCCAAATAAACTTTTGGCATGATTTCCCAATATCTTGGCTGATTGATATAAGATGATTTCATCTATTAAATCAGCCTCTAAAAAGGCGGTTGATAATGTAATACCGGCTTCTATCATTATTTCACCGTAACCTTCTTCAGCCAATACAACCAATAAATCATGGAGATCGATTTTACCGTTATTTTCAGACGGCTTTAAAATTTTCACATGTGAATATTGTGTGAGTTTTTGTAATTTTTCTTTATTATCTGATAAGGTCGCAATAATTGTCGGGCTTCCGCTGTCTTGTATCAATTGGCTTTCGAGCGGTATTTTTAGTGCGGTATCGACAACCACGCGTGCGGGTTGGCGTAAGGTGGAAAATGCTCTGACATTCAATTTCGGATTGTCTGCAAGTACTGTACCGATACCGGTAATAATAGCGCAACTTTCTGCTCTTAATATTTGCACGTCTGCCCGTGCTTCTTCACCGGTTATCCATTGGCTGCGGCCGTCTGAAAGGGCAGTTTTACCATCCATACTGGCAGCACATTTCAAGCGTACAAACGGGCGGCCTCGCTCAATACGGGATAAAAAACCACGGTTTAGCTTGCGGGCTTCTGCTTCGAATAATCCGCTTTCGACTTGAATGCCCGCAGCTTCAAGCATAGCGAAACCTCTGCCTGCCACCAGCGGATTAGGATCGGCCATAGCAGCGACAACCCGCGACACGCCGGCCTCGGTCAGTGCTATGGCACAGGGTGGCGTTCGACCGTAATGGCTGCATGGTTCGAGAGTAACATAGGCGGTCGCACCCTGTGCAAATTCTCCAGCTTGCCGTAAAGCATGGACTTCGGCATGCGGGCCGCCGGCTTTGATATGAAAACCTTGTCCGACAATTTGTGTGCCGTGTGCGATAACACAGCCGACACGTGGATTGGGGGATGTTGAAAAACGCCCTTGCCATGCGAGGGCGAGGGCGTTTTGCATCATTTGTATATCGGTTTCGTCGAACATTTTCAGACGGCCTCTATATAAATTTTGAGTGATTATTTAACCAGATTGACTTCTTTCAATACGCCGGCCAATTCTTCTTGTGATGCAGAGGTGCTGCTGGCGCAAACATTGTAGAGGTTGGTTTCGTAAATTGAAATACAGTTCTCACGCAATAGATTGCCTTCACTGTCATTTTGGGCAAAACGATAGTTCATCCGAGTATCGGTAGCGGCACCGGTTTGAACTTCGGTGAGTCCTGAAGTGGATTCGAGTGTAGTTTTCAGGTTGCCAAAATAATTTTTAGCATCGGTTTTCGGCGTGCCGAGATTGGCAATATAAATGGAGATATTACGGCCGGCATCATGTTGGAGCAGTGTCAGCTCTTCTTCAGTGATGCCATCGGGTAGAGTAGCCGGATCATGAGAGATATCTTCAAAATTACCGTTTTGAATCAAAATATTGATTTTCCCGTCATTGCTGGTTAGGGTTTGTACGCTGTTTTCGGTCGTAGCGGAGGCAGTTTCTTGTGTTGCTTCGGCAGGAACGGAAGTTTCGGCTTGTTGTTTACAAGCTGCCAGGCTAAAGGCTGCGGCAGCAATCAGGGTGAACGTAGATAATTTCATTTTCATTGAATCAGATTCCGTATGTGTTGTGATCATTTGTACCAAGTATATCAAAAGTATGCCGGTTATCGTATCACATTTTGATGTGATGTTTTAATCTTTACCGCCGGCTTGTGGCAGGGTTGCGATAGCCTGAGTAAATTCGGAAACGTCATTGAAGCTTTTGTAAACCGAGGCAAAGCGTACATAGGCCACTTGGTCGATTTTGGCCAGCTCCTCCATAGCCATTTCACCAACCAATTGTGAAGACACTTCTTTATGGCCGAGTTGGTAGAGGCGTTGTTCGATTAGGGCAACGGTGTCGTCTATGGTTTCTGCATCAATGGGACGCTTGTGTAATGCACGCTCCAAACTGGTACGTAATTTGTGCGGATTAAATGCGACACGGGCACCGGTGCTTTTTATAATCTGCGGCATCCGCATTTCTATGGTTTCAAAAGTGCTGAAACGTTGACCACAGGAAAGACAGCGTCGGCGTCGGCGGATGCTGTTGGTTTCTTCCAATAACCGTGAGTCGGTGACTTGGGTATTGGGGTGGTGGCAGAAAGGGCATTTCATTAGTGCAGTGTCGCTATGGGTATAAACGTGATTATTGTAACGTAAATAAATGATTTATAGTAAATACATGATATTTTGTTGTTTGTTTTTTTAGTTTGGGCCGTCTGAAAATAATATATTGGAAGCGTTAAATAATTGGTAAATATTAAGTTATCAGTCATAAACAGGCCGTCTGAATTATTTTCAGACGGCCTCTTGCATGCGATATATCTTTAAACGTCAATATTTTGGGCAACCAATGCATTATTTTCAATAAAGGCACGGCGTGGTTCGACTTCGTCACCCATTAAGGTCATAAAGACTTCATCGGCGGCAATGGCATCTTCGATGCGCACTTTAAGCAAACGACGCACGCTAGGATCCATGGTGGTTTCCCAAAGTTGTTCGGGGTTCATCTCGCCTAAGCCTTTATAGCGTTGGATAGACATACCTTTTTGAGCAATACCCATCAAAATACCTAAAGCTTCTTCAAAGCTGCCGACTTCAAACTCATTTTCACCTTTATACAGTTTGGCATGCTCGCCGATTAGGCCGTTCAGCATGGTTGCGGTTTGCTGTAAGGTTTGGTAGGCCTTGCTGCCGAGGAACTTGGGTTCGATATAGCTGACCATGACATTGCCATGCAGTTTGCGGGTGATTTTGATGAAGTGGTTGCCTTCGTTGCCATCAATGCGCTCTAAAGCAACTTCTTCGCTATCCAATAAGGCATTCAAAGATGTGATGGCTTTGTCGGTAGTTTCGGCTGATGATAAATCTACCGGATCGGCATACATCATGGCTTGAAGCACTAAATCGTCCATAATGCGGCTTTCCTGAAGCACAACGTTTTTGGCAGACAGGAATTGCTTAGAAATTTTTGCCAACTCTTCACCTTCTACGGTGCGGCCGTCTGAAACAATTTTGGCTTTATCTAGGGCAAGGCCGAGCAACCATTGGTCTTTTTCCAATTCGTCTTTCAGATAGCGTTCCTGCTTGCCATGCTTGGCTTTATAGAGCGGCGGTTGGGCGATGTAGATATAGCCGCGTTCGACCAGCTCGGGCATTTGGCGGTAGAAAAAGGTCAGCAGTAGGGTACGGATATGGGCACCGTCCACATCGGCATCGGTCATAATAATGATACGGTGATAGCGCAGTTTTTCCGGATTGAATTCTTCTTTACCGATGCCGGCGCCTAAGGCGGTAATCAGGGTAGCGACTTCTTGGCTGGCCAGCATTTTTTCAAAACGGGCTTTTTCCACATTTAGAATTTTACCTTTAAGCGGCAAAATAGCTTGGAATTTACGGTCACGCCCTTGTTTGGCAGAACCGCCTGCGGAGTCACCCTCGACAAGATAAAGTTCAGATAATGCAGGGTCTTTTTCTTGGCAGTCGGCCAATTTCCCTGGTAATCCCAAGCCGTCCATCACGCCTTTACGGCGGGTAATTTCGCGTGCTTTGCGAGCTGCTTCGCGTGCGCGTGCGGCATCGACAATTTTGCCGCAGATGGTTTTGGCTTCGGTGGGGTTTTCTTCTAAAAACTCGTTCAATGCCTGATTGATAACTTCGTTTACAACCGGGCCGATTTCGCTGGAAACCAGTTTGTCTTTGGTTTGTGAAGAGAATTTCGGATCAGGCAGTTTAACCGATAACACACAGGTTAAGCCTTCGCGCATATCGTCACCACTGGTATCGACTTTGGCTTTCTTGGCGATTTCGTTAGATTCAATATATTGGTTAATGGTACGCGTCATGACTTGGCGAAGGGCGGTAAGGTGCGTACCGCCGTCGCGTTGGGGGATGTTGTTGGTAAAACATTGTACCGATTCTTGGTAGCTGTCGTTCCACTGCATGGCGCATTCAACACTCATGCCGTCGCGTTCGCCCAATGCATAAAAGATTTTTTCGTGCAGCGGGTTTTTCTTGCGGTTCATGTATTGAACGAAGCCGGCTACCCCGCCGGAAAAGGCAAAATCTTCTTCTTTTCCATCTCGTTGGTCGAGAAGTTTGATACCGACACCGTTGTTCAAAAATGATAATTCACGGATACGTTTGGCCAAGATATCGAAGTGATATTCTACCTGGCCGAATGTTTCTTCACTGGCCAAAAAGTGTACTTTGGTACCGGTACGACCTGCGGGTGCATCGCCAACCACTTTTAACGGTTCGACTGCAACGCCGCGTCTGAATTCGACAAAATGCTCTTTACCGTCGCGATAGATGGTGAGGCGTAGCCAATCGGATAGGGCGTTAACCACTGATACGCCCACACCATGCAAACCGCCTGAGATTTTATAGCTGTTATTATCGAATTTACCGCCGGCGTGAAGAATGGTCATAATGACTTCCGCAGCAGAACGCCCTTCTTTGGGGTGAATACCTGTGGGAATGCCGCGACCGTTATCTTCGATGGTGATGGAGTTATCGGCATTGATGGCAACGGTGATTTGGTCACAATGACCGGCCAAAGCTTCATCAATGGCATTGTCTAATACTTCGAAAACCATGTGATGCAGGCCGGAGCCGTCCTGCGTGTCACCGATATACATACCGGGGCGTTTGCGTACTGCATCCAAGCCTTCGAGCACTTGGATGCTGTCGGCACCGTATTCTTCTTGCTGCTGGGTCATATTGTTAAGTCTTTTCTTACTGATTTTAAATAGGTTGTGCTATTTGAAACCTAAATCGGGTTGGTTTATTCAAACGGCAGAATAATCATCATATTATACCTGATTTCCTAAGTATTTTCAGTGTTTTCATAGCATGGTTACATAGGATAGGTGCCGTCTGAATGCCTATTGTGCGAGGCGGATAAATTTGCAGAGAGCCTGTTCATAAAAAAGCCGTCTGTTCCATGATAACCAAATATCGGGTTTTAGGATTCAGACGGCTTTAAGTTGTTCATGCCAGCGTTATGATACTACTTCACCTGTGGCACGTTGCTTTTCAATGCTGCGGTTGATATACCATTGCTGCAGAATGGTGAGAATATTATTGACTACCCAGTAAATCACCAAACCGGCAGGGAAGAAGAAGAACATGATAGAGAAAATAATCGGCATGAGCTTCATCATCTTGGCCTGCATTGGGTCGGAAGGAGGCGGATTCAGATGGGTTTGGATAAACATAGTGAGCGCCATAATAATCGGCAGGATAAACAGTGGATCCGGACGGCTTAAGTCGGTAATCCAGCCGAACCAAGGTGCCTGACGTAATTCTACAGAAGAGAAAATCGCCCAATACAAACCGATGAATACGGGAATTTGTAACAGCATAGGCAAACAGCCGCCCAGAGGGTTGATTTTTTCTTCCTTGTACATCTGCATCATGGCTTGTTGCATGGCCATACGGTCGTCACCATATTTCTCTTTCAAGGCTTGTAAGCGTGGGGAAACCGCACGCATTTTCGCCATTGAGCGGTAAGAGGCATTGGTAAGCGGATAAAGTATGGCTTTCACAATAATGGTCAGCAATACAATCGCCCATCCCCAGTTGCCGACGATATCGTGCAGTTTGTTCAGTAACCAGAATAGCGGTGATGAGAAAATATGCACTTTACCGTAGTCTTTAGCCAATTGCAGGTTGTCGGCCACGTTGCTGATAATGTCGGTGGTTTGCGGACCGGCATACAGATTCACGGGGAAGTCGACAGTGCTGCCGTTTTGAATAGCCGGCATTGGGACGCGTACGGAAGCTGAATATAAATTATCGCTGCGGCGTTTTAAGTCAATCTGGCAGGTGCCTGTTTCACAAATGCTTTGACCGTCTTTAGGTTGTAAAATCCAGGTCGACATAAAGTAGTGTTGAATCATACCTACCCAACCGCTATTGGTGCGGCGGACATATTCGGCTTCATTTTTACCGGATTGGAAGTCGTCGTCCAAATCATCGAACGGTACTTTTTCAAAATCACCTGTGGGGGTGTAGACAACCGGGCCGGTGTAGGTATGGTTGAAATAACCTTCGCCTTCCGGTTTGTTGCCGTCGCGTAGTAGGCTGTAAACCACATTCAGTTTCACCGGCTGCCCGCTGCTGTTGGTAACGTCGTAACGTACATTAATCAGGTAGCTGCCTTTGGTGAATGTGTACACTTTGTTGATTTTTAAGCCGGCGGTTTCCGGTGCACTCAAACGCACTTCGACTTTGTCGCCGTTCAACGTATATTGTTTTTGCGGCGCGGTGAATGCAATATCTTTTAATAGGTTGCGGCCCTCGGCATCCAATAGTTCGGATTGGGCGACATAAGTATGATTTTGATCATTGTTAAATAAGACAAAATCTTTGGTTTCATCGCTGCTGGAATTGTATTTCAGCAAAGTCAGATCACGTAGATCACCACTTTTTTCATCAATAACCGCTTTCACTAAGTCGGTAGTAACCGTAACCGGTACGGTCGGGGTTAGCGGAGTGCTTGAAGAAGCTGCTGCCGGAGTGCCTGCCGCTGTTTCCTGTGCGGCCTGTTGCTGCGCAGGTGTCGGCTGGGGAGTGGGAAACATCTGTTCCCAGCCGAACAAAATTGCTGCGGCGATAGCAAAGAAGATCATTAATCTTTTAAAATCCATAGAATATTCCTAATGGTGCAGAAGGTATAAACCTTTTTAGTCGTCAATGCCCCGTAATATATTAAGTATGCCGGTATGTGGTTTCCGTATGACTTTCGGATACATGCCGGATTGATTTCAGACGGCATTATATAGATAAACGTGCGAGGGTGCTTACAAACATATTGGAAAGTCTGCCCTAATTTAACGCTAATCTAATATGATTTCCTATTATATGGGGCGAATTAAGGGACGGGATCGTGTCCGCAACCGCCCCAAGGGTGGCACCGCAAAATACGTTTTAATGCCAGCCAACCACCTTTTATCGCGCCATATTTTTTGATGGCTTCCACGGCATATTGCGAACATGTCGGCGTATAGCGGCAGCGTGGCGGGATAAGCGGGCTAATGGCGTATTGGTAAAAGCGAACCAGTGCCAATAGAATCTTTGCGGCCATATTTTTAAGATTTCCGTGTTAACTGTTCGAGTTGTTTGCGGATTTCGGCAGCGTTTTCACGGGTAAAGGGTTTGCGTACCCTGACGATAAAGTCATAAGCAGGCAAATATTCTTTATGGCAGCGGAACCATTCGCGTATAACGCGTTTCATATAATTGCGCTTGTTGGCACGCTTGGCTGTTTTTTTGCTGACAACCAAGCCTAGGCGGGCATGATTTAAGCCGTTGTCGGGTAGAAAAAACACTTGTAGCGATGCGGTGCCGCGCTGTTTTTTAAACGCAAAAACGGATGAGTAGTCATCCGTTTTTAATAAGCGGTAACGCTTGGCGAAACCTTGCTTCAACTTATACGGCCAAACGTTTGCGGCCTTTGGCACGGCGAGCAGCCAAAACGGCGCGTCCGCCACGGGTTTTAGAGCGTACCAAGAAACCGTGGGTGCGTTTGCGTTTGGTCACTGAAGGTTGATAAGTGCGTTTCATGTCTGTTTCCTAAGTTTTATCAGAAAATTAAACCGTAAATTACACAGCAAATATTGGCTTTTGTCAATGGAAAAAGCAGGTTGCGGTAAAAGAAATAAGTGGTTTGATGGATATCGGCTATGGGAATAATGTGATAGCGGCTCTCCCGAGCTGTGTCGGCGTTGATTGAAGCGGTGTGTGGCAGATGTGCTGCAAATCATGCTGTATTGGCATATGAAGTGCTTATTTTTAAGAAAATCATGTTGTTAATTTCAGGGTAGTTGAAGAAAGATATCCACAAATATTCCTGTGAAATAGTTGTTTAATACATGGCGGCTGTGGATAATTTTCGGTATAATCCGCCGTGCCTTGTCGGTGATACGACATAAGTATAAAAGATACGGCAGGCCGTCTGAAAACAGGTTGATTGATTTTAACCCGTCTTAGTTTTTCAGACGGCCTTTTGACCAACATGCATGTTGTCAAAGCCCTTTAGTGATATCCATACCCCAAACCGTAATAATCTAGGCAACATCTATGAAGCTAGCAGATTTTTGGCCGCAGTGTTTGCGCCGACTACACGATACTCTACCGCCACAGCAATACCAAACTTGGATTGCGCCGCTGACGGTGGGCGAAGAAAATGGTGTATGGGTGGTTTATGCTAAAAATCAGTTTGCTGTAAATATGTTGAGTAGTCGGTTTGCCGGTGCTATCGAGGCGGTGCGTGCCGAACTTGTGCCGACGGTATCTGCACTGGTTTTTAAAGCAGGGCAGGGCGAACGTTATGAAATGGCAGCGGAAGCAGATGCCGAAATAAAGTCGGCACCGGTACAAACCGTTTCAGACGGCTCGGATAAAGCGGCTTTCGCTACTCAAGATGCTGCTAAAGCGGCAACTATGCCGTCTGAAACAATAGAAGCACCGGCTGAAATCAAAACAGCCGATAATGATGCTATGCCGTCGGGCGCCACACCGAAAAAAAGCGCCCGCGATATTTTGGCCGAACGCATGAAGCAGTTGCCTCATGATCAGGATAAACCGAAGAAATCGGCAGCGGTAAACCCTAAAACTGCCAAGACGAAAAAAGAGACTGCCGGGTATTCGCAACCGGCTGCCGCTAAAGGTTCGGAAGCCTCGCAATATACCCAATCCAACCTATCGCCCGACTATACGTTTGAAACCTTGGTTGAAGGTAAGGGTAACCGTATTGCCGCCGCCGCTGCCCAATCTATCGCCGAGAATCCCGGCCAAGGTTATAATCCGTTTTTCTTATATGGCAGTACCGGCTTGGGGAAAACCCACTTGGTTCAGGCCATTGGCAATGAGTTGCTGAAAAACAAGCCGGATGCCAAAGTGCGCTATATGCATTCCGATGATTACATCCGCAGTTTTATGAATGCCGTGCGTACCAATAGTTATGACGTATTCAAGCAACAATATAAGCAATATGATTTGCTTATTATCGACGATATTCAGTTTATTAAAGGCAAAGACCGTACAATGGAAGAATTCTTCTATTTGTATAACCATTTTCACAATAAGAAAAAACAACTGATTCTGACTTGTGATGTGTTGCCGACCAAAATCGAAGATATGGATGCCCGTCTGAAATCCCGCTTTTCATGGGGACTGACATTGGAATTGGAACCACCCGAATTGGAAATGCGGGTAGCGATTTTGCAGAAGAAGGCCGAAACGGCCGGTGTAGATTTAAACGAGGATGCCGCGTTTTTTATTGCCAACCTTATCCGCTCCAATGTTCGCGAATTGGAAGGTGCCTTTAACCGAGTAAGCGCCAGTAGCCGGTTTTTAAAGAAACCTATTGATATCGACTTGGCGCGGACGGCCTTGCAGGATATTGTCGCCAGCTCTTATAAAGTGATTACCGCCGAATTGATTATTGATGCAACCGCTAAATATTACCGCATTAAAATCAGCGATATACTTGGTAAAAAGCGCACTCGTAATATTGCACGCCCGCGCCAGATTGCCATGAGTTTAACCAAAGAGTTAACCAATCTCAGCCTGCCGTCTATCGGTGATGCTTTCGGCGGGCGGGATCACACCACAGTGATGCATGGGGTGAAAGCCGTAACCAAATTGCGGGAAGAAGATTCGGAAATCGCGCAAGATTACGAAAAACTTTTGATTATTATTCAGAATTAATCAATCCGAAGGGATAAACATGTTGATTTTACAAGCCGAACGAGACACTTTGCTCAAACCGCTGCAAACGGTTACCGGTATCGTTGAACGCCGCCATACCTTGCCGATTTTATCTAATGTATTGCTCGAAAACGTACACGGACAAACCAATATCTTGGCAACCGACTTGGAAATTCAGATCAATACCGCCGGCCCGCACAGCGAAGCCGAAGATTTCCGCATCACCACCAATGCCAAAAAATTACAAGATATTCTGCGCGCTTTGCCGGAAGGTTCTTTAGTGGCTTTGGATTGGGCGCAAAACCGCCTCACCTTGAAAGCCGGAAAATCCCGTTTCGGTTTGCAAACCCTGCCGGCGGAAGATTTTCCGCTGATGAGTGTGGGCGACAATGTGAGTGCTGCCTTTTCGCTGCCGCAAGAAGCATTTAAAAATATGCTGTCGCAAGTGCAATATAGCATGGCGGTACAGGATATCCGCTACTACCTCAACGGATTATTGATGCAGGTTGAAGGGGATCAGCTGCGTTTGGTCGCTACCGACGGACACCGCTTGGCTTATGCATGCACAACCATTGATGCCGATTTGCCGAAAACCGAAATCATTCTGCCGCGCAAAACCGTGTTGGAACTTTTCAAACTCTTAAACCATCCGTCCGACCCGATTACCATCGAGTTGTTGAATAATCAGGTTCGTTTCCGTTGTAACGACACCGTTATCGTGAGTAAAGTGGTGGATGGCAAATTCCCCGACTTCAACCGCGTGATTCCGTTGGATAACGATAAAATCTTCCTGATTGGCAGAACCCAACTGCTGGGCGCTTTAGAGCGTGCCGCGATTTTGGCTAATGAAAAATTCCGCGGCGCCCGCCTGCTATTGCGCCCCGGTTTATTAAGCGTGGTATGTAGCAATAACGAGCAGGAAGAAGCGCGGGAAGAAATCGAAATTGCCTATCAGGGTGAAGAATTGGAAGTCGGGTTTAATATCGGCTACCTGATGGATGTATTGCGTAATGTACATTCAGACGATATGCAGTTGGCTTTCGGCGACAGCAACCGTTCAACCCTGTTTACTATTCCGAATAATCCGAACTTTAAATATATTGTGATGCCGATGCGGATTTAATCATTACTAGTCATGTATTTATTTCATTACAAGGCCGTCTGAATGGTTTTCAGACGGCCTTGTTTTAATAAAACCATAATGTTTTAGCTTGGGTTTTTTTGCCCGGTTAAGGGTTGTGTGCAGCGGTAGTAATAGTCGATTAAGCCGTTGGTAGATGAATCGTGATGTAGCGGCTGCCGTTGCGCCAATTCCGGCTCAATGGTTTTGGCCAATACTTTACCGTATTCCACACCCCATTGGTCGAAGGAATTGATATCCCAAATTACCCCTTGCACAAAAACTTTGTGCTCATACATGGCGGCAAGCATACCTAAGTTAAACGGATTAAGTTCATCTAATAAGATGCTGTTACAGGGGCGGTTGCCGGGAAAGGTTTTATGGGGCGCAAGGACTTCTTGTTCTGCTTCGGGCAGATAGGATAATTCGGAACGGGCTTCTGCTAAGGTTTTGCCGCGCATTAAGGCTTCGGTTTGGGCAAAGGCGTTGGCGACGGTAAAGCGGTGTTGGTCGCCGACGGCATATGGGCTGCTCATCGGGATAATAAAATCAACCGGAATCAGGCGTGTGCCCTGATGCAGCAATTGGAAAAAAGCGTGTTGGCAGTCTACCCCCGCTTCACCGAATACAATACCGCCGGTGTGGTAGTCAACTTCATCACCTTGCAGGGTGCGGTATTTGCCGTTGCTTTCCATATCCAGTTGTTTTAAATAGCTGGGGAAACGGCGCAGATTGTGGCTGTAAGGCACGACGGCATGGCCTTGCGCGCCAAAAAAATTGCCATACCAAACGCCGAGTAATGCCAGTAAAACAGGGATATTGTGGCGGAAATCGGTATGGAAAAAATGCTCGTCCATAGCATGGGCGCCGTTTAAAAACTGTCGGAAATTCGCACCGCCGATGGCAACCATCACCGGTAGGCCGATGGCCGACCATACCGAATAACGCCCGCCGACCCATTCAAACATGGCGAAGACGTTTTCTTCGCCAATACCGAAATCACATGCCGTTTCTACGGAAGAAGAAATGGCGATGAAATGATGGCCGACGGCAGATTCGGGCATGCCTTGCGCTAGAAACCAATGGCGGGCGGCGCGGGCATTAAGTAGGGTTTCGGGCGTGCGGAACGATTTGCTGGCAACGCAGAAAATGGTGGTTTCGGCATTTAAGCCTGCCAATGTTTGGGCGATGGCAGCGTCATCCGAGTTGGAAACAAAGTGTACGCGTATATTTTGCTGAAACGGCTGCAATGCCTGTACGGCCACTTGCGGGCCCAAATCGGAACCGCCGATGCCGATATGGACGAAATCGGTAATGCGTTTGCCGGTTGCCCCTTGATAATGTCCGTTGATTAAGTTGTCTGCAAAGTTTAAAGCACGTTCCAGTTCGTGATGAATTTTAGGCAATACGTTTTCACCGTCCACATAAACCGGTTCTGCATCGGCAGGCAGGCGCAGGGCGGTGTGCAATACAGCACGGTTTTCGCTGAGATTGATTTTGACACCGCTGCGCATGGCTTGCGCCTGTTGAGCCACTCCGGCGGCTTCTGCTAAATCGCACAATAAATTCAGTGTTTCTTCGGTAATGCGGTTTTTGCTGTAATCCAATAGCAGGCCGTGTAGCGTTTCGTGCATGTTTTCAAAGCGCTGTTTATCGGTTTCAAACAAATGGCGCATATGCAGCGGGGCGATGTCGGTTTGATGGTCTTGAAGGGAAAGCTGGATAGTACGCCGATCGGGTTTATTCATATTTAAGTAAGTATGTGTTTGATAAATATTGAGTTAAATAGCAGGCAGGCCGTCTGAAACCTATTATTACCGGATGTTGTGGTTATATATCGCTGCCGTACTGATTTTAAAGTTCGTAATGGTACAATAAATCGCTGTGTGATGCTTGGTTGGATACGGTCTGTTTTGTTGGTTATTGGTTAAAATATAATACTAATATTTTTTAAAATTGAAAATTATAATTCTCATAAAATTAAAAACAATAGATTTACACAATAAAATAGCTAAAAATAAACTTTCAGTCTTGCCATAGCATGCGTGAAGCGTTAACCTTTATGGCCATAAAATCTTAGATAGAAAAGAACAATCATGATACCACGCCACCAAACTGACGATGTCAAAATCAAAGAAGTCAAAGAACTGCTGCCGCCGATAGCCCATTTATACGAATTGCCGATTACTGAAAATGTGTCGGATTTGGTATACCGTACCCGACAGGAAATCGCTAAGTTGGTACACGGTGAAGACAACCGCCTATTGGTGATTATCGGTCCCTGTTCCATTCATGATCCGAAAGCCGCGCTTGAATACGCGCAACGTATGATGTCTTTGCGTGAAAAGTATGCCAAGGAATTACTGATTGTGATGCGGGTTTATTTTGAAAAACCGCGCACCACGGTCGGCTGGAAAGGTTTGATTAACGACCCACACCTTGACGGTACGTTCGATATTAATTTCGGCCTGCGGCAGGCGCGTAAATTGTTGCTGGCACTCAATGAAATGGGCATGCCGGCTTCTACCGAGTTTCTCGATATGATTACGCCGCAATACTATGCCGACCTGATTTCATGGGGTGCTATCGGGGCGCGTACGACTGAAAGTCAGGTTCACCGCGAGCTGGCCAGCGGTTTGTCTTGCCCGGTCGGTTTTAAAAACGGCACCGACGGTAATTTGAAAATTGCCATTGATGCCATTGGCGCAGCCAGCCATCCGCACCACTTTTTATCGGTAACCAAATCCGGCCATTCCGCCATCGTGCATACCGCCGGCAACCCCGACTGCCATGTGATTTTACGCGGCGGCAAAGAGCCGAATTACAGCAGTAAGCATGTAAAAGAAGCGGCCGAACAGTTGGTTAAATCGGGGGTAACGCCCAAGCTGATGGTCGATTTCAGCCATGCCAACAGCCGTAAAGATTACAGACGCCAAATGGAAGTAGCCGAAGATGTGGCGCAGCAAATCCGCGACGGTGAAAACAATATTATGGGCGTGATGGTGGAAAGCCATTTGGTAGAAGGGCGGCAGGATAAACCCGAAGTCTACGGCCAAAGTATCACCGATGCCTGTATCGGTTGGGATCAAACCGAAGCATTGCTGGCGTTATTGGCCGAGGCCAACCGCTGCCGTGTATAATTAATTTGGTATAAACAGGCCGTCTGAAATATTTCAGACGGCCTCTGTTTCATTGGCAACCGCGTTATAATATCGGCATGATTTACCATCACATCGCGCTGAATGTTCCGATTTCAGACGGCCTCTTCACTTATGCACACCCGACAGCACTACCGCAAGGCTGTCGGGTGGTTGTGTCTTTCCGCAATAAAAAAGTGGTGGGCATCGTATGGGCAAGCCATATCACGCCCGATATCGATACGGCCAAAATCCTACCCGTTCAGACGGCCTTTGCCGACGAACCGCCGTTGCCGGCTAACTGGATGGCGTTGTTGGCTTTTACCGCGCGCTATTATCATTATCCGCTCGGGCAGGCGGTGTCGGCGGCATTGCCGCTGGGTTTGAAAGAGCCGAAACCGGTGGCCATTCCGCAGCCGCCACTGTTTTATTCATTGAGTCAGGTAGGCAGAGAGCAGACTCCGCCGCCGCAACGGTTTCATAAGCAATACGCGCTTTGGCAGGCCTTGCTTTCAGACGGCCAAAGTTTGGCCGCCTTGAAAAAAATCAATACCCAAGCCCCGAAGCTGCTTGAAACGTGGACGGCAGAGGGTTGGATACAGGCAAACGCAGCCGATATGCCTGTTATTAAGCCGTCTGAACACCGTTTAAATGCAGAGCAGAAAGCCGCTTCGGAAGCGGTTCAGACGGCCTTTGGCAGTTTCATGCCTTTTTTACTGTACGGCATTACCGGCAGCGGCAAAACCGAAGTGTATTTCGATATTGCGGCCAAAGTATTGGCGGCAGGCAAACAGGTGTTGTTTTTATTGCCCGAAATCAATCTCACTCCCCAGCTTTTAAAACGGGTGCAAGCGCGGTTTGGTGGAGTGCCGACCGCGGTTTTACACAGCCAGACCGCATCGGGACGGCGCACGCAGGATTATTTACGCGCTATGTTGGGGCAGGCCAAGCTGATTATCGGTACGCGTTTGGCGGTATTTACGCCGCTGCCTGATTTGGGTTTGGTGGTGGTGGATGAGGAACACGACGGTTCGTTCAAACAAGACAACGAATTGCGTTATCAGGCACGCGATTTGGCGATTTGGCGCGCCAAGCAGGAAAACTGCCCGATTGTGTTGGGCAGCGCCACGCCGAGCTTGGAAAGCTGGCACAAAGCACAAAGCGGGGCATACCGTTTGCAAACGCTTACTGAGCGCGCACATACGGCGGCACATCTGCCGCAGGTCGATATATTGCCGATAGGCCGTCTGAAACTAGATAACGGCTTTTCGCCACAGGCATTGAAGCTGCTGCAAAACAATTATCAACAAGGTGGGATGTCGTTGGTGTATCTCAACCGTCGCGGTTTTGCGCCCGCTTTATTTTGTGGCGAATGCGGGCATACTTTCGGCTGTCCGCGTTGTTCGGCCAAGATGGTATTGCACCAACGCGCCCGCCAATTGCGCTGCCATCATTGTGATTTCAGGCAGCCCGTTCCCTATGCCTGCCCCGAATGCGGCAATCAGGATTTAACCGCGGTCGGGCAGGGCACGCAGCGTATTGAAGAAACCCTACGCGCTTGGCTGCCGCAGGCGGCGGTGGTTCGTGTCGACCGCGACAGCACCGCCCATCAAAACGACTGGGCGGATTTATACCGCCGTATTGCCGCCGATGAAGTCGATATTTTGGTTGGCACGCAGATGTTGTCGAAAGGGCACGACTTCGCACGCTTGAATCTGGTGATTGTGTTGAATGCCGATGGCAGTTTATACAGCGCCGACTTTCGCGCACCTGAAAAATTGTTTGCCGAACTGATGCAGGTTTCCGGCAGGGCGGGGCGTTCGGAAACGGCGGGCAGGGTGTTGATCCAAACCCGATTGCCGGAGCATCCGGTGTTTGCCGCGGTTAAAGCGCAGGATTACCGCATTTTTGCCGAAAACGAATTGGCCGAACGCCGCCTGTTTGCCATGCCGCCGTTTGGTTTTCAGACGGCCATCCGTGCCGATGCCGCAAATATCGGCGATGCCTTGCAGTTTTTACAAGATATTCAGGCAGTGGTCGCGCCGCTGATGCCGTCTGAAGTATCCGTATTCGGGCCGGCACCGATGTTGATGGTGCGGCTTGCCGAGCGCGAACGGGCGCAAATCTTTTTAGAGTCTGTTTCGCGCAAAGCCCTGCATCATGCTGTCGGTTTGTGGGTGCAGGTATTGCAGCAATACCGCGACCATAAAATCAGATGGTCGGTGGATGTGGATCCGGCTGAAATGTAGTAAATTGAAAACAGAATATTTGAGGGCGGGAAGCAGTATCCGCCCTTATATTTTTATGAAGATAAAATATTTCAGACGGCCTGTTGTGATGAAATATTAATGTTGCCTATTAAGCAACACACTATAAACTAGAATTAGGGCGTTTTTTTACTATACAATCGCATCTTAATTATTTTTAATAAGATACAAATGCGTACACCTGCCATAAACTCCAGAATAGTTTCCACACTACCGGTTTTCTTCAGTTTGTTCTGTGCCGTGTCGGTTGTATGGTATTTACAAAAACCATCGGTCACCACGCCATTTATTTTAGGGATTATTGCCGGTGCATTGGTAGATTTGGATAACCGTATTACAGGCCGTCTGAAAAATATCGTGATTACAATAATATTGTTTTCGATATCGTCATTGGCTGCACAGATGACATACGGTACGGGATTGCCGTTTATTTTGGTGATGACTCTGCTGACTTTTATATCCATCTTATTGGGTGTTGTCGGTTTGAGCTATCGCACTTTCGCGTTTGGTGCTTTGGTAGTCGCGACTTATACAACATTGGTTTATCATTCGGAAACCCCGTGGTTTGTGAATCCGATGTTTATTTTATTCGGTACGCTGTTGTATAGCGTCACCACGCTGATTTTCTATATCATATTCCCCAACCGTCCCGTTCAGGAAAGTATGGCGGCAGCCTATTCGGCATTGGCTAATTATTTGGATGCCAAAGCGGCTTTTTTTGATCCGGATGAGGCCGATTATCTGGAAAAACGCCAAATTGAATTGGCGATGCGGAATACCGCCATTATCGAAACCTTCAACCGTTGCCGGACTGCTTTGTTTTACCGTATGCGCGGGCAACACCGCCATCCGCGTACATTGCGTATGCTTCACTATTATTTTGCCGCACAGGATATTCATGAACGAATCAGCTCCGTGCATGTTGATTACCTTGATTTGTCCGACCGTTTGAAAAATACCGATTTGATTTTCCGTATCGGCCGACTGCTTGAATTGCAGGGGCAGGCCTGTCGTGATATTGCCGAATGCTTGCGCAACGATAAACCTTACCAATACAGCGAAAGGTTGGGGCGTGCCGTCCAAGGTTGCCGTCAGTCGTTGAAGCTGTATGCCGAACAATATCAAGGCAGGGAAGTGCATGCTATTCAAAGATTGCTGGAAAATCTGTTTGGCGTGGACTATCAGCTCAGTCATCTTGAAAATAGCGAAGAAGAAGCCGCTAATGAAAAAATCGGTATCGCCGCCACCGAAACAGGTGGTCTGCGTCATGCCTGGCGTACCATTCGTAGCCAACTGAATTTTGAATCAGCCGTATTCCGTCATGCCGTACGTTTGTCTATTGTATTCGGTTTGACTTGTTCTTTTGTGGAAATTTCTAATTATTCAGAAGGTTATTGGGTGTTGCTAACAATTCTGTTGGTGTGCCAACCCAACTATTCAGCCACCAAAAGCCGGATTAACCAGCGGATTGTCGGTACGGTATTAGGGGTATGTGTCGGCTCGTTGGTGCCGTATTTCACCCCTTCTGTCGAAACGAAATTATGGATTGTGTTGGCGTCTGCAACCTTATTCTTTTTCTTTCGTACCAATAAATTCAGCTTCTCCACATTTTTTATTACTGTGCAGGCGCTGACTTCTATGTCTTTGGCCGGATTGGATGTGTTTGACCTAACTTGGAGCCGGTTGCTTGATACGCTTGTGGGCAGTGTGATTGCTTGGGCAGCTGTATCTTACTTGTGGCCGGACTGGCGTTATCTGACCCTCAAGCAAACCGGTGCCAAATCCATCAGTAGTAACGGCAATTATCTGCATCATATTATCAGCCAATTTCAAAACGGCAATTCGGACGATATGAACTACCGCATTGCCCGTCGGAAAGCACATGAAGCCGCCGCCGCTTTGAGTAGCTCGGTTTCTGATATGAGTAGTCAACCGCGTATATATGGCAATAAATTGCAAGACGGCTTTAATCTGCTGAAAATCAGTTATGCCCTTATCGGCTATATTTCCGCACTGGGTGCTTACCGCAACCGGATGGCCAACAGCGATGATTCCGGCTTTACCAAAGAATTTTTCAGCACAGCCGATCAAGTTGCCGATATACTGGAAAATATCGCACTTTATTCAGAAGCAGATTTTCAGACGGCCCTTAATGAAATGAAAAGCCGATTGGCATACTTACAGACATTGGTGCAAGATGACCGCCAAAATAATATATTATGGCAACAGATCAGCCTGATTGCCGGCCAACTCGAACCGTGTTACACGGCCATACAGAGTGCCCAGTCAGACAATATACAACCGCTGGCCGCTGAGGCTGCTTAAAAAGTTATTTGAAACGGCCCTAACCGAAAGGATGAAACATGAAAAAAAGAATGGCTTTGGCTTTATTATTGTCCAGCCCTTTTGTTTTAGCAGACAGTGTTAACGATGAACTATACAGCGCACAAGCAGCTTACCGTACCGCATTAAGAGCACAGAGCAGCAGTAGCGGCCGCGTAGCCACCCTGCAAACCGATATTGCTGCGGCACAGGCACGTATTCAGCAGGCTCAGGCCGACATCGCAAGAATGCAGCAGGAATTGCAGGAAGAAACGGCCAAAAAAGCACAGGCCGACAGTGCTTTGCAAGCGGCAGGGCAACGTCTTAATGCCGCATGGCAGGCTGCCCATGCTGCTGGAAGATAAGTAATTATCCGCTTTTTTTGAATGATATTAAGCAGAGGCCGTCTGAAAGATAACTTTTCAGACGGCCTCTGCTTAAACGATTACTTTCCGTTTATAGAACTATATTAAGAATAAAGTTGCCAGTCCCAAGAAAATCAGGAAGCCGCCGGAGTCGGTTACTGCGGTAATCAACACCGAACTGCCTAATGCGGGGTCTCGCCCTGCTTTATCCATCAGCACAGGAATCAGCACGCCGACGGTAGCGGCTAATAAAAGGTTAAGCGTCATCGCGGCAACCATCACCAGTCCGATACCGATATTGCCATACAGCATCCAAGAAACAACCCCCATCACCGTGCCCCATACCAAACCGTTTACCAAAGCCACACCGATTTCTTTTTTCAATAAACGCCCCGCTTGCAGGCCGGAAAGTTGTCCCATCGCCATTGCACGCACAATCATGGTGATGGTTTGGTTGCCGGAATTGCCGCCGATACCGGCTACAATCGGCATTAAAGCGGCCAGAGCGACGATTTTTTCGATACTACCTTCAAAAGCACCGATAACACGGCTGGCGATAAAGGCGGTACAAAGATTAATGGCCAGCCACATCCAGCGGTTTTTTACCGAGTCCCAAACCGGGGCAAACAAATCTTCCTCTTCTTGCAAACCGGCCATATTTAACATATCGGCTTCGGTTTCTTCACGGATAACGTCTACCATTTCATCAATGGTAATGCGGCCGATCAGCTTTTTATCGGCATTGATCACAGGGGCGGTAATCAAGTCGTAACGTTCGAATGCTTGAGCCGCCTCTTCAACGTTTTCTTCCGGTCGGAAACGGACTACATCGGTTGCCATCACATCGGCCACCAGTTCTTCAGGGTCGGCCACCAAGAGTTTGCGGATAGGCAATACGCCTTGCAAAACATCATATTGGTCAACCACGAAGATTTTATCGGTATGGTCGGGCAGGTTGTCAAAACGACGCAGATAACGCAGCACCACTTCACAAGCAACATCGGCACGGATGCTGATAAACTCAAAATCCATAATCGCGCCGACTTGGTCATCTTCATACGACATAGCCGCCTGAATTTTGGCGCGCTCGTCGGGATCACGGGTTTGTAGGGCTTCGTATACCACTTGATGCGGCAGATCACCGGCCAGCTCGACCAGTTCGTCGGCATCCAAATCGTCAACCGCGGCAAGGAGCTCGTCCTTGTTCATCGATTCGATCAGGGTTTCACGAACGGCATCGGATACTTCCAGCAACACTTCGCCGTCTTCTTCGGGTGAAACCAGATGCCACACCAATGCCCGCTCTTTCGGCGGCAATGATTCCAGCACGTCGGCTACGTCGGCAGGGTGCAGCTCTTGCAGAATATTGATTAATTCGACCAGCTTGGCGTTAAGCGTTTCGTCTTCAATCTGCTGCCCTTGTTCTATTTGTTCGAAAACGGGTAGCAATACTTCGGAAAGTTCGTGAATACGCTCAATATCGAGTGGCAGGCGCTCAATGTCGCTTTGTGTTGGGATTTCTTGCTCGATGCTCATAAATACTCCGCCCACCTGTATTGCGGGACGCAGTATTCAGGCGGGATGATTAAATGGTAAAGGTTTGCTGTGGCGGTAATAAACTGGGATCGTCCATAGCCTATGCCTGTTTTCAATCAGGCTTTGAGTTGGAAACGCGGCATATTCTACACTGTTTCAAACGGCTTGACCAAGAGGCCGGAGCAAATAGGCCGTCTGAAAAACAGATGGTAGATACTTAAAGCGTTTTTTATCTATTTATTCCGGATGGCAATCATATAGGTAGGGTTTAATACAGTTTTCTTTTGATTGGATAATTAATATCATTATCTGGTTTTTTTATATTGTGGTAGTTGGCTTTTTTCACTATATAATACTGATATAGTTTGTTTTTATTGCTATATGGGCAATTTTCTAAGTTGCCGGGCAGATTGTTTAATGTTTCACAAAAGAGAATCGCTATGCATCCCCGACTCATTATTTTTGATTGGGACGGTACTTTAGCCGACACCACGATACCGATTATTACCACGATGCAACAAACGTTTATTGAATGCGGACTACCTGAACCTAAAGCAGAAACTATCCGTGCATTAATCGGGTTTAATCTGGCCGTGATGGTTCGTCGTCTTGCGCCGGAAACCGAGCCGGGCTTGCAAGAACGTATTGCCCAAACTTATACCCGCCATTATCTCAATCCCAACAACCATAATATGAAGCTGTTTGATAGCGCCATTCCATGCTTACAAACACTGCAGGCGCAAGGTTATTGGTTGGCAGTGGCGACAGGCAAAGGCAGGGTCGGGCTGGATAAAGCTATTAAACAAACGCAAACGGCAGATTTTTGGCTGGCTACAGTGTGTGCCGATGAGAGCCTTTCTAAGCCGGCACCGGATATGGTGTGGAAGTTGTGTGATGAATTGGGGGTGGATACGGCGCAAGCGGTTGTGGTCGGTGATACCGTACATGATTTACAAATGGCGGCCAATGCCGGTGTTCGTGCGATTGCGGTGTCTACAGGGGCACATTCGGTGGAGCAATTGCAGCAGGAAAGTTGTTTGACGGTATTGGATGATTTGTCTGAGTTGCCATCGTTTGTTGCCGGTTTGGCATAATATAGGTTGGCAGTATGCCAAAATGATACGGTTACTTTACGGTATAATCCAAATTTTTTTCAAGGCCGTCTGAAATGCCGCAAACCCTTGCCGACTGGCTCCGATCCTGCTCTTTGTCTAGGTCTGAAGCACGAATGCTGTTGCAGTATGCGGGCGGTTATACCCGTGCCCGTCAGATTACTTGCGCGGAAGATATTTTATCTGAAAGTGTTTTAGTATCATTAAATCATTTGGTAGATCGTCGGCTTCAAGGCGAGCCGATGGCTTATCTTTTGGGTGAAAGGGAATTTTACGGGCGCATATTTGCGGTGAATCCGAATGTCTTGATTCCGCGCCCCGAAACAGAGCACCTAGTCGAGGCCGTTCTACGATATTTACCGCAAAATGGCAGCGTGTGGGATGTGGGTACGGGTAGCGGTATTATTGCCGTTACTATTGCATTGGCGCGGCCTGATGTGCATGTACGTGCGTCCGATATCAGCCCTGCCGCGTTGGATACGGCTAAAGTGAATGCTGCCAAACTGGGTGCCGAGATTGAGTTTACTTGTGGTTCTTGGTTTGATGTGGATAGGCCGTCTGAAAAGCATAGCTATGATGTGATTGTTTCCAACCCGCCTTATATTGAGGCGGAGGATGGCCATTTGCGGCAGGGTGATTTACGTTTCGAGCCGCAAAATGCATTAACCGATTTTTCAGACGGCCTAAGTGCTTTCCGTGTATTGGCTTGTGAAGCGGGTATTTATTTGAAAGTCGGAGGGTGGTTGATGGTCGAGCATGGTTATAATCAGGGCAGCGCAGTGCGTACTTTATTTGAAGACAATGGATTTTCTGAAGTGGAAACGTTGCCTGATTTGGCCGGTTTGGATCGGTTGACTATAGGCCGTCTGAAGGCAATAAAATGAAATAATAGTATTTTAGATATTAAGAAAGCCGTCTGAAAAATAGTGTATTCATATTTTTCAGACGGCTTTAGTATTTGATATGCATGCAGGTTGATAAACATGTTTGTTGGCGATATAACCGGTTATGCCAAGCTACCGAAATGACGGCGGAAATAAACCAATGCAGGTTCGGATGAGTGATATGCTTTAATTTCCATTATATCGACGTAAAACACATAATGTGTGCCGACTTGGTGTTGGGCAGTTACTTTGCCGTGCAGATGCGCAAGTGCACCTTCAACTTGTAATTGTCCTGTTTCGCCACGATGCCAGATATGGTATTCAAAACGTTCTTCGGGCGAAAGTTTGGTTATGCCGGCGAAGTGTTCTGCAACATCTTGCTGTTGTGCCGATAATACATTAATACACAGGTATTGATTGGCGGAAAGTATCGGAATAATAGATGATTTTTGATTAATACACAGCATAACCGTTGGCGGCTCGTCGGTTACCGGTGTGACTGCCGTCATGGTAATGCCGTAACGGCCGGCCTCGCCATCTGTAGTAATAACATGCACACCGGCAGCACATGAGGCCATGGCATCACGGAAAGATTGTTGTACAGAGAAATTTAGGTGAGCTTCGGTCATATTGTTGTTTTTATGTTTTATCAAGCATTTGACCGATATGGGAAAGCTCCCCCAGAAGCATTTGCAGCTGTTTTATTTTTTCTTGGGAAAATACGGTTTCAATACGGTCGTAACGTTGGTCTACCTGTTCACCCAAATTTTGATAAAGCCGTTCACCTTCTTCTGTTAATTTCAAATAAACACGTCTGTGGTCATTGGAAGGTTTTAAGCGTACTAAAATGCCGGATTTTTCCAAACGGGTTAAAATACCGGTAAGACTGGGACGCAGGATACAGGCCTGATTGGCTAAGTCTTGGAAATCCAATGTGCCGTTTTCTGCCAATAGGCGGATAATCCGCCATTGTTGGTCGGTTAGCCCTGAATTATGCAGTATAGGGCGGAATTGCGTCATCAATGCTTCACGAGCTTGAATCAGGCTGATATTTAAAGATGCATATTTAGATAGGTGAGCCATAATAGTGGTTCTCCGGTCATCTGGTTGTGTGTGTGGTTATTGTTGGTTTTACATGTTTCACCGAATAACTAATATTATTCCAATACGCGAAAAATCTCAATAACATCAGATTGAAACATAAAAAATGTATGATTTCTCTATGCTTTTCGAGACAGTTTTTTTATGTATTCCAACGTAAGACAAAACTACCTGAAAGATATTGAATATTAGAAATAATATTATTTAATAGTATATCTTTCGGTATTTCTTTATCTTTTTATCATAAAATTTGTTGTAGTAAATAAATATAGTTATAATAAATAAATGTAATATTTTGTTTCCTAAAAGTACCAATACAGACCTTGATCATTACATTCTTTAACGGATAATTATGAAAAACTATACTTTAAATATTTCGCATAACAGACACCAAGAGACTATTTTGCTCAAAGAAGGGGAAACTGTCGTATTGCAAGCACAGCCGGGTACTTTTTATCAGTTGTTGGATGAAAACGGCCAACTCATCGAACAGCCTGCTATGGAATGGGTTGGTGATGACTTGCAAATATATTCAGACGGCGTGCAAGAAGGCATGCCTGATTTGATTTTGAAAGATTACGGTCATCATTATCCAATACAGAATAGCCGTTATCTCCATGATATGCAGTCAACCTTGGCTACTGCAGCCGATGAAGCATCATTACAACAATTGTCTATGCCGGTTGCCGAAGAAGTGGGTATTACAACTTGGAGCAGTGCCGCGCCGTTGTGGGGTGCTGCGGCAGCAGCAGCGGTTGCCGGTGTGGCTGCTGCATCACATGGAGGGGGTGGCTCTTCATCTGCGAATGGGCAACAAAATGGTGCAACAGAACAACCAACTGAAGAGCCGCAACAGGAAACGAATGAAGTAGAACAGCCGTCTGAAGAGACTCGACAAGAAACAACCGAAGCAGAATCGTCAGCGAAAGAGACGCAACAAGAAGCAAACGAAGTAACGCAGCCGATAGAAGATGTGCGGCAAGAAACAAATAATGAAGTAGAACTGCTGGTAGAAGAGAATCAGTCGAAAACAAATAAAGCAGAACAATCGACTGAGGAAGCGCAGCAGGAAACAAATAAAGTAGAACAGTCGGTAGAAAAGACACAACCGACCGAAGTAGAGCAGGTAACTGAAAAGACACAGCAAAAAACAGCCAAAGTGGAACAACCGACCGAGGAAACACAACAAGAAACAAACGAAACAGAACAATCGGTTGAGGAAACGCAACAAACTGAAGAAATCAAGCCACCGGTAGTAGAACCGGTTCATATCAGTACAACGATGAATACCATAGCGGAAGACGGTGTCATTAACCGTCAAGAAAGCAATGGTATGGTTACCTTTTCCGGTACGGTAAAAACCGAAGGGGCGATTACAGAGAAAAACATTTCCCTGATTATCGGTGATAAAACCTATCCGGCTGAAGTTAAAGATAATGTCTGGTCAGCTAATATTGATGGTAGTGCATTAGCCGGTATTCAATGTGAACAAAATATAACTGTTGTGGTAGAGGTAATTGATGCTTCAGGCAAAATTCATAGTGAAAGCACGGTATATCAGTATACGGTTGATACTGAAATAGCTACACCAAGCATTGCTGTTAATCCAATTACCGCCGACAACGTGATTAATGCACAAGAATCACAAGGAAGCGTTACCGTTTCCGGTAAGGTTGCCAATGCCCAGACAGGTGATACGGTTACCTTAACGGTTGGTGAAAACACTTATCAAACTACCGTCCAAAATGGCGGATTCTCAGCCAGTGTTCCGGGTTCGGTATTGGCAGCTCAAAGTGAAATCGGTGTCAGCGTTCAGACGGCCGATAGTGCGGGTAACCAAACACAAGCGACAGTCAAACATACTTATCAAGTCGATACCGATATTGCTACGCCAAGCATTACTGTTAATCCGATTACTGCCGATAATGTAATTAATGCACAAGAATCACAAGGAGCGGTCACGGTTTCCGGCAAGGTTGCTAATGCCCAAACCGGTGATGCGGTTACCTTAACGGTTGGTGAAAATACTTATCAAACTACCGTCCAAAATGGCGGATTCTCAGCCAGTGTTCCGGGTTCGGTATTGGCAGCTCAAAGTGAAATCGGTGTCAGCGTTCAGACGGCCGATAGTGCGGGTAACCAAACACAAGCGACAGTCAAACATACTTATCAAGTCGATACCGATATTGCTACGCCAAGCATTACCGTTCATCCGATTACTGCCGATAATGTCATTAATGCCCAAGAATCACAAGGAACGGTCACGGTTTCCGGCAAGGTTGCTAATGCCAAAACCGGTGATGCGGTTACCTTAACGGTTGGTGAAAATACTTATCAAACTACCGTCCAAAATGGCGGATTCTCAGCCAGTGTTCCGGGTTCGGTATTGGCAGCTCAAAGTGAAATCGGCGTTAGCGTTCAGACGGCCGATGGTGCAGGCAATCAGGTTCAGGCTACTGCACAGCATCATTATGAGGTAGATACCGAGATTGAAACGCCGGTGGTGACGCTAAACCCGGTGGCACAAGACGATATTATTAACTTGGTTGAGTCGCAATCGGCAGTAACGCTGATTACCGGTTCGGCCGAACATGCTCAAGAGAATGCCGAAGTATTATTGACAGTGGGCGAAGCGGTTTATCGCGGAACCGTGCATGACGGTCAATTTTCCGTTCAGGTCGATACCAAAACGTTAGTCAATCACGGTCAGGTATCGGCGACCTTGAACACCGCAGACGATGCCGGTAATCGTGCTTCGGCATCGGCAGACCGTGTTTATCGTGTCCGCACCGAATATAACCCGACCATTAGTTTGAATAAAATTGCCGGCGACAATGTACTCAATATTAACGAGTCTAAAGGTAACGTTACCATTAGCGGCACCGTTACCGATGTAGAAGACGGTACGGATGTGGTGATTTCATGTAATTGTCCGAGTTGCCGTTCGGTGAAGTGGACCGATATTTTGGCAAAAGTACAAAATGGTGCGTTTTCGGTTGAAGTGGCGGGCGACAGCTTGAGTAAAGAGGGTTATAACTCAGTAAAAGCGACGGTAACGGCACAAGACGAGGCCGGTAATACGGCTACGGTATCCGACAGCCAACAATACAGCAAAGATTTGCAAGCGCCCGAAGCCACGGTATCTATTCATCCGATTGCCGGCGACGATGTGCTCTCAAAAGGCGAACAGGCACAAGCTACGCAATCGGTTTCGGGCACGGTAGAGGGTTTGGCAGCGGATGAGCGTATTGATGAGGTGGTGGTGAGCGTTAACGGCCAAAATCATACGGCAACGGTTAATGGCAACAGCTATACCGCACAAGTTTCTTCTGCAGCATTGGCTGCGGCAGAGCAGGTGTCCGTCACCGCTAAAGTCAGCGATGCTGCGGGCAATAGTGCCGAGGCGGCAAGCAGTCGTGTTTATCAGGTTAGCTCGTCCGAGCCGGAAATTATTTTGGATTCGGTGGCTACCGACAATATTATCAGTAAGGCGGAAGCCGATTCGAATAGCTTTGTTTTGTCCGGCAGTGTCAATAATATTGATGACGGTGCGGTGGTACAGCTAAGCATTGGCAACAGTAGTAAAGCTCAGGCAACGGTTTCAGACGGCCGTTTCAGTGTTACCGTTGAAAAATCCTTTTTCGGTATTAACGACCGAACCGAAGAAGCACTGGGGACTTTAAATGCTGCTGTAACGCATACTTATGAAGGCCAAACGCAAACACTGCGTGCTTCGCAATCTTATTATATTGATTTGGTGAACCGGACGAGTATCAGTATCGATCCGGTAACCGGTGACAACGTATTGGACGAGCGGGAAACGGCGGAATCCAATATTGTGAATATCACCGGTATGGTGCGTGACGGCAAAGAAGGCGCCATTGTGAATGTAGTTGTCGGCGGCAAAACTTTCTCAGGCACCGTTCAGGCAGACGGGCGCTATAGTATTGCTGTTGAACCGGCACGTTTTTCACCGAAAGTGGATGAAGGCAAATATACGGTTTCCGCCAGTGTGCAACGTATTGATGAAGCAGGCAACCAAGGCAACGGCAGGGTATCTGTTTCCCGTGTTTTATTGGTGGATAAAGTGGCACCGAAGGGCCAGGTGGTTTTGGATGCCGTCACCGGTGATAACGTGATTAACCGTGCTGAGTCTGAGCAAGACACTATATTGATTAGCGGAAGAGTCAACCGATTGGGCGAGGGTGATGAAGTTACATCGGCAACCGTGAATGTCGGCGGTAAAGATTATGTTGCTTCCGTTGTCGGTTCTACATTCCATGTTCAAGTGCCGTCTGAAATCTTAACAGCCAATACACAAATCACGGCACGCAGCGAACTTAAAGATTCGTCAAACCGCCATGGTGAAGCCACTGAAGGCACGCAATCCTATACGCTGCATACTGAAGAACCGACCGCTCAAATTACCATCGACCGTATTAACGGCGGTAAGCCGATTAATGCCGCCGATTTATCTAAGACGATTACCATAGAAGGCTCGTTGAATGTTTCGGCAAGTACGGCGGGATCTTCAACGAATGTGGTGGTTACCGTTAACGGTCAAAACCATACGGCAACCATATCCGGCAATCAATGGGTATTGACGCTTCCGGCTACCGACTTGGCTGTTCAAGAAGGCCGTCTGAACGTAAAAGCTGCGGTAATGGTGGCCGATCAATATGGCAATACTGTCGAAGCCGTTACTAATCAAGATTATCAGGTAGATACGCTTGCCCCTGTGCCGGTGATTACCTTAAACGATATCAATACAAATAATGTTATTGCGAATGCGGCCAACGGTAATATTAATGTATCCGGTAAGGTAAGCGGCGAATTTAAAGCCGGTGATAAGGTTAATTTGAGTATTAACAATGAAACTTATCAAGCCCAAGTAGATAGAATGGGTGTATTCCGTATGGCAGTACCTGCCCAAAAGCTGACCGGAGCAGCCATACCGGTGATTCATGCGGCTATGAGTACTGTCGACGAGGCCGGTAACAGTAGCTCGACACATACTTCGCTCGACTATCGTGTAACGCGCGGCGGGATGTCTATTCACTTAAATCCTATTGCCGGCGACGATATGATTAATCCGATTGAAGCCAAGCAGGCAATAACGGTTTCAGGTAGTGTATCGGGTAGAGAGGCCAAAGCGGGGGAAATGGTTGATTTAACCATTCATGGTGAAACCGTTCAGGCACAAGTACAAAACGATTTAAGTTTTAGTGCGGATATTGCTGCCGATAAGTTCTTAAATAACGACGGCTATACTGTTTCCGCCCATGCACACGGTGCAAATTCGGCTGAAGCCAAAACCGCCCGCAGCTATGAGGTTACCGAAGCAAGCGCAGCGAAAATTGATATTACCGCGATTGGTGACGGCTTTAACGTCAGCACAGGGCAGGCTGCCGCCAATATCCGTCTGAATGGTGTGATTGAATTGGACGGCGCATTTGCCGATGGTATGAATAGCGAGCGCTTACGCCAAATTACCGTTGATATCGGCGAAAAAACCTATAAGGTCGGTGTGAAACCAGACCGTAGTTTCTTCTTAGATATTCCTGTCGACGAATGGGCATCTTTAGAGGGTAAACCGTTGTCGTTTAAAGTGGATGCCGATCCGCAGCTGTATCAAAGAATAGCCATATCATCGCAAAACGGCCAGCCGGCTTACTATATCTACCGTATGGAGCGTAATGAACCGGTACAGATAAAAGAAGTGAAGTTTGACAGTCCGCATATTGTGACGGATGCAGAGGGCCGTCAAATCGTATCGGGTGCGGTTGAAAACCAAGTCAGCATCAGCGGTGTAGTGAGCGGATCTGCCAAGGCCGGCGATATCGTGAATCTGGAAATCGGCGACAAAGTATATAGCACCGAAGTGAAAGACGATTTCAGTTTTTCCACTTCCGTTTCGGCTGCCGAAATGGCCGCAGCAAAAGAACATCATGTTCGGGCGGTATTGAATGCTACCGATAAAACAGGCCAAACGATTGCGGTGAGCGATATTGAAAATTATGCGGCGATGCGGACAAACGATAGTGAGTTTGTTAACCCGCACTCCCGCATTAACAGCGGCATCCAGACCGATCACAGCGCTGATAACTATAATTTTCCCTATTTTATAGAGAAAACAGGCTCATTATATGGTGGGAGCTACGGCATTCCGTTCGGCGGCAAGCAAGACGGACCGGCCATTATTAAATACCACTTTATGACTTTGGACGAAATCGCCCAACTGCCGCAAAACTATAACCATTATATCGACCGCAGCTCGATGATTACTTATCCATCCGAACTGCAAGAAATTGTGCGCAATGCTTATAAACAAATCAGTGCCATTGCCAACGTTGAGTTTGTTGAAGTGGCAACGGCGGCTGAAGCAAACACCAAGTACTTTATGGGTAATCTGCTTAATGGGTTCGAGGGGGCTTCAGCCATTGCCTATAACAGCGGCTTGATTGCTTGGAACAGCCGATACAATTATATGGGGTGGGGTAAAGACTTCCTAAATTACACTGTAATGCACGAAGCGACCCATACATTTAATATGAAACACACTTCGATAGGCTTTACCGGTGATTATGCCAAAGAAGAAACCTTTGAGTTTTCCAGCATGTCGTATAAAGCCTATGCCAACAACAACCTGTTTTTAAGCTTGGGACAACTGCGTACCTATGATTTGGCCTATATGCAATACGCTTTCGGCCCGAACCGTAATGTTCGTTTGGGCAACGATGTGTATACGTTTAAAAACTACAATATGTATAGTCAGGATAGCGACCGCTATATTTGGGATGCCGGCGGTATCGATACTTTCGATGCCTCACATGAAGCGCAAGGCGTGCATGTAAACCTGACACCCGGCTCATGGATTTATGTCGGCGATACGCGTGAAAAACTGTTTAGCGTGAAGAATATTGATACCTACGATATGCATGACTACTTTGGCTTAGACAAGTCTGTTTCATTAAGCGGTTATCGTGGGGATAAAGTATCCTTAAACACCTATACAGAAGGGCAAGCCTTTATCGGATACGGCACGCAGATTGAAAACCTGATCGGCTCCGAACACAACGATTATCTGACCGGAAATAAAGCCGGCAATAATATCGACGGCGGCGCAGGTGATGATGTGATTGACGGCGGTGCAGGCGACGATTATCTCGATGGCGGTAAAGGTGCGGATACTTTGAGCGGTGGTATCGGCAACGATATTTATATGGTCGATAATATTGGCGATAAAGTGATTGAATTGGCCGGTCAAGGCCATGATCATGTATACAGCAATATCGACTACACCTTAACCGACCATGTGGAAGATCTGACCCTTATCGGCACCACGGCAATTCATGGTACCGGCAATGCCGAAAACAATATTATAACAGGCAACGGCTTGGATAATATTTTGAACGGTATGGCGGGCGACGACCGTATTATCGGTGGTGCGGGTAGCGATACCCTAACCGGCGGTGAAGGACGCGATACGTTTGTATTCGATAGTGTTTTAGACGGTAGTGTCGATATCATTACCGATTTCACCGTAGGGCAGGATAAGATTGAATTGCAATCCTCAATCTTCGATGCTTTGAGTAGTAATACGATGGCCGAATGGGAACAATATGTGAAATACCATGCCGATACCGGCCATCTGACTTATGATCGTGACGGTCGCGGCTCTGGCGATGCCATTCAATTTGCAACGCTGGATAAAGATTTGCAGATAGATCAGCAAAGCTTTATTGTGGTTTAAAGTCTTTTCAATCTAACGAGGCCGTCTGAAACTTTTCAGACGGCCTCGTTTTATCATGTGTTATGACATTTATTGATGTGGGTTACAGCTACCAATTCACCCTAACAGAACGGCCGCCAAGTAAGCTTTCTAAGCTGTCGAACAATGCCGCGCTCGGTGTTACCGTCCATTTTGGCGAAATTTTCAAATCACCGCTGGCAGCATGATTGCTGTAAGACAGCCGTATCGGTATGTGTCCGGTATCGGGCAGGTGGTGTTCGTTTAAAAGTGCCGCCAGTTGTGTGATGTCGTGGTCGGGACCTAAGTTTAGGCTTAGGCTGCGGGCGTAGCGTTCGCGGGCGGATTGTAGAGTCATCACCTGATTGGCCATAATGCGTAGGGCATCGCCGCCGTTATAATCGTCGCGGCTGACCTTGCATTCCATAATCAGCACTTGGTCGGCTTTCAGACGGCCTGCGCTTTCTTCCAATACATGGCCGCTGATCATTACTTCGACTTGGCCATTTTGGTCTTCAAGGGTGGCAAAAGCGATTTTGCCGCGTTTACCCATCATGGTGCGTACGGCGGTGGTGAAGCCGGCAACCCGCACATTGTCTTGCGGTTTCAGACGGCTTAAACGGGTTGGGGCGATTTGGCGGACTTCTTCGGCATAAGGGCCGAACGGGTGGCCGGAAAAGTAGAAACCCAATACTTGTTTTTCTTCGGCCAGTTTTTCCGATTCGCTCCATTCAGGTACGGCTTCCATTTGAACCGGCTCGATGGCATCTTCGATAAAATCAAACAATCCGCCCTGATTGGCATTGGCGGTTTTCTGTTCGGCATTGTGGATAGCCAGATCAATATTGGCCAACAGCATGGCGCGGTTGGGGTTGAGGGTGTCGAATGCACCGGCGCGTACCAGCGATTCGACGGTGCGCTTGTTCAGATGGCCTCTATCGACCCGTTCGCAGAAATCGAGCAAGTCTTTAAATGCGCCGCCCGTATTGCGGGCTTCGACAATGGCCTCTACCGCGCCTTCGCCGACGCCTTTTACCGCACCGAGCGCATAGCGGATGCGGCGTTGGTTGTCGGGAGTAAACAGGTAGTCGGATTCGTTGATATCGGGTGCTAAAAAGGTAATGCCGTTGGCGCGGGCGTCATCGTAGAAATGCTTGAGCTGGTCGGTATTATCCAGCTCGGACGACATGGTAGCGGCCATAAATTCGGCGGGGTAGTGCGCTTTGAGCCATGCGGTCTGATAGGCAACCAGCGAATAGGCGGCGGCATGTGATTTATTGAAGCCGTAGCCGGCAAATTTTTCCATATAGTCGAAAATTTCATCGGCTTTGGCTTTGGAAATGCCTTGTTTTTGAGCGCCTTCGGCAAAAATCTCACGGTGTTTGGCCATTTCTTCCGGTTTTTTCTTACCCATGGCACGGCGTAATAAGTCGGCGCCGCCGAGTGAGTAGCCGCCGACAACCTGCGCCGACTGCATCACTTGTTCCTGATAAACCATAATGCCGTAGGTCGGCGCCAACACTTCGCTCAAAAGCGGGTGCAGATATTCGAATTTAGCGCCGTGCATGCGGTCGATAAAGTCGGGAATCAGATCCATCGGGCCGGGGCGGTAGAGCGACACAAAGGCAATAATCTCTTCAAACTTGGTAGGTTTGGCCTTTTGCAGCATTTTTTTCATACCGGTCGATTCAAACTGGAAAACGGCGGTGGTGTTGGCGGTGGAAAAGATTTTATAGGCGGCGGGGTCGTCTAAGGTGATTTTGCCGACATCCACCGTTTCGCCGGTGGTTTGTTTGATAAAGTTTTGCGCCATTTCGATAATGGTGAGGTTGCGCAAGCCCAAAAAGTCGAACTTCACCAGCCCCACGTCTTCCACATCGCCTTTGTCATACATCGATACGGGCGAAGCGGATTCATCGGCCTGATAAACAGGGCTGAAATCCGAAATTTTGCCGGGGGCAATCAATACGCCGCCCGCATGCATACCCAAACCACGGGTCAGGTCTTCGAGTTTTTTGGCCAATTCAATCAATTCGCCGGCGTCTTCATCATCAATCAATTGCTTGATTTCCGGCTCCATTTCCATGGCTTTATCTAGGCTGACGGGACGGTTGGCTTCCAACGGAATCAGTTTCGACAGACGGTCACACAAGCCGAACGGCAGCTCCAATACGCGGCCGACATCACGGATAACGGCTTTAGACGACATGGTGCCGAAAGTCACAATCTGGCTGACCGCATCGGCACCATATTTTCCGCGCACATATTCAATCACACGGCCACGGTTGCTTTGGCAGAAGTCAATATCGAAGTCGGGCATGGAAACGCGTTCGGGGTTTAAGAAACGTTCGAACAGCAGGGCGTATTTCAACGGGTCGAGGTCGGTAATTTTGAGCGAATAGGCTACCAGCGAGCCGGCACCGGAACCGCGCCCGGGGCCGACGGGGCAGCCGTTGTTTTTAGCCCAGTTGATAAAGTCTTGTACGATAAGGAAATAGCCGGGAAAACCCATTTGAATAATAATACCCAGCTCGAAATCCAAACGTGTCTGATATTCGGGCATTTTTTGTTTGCGTTCGGCTTCATCCGGATAAAGTTGGATCATGCGTTCCTGCAAGCCTTCGTTGGCCAGTTGTGTCAGATAATCATCGAGCGACAAGCCGTCGGGAGTCGGGAATAAAGGCAGGAAGTTTTTACCTAAAGTAATGGTCAGATTACAGCGTTTGGCAATTTCTACCGAGTTTTGCAGGGCTTCGGGCAAATCGGCAAAACGTTCCGCCATCACTTCGGGGGAAATAAAAAATTGGCCGGGGGTAAATTCGTGCGGGCGTTTTTTATCGGCCAGCACCCAACCGCCGGCAATGCATACCCGCGCTTCGTGTGCCTGAAAGTCGTCACGGTTTAAAAATTGGGTCGGATGGGTGGCGACCACCGGCAAATCCAACTCGGCGGCAATCTCGACACTGCCGGAAACCGAAGTTTCCCATTGCGGCCGTTCGGGTAGGCGTTGCAGCTCCAGATAGAAAGCATTCGGAAACCATGCCGCATATTTTTGGGCGGCCGCTTTGGCAGCATCGGGATGGCCGTTGATCAGGTTGACGCCTACTTCGCCGTAGTGTGCGCCGGATAAGCAGATTAAACCGCTGTTGTCGCCTGTTTCAAGCCAGCTTTGGCGCAGCTCGGCGTGTTCGGTATTGCGGTCGTTACCGACATAGGCCGCGGTTAGCAACTCACTCAAACGCAGGTATCCGGCATCGTTTTTGACCACCAACATGGCACGGAAAGGTTTGTCGGGCGCATCGGGGTTTTCAATCCATACATCGGCCGCAGCCACCGGTTTGATGCCGGCACTCCGGCAGGCTTTATAAAACTTGACCAGCCCGAACATATTCATCAAATCGCTGATACCCAAAGCAGGCAGGCCGTCTGAAACGGCTTTTTTAACGGCATCTTTGATGCGCACCGTACCGTCGGTAATCGAAAATTCGGTATGCAGGCGCAGGGGGATATAAATCGGATCGGTCATGGCAGGATACATGCTGGAGAAAATAAAAAACGTATTGTAACAGGGTTTGCAAAAGATAAAGGCCGTCTGAAAGATTTCAGACGGCCTAAGCCATTATCGGATTAAGGATTAAATAACGGCGGTATTTTGAACATTATCGTCCACATAAACAGCTGCTTCAGTAGCTGCATAAGCTACGGTGTCGGCTGCACCGATACTGCCGGTGGCAACCGGTTCGGGCAGCAGGCCGTTAAGCTGGCTGTCCAATACACCGTCGTTGCTGCTTTCAAGCAGGCCGCCGGAAGCATCTGAAATATCAATGAGCTCAGCTTTATCAGCAGGTAGGTTGTGGCTGTGGACAACCAGATTGCTGTTTTCGGCGGAAGCCCCCATGATATTGGTGGTACCCATACCATTGAGTTGGGCGAACTCGGTATTGCTTAAGGTACCGTCTTCAAACACAAAGCTGTTGACGGCGACATCCGAACCATGGATTTGGTGGTCGATAGTGATGCTGTCGTTAGTACCGTTAATCTGAATGGTCCAAGACTCATGGCCTGCTGCATCCTGACTGGATTGGATGCTGACATCTCCGGCATTCAGGCCTTTAAAGTGGATAGCGTTATCACCTTGGTGGTCGATAATCACATCCTGACCATAACCACGGCTGAAGACGTAGGTATCGTCACCGGCTTGACCATAAAGCTTATCGTTGCCTTCACGGCCATCAAGGATATCGTTGCCCGCACCGGCTCGGATTTCATTGTTCAGGCTGTTGCCGACAATGGTATCGTCATGGTTTGAGCCTCCGACGTTTTCAATAAAGTCGGTTTTTGCCGTACCGGTAACGGTTGTGGACAATTTATCGATATCACCTTCCAAAATCGGGTCGATTTGACCGGGATCGTGATTGTCGGTGGTGTTGACTACTTTTGTACCATCAAATGCAATAGGTTCTAAAGCATCTTTGGAGTAAATGCCGCCGAAGCCGATAGCATGTGAAACAATTTGGTATTTAATGGCAAAATCTTCCCATTGCAGTTGCCGTGGCATTTGAATGGGCGAGTTGGGATAGCCGTCTGAAAGGAACATAGAGAAATTCTGTCCGTCTTCATGGAAGATATTTCCTCTGTTGCTTATAAATGCTTGCTCGGCAGTATCCAAGGCAGCATAGTAGTTGGTGCCGCCGCCAGCATACAGAGTATTAATGGCTTTAACGGCATCTTCTTTATTCATCCACGAATCTACGCCGTTAAACTGTACAAAACCATCGCTATCAAAGCCGATAATACGAATAGCCATATTGCCCACCTGCCCGTATTTATCGATTAACTCAATGGCTGCTTTTTGTGCATTTAGCATGTTTTGGCCGCTCATGCTGCCCGATGTGTCAATAATCAGCATCAAGTTAGTTTTGTCGCCGGCCGCACCTGCTACGCCACCGCTGTCTCCCGCACCGATTTGAATAGTGGTATCGCTACCGACATTGCCTTTAAATTGGCTCAGATCGATATTCACACCCTCTTTTGCATTGTGGAACACAATGGTATCAATATCTTGGTTGCTGCCGCCGTCGATAATGGTTTTCTTGCCGGCGCCTTCAATCACAAATATATCGTTACCATCACGGCCGACTAAAATATCGTTGCCGTTTGCGCCGTTTAATGCATCATTTGAACTGCTGCCTTCAAGAAAATCATTTCCTTCCGAACCTTGTAAAACGAGAACAGTGTCACTGCTATCTTTTACTTCGTCAGAGAGCTGGTCTTGGTAATCCAAATCTTTGACTTCTGTCACGACCGTATCATTGTCTGTTGCAGAAGCGATATGATCCAGCACTTCGGCTTTGCCTGCGGCCGGTGTGCCGTCGGCATTGATCACTGTAACTGTTCCGGTAATCGTATGGTCGGTTGTCAGCTCGGTTGCTTCAGTGAAGCGCAAGGTGCCTTCGCCACTGATAATATGGATACCGTTGAGCGAATCGATATTTTTAACTTCAATAACTACATTGCTGCCGATATCGAGTTGTCTGATGCCGTTGAGCTGTTGGTCATCCAATACGATAACTTTCTCGGCACTTTCTTCTTTAACACGTAAAGTGCCGACTTTATCGCCGCTTACCTCTACTGCTGACAATTGGTCTGCTGTCATAGTGACATCGGAAGGCATTTCGATTTTTTCAATACTCTCCAAAATCGCTTTGCTCAAATCGGTTGTGCCGAATACATAGAGCGTATCGGTGCCGTTGCCACCACGCAGAATTTCGCCGTCTACAACTTCATTCCAATCAGTACCGGCCATTTTGGCAAGAGAGGTACCTAAAACGGCGTCATAAGCTGCGTTGGTAGATTTGCTGCCAGCAGTCAGATTGCCGACAACAACCAGAGAGTCATCACCGTCACCACCGTTCACAACGTCTTTTCCTTCACCGCCACGCAATATATCGTTGCCGCTGCCGCCGAAGATATTGTCACGGTCTGCACCACCGTCGATTCTGTCGTCACCCTCTCCGCCGTCAATGGTGTCTTCACCGCCGTTGCCGTAGATGGTGTCGTTACCGCGGCCACCGTTGAGGCGGTTGTAGTTGTCGTTGCCGACCAAGATGTTATCGCTGTTGTTACCGGTACCATTAATGCGGTCGTTACCGGTCAAAATCAGGTTTTCCACATTTTGTGAAGCGGTATAGCTGACACTGCTGTAGATGGTATCGGTACCTTCATTGGCCGCTTCGATCACGGTATCGCCGACATTGTCGACATAATAAACATCATCACCGGCCTGGCCGCGCATCACATCTCTACCTTCACCGCCGTCGAGCAAATCGTTGCCGTTACCGCCGAAGATATTGTCACGGTCGGCACCGCCGTAGAGTTTGTCGTCACCGTCGCCACCGTCGATGGTATCTTCGCCACCGTTACCGTAGATGGTGTCGTTACCACGGCCACCGTTGAGGCGGTTGTAGTTGTCGTTGCCGACCAAGATATTATCGCTGTTGTTACCAGTACCATTAATGCGGTCGTTGCCGGTTAAGGTCAGGTTTTCAACGTTTTGCGAAGCGGTATAGCTGACGCTACTGTAAATGGTGTCGGTACCTTCATTAGCCGCTTCGATCACGGTATCGCCGACATTGTCGACATAATAAACATCATCACCGGCTTGGCCGCGCATTACATCTTTACCTTCACCGCCGTCGAGCAAGTCATTGCCGCTGCCGCCGAAGATATTGTCACGGTCGGCACCACCGTAGAGTTTGTCGTCGCCTTCGCCACCGTCGATGGTATCTTCGCCACCGTTACCGTAGATGGTGTCGTTACCACGGCCACCGTTGAGGCGGTTGTAGTTGTCGTTACCGACCAAGATATTATCGCTGTTGTTACCGGTACCATTAATGCGGTCGTTGCCGGTTAAGGTCAGGTTTTCAACGTTTTGTGAAGCGGTATAGCTGACGCTACTGTAAATGGTGTCGGTACCTTCATTAGCCGCTTCGATCACGGTATCGCCGACATTGTCGACATAATAAACATCATCACCGGCCTGGCCGCGCATTACATCTTTACCTTCACCGCCGTCGAGCAAGTCATTGCCGTTGCCGCCGAAGATATTGTCACGGTCGGCACCACCGTAGAGTTTGTCGTTACCTTCGCCACCGTCGATGGTGTCTTCACCACGATTGCCATAAATAGTATCGTTACCACGACCACCATTGAGGCGGTTGTAGTTGCTGTTACCAGCTAATACGTTATCACCGTTATTACCTGTGCCGTTGATACGGTCGCTACCTATTAAGGCCAGATTTTCAACGTTTGGTGAAGCGGTATAGCTGACGCTGCTGTAAATGGTATCGGTACCTTCATTGGCGGCTTCAATCACGGTATCGCCGATATTGTCGACATAATAAATATCGTCACCAGCTTGACCGCGCATGACATCACGACCCTCTCCACCATGGAGTATGTCATTATCGTTCCCGCCATAGAGCCGATCGTTACCAGAACCACCATAAAGTGAGTCATGACCATCTCGGCCGATAAGTACATCATTACCACCCAATCCGTAAATGGTGTCGTTACCGTTTGTACCATGTAGAACATCGTTTTGAGATGTCCCGTTAATAACCGTATTTACATTGGTATTTTTATCCATTAGTCGCTCTCCTTTATTAATTGTATGTTGAGAAATATTACAATCATAATGAATGTGATATTTCCTGCTTATATATTAAAAGTTTTAAATAATTATCGTTAATCATTTACTGTAAAAAAAATTTAAATTTTTTTATTATAAGTTATTGAGTATGATAATGTATTTTAAGAGTGGTATATCTATATGATATTTATTATCAAATGAATATTAAATATTTTTGTAATAAAGTTTCTATTTGAATAAATATTAAATTTTTTTAGATATATGTATGTTTTTTTATACAAAAAATAAATTTTTTATTTAAGTTCGTTTGTATTTAGATAAGTTATGAAAAAGAAAAAAACCGTCTGAAATCTTTCAGACGGCCTAAGGAGATTGGATTAAGGATTAGATAATAGCGACATTTTGAACATTATCGTCTACATAAACAGCCGCTTCGGTTGTTGCATAAGACACGGTATCGGCGGCACCGATGCTGCTGGTGGCAACCGGCGGTTCGGAAAACAGGCTGTTGAGTTGGGTATCCAATACACTATCGTTGCCGCTTTCAAGCAGGCCGCCGGAAATTTCTAAGATATCGCCGGCTGCGACTTTCCCAGTAGGTGGATTCTGGTTATGGACAACCAGATTGCTGTTTTCGGCCGAAACACTCAATATATTGGTGCTACCTATCATACCGTTGAGTTGTGCGTTGCTGAATGTACCGTTGTTAAACACAAAGCTATTGATAGATGCATCAGCCCCTGCGGTTTGATGGTCAATCGTAATACTGTCGGTGGTGCCGTTAATTTGAATAGTCCAAGAATTATTATGGGATTCAATGCTGACATCCGACGTATTTAAACCATTCAAGTGGAGCGAGTTATGGCCTTGGGTGTCGTTAATATAATCACTTCCATAGCCGCGGCCGAAGTAGTAGGTGTCATCACCGGCCTGGCCGTAGAGTCTATCGTTACCACTGCCGCCATAGAGCGTATCGTTACCATTACCGCCGTATAACCTGTCATTACCGTTACCGCCACTGAGCGTATCATTACCGTTCCAACCGTAAATGATATCGTTACCGCTACCACCATATAACCAGTCGTTGCCATTGCCACCACTGAGCGTATCGTTACCATAGCCACCATAAATGGAATCATTGCCATCACGGCCGTATAAGTAGTTATCGTTGTTGTTACCTTGGATAACATTATTGCCGTTATTGCCATAGCCATTAATACGGGCATTGCCGGTTAAAGTCAGATTTTCTACGTTTTGCGGGATAGTGTAGGTGATACTGCTGTATACGGTATCGGTACCTTGGTTGGCAGCTTCGATAACGGAATCGCCGGAGCTGTCGACATAGTAGGTATCGTTTCCATCTTGGCCACGCATAACATCGTTACCACTACCGCCATCAAGCCGGTCGTTGCCGATGCCACCATAGAGCGAATCATGACCGTCACCGCCATAGAGCGAATCATGACCGTCACCGCCATAGAGCGAATCATGACCGTCACCGCCATAGAGCGAATCATGACCGTCACCGCCATAGAGTAAATCATTACCGCTGTCACCGTATAGCGAATCATTGCCGGCGTTACCGTGTAGCGAGTCATTGCCATAGCCGCCATGCAGCGAGTCATGGCCATTACCGCCGCTGAGCGTATCGTTACCATAGCCACCATAAATGGAATCATTGCCATCACGGCCGTATAAGTAGTTATCGTTGTTGTTACCTTGGATAACATTATTGCCGTTATTGCCATAGCCGTTAATACGGGCATTGCCGGTTAAAGTCAGATTTTCTACGTTTTGTGGGATAGTGTAGCTGATACTGCTGTATACGGTATCGGTGCCTTGGTTGGCAGCTTCGATAACGGAGTCACCGGAGCTGTCGACATGGTAGGTATCGTTTCCATCTTGGCCGCGCATAACGTCATTACCGCTACCGCCATTGAGCGTATCGTTACCGTTTAATCCATAAAGGGTATCGTTACCATTGCCGCCGTATAAGTAGTTATTATTGTTGTTACCTTGGATAACGTTATTGGCGGCATTACCGTAACCGTTTACAGCGTTACCGGTTAAAGTCAGATTTTCCACGTTTTGCGGGATAGTGTAGCTGACACTGCTGTATACGGTATCGGTGCCTTCGTTAGTTACTTCGATTACGCTGTCACCGGGATTATCGACATAATAGGTATCGTTTCCGTCATAACCTTGCATAGTATCGTTACCACTGCCGCCATTTAGCGTATCGTTACTGCTACCACCGTATAGCCAGTCGTTGCCGTTCCCGCCATAAAGTCGGTTGTTGCCGTAAAAGCCAACGAGAAAGTCATTACCATTACCACCATAAAGCGTATCGTTGCCATTGCCAGCATAAATCTCATCGTGACCATCGCCGCCATATAAGTAGTTGTCATTATCGGTACCCCAGATAATGTTATCATTATCATTGCCATAGCCGTTTAGAGCATTGTCGGTTAAGGTCAGATTTTCTACATTTTTGGGGATGGTGTAGTTGATACTGCTATATACGGTGTCAATACCTTCGTTAGCTTCTTCGATAACAGAGTCATTGGTACTGTCAACATAATAGGCATCATCTCCAGCTTGACCGCGCATAATATCATTACCGCTGCCGCCATAAAGTCGGTCGTTACCATTACCGCCATAGAGCAAATCATTACCATTGTCGCCATAAAGTCGGTCGTCGCTGTTACCGCCGGATAAGTAGTTGTTGTTGCTGTTGCCCCGAATAACATTATCGTCATCATTTCCATAGCCGTTTAGTGCATTGCCGATTAATGTCAAGTTTTCCACATTTTGAGGGAGGGTATAGCTGATACTGCTGTATACGGTGTCGTAGCCGCCGTAGATGCTTTCGATAACGGAGTCTCCGGCGCTGTCGACATAATAAGTATCACCTCCAGTTCGTCCAGACATCACATCATTACCACTGCCGCCATTGAGTGTATCGTTACCGCTGCCGCCATCGAGTGTATCGTTACCGCTGCCGCCATAGAGTGTATCGTTATCATTGCCGCCATATAGCGAGTCGTTACCGCTGCCGCCGTAAAGTGTATCGCGACCATCTTCACCATATAGTGAGTCGTTACCATTTTCACCATTGAGCGTGTCGTTGCCGTTACCACCATATAGCGAGTCATTACCGTTCCGACCATAGAGTGAATCGTTACCATTTAAACCATAGAGTGAATCATTGCCATTGCCGCCATAGAGGGTATCGTTACCATTCGTACCTTGAATTACATTATTAGCCATTTTTAATCTCCTTTTGTTATGTTAAATATTAGGCAATATTGCAATCATCATGTTTGTAATATTTCCTATTTGTAATGTTATAAGGTATGAATTAAGAAGTGTTAAAGTTCTACTGTAAAAAATATTTAAGTTTATTTATTGTAAGTTATTGAAAATGATAAGTTAATTTTTTAATCAAATATCTTTTTGATATCTATTATCAAATGAGTATTGAGTATTTTTAATTAGTTTGGTTTTAGTTTTGTTGGTTAGTTATTTTTTGATGTATCTGTATGTTTTTTAATACATTTATTCTTTAATTTTGAATGTTTTTTGCATTGATAGAAGATTAAAATAGAAAAAGGCCGTCTGAAATCTTTAAGATATTCAGACGGCCTAAGCCATGATTCGGTTAAGGATTAGATAATGGATGTATTGTGAACATTATCATCCACATAAGTTACTGTTTCTGTTGTCGCGTAAGCTACGGTGTCGGCGGCACCGATGCTGCCGGTAGTAACTGGCGGTTCGGAAAACAGGCCGTTGAGTTGGCTGTCCAATGCACCGTCGTTGCCGCTTTCAAGCAGGCCGCCGGAAATTTCTAAGGCATCGCCGGCTGCGACTTTTTCAGCAGTTAGGTTTTGGTTGTGGACAACCAAATTGCTGTTTTCGAGGGAAGCCCCTAATATCTTGGTAGTCCCCATCATGTTGCTGAGTTGGGTATTGCTGAATGAACCGTCATCAAATACAAAATTGTTGATAGATGCATGTGCTCCGGCATTTTGGTAGCCGATCGTCACGCTGTCATTGGTACCGTTAACATGGATGGTCCAAGAATTATTATGGGATTCAATGCGGACATCCGATGTATTTAAGCCGTTAAAATGGAGTGTATTATGGCCTTGAATATCATAAATAAAATCATTTCCATAACCGCGGCCAAAGTGGTAGGTGTCATCACCTGCCATACCGTAGAGCCTATCGTTACCGGCTCCACCGTTGAGTAAGTCATTTCCACTACCGCCATAGAGCAAATCATTGCCATTGTCGCCATAGAGCCAGTCGTTGCCATTGTCACCATAGATTCTGTCGTTGCCGTTTACGCCACGAATAAAATCATTACCATTGCCACCATGTAGCTGGTTGCTATTGTTGTTTCCGTAGATGTTGTTGTTGCTGTTATTGCCATGGCCGCTAATAGGCGCGCTGCCGGTCAATATCAGGGTTTCTACATTTTGCGGGGTGGTGTAATTAATGCTGCTGTATACAGTGTCGGTGCCTTCGTTTGCTGCTTCGATAACGATGTCGCGGGCATTGTCGACATAATAGGCATCATTTCCGGCTCCTCCACGCATAACGTCGCTGCCGCTGCCTCCGTTGAGGGTATCGTTGCCGTTACCGCCATAGAGGATATCGTTACCGTTTTCACCGTATAACCGGTCATTACCGCCGTCACCATATAGGATATCGTTATCGTTGCCGCCATGGAGGGTATCGTTGCCGTTGCCACCATAAAGTATATCGCGACCGCTGTCGCCGTATAATTGGTCGTTATTGTCTTCACCGTATAGGATGTCGTTATGGTTGCCGCCATATAATGTATCGTTGCCTTTTCCTCCTTTGAGCAAATCATTACCATTTAAACCATATAGCTTATCATTGCCATTCAAACCATAGAGGGTGTCATTGCCATTTGTGCCCCGTAGTACATCATTTCTTGATGTGCCTTGAATAACTTTTCCATTAATAACAGGGGTTTGATTAGTGTTATTAGCCATTTTTAGTCTCCTTTTTTGATGTTTTATATGGGGTAATATCACAATCATTAAGTTTGTAATATTTCCTTTTTGTTATGCTATAAGTTATGAATTGATTGGTGTTACAGTTCTACTGTAAAAAATATTTAATTTTATTTATTTTTAAGTTATTGAAAATGATAGGGTAATTTTTATAAAATTATCTTTTTGATATTTATTATTAAATGTTGATTGAATATTTTTAATAAATTTTGTTTTAATTTTAAAAGTTAGTTTTTTTAATCTATCTGTATGTTTTTAATACATTTAATTGTTATTATTAAGTATGTTTTCGTTTCGCTAAGTTATTAAAATAGAAAAAGGCCGTCTGAAAGTCCTAGGTTTCAGACGGCCTTTTTAATTAATTGAATAAATATTATTTAATTAATATTATCATAAAGTCGGCGGACTGCTTTGCCGATGGCTGCGATACCGTTGCTTAATATGGTTTCATTTTGTGCAATGCTGATGCGGATACACTCACGGGTATGGGGATGAGTATCGGTGTCGATGCCTATAAAGAAATGTTCGCCTGGAATCACCAATGTGCCTTCGGCTTTCAGCTGTTCGTATAGTTCTTGAGTGGAAACCGGCAGGCCTTCAAACCATAGCCATAAGAAAATCGCACCTTCCGGCTTGTGGATTCTCACTGGATAGTCTGCTAATTCTTTTTTGATAAGTGATATGGCCAGTTTCGCTTGTTGTTGATAAAACGGGCGCACGGTGTTGTCGGATAATGTTTTCAGACGGCCGTCTTGAAGTAATGGGGTAGCGATGGCGGCTCCGAAGCGGGTAGGGGCTAAGTTAACAATGGCATTGAGTGCGCTGATGGCGTTCACCACTTCGGGGGCGGCGACGATAATGCCGGTACGCACACCTGGCAGGCCGACTTTGGAGAGGCTGAAGCAGAGAATAATATTTTCATGCCAAGTAAGGGTAGTATTGCTGTAAATAATATTGGGAAACGGCATACCGTAAGCGTTGTCGATAATCAGCGGGATGCCGTGTGTTTGTGCCAGTTTGTCCAAACGGGCCATTTCTTCGTCGGTTAAAACGTTGCCGCTGGGGTTGGTAGGGCGTGAGCAGCAGATAGCACCGATGCTGCCGGCTTTCAGTTCGGGTAGGTTTTCCAGTGCGTCAAAATCAACGCGGTATTTGAAAAAACCGCTTTCACCTTCATGCTCGACGATATCGATATGAGGTGGCACGGTTGTAAAGTGTTGGCCTTCGATATGGGCATCGGCATAGCCGACATATTCGGGTACCAGTGGCAGCAGGATGGTTTTATCGGTATGGATACCGTTTTGCTCGAAGCGGCCGCCGAATAGGTTAAACAGATAGAAAAACGCGTTTTGGGAACCGTTGGTTAATGCGATATTTTCCGGGGTAATGCCCCAGTCGTATTCGCGGTTGAAAAAGTCAACAAGCGTATTAATAAATCGGGTATCGCCTTGAGGGGTGGAGTAGTTGCCGACGCTCTCCACGGCAGTATTGTTATCAATCAATTCCTGTAATATTTCGTGATACAGCTTGTCTGCTTCATCTATGCGGGCAGGGTTGCCGCCGCCAAGCATATTAACGGGGCGGTCGCTGTTTAGAGCTTTACCCAAATCGTCCATCAGTTGCAGAATCCCGCTCATGCGGGTGAATTTTTGACCGAAAGCGGAAAATTGCATGATGTGTCCTTAGAAAAAAATGAATATAAACAAATTATATAGCGGATAAAGGCAGCGTGTTCATTTAGTTTAAAAAATAGTGTGCGCTCATGATTACTTAATTAATGGAATCTGAGGCCGTCTGAAAACATTTCAGACGGCCTCAGATTAGAAATTATTTTCGGTAAGCTGAATATATTTTTGATATTGAAAATCATTATCATTAATAATATAATGGGGCGGTTGGCAGATGTGCATTATTTATCTGCCACTTAATCATTTTTATTTATATCTACTGGCAGGAGAACACATCATGCGCCGTTTAATCACAGCAACCTGTTTATTTTTAACCGTTTTAGCGGCATCGCCCGCTTATGCGAAATTTAAAGTTGTTACTACATTTACCGTTATTCAAGACATTGCGCAAAACGTAGCCGGCGATGCGGCAACAGTAGAGTCGATTACCAAACCCGGTGCGGAAATTCATGACTATCAACCCACGCCGCAGGATATCGCCAAAGCCCAGTCGGCCGATTTGGTATTGTGGAACGGCATGAATTTGGAACGTTGGTTTGAACGGTTTTTTCAAAATGTAAAAAACAAGCCGGCGGTGGTGGTGACTCAAGGTATTCAACCGATGTCCATTCATGAAGGCCCTTATAAAGGCATGCCCAATCCCCATGCATGGATGTCAACCAGCAATGCCTTGATTTATATTGAAAATATTAAAAATGCTTTGGCAAAATATGATCCGAAAAATGCTGCGGTATATGCTAGAAATGCAGCGGCATACAGTAGTAAAATCAAGCAGTTGGATAAGCCTTTGCGTGCCAAACTCATGCAGGTTCCGGCAAACCAGCGTTTCTTGGTGAGCAGTGAGGGCGCATTCAGCTATCTGGCGAAAGACTACGGCTTTAAAGAAGTTTATTTGTGGCCGATTAATGCTGAGCAGCAAGGCACCCCTCAGCAGGTCCGCAAAGTGATTGATGTTGTACGCAAAAACAAAATTCCGGTGGTGTTCAGCGAAAGTACTATTTCACCCAAGCCGATGCAACAGGTGGCCAAAGAAACCGGCGCCAAATACGGCGGCGTGTTGTATGTAGATTCATTATCTGCCAAAAACGGTCCGGTACCGACTTATGCCGATTTGCTTAATACAACCGTATCTACGATTGTGAAAGGATTCGGAAAATAATGATGTTCCAAACCGCTGCTTCGATTCATATTAACGACCTTACCGTGCGCTATAACAATGGTCACACGGCTATTTATGACTTTTCTTTGGGTTTGGAAGGCGGTATGACCTGCGCGCTGGTGGGGATGAACGGCAGCGGAAAATCCACTTTATTTAAAAGCCTGATGGGTTTGCTTAAACCGCATAAGGGGGATATCCGTCTATGCGGGCTGCCCATTATCAAGGCACTACAAAACAATTTTGTGTCTTATGTGCCGCAAAGTGAAGAAGTGGATTGGCAGTTTCCCGTTTCGGTTTACGATGTGGTGATGCAGGGGCGTTACGGCTATATGAACTTTCTGCGTATTCCGGCTAAAACCGATAAGCAGGCAGTTCAGACGGCTATGGAGCGTGTCGACATTGCCCATCTTGCCGGACGGCAAATCGGCGAACTTTCCGGCGGACAGAAAAAACGTGTCTTTATTGCCCGTGCGCTGGCTCAGGACAGTAAGGTTATTTTATTGGACGAGCCGTTTACCGGCGTAGATGTCAAAACGGAAAATATGATTATGGATCTTCTGGACCAATTGCGTGCAGAAGGCCGTCTGATTTTGGTATCCACACACAATTTAGGCGCTGTGCCCGACTTTTGCGACCATGTGGTGATGATTAACGGCACCGTGCAGGCGGCAGGCCCGATTGAATCGACATTCAACCAACGTAATCTTGAACATACCTTCGGTGGTGTGTTGCGCCATTTCAAACTTGCCAGCAGCGATTTGCATATAGATGAAGACAAACGTGCAGTGACGGTATTAGCGGCCGAAGATAAACGCCCGGCCGTATTCTATGGCCAAACCAAAATTGATCCGCCTGCTTCTGCAGCGAAAAGTGTCGACAATCGTAAGAAAAAAGTCGAACAAGTGGAAGGTGGGGAAAAGGACTGAGCCATGCTAGATGTTTTATTGGAACCGCTCGCTTATGAGTATATGGTGAAAGCGATTGTATTGAGTGCTGCCGTGGGGGGGATATGTGCTTTTTTATCAGCCTATCTGATGCTTAAAGGTTGGTCTTTAATCGGCGATGCCCTGTCGCATTCTGTGGTGCCCGGTGTGGCCATCACCTATTCGCTCGCCCTGCCTTATTCGGTGGGCGCTTTTATTTCGGGCATCTTGGCGGCATTGTCGATTTTGTGGATTAAAGCCGTGAGCAAATTGAAAGAAGATGCCATTATCGGCTTTATTTTCACGACTTTTTTCGCACTCGGCCTGTTTATCGTTTCGATTAATCCCACCGCAGTCAATGTACAGGAAATCGTGTTGGGCAATATTTTGGGAATTGCCGACGAAGACGTTTTTCAAGTCGGCATTATTATCGTGGTGTGTCTGGTTTTTTTATTACTGTTTTGGAAAAACCTGCTGTTGGTGTTTTTTGATGAAACACAGGCTGTTGTCGTAGGTTTGTCGCCATTACGTTATAAAATTCTGTTTTTCACCCTGCTTAGTGCCTGCGTGGTAACCGCATTGCAAACCGTGGGTGCGGTGCTGGTGATTGCGATGGTGATTACACCCGGTGCCACAGCTTATCTGCTTACCGACAAATTCAGCAAGCTGGCCTCGATTGCCGTGGCTTTGGGTTTTTTTACCAGCGGAATAGGCGCATATATCAGTTATTTCCTCGACGGAGCCACAGGGGGCATTATTGTCTGCTTACAAACGCTGCTTTTTCTTTTGGCTTTTTTATTCGCGCCCAAACACGGTTTGTTGCAACAGAAAAAGGCCGTAGCGGTGCAGGGAGAAGCAGAACATGGCTGATATTATCAATTGGTTTGTCGAGCCGCTGTCTTTTCCGTTTATGCAATATGCGCTGTTTACTGCACTGATTGTGTCGGTGGTATGCGGGATTTTGTCTTGCTATTTGGTGCTGAAAGGTTGGTCGCTGATGGGGGATGCGATTTCCCATGCCGTGCTACCCGGCATTATTGTTGCCTTTGTAACCGGTATTCCGTTGGTTGTCGGTGCGTTTTTTTCAGGGCTGGCCTGTGCCTTGGGTGTGGGCTATCTGAAAAACAATAGCCGTCTGAAAGAAGATACAGTCATGGGCATTGTGTTTTCGGGTATGTTTGCTTTCGGTTTGGTTTTATTCACTAAAGTGGAAACTGATCAACACCTGACTCATATTTTGTTCGGCAATGTTCTTGGCGTAAGCTATTCGGAATTGATTCGCACGTTAATTGTTTGCGCTATCATTTTTATCGTGGTTATGCTGAAAAAAAGGGATTTGATGCTGTATTGCTTTGATCCGGTTCAGGCAAAAATTGTCGGCTTGCCCCCCCGAATCCTTCATTACGGTCTGCTGATTCTGCTAGCACTGACCATCATCAGTGCGATACAGGTTGCCGGTGTGGTACTGGTGATTGCTATGCTGATTTCACCCGGTATTACCGCTTCCTTATTAACCCACCGTTTCGATCACATGATGATTATCGTTGTGGCTTGCTCCGTTATAACCAGTTTGATGGGAACGATACTGAGCTACCATCTCAATGCTGCTACCGGGCCCACGATTATTTTGTTGCAGGCGATATTATTTTTGTGCGCGTTGGGCTATTCCAAACTGAGGGAATATCTGCATACAGGTAAGTTAAAATTAATGGAATAATAAAAAGGCCTCAAAGCCGTGTATTTAGTTGATCATGTTGTATCATCAACTAACGTGACCGTAGCGGATATGGTCGAGTTTATCACTGAGGAGAAGCTTTTCCATTCTTTAGGCTGCTTAAATAAAAAGCGTGCTGCTAGAATGCAGCACGCTGAACAATAAATTTACTCGTACAAGTTCGGATTAGGCCGCTATACGAGTAGTGAGAGCTTCATTAACGGAAAGTATAACGCAGGCCGACAGAAACTTCGTGAGTATTGAGATCTGAAGTCAAGCGGTTGAAGCGATATCCGGCATCAGCAGTCAAGTTATCGTTGATTTTATAGCCGACACCAGCCAGAGCACCGATACCCACTTTAGTTGAGCTATCGGAAGTTGAGCCACGCTCATTCAAATAGCGTACGTTAGCTTCACTTTTAATTTTATTTACAGATAAACGTGCACCGACATAAGGTTGGAAATTGGATTGCATCGGTACATCGTAAATTACAGATGCGCCGATACCGCGTACTTTAACTTTTACATTGGCACTACTGTTGGCATCACGGCTAGATTCTGAAATGGTTTTGTAATGAGTATAGTCACCAGCTACACGGAAGTCACCATAATCATAACCGGCGCTAATGCGGGGCATAAAACCAGATTCTTTATAAGAATCTTTAATATTTCTGAATGTATTACGGATTTTAAATTTTTTGCCGTCATCAAATTTTAAATGAGCTAAACCGATATCGCCTTGAACATAAGGGCCGACAGTGTCATCGGCAAATGCTGCGCTTGATACAGAAGCAGCAAAAGCAGCCAATAAAAGTGCGCTAATGCGGGTAGAGGTTTGTTTCATTATGGATACCTTTCTTTAAGGGTAAAAAATGGTTGTAGATATACAAAGCAATAGAATAGGCTAAGTTGAACTACTGAGTTTTCAGAAACTGTTGAGTATTTAAAGAGGGTTTTGAAAAACAATCAATGCTAATTTAGCTATTTACAAATATTTTCATAAAGCATTTTTTAATCATTTGATTTTTAATTAAATTTTATCTGTATCTTATGTTGTATAAATCAATAACATAAAATATGGATAAGTAGGCCGCCTGAAATTTTTCAGACGGCCTACTGTTTTTATATTGGGTGCTTATATTCAGCGTTTTTGGTAGTGTTTAACCTTATCGGCTAAAAACTCACCCAATTCCAGCCACATTATAAGAACCCCGGATGGCCTTTTGCAGGATCAGTTTCACGAGCCGCCTGAGCATCTGCTACGGTCATACCCAATGCTTTGGCGACACCTTCACCATAAGCCGGATCACACATATAACAATTGCGAATATGACGGTATTTGATGAAATCTAAAGCATCACCCATCGCCGCAGCGGTATTGTTAAACAGTGCCTGCTTTTGCTCCGCATTCATCAGATTAAACAGTGCGCGTGGTTGGCTAAAGTAGTCGTCATCATCCTCACGGAAGTTCCAGTGAGCGGCATCACCGTTAATTTTTAAAGGCGGTTCAGCAAATTGGGCTTGCTCTTGCCATTGACCGAAGCTGTTTGGCTCATAGTGAGGCAGACCACCGTAGTTGCCGTCTGTACGGCCTAAACCGTCACGGGCATTGCTGTGTACGGGGCAGCGTGGTGCGTTAACCGGAATTTGGTGATGGTTTACACCCAAGCGGTAGCGTTGTGCATCGGCATAGTTAAACAAACGTGCCTGCAACATTTTATCGGGTGATACGCTGATACCCGGTACCAGATTGCTCGGTGCGAAAGCTGCTTGTTCAACATCGGCAAAGAAGTTTTCAGGGTTGCGGTTTAATTCGAACTCACCCACTTCAATCAACGGATAGTCTTTTTTCGGCCAAACTTTGGTCAGGTCAAACGGATGGTAAGGCACTTTTTCCGCTTCGGCTTCAGGCATGATTTGTACATACATGGTCCATTTCGGGAAGTCACCACGTTCGATAGAATCATACAAGTCGCGTTGATGGCTTTCGCGGTCGTTGGCAATAATCGCAGCGGCTTCTTCATCGCTCAGGTTTTTAATACCTTGCTGAGTGCGGAAGTGGAATTTCACCCAAAAACGTTCGCCGGCTTCGTTCCAGAAGCTATAAGTGTGCGAACCGAAACCGTGCATGTGGCGGTAAGAAGCAGGGATACCGCGGTCGCTCATCACAACTGTTACTTGGTGGAAGGCTTCGGGCAGCAAGGTCCAGAAGTCCCAGTTGTTGGTTGCGGAACGCATATTGGTGCGCGGGTCACGTTTTACGGCTTTATTTAAATCCGGGAATTTACGCGGATCACGCATAAAGAATACGGGGGTGTTGTTGCCGACCATATCCCAGTTGCCTTCTTCAGTATAGAATTTCAGGGCAAAACCGCGGATATCGCGTTCGGCATCGGCAGCGCCGCGCTCACCGGCTACGGTTGTGAAGCGGGCAAACATTTCTGTTTTTTTGCCGACTTCGCTAAAGATTTTGGCACGGGTGTATTTGGTGATATCGTTGGTTACGGTAAACGTACCGAAAGCGCCCGAACCTTTGGCATGCATACGACGCTCGGGAATCACTTCGCGAACAAAGTTGGCTAATTTTTCATTCAGCCATAAGTCTTGTGCCAACAAAGGGCCGCGGGGGCCGGCTGTTAAGCTGTTTTGGTTATCGGCAACCGGCGCACCGGCATTGGTAGTCAAATGGGTAACTGGACATTTTGACATAGTTTGTACTCCTTAAGTGGTTTCTTGTGTTATGTGCTGTTTTTGGCAGCGGCTTGTGTAGATAATATAAAATATTCAGTAAATCAAAGTATATAGTTAAAAATATATAGTAAATTTAACTAATCTTTTTGCTGTTTTGTATCTATGAAACATACTATACATTAAGATTTTGGCTATTAAAACTATGGATACGATTTATTTTAGTTATTTTAAATTGAAAAATAAAATCTAATAGATAATTTTAAAGTTTGATTGTGGCTCATGGTTTAGCCGTAGAATAATTAAATTTTTATTAATAACCCCAAAGATTGAAAAAAACATGCATGCAACTATTTATTTAGAAGATAGCGAATATATTGCTTTATGTGACTTATTGAAACTGGCCGGTCTTGTCGATAGTGGCGGGCAGGCGAAAATGGTGATTGCCGCTGGAGAAGTGTTGCGTAACGGTGAAGTGGAAACCCGTAAAACCGCTAAAATACGCGGCGGGGAAGTCATCGAATATAATGAAGCAGTCTTGGAGGTTGAAGATGGATACGATTCGGAAACCTGAGTTAGAATTAGAAGAAGAGCTATTACCCGAACCGGTACGTCCGGAGGCATGGGAATGTTGCGGTAGTGATTGTGGCGATGCCTGTATCCAAACCATTTATTGGAATGACAAAGCCAAATACGACGAACAACAGAAGCGCCTGAAAGAAAAACTGGCGGCGCAGGAAGCTGCCGAAAACGGAGCGGACTCCGAAACGGTGAAATAATGAATCATTTCAGACGGCCTTTTTTGAATAGAGGCCGTCTGAAAAATAAAAATATAAGGATACAACAATGAAACTGGCCGAAGCCTTAATCGAACGTGCTGATTTACAAAGAAAGCTAGCGCAGCTTGCCCAACGTTTAAAACAAAATGCCCAATATCAGGAAGGTGAAGAGCCTGCCGAGCAGCCGAAAGATTTATTAATAGAATATCGGCAGACAATAGAAAAATTAGAAAAGCTGATTGTGGCGGTGAACCAAACCAACAGCAGAGTCAGCTTATCTGATGGCACCGGTATGACAACCGCGCTGGCGCGACGTGATTTATTGAAAGCCGAATACGCAGCCTTAACGGCCTTGGCCGATGCGGCGACACCTGAGCAATCCCGCTATAGCCGTAGTGAAATTAAGATGTTATCGGCAGTCGATATTAAGGCTATCCGCCGTCAGGCTGATGAAGTGGCAAAAAAATACCGTGAACTGGATGCGTTGGTACAACAGGCCAATTGGCAGTATGATGTGCCGCTCTAACGATAAGGCCGTCTGAAAACCGTTTCGGTTAGTCTTCCGATACAAAAGTGGATACAACCTCTGTGAAAAACACATACTTGGAGTGGCAAAGGGCTGCCATATCGGGCTTTGTCCCTGTTACAACTGATGCCCAGTACAAGTGATTGTTTACACTGAACCGCTGATTGTAACTACCATGTATCGGTTTGTATCCGGAAGATGAGGGTGGGCATGTGGGAAATCGGTTTTCTGGCACGCGGCCAAATTAGCAATGATATTATCCATCGGTTTTAAAGCCGGTTTTGATGGGCGTTGGCATAACGCCCAATATTCTTTTATTTTTAAGTAGTACGGTATCGGAAAATCACCGAGGCCGTCTGAAAGCCCCGTTTATATGATAGATCTTCATTGCCATTCCAATGTTTCAGACGGCATGCTCTCGCCGGCGGAAGTGGTTCGCTTGGCCCATCAAAATGGTTGCACCATGCTGGCGTTGACCGATCACGATCATACCGGCGGTTTAGCAGAAGCTCGGGCGGAAGCCGACAGTTTGGGCTTGCGGTTTATTAACGGTGTGGAAGTTTCGGTGACGTGGCGCAAGCGAACCGTGCATATTGTCGGTTTGAATTTCGATGAAAAGAATGAAAAATTGCAAAATCTGTTGGCAGAAGTACGCAAAGGCCGTCTGAAACGCTTGGAAGCGATTGCCGGCAAACTGGAGAAAAAAGGGATTAGCGGAGCTTATGAAGGTGCTTTGGCATTGGCAGCCAATCCCGAAATGGTCAGCCGCACCCATATTGCCGAATTTTTAATCAACGAAGGTCATGTCCGCAATAAGCAGCAGGCGTTTACCAAATATTTAGGTGACGGCAAACCGGCATCGGTCGGGCATGAATGGACAACATTGGCCGAGTGTGTCGATGCGATTTGCGGTGCGGGCGGCGTAGCGGTGATTGCCCATCCGATGCGTTATGGTTTTTCGGCTACGGCCAAGCGTAATTTATTTGAAGAGTTTAAAGCCTTGGGCGGGCAGGCGATTGAAGTGCATAGCGGCAGTAGTGATAAAAACGACTGCTTTAATTATGCGCTACTGGCGCAGAACTATGGTTTATTGTCGAGCGTAGGCAGCGATTTTCACCGCTTGGGCGATTATAGCGGCGGCGTATTGGGTGTGAGTCCGGAACTGCCGGAAATCTGCCGGCCGGTGTGGGCATGTTTTCAGGCGGCCTAAAGAGTGCGGTATTGCTGGTTAGATAAAAATAGCTTGTTATTGTTTTATTCATAGAGGCCGTCTGAATGGTAAAGCGTCGTAATTCAAAGCATATAAAAGGCCGTCTGAAAATAGTTTTCAGACGGCCTCATGTTGAGGATGTTCGAGTGTTTCAGACGGCCTTGTAATAGTTTGTAGGCCGTCTGAAAGTTTACATACCTGGAAACATGCCTTTCATACCCTTCATACCCTTAGCCATGCGCATCAGCTTGGCCATGCCTTTACCGCTGAACATTTTCATCATTTGCTGAGATTGTTCGAACTGTTTCAGCATTTTATTGACTTCTTGAACGGAAGTGCCCGAACCTTGGGCTATACGACGCTTGCGGCTGGCTTTCAGCAATGCAGGGTTGGCACGCTCTTTGGGGGTCATGGAATTAATAATGGCCTCCACATGCCCCATGGCTTTTTCAGCCGTACCTTCCGGAATCTGTTTGGATAATTGGCCAAGTTCTCCCGGCATTTTAGACATCAGACTTTCCAAGCCGCCCATATTGCGCATTTGTTGGATTTGCTCTTTAAAGTCGTTCAGATCAAAGCCTTTGCCTTTGTGCAGCTTTTTCGCCATTTTGGTGGCGGCTTCTTCATCTATGCCTTTTTGTACGTCTTCGATTAAGCTGAGTACGTCGCCCATGCCGAGAATACGGCTGGCGATACGGTCTGGATAGAAAGGCTCTAATCCGTTGATTTTTTCACCGATACCGATAAATTTAATCGGTTTGCCGGTAACTTGGCGTACCGATAAAGCCGCACCGCCGCGCGAATCGCCGTCCATTTTGGTCAGAATCACACCGGTCAGCGGTAATGCTTCATTAAAGGCTTGCGCGGTGTTGACGGCATCTTGGCCCAACATGGCATCTACAACAAATAAAGTTTCAATAGGATGAACGGCAGCGTGCAATGCTTTAATTTCGTTCATCATTTCTTCATCAATCGCCAAGCGGCCCGCGGTATCGACCATCAAAACATCATAGAAATGCTTTTTCGCATAATCCACCGCAGTTTTGGCAATATCTACCGGCTTTTGTTGGGTATCTGAAGGGAAAAAGTCGACGCCGACTTGTTCGGCCAGCAATCGCAGTTGTTCGATAGCGGCAGGGCGGTATACGTCGGCGGAAACAACCAGAATTTTCTTTTTCTGATTGGTTTTCAGCAGGCGGGATAATTTGCCGACAGTTGTGGTTTTACCGGCACCTTGCAAGCCGGCCATCAAAATCACGGCGGGCGGAGCCGTTGCCAAATCTAAAGAGCTGTTTTCTTTGCCCATCAGATCGACAAGCGCATCGTTAACTATGCCGATAAAGGCTTGGTCGGGTGTTAAGCTGCCGGTGATTTCTTGCCCGAGCGCCTGTTCTTTTACTTTATTTACGAAGTCTTTAACAATAGGCAGAGCCACATCGGCTTCAAGCAGTGCCAATCTGACTTCCCTTAAAGCTTCTTTAATATTGTCTTCGGTTAATTTGGCTTGGCCGCGTATGTTTTTCAGCACACTGCCGAAGCGGTTGGTTAAGTTATCTAACATGAGCGTCCTTGAAATTGAGAAAAACTGCCCGAATCAGGCTTATCTTTGATAAAATTATTGTATTTTACACTATGCATGCGTGCAAGAATATGTATGCAAGAGAAAGTTTTCCATGCCGGTTGTATTGATTTATCTGATACTTGTCTATGCAGGATTAACAGGCTTTGTATGGTGGTATCATCAAAAACAAAATAATAAGCCTTATCCCTTAAAGGCTGAGTTAGTCGTATTGACTCCATCTTTACTGGTGCATTTAGCTGTATTACTTACCCCCGTTGTGGAAGATAAGGTGGTGATAATGGGCTTCGGCTATTCTGTCAGCCTAATTGTTTGGCTGATGTTGGCGATGTATTGTATTGGAAGCTTCTTTTACAATTTAAAAGGGTTACAGTTACTTCTTTATCCTTGCGCAGCCATGTCTCTATTAATGGCAACTATTTTTCCAGGAAAATTCACAGGGTATCAAATCAGTGATTGGCCGTTTATGTTGCATATTGGCGCTTCATTATTGGCATATGGATTGTTTGGTATCGTGACTTTACTGGCTGTTTTGATTTTATTGTTGAATAACAATCTACATAAGAAAAAAATATCCTCGTTGGTTTCTTTCTTGCCGCCGCTACTTAGTTTGGAAAAACTGATGTTTCAAGGTATGTGGGCGGGGTTCCTATTGCTAACCTATTCTGTTGTCAGTGGTACTTTTTTTGCCGATCAAATTTTCAATAAGCCGGTAATGCTGACCCATAAAACAGTTTTTGGCATATTATCTTGGTTGATTTATGGTGGATTATTGTTAAAACACGGTATGACTGCATGGCGTGGGAAAACAGTAGCAGTGTGGACGGTTATTGGTTTTATTAGCCTAATGCTTGCTTATGTAGGCAGTAAGTTTGTCTTAGAAGTCGTTTTATAAAAAAATAAAATAGATTTTGTAAAAAATACTTTTATATAAAACGGGCTACCTTTAAACAACTTTAAGGTAGCCCGCTTGGTATTGATGCTTAAATTTTCTCTATTTCTGCAATACAATAATTATTATATTGATTTTTGCCTTTGTTTACTTGGCTTTGTGATTTACATCACTTAATGTAGTTCAATGTAATTCATCTTCTGATAAAGTGCAAGCTTTCTTTGTGGGGAATATAAAATTAAATAGAAATTTATTTAAAAACAAATATCATTAAAATTAAAAATTAAAAAGTTAGGCCTTTCTAGTTATTAAGTGTGTAGGTTGTCTAAATCATAATTGCCCTATAAAAAATAGGAGCTGTTGATTAGGTTGAATATATCCAATATATATGGTTCAAGTTGTTTAAAAAATATTTATATAATTTATTTAAAATAAACAATTGGTTGTGTTTTTGGTTGCATTTTTTGAGTTTGAGGGTATTGACTGGGTGTTTTTGAGTCGGTATAGTTCGGTTTCTTCGCTGCTGACGCAGTGGCGGGAATGCTCTTTAACAACACAGAATACCGATAAGTGTGAGTGCCTGACGGCCTCACACTGCGACAAAAACAGACAGGAATAAAATCTTGTCGGTTTCTTTGAAGCAGACCAGAAGTTATAAGTTAGAGATTGAACATAAGAGTTTGATCCTGGCTCAGATTGAACGCTGGCGGCATGCTTTACACATGCAAGTCGAACGGCAGCACGGAAGAGCTTGCTCTTTTGGTGGCGAGTGGCGAACGGGTGAGTAATGCATCGGAACGTACCGAGTAGTGGGGGATAACTGTCCGAAAGGATGGCTAATACCGCATACGCTTTGAGAAGGAAAGCGGGGGCTCTTAGGACCTCGCGCTATTCGAGCGGCCGATGTCTGATTAGCTAGTTGGTGGGGTAAGAGCCTACCAAGGCGACGATCAGTAGCGGGTCTGAGAGGATGATCCGCCACACTGGGACTGAGACACGGCCCAGACTCCTACGGGAGGCAGCAGTGGGGAATTTTGGACAATGGGGGCAACCCTGATCCAGCCATGCCGCGTGTCTGAAGAAGGCCTTCGGGTTGTAAAGGACTTTTGTCAGGGAAGAAAGGGTTTGTGCTAATACCACGAACATATGACGGTACCTGAAGAATAAGCACCGGCTAACTACGTGCCAGCAGCCGCGGTAATACGTAGGGTGCGAGCGTTAATCGGAATTACTGGGCGTAAAGCGGGCGCAGACGGTTACTTAAGTCAGATGTGAAATCCCCGGGCTCAACCTGGGAACTGCGTTTGAAACTGGGTAGCTAGAGTATGTCAGAGGGGGGTAGAATTCCACGTGTAGCAGTGAAATGCGTAGAGATGTGGAGGAATACCGATGGCGAAGGCAGCCCCCTGGGATAATACTGACGTTCATGCCCGAAAGCGTGGGTAGCAAACAGGATTAGATACCCTGGTAGTCCACGCCCTAAACGATGTCAATTAGCTGTTGGGGCACTTGATGCCTTAGTAGCGTAGCTAACGCGTGAAATTGACCGCCTGGGGAGTACGGTCGCAAGATTAAAACTCAAAGGAATTGACGGGGACCCGCACAAGCGGTGGATGATGTGGATTAATTCGATGCAACGCGAAGAACCTTACCTGGTCTTGACATGTACGGAATCCTCCAGAGACGGAGGAGTGCCTTCGGGAGCCGTAACACAGGTGCTGCATGGCTGTCGTCAGCTCGTGTCGTGAGATGTTGGGTTAAGTCCCGCAACGAGCGCAACCCTTGTCATTAGTTGCCATCATTAAGTTGGGCACTCTAATGAGACTGCCGGTGACAAGCCGGAGGAAGGTGGGGATGACGTCAAGTCCTCATGGCCCTTATGACCAGGGCTTCACACGTCATACAATGGTCGGTACAGAGGGTAGCCAAGCCGCGAGGTGGAGCCAATCTCATAAAACCGATCGTAGTCCGGATTGCACTCTGCAACTCGAGTGCATGAAGTCGGAATCGCTAGTAATCGCAGGTCAGCATACTGCGGTGAATACGTTCCCGGGTCTTGTACACACCGCCCGTCACACCATGGGAGTGGGGGATACCAGAAGTAGGTAGGGTAACCGCAAGGAGCCCGCTTACCACGGTATGCTTCATGACTGGGGTGAAGTCGTAACAAGGTAGCCGTAGGGGAACCTGCGGCTGGATCACCTCCTTTCTAGAGAAAAGAAGAGGTTGTTGGGTACTCACACTTATCGGTAAGCTGTGTAAAAGATGCATGAGAAGTTTTAAGAATGCTTATGCGCAAGCTATAAGCTGTCTGTTGTTAAGACAATAGAGACCTTGGGTTTGTAGCTCAGCTGGTTAGAGCACACGCTTGATAAGCGTGGGGTCGGAGGTTCAAGTCCTCCCAGACCCACCAGAGATTCTTCGGGCAGGTTGTAGAAGCTGTCCGGACGGATAAGGGGGCATAGCTCAGTTGGTAGAGCACCTGCTTTGCAAGCAGGGGGTCATCGGTTCGATCCCGTTTGCCTCCACCAAAAGCCGCTAGGTTAAAACATATTGCTACTTTTTAAATTAAAGCCAGCTTTAAAAGCTGTTTTTAATTTGCAAAGTGACTAAGCAACAGTCGTTGTTTAGTAGGCATGCATCGCTCTTTAACAAATTGGAAAGCCGAAATCAACAAACAAAGACAATGTCGATTTACCGAAAGGTAAGTTGTACAGTATTTGGGTGATGATTGTATCGAGTAACTTATGAAAGACAAAAGGCATAAGTTACACACAACAAAAGCAGTAAGCTTTATCAAAGTATGAACATCTAATCTGATTACTCGTCAACGGTAATTTAGATGAAGTCAAAGAGGTTCTTGAAATGATAGAGTCAAGTGAATAAGTGCATCAGGTGGATGCCTTGGCGATGATAGGCGAAGAAGGACGTGTAAGCCTGCGAAAAGCATCGGGGAGCTGGCAATAAAGCTATGATCCGGTGATGTCCGAATGGGGAAACCCACTGCATTCTGTGCAGTATCCGCTCCTGAATACATAGGGAGTGAGAAGCGAACCCGGAGAACTGAACCATCTAAGTACCCGGAGGAAAAGAAATCAACCGAGATTCCGCAAGTAGTGGCGAGCGAACGCGGAGGAGCCTGTATACGATAGCCATTGAGATAGAAGAACAAGCTGGGAAGCTTGGCCATAGTGGGTGACAGCCCCGTATTCGAAATTTCATTGGTGGTACTAAATATACGACAAGTAGGGCGGGACACGTGAAATCCTGTCTGAATATGGGGGGACCATCCTCCAAGGCTAAATACTCATCATCGACCGATAGTGAACCAGTACCGTGAGGGAAAGGCGAAAAGAACCCCGGGAGGGGAGTGAAATAGAACCTGAAACCTGATGCATACAAACAGTGGGAGCACCTTTAGGTGTGACTGCGTACCTTTTGTATAATGGGTCAACGACTTACATTCAGTAGCGAGCTTAACCGGATAGGGGAGGCGTAGGGAAACCGAGTCTTAATAGGGCGTCTAGTTGCTGGGTGTAGACCCGAAACCGAGTGATCTATCCATGGCCAGGATGAAGGTGCGGTAACACGCACTGGAGGTCCGAACCCACGCATGTTGCAAAATGCGGGGATGAGCTGTGGATAGGGGTGAAAGGCTAAACAAACTCGGAGATAGCTGGTTCTCCCCGAAAACTATTTAGGTAGTGCCTCATGTATCACTTCCGGGGGTAAAGCACTGTTATGGCTAGGGGGTCATTGCGACTTACCAACCCATGGCAAACTAAGAATACCGGAAAGTGCAATCATGGGAGACAGACAGCGGGTGCTAACGTCCGTTGTCGAAAGGGAAACAACCCAGACCGCCAGCTAAGGTCCCAAATGACAGATTAAGTGGTAAACGAAGTGGGAAGGCCCAGACAGCCAGGATGTTGGCTTAGAAGCAGCCATCATTTAAAGAAAGCGTAATAGCTCACTGGTCGAGTCGTCCTGCGCGGAAGATGTAACGGGGCTCAAATCTGTAACCGAAGCTGCGGATGCATGCTTGCATGCATGGTAGGGGAGCGTTCTGTAGGCCGAAGAAGGTGACTTGAGAAGGTTGCTGGAGGTATCAGAAGTGCGAATGTTGACATGAGTAGCGATAAAGCGGGTGAAAAGCCCGCTCGCCGAAAGCCCAAGGTTTCCTACGCAACGTTCATCGGCGTAGGGTGAGTCGGCCCCTAAGGCGAGGCAGAAATGCGTAGTCGATGGGAAACGGGTTAATATTCCCGTACTTGATTCAAATGCGATGTGGGGACGGAGAAGGTTAGGTTAGCAAGCTGTTGGAATAGCTTGTTCAAGCCGGTAGGTGGAAAGTTTAGGCAAATCCGGACTTTCATAACACCGAGAAGCGATAACGATTGTCTACGGACAAGAAGTAACCGATACCACGCTTCCAGGAAAAGCCACTAAGCTTCAGTTTGAATTGAACCGTACCGCAAACCGACACAGGTGGGCAGGATGAGAATTCTAAGGCGCTTGAGAGAACTCGGGAGAAGGAACTCGGCAAATTGATACCGTAACTTCGGGAGAAGGTATGCCCTTCGATGTGAAAGACTTGCTCTGTAAGCATTGGAGGGTCGCAGAGAATCGGTGGCTGCGACTGTTTATTAAAAACACAGCACTCTGCTAACACGAAAGTGGACGTATAGGGTGTGACGCCTGCCCGGTGCTGGAAGGTTAATTGAAGATGTGAGAGCATCGGATCGAAGCCCCAGTAAACGGCGGCCGTAACTATAACGGTCCTAAGGTAGCGAAATTCCTTGTCGGGTAAGTTCCGACCCGCACGAATGGCGTAACGATGGCCACACTGTCTCCTCCCGAGACTCAGCGAAGTTGAAATGGTTGTGAAGATGCAATCTCCCCGCTGCTAGACGGAAAGACCCCGTGAACCTTTACTGTAGCTTTGCATTGGACTTTGAAGTCACTTGTGTAGGATAGGTGGGAGGCTTTGAAGCAGAGACGCTAGTTTCTGTGGAGCCGTCCTTGAAATACCACCCTGGTGTCTTTGAGGTTCTAACCCAGGCCCGTAATCCGGGTCGGGGACCGTGCATGGTAGGCAGTTTGACTGGGGCGGTCTCCTCCCAAAGAGTAACGGAGGAGTTCGAAGGTTACCTAGGTCCGGTCGGAAATCGGACTGATAGTGCAATGGCAAAAGGTAGCTTAACTGCGAGACCGACAAGTCGAGCAGGTGCGAAAGCAGGACATAGTGATCCGGTGGTTCTGTATGGAAGGGCCATCGCTCAACGGATAAAAGGTACTCCGGGGATAACAGGCTGATTCCGCCCAAGAGTTCATATCGACGGCGGAGTTTGGCACCTCGATGTCGGCTCATCACATCCTGGGGCTGTAGTCGGTCCCAAGGGTATGGCTGTTCGCCATTTAAAGTGGTACGTGAGCTGGGTTTAAAACGTCGTGAGACAGTTTGGTCCCTATCTGCAGTGGGCGTTGGAAGTTTGACGGGGGCTGCTCCTAGTACGAGAGGACCGGAGTGGACGAACCTCTGGTGTACCGGTTGTGACGCCAGTCGCATTGCCGGGTAGCTAAGTTCGGAAGAGATAAGCGCTGAAGGCATCTAAGCGCGAAACTCGCCTGAAGATGAGACTTCCCTTGCGGTTTAACCGCACTAAAGAGTCGTTCGAGACCAGGACGTTGATAGGCAGGGTGTGGAAGCGTGGTAACACGTGGAGCTAACCTGTACTAATTGCTCGTGAGGCTTGACTCTATCATTTGAAGAACTTCAGATGAAAGCTTACTGTATCCTTCAAAAGGATACGATACAAACATTACCGAAACAGTTGATTGAAATAAAAACGGCTTTACCGATTTGACAGTTTAGTCTGGCGGCCATAGCGAGTTGGTCCCACGCCTTCCCATCCCGAACAGGACCGTGAAACGACTCAGCGCCGATGATAGTGTGGATACCCATGTGAAAGTAGGTCACTGCCAGACACTTATACCGAACCCCTGATAGAATACTATCAGGGGTTTTTGCTTTTTACAGAGATATATTACAAATACTTATTGTGACGTCATGACAACAGATATGATAAATGCAGTGATAATAATTGTTAATACTTGTATGCTGCTTTATGATGGGGCTGCTGTCTGGGAAGAAGACGGTATCTTATACACAACGACAAAGGAGCAGTGATGAAGCGTTATTTGTTGGGCATCTGGGCGGCGCTATCGGTGACGATGGCTGCGGCAGCGGTGAATATCAATACGGCGGGGGCGGAGGAGTTGGCCGAGCTGCCGGGTATCGGGCCCTCGAAGGCGGCGGCGATTGTGGCCTACCGTGATGAGAATGGTGCCTTTAAGTCGGTGGCAGAGTTGAAGAATGTGAAGGGGATTGGCGACGGTATTTTAGCGAAGGTGCGCGAAGAGGCCGTTACCGCCGACAATGCCGACAATGCCGATAAAAAAGCCAAACCCGCCCTGAAAAAGTAAATACAGCCGCCTTGGCAGACTGGGAGAGAATAAAGCAGCCGGATTCGTCTATGAGCCCGGCTGCTTTAGTTTCGAAAATTGAATGATCTTTCAATTTGTTGCTTTAATCTTTTTGAATTGGTAGAACCGTTAATCTAGTTTAGTCTCAAAGGTTTTGTACTGCTTGGAATATATAAGTTTAAAATAAAGTTGACGTATAATAACTTTGTAGATATGTGCTGTGAAAGTATGCTGTTTTTATAATAATTAATTTATTAGGATGAAATATGAGTGAGGGAATATTAAACAATTCGCGTTGGAAAACTCGGCTTAGAGCCATGGGGCCAGGCATTATGATGGCATCAGCAGCCATAGGTGGTTCACATATTATTGCTTCTACTCAAGCAGGTGCGCTTTATGGTTGGCAATTGGCTTTGATTATTGTCTTTGCCAATTTGTTTAAATATCCTTTTTTTCGATTTGGCCCGCAATATACATTGTCGACAGGTAAAAGTCTATTAGAGGGATATGCGGAAAAAAGCCGTGTGTATTTATGGGTTTTTTTCATACTGAGTTTATTTGCAACGATTATTAATACTGCTGCGGTTGGTATGTTGTGTGCGGTTATTTTGAGCTTTGTATTACCCGGTGAGTGGTCGGTGAATGCGCTTTCAGTGGCCGTATTGGTTTCGGCTGTATTAATGCTATTGGCTGGTCCGTATCGTACTGTAGATAGAATATCAAAGATTATTATGATAAGTCTAACGGTGACGACAGTGGCTGCAGTTGTGGTTGCTGCTATGCAGGGAGCGCAGGTTCAGGCTGATTTTATTGAGCCCAGCCCGTGGAATTTGAGTGCTTTGGCTTTTATTGTGGCGCTTATGGGGTGGATGCCGGCACCAATTGAAATCTCAGCGATTAATTCTATGTGGGTTGCTGCGAAGCGTAAGATTGAACATGTCAGTTATGAAGATGGCTTGTTTGATTTTAATGTCGGTTATATCGGTACGGCATTATTAGCATTGGTTTTTTTGGCTTTAGGGGCATTGGTGCAATATGGTACCGGAGAAGAAGTGCAAATGGCCGGCGGTGCCTATATTGGACAGTTGGTGAATATGTATGCCTCTACCATCGGTGAGTGGTCGCGTTGGTTGGTGACATTTATTGCTTTTGCTTGTATGTATGGCACGACCATTACTGTTATAGATGGGTATTCTCGTGTGAATATGGAATCCTTGCGTTTGGTTGTAAGAGGAGAACGTAACAATAACCGTATTTTAAGTATATGGATTATTTATGCTGCTGTAACAGGGTTGAGTGTTATTTTGTTTTTTAAAGGCGCCGTGATGCCGATGCTCAAATTTGCGATGATTGCCTCTTTTGTAAGTACGCCTATCTTTGCTTGGTTGAATTTGAGTTTGGTGCGGAGTGGTAGTTATCAATCAAAACCTTGGTTAATGATATTGGCTTGGGTGGGTTTGTGTTATTTAAGCGGTTTTACAATATTATTCCTTTTACATCAAGGCGGTATGCTGGGTTAAATAGATAGGTAAATATACAAAATATATTTTAAAGGCCGTCTGAAATGTTTCAGACGGCCTTTGGTATCCGATGTTATTAATTAATAATATATTGATTATTTTGATATTTTTAATTTTAAATACATTTGTTTGTTCAGATTTTTTTAACAAAGTTGACGTATAATCACTTTTCTTAAATTGTGTAGGATATCGATTAACGGAATAGAAATATGAGTGAGAAAACAATAGATGGTTCACGTTGGAAAACCCGACTAAGTGCAATGGGGCCGGGTATTATGATGGCATCGGCAGCAGTGGGTGGTTCGCACCTTATCGCTTCTACCCAAGCAGGTGCGCTTTATGGTTGGCAGTTGGCTTTAATTGTTGTATTGGCAAATGTGTTTAAATATCCTTTTTTCCGGTTTGGCCCGCAATATACTTTATCGACCGGTAAAAGTTTATTGGAAGGCTATGCAGAAAAGAGCCGTATCTATTTGTGGATTTTTTTCTTATTGAATGTGTTTGCAACAATTATTAATGCTGCAGCAGTCAGTATGTTATGTGCGGTAATTTTAAGCTTTGTGTTGCCCGGTGAGTGGTCGATCAATATGCTTTCGGTGATTGTGTTGATTTCCGGTGTATTAATGTTGCTTGTCGGCCCGTATCGTACAGTGGATGGCATGTCGAAAATTATTATGGTGAGTCTGACGATTACAACGGTAGCAGCGGTTATCGTTGCGGCGATGCAGGGATCGCAGGTTCAGGCTGATTTTATTGAGCCGAGCCCGTGGAACTTGGGGGCCTTGGCTTTTATTGTGGCATTAATGGGATGGATGCCGGCTCCAATTGAAATTTCAACCGTTAACTCGATGTGGGTGGCAGCTAAAGCCAAACTGGAACCTGTTAAATATGAAGACGGTTTATTTGATTTTAATGTCGGCTATATTGGTACGGCACTATTGGCATTGGTTTTTTTGGCTTTAGGGGCATTGGTGCAATATGGTACCGGAGAAGAAGTGCAAATGGCCGGTGGTGCCTATATTGGGCAGTTAGTAAATATGTATGCTTCTACCATTGGTGAATGGTCACGTTGGTTGGTGACATTTGTTGCCTTTGCTTGTATGTATGGCACGACCATTACTGTTTTAGATGGATATTCCCGTGCGAATATGGAAGCGTTTCGTTTGATTATCAGAGGTGAGCGTAATACTAACCGTATCTTGGGGATATGGATTACTTTTGCGGCGATTGCTGCGTTGTGCATTATTTTATTTTTTAAAGGTGCAGTGATGCCGATGCTTAAGTTTGCTATGATTGCTTCTTTTGTAAGTACGCCAGTATTTGCTTGGTTAAATTTAACTCTGGTACGTAATAGTAATTATGGATTGAAACCATGGTTAATGGTGTTGGGCTGGATAGGGTTGATCTATTTAAGCGGATTCACTTTATTGTTCCTCGCGCATCAAGGTGGTATGTTCGGTTAGATTAGAACAATACTCGTAATACTTTTAGAGGCCGTCTGAAATATTTCAGACGGCCTCTATATCTATATTTTTAAAAAAAATTAACTTGGTTAGTTATATGGCATGAGTACATCCCGAAATCATGCTTTTTAGTGTTTGTGGTTCTAATATTTTAATATGTTTATGATCTACGCTAATCAGTCCTTCATGATGAAATTTTGATAAGGTTCGGCTCACCGTTTCCAATTTCAATCCTAAATAACTGCCTATTTCTTCGCGAGACATTCGTAGGATAAAGTCATTAGCAGCAAATCCACGGGAATGAAGTCGGGTGGATAAATTTAATAGAAATGCTGCCAACCGTTCTTCAGCGCGCATGTTGCCAAGTAGTAACATCACGCCTTGGTCACGTACAATTTCACGGCTCATTAATCTGAAAAAATGGGTTTGTAAGCTTGGTATAGTCTTACCCAATTCTTCCATATTGGCAAACGGTAGTTCGCATACTTCGCCATCTTCTAATGCGATGGCATCACAACTGTGGGTACGCGTGCAGATACCATCCATACCCATAAGCTCGCCTGACATAAAGAAACCGGTAACCTGATCACGTCCGTCTTGACTGGCAATAGTCGTTTTAAAAAAGCCGGTACGGATGGCGAATAAAGAAGAAAAAGGTTCGCCTGCGCGGAAAAGGCATTCACCTTTCTTTAAGCGGCGGCTTTGACGGATAACGGCATCTAATTGGGCAAATTCAGACGGCATTAAGCCTGAAGGCAGGCACAGTTCACGTAGAGAACAGGTAGAACATAGTGTTTTCATCTGATTGTGTATGGTGCGAGAGGGCATATTTAAACCTTTTAAATAAATAACTAAGCAACTTTATTTCGCCCTTACGGATTATATTTTGACCCGCATCAAAGCATATTTGCCATAATGTTGTTATTCTACCAAAATACGCCGTATCTGCCTATTTATTAATAATAGGGCAGTTTTTGTTTATTATTTGATTTTTTTAATTTAATTAAATCAATAATTTGATTTGTGTTTTTATAAGTGCGAATGATGTAAATATTACAACATTAAATCATTACATATATTCACTTGATTTCTAAATAGAACATGTCTGCTAATCAATATGAAGACTATTGAAATAGTTTCGAATATTTCCTCTGAGTTTGATCGAAAACTGATTGGATCGTTGCCTGCCTCCGGACCACGTTATACTTCCTATCCGACTGCAGATCGTTTTCTCAGTAGTTTTACGGATAAAGAATATCTCAAAGCATTGAATGCTCGTCAAATGGGGGTGTTGAATAAGCCTCTTTCACTTTATATTCATATTCCGTTCTGTAATACCATTTGTTATTACTGTGGTTGTAATAAAATTATTACCAAAGATACGGGTAAGGCAGATAATTATATTGAATATCTTGAAAGAGAGTTGGCATTGCTTGCACCTTATTTGAATGGGCGGCGACCGCTAATTCAACTCCATTTCGGTGGTGGTACACCGACTTTCTTGAGTAATGAGCAACTCGAGCGTGTGTTTAATATTATCCATCGTTACTTTGATTTGCTGCCTGATGGTGAATATTCTATTGAAATTGATCCACGCAAGGTAACTCGGGAAACTGTATTTCATTTGGCACGGCTGGGTTTTAACCGCATGAGTGTCGGTATTCAGGACTTCGATCCCAAGGTCCAAAAAGCGGTGAACCGTATTCAAACATTTGAAGAAACCAAAGAAGTGATTGATGCAGCGAGAGAAGCAGGTTTTAAATCTATTAGCGTTGATTTGATTTATGGCTTGCCTCACCAATCAAAAGAAACGATTAAACCGACTTTGGAAACAGTACTTTCTTTGAATCCTGATCGTTTGGCACTTTATCATTATGCGCATCTACCACATATTTTCAAACCGCAACGCCGTATTGATACAGACAGCGTGCCCGGTAGCGAAGAAAAACTGGACATACTTCAATATGCCGTTCAAACCTTAACTTCACGAGGTTACCTCTTTATTGGTATGGATCATTTCGCCAAGCCTGATGATGAATTGTCTCTTGCACTCAAAGAGGGCAGGCTTCAACGTAATTTTCAAGGCTACTCTACTTATGCCGACTGCGATTTGTTGGCACTTGGCGTGTCTTCAATTGGTAAGATCGGTAATATTTATGTTCAGAATGAGCGGGATATTAATGCTTATTATGATGCCATTGATGCTGGTCGATTGCCTGTAATGCGCGGCTATTGCTTGAGTAAAGATGATTTATTGCGACGTAATATTATTCAAGATTTAATGTGTCGATTTTCATTAGATTTTCAAATTTATGAGAGTGTTTTTTGTATTCGTTTCTCGCAATATTTTCAAACCGAATTGACTGATTTGCAGCAATTAGCCGAACTGGGTTTATTGAAGATAAGAAAAAACGGATTGGATGTTACTGCTAAAGGACGTTTCCTTATTCGTAATATTGCTATGGTTTTTGATTATTATTTACGACATAAAGAAACCATAGCGCAATATTCCAGAACAGTTTAGTTTGTTAATTTGGTTTCAGTATCCTCCGTATGAAGAAGATGGCGGCTTCTTTTATTGATAGGTAGAATATAATGCTTTAACAAAACGCCGTCTGAAAAAATTATGCCACCGCTTACTTACTTTGTTACCGGAACCGATACCGAATCAGGCAAAACATTTTGTACCGCTGCTTTGTTGCGAGCGGTTGCTCGTCGGGGGCAGATTAGTATCGGGTTTAAGCCGGTGGCTTCGGAGGCCGGCGAAGGTGGCTTAAATGCGGATGTTTTGGCACTGCAAGCCGCATCATCTGTTCGTTTGAATTACAACCAACATAATATTTATACCTTTTCAGAGGCTACCGCTCCTCATTTGGCGGCTGCCGATATGGGCATAGTCATTCAACCACAAAAATTGAGTGATGGTTTGACTGAGCTGAAAAAACAAGGTGATTTTGTTCTCACTGAAGGGGCTGGAGGGTGGCTGACACCACTCAACTCCGAAACTGATTTTTCAGATTGGGTTGTATTTGAACGGTTGCCGGTTATTTTGGTGGTTGGTATGAAGTTGGGCTGCCTTAACCATGCTTTACTGACAGTGCATGCCGTTGCGCAAGCCGGATTGCCGTTGGCAGGTTGGATTGCTAATTGTTTGAGTATATACCCACATCGTTTTGAGGATTATTTGGCTGAATTAAAACAGCGTATTCCAGCACCTTTTCTTGGTGCCATGCCTTATCTTCCGGATGCCGATGCTGAAAAGGCTTCGGCTTATCTTTCTATTGAACCGCTCTTAGATTCCAAAAAATGAGAAAAATAATTTTTTGAATTATTTTAAGTGTGGGTAATTAACTATTTATTAATATATTTTCAATATTATATTATGTGATTTTCTGTAAAATGAGATTTATCTCATTTATTTTCATTTTTATACTATAACTTGCCTAATTAATAGGCGCAAAGATAAAATAACAGCATATTATTTTTATAATGCTTTAGCTTAAATAAATATTTTGAAATCAACATTTTCATTATCTTATTTATAAAGATTTCGCTCGAATGTTTTCAGACGGCCTGTGTGAGCCAGCAGGCCGTCTGAAATATGGGTATTTAGGTATAAAATCAAAACGGACGGGATGATGGATACTCCAAAAAATAATGCTGATAATATGGTTGAGCGCCGCCGATCGTCTCGCCGCAAACGTAACCTGACATTGGCTACTTTGTTTTTTATTGTGATTGCGCTGGGTTTTGCCATTGCTTATTTTTTAATTTGGCAGCATGAAGAAGAAACAGATGATGCTTATGTGGCCGGCCATTTGGTGCAAATCACTCCGCAAGTGGGTGGCACGGTGCGTAAAGTGCTGGTTGATGATACCGATTTGGTGAAAAAAGGCGATGTTTTGGTATTGTTGGACGATAGCGACTTCCAATTGGCTTACGACCGTGCACAAAATGAATTGATTCAAGCCATCCGGCAATACAACCAACAATCTGCTGCAGATAGTCGTGCCAAAGCACAAGTTTTGATGCGTAAGGCTGATTTGGCTAGAGCGCAATCAGATTTGCGTCGTCGTCAGTCATTAGAAGGAACAGACGCGATTTCAGGCGAAGAATTGAGCCATGCACGTGCTGCCGTTGTGCAGGCACAAGCTGCCTTAAAAGCGGTTGAGGCAGAAGAGGTGGCGGCGCAGGCCGCTTTAGGTAAAAATATTCCTTTGCGCCAACAGCCGGCAGTACAAACAGCGATTAGCCGAGTTAAAGATGCTTGGTTGAATTTGCAGCGTACTCAAATCCGTGCACCGATGATGGGGCAAATTGCCAAACGTAACGTCCAAGTTGGTCAGCGCATTGCGCCGGGGGCTTTAATGATGGCAGTGGTGCCTTTGCAGAATTTATGGGTAGACGCTAACTTTAAAGAGGTGCAATTACGAAAAATGCGTATCGGTCAGCCTGTGGAAATGACAGCGGATCTTTATGGTAGCCGTGTGGTATTCAAGGGTAAAGTAATGGGATTATCGGCCGGAACGGGCAGTGCGTTTTCTTTGTTGCCACCGGAGAATGCCACCGGTAACTGGATTAAGGTCGTGCAACGTGTTCCGGTACGTATCAGTTTGGATCAACAGCAATTGAGGGCAAATCCACTGCGTGTCGGTTTATCTATGCAGGTAACAGTGGATACCTCTAATAGTGCAACTGGAAAAACGATGGCCGAAGCAGCTGATAGAAATGTGGCCGCGGCTGAAGCTGATGTAGTAGATTGGTCGGCGGCTGATGCACTTATTGAGCAGATTTTTGATAAATATGCCAAATAGCTATTGGTTGGAATCATAAGTATTAGGCCGTCTGAAAAAAACAGATTTCAGACGGCCTTTATTGTCAAATCACTAAGATTGCAACAGTATATCTATTATTCATTCGGAATAATATTTAGAATTTTTCAGACGGCTTTGCGGTAAACCGGATACCGATATCACGATGAGTATATAAATATGAAGGCCGTCTGAAATAATATCAACCTCAACATCATTTAAGAAAGTATAGATTGAAATGGCTCATCCCCCTTTAAAAGGTGTCAATCTGGTATGGGTAACGCTGGCATTGAGCTTGGCGGTGTTTATGGAGGTTTTGGATACCACCATTGCCAATGTGGTTGTGCCTGTAATCGCCGGAGATTTAGGTGCGGCAACCACTCAGGGAACTTGGGTGATTACGGCGTTTGCAGTCGCCAATGCGATTTCTGTGCCGTTAACTGGTTTTCTTGCCAATCGTTTTGGTGAAGTGAGGGTATTCGTCGTTTCGATTATCGGCTTTGTCATTACCTCGTGGTTGTGTGGTATGGCACCAAATTTAACCGTGTTGGTTTTGTTTAGGGTTGTACAGGGGTTTGTTGCGGGGCCGCTGATTCCGTTGTCGCAAAGTTTGCTGATGGCTTCTTATCCGCCTGAAAAGCGAACGTTGGCACTGGCACTTTGGGCGATGACAGTGGTGGTCGCGCCGGTATTGGGGCCGATTTTAGGTGGCTGGATTTCTGATAACTGGCATTGGGGCTGGATTTTCTTTATCAATATCCCCGTTGGCGTGGTGGCGGCAGTTGTGACATGGAAGCAGTTGAGTCGGAGAGAAACCGAAATTAAAAAGACTCCTATCGACTATACTGGCTTGGTGCTGATGATTATTGGTATCGGCGCTTTGCAAATGATGCTTGACCGAGGTAAAGAGCTGGATTGGTTCGCTTCGAATGAAATTATTATATTAGCTGTGGTGGCAGTGGTTTGTTTAACTTATTTTATTATCTGGGAATTGGATGAACGGCATCCCATCGTTGATTTATCTTTGTTCAAAGACCGGAATTTTACAGTCGGTACGATCGCCACTTCTTTGGGCTTTATGTTGTATATGGGTACATTAACCTTGTTGCCATTAGTGTTGCAGACAAATTTGGGCTATACCGCCACTTGGGCCGGATTGGTTGCCGCTCCAATCGGATTTTTTCCCGTTTTATTGTCGCCTATTATCGGACGGTTCGGCCACCATGTCGATATGCGCTGGTTGGTAACGGCAAGCTTTTTGATTTTTGCTTGTACATTCTATTGGCGCACTGATTTTTATGTTGATATGGGTATGTCAAGTGTGATTGGCCCGCAGTTTTGGCAGGGTTTGGGCGTTGCTATGTTTTTCTTGCCATTAACTACCATTACTTTGTCGCATATCCCTAATGCACGACTTGCCGCAGCAGGCAGTTTGTCCAATTTTTTAAGGGTGTTTATGGGTGGTGTTGGGGTGTCGATTGTGACTACCTTATGGGAGAGAAGGGAAGCTTTGCATCATGCAAGATTAACTGAACATATCAATGGATTCTCGCCACAAATGCAAAGTGCCGCCCAAGCTATGTCGCAATCAGGTTTATCGCAAGAGCAAGGTTTGGAAAGTATGAGACGGCTCATTACCCAGCAAGGTTTTATTATCGGATCCAATGAGATATTTTTTGCAGGCGGGCTGTTGTTTATTGCATTGATTGTTGTGATTTGGTTTGCCAAACCACCGTTCGGCTCTCCGACAGGCGGAGGGCATTAATGATGTGGTTGGTATGACAATATGTTTGTGGCCGTCTGAAAAGTTTTCAGACGGCCTTATGACTTATTTTATCCGGCTCGTAATTTAAGTAATAAATCTCTAAAAACATTGGGATCTTTAATGAATGTGATTTCACCTTCCTGGGGGAAATGAAAATCCATAAGACGAGAGACCCAAAAACGTAGGCAGCCGGCTCGTTTTGCAATAGGGTAATAATTGTGCTCTTCAGCACTTAATGAGCGGATACTTTCATATCCGGCTAAAAAAGCCTGCTCAAGAGTGGCGTCAGGCTGATTATCGGCAGTTCGTGCCCAGTCATTTACGGCAATGGCTAAGTCATACATAAAATTACCATTGCAGGCGTAATAAAAATCAATAAAACCGGCAACTTCCTCACCATTTAATAAAACATTATCTTTAAACAGATCCGCATGAATAATACCTGATGGTAAATTTTCACCATTATGTTCATCAATAAAACGGATTTCACTTTGGAGTAATTCAGCATCTTCCGTATTTAACATAGGCTGTAATCGAACGGCAGCCTCGTGCCACCATCGTGTGTAACGGGGATTATCCATGGTTAATGGAAAGTTTTTGCCGGCTAGATGCATTTTGGCCAACATTTCACCGGTATGGAAACACTGTTTTTCAGACGGCCAACTAGTATTTGAACCCTCTAGACAAGTTACCAAGCAAGCTGGTTTTCCCGATAAAACCGAGTCAAACTTTCCGTCTTTACGGGGTATAGGAGCAGGGCAGGCGACACCGTTTTGGCTTAGATGTTGTTTCAGAATTAAAAAGAAAGGCAGTTCATTTTGTTTTAATGCTTCGAAAATAGTTAAAACAAAACGCCCCTTAGTTGTCGTTAAAAAGTAATTACTATTGGTAATTCCTTGAGCAATTCCTTGAAGTGAAAGAAAATCACCTAAATCGTAATCAGTCAGAAACTGGCACATCTCTTCATCGGAAACACTGGTATAAACAGACATAACCTAAGCCTTATAAAAATGAACACCAAATCATATCAAAAAAATATACTTATCAGCTGACTTAATGTACGAAAAAATAGAGTTGTAGTAGCCGAATATTGAGAAAGATAAAGCGCTCTTCAAAAAATTCTCAAGATAAACAATGTGGTGATGAAGGAGTGTATATTTTTGAGTTTGTGGGTATTGACTGGGTAGTTTTGAGTCGGTATAGTTCGGTTTCTTCGCTGCTGACGCAGTGGCGGGAATGCTCTTTAACAACACAGAATACCGATAAGTGTGAGTGCCTGACGGCCTCACACTGCGACAAAAACAGACAGGAATAAAATCTTGTCGGTTTCTTTGAAGCAGACCAGAAGTTATAAGTTAGAGATTGAACATAAGAGTTTGATCCTGGCTCAGATTGAACGCTGGCGGCATGCTTTACACATGCAAGTCGAACGGCAGCACGGAAGAGCTTGCTCTTTTGGTGGCGAGTGGCGAACGGGTGAGTAATGCATCGGAACGTACCGAGTAGTGGGGGATAACTGTCCGAAAGGATGGCTAATACCGCATACGCTTTGAGAAGGAAAGCGGGGGCTCTTAGGACCTCGCGCTATTCGAGCGGCCGATGTCTGATTAGCTAGTTGGTGGGGTAAGAGCCTACCAAGGCGACGATCAGTAGCGGGTCTGAGAGGATGATCCGCCACACTGGGACTGAGACACGGCCCAGACTCCTACGGGAGGCAGCAGTGGGGAATTTTGGACAATGGGGGCAACCCTGATCCAGCCATGCCGCGTGTCTGAAGAAGGCCTTCGGGTTGTAAAGGACTTTTGTCAGGGAAGAAAGGGTTTGTGCTAATACCACGAACATATGACGGTACCTGAAGAATAAGCACCGGCTAACTACGTGCCAGCAGCCGCGGTAATACGTAGGGTGCGAGCGTTAATCGGAATTACTGGGCGTAAAGCGGGCGCAGACGGTTACTTAAGTCAGATGTGAAATCCCCGGGCTCAACCTGGGAACTGCGTTTGAAACTGGGTAGCTAGAGTATGTCAGAGGGGGGTAGAATTCCACGTGTAGCAGTGAAATGCGTAGAGATGTGGAGGAATACCGATGGCGAAGGCAGCCCCCTGGGATAATACTGACGTTCATGCCCGAAAGCGTGGGTAGCAAACAGGATTAGATACCCTGGTAGTCCACGCCCTAAACGATGTCAATTAGCTGTTGGGGCACTTGATGCCTTAGTAGCGTAGCTAACGCGTGAAATTGACCGCCTGGGGAGTACGGTCGCAAGATTAAAACTCAAAGGAATTGACGGGGACCCGCACAAGCGGTGGATGATGTGGATTAATTCGATGCAACGCGAAGAACCTTACCTGGTCTTGACATGTACGGAATCCTCCAGAGACGGAGGAGTGCCTTCGGGAGCCGTAACACAGGTGCTGCATGGCTGTCGTCAGCTCGTGTCGTGAGATGTTGGGTTAAGTCCCGCAACGAGCGCAACCCTTGTCATTAGTTGCCATCATTAAGTTGGGCACTCTAATGAGACTGCCGGTGACAAGCCGGAGGAAGGTGGGGATGACGTCAAGTCCTCATGGCCCTTATGACCAGGGCTTCACACGTCATACAATGGTCGGTACAGAGGGTAGCCAAGCCGCGAGGTGGAGCCAATCTCATAAAACCGATCGTAGTCCGGATTGCACTCTGCAACTCGAGTGCATGAAGTCGGAATCGCTAGTAATCGCAGGTCAGCATACTGCGGTGAATACGTTCCCGGGTCTTGTACACACCGCCCGTCACACCATGGGAGTGGGGGATACCAGAAGTAGGTAGGGTAACCGCAAGGAGCCCGCTTACCACGGTATGCTTCATGACTGGGGTGAAGTCGTAACAAGGTAGCCGTAGGGGAACCTGCGGCTGGATCACCTCCTTTCTAGAGAAAAGAAGAGGTTGTTGGGTACTCACACTTATCGGTAAGCTGTGTAAAAGATGCATGAGAAGTTTTAAGAATGCTTATGCGCAAGCTATAAGCTGTCTGTTGTTAAGACAATAGAGACCTTGGGTTTGTAGCTCAGCTGGTTAGAGCACACGCTTGATAAGCGTGGGGTCGGAGGTTCAAGTCCTCCCAGACCCACCAGAGATTCTTCGGGCAGGTTGTAGAAGCTGTCCGGACGGATAAGGGGGCATAGCTCAGTTGGTAGAGCACCTGCTTTGCAAGCAGGGGGTCATCGGTTCGATCCCGTTTGCCTCCACCAAAAGCCGCTAGGTTAAAACATATTGCTACTTTTTAAATTAAAGCCAGCTTTAAAAGCTGTTTTTAATTTGCAAAGTGACTAAGCAACAGTCGTTGTTTAGTAGGCATGCATCGCTCTTTAACAAATTGGAAAGCCGAAATCAACAAACAAAGACAATGTCGATTTACCGAAAGGTAAGTTGTACAGTATTTGGGTGATGATTGTATCGAGTAACTTATGAAAGACAAAAGGCATAAGTTACACACAACAAAAGCAGTAAGCTTTATCAAAGTATGAACATCTAATCTGATTACTCGTCAACGGTAATTTAGATGAAGTCAAAGAGGTTCTTGAAATGATAGAGTCAAGTGAATAAGTGCATCAGGTGGATGCCTTGGCGATGATAGGCGAAGAAGGACGTGTAAGCCTGCGAAAAGCATCGGGGAGCTGGCAATAAAGCTATGATCCGGTGATGTCCGAATGGGGAAACCCACTGCATTCTGTGCAGTATCCGCTCCTGAATACATAGGGAGTGAGAAGCGAACCCGGAGAACTGAACCATCTAAGTACCCGGAGGAAAAGAAATCAACCGAGATTCCGCAAGTAGTGGCGAGCGAACGCGGAGGAGCCTGTATACGATAGCCATTGAGATAGAAGAACAAGCTGGGAAGCTTGGCCATAGTGGGTGACAGCCCCGTATTCGAAATTTCATTGGTGGTACTAAATATACGACAAGTAGGGCGGGACACGTGAAATCCTGTCTGAATATGGGGGGACCATCCTCCAAGGCTAAATACTCATCATCGACCGATAGTGAACCAGTACCGTGAGGGAAAGGCGAAAAGAACCCCGGGAGGGGAGTGAAATAGAACCTGAAACCTGATGCATACAAACAGTGGGAGCACCTTTAGGTGTGACTGCGTACCTTTTGTATAATGGGTCAACGACTTACATTCAGTAGCGAGCTTAACCGGATAGGGGAGGCGTAGGGAAACCGAGTCTTAATAGGGCGTCTAGTTGCTGGGTGTAGACCCGAAACCGAGTGATCTATCCATGGCCAGGATGAAGGTGCGGTAACACGCACTGGAGGTCCGAACCCACGCATGTTGCAAAATGCGGGGATGAGCTGTGGATAGGGGTGAAAGGCTAAACAAACTCGGAGATAGCTGGTTCTCCCCGAAAACTATTTAGGTAGTGCCTCATGTATCACTTCCGGGGGTAAAGCACTGTTATGGCTAGGGGGTCATTGCGACTTACCAACCCATGGCAAACTAAGAATACCGGAAAGTGCAATCATGGGAGACAGACAGCGGGTGCTAACGTCCGTTGTCGAAAGGGAAACAACCCAGACCGCCAGCTAAGGTCCCAAATGACAGATTAAGTGGTAAACGAAGTGGGAAGGCCCAGACAGCCAGGATGTTGGCTTAGAAGCAGCCATCATTTAAAGAAAGCGTAATAGCTCACTGGTCGAGTCGTCCTGCGCGGAAGATGTAACGGGGCTCAAATCTGTAACCGAAGCTGCGGATGCATGCTTGCATGCATGGTAGGGGAGCGTTCTGTAGGCCGAAGAAGGTGACTTGAGAAGGTTGCTGGAGGTATCAGAAGTGCGAATGTTGACATGAGTAGCGATAAAGCGGGTGAAAAGCCCGCTCGCCGAAAGCCCAAGGTTTCCTACGCAACGTTCATCGGCGTAGGGTGAGTCGGCCCCTAAGGCGAGGCAGAAATGCGTAGTCGATGGGAAACGGGTTAATATTCCCGTACTTGATTCAAATGCGATGTGGGGACGGAGAAGGTTAGGTTAGCAAGCTGTTGGAATAGCTTGTTCAAGCCGGTAGGTGGAAAGTTTAGGCAAATCCGGACTTTCATAACACCGAGAAGCGATAACGATTGTCTACGGACAAGAAGTAACCGATACCACGCTTCCAGGAAAAGCCACTAAGCTTCAGTTTGAATTGAACCGTACCGCAAACCGACACAGGTGGGCAGGATGAGAATTCTAAGGCGCTTGAGAGAACTCGGGAGAAGGAACTCGGCAAATTGATACCGTAACTTCGGGAGAAGGTATGCCCTTCGATGTGAAAGACTTGCTCTGTAAGCATTGGAGGGTCGCAGAGAATCGGTGGCTGCGACTGTTTATTAAAAACACAGCACTCTGCTAACACGAAAGTGGACGTATAGGGTGTGACGCCTGCCCGGTGCTGGAAGGTTAATTGAAGATGTGAGAGCATCGGATCGAAGCCCCAGTAAACGGCGGCCGTAACTATAACGGTCCTAAGGTAGCGAAATTCCTTGTCGGGTAAGTTCCGACCCGCACGAATGGCGTAACGATGGCCACACTGTCTCCTCCCGAGACTCAGCGAAGTTGAAATGGTTGTGAAGATGCAATCTCCCCGCTGCTAGACGGAAAGACCCCGTGAACCTTTACTGTAGCTTTGCATTGGACTTTGAAGTCACTTGTGTAGGATAGGTGGGAGGCTTTGAAGCAGAGACGCTAGTTTCTGTGGAGCCGTCCTTGAAATACCACCCTGGTGTCTTTGAGGTTCTAACCCAGGCCCGTAATCCGGGTCGGGGACCGTGCATGGTAGGCAGTTTGACTGGGGCGGTCTCCTCCCAAAGAGTAACGGAGGAGTTCGAAGGTTACCTAGGTCCGGTCGGAAATCGGACTGATAGTGCAATGGCAAAAGGTAGCTTAACTGCGAGACCGACAAGTCGAGCAGGTGCGAAAGCAGGACATAGTGATCCGGTGGTTCTGTATGGAAGGGCCATCGCTCAACGGATAAAAGGTACTCCGGGGATAACAGGCTGATTCCGCCCAAGAGTTCATATCGACGGCGGAGTTTGGCACCTCGATGTCGGCTCATCACATCCTGGGGCTGTAGTCGGTCCCAAGGGTATGGCTGTTCGCCATTTAAAGTGGTACGTGAGCTGGGTTTAAAACGTCGTGAGACAGTTTGGTCCCTATCTGCAGTGGGCGTTGGAAGTTTGACGGGGGCTGCTCCTAGTACGAGAGGACCGGAGTGGACGAACCTCTGGTGTACCGGTTGTGACGCCAGTCGCATTGCCGGGTAGCTAAGTTCGGAAGAGATAAGCGCTGAAGGCATCTAAGCGCGAAACTCGCCTGAAGATGAGACTTCCCTTGCGGTTTAACCGCACTAAAGAGTCGTTCGAGACCAGGACGTTGATAGGCAGGGTGTGGAAGCGTGGTAACACGTGGAGCTAACCTGTACTAATTGCTCGTGAGGCTTGACTCTATCATTTGAAGAACTTCAGATGAAAGCTTACTGTATCCTTCAAAAGGATACGATACAAACATTACCGAAACAGTTGATTGAAATAAAAACGGCTTTACCGATTTGACAGTTTAGTCTGGCGGCCATAGCGAGTTGGTCCCACGCCTTCCCATCCCGAACAGGACCGTGAAACGACTCAGCGCCGATGATAGTGTGGATACCCATGTGAAAGTAGGTCACTGCCAGACACTTATACCGAACCCCTGATAGAATACTATCAGGGGTTTTTGCTTTTTACAGAGATATATTACAAATACTTATTGTGACGTCATGACAACAGATATGATAAATGCAGTGATAATAATTGTTAATACTTGTATGCTGCTTTATGATGGGGCTGCTGTCTGGGAAGAAGACGGTATCTTATACACAACGACAAAGGAGCAGTGATGAAGCGTTATTTGTTGGGCATCTGGGCGGCGCTATCGGTGACGATGGCTGCGGCAGCGGTGAATATCAATACGGCGGGGGCGGAGGAGTTGGCCGAGCTGCCGGGTATCGGGCCCTCGAAGGCGGCGGCGATTGTGGCCTACCGTGATGAGAATGGTGCCTTTAAGTCGGTGGCAGAGTTGAAGAATGTGAAGGGGATTGGCGACGGTATTTTAGCGAAGGTACGCGAAGAGGCCGTTACCGCCGATAATGCCGACAATGCCAATAAAAAAGCCAAACCCGCTCTGAAAAAGTAAATATAGCCGCCATTTAGTTTACGAAATACCGGCAGTAAAATACTTATGCCCCCAAAGGGGGCATAACTTGCATAATAAACTATCTATTATTAAAACCGAATGAATTTTTTTTACTTTAATGATTAGTGGGTATTATTCATCTATGGGTTGAGGTTTAACCGTGGAACGTACATCACTACTTTTGCCTTTATGTTTTAAGATAGCTCGGTCTACTTTATCCATCAAAATGTCAATCGCAGCATACATATCAGATTCAACGGTTTGTATATGTAAATCTTTACCTGCCAAATGAACATCGGCTTCTGCTTGATTATTTAGTTTTTCTACCGATAAGGTGATAACGACAGAAATTACATTGGCGGCATGGCGGTTTATACGTTCTAATTTGCCGGTTACATGATTTTTAATGGCTTCGGTTACTTCAAAATTCAAACCGTTAATTTTTAAATTCATGGCGTTACTCCTTCAGTTAGGTTGTACCACCTGTGATATATAGGTGGTGGGGAAATCTTATTAAGTTGATTTTTGTACATAAGCCGTCTGAAAAGACAGAGTTCTCTTTGTTGGGAAGACTTATATATTTAATTAGATTAAGGTTTCCTTTGGTGTGCCCCTGGAATATTTAATGATTCACGATATTTGGCAACCGTACGCCTGGCAATTTCTATGCCTTGTTGTTTTAATAGTTGGCTTAAAGCTTCATCAGAATGTGGCTTACTTTTGTCTTCTGTTTCGACTAATTTGGCAATCATGGCTTTTACAGCACTTTGGCTGACGCCCTCTCCATCTCCTGATGAAACCGCTTGTGTGAAGAAATAGCGTAGCGCAAACACTCCGCGCGGGCAAGACAAATATTTATGATTTACGGCGCGTGATACTGTACTTTCAGCAACACCAAGCTCGGCAGCAGCATCTTTTATTAACATGGGGGTAAGGCCGATTTCTCCAAAGATAAAAAAATCTTCTTGTTTTGCTACAATATATTCTGCTAAACGCAAAACAGTACTCTTACGTAGTGCTAAACTGTCTATTTTTTGACGGGCTTCTTGAAGCTTTTCTTTCCATTCGGGGCTGATTTCTCCGACTTCTTTTAGTAGGTCGCAATATTCATTATTTAATTTTACTTTGGGCCAGATTTTTTCATTGCTACTTATACTCCAACCATTTTTATTTTCTTTAACAATAATATCCGGTTGTATATAGTGTGTTGGTTCGGTAGAGGAGAATCCGTATGCAGGGTAGGGGTTGAGGTTGGTCATTAAATCTAAGGCCGTCTGAATGGTATCGATATCGATATCGGGAAACCATTTGCGCATTTTGGTTATATTTTGTTGCCGGCTGCGGCTTAAATCATCTAAATGAAGCTGAGCAGTTTTAGCCGCAAGTTGGCGGGCAGGGGAGGCGGGCAGTCGCATCAATTGTAATAGCATGGATTCGGTAAGATTACTTGCTCCAACACCGGGGGGATCGAATGTTTGTAGAATATCCAATGCTTCATGCATGTCGGTTTCTTCCAACATCCATTCTAAAGGTGTGTGATCAAGTACTTCATCAAGGCTGTCGGTAAGATAGCCTTGATCGTCTAAAAAGTCGATGAGGATATGTATTCTGGCTGCTTCTGCTTCACTTAATGGATGCTCGCACACTTGTTTATGCAAATAGTCGTTAAAATTGTCTTTTTCGGCAATGGTTGCCCAGATATCTTCTGCATCCTCTCCACCAATTCCAGAACTTGTAGGTAAAGCTGCAGATAAGTGGTTTTGTTGAACATCTGAGGGTTCGTTGTCTTCCACTCGTTCTAAAAGAGGATTATCTTGTAGCCAGTCTTCAACTTCCCGATCCAGCTCCAACCCTGACATTTGCAGAATACGCAGTGATTGTTGCAGCTGTTGGTTCAGCTGTTGGGTTTGCTTGAGTTTTAATCCTAAGTTTTGGCTCATAATTTTTAGTTTCGTGAGTAAGTGCACCGCAATTTAGGGCAAAATAGAATAAATCTCGGATAAAGCAGAGGATATTTCAGAAGATATGAATAGGAAAGTAAACCTATGTATTTATTTTATATTTTACCCTTTAAATTTAATTCAATATCTTGTAATTTTTATTATAAATTGTTTATTTTTAAATACTTATATTTTAGGTAAGTTTTGATTAGATAATTAATAATTGAAATTCTCTCCTAAATAAACAGCTCTTACCTGCTCGTTACCAACTAATTCTTCAGGATGACCGGAAGCGAGTACGGCACCTTCACTAATAATATAACCACGATCACAAATTCTTAAGGTTTCACGTACGTTATGGTCGGTAATTAACACACCTATACCTCGTGTTTTAAGGAATTCGATAATTTTTTGAATATCAATGACGGCAATGGGGTCGACACCTGCAAACGGTTCGTCAAGCAAAATAAAGCGTGGCTGCATGGCTAATACACGGGCTATTTCGACCCTGCGGCGTTCACCACCTGAAAGAGATGGGGCTGGATTGTTGCGGAGTCGTTCAATATTTAGATCAGCCAGTAGTTTTTCTAATTCGGCATCAATTTTATTTTTATCTTTGAGGCTGATTTCCAAAATAGCACGGATATTTTGCTCTACCGTCATTTTTCGGAAAATCGATGCTTCCTGCGGCAAATAGCCAAGTCCCAAACGGGCACGTTCGTGTATTGGCAGATGGCGTATTTCTTGCCCATCAAGCGTTACACTGCCAGCATCGGCTGCAATCAAGCCTACAATCATATAAAAGCTGGTGGTTTTACCTGCTCCGTTGGGGCCGAGCAGGCCGACAACCTCTCCACTTTTAATTTCTAGTGAAAAATTTTTCACCACTTGGCGTTTTTTGAAGCTTTTTTGTAGGTTTTGTACGTTTAAACAGCTTTGGGTCATGAGGTACTCTTTAACTATGATTACTATTGTAATTTATTTTAATAACTTTTGAAAATATTTATTTAATGTTTGTGAAGATTTGTATATTAATAAAATAAATACGAGTGTTTGAATATATTTGTCTCGATGTGCTTTAGATGGCCGATGTGTTTTCAATTAAGGATAATGATAGGCCGTCTGAAATGGATTTGTCGTTTTCAGACGGCCAGTAAATATTATTTAGCGGAAGGTTGTATGACGACGGTAACACGTCGGTTACCACTCATTCCCGCTGCTTTACTGCCGTTCACAGTGTAGACTTCAGTACGAGTATTGTAGGTGATGGCGGCACCTTCAGCACTGTCGCCACCGCGTTGTACTTTAGCGTTACCTATCAGTTTTACGATATTGGTGGCAGATGCATATTCTACTTTGTTTGCTTGGCCGTTTACCGTACCTTTTCCGCCATCTAAAGTTTGTCCAAAGCGGACAGGCCGACCGTCAGCCGATATGGTTTGTTCGCCCTTACTGTTGCGTGATACGCGCACGCTGCCGGCATTAATATGTAACGTTCCTTGCTTGATAATCACATTGCCGCTGAAAGTAGTAACCTGATTGGCCTGATCAAGTGACCCTTGGTCGGCTTCGATCTGAATAGGTTGTTTGCGGTCGCTTTCCAGTGCGAATGCGGAGACCGGCACAGCAAGTACGGCGGTAAGAAGGGCAATATTAAATATTTTTGGGATCATAAATAATCGCTTTCACTCGGGAGGGCAGGTTCAGGAAGCCTTTATTGTAATCATAAACCAAGCCGTTTGCTGTGCCGTAGGATTCGCCGTAGCGGTATTCAACCGGTGCTTTGGTTTCGGCAATTTTTGTTTGCGTATCTACGATTAGGTTGCTGGTTTTTAAAATGCCGGCAGGGCGTTCTGCTTCTGCGGTTTTGGTTAATATAACATTTTCTTTAAAGGTAACCGTGCGGTTTTCGGTGTTGTAGCCGGCTTTGTTGCTTTCCACTTTGTAAAGCAATTTACCGTTGTCGTAGAGTACAAGTTGCGGTTTTTCAAAGGTTACTTCGTTGCTTTTAGGTAATTGCCAAGCGGCTTTGGCATTTAAATTTTCTTTCAGACGGCCTTGTTCGTCAAACCTTTTGCCATCAATACCGGACATGGCGTATTGAGGTTCGTTGGGATTGAGTTCAACCTCTTCAATATCGACTTCGCTGATGCGCCCGAGCCATGCGGAAAGGCCGCCTAGACAAATGGCTAGGATTAAGGGAAACAGCAAGCCGTGCCGCCATTTCATCATTTTATATACTCCTGCAAAGCATTTTCCAAGTTGCCTTGTGCCTGCATAATCAGGTCACACAATTCGCGAACAGCACCTTTCCCGGCACTCTTTTGCGTGACATAGGCTGCGTGTTGCAAGGTAAACCAATGTGCTTCGGGAACGGCCACAGGTAAACCGCAGCGCACCATCACCGGCAGATCAACCACGTCATCACCGATAAAGGCACATTCTTGTTCGCTGACGCCGGCTTGTGCGCATAAGTCGGCATAGGCGGCACGTTTGTCATGAATGCCTTTGTAGTAGTGGCGGATGCCGAGTTGCTTCACGCGTACGCCGACCGAAGGGGCATCACGGCCGGTAATAATGGCCGTCTGAACGCCGCTGGCCTGTAACATTTTCAGGCCGTGCCCGTCGAGGGTGTGGAATGATTTGATTTCTTCACCGTTGTCACGGATAAAAATACGTCCGTCAGTTAACACGCCGTCTACGTCCATAATCAGGAGTTTGATTTTGGCGGCACGGGTTTGGATTTCTGGAGAGAGCTCTTGCATGGATATATCTTTTTCAGACGGCTTTTAAAAGTGGTATTTTAACATTAAAGCAAGTAAAAGGCCGTCTGAAAAAGATTAGGGTTGGAAAATTGAATTTTACGGTATGTTTTATAGGCCGATTAATCGCGTGCAACCTAAATAGATACAGCCTGATGCCCTATACGGCTGTATTGTCTTCTTGATTGTCGTTCGGAGACTCGGGTAGGTTCAAGGCTTCTTCGGCGGCTTTTTCAGCCAAACTTTTTTCCAGTTGTTTACTGGCTTTTATCCCTAACTTACGCAGTTTTTCGGCACGGTTAACCAGATTGCCGCGGCCTTCGGAAAGCTGTTTGAAAGCCGATTGGTAATGGGTATGTGCCTGTTCGATATTTTTGCCGACGTTTTCTAGGGTAGAGATAAAGCCGACGAATTTATCGTAGAGTTTGCCGCCTTCTTCGGCGATGGTGAGGGCATTTTGGTTTTGTTGCTCGTTGCGCCAGATATTGGCAACTGTACGCAGGGTGGCCAGCAGGGTGCTGGGGCCGACGGGCATAATGCGTTTGTCGAAGCATTCTTGGAAGAGGGTGTCGTCGTGTTGCAGGGCGAGCAGATAGGCAGGCTCGACCGGAATAAACATGAAGACAAAATCCAATGTGTTCACGCCTTCTATATCGTTATATTGTTTCAGCGACAGGCTTTTCACGTGCGCCCGTACGCTGGCGATATGGGCGGCCAATTCGCGTTCGGCTTCGGCCGGTGTTTGTGCCTGTGTGTAGCGCACATAAGCGGTAAGCGATACTTTGCTGTCGATAATGATTTGTTTGTTATCGGGCAGGTTGACCAAAACGTCGGGTTGCAGGCGGCGGGTGCTGCCATCTTCTTCGCGACGCGTACCGGCGGCTTGGACAATGTATTCCCGGCCTTTGGTGAGGCCTGAGTTTTCCAAAACGGTTTCCAATACCATTTCCCCCCAGTTGCCTTGTGTTTTGTTTTGTACGCCGGTGAGTGCGTCGGTGAGGGCTTTGGCATCGGTATGCAGTTGGGTGTTGAGGGTTTGCAGGCGCTTGAGCTCGTTTTCAAGAGTTAGCCGCTCTTTGGCTTCTTTTTCGTAGGTGGTTTGTACCAATTCGCTGAATTTGCCCATGCGTTCGTTGAGTGGAGTGAGCAGGCGGTGGATGCTTTCGGTATTGTGCTCGGTGAAGCGTTTGGTTTTTTCTTCGAGAATGCTGTTGGCCAGGTTTTGGAATTGGTCGGTCATGCTTTGGCGGGCTTCGGTCAGCAGTTCGATTTTTTCCTGTTGGGCGGCGCGTTCCTGATCGATTTGGGTGTGCAGGCGTTCGTTGCGGATACGGGTGTCGGCCAGTTGTTGTTGCAATTCTTGATAGTCTTCTTTCAAACGGCCTAATTCTTGTTCGCGCTCTTGCAGGCTGTTGATGTGTTGCTGTGCGGCGGCCAAACGGCTGTGGATTTCTTGAAGTTTGTCTTGCGTTTCTTGTTGGTGGTGCCGGCTTTGCGCCAGTTCGTTTTGCAAAGGTTCGATTTGGCGGTTGCGGGTTTCGGAGGCGGCCAGATGGGTTTGGGCCGTCTGAAACTGTTGTTGCAATTCGGTTAAGGCATGCTCGGCTTCGGTATGCTGTTGCGTGGCGGTTTCATATTGGCGAGTGCGTTCGGTTAATTGCTGATTTAGGTGGTTTCGCTCGTTGCGGTGTTTGCTGCGTAATATCAGCCAAGTCAATAATATGCCGAACAATAAGGCGGCAATGGCGGTGAGTATCAGATAAAGGGTGAAGTCGTTGGCATTCATAGTGATAGGGCCGTCTGAAAAACAAAGCGGTATGCACTATAACAAAGAAATGCCGGCTTTCGAAAGGGAAATAACGGATAGGGCTTGATGGGTTTTCAGACGGCTTGCACTATCGTTCTAACCATTAAAGAAGTAGAAGGCCGTCTGAAAGGTGATATTTCAGACGGCCTTTTATTTGAAAATAAAGCGTTATGGTTGGATAAACAAGCGCTTGCTGGGCAGTTCGTTTAATACGTCTTTATCCGAATATCCGCCGATGCGTGGTTTGACCAAGCGCGAGTTGACATAACCGTAAACGGGAATAATGGCGGTGTCGCGGTCGATTAAGACTTCGGCCTGCGTATAGTATTCGGCACGTTGTTGGTCGCTGATGCCCGCTTGCAGGGTTTGTGCGAGTAGGGCGTCGTATTCGGGATTTTTATAGAAAGCGCGGTTGCTGCTGTTGTCCGATTGCAGGGTGTTTAAGAAGGTGGACGGTTCGTTGTAGTCGCCGCACCAAGAGGCGCGGGCGATTTGATAGTTGCCGCTGCGCCGGTTGTCGAGATAGGTTTTCCATTCTTGGTTTTCGAGATTGACTTTCACAAAACCGAATGCCTGCTGCCACATTGAGGCGGCGGCAATGGAGATTTTTTTGTGCTGTTCGGAAGTGTTGTAAAGGAAATTAAACGTGAGCGGGTGGTTTTCATCATACCCGGCTTCGGCTAATAGCTTTTTGGCTTCGGTAACGCGAGCTGGATAAGCGAGTTTGCGCCATTCGGGATCATAAGGCACAAAGCCGCTAGTGCCGACGCGGGTCAGGTTGTAGGCGGCTTCTTCACCGCGCCCGAGTACTTTGGAGGCAATGATGTCGCGGTCGAGTGCCAGCGATAAGGCTTTGCGGACGCGCACGTCGTCAAAAGGCGGCTTTTGGTTGTTGATTTCAAAATAGTAGGTACATAAATACGGGCTGCGCTTGAGTTGCTGCGGATATTTTTCTTGCAAGCCGGCATACATTTCAGGCGGCAGGGCATCGGTAATATCGATTTCGCCGGCTTCATAGCGGGCAACATCATCGGTTTGCGAACCGATCGGTACAAATACCACTCTTTCAATTTTGACATGATCGGCATCGCGGTATTGGGGATTTTTCACCAGTTCGATACGTTCGTTGACCACCCATTTGTCCATCACATAGGCGCCGTTGCCGACAAAGTTTTCGGGCTGTGTCCATTTGACACCGTATTTTTCCACGGTTGCACGGTGTACCGGCTTGGTGGCGGCGTGATAGAGCATTTGGGGGAAATAGGGCACGGCGGCGGTGAGGGTGATTTGCAAAGTATGCGGATCAACGGCTTTAACGCCTAAGCTGTCGGCCGGTTTTTTACCATCGAGAATATCGTCTATATTCGCTATTTTGGCCGCCTGAAGATAAGAAGCATATTGGGATGCAGTTTTCGGATCAACCAAACGCCGCCAACTATAAACAAAATCTTCGGCGGTAACGGGATCGCCGTTGCTCCAGCGGGCATCGGGGCGCAGTTTGAAAGTCCATATTTTATTGTCGGCGCTTTCCCATGATTCGGCAACGGCCGGAATAATGGCACCCGTTTCATCGGTTTCTACCAATCCTTCCAATAGGTCGCGCACAATATTGATTTCGGGCACGCCGGTAATCTGATGGGGGTCGAGAGACTGCGGTTCGGTAACGTTATTTCGGGTAACGATAGAGGCGGAAGGCTGCTGTGTTCCCGCCGATTGTTGCGGGTTGTCGGATGATTGGCCGCATGCGGTAAGCAGGATAGCGGCAACGGCATAAGCGGAAAAACGGAACGGGGAAAACGACATAATGGCCTCCTATTTTCAGATGCCTGAATATAACTGAAATTATTTTGTAATGAAACCGAAATCAGATAAGAGGCCGTCTGAAATGAATAATTGTTTCAGACGGCCTCTAAGGTTTATTAATTTATAAATAATAAGATGGCATTATACCGCTACTGGGGCTTTAATATGCGGATGAGGGTCGTAATCCGTCAGCTCGAAATCCTCAAAGCGGAACGAGAATAAATCGGTCACTTCCGGGTTGATTTTCATTTTCGGCAGCGCGCGCGGGGTACGGCTTAATTGCAGTTCGGCTTGCTCGAAATGGTTGCTGTATAGATGGGCATCGCCGAAGGTATGGATAAACTCACCCGCTTCCAAACCGCACACTTGGGCAACCATCATGGTTAGCAAGGCGTAGCTGGCGATATTAAACGGCACGCCCAGAAAAATATCGGCACTGCGTTGGTAAAGCTGGCAGGAAAGCTGGCCGTTGACAACATAAAATTGAAACAGGGCATGACAGGGCGGAAGCGCCATTTCTTCAATTAAGGCCGGATTCCATGCCGAAACCATTAAGCGGCGGCTGTCGGGATTGTTTTTAATTTGTTGGATGACGTTGGCGATTTGGTCGATGTGTCTGCCGTCGGGAGCGGGCCAACTGCGCCATTGATAGCCGTAAACCGGGCCTAAATTGCCGTTTTCGTCTGCCCATTCGTCCCAAATAGACACTTGATTGTCTTTTAAATATTGGATATTGGTGTCACCTTTGAGAAACCAAAGCAGCTCGTGGATAATCGAACGCAGATGTAGTTTTTTGGTGGTTAGTAGCGGAAAACCTTCCCGCAAATCGAAGCGCATCTGATAACCGAATACGGAACGGGTACCCGTACCGGTACGGTCGGATTTATCGGCACCGTGTTCGAGTACATGGCGCATCAGGTCGAGATAGGCCTTCATTAAGTATCCTTATAATAAAAATAGATTGATGGTGATGGCTTTTGAAAGCCGCTATTGTAACATTTAGTTGCCGTATTAAGTCAGTTTGGCGGATAGTGTTTGGAAGGGCATGGTGTATGGTATTAAAAACCGCAAAAAAAATTAAAAATAACAAAATTTGCTAATTCAATTTCTATCAAATAATGTTTAATTTTATTTTTTATAAATTATGTGAAATTAAAATTTAAAAATAAAAAAATTATAGTGTTAAAGTTGAAAAATAAAATAACTGAAAACGAAAAATGTTAACAATTTCAGCTTGGCAAGAAGTAGGAACAGGGTTATATTTCCCACTCTAAAATTTATTTTATTTGCTTGTTAAGTAAATTTAATTGCCACTACTTTTTGGAGCGTATGTTATGTCTGCTAATCTCAATGACCTTTTTGAAAAAATCAAACAGCGCGACCCCAATCAGCCTGTTTTCCACCAAGCCGTAGAAGAAGTATTCGGCAGCTTGGCGCCCTTTTTGGCAAAAAATCCGAAGTATACCCAATATAATTTGTTGGAACGCCTAGTAGAGCCGGAACGTGTAGTGATGTTCCGCGTGCCCTGGGTGGATGATAAAGGCGAAGTACAGGTAAACCGTGGTTTCCGCGTACAAATGTCTTCGGCTATCGGCCCTTATAAAGGCGGCTTGCGTTTTCACCCGACGGTCGACTTGGGCGTATTGAAGTTTTTGGCATTCGAGCAAGTATTTAAAAACGCACTGACCACATTGCCGATGGGCGGTGGTAAAGGCGGTTCTGATTTTGATCCTAAAGGCAAGAGCGATGCCGAAGTGATGCGTTTTTGCCAATCATTCATGAGCGAACTTTACCGCCATATCGGTGCCGATACCGACGTGCCGGCCGGCGATATCGGTGTCGGCGGTCGTGAAATCGGCTTCCTATTTGGGCAATACAAACGTTTGAGCAATCAGTTTACTTCCGTGTTGACCGGTAAAGGTTTGAACTACGGCGGTAGTCTAATCCGCCCGGAAGCAACCGGCTACGGAACTGTTTATTTTGCCGACAACATGTTGAAAACCAGAGGCAACAGCATGGGGGCGAAGCGGGTACTGATTTCCGGTTCCGGTAATGTTGCCCAGTATGCGGCTGAAAAAGCGATTCAGTTGGGCGCGAAAGTATTAACCGTTTCCGATTCCAACGGTTTCGTACTCTTCCCCGACAGCGGCATGACCGAAGCGCATTTGGCTGCATTAATCGAATTGAAAGAAGTTCGCCGCGAACGCTTATCCGTATATGCACAAGAGCAAGACCTACAATATTTTGCCGATAAAAAACCTTGGGGTGTGGCTTGCGATGTGGCACTGCCTTGCGCAACGCAAAACGAGCTGGATGAATCAGATGCTAAAACACTGCTGTCTAACGGTTGCTTCTGTGTGGCGGAGGGTGCCAATATGCCTTCTACATTAGGAGCAATTGAGGCCTTTATTGATGCAAAAATCCTGTTTTCTCCGGGTAAAGCATCCAATGCCGGCGGTGTAGCTACTTCAGGCTTGGAAATGAGCCAAAACCACATCCGTCTGTCTTGGAGCCGTGAAGAAGTAGATAGAAGACTCTTCGGTATTATGGAAAATATCCATGAAAACTGTGTGGCCAATGGCAAAGAAGGCGACTTTATCAACTATCTGAACGGCGCCAATATTGCCGGCTTTAAGAAAGTGGCCGATGCTATGCTGGCGCAAGGTGTAGTTTAACCGGTTGCTTTCTAAAGATATAAAAGGCCGTCTGAAAGGTTTTCAGACGGCTTATTTATTTTAATCAAAAGAATTAAACAGTTACTTTAATGGTTCTAAAAGTTTGTCAAATGCATCTTCAAACTGTTTTAAACCGTCTTCCTGCAATCGGGCGGCAAGTGCTTCTAGGTCGACGCCTAGTTTTTCAGTTTCGGCCAGTTGTGCTTCGGCGGTTTCAACATCTTGCGTTAACGTTTGTGCTGCCGTGCCGTGGTCGATAAAGGCTTTTAATGTGGCATCGGGGACGGTATTGACGGTGTTGGGGCCGATTAGGCTGTCTACATAGAGTGTGTCGGGATAGCTGGGGTTTTTCACGCCGGTAGATGCCCATAATAGTTGTACGGGGTTGGCACCTTGTGCTTCGAGTGCTTTGAAACGCTCGCTGCCGAAAAAGTTTTGCCAGTCGCGATAGGCGGTTTTGGCCAAAGCAATGGCGATTTTGCCTTGCAGGTGTGCTGGTAGGGTGGTATCAATGGCATGGTCGATGCGGGAAAGGAAAAAGCTGGCCACAACTTGGATATTGTCAACCGGTAAACCGGCTTTCAGACGGCTTTCGATTCCGGCAACATAGGCTTCATAGGCCTTTAAGGTTTGCCGGCGTGAAAAGATTAAGGTTAGGTTGATACTGATGCCGTCGGCAACCAGTTGGGTTAGCGCTTTTATGCCTTCGTCGGTAGTCGGCACTTTAATCATCACGTTTTTGCGGTTGATGGCGGCGTGCAGGCGTTTGGCTTCGGCAACGGTGCCTTCGGTGTCGTGTGATAAATCGGGCGCGACTTCAAGGCTGACAAAGCCGGTTTTGCCGCCGGTCGATTCAAATTCGGGCAGGCAGACGTCGCAGGCGGCTTGAACATCGGCAATCGCCAGTGTTTCGTAACGTTGTTTGGGGGCAAGGTCTTGTTGTTTCAGCTTGGCGATTTCGTCGGCGTAAAGGGTGTCGCCCGCAAAAGCTTTTTGGAAAATAGCAGGGTTGGATGTAACACCGCACACCCCTTGTTGCAACATTTTTGCAAGTTCACCACTCTGAATCAGTGAGCGAGACAGGTTGTCGAGCCAGATTTGTTGGCCCAATGCTTTAACGTCCGATAAAATAGTCATCTCTGAAATCCTTATAATTGATACTAAGTAATGGGAAATCCTAACCTGAATCCGCGTGTTTGGATAGCCCTACGGGAAAACAAAT